>NZ_JBVHMU010000005.1:0-550131 GCF_055558275.1 Streptomyces sp. NPDC025806 | reverse complement strand
CCGCCCTCGCCGATCAGCTCTTCGAGTACGTACCGGCCACGGCCCACCGACCGACCCGGCCTGATGCCTGCAGACATGCTCCTCAGCCCTCCCCCCACGACCAGGGAAGGATAGCGGTGCCGCCGGACACGCTCCGTGGGTGCAGCTCCTCCTGCACAGCTGGTTGCGCCTCCGGCAGATCGTGCCACGAATCGTCCGCCGGGATATCGGAGCCAGTGACCGTCTTGGACGGCACCGCTGGGCGGTGGAGCGCACGATGTCGTGGCTGAGCCGATGTCGCCGCCTGCACCGGCGCTACGAGCGCAAGGCCGAGAGCTTCCCTGCCTCGCAGGGCTCGCCGCCTTCCTGATCTGCTATCACCGCCTACCAACGGCAAGATGACAGATCAACAAGGTCAGCGCCAGCCCTGCTGATTAGTGCGCAGTTGTTCCTGCGGTTCCCGAGCAGCCAGTCGGTCCTTGAGGTCCCACACGGATCCGGAATCGAGTCAACGGCGACGAACATGGCAGGCCTCGCCGTGCAGTCATCGCCCACATGCACAACCTCGCGCTCACATCGTGACCAGAAGACCGCCTTCACAAGCCCTGACCTGCCCAAACACAGCCTTGTGCAACACGCTTTAGCAGGCTGTTCCGTTCCGGAGTGTCTCGCGCAGCAGCGCCGCCTCGGCGTCCAGGTGCTCCAGGAGCGCCAGGAGTGCGGGCATGCGTGTGCGACGGGCCGCCTCGGTCGTACCCACTGTGCGGTCCACCGACGGAGGTTCCACCGGCAGCGGCGGCCAAGCGCTCGTCGTCGCGCAGGACGAGTTCCGACAACAGCGCCACCATGTCCGTCTGCAGAAGCAGGGCCCGCATCGTCAGGATCGACGTGCACTCCACCCGCTCCGCCGGCAGCGCCAGACCGCGCTCGACGAACAGGGCGCCCAGTTCCTGGCGCAGCGCTGTCTGTTCGACCGGCAGGATCCACGGGTGGGGCCAGCGCGTCCGTCAGGGTGAGTGTCGTCGCGTCGAGCAGGGGGGTGGCCGGCACGGATCGCCAGCGTGATCCGCTCCCGGCACAGCAGACGCTGGTGCAGCCACTCTCCGTCCCTCGGCGGCGGCGCCACGCGGCCCACGATCACGTCCAGTTCCCCGCTGAGCAGAGCGGGGTGAAGGACATCGAGGGTTCCTTCCCGTACGACCACGGTCAGGCGCGGGTGCTGCTGTTTCGGTCGGGCGACCGCACGCGGGAGCAGCACGTTGGCGCCCGCGAGGCGTGTGCCCACCGTGCCTTCGTGGCCCTGGCGCAGGCCCTCCAGGTGTTCCACGGCCCTGCGCATCCCCGTGAGGACCGCGCGTGCGTGCGCGGCCAGTGCTTCGCCGTACGTCGTCGAGCGCATGCCGCGCGGTTCGCGCACGAACAGCGGCAGGTCCGCGATGGTCTCCAGTTCGCGCAGGGTCCGGGTCGCCGCCGGCTGTGTGAGGTGCAGGGACTCGGCGGCCCTGGCCACTGCGCCGTGCTGCGCGATGGTGACGAGAAGCGTCAGGTGCCGGAACTTCAGGCGGCCGTTCAGCAGGTCCACGGGCCTGCCTTCTTCAGGGCGTTCGTCGCGCGCACGGGGGCGCCTTCGCTGAGGTGTCGGGCCACGCCACGGCCCTGCCATACCGATTTCGGTAGGGGAACAGTGCCGATTGGCATTGGCATACCGGAGTCGGCGCATGATGCCTGCACGCTCCGGGGGTGCGGAACCGATGTCCCCAGTCTGGTCAGGGAGGTCTGCAAGGTGAGTTCACCTGTGCGGCATTACGAGGAAGGCGCCTTCGACGCATCCGGTGATCCGTTTCCGCTCTTCGACCCGGTCACGGGGCGCATCGTCGGGGACGTACCGTCGGCGTCCGCGGAGTTGGTCGACCGCGCGGTGGGTGCCGCCCGGGATGCGTTGCGCGGGCCACCCACCGACACATCCCACGCCTTTGGACCTCTAAATGGCCGCCCATGGCGAGATTGGCATGACCGCCGTCACTCTGAGTCCGGCGACAACTGAGGCACGGCAAGTGCGTCTCAGCATCAGCGGGGCGGGCCCACCACCCGGTCGCGTCACCCAGCGTGCGCTCCGAGGGCTTCTCGTGAAGAGTCCCGGTGAGTTTCCCTACTTCGAAGGAGAACAACATGCTTCGGCGCTTGTCGATCGTTCTGGCAGGCCTGTTCGCTGTCGGCTTCCTCACAGCGTCCCCCGCCTCAGCCCGGGCCGGCGACGTGCACGGATGCTGGTTCGATGGCGTCCGCGCCACAGCGGGCAGCGTCCACGTGGCCACCTTCGACGCCACCTGCTGGCACCTGGGCTGACGCGTAGGCGCGGCGGGGTTCCAGACGTCCCCCGTGCGAGCCCCGCCCCAGTCGTGCGTCGCACTGCGGTGACACGGCACAGCGCCCGCCGACTCGGGGAGGCCGGAAGGGCGCTGCAGCAACCCATCACGGCAGGTTGGGCACAATCCCAGACCAGGCCGTCGAATACACATCCCGCCGACCCACGGCGCCGCGCGGCCCCACGATGGGCTGTTGGTGGTCAGTCCATCGCAGGACCGCCGGAGTCGGCCGGAAGCGAAGGTCAGTCTCCGTAGCCGCTCACGAGGTCACCCGCGCCGTAACCGTCCATGGCGTCACCGAGACCCGAGCCCGTGCCACCATCACCCGAGCCCGTACCGCCATCACCCGAGCCCGTACCGCCGTCACCCGAGCCCGTGCCGCCATCGCTCGCGCCTGCGCCCGCGCCCGCATCGTTGTCGGCGTCGCCGTCATTCAGGCAGGTGTTGCCGAGGGCCGGGTTCAGCGCACCGATCACGTTCACGGAGTTGCCACACGCGTTGACCGGGACGTGGATCGGGGCCTGTGCCACGTTGCCCGAGCCGACACCGGGCGAGCCCGCCGCGACGGCGTCCGCGTGCGCGCCGGAGCCCGTGTTCACGCAGGTGTTGCCGAAGGCCGGGTTCAGGGCACCGATCACGTTCACGGTGTTGCCGCAAAAGTTCACGGGGACGTGGACCGGCGCCTGCGCGACGTTGCCGGAGGCCACGCCGGGCGAGCCGACCGCAGCGGCATCCGCCCCAGCGTCCGCCACGGCAAATCCAGCTCCGCCCAGCACGACCGCGCCCGTGCCGGCGACGACTGCCGCAGCCTTCGAGATGCGAGACATCAACTACTCCTCGTTCAGGTCGGCCGCTGAGAGCGCGGCCGGTTTGCCCGCCTCAACGTCCGGCGCCCACCCCGGTCACGGCGATTGGGCCAAACGAGATCCTCCAGTGCTACAGCATGGAGAAACGTCCCGTCACCGCGGCTGGACGAACCCACCGACGGACAGTGCTCGGTTCGTTGCGCACCAGGCACGGGGAAGGGCTCGCGTTGGCGTGCCAGGCCAGCCCTGTCGCGCCAGCATGTCGTGCGGGGGGACGCCCCTCACACACCGAGCAATGGTATGCACGATCCTCGTGAGCGAACTGGCGGACCAAAAGCAGGACCGAGAGTTCGAGCCGACCGTGTTAAGTCCAGGGACCGCCCGACATACGAGCCGTCGAGACACAGCCGATGCGTCACAGCACTGGTCACATCCCATGCACCGCACCCAGCATCCACGCACGGCGTTGGCCAGGCCGACGCCCGCTCAGTGAGGCCCGGGACCGCACGGATCCCTCGAACCGATCGTACGAACCACGGAACACCAGGTACGGCCGACCACGGATCCCAACTCAGCCTCAGGCACCACTTCCTGAACCACTCCTCGACGCGGTCCCGTTGTCGGCGGGGCCTTACGACAGCGGTCGACCAGAAGTGGACGGGCAACGCGTAGTGGCGGCCCCTCCCTTCGAGGCCGTTTCATCGTGAAGGTGCAGGCCATGGCGCTGGTGTGCGCGCCGGCGATCGTGTTCTCGTCCAGGTTGGTGGCGTGATCGGAGAGTGGTCACGTGCCGGGCGTTCAAGCGGACCTTGGTCAGAGAACGCCTGATCTTGGCTTTGGTGAATCCGTGCCGGCTGTGGGGCGTTCGCGGTTGAACAGGCAGTTCGCTTCCTCGGCTGCGATAAGCCGATGGTTACGGGTGGCCTTGCGGCGGGTGATGACCACGGACTGTTCGTCGACAGCGTCATCGAGGCCTGTCGTCGAGGATGCGGGCGACAACGCGCCGGGCGCCGTCCACGTCAAAGGCCACGAACCCATTCTCCGAGCTGGGTGAGCATGGCCTTCGTCAGGGGGTACGGCTCAGTGCGGAGATCGGGCCGGGACAGTGCGGACCGCTCCAGCGTCTCCGGGTCGATCGCGACGAGGAACACGGCCGCCGCCGGCCCGGGTTCAGAGAGGTCGGCCACCAAGACCCGGGCTGTCCCGGACCACTGCGTGTCGTTGCGGTCCGCGACTAGCAAAAGGACCTCCGGCTGTTCGCCCGCGAGGTAGGTAATCGAGTGCGCCCTGGCCGTACTTGGATCCACCCACTTGCCGTCGATCGCGACGTCGACCCCACCTCCGTGAGCGGCTATCTGCACATGGTGCTGGGAGTTGTCGTCGTGTTCCATTCAGCCGACGCTATGGCCGATGTAGGCCAGGCCGACGGCCATCACCAGTGCGCGGTGAGCTGCTGAGCTACGTGGCGCTCAGTCACGTTGGCGCTGGCCGTGGCCGCGTCCAGGAGGTGCCTCTCCAGGGTGCAGGGATGCGCCCCTGGCCGAGGCCGACCGAGGCGACGGCGGCCGACAAGAACTGGTGCTTGTCGTGGCTCATCTCCTGACCGCATACAGGGATGAGCAAGGAGATCGCGCGCGACATATCCGCCCCCGGGCGATATTCCCCCTCGTGGATGAGGCGGAGCAACGCTTCAGCCTGCTGCGCGTGTGGGGAGAGGTCGAGGACGGCCAGCCCGACGGGGAGCGGAAGACGACGAGCTCGAGGGCCGCGTCAAGTTCCAGGTAGTGCTTCACCATTTCCAGATGGAAAGGGGACTTTGCCCGGTCGCGTCTCGCGTCTGCTCGCGAACTTACGTCGATGTCCCACGGGATGAGGAACTACTGAGTGTTCGCCTGGCCTGCCGGAACCCACGGCCTGCTCCACTCAAGTGCGGAGATCCGCTGTCGGCCTGCACTGCGCATCGCCATGGCTCCCGCGCTTGATCCGGATCCGCCGGCGCCAAGCAGCGGAAGAGGTCACCGTGCCCCTGCAACCGGTTACTCAGGGCAGAACCGGGAGCGAAGCGCCGCCTGCCTTCCTGGCTGCCCGTCCATGGGCTGCCTGGACCTGGTGCGTGGCGGTAGCTACGATCAGCCAGCTACCGGGGGGATCGGCATGGGCGTAGGGCGGTTGGGCTGGTACGAGGTACCTCAGGAGGCCCATCAGTGCGCGCACTACGTACATCTTCTGCGGTGGGCCGCCTGCCTCCTGCCCGCCGTGGAGCGAGACGCCGCGCTGACGGAGCTTGCCGATACGGGGCTGGAGGCCGCAGGGGCGGACTGCCTTGCGCCGAAGGACGTGGCGATGGTGAGCAACCCCGCATCCGCCATGCTTGCGAAGGATCCGTCATGGGAGCTGCGTTCCTGTCCTACGTTCGAGGAAGGTGACTCCCTCCTCGCCTCCGCCGCCCCAGTGGACTGGGCTGCCGTAGCCGCCGCCCACCGTCGTAAGCCGTTTCCGCTCGTCGAGCAGGTGCAGGCGCTGCTGGGGCGGCCCGACTGCCCAGAAGACCTCACTCTCACGCTGCTCACGCCCTGGAATTCGGCGGCAGCCAACCGCCTGGTCCACCGTAAGGCCGCTCTCCCAGACTCGGTGTGCGACCTCGTTCTCGCGCACACCGCCGAGGTGTCCGCCTCTCTGCTGCGCCACCTGCTGGCCACCGGCGACGCCGGCCGGGCGCTCCGCGCCACCAACCGCATCGACGTCCTCTTGCACGCTGCCGACGACTTCGCAGACCCCGGCGCCCTCTATGCCCTGTGGGACGCGCTGGGCGTGTGGCTGCGTGCGGAGTTGGGCGAGACCAGCACACCTGGCTGCTCGCTGCCGCGCTGCTGCGCACGCACGCGGGCCCGCTCACCGGGCTGCTCTCCCGCCTGGACCCGCCGCCCCGGCACCTCGACCTTGACCTCGATCTGCGGATACTGGCCCAGGCGCCGCCCGCCGTCCTCACCGCGCTCCTCGCCGGCTTGGACGACGAGGAGCTGGAGGACGCCGCCACGTACACCCTGCGCGGCGTACGGGTGCGTGAGGAGATCCTGGTCCATTCCCTGGAACGGATACACAGGGCCGGCCTCGCGCCACGGGATCCGTACGTGCAGTGGGCGCGCCACAGTTGGGACTTCCGCTTGCGTCCGCCCGAGATGCGGGCGTGGTTGTACGGCAGGGACCCTTCTCTCGACGCGGGCATGATACGCGACGCTCTCCGCGACGCGCGCCTGCGCCGGCTGCTCGCCGCCCGCCGGCCTCACAGGCCCGCTGCCGACAATCTGATCTCCGAGCTCCGGGCGCAACCGGACGCGGTGTCAGCGCAGCAGGTACTGGACGCCACCCTCCCCGAACAAGGCACCGACTGGGAGCTGTTCATCAACGCCCACAAAAGCCACCGGCTGCCTGAGGAGGTGCTGTGTGCCCTGTCCTCGCGCCCTCATTTCCCCGATGTCCTGGCTGCGGGGATGTCCCGCCTGCTGCGGCTGGACCTGGCCGGCGACAGTGCCGTGCTGGCCCGGTCCGCCCTGGCGGTACTGCCCGATCCCACTCCCTTTCCCCCGAAGGTGACCGATGCCGACCCGCACCGTGCTCCCGCGGTGATCCGCCGCATACGCGCGAAGTTGGCGCTGGACGTCACGGATCTGGTGTCGGCGGCGCACCCCGCCGGTGCGGCGCTGGACTACGGGCGCGCAGCCGACGACGGGGAGTGGGACGGCGTGTGCGCCTCGCTACTCACGGCTGCCTACGCCCGCTCCGGTCCCGCCCTGTGGCGGCTGCTGGCGCAGCGTCTTCCCTCCCACCGCGGGACGCTGCCCGCCCTGCTCGCGCCCCGCCCGGGGGACGCGACGGCTCTGTGGCTGTACTCGGTGGACCCGCAGGACGCCCCGCTGGCGCTGCTGGACCACTACGAGACGCTGGTGCAGGGCGCTGCCATCGCGCGTGGTGGCGCCTATCACAGCGATGACGCGCCGACGCACGTATTCCCCTCCTTCACCAAGAACGGGAAATGGCTCAACGAGATATGGCTCGACGAGGAATGGCCCACGCTGCTGGCCGTCGCGCGGGCCGCGCGTGTCCACCGCCCACACCTGACTGTCGCGCTGCCCGTCCTGCTGGCCCGCCATCTCCAGGAGCGCGGGCAGGTCGGCGAGTTGGTCCCGCTGGCGGAGCTGGCCCGCGACACCGCGCGCCGGATCGGCGATCTCCACGGCGAGGCCACCGCGTGGGGGACCCTGGGAACTGCCTTGCAGCACCTGAAACGCTACGAAAAGGCCGCCCGTGCACACGAGCGGGCCCGCGAGCTGATGCGAGAGAGCGGTGATCGCGAACGCGAGGGGCGGACCGGGCGCAACCTGGGCAACACACTCGCTCTCATAGGCCGTATGACACAAGCGGCAGCGACACTGCGGGAGGCCGTGGTCTGTTTCCAGGCCGTCGGCAACCATTCCTCGACCGCGCACACCTGGCGCGACCTGGGGGACGTGCTGCGCCGGCTGCGCCGCAACAGCGAGGCGGCCGAGGCCTACCGGGCTGCCCTCACACTTTTCACCGGCTTGCAGGACGAGGTCATGCGCATGGAGGTGCAGAAGTCACTGCGGCTCCTTCCGTCAATGGCCGGGGATGAAGCACCGTGAGGGGCGCCTTCGGCAGCTGCCTGGGAGGAGCGATCGGGCCTCGAGATCGACCTGCCGCCACGCGCGAACCTCGACGCCGACCGCCGCACCCCGTATTCGACACAGGGGGCACCCAGTGCCGATGGGACTGATTCAGATCTGCATCGTGGGCCTGGTGGTACTCCTGCGGCTGACAGCTTTCGGCTGGTACGCCCTCATCGCGATCGCCGTGAGTATTCTGTCGCTCGGCACAGTCCCTGCGATCGTGTTGGGGCCGCTCATCTACGCCGGCTTCTCCGCGCCATCATCGGCGTGGCCCCTGCTCGCCACGGCCGACGTTCTGCTCCTCGTGTGTGCACTGCTTTTCGATGACGGCGGCGACAACACCTCCACCAGTCCCTGGCAGCGGATCACAGGCAGCTGCGGACCGTCCGCACGCGCCACGGACGTGGCACTCCGAACCTGCGCGATCACCTACCTGTTCACCCTGCCAACACTCACCGTCTGGACCACAACCGCGTAAGCGCTGGCCGCATACGACCAGAAGGTGCCCCCTGTCCGAGTATCGGAACGTATCCTCTGGCCGGGACGGGGCCGCACAGCGTGTCAGGTTCCGCGTTGGGCCATGCGGAGCAGTCAGTGCAGCGAGGTGGGCTGGCGGGTTGTAGCACTGTGATCGATGTCTACCCCCCGCTCGCCGGGAGAAGGATCGGTGTGTGCCGTGAAGCCGCCTATACCCTCCGCCATAGTCCTGCTGACCGGCACGGCAGTGCTGGCCGGCACTCTCGTCGCCTCGCCTGCAGCCGCACTGGCCGGTACCGCGGTGCGGGCCGAGGCCTGTACCGCGCCCTCCGGCCCCTACCAGTGGCAGTTGGAGAAAAAGCTGAATCTGCCCGAGGACGGCAGGCAGTCGGTCGAGGACTGCCAAGCCATCCGTGCGCTCCAGCAGAAGCTGGGCCTCAAGCCGGCCGACGGCCGCGCCGACCTCAGGACCTACCGCACCCTTCTGGTGCACGAGGTCAGGAACAACCCCAACGCTCGCGGTGAGTGCCCGGTGCGCACATACCGCGTGACGTGCGTCGACCTGAATCGTCAGATCCTGTGGGTGCAGAAGAGCAAGAAGGTGATCTTCACACCGGTTCCCATCCGCAGTGGGAAGGACGGCTACGAGACCCGTACCGGGTGGCACGAGATCTACCTCAAGCACGAGCGCCACTTCTCAACGCTGTACAACAACGCGCCCATGCCGTATTCGCAGTTCTTCGACGGCGGTCAGGCGTTCCACGGAACGAAAAACGACCTGTTCAAGTCGGGCTCGCACGGTTGCGTGAACATGTACGAGTCCGACGCGAAGCGGCTTTTCAACCTGCTTGAGGTAGGCGACCAAGTCTACGTATGGGGCACCAAGCCGGGTACCGGAAACCGTGTCATGCCGCGGCCGGGTGAAGTCCTGCCCGACGACGTTCTGATCGCCCAGGGCTTCGGCTCCGACGGCATCAGTGAGGATCCGACCGTTGTCTCGGACCCGCTGCCGCAGGACCTGGGCATCACCTTCGGCTAGCTTTCCGGTCTGAACGGTGACGCGGAGGTGGGCCCGTCGAGGACGGGCCCACCTCCATGCCCTGTGCTGTTCCGGACCGCTGTGGGTCAGCCCTTCTTGCCGTCTTCAGCGGGGATGGTGAACGTCACGTTCACGTTCTTGCCGGCGACCTTGACGGCCTTGCACGGCGCCTTGGGCAGGCTGTAGCCGTCCGCCACGTCGATCACGCACAGGCGGTACGTCTCGGCCTTGAGCTCCGGGAACGCACACGAGCCCTTGCTGCCGGTGGTGCAGGACGGGTCGGCCCCCACCGGCGTCTTGAGCTGGAACACGGTGCCCCCGATCCGCTTGCCGTCGCGGTCCACCGAGATTCCGGTAACGGAGCCCTTGGCCGGGGCCGGGGCCGGAGCGGGTGCGGTCTTCGGGAGGGTGAAGGCGACCTTGACGTTCTTGTCGGTGACGTCGACCGAGCCCTTGCAGGCGGCCTTGGGCATGGAGTAGCCGTCAGGGGCGCCGGTGACGCAGAGGCGGTAGGTGTTCGCCTTCAGCTCGGGGAAGGTGCACAGGCCCTTGGCGTTGGTGGTGCAGGTGGGGTCGGCGCCGGCGGGATTGGTCAAGCGGAGCGTGGCACCGGCAACGGGCTTACCGGTGGGGTCGAGGGTGCTTCCGGTGACCGAGCCGGTGACTGGGGCGTTGCCACCCTTGCCGGGACCGGTGTCGCTCGGCGGGTTGTTCCCGGTGCCCGTGCTGGGGTCAGCCTTGCCCGGAGTACCAGCCTTGCACGTTGCCGAGGCGATGACGACGGTGCCGTCCAGCGGGGCGACGTTCAGACGCAGCGCGTTCACCGTCAGCGAGCCGTCGTGGTTCTTGATCTGCTCGTTGAGCACGGCCTCGCCGATGCCCGGCAGAGTCACCTTGGTGTTCGGCGCGGGAGACGCGGGCAGGTGTACGGCCCCGGAGCCCCCCGGCACGATGCCGCCCAGGGCCTTGACGTTGGCGTCAAGGATTTCCACTGACCCCTTCGGCGCCGATCCCGGCTTCGCGGTGCATCTGCTGGTCACGGCGTCCGTGGTGAGAGAGGCGGTGAGCAGGTTGAGGCGTGCGCTCACGATCTTGGCGGCCGTCGTCCGTGTGCCCTTCGACACAGACCCGGTCGACGAACTCGATACGCCGGTGACCTTGCCGAACTCGTCGAGGGACACGTCGGCCACAGCATTCTTGGCCGGTCCCGCAGGGTAGCGGGAAAGCGCCACCTGGCCCGTGTCGACCGGGCCCAGCGATGCCGCCAGGCCGAAGGCGGAGTTCGGACCGCATGTGGCGTGCGCCGTGCCGGCCGCCGCGGCCACCACGGTTGCAGCCATGGCAACGCCCACGGCTGCACGACCCGTCCTGCCCATCTTGACTGAGACCATCGTGTTCCTTCCACATCCCAGATCACTGCGCATCGGGCACGGTGCCCGACGTCGACCAGTACTACCCGGGGGTGTTCGGTCCGTCGCGCTGAGTCAGTCATTCGGGCGCTGATTCGTTCATTTGCCGCCTTCGCCCTCCCTCCGCCGCGCACCAGATCGCGAACACATCGCCAGCTTCGCCTCCCTGAAGGGAAGTCAGCGAATGACAGCGCCCATCGCGCCCCCAGCCGCGTTTGAATCACGCTGCCGCGGACAGACCGACCGAGCCTCGCGGATAGTCACCGCGGCCACATGACAACACTGGCTGAACGACGGCAGCCGGCGAGGCCACCTCCGACCTGAGCTAGGAGGTGCCACACGTTGCTCTTTCCGGAGGATCGCCGCAGGTACGGTGTCCGCCTTCCGCCACGGTTGTTAGGCAGAGGGGCGCAGCCACTCCAGGTTCATCCTCAGCGGTCGCGCACGAGTCCGGGGGAACCGCCCCATGTCAGTGGCGTCCCCGGAGTCGCATCAGGCTCTCGCCGCGCGGTGTTCCTCACCCATCCGCCTGCCACGCTGAGCGCGCGTTCGAAGGCGTCGGAGCCACAACGGGACGTGGCGGCAACGCCCGCCGGGGCACCACGACTTGCCCGGGGCAGTGCTCCCTCGGCGGTTATCGTGATGCGCCAGCCGCTGCTCGCGGCACCGAGGACGCACCCTCACCCGATTGGGCGGTTCCATGAACCGGACGAAGTCGTTGGGTGAATATGCAGATTGATGATCAATCAAATTCCGATACCCGCGCCGTCCGCGCTTCAGGCTGCACCTGCGGAGCGGGTGCTGCGGCAGTCCGGACCGAGAACCCCTCTCTTGCGGATCTCCTCGACCAGCTGGACCGCCTACAAGGTGACTTCGACCACCGACTCAGAGGGATCGCGCCACCGAACGCCGCGGAGCCCGGCACCGCCCTGCAAGACTTCGCGGCGGACGACCTGCTGCAGCCGTTCGACGAGGCTCGGCGGCACCTGGGGCAAGCTCTGGAGAGGGAGCGGGCTGCCCAGCGCAGCCACCATGAACCAACGCACGCCCAGGTCGCCCAGAGGAAACGTTTTCTCACAATGCAACGCGAACTCGCCTTGGACTCATTCGAAGGCCCCGTCCTGCTACGCGTGCACCACCGGCCACAACGGCGGTCCAGTCAGGGCGGCGTGGCCCGCACTGAGCAGTGAGCGGGAATGCCATGCATTCGGGCCCGGGTTCTCAGCGTTCGACGGGCGGCGCCCAGCGCTCCCGTTACCTACTCAGAATGAACTCGTGATGTCGTTGGGTTCCTCAGGGGGCTGATGGCCAGGCCGGCCTCGGCGAGGCTGCCGTCTATGAGGTTGCTGCGGTACTGGATCTGCCGTAAACCGCGGAGGATCCGCTGGAAGAGGTGTTCAGGGTTACTGAAGGCGATGTTGGAGAGCCGGCCGCGTCGCAGCAGTGACCAGATCCCTTCGACGGGGTTGAGGTCGGGTGCGCACGGCGGCAGGTAGTAGATGGTGAGCCAGTCCCCGGAGGCGGCGAACTCCCGTAGGCCGGCGGCCTTTCCGGCACGGGGCCCGTGTCGGGGCGAGTGCGCAGTTGCGCTTGCCGTCAGCAGCCGTTCTCGGTGCACGGCGGACCACCAGGCTGCCACCAGGGTGGCGCTGCCGGTCGTTCAGGAGGCCGCCGGTCAGCAGCATCAAGTCCCGGATCTGTGCGTTCAGCTCGGCGGCTGACCGGCCCGGTAACGGGCGGGCGGGTTCGGACATGGCACGGAAGGTAGCGCGGGACAAGCTCTCGGGAAAGCTTGCCGAGTCCACAGACGGGGTCTGCGGCCACGCCCTGGCTAGAATCCTCTGCCTTCGAAGCCTGACGACCTGCCGTCGGCGTCGGCGTCGGCGTCGGCGCGTTGGTAGCGTCCGGGCAGGGCAACCAGATGTCGATGACCCTGTAACCGGTGACGCCGTGGTCAAGGGCAGGCTGGCACCCTAGTACTGCAACGGTGTCTGATGTGACTGATGGCCAGGTCAGGGACTGTGTCTGCGGCGTTTGTAGTGACTGGTGCGGGCTTGGTGTTGGCGCTGACGACGCCAAGTCGACCAATGCAGGATGTGTTCGACGGGCGGTTGCCTGTGGTCGGTCAGACATGTGATGAGGCGTCTGATTTCTGCAAGACTGAGGTGGATGAGCCGGGAGGATCCGTTTCTGCTTTGTCGGTGTCCAGCTCGCGGGCCCGCAGGATCGTGAGGCAGGCGTGGGCGGCCATGGCCAGGGTCATGTGGCGGTGCCAGCCGGGATAGCGGCGGACCTGGTAGTCGTCCAGGCCGCACTCCTGCTTCGCCGTCTGGAAGCATTCCTCGATGGCCCACCGGCTGCCGGCGATACGGATCAGCTCATCAAGCGTGGTCTCGGCGGGGCAGTAGGCGATGTAGTAGGAGATCTCCCCGGGCCGGCTGATTCTGCGGCGGGCGATCACCCAATGGCGGCGGTCAGGTCGGTGCCAGGGCCGGACTTCAACGCGGGCCCAGTCATAGATTCGCTGGCCGTGAGCCCCGCTGCCGCAGGACCGGCGCTTCCATTCTGCCGGGCAAGACCGTTGAACAGGTCGTGGACGGGGTGGTCGATCGCCCAGCGGGTGACGGACGGTGTCGTGCCGGGTGGTGGCCGTGACGTGGAAGACGTCCGCCGCCTCCAGCTCTGATCGCCAGCCCTTGGACAAGCCGTAGGCGGCATCCGCTGTGACCCACCGGAACGGGGTCTCGTCCGCGTTCGCGCGGCGGACCATCGCCTTGGCCATGGCCACTTTGGTCTCAACTGCAGCCTCGTCACCGATGCCGGCCCGGCGGCACCTTTCGCGATCATCGGTCCAGGAGGTCCGCCCGCGGTCGGTTGCACAGGCGAGGAAGACCCCGATCTGGCAGTTCTCCGTCCGCCCGGCCGTGCCGAAGTACTGCCGCTGGACCCCGGCCGAACGGACCCCCTTCTTCAGGAAGCCGGTGTCGTCCACGATCAGCACCGCATCCGGGCCACCGAGGTGCTCGACGATATATTCACGCACGTCGTCCAGGACCTCCGCCGCAGTCACAGTTCCCGACCGACAAGGTGTACGGCAAAACAAGCAAGGCAGAACTACGACTCATCACCTGCGGCGGCGAACTCACCACCCAACGCCACTGGGACTCCAACATCATCGTGTTCGCCTACCTGACCGGAACCCCCCGAACCCGGTAACCCCACCACTCCTCGTCGTCCAGGACGGCCACGACGCCCCCGGCGACAACGACTACCCCGCCACCAACTTCAAGTTCGTGGAGCTCGGCAAGGTCACCGACACCATCGACGGCTGACGCCGACCGCCGGCTGCTCCGTGCCGCACGGAGCCGTCGGCGCAGCCCATTCGCACGGGCGTGCAGGCTTCACGCACCCGATGAAGAATCGTTCCTTCACTCCCCGAAATCAGGGCTGGCCGCGTTAGATTCTTGAGCATCCGACCGCCGCCCCCGACGGATCGGTGCTCACGGGGCACCTCCAGCCGTCCGGTGCCGCGTGGCCAGCCGCCGCCTGCCACGGGGAGCATGCGGCGGCGCCTGCCCCCGGGCATGAGTGGACCGTTCGTCCTTCATGCCCGGGGCTCAACCGTGTGGCAGGGCAAGCGACCTCGATCTTGGTCACCGGGTTGGCGTAGTCACAGTGGCAGGGCGCGGCGACGCAGCGAATGCTGGCTGGGAACTGCAAGGCGCGCAAGAGTGCACGTATGCCGAGGCCCGACATCCCTGTTCGCATGCATGAGGATCGGCCGTTCAGGACCAAGCGGACGGGGACTGGCCGCAAAATAGGGGGCGAGACTCCGTGACGACGGAGAGATTCGTGATGACCGCGGTGTGCGGGACCACAGGATTCGTCGGTCTGGGAGTGGCCGTGCTGGCGTTGGCTGTCGGAGCCGTTCGCGACAGCGAGAGAGCCTCACACATTTCGCTGATGTCCGCGCTGATCGCGATCACGGCGTGCTGCGTCATGCTCTCCCTCACCGGCTAGCTTCCACTCACTCCGGCACGCCTTGGCAGTTCATTGCACCTTGCAGAAGGCCCTGGGGGCTATGGCTGCCGTCGGGCAGGCACGGCAGGAGGAACTACTGCTCCTTCCCGACAGGGACGTAGCGCAGGAGCAGCATGGCCGAGTCGTCGTCGATCTCCGGCGCCCAGTCTGCAAGGTCGTTCCGTAGAACAGCCAGTACCTCGGCAGGCTGCGCGAGGCGCGGGGCAGCGGCGAAACTCTGGGCCAGCGGGAAGAACGCTCCGCTCGCATCGCGCGCTTCGAGCACCCCGTCGGTCACAAGGAGGACCTCATCACCCGGTGCCAGGTGTACCTCGACTGGCGTGGCATCCTCGACCGCAGCGTTCAGCCCCACCCCCAGGGGCATCCCGCTGGGCACTTCCAGCTCTCTCACCGCACCGGCTGCTGTGCGCACCAACGGGTAAGGGTGGCCGAAGTTCAGCACCGCGCCCGTACCCGGAGACGTGGTGCTGAAGATCAGGACGGTGGCGAAGCCCTCGAATCCGGCATCACGTTCCAGACTACGGTCGAGGCGGGCCGCGATCTTCGCCAGGCACGCTTCTTCGTGCGCTGCCTCACGGAAGATGCCGATCGCCATGGCGCTGGTGCGCACTGCTTCCAGACCATGGCCACGTACATCGCCGATCATCCCCCGCACGCCGTGCGGAGTGGCGATGACTTTGTAGAAGTCGCCGCCGATCTGGGCCTCGTCGGTTGCAGCCACGTACGAGGCAGCCACCTGGAAGGGGCCAACCCGACGTGCCGGCTCCGGAAGGAGTGCACGCTGTACAGCGTCGGCTACGCGGGCCACTTGTTGCAGCGTGCCCTCTCGAGAGCGCCCCGTCCTTTGGGCCCACAGAGCCATCGCGGTGGCTCCCAGCACCCCCACCAGGCCGCCATAGGCCGTCAGGTGCCACAGATCATGGTCAAACCAGCTCATGGCGAGAGTCAGAGCGAGCGACATCACGCAGGCGACGACGACCGCGCGCACACTGCCGTTGATGGCTACGAGCAGTGGGAGCATGGCGTATACAGCGACGAAGGAATATCCGGGATCTGTAGCCAGGTCCACCCCGGTCGCCAATACGGCGATCAACAACGCGCCCCACAAGGTCCACCCGCGATTCCTCGGCACCCCGCCATGCTCACGGACGTCGAGCACATCTGCCACCGAGAAGTTCCGGTACGGCGCCCGGCTCCCGGCGCCGTACCGGGCATCTCACGCGCCGCCAGTTACCCGCTTGCCACCCTTCCCTGTAGCCGGTCAGGCAGTGGGGACCCCATGACGGCCTTCACCCGAACGGCCCAGACCAGTGTCCGAGTCCTCGCAGGTCGCAGACGATGTCTCGGGGGGTCACCAGGGAAGGACACGACATGGTCCAGGGCTTTTCCAGGGAACCAGGAACCCACGGGCCGCTCACCGACGTGCCACCTGCCGGCCTGCGCAAGATCAGGCTCTGGGCGGGCGCCATCGCCATGGGCGGGTTCCTGTTCGGGTTCGACACCGGCGTCGTATCCGGTGCTCTGCTCTACGTCCGCAAGGACTTCGATCTGAACTCCTTCGAGCAGGGAAGCGTGGTGAGCGTCCTGCTCATCGGCGCTGTGATCGGCGCCATGAGCTCCGGCAAGCTGGCGGAGCGGATCGGGCGGCGGCCCAGCCTCGGCCTGATCGGCGCAGTGTTCATCGTCGGCACGGTCATCGTGACGGCCTCCAACGGCTACCCCGTACTCCTGGCGGGCCGGGTCGTCCTCGGCCTTGCCGTCGGCGCCGCCTCCGCCCTGGTCCCGGTGTATCTGTCGGAGATCTCGCCGACATCGATCCGCGGCCAGCTGCTCACCCTGAACCAACTGTTGATCACGATAGGCATCCTCGTCGCCTACCTCGTCAACCTCGCCTTCTCCAGCAGCGGCAGTTGGCGCTCGATGTTCGCCATCGGAGCGATCCCGGCCGCGCTGCTCGTCGTCGCCTCCCTCTGGCTGCTGCCCGAGTCGCCTCAGTGGCTGATCTCCCACGGACGCAAGGAGAAGGCTCGCAAGGAGATCGCTTCGGTCACCGACGACGCCACCGCCGACCAGTTGGTCCAGCGCGCCGAGCGGCGCATCGCGGACGAGCGCGCCAAACAGCAGAAGGCGGCCGGCGAGCAGGGCAGAACGAGCCGGCGGCTGATGGCCCCCGATGTACGGCCCGCCCTGATCGTCGGCCTGACCCTGGCCGCGGTACAGCAGTTCGGCGGCATCAACACGATCATCTACTACGCCCCGACGATCATCCAGCAGACCGGTCTCAGCGCCTCCAACTCGATCTTCTACTCGGTCGCCATCGGTGCCATCAACCTCGTCATGACCCTCGTGGCGATCAAACTGGTCGACCGGGTGGGGCGCCGCCCCATGGTCCTCGTGTCGCTCGGCCTGATGGCGGTGTCCGTCTTCCTGCTCGGCCTGGCGTTCGTGGTCGGCATGAACTCCGTACTCACCCTGCTGTTCATGGTGATCTACATCGCCTCGTTCGCCGGCGGTCTCGGGCCGGTCTTCTGGACACTCATCGGCGAGATCTTCCCTCCCTCCGTCCGCGCGGAGGGATCGAGTGCCTCCACGGCCGTCAACTGGATCTCCAACTTCATCGTCAGCCTCCTGTTCCTGCCGCTGGCCGGCGCCCTCGGCCAGGGGGAGACCTTCTGGATCTTCGCCGCGATCTGCGTCTTCGCGTTCGTCTTCGTCAGCCGCTACCTTCCCGAGACCCGCGGCCGCGACGCCGAACAGATCGAGGAAGCCCTCCAGTCCCGCTTCGGTCACCCAGCCGAGACCCACAGCGCCGATCCCGAACGAGCCAAGACCCGGTAACTGCCCCTGTGCACCGCGTACCTGAGAAAGGACGCCTGCTGTGAGCGACACCCCCCTCACCCCGCCCGAACTCGAACAGTCCGACGCGCTCGTCCTGTTCGGCATCTCCGGCGACCTCGCCAAGAAGATGCTGCTGCCCGCCCTCTACCGCCTGACAGAGGCCGGCAAGCTCGGCGTGCCGGTCATCGGCGTCGCCGCGGCCGACTGGGACGACGACGCCCTGCGCAAGCACGCACGCGAGGCCGTCGTCGCCAGCGGCGCCGAGATCGACGAGGAGGTCTTCGCGCGCTTCGCCGCCGGTCTGAGCATCGTCACCGGCGACTTCACCGACGACGACCTGTTCGTCCGGCTCCGCAACGCCGTGAGCCGGTTCGGGTTCGTCACGCACTACCTGGCCATCCCGCCATCGTTGTTCACGACCGTGGCCGCCGCCCTGGCCAAGGCCGGACTCAACCGCAACGCCCGCCTCGTCGTCGAAAAGCCCTTCGGCCACGACCTCGAATCGGCCCGAGCCCTCCAGGACGACCTCAGCACCTACTTCGACGCCAACCACCTGCTGCGCGTCGACCACTTCCTCGGCAACGCGGCCGTGGAGAGCCTGATGGTCTCCCGCTTCGCCAACACGCTCCTGGCACCCCTGTGGCACCGGGACTACGTCGACAACGTGCAGATCACCCTGGCCGAGGACTTCGACGTAGCCGACCGCGGCTCCTTCTACGACGCGGTCGGCTGCCTGCGCGACGTCGTCCAGAACCACCTGCTGCAGGTCCTCGCCTACCTGGCCATGGACCCGCCCAGCGCCAACAGCGCGTTGGCACAAGGCCTGGAGAAATGGCGCGTGCTGCACGCCGTCCGGGCCATGGACCCGGCTGAGACAGTCCGCGGTCAGTACGAGGGCTACCTCGACGTCGATGGCGTCAAACCGGACTCCACCACGGAGACGTACTTCGCCACGCGCCTCTACATCGACAACTGGCGCTGGGCCGGCGTTCCCTTCTACCTTCGCAGTGGCAAGGCACTCGCCGTGTCGGCCACCGAGGTCGTCGTCGAGCTCCGCAAGCCTCCCCTGGAGTTGTTCCGCAGCGACTCCGAAGACACCGGCGCGCAGCAGCAGGAAGCTGCTGCACCGCACAACATCGTGCGCTTCCGCATCGACGGCGACATCGGCATCCGCGCCGACCTCCTCGTACGGGGTGGCGACGAGCCCGACGACCCACCCGTCACGGTTCCCGTCGGTGTCAACTACGCGGACGTGGTCGGACGCGTGCCACTCCCGTACGAGAACATCCTCCACGGAGCTGTCGTCGGAGACCCCGAGTGCTTCGCCTTCTACCCCACGATCCTGGAGTGCTGGCGCATCGTGGCACCCGTCCTGGCTCCGTCCGAGGCACCGATCGTCTATGAACGCGGTAGCTGGGGCCCGGCTCCGGCGGCGCACCTGCCCGGCGCCGAAGGCTGGCACGAGCCGCGCCCCCGCCTGTTCGGCTCCGAGTAGAGGACGTGTCCCGGTGGGGATCGTGGCCGCTCAGCCGGCCATGACCCCCCAAGACCCGGTGTACGACGCGTCAGGCTCCAGGCGGATGAGATCGGTCCCGCTGCCGAACGCGTTCGGTGGGGCCGTCATCGGCTCCACACCGAGCCCGCGCCTGCGATCGGCCTCCGGAACCCGATCGGCTGTGTAGATCTCCAGCCACGGCTGCGCCTCGTCCAGCCAGAACGAGGTCGTGCGCGTGGCCCCCGTGAGGTGGACCCAGGCCCGACCCGAGCCGTCACGCTCCAGGTCCGTGAAGGCGATGTCGATCCGCTGTTCGCCCAGCTTGCGGCCCTCCCGAAAGTTGTACGGCGTCCCCTCCACCGGACGCGGCGGACCCGGAGGGATCATGCGCTCGTCCACCGGCAACACCTCACGGCCCGGCAACTGCACCGTGCAGTCGTCGATCGACTCCCCTACCGTGAGGTACGGGTGTGCACCGTGCGCGTACGGGGCGGCCCGGCGGCCCGTGTTGACCGCCGTGACCCGGACCGTCAGGCCCTCCGACGCTCGGAGCATGTACGTGGCCTCCAGTTCGAGCCGGAACGGATACCCGGCCGAACCCAGCAGGCTGCAGCCCAAGGACACCTGGTCGCCCCGCTGGGAGAGCAGTCTCCAGGGCATCCAGCGCGTCAGGCCGTGCAGGGCGCAGTCGAGCTCCGGCTCGGAGATGTCCAGCTGATACGGGACGCCGTCAAAGACGTAACGGCCGTGGTCGACGCGATTGGGCCAGGGGATCAGTAGCTGGTTGAACGCAGCGGGGGCCGGCTCGTCCGCGTCGTAGGACAGCACCAGCGGCCGGCCCTCATACGTCAGCTCGCGCAGCCCTGCACCGCACTCCGTGATCACGGCACGGTATCCGCCTGCGTCGATCGTGAACTGCTCACCAGTGATGTCGTGGGTCACTGCGCCTTCATAGCCCCGCCGCGTCCGCTGGTCGCGTGCAGCCACGGCAGCGCACTGGACCGGATGAACACATTGCGGCAGATGGGCGCAGCACCGCGTCGTCCTGTTCGCGGCACGGTGAGACTGCCCGCATGCACAACGCGTGGCAGCGGGTCCGGGACAACCTCTGGCCCGTGCTCCAGCAGTCCGTGGCCGCCGCGCTGTCGTGGTGGCTGGCACGGCACATCTTCGACCACCACACTCCGCTGTTCGCCCCCATGGCCACACTCGTCGCCCTCAACACCCCCGTCGGAGGCAGGGGCACCAACGCGGTGCGGGTCGTGTCCGGAGTCATCGCCGGTGTCATCGTCGGCGCACTCGCCTTCCGCTTCCTCGGCAACGGCATCTTCTCCGTCGGCGTGGCCGTACTGTGCGCGCTCCTCGCCGCGCTCATCCTCGACGGCGAACGCATCACCATGGCCCAGGCCGCGATCGGCGCCGTCATCTCCGTCGCCTCCGGACAACAGGCCGGCATCGACCGAGTGGAAGACGCGCTATTCGGCGCCGGTGTCGCCCTCCTGTTCAGCCAGCTCATCTTTCCGGCCCACCCCCTCGCCCTGCTCCGCCGCGCCGAGGCGGACACGCTGCGGGCGTTGAGCCGCGCACTCGAACTCACTGCGGCATCCCTGCGCACGGCACGCGACGATGACGGGGGCCGGTGGGAGGCCCAGCTGTGGGACGCGCTGCGCCCGGTGTACACCGCGCTCCACGATCTGGGCCACACTCGCGACGACGCGCTCGCCGCGGCGCGCCGAACCCCGCACTGGTCCCGGCGGCAGGCCCCCGTTCACCAGGAGACCGTCACGGTCGGTCAGTTGGATCTGCTGGGCAACAGCTGCCTGACCCTGATCCGCGTCACCGTGGCCCTCGAGGCGCAAGGCCGCCATGCCATGGCCCCCACCGTGCGTGGGCTCTCATGGGCGCTGGGCGCTCTGGTCCCCGCGCCGGGCAGCCCCACCGCCCGGCTGCACACGGCCCAGTGGGTGCTCGGCGTCGTCCACAACCGGCAGGACCATCTTTCCGACACAGTATGGGCGAGTGCCCAGCGGGTCGGAGAGGACATTCTGGTCTTCGCCGGCGCGGACGCCGAATCGGCCCGCCGCGCTGTGCACGAGAGAGCCACCGATGTCCCACTCGCCGCCCCGCCCCGGCTCGACTGGCCGACCCCGAAGCGACGGCCGCGGCGCCGTCACTGAGTCGGACGCGTCCCGGTGAGCTCAAGGGCCGTGAGTGCAGGATGCCCACGGGATCGACGATCACCCTTGGTTCATCGTCAGTGCCACCGTCACCAAACCACGGCCCGCCGAGGCGCCGTTCGAGCGTTGTCCCGTGATCGCGGAGGCGACGGGTTGAGGAGGCCTCAATCAGTGGGTCACTCGGTTCGAGGTTCCCGTCAGATGGGCGAAGACGATGATGTTGGAGTCCCAGTGGCGCTGGGTGGTGAGTTCGCCGCCGCAGGTGATGAGCCGTAGTTCTGCCTTGCTTGTTTTGCCGTACACCTTGTCGGTCGGGAACTGTGACTTCTTGAAGGTGTCGACCGCGTCGACGGTGAACACCGCGGTGGTGCCGTCTTCTCGGTGGACCTGGATCTGCTCGTTCTTCTTGAGCTTCTTCAGGTTGTAGAAGACTGCCTTGGGCACCTTGGGGGTGTCCAAGTGGCCGACGATCGCGGCGGCGCCCTTCTCGCCGGGGGTGGGGCCTTGTCGGTACCAGGCTGCCCGCTGGGGTTTGTCGTACGACGGGGTCTGCATCGTGCCGTCGGGGGCCAGACCCACCGTGTCCAGCCCGGCGTCGAGCCCGATGGCCGGCGCCGTGATCCGGTCGGGAACCGACGGGGCCATGGCAGCGGTGTGGGACACGGCGACGTTTCGGGGGGCCGGGGCCGTGGTAGGGCCGTCCGCGCTGCGGCCGGCGGGAGCCGAGCAGCCGGCCGTGATGCATGCGGTGAGGGCCAGGATCCCCGCCGTGGCGACCGCATACCGGGTGCGGCCGCCACGGCGGGTCTGGCACGGAGCCTCAGCCATGGCTGCGACGGCGCATCAGGACCGTGGCGGTGACGCCGGCGGCGCCCAGGGCGCCGAGGCCGCCCGCAGTCAGGGCGAGGTTCCTGCCGGTGTCGTCATGCGCGGCGGGAGCCATGCCTGTCTGGACGGAGCCCTTGGGGATCTTGTGCTGCTTCGGGGGCAGCGGCGCAACCTTGTTCTTGTGGACACCGGCGTCGCCCGCCGCCACGCCGAACTTGAGGGTGTCGACCTTCTCGCCTCCGGCGTACCCGGTCACGGCGTAGTAGCCGGCCTTGGTGTTCTTCGAGACGGTGGCGGTGCCGTGCCAGGCGCCGTTGACACCACGGACCGGGGTCAGGGTGACCTTGCCACCGAAGGCGTCGGACTGCACGTACACCCCGTCCTTGAGCTCGCCGGTGCCCTTGATGTCGAGGCCGACCTTGTCACCGGGCTTGCCGCCGTCCGTGGACATCGTGAAGGTCATCTGGCCGACAGGGGACGGAGTGGGTGTGGGCGTCGGCGTCGGCTTGGTGTCGTTCCAGGTGGTGATCGTGGCCTTGGACTGCGCTCCGGTGTCTCCGAAGTCGGCCGTGGTGGTGACGTCGTACGTGCCGATCTTGACGTTGTCCGCGATCGTGGCCGTACCGGTCCAGGAGGTCCCGGAACCGGTCAGCTGGACGGTGCCGAAGGCTTCGGAGGAAACCTTGACGCCCTGCGCCGGGGCGTTCGTCGTGGCGGTGAGGATCACCTTCTCGCCGGGCTGGAAGCCGGTGTCGTGGGCCGGGGCGGACAGGGCGAGCTGGACCGTCGCAGTCGCGGCTTCCGAGGAGCTGTCCGTGGGCGAGGAGGAGTCCGAGGCTCCGTCCGTGGGCGAGGAGGAATCCGCCGGAGAGGACGGATCCGCAGCGACAGCGAGGGAACGGGTGGCGCCGGCCGGGCTCGCGGCGGCCGCGAACGCCGTCGCCGGGGCCGCCACGCCTATCGCCGCGGCCACCACGACCACAGAAGCGGACACGATCTTGCGCATGAATGAACCTCCCACAGACCATGACGCCGAGAATGCGCCATTTGGTGCGAATCTCAGCCACCATCTTGCGCCCCTGCGGAGATGACTTCCTGTCGGGCCGAAAGGGGACGGAGCCCAAAGGCCCTTGCGTAGCGGATGCCGCTCACCCATCCCGACCTGGGCCTACGGGCGGCTCGATGGGGACCGCCTGGAAGGCGCTTTACCTGGAAAATAGGGACGGAGGTCCCGAACGGAGCCGGCTCGCTGATCGGGCAGTGCGGCGGGGCAGGGGCTGTTTCCGGTCGACTGCCGTGCAGGCCGACCGGCATGCTTGAGAACAGAACGTTCGTCAGGCCAGGTCAGAAGGCCTTTACGCGGTGAACTACCGACCCTTGGCGGTGTGTCAGGCGCGCAGACGTAGCCACATCGTGTGCCTCACCAGAGGCGTTGCCGCTCGTTCACCGCTCAACGGACACGCGTGTCCGGTAGTCGGCCACGCGCCTGGTGAGCACCCTCCGCAATCGGAACACTCCCCTCTGCACCCACAACGCATTCCGCAGACCTCGGAAACCCCGGGGAAGCCCAGAGAGGGACCACCATGCGTCACGCACGAGGAGCCTTTGTCACGGCCGTCGCCGCCTGCCTCCTGACCACGGCACTCACGACCGCGACCGCGCAGAACAGCAGCCGCACCGTGAGCGTGGGCACCCAGGCGCTCTACGCGCCGAGCGATCTCGTCCTCGCCCTCGGCCCGGGCCCCGATGCCGCGAACGCCACGGTGACCCGCTCGGTCACGCTCACCTGTGCACCGAGCCCCGCCGGGTCCCACCCCGCCGCAGCCGAAGCGTGCACCGAACTGGCCGCCGTCAACGGCATGTTCACGGAGCTGTCGAAGCCTGCGCCGCACGCCCTGTGCACCAAGGAATGGGCACCGGTCACGATCTCCGCGACGGGAGTCTGAGAAGGCCGCCGGGTCGACTGGTCGACCACGTACGCCAACGGCTGCGTCATGAACGCGGAGCTCGCGCGGAGCACGGCTCTGGCCTTCTGACGCCTGGGCGCAGCCTCGCCGTCAGACCGACCGCTCCTCGCCGGCCCTCGGCAGCGGTGGCCCGCGCCTCGTACCGCGCATCGCCCAGACCGTCGCGACGGAGCAGCCGTCCACCCAGGAGCATCGCCACGGTCGCGGCCGCCGGCGCAGGCGCGGGGGCACCCGCAGCCCGGGAGCCCCCGTCACGTTCTTCGTGGCCGACGATCCCGGCGCGCACCTTGGACGAGCTGCTTCGGCGCCTCGGCCGCCACGATCCTGCTGCCCGTCGCGATGATGCTGTCGAGGGCTCCCGTCGACAGCATCATGGACAATCCCGAGCACACCGTGCAGCGCGTGTTCGACGTCGTCGGCTCGCCGCTGATCGCCCTGGCCTGGTCGCCGAGCTCCGTATTGGACTCGCTCCCGCTCAGGCGCCCTTGAACGCCCGGTGCACGGCCTTGCCGACGAACGTGCCGAGGTCTTCAGGACTCCAGGTGTTGTTCTCCTCGAGCAGGGAGTGCACCGCGGACGCGCAGGCCCCCATGAACAACTCGATGAGGACCGGCAGCTTCCGCTTCAGGTCGGCCGTGTGCCACCAATCCTCCATCGCCGGCGCGATCCACCGGGTCGCCTCGACCTGGAGTTGCGCACGTGCGGCGCGGAAGCGCTGGGCGACAGACGGGTCGGGGTCGCCCGCGAAGATGAGGCGCCAGGTGTCGGGAGCGTTGGCCGCTGCGGTGAGCAGGGCTTGGAAGCCACTGACGAAGGCCAGTTCGGAGTCTTCGATTCCACCTGTGCTGTGGAGGGCGGAGACGAGCATGTCGAGCAGCGCTGACGTCTCGCGGTCGAGAAGTGCCTCGACCATTTCGACCCGGTCGGCGAAGCAGGCGTAGACCACGGGGCGCGTCACGCCCATCTCGGCGGCCACCGACCCGACGGTCACCGCGCCCACCCCCTCGCGGACGGCGATCGCCAGCGCGGCGTCGAGCGCCTGCGGCCGACGGCGTTCAGGTCCCAGGTGGGGGGCGCGCTGTCGCGCCGCGGTTGTGCGGGAAGTCATGGCTCGATCCTAAGCGCTCGAGAAAGTTCCTTCACTGACGTAGCAAATTCCTACACTGACGAAGTAATCTGCACGGGCCGCCTAGAGACGAGAGAGGCCCATGCAGTTGTTCAATCCGCACCAGCCTGACTTCGGCGAGTTCGACGCCGAGACGCGTCGCATCTTCGAGGCGACGATCGAGTTCTTCGAGGACCGCGGGAAGCGGGTCCTCAAAGAGCAGGACCGCGGTCACGTCTGGTACGCCGACTTCCTGGACTTCGTGAAGCGGGAGCGGGTGTTCGCCACTCTTCTGACCCCGGCCGCACAGGCCGACGGAGACCCGGACAAGCGGTGGGACACCGCACGGGTGACCAAGTACAGCCAGATCCTCGGCTTCTACGGAATGGCGTACTGGTACGTCTGGCAGGTCAGCATCCTCGGCCTCGGCCCGATCTGGCAGAGCGGGAACGAGGCGGCCAAGCGCAAGGCGGCGGGCCTGCTCGACTCCGGCGCGATCTTCGCCTTCGGCCTGTCCGAGCGCACCCACGGCGCCGACGTCTACACCACCGACATGGTGCTGACTCCCGACGGCGACGACGGATACCGGGCCAACGGCGGCAAGTACTACATCGGCAACGGCAACCAGGCCGGCATGGTCTCGGTCTTCGGCCGCGTCGAGGGACTCCCCACCGGCCCCAAGACGCAGGACGGCTACGTCTTCTTCGTCGTCGACAGCCGGCACCCGGCCTACAAGCTGCACAGAAACGTGGTCGACGGCCAGATGTACGTCGCGGCCTTCGACCTGGAGGACTACCCCGTCCGCGGGGACGACATCCTCCACCGCGGCTCGGAGGCCTTCGACGCCGCGATCAACACCGTCAACGTCGGCAAGTTCAACCTCGGTTTCGGCGCCATCGGCGCCGTCCAGCACGGTTGGCACGAAGCGATCACCCACGCCGAGGGCCGGGTGCTCTTCGACACCCGGGTCACCGACTTCGCCCAGGTGCGCGCGCTGTTCCTCGAAACCTGGGTGCGCCTCGCCGCCATGGACTTCTACAGCGAGCGCGCCGTCGACTACATGCGCTCCGGCACCGCCGAGGACCGCCGCTACCTGCTCGTCGACGCCATCGAGAAGATGAACGTCACCCGCCAGGCCGCCAAGTGCTACGAGCTGATGGCCGATGCGATCTCGGCCAAGGGCTTCGAGAACGACATGTACTTCCCGATGGGCGCGACCTCGATGATGGGCCTGCCCCGTCTGGAGGGCACCGTCCACGTCAACATGGCGCTGGCCCTGAAGTTCCTGGTGAGCTACCTCTTCAGCCCGACCGGCCAGGGGCCAGTGAAGCCGCCGCGTCGCAGGGACGCCGCCGACGACGCGTTCTTGTTCCACCAGGGCCCTGCCCAGGGCCTCGACGCGGTGTCCTTCCACGACTGGCGCGCAACGTTCGCCGACTTCACCCGTCTGCCCAACGTGAAGATCTTCCTGGAGCAGGTCGATGCGTTCCAGGCGTTCCTCGCCACCACACCGCTGAGCAAGGAACAGATGCGGGACCTCGACCTTCTGCTGGTCGTCGGCGACATCTTCACCGCGGTCCCGTACGCCGAACTCATCCTGCAGCAGGCCCCGATCACCGGTGCCGGCGACGACGTCCTGGACAGCATCTTCGAGGTCCTTGTCCGTGACGTCTCCGGGCACGCTCTCACCCTGGGCAACAAGCCTTCGGTCACCCCCGACCAGCAGAAGACCGCACTGGCCTGTCTGCGCCGCCCCGCCTACGACGCCGAGCGCTCCGCCCGGGTCTGGGCCGAAGCACGAGCAACCGCCGGCACCTACGCAATGAAGCTGTGAGGCTCACATGAAGAAGTCGACGACCGCGATCAAGCCGCACGAGGACTACGGCTTCTTCGCCCCGGGCTCCGTCACCCGCAAAGTGTGGGGCTATCCCACAGCGCCTCTGATGGGCATCGTCCGCGCAACGACGATCGAGGAGCTGGACCCCAACCTCCTCGCCGCGGTCCACAACACAGGCGCGAACTACGACCGGCTCCCGACGCGCTACGCCCGCACCGTCCAGTACTTCGCCGCGGTCGCGTTCTCCGACAGCCGGACCATCTCGAAGATGGCCGACGTCCTGGTCAAGATCCACTCGAAGGCGATCGGCATCGAACCGGTCAGCGGCAACCGCTACGACGCCAACGACCCGGATTCCCAGCTCTGGATCCTCATCACGGGCTGGCACTCGGTGCTCAAGACCTACGAGACGTTCGGCCCCGGAAAGCTCAGCGACGCCGAGGTGGAGCAGTTCTGGGCCGAGTGCGCGATCGCCGCCGAGTTCCAGACCTGCGACCCGGCCGCCGTCCCCCGCAACCGCGAGGAGGTACGCGCGTACTTCGAGAAGTGGCGACCCAAGCTCGCCGCGAGCGAGGCCACCCAGCGGATGATGCACCACCTCCTCAACGGTGCGAAGGAGGTCATGCCACGTAAGGGCGTCCCGGGACTCATGCGCCCGATCGCCAACGCGATGATCCGACGGGCCACCATCGCCACGCTGCCGCGCCACATGCGCAAGCTGGCCGACATCCGCCAGTCCCGCCTCACCGACGTACTGGTGACCTTCGCCATGCGCCTCAACATGGCCTTCGTCGCCAGGAACGTCCCGCTCATGCGCTGGTACCTCGGCATCGTGGCGCCCAAGACACTGCCCATCGTCGAGCCGCACTGGCGGGGTCTGGAGCCCGTGAACCCGGTGGTCCTGACGCCCGCGGAGGCCCGTGAACGCTACGGCTACACCAGGCCTGCAGAAGCGCATCTCGAGATCCGAGCCCGCCAGGCGGCGCGTGTCTTCGACGAGCATCAGGCACCGAGCGACGACGGCCTCATCGAGTCCCAGGCGATGCTTGGGAGGCTTGCCTGACCGGAGCTCGCGCAGGGGGTGGTCAGGTGACCGGCGGTCCGCCGGGGAAGGGGTTGCTCGACCTCGCCCGGGTGCTCGGCACCCGCGCCTCCACCCTCCCCGCCCGGCCGGCGCGACCGGCCCGCCATGGTCGCACGGTGGTCCCGACGGATCACCGCCTTCTGCTCGACCTTGGGCATCCACTGCATGACCAGGCTCTTTCACCAGGAACACCCTGATGCGGTCCCAGCATGAACCCAACTGCCTTCAAAACCCGGTTCTGGCACGGATCTTCGGGAGGCGGTAGCGGATCGTGACATCGCTGTTCGATTGCGAGGGCCGAGCTCGTAGCCGACCTGAACACCACCCTGGAACACCACCTCTCGGAACAGGACCTGTCGGCACCGCGCTCCCCCCGGACCTCTGCGGGACCGAATCCCTGACCGAGTCCGCTGCCGGCCGCCCGGCTGCATCCGCTCATGCTCCTCGCCTCACGCCCGTCCCGACCCGGCCGACCGTGACAGATCGCGCGGGCGCGCCGGTGGCGGTCGGCCCCGGTCCCGATGGGCGCGAACTCGCCGCGGCGCGGCGAGGACCGGCCGAGATCACGTAGCGTGGGTCGAGACGAAGGGGACAGCGCAGTGGGGTTGAAGACCGTCGGAATGTACCGCGAGATGTACAAGGGTCGGCACGACCAACTGCCGTCCTTCTACGAGTCGGTGGCCACGGAGGAACTGCCCGACCGGGACGCCGTGTTGAGTTACCTACGCCGCGGGCCCGGCATCTTCGACATCATGACCGCCGAGCCGCACTTCTTCGAAGAGGACCGGTACATCCCGGGCGGTCCCTCGCTGCATTCGGACGGCGTGTGGCTCTGGCGGGTGGACTCCATCGAGTATCTGGCGCAGCAGCCGCTGGTGATCCCGGCCGAGTTCGTCGCGCATGTGCGCGCGGCGGGGTATGAGCCTCCGAAGTCACTTGAGTGGACGGATGAGTTGAGCGCAGCGGTGGATGTGTACTTCTGAGGAGCGTGCACGTGGCTGTCGTTGCGTGCGGATATCGCGGGATCACATGGCATGCTCCAGCGCTACTCGGAAGTCCGCCGCGCTCCGGAAGCCGATCTCCGGGTGTTCGCGCAGCGCGTGATCAATGACGTCCGCGAGCGGCACCGGGACACCGGGATCGCGTCGGCGAATGGGAACGGCTGGCTCCTGCAGGACGACCTGCCAGGGGTCCTTCCTCGGAGGGAACTCGCGGGGTGTTTTGCTGGTGAGTGCGTGATAGAGGCAGGCGGCGAGGGCCCAGACGTCCACCGCGGGCGGCGCCTTGCGGAAGTTGACGACCTGTTGGCGTGGCATGAACATCGGCTTGCCCGCCGTGGCACCGGTCCGGGTGAGGCCGCTGAGGCCGGCATGGTCGAAGGCCTTGCCGATGCCGAAGTCCGCGATCTTCGCCGTCATGGCGCCGTCCAGGAGAATGTTGGACGGGGTGAGATCGCGGTGGATGACGCCCTGGTCATGGGCGTGCTCCAGTCCGCGCAGTGCTTGCAGGGTCAGTAGGACGGCCTCGTCGGCGGGGAGGCTGCCGCCGCGTTTGACCAAGAGGTGGTCGAGGCTGCCGCCGGTGCAGTACTCGGTGGTCAGGTAGAAGGTGCCGTTGGCGAAGCCAGCATGGTGCAGCGCCACCACATGCGGATGGCGGAGCGCCCGGGTCAGCCCCACCTCGCGCAGGAAGCGGGCCCGGGCCGTGGCGTTCGCAGCGACCTTGGGCAGCATCACCTTGAGCGCCACCTGCTCGCGGGTGGACTCGTGCCGAGCCAGGAACACCGCGCCCATCCCGCCTCGGCCGAGCTCGCGCAGCACGGTGTAGCCGTGGATGGCCTTGAGGTCGGCGCGCCCGCCCTGGGCCTGGTCGAGCAGCAACCTCAGCACTGCGGCGGGGTCCGACTGGCAGGCGGCGCACAGTACTTCACCGTCTCTGTCGGGGCCGCCCACCTTGCGGCCGCATCGGGCGCAGGTTCCGAGAGAGCGGGTGGACCGTGCCGGCGTGACGCCGACCCGCAGCACAGTCTCCCCGACGCGGATCTCGTCGCCGTCGGACAGATCGTGTTCGGGGTAGGAATCGCCCGCGGCCTCGGCAGGGGCGAGCCCTTGCGGGCGTTGGCCGATCTTCTCGCCGTTCACGTAGGTTCCGTTGAGGCTGCCGAAGTCCCGGATGCGGATGTCGGGCGGGTTGATGTCGACGAGGCAGTGGTGGCGGGAGACGGTGCGATGGTGCTCGTCGTTCGGCAGTCGCGGTGAGCAGTCGGCAGCGCGGCCGATGACACAGGTGGCGCGGCCGTCGTAGACATACTCGGACAGCTCGAGCTGTCCCGTGACGAGCGTGAGTTTGACAGTGGCGGGCGACGTCATCAGGGCTGCTCCGTTGCGAAGGTCTGGGCGTCGCCCGCGGCGTTCGGGCGTGCCTGGTTCACCTCGTCGAATGGTGCCACTCCGTGCGGGTCGTCCCGGCGCGGACCACTCAGCTGCCCCTCGCGGTCACGCTCGGCACAGCCCGGCGGAACACCGTGCAGCCGTGGCATCGTGTCCTGCTCCTTGGGTTCGGACGGGGCGACACGGGCCGGCCGCCGCTCGTCGGTGAGAAAATACTCGGCCGGAGCCTCGGCCCGTTTCGTCTTTCCTGTACCGGTCGGACCCGCGCAAGGCAGTACTCCCATGGGACTCCGTGGATCCTGGTCAGGGTGGTATGCCGCGCCTGGCCTCGCCGGCAGGGGACCCTGCTCGACCTCGACCGCCCGGTCGGAGTGCGCCTCGACCAGTGCCCGGGCCGGCACGAACAGCATGCCGACGGTGTGAGCGACGCTCCCGCTCATGGCGCACCGCCATGTGTGGCGACCAGCGGTTCCCGGTCCCCCGTCCCGCACCAGCCATACACGACAACACCGGGCTCAGAACGTCACGTTGCGGCCGTCAAGCTCCCAGTCCAGCTCCCACAAGCGCACGCTGCCGTCTTCGCTGCCCGACAGCAGGTAGCGGTCGTCCGGCGTCAGCGCCAGTCCGTTGACCTGCCCTGTATGCCCTTCCAGCGTCCGGACGTGGCGCCCTGTGGCGATCTCCCAGATGTGCACGTCACCCTCCTCATCGCCCGCGAACGCGAACAGCCCGTCCGAGCTCAGCCGCGCCGTCCATACGACGTCCTCGTCGTCGCGCTCCTTGCTGAGCCCCCGCACGAACTCTCCGGTCACCGCGTCGGTCACCCACAGCGTCCAGTCCCCGTGGTGCCCAGAGCTCAGCACGATCCGGCCGTCCGTGCTGAGGCACACCGATGTCACCCAGGCGCCGGGCTGCTGAGCGGTCACTTCCGTGCCGGACTCCATGTTCCAGATGTGCAGCGTGCCGTCGAAGCCGGCAGACACCGCTCGCCGCGCATCGGCGCTGAGCCACACGCTGTTGGACTGACCGCCAGGCAGCGTCCGTATCAGATCGACGGCCGTCAGGTCCCACAGCCGCAACTCGCCGTCCAGGCAAGCCGTCAGCACCAACCCGTCCGCACTCACCGACGCCGTTCCGCGATCCCCCGTCGCCCCCGTACCGCGACGGCCCCGCAGTCCGTCGCTCGGATCCGTGTTCAGCACTACGGGCCAATGGCCGTGCGGAGCCGACCGCATGACGATGCGCCGCTTCCCGCTGGCCACCACCCGACGCCCGTCCGACAGGAGCGCGACCGTCCCCGTACCGTCGTCCTTCCAGGCCGCGAGCTGCACCCCGGTCGTCGTGTCCCACAGCCGGACCTGCCCGCCGCCCGACGCGCACACCTTCACACCGTCCGGGGAGAGCGCCACCGACCCCACCGACTGGATGTCCGTCAGTTCCCACGCCGCACGCACCGACCGCACCCCGCAGCGCACCGTCTTGGTGGCGAGGATTCGCCACAGCTCCATCGCCCGCGGATCACTGGCGTGGCCGGGCACGGCCCTGGCGCGCTGCACCAGATCCACCGCCACCGAAGTCCGGCCTGCGGCAAGGGCTTTCTCGGCGCCGGCCAGGAGCGCGGCACTCCAGCGTCCGTGGCGGTCGAGGTCGGCCTGGCGCCGGGGCCTGCCGAGCACCAGGGTGGCGGTGAACGTGCCCGGGGGCTCCCACTGCAGCCACCTCGCGTTGTCCATGTCCATGATCGTCGCCTCGTGGTCGCCGAGTCGCAGCCGCAGTTCCCCGAAGCTGGTGTTGTGGCCTTCGAAGGTCCGCAGACAGCGGCCTCGGTCCAGATCCCACAGGCGTACGCGGCTGTCGTCCTCGACCGCGGAGAGTGCGTAGCGGCCGTCCGGGCTGAGGGCGAGCCTCGTGACCGTCCAGCCCGGGGCAGTCATCGTGGCGATCTCATGGCCTTCGTCAATGTCCCACACCTTGAGCGCGTGTCGCCGTGGGCTGTGGATCGCGGCGACGACGGCACGCCGGCCGTCGCGGCTGAGGGCGACGGTGTCGACCTGATGGCGCTGCTCCGGCATGGTCCACAGAAGGCTGCGGGACGCGAGGTCCCAGGCCTGAACGGTGTCGTCGCCGGTGAGGGTGAGGGCGCCGTCGTTGCTCACGTCGAACGCGGTGATGCCGTCCTGCGAGGTGATCTCGTAAGGCCGCCCGTCAGGGAAGTTCCAGGCGGTGAGGCGTCCGCCGACCAGCGCGACGGCGGTGCGGGCGTCGGGGGTCAGGCGCAGCTCACTGATCGGGGGCAGCCGCTTGTCGCCGAGTTGGCGGTCCTCGGACAGGTCCCACTGTCGTACGAGGCCATCGGCGTCGGCGGTGACCGCGCGGCGGGCCGTCGCGTCGACGGCGACGATGTCCGTGTTGTGGCCGGTGAGGGTGCGATGGGCTTCGCTGGTCGGCAGGTGCCAGAGCCGGACCATGCCGTCGAGCCCGCCGGCCAGTGCCCAACTCCCGTCCGGGTACAGCCGCACGCGCCGTGGCCTGTCCTTCCATGTTTCCTTCCAGGGCAGCGGTTGGGAGCGGTCCGTGGTGCCTTGGCCGGCGCCGAGCGCGGTCCGTAGCGTCACGGCCTCCTCGGTACGAGGGCGGACCCGGTCCATTTCGTCGAGGAGTGGTTCGGCGCTGCGATGATCGCCGCGCTCCATGTGGACCTGGGCGAGGAGATGACGGACCTGCCAGGCGTCGGTGGCGGTATCCGCGCGGAGGCTTTCCAGCGAGGCGACGAACTCGTCGTCGAGGAGCTTGCCCTGCCTCCACTGGTGCAGTCCGTGGTTGTACGTCGCAACGAGATGACGCGGGTCCGCGGCGAGCGCGGCTTCGAAGGCCTCCTCGGCGTCGGCGGTGCGCCCGAGGTCGAGAAGGGACAGGGCACGGTTGTTCAGCTCGTCGGCGCGGAGATCGGCTCCGGCCGGCCGGGCACGCGGGTAGGGGGCACCGGTCATGTCCTCGTACAGGCCGGTCAGTACGTCGGCCACATCCGCCAGCGAGGCCGGCCGGCGGGCGGGGTCCTGGCGCAGGCAGCGGGCGAGGAGCGCGCCGATGCCGTGCGGCATCGGGGGCCCGTCCTGGTTGTCGGCCCGGTACTCGGCCAGGGCCTGTGAGGCGGCGGGACCGGCCAGCCAGGTGACCTCGCCGGTGAACATCTCAAGGACCAGGACGCCGAAGCTGTACACGTCGGTGCGGCGGCTGACGCGTTCGCCGGCGGCTTGTTCGGGCGAGGCGTAGGCGAGGGTGAGGCCTGCGTGGGTGACCAGGAGGGAACCGTCGCCCTGCTCGGGGCCGGGGTACGTGCTTCGGGGTGTGCCCGGCAGGGCTCGGGCGAGACCGAAGTCCGTGACCTTGACCGTGCCGTCGAGGTCGACGAGTACGTTGCCGGGCTTGACGTCCTGATGTACGAGACCGCGGCTGTGCGCGTAATCGAGGCCCCAGGCGACCTGGATCGCGAAGTCGACGATGCGGGCCAGGACTTCGGCGGTGCGGCCCTCGTGCAGCCGCCCGTCACGAATCCAGTCGGCCACGCTGCCACCGCCCACGTACTCGGAGAAGACACGCGGGACGCCGTCGATCGTGCGCACGTAATGGCAGCCACACACATGTGGATGCAGGCCGAGGGACACCCAGGTCTCCGCCTCGGCCACGAACCGGTCGAGGAAGCCCGCGCCGGTGAGCAGCTCCGGGCGGGGCGACTTCATGGCCAGCATGACGCCCCATCCGAGGTGCTTCACCCGGTGGACCAGCCCCATGCCTCCCTGCTCATGGACCATCCATACCTCGTACTGCCCGTCCACGACATACGGTTTCAGCCAACGGCCCTGCACCACGACTCCCCCCGCGCCTTCCCGGCCTCCACTGGCGATCAAGCCTGCCACCCACATCGCGGTCAACGTGCTCACTCGGCGAAACCCGGCAGGCCATCAGGTCCCAGCGCGGCCTCCTCTCCCGCGGCGCCGACGAGTACTGCTCGCGCCGCCGTACGCAGGGCGCCGTCGTCCTGGACCTGCACCTCGGAGTTCACCTGAAGCGACAGGCGGCAGTCTTCGCCGGCCATCCGGTTTACCGGTACCGGAACAAGCCACGAGAGGGCGCCGGCCAGGACGAGTGCAGCAACGAGGACGACGAATCCGAGACTGATCATGACAGGTTTCCGCGATCCGCTTTCTACCCTCACAGCACCCCGTCCACCCAGCAGGCCATCGCTCCAAGTTGCGCGTATCATGAAATTGGGGTAAAAGCACGAGTGGAGCGAACGATGATCGCTCTCGGGGGCATCCTGCTCGTCGTTGGTTACGCGGTCGGCATGGCCGTCCTGTGGACCATCGGGATCATTCTGGCCTGCGTCGGAGTTGTCCTGTGGCCCCTGGGAACGGCCGGTCACGCCGTCGGCACTACCGGCAGGCGCCCTGCCCCGCAGGGGGCCTGCGGGCCTCCTGCAACTGACGGAAACCACCACCCTGGCATCGGCTGATGACCGTCAGGTCCATTCCCGCCACTGCCAGGAGGCGTCGCACCATGGCCCTCTTCCTGATTCTGCTCAGCAGCGCCATCGCGCTGATCATCATCGGCGCTGCCGTGGACGGCATGCTGTATCTGCTCTCGACCGGCGTGCTGGTCCTCGTCGTCGCCGTCCTCTACCTGCTCGTGCTGTCGGTATCGCACTCGCGCCACCGGCCGGCCCATTGACTTCTGACTTCTGACAGCGGTCGAGCCGCGCCGGTCCAGAGCACCTCGCAGCGAACGTAGGCTTCTCTGAACTTCGGGAGCCTGTCGAACGGGGCGAGAGCCCTCGGTACCTGCTTCAGATGCAGGTCACGGCGCGATCAGCGCTCGGCGCCGTGGCGTTGCGCGCTGAACGGCCACGCCCCGGAAGCGGCGGGCCGGCCCGGTGACCCAGGACGGATGACCTACTTCGCCCCTGACACGCTGGAGTGACCCGGTAGTGGACCGCATGCTTGTGGTATCCCCCGTAGCGACCGAGACGCCTGTCATGATCGTCACCATGGGGATGCACATCGAGACGGCTGGGGTGGCCGACTTCCATCAGGTCCTGGCTGATCACCCTCGCTACTGGGGCGAACGCGATCTACGGTCGCTCCACCTTCTTGCCCTGGTGCAGGAGTTCGGTTCCACCTGCTTCGTCGCCCGCGCCGATGACGGCATCCGTGGGTACATCTTCGGCTTCGTCACTCCGGACGGCACCGGCTACGTGCACCTGATCGCCACGCGGGACGACACCCGCGGCACCGGTCTGGGGCGTCGTCTGTACACGGCATTCGCCGAAGCAGCGCAACGCCATGGCGCGCTGCGGTTGAAGGCGATCACGTCGCTCGCGAACACCGGGTCGATCGCCTTCCATCGCAGCCTCGGTTTCGACGCGAAGAACGTCGATGACTACAACGGCCCCGGCCAGGCCATGGCCGTCTTCCACCGAGATCTGCCGCTCGACATCCCGTAGCCATGACCGGCCAGCGGGTGCCCGTCGCCGGTGATGCCGCCCGCGGCCGACCCCGCCCCGGTCGGTCCCGCCACCCCTTTCCCACCCCGCAGAGGGCGTCGTCGACCAGCCGAGCTCCCGTGAGGCCTCCGGCCCGCCGGCCCAGGAAGGGGGGCCGGGGCGAGGCTGACGCGGGCGGCCACGGGAAGGCGATCGCTCGGCGTCGCGGGGAGGGTCCAGGCCGAGGTGGCCTTGGCTGACGACGGTGAGGTCTCCGCCGGGCGAGGACTTGTCGGCGAACCTGCCGCCGAAGACCGCGAGCCAGACGGTGACCGGGATCAGCAGGGCAGCCGGCGCCATACGTGATCCGCGCAGCAGCGAGCAGCGCGGGAAGGGCGAGCGCGGTCCAAGGGAGCAGAGTCTCGGACAGGCTGCCCATGCGGGCCGGGCCGTCGGGGATCCAGCGGTGACCCGCGACGCTCAGCGCCAGGAGGACGGAAATGGCTGTGGTGGTCGTGCCTTTGCGTCGGGACCGCCACCAGTGCGGTGGCCACGAGGCTGGTGGCTGCCGGGCGGGACGAGGGGGCGACCGGCTGGCCTTCGGCGATCTGACGATGTACCGGGGAGGTGAACGTGGCCCGGCGCACCGGCCGCCGAGGCAGGAGCCGCGGCCGGCGACAGGTGTCCAGGCCTGAAGTGGTGGCCGTTCGCCAAGCGGCCGCCCGCGAGAGGGCTCAACGCCTCCCCCCTCACCACACGGCGGCTGCGCACGCCGGACACCATGCTGGAGCTCAAGAACACAGCCACCGTGGTCTCGCGCTGCCCGGGCACCGGCATGTTCGACTCCGTGCGCGCGTACCGCCCCGGTGAGCACGCCACCGAGAGGTGGTTCTCCCCTGTGGTGCGCCCGGCCATTCTCCCAAGGCACCGAAGGGCCAGCCTCTCGCATGGGCGACCAACTGACTCCAGAAATACCGGAGTTCGCAGACACATCCACGGATCACCACGGCTTCGCGCTGCTACGACGCGACGCGCGCCGTACTGCGTCGCGACGGCAAGGTCCCACTCTTGCCGGACCGATCGGCCATCCGTATCTTACTCTCAAGTAAGTTTACTTCAGAGTAAGGAGATTGCCTTGGTCGCCTATCGGACCGTACTGGTCGGCACGGACGGCTCGGACTCCTCGTTCACAGCGGTCGAGCGGGCTGCGCGGCTCGCCGCCGTCAGCGGGTCGGAACTCGTCATCGTCTGCGCGTACCTGCCGATGCGCGGCCCCGCGCTGGCCCGGGCACAGGACCAGCTGGGAGACGAGGCCTACCAGGTGGTGGGTTCGGCACCGGCGGAGGACACCCTGCGCACCGCAAGGGAACGGGCCCTGGCACAGGGTGTGATGAACGTGCGATCGGTGGCGGTGGAGGGCGAACCGGTCGCCACTCTCGTGCGGACCGCACGAGAGTGTTCGGCGGATCTGCTGGTTATCGGCAATCGGGGACTGCGCTCTCTCGTAGGACGCATCATGGGCTCCGTTCCTGCGGACGTCGCCCGGACGGCGGGCCTCGACGTGCTGATCGTGCACACCATATGAGCGCGCCCGAACCGGCGGGCCCGTCCGGCGTCGAGGAACCGCGACGGAGCATCGAGTCGGTGCTGCTCGGCGGCGATCGGGTCTGGACGCGGCGCGAGGTCGCCGAACAGTCCGGCGTGGAGCCCGAGCGCACCGCGCGGATCTGGCGTGCGCTCGGGTTTCCGGTGGTCGACGACGACGCCCGGGTCTTCACCGATGCCGATGTCGACGCTCTGCGCGTGGGGGTACGGCTCATCGAGGCCGGACTCATCACCGAGGAGAGCGAGACGGCGATGGCACGCGCCCTGGGGCACCATCTGTCCCGGCTCGCCGAGTGGCAGGTGGACACCCTGTGGACCTGGACGAACCACGCCGGCGACGCCCCTTGGGACGAGGAGGAGTTGAACGGCCTCGTCGCCGCACTGCTGCCGGAGATGGAACGGCTACAGCGCAATGTCTGGCGCCGCCATCTTGCGGTGTACGCGGGACGGATGCTTGCCGGGACGGAGGAGAGGCAGGGCGCCAAAGCGGATCGGGGCCCGACTGCGGGAAGTCACCAACCGCCACAGGCGGCGGCGAACGGGCCTTTGCCGCAGGCCCGGGGCGGCAGCGGTTCGCCCACCGTGCCCGACCCTCACGTCCGGGCACTGCCCCACGAGGCCGGCGCCGTTCGCGAACTGGCGGTGGGGTTCACCGACATGGTCGGCTACACGCGGATGACCCGCGGCCTGGACAACGTCGAACTCGGGCGCGTGCTCGACACGTTCGAGGCCACGACCGGCGACGTGGTCGCCGAAGGGCGGGGCCAGGTGGTGAAGACCATCGGTGACGAGGTGTTCTACGTGTGCGAGTCGGCGATCGCAGCCGCCGAGATCGCACTGGAACTGTCAGCGCGTGCGGCCGGCATCGCGGAGCTGCCGCAGCTGCGGACCGGGTTGGCGCACGGCCAGGTCCTCAGCCGCTTCGGCGACGTCTACGGGGCGGCGGTGAACATAGCAGCCAGGCTCACCGCAGTGGCCCGCCCCGGCACGGTGCTGGTCGACACGGCGTTCGCCGGGCAGCTCGCGGAGCTTGACGGGTACGAGCTGAAGACGATCCGCCCGGTGACGGTGCGCGGGTACAGCCGGCTGCGACCCGTGGTGCTGCGCCGCGCCAACGCAGGACGGTGAGCCCGGGTGATGGCCGACTGAACCTCAGGCGCCGAGCCCTGATCTCCGCGCGCCGAGGACAGTGCACCTGCTCGTCAAGGCAAGGATGGGACTTGCGCACTCCAGCGCCTGGACGGGAAAGTACCCGATCATGAACTCGCCCCATGAGCAGCCGGACTCCGAGGACACTCCGAACCCGCACGAGGGTACCGGCTGCGCGACCGGCGACGCCTCGTCCTCGGGAAGCAGCCGACGCCAGGTCATGCGGCGAATACTGTCAGAGGTCCGGGACGACAACCTCCCGGACAGGGCCGCAGCCCTGACGTATTACGCGGTCCTGTCGGTGGTACCCGCGCTCCTGGTGATCGTCTCCGCGCTCGGGGCTGTCGGCCCTTCGGCCACCGATCCGCTCATCCACAACGTCCGCGATTTCGCGCCCGGCCCCGCGCGCGACCTGGTGACCCAGATCCTGGCGAATCTCCACCGGCAGCACATCGCCGCAGGGGTATTCGGCGCCCTCGCCCTGTTGTGGTCGGCCTCCGCCTACGCCTCGGCGTTCATCCGCGCCATGAACGCCGTCTACGACGTCCCCGAGGGACGCACCCTGCGAACGCTGCTCCCGCTGCGGCTGGCTCTGACCGTCCTGACCCTGCTCTTGCTGACCGTCCTGACCACTCTGATCGCAGTCAGCCGCGAACTCGCCGACCGGATCGGCGCCGCCCTGGGTATCGGCCAAGCCGCGGTCACAGCCTGGCAGTGGGGCAAGTGGCCGCTGCTGATCACTCTGCTCAGCCTGCTCTTCGCCCTGTTGTACTGGGCGGCACCCAATGCCCGGCAGCCCTTCCGATGGGGCACGGCAGGCGGCCTGGCCGCGGTCGTCCTGCTGGGAGCAACTTCCGCCGGCTTCGCGATGTACACCAACCACTTCGGTTCCTACCACCGCGTCTACGGTGGCCTCGCGGCGATCATCACCTTCCTCATCTGGCTGTGGCTGTCCAATCTCGCGCTGCTCCTTGGAGCAGAGGTCAACTCCGAGCTGGACCGGCAACGCGCCATCGACACGGGGCACCCCGCCCTCCGTGAGCCGTTCATGCCGCTGCGCAATTCCGAGAAGCTCCACAGCGATGCCCTTTGACGCCCTTTGACGTCCCGTACGCACACGTACACGGGCCCCTCGCCATCACTCCGCGTGGCCAGGTACCGGCGAGACACCTTCGATGCGCTGCGGCGAACCCCGCGCTCTCCGCCTATCAGCGAGGAGAGGCCCCCAGGCCAGGGCCGATGTGGCGGCGCCGCAGGAACAGAGTGAGGACTCCGGCGGCAGTGACACCCGCGAGGTTGATCAGGAGTTGGAGCAATGCCTCACCGCAGCGTTGCCACTCCCCTACGACCGCTGCGAGCGCCGCGAACCCGGCAGCGGGCACTGTGGTGACAGAGATGAAGACCCCGACCAGCGCTCCCGGCTTCTCCGAGGTGAGCGCGATCATGCCCGCGGCGCCGGCGAGCAGGGCGACGATGAGGGAGTACGGGCCCACCTCGTAGATGAAAGACACCTGCTGAAGGTTGGACAGTTCACCGGGATCGAACAGGCCACTGAGCCTGGCCAGGAGCGCCAGAACACCGGTGACCAGCATGGCGAGCGGGAATCCCACCCCGATGGCCAGCCCCGCGCGGGCCGCCAGGTCGCGCCGTCTGCCGACGATGGCCACCGCGAGCGCGGCAAGGGGCCCGAAGTCGGGACTCACCACCATCGCGCCCACCAGGGTGATCGCGGAGTCCGTGACGACACCCACCGCGGCGAGGAGGCAGGCGATGGTCAGAAATGCGAGGAAGACCGGGTTCAGTCGGCTCTCTTCTCCGGTGGTGGCGATCAGCTCGTCCCAGATGATGGCGTTGGAGCCGTCGCCGGGCGTCGCGCGTTCAGCGGCCTCAGCCGTGTCCGAGAGCATCGTGTGGATCGGCTGGAGACTGACTTCGCCGCGGCGGTGCACGCCACACCGCGCCAGGCGTTCCAGGACGTCCTCTGCCACCTCGCGCACGACCACGGCCTCGATGACGTCGCCCAAGGGGTGCATACCGATGCCATGGGCGACCGTGAGGTGAGCGACTCCCGGCTCCGCGTCGAGGAGGCCCAGCACCGCATCGCTGTAGCGCTCTTCGCACACCACTCTGAGCTGCATCATGCTTGCCAATGTTCTGGGCGAGTCCGCACTTCCGCCACATGAGCCCTGCCCGTTCTCCGGCTCCGCCGCCCTCACTGTCCCTGGCGAAGCAGCCGCTCGGGCCTTGTATGGCGTTCGCTCGCGGAGCCACCTGCCTCCGGCCTGACCGCTTCGGCGGTCCTGTGAGCCGGCCGCGCTCGACTCGCAGCCCTCACGCCCTGCGGATACCTTGACCCCGATACGGAGTGTAATCAGACGAGGGCAGGGCGCAGTGGAACTAGCAGTCGCTCATGAGACCGTCGCGCGGTGGCAGTTCGGCGTCACGACCGTCTACCACTTCCTTTTCGTGCCGCTCACCATCAGCCTGGCCTCCATCGTGGCGGGCCTGGAAACAGCCTGGGTCCGGACGGGCAAGGACAAGTACTTCCACGCCACGAAGTTCTGGGGCAAGCTCTTCCTGATCAACATCGCGATGGGTGTCGTCACCGGCATCATGCAGGAATTCCAGTTCGGCATGAACTGGTCCGCCTACTCCCGCTTCATCGGGGACGTCTTCGGCGGGCCACTGGCGATGGAGGCGCTGATCGCGTTCTTCTTCGAGTCCACGTTCATCGGACTGTGGATCTTCGGCTGGGACCGACTGCCGAAGAAGCTGCACTGCGCGTGCATCTGGCTCGTCGCCATCGGCACCCTGCTCTCGGCGTACTTCATCCTGGCGGCCAACGCTTTCATGCAGCACCCGGTCGGGTACAAGGTCGACGCCGTCACCGGAAAGGCCGAGCTGACCGACATCGGTCGCGTGCTGCTCCAGAACACCGCCGTGGTGCAGGCCCTCCACACCCTGACCGCCGCCTTCCTCACCGGTGCGGCCTTCGTGATCGGCATCGCCTCCTACCACCTGTGGCGTGCCAAGCGCGGCAAGGAGACCGATCACAGAAAGACCGCCGTGATGAGTACGTCGCTGCGGCTCGGCCTGGTCCTGGTCACGGTGGCCGGCCTCGGCACCGCGATCAGCGGTGACCGGCTGGCGAAGGTGATGTTCGAGCAACAGCCGATGAAGATGTCAGCCGCCGAAGCCCTCTGGGACACCGAGGCCCCCGCCCCCTTCTCGATCTTCTCGGTCGGCGACGTCTCCGAAGGGCGCAACGACGTCGAGCTGGAGATCCCCGGCTTGCTGTCCTTCCTGGCCAAGGACAATTTCACCGCCGAAGTGCCCGGCATCAACGACCGGGCCCGCGCGGAGGCTGCCGAGTTCGGCGGCGAGCCGGAGGACTACCTCCCGAACATTTTCATGACGTACTGGGGATTCCGTCTCATGATCGGCTTTGGGATGACCAGCTTCGTGGTCGGCCTCATCGGACTGTGGACCACACGGCGAAAGTTCTGGCTGGGCCACGAGTACCGAACCGATGAACATGAGCCGACACGGCTCATGCTCACCAAGAACCGAGAGATGAACGGGTTCTTCACCAAATGGAGCTGGCGGATCGGCATCCTCACCATGGGGTTCCCGCTGATCGCCAACAGCTTCGGCTGGATCTTCACCGAGATGGGCCGCCAGCCCTGGGTCGTCTTCCGTCTGATGCGCACCGCCGACGGTGTCTCCCCCAACATCGGCGTCGGCACTCAGATCGGCTCGCTCGTCACCTTCGTCGTGCTGTACGCCGTGCTCGCGGTGATCGAGGTCAAGCTCCTGGCCAAGTACGCGACGGCGGGGCCGGACACCGACGAGCGCCCGCCGACCGAGGACCCGTCCTTGCGGGGGCCCTCCGAAGACCCCGACAAGCCCCTCACCTTCGCGTACTGAGGACGAGCATCATGCACCTCCACGATCTCTGGTTCATCCTGATCGCCGTCCTGTGGATCGGCTACTTCTTCCTCGAGGGCTTCGACTTCGGAATCGGCGTCCTCACCCGGGTCATGGCCCGCGACGCTACGGAACGGCGGGTCCTGATCAACACGATCGGCCCGGTGTGGGACGGCAACGAGGTCTGGTTGATCACGGCCGCCGGCGCCACCTTCGCGGCATTCCCCGCCTGGTACGCCACCATGTTCAGCAGCTTCTACATCCCGCTGCTGATCATCCTGGTCTGTCTGATCATCCGCGGTGTGGCCTTCGAGTACCGCGCCAAGCGCACCGGCAGGAACTGGCAGCGCAACTGGGATCACGCAATCTTCTGGACGTCCCTGCTGCCCCCGTTCCTCTGGGGCGTCATCTTCGCCGACATGGTCCGCGGCATCGCCCTCGACAGGAGCCAGTCGTACGTGGGCGGCTTCTGGGATCTGTTCTCTCTCCACGCGGTCCTCGGCGGCCTGACGATGCTGGTGCTCTTCACCTTCCACGGCGCGGTGTTCGCCTCGCTCAAGACAACCGGTGACATCCGTGTCCGCGCCCGGGCGCTGGCGACCGTACTGGGTGCGGTCGCAGGTGCGCTGGCGCCGGCCTTCCTGGTCTGGACGCAGGTGGACTCGGGGGACGGTTGGAGCATGGGCGCCATGATCGTGGCGTTCGTGGCGCTGGTCGGGGCGCTGACCGTGATCCGGTCTGGGCGTGAAGGCTGGGCGTTCATCCTTTCCGGCGTGACCATCGCGGCCGCGGTGGCGATGCTGTTCCTGTCGCTGTTCCCCGATGTCATGCCCTCGACCCTCGACCCCGGTTGGTCACTGACGGTCTCCAACGCCTCGTCCGCGAACTACACGTTGAAGGTCATGACGGTCGTCGCGGCGGTGTTCGTGCCGATCGTGCTGCTCTACCAGAGCTGGACATACTGGGTCTTCCGCCAGCGCATCGGCGTCCAGCATCTTCCCTGAGCCGGTTCAGCCCAGGGACACGATCGTCACGGTCGCCGCGCCGGCTGGTGCCTCGTAGCTGACGGTGTCGCCCGCTCGGTGGCCGAGCAGCGCACGGCCGATGGGGCTGTCGTAGGTGACCATGGTCGGGTCCAGCGGTTCCGCGACCTCGCCGATGTCGACGGTGCTTTCCGTGCCGTCCGGGAACCGCAGGGTGACCGTGCTGCCCATGCCGACCTCGTCGGTCGAGGGCGGACCTGCGACGTCGGCCTGGCGGAGCCGCACGGTGATCTCGCTGATGCGGTCGTCGAGACGGCCGATCACCGCCAGGCGTCGCAACTCGTCCGCCTGGTCGGCGCGGTCGCCCGTGTCCTTCGTGTCCTGAAGGGTCTCGGCATCCGCGTTCCGTTCGGCGCGCAGGTCGGCGAGTTCCTTCTCGAGCGCGCGACGTGCGGTGGCGCTGATGGGCTGGGGGTCTCCGGTCGTCATCACTGCTCCCGTGTTCCGGCCTGCGGCGCCGCGGCGGCCTGCGGCTGGGGCTGCGCGGGGCTGCCGGTGAGGCACCGGCAGCCGAACCGAGTGGACGCGTACCACTGAATCGCGATGCCCGGTGCGCTGCAAGCGGAGTACTGGGGCAGCGGAAGCAGCACGGTCGCTCACGCATACGGCGCCGCTGCTCACCACAACGGGGTAGATGTACTGGCCACCGCCATACCTGGAGCGCAGGCTGGCGTCAGAGAACGCCGGAACGATCGCCGCAGATGGACAAGGTCGGAGAGCGTAACCATGGAAGAACAGTCGTCGCAGGCAGCTGGCCCCCGAAAGCACTGGATGCCAGTGGTGGAGGAATCGGATGCGGGCGACGCGTACGTGGTGTGCGCGGAGCTGCCCGGTATTCCGCGTGATCGGGTGAGTGTGGAATTGGACGGGCCAGAACTGCACATCCATGGGTCGATCGACGAGACCACGGGCGGCAATGCGCTACGTCGCAGGTCGGGGCAGTTCTCATACGGGGTTCGCATTCCTGGGGACGTCGATGTCGAAGGAATCCAGGCCGAATTGAGGGACGGTGTCCTGACGATCCGGCTGCCGAGGAGCGCGGCGGTGACGCGGCGAACGGTCATCGTGGTTGCCACGGACAGTGATGTGGAGCGGTGAGGGCTCATCCCGCCGGCGGCCGGACCGACAGGCGCGGGCCAGTCTCTGCCCGCAGTGAACCATCGAGGAACCACCGACCGGCCGCACTCACCGCGCTGCTGAGGGGGCAGCTCGCGCCGGCCCGTCGGGTTCTGGGTCTCCAGCCGCCCTTGGTCCGTCAGTGAGAAGTCGTCGGCGGAACAGGTCGAGCACCTGGTCGAGCGCGGCGCGCGCCGGCTGCCCGGGCTCGTCGATCAGCTGGCGCACAGCGCTCCTTGACGGCGGCGAGCTCTTGCGCGGAGATGCCTGTCGCCGCGCCGGCGCCGGGTGACGGCGAGCGGCAGTGACGGCTGCGAAAGTACAGGGGCGAGCAGCCGTTCGTCGGTAGCCATGGCCAGGGCGAATCCTCCGGTGAAGCACATGCCGACGGCGCCGACTCCTGGCCCCCCACATCGCTCGTGCTCTCCGGGTCTACCGCCATGTCCCCAGCCCTTCACTCCTGATGGCCACTGCTCGCCTCGACCGGATCGCGGGCCGGGCTCGCCCGCGAACGGACACGCACTGTCGACCAGTCGCCCGTGCCCCCGACGTGCGCGCCCTGGGTGTCGTAGCCATACTGCAAGAAACAGTCACATTCCGTGAAGACAACAGGGTCTCACGCAGCGGGAGATCCAGCTGACACCCGACACAGTGAGGAGCGGACCGCGTGGGCCCCTCGAACAGTCCATACGAACGGCGGGATGCAGTGCGTGACGTCCCACCGCCCCCTCCGCAAGCGTTCCCCGCCTCGCACGAGCCCCGTCTCGACGCCGGACGGCTCTGGGCAGGTGGTGCGATGACAGCTGTCGTGGCCGCACTCACCGCGGTAGTCGCACTCCTCCTGATCCGGGGGGTTCTAGGGGTGGCGGTGTTCGCACCCGAGGAATACGGCGCCATGGGCAACGCGTCCACCGGTGCGCTCGCAGGTGGGGCCGCACTGGCCGCGTTGGTGTCGACAGCCCTGCTCCACCTGCTCATTGCGGCAACACCACGCCCGGGGCGCTTCTTCACCTGGATCATCGCACTGGCCACGGCCGTTCTGATTCTGCTGCCCTTCACCACTGACCTGTCGCCGGCCACCAAGTGCGGTACGGCGGCGGTCTACCTCGCCATCGGCATCGCCATCGGATCCCTTCTCCCCTCTGTCGCCCGCAGCGCCCTGCGTGACAACAGGACCTGACGACACACACCACGCAATCGCCACTGCACTCACTCGGTTCAGCCGGGCCGACTACGCGGGTGGTCGCAAGGAGCCGGTCCACGGAACAGGACAGCCGCCGTCGGCCGATGGCAGGGGGCGTAAGCCTCGGAGCGTGCAGACAGGTGCCGGCCTGGGTCAGGGTGATCTCGTGATCCGAGCCAACAGCACGTACGCGCGCTGCTCTGCGGCGGCGAGCGCGGCCGGGTCGATCTCGGCCTGCCGCAGTTCGCCCGCGGCCGCGTCGGCCGCCGTGCGTAGTTCCACCACTGTTGCAGCCAGTTGTGCCGGGACGAGTGGGGAAATCGGATGCGAGTGTTCGTCCAGCAGCCGTTCGGCCTGCCATGCCGCGTTGATGCATGAGTCCAGTGCCCGATCCACCCGTGCCGCAGCTCGGTCGTGAATCACCACCAGCGCGCAGCCCAGCCCGATGAGGATCCCCAACAGGCTGCCCAGAGCTCGGTCCTTGATCAGCGCCGCGGCCGATTCAGGGTGGGCCAGATCGGTCAGGAACAGGGCCAGCGGCGTGATGAACAAGACCCCCAGTCCGTAGTTCCGCACCACGGCGTACTCAAGCAGGAACTCCAGGAGGACGATGGTCAGGACCAGGGCGGCCGGCGCCGGCCCTGCGAGTAGCACGCTCAGGGCCATCACCAGGCCGGCCATGGTCCCCAGTGTGCGCTGTACGGCACGTTGCGTCGCCATGCGGACGTTGACGGAGTGGAGCACCGCCGCAGCCGTAATCGCGGCCCAGTAACCATGGCCCAGCTCCAGCGCGACTGCCGATCCGCCGGCTACGCCGGCGCCGACTCCCATACGCAGCGCGGGGACGACCTCGAGCGCCCCATGACTGAGGGGCTGCACAACCAGCCCCCCGCTCCGTTCGATGACACGATCGACGGAAGGGGCACTCGTGTGGCGTCCCCCTCTGTCGTCACCGGTCCCTGTTCGGTCAGTGGCAGAGGCCAGGAAAGCCGGCCCGTTGACAAGTACCGGACGCCGACGACGCCAGTCCACCAGGATCCGGATCTGGTGCCGTAGTTGGTGGATGAGGGCGGCAGAGGTCTCACCGCGAGGAAGGGCCGAATCGAGGAGGAAGCGCCAGCAGAAGTCCGTGAGCACTACGCACACATCTGTTCTGTCGTTTCGCTCCGAGGCTGTCGGAGGCAGGACGCCGAGCGACCGATACGCCTCGAGCGCAGCAGCGGTCACCTGTTGCCGAGGCGCCGTCGCATCGCTCTCCGCCTCCGCGGCATCAAGGAGCTGGACCAAGGCCCGCAGTGCCGTCGCCACCGCCAGACGCTCCGGGCGGTCCGGCCTCACCAGCCACCCAGCCATGGCCAGCAACCAGGCCGTTGCTGCGCCCGCGGCGGCGAGCGCGGTGCGCGGCGGAATGTCTCCGGGAGCAGCCAGACCATGCGCGGAAACGGCGAACGAGAAGAGCAGCAGCACGGCACCGAGGCCCCCGAGCCGGGCCGCGTCACAAACGAACTTGGCGAGGGCAGCCACCACGGCCACCGCCACCACCACTACCGCTGCGCCCCCGTCCTCGTACGGCCGGACCCACGCCGCCAGAGCGGTGCCGGCGCCCACGCACACCGTCATGGCAACTGCGACGAGGGCGAGAACGGGGGCACGTCGCCGATAAGGGAGGTCACGCCCAAAGGTCGTGGTGAACGCCCCCATCATGGCAAAGATGGATTGCCGGGTGTGCCCGGTCAGCACCATGGGCAAGGCCGAAAGCCCCATGGCCAGTGCGGCACGCAGCGCGAAGAGGAATGCTCCGTCGACCGTATGCAGCGCGAGCGCACCACGAGGGGAGAGCGCCCTCGCCATGCCGGCCGCCGAGTCCCGGCGATTGCGGTCCGTCATGACAGCACGCGCGGCGCGCCGACAGCGACCGACCGACAGGGCTGGGGATTCAGCACACACACTGCATCCGGAGCGCCCGGCACGCCAGATCCGCTTGTCGCACAGGCTGCGGCACCCCATGGCATTCCTTCTGTGGCACCCGTTTGTGTCTCGACACAAAAGAGCCTGGAGACCGCACAGTCAGTCTCTGTCTGCCGAGTTGTCGATATCCCGCCACTGAGGGTCCGCATCCCATGCTTCGTTACGTACACGAGTGGACTCGATAGCATGCTCGGCCTCTTGGGATGAAGAGTACGGGCCAAGACGATCGGCCCCTGGGCATCTCGGATCACTCTCCACCGATCGGTGCTTGAGGCAGTAGAACCAGTTTCCGGCGGGACTGAAATTGCTGCTCTCGAAGGAAGACATGCGGCCATCATGCATGAAGAAACTCGACGAGCAAAGGTGCGTGAGTCGCCTGAAAGGCGGGTAGGCCATGGCGACTTGACCGAGAATCCAAGCCCTATGGGCGAAGGAAGGGACTGAAGATCATGGCATCAGAGGGGCCCATCAGCAAGCCGGTACAGGCGGTCGTTCCGTACGACGGCCTGCTTCTCGTGGTACGTGGAGCCGAGGGCTGGGAGCTGCCGGCGGGGAGCCCCGAGCTCGCCGAAACAGCCGCGGCCACCGCAGCACGCGTCGTCTACGAGCTGACCGGCTATCTCGTCGACGGCAGCCAGGTGCTGCAGTCCCCCGAATCCGAGACACCCGCCGTTGTGTGCCAACTCCTGACCGAAGACCCCTCCGGAGGCGGGAGCCTGGGGAAGGACCGGCGTCGCTGGGTCTCCCTCGATGAGACTTCGGAGATCGAGCTCCCCACGGAGGTGCGGCAGTTCCTCCGAGGTCACACCCCCGCGTGACGGACGACAAGGAGCCCTGCGACGAGCGCGCTCTGGTTCTCGATCCGGCCTTGCCTCCGCCCTCGACAGGCACGTTGTGGAGCGTCACAGAGAGCCTTGTCGCTCCAGCCAAGGCCCTCCGGCAATCGGACCGTTCTCAAGCGGTTCATGCTTCCATGCACCAGGATTGATGCCGGTACCCAGCCGGTCCCGGCCGGGAATTCCGCCTAGGCGCTCGAGCACGCCTGTGCCTCGACCGCCCGCACACCCCTGCTGACAAGCAAAGAGAGTTGGGAGACCGGCTACGTGGTCGAGTCGCAGCCTGTCATTGTTCCGCCGACCCAAGCCGCCGTGTTCTTCCTGGTCACGGTGACGCCCGGCGGCGAGGACACGGTCAGAGATCTCCTCGGAGACATCGCGTCACTGCGGCGCTCCGTCGCGTTCCGCGCGCCAGGCGATGCGCTCACTTGTGTCCTGGGCATCGGTTCGGCCGTCTGGGACCGGCTCTTCAGCGGCCCGCGCCCCCAAGGCCTGCACCCCTTCGTGGAGTTGAACGGCGGACAGCACCGAGCTCCCTCGACACCGGGAGACCTGCTCTTTCACGTGCGAGCGAATCGCACGGATCTTTGCTTCGAGCTGGTCCGGCTGATCGCGGAGCGTCTGTCCGGCGCTGTCCGCGTCGTGGACGAGGTACACGGGTTCAAGTACTTCGACGAACGCGACTTGCTCGGTTTCGTCGACGGAAGCGAGAACCCAGAGGGACAGATCGCCACCGATGCCGTTTTCATCGGTGATGAAGATCCCGATTTCACGGGCGGCAGCTACGTGACGATCCAAAAGTATCTCCATGACCTGACCTCCTGGAATTCGCTTTCCATCGAGGAACAGGAACGCGCCATCGGGCGGCACAAGGTTGACAACGTCGAGATACCTGACGACGCCAAGGCGAAAAACTCTCACGTGGCACTCAACACCATCACGGACGAGAACGGCACCGAACGCAAAATCGTTCGTGAGAACATGCCGTTCGGCAGCCCTGGGCAGGGCGAGTACGGAACGTACTTCATTGGTTACGCCCGAACTCCTGACGTGACCGAGTGCATGCTGCGCCACATGTTCCTGGGCACGCGTCCAGGAATGCATGACAGAATCCTGGACTTCTCCACTGCCGTCACTGGATGCCTGTTCTACGTGCCGACCGCCACTTTCCTGGAAAGTCTCCCCGCGCGCCATGACCACCTCACCTTGCCGGGCGCATGACCGGGTGGACAGCGTCGGAGTCGGGCAGAGAACGCACTCGACCAGGTCTGTGACGTCACGGCCTCGGCCACTCCAAGAGCAAGGCCCCCTTCGCCACCTCGGCCCGCGCCTGGTCACACCCGCAGGGTGTCCAGCGGGGCGTCGGCACAGGGCAAGGGACGTCTCGATCGACGCCGCCTGACGGCCTGGCCGGGGGCGCGGGCGTGACGATCGAGCTGAACGATGCCGCCCGCAGGGTTCTTGACGAGGTGAATCCCGCGGTGCCGGCCGCACTGAGCCCCGACGACGGCAGCCCACAGGTCTCAGTGGTCCCGGTCACCCGGGACTGGCGACGACCTCCCGCCCTCCTCGGCCGCGGGACGCCGCAAGGTCACCAGCGTGGAGTGCGACGCGGGGTCAGCCTGACGGGTCTACGACCGGACTGGCGTAAACAGCGGCTGCCTCAGCGGCTTCGCCGACTGTCGGCCCGCTGGGGACCTGAAGCCGGGCTCGACGAGATCGAAGACTTCCTCCACTGCGGCCAACGGGTTCTCGGCGGCGCGGGCATGACGCGTGTCCGCACTGCGTCGAGAAGTGTTCGGGTGAGGACGCCACCGAGGGGCACGGCCGGGCACGGCGGGTTCGGGCGACGGTTCACCGGGCGGGTGACCGCCGGATCAGCTGTCTTGGAGTTCCACCTGCCGGGCCACGTCGAGGAGACGGATCACCGCCGGGTCGGCGTCGATGCGGTGGATGGCGTGCACGGTCGTGTCGAGATGCCCGGAGGTTCCCCGGAGCGGCACGAGGCGCACCCCTGCGAGGGCGAGGTGGCGCAGGCTTTCGGGTGCCAGGCTGACGCAGAGACCTGAGCCGACGTAGCTGAACAGGCCGCTGAGGTCGTCGGCGTTCGCCACCACGCGCGGGCTGAAGCCCGCCTTGCGGCAGGCGACATCGAGTTGTTCGGCCAGGGTGGGCAGCGCGGCGGGATCCGGCAGGACGAAGTCCTCGTCCGAGAGTTCCGCGAGGTCGATCTCGGCCGCCTCGGCGAGGCGGTGTCCGCCCGGGAGCGCGGCGGCGATCCGCTCGGTGGCGATGACGGTCCCGACGAGGTCGCCGGTGAGCCGGGCCGGGTCACGGACGAACCCAAGATCCAGCGTCCCGACACGCACGCGATCCACGACGCCGGCCGAGGAATCGTGTTGGAGGTGTACGCGGAGTTCGGGCAGCTGGGAGGCCGCGGCGCGCAGCATCGTGGGGAGGTAGAGGTAGCTCAGGAGGCTCACATAGCCCACTCGCACCTCACCCCTGAGGCCCGAGGCCACACGCCGGGCCCGGGAGACCGCGGCGGACTGCAGGTCGACCAGGCGCTGTGCGTCGGCGGCGAAGCCCTTGCCTGCCGCGGTCAGCCGAACGCCGCCAGGGCCGCGGTCCAGCAGGCGCACTCCCACAGCGCGTTCCAGTCGCTGGATGGACTGGCTGAGCGGTGGCTGGCTCATGCCGAGCCGCTCAGCAGCCCTGCCGAAGTGCTTCTCCTGGGCGACGACGAGGAACTGCTCGAGGAGGCGGCGCGACAGATTGATATCGCCAAGCATATTAGACACTAGCCAATCATATATTGGACAGAATGGCTCGGGCGGATGTCCACTGGACATCGGAATCCGCCCGCCGCGCGTGGAGCACGCCTCTTGCCCATTTGGCCCAGTGGAACTACCGCACCGGGCCGCTGTCCCTTCTCCTGGGGGAGGGATGGCCGCACGTCACGGGCCCTGTCCACGGCTCTACCTGCCATTTCCTTGGAGTGATCTAAATGTCGGTCGTGACGATCGTCGGTGCCGGTGTCATCGGCATCTCCTGGGCCCGCCTGTTCGACGGGGCCGGCTGGGACGTGCGGATCAGCGATCCGCGGCCTGATCTGGCCGAGCTGGTGGAGCGAGAGCTGCCGGGAAGGGCCGTCATGGCGTCCGCCGACCTGGCCGCCGCGGTGACCGGCACGGACTTCGTGCAGGAGTCCGGTCCGGAGCGGATCGACGTCAAGGAGGAGGTGTTCGCGACGCTGGCCGCGCACACGCGTGACGACGTCGTGCTGGCTTCTTCCTCCTCGTCACTGCTGCCCTCGGTCATCGCCAGGGGAAACCCGGCGGCCGAGCGGATCGTGATCGGCCACCCGTTCAATCCTCCGGAGCTGATGCCACTGGTGGAGGTGGTGCCCGGTCCGCAGACGGCCTGGACGACCGTCGACGGAGCGGTCGAGGTCTACCGCGGACTCGGCAAGCTGCCGATCCGCCTCAAGAAGGAGATTCCCGGCTTCGTCGGCAACCGGCTGCAGAAGGTCTTCAACGACCAAGCGACCTTTCTTGTCCAGCAGGGCGTGGTCGACGTCCGGGACCTCGACGACCTCGTGCGCGCCTCCCTCGGTCTGCGCTGGGCCGTGACCGGGCCGTTCGAGAGCGGCTCGTTGGGCGGTGGGCCGGCCGGCATGCGTCACCTGGTCGAGCACGTCGGCTCTCAGATGACCTTCGAGATGGGTAGTCCTGACCCGGCGCGCATGGGCGAGGTCCTGGGCGCAGTCGAACAGGTCTATGGCACCGGTGAGACGGCTTACGAACACCTCGCGAAGCGGCGGGACGAGCGCACCCGTGCCGTCCTCGAACCGCTCGGCTGGCAGGCGCCCGCTGTGAACGAGGGCTCGCAGGAGTGACCGGCACCGACTCGCCAAGTGGGGCCCGAACACGATCAACGCGACAAGGACGATGACCATGGCGAAAGAACTGTTCGCACTGCAGGTCCTGCCGGGGAAGATACTGCGGATCAGTCTTCCGGACGGGCAAGTGGACACATTCCTCGAGGACACCGGCCCCGCGCCGGACGGCATCGTCGTGGACTCGGCCACCGCCTTCTGGACGACGATGGGCGCACCCGTGTCCGATCCCGAGACCCCTGGTGAAGCGGGACAGAACTTCTCCCGGCCCAACGGCGGCGTCCACGCCGTGAGCCTGTCCGGCGGACCGCCGCGGGACGTGGTGCCGCTCGCGGCCGTAACCACGGGCAAACAGCTGACCTCCGACGGCGCCGGCGCCCTGTACTGGAGCGACCGCGAAGGACATCGCGTCAGCCGCGTGCGCGTCGACGGCACCGGCCTGACCCATCTCGTGGTCAACCCTCCGGAGGAGGGGATCATGGGCGAGTGCGTCGGCGTGGCGGTCGATCCCGCCCACGGTCATCTGTACTGGTCGCAGAAGGGCCCGGCGAAGGGCGGCAGGGGCCGCATCCTGCGGGCCGGCCTGGAGATCCCCACCGGGCAGACCGCCGCCGACCGGACGGACGTCGAAGTGCTCTGGAGCGACCTGCCCGAGCCCATCGATCTGCACCTGGAGGGCGACTGGCTGTACTGGACCGACCGAGGCGCCCCGCCCGCCGGGAACACACTCAACCGCGCGCCTCTGCCGCTCGCCGGAAAGGCTGGGCAGCCCCCCGAGGTACTGGCCGACGGCTTCGAGGAGGCGATCGGCCTCGCCGTCGACGCCGAGGCGGGCATCGCGTACGTCTCCGACCTCCGCGGCCACATTCGTGCCGTTCCTCTGCCCGACGGCCCGGCCGCCGGGCAGGAACCGCGCGAAATCGTCCACCGGCCGTACCCCCTCACGGGGCTGTGCCTGGTGGAACACCAGGCACAGCCCACCGGCTGAGGAACGGCCCCTCCCCACCACATTCTCCGTCCGTTCGAGAGAGCACAGGATCAGACATGAACTTCACCCTCCCCCAGGACCTCCAGAACCGGCCGGTCGCTGTCGTGGGCGCCGGCACACTCGGCCGTCGCATCGCCCTCATGTTCGCCACCCGCGGCGGCCTGGTGCGGATCTACGACCCGTCCCGGGCATCGAGCGAGGCGGCACGTTCCTACGTCGAGGAGCACGTGTCCGAGATCGCGGCGGGCCTCGACGGCGGCAAGCCGGGTCGTGTCGAGCTCACCGACGACCTCACCGCTGCGGTGCTGGACGCCTGGCTGGTCGTTGAGGCGGTACCCGAGCGTCTCGATCTCAAGAAGAAGATCTTCGGGGAGCTGGACCGGGCGGCCCGCCCCGACACCATTCTGGCCAGCAACTCCTCCTCGTACGCCACCAGCGAGTTCATCGACGAGGTCGAACACCCGGAGCGCGTGCTGAACATGCACTTCTACATGCCGCCGCAGCAGAACGCCGTCGACCTCATGTCCGACGGGCACACCGACCCCGGGATCATCGGCCTGCTCCAGCAGGAGCTCCCCCGCTTCGGCGTCTTCCCGTTCGTGGCGCACAAGGAGTCCACCGGCTTCATCTTCAACCGCGTCTGGGCCGCCATCAAGCGCGAAGCACTCGAGGTCGTCGCCGAAGGCGTCTCCACACCGGAGGACGTGGACGAAATGTGGAAGATCAACATGGGGCTCGCCGCCGGCCCCTTCCGGATGATGGACCAGGTCGGCCTCGACGTCGTTCTGGACATCGAGAACCACTACGCGAAGGAACGCCCGTACCTGCCCTCCGGGCCCCGGGAGTTGCTGCAGAAGTACGTCGACGCCGGGCACCTCGGCGTCAAGTCGGGGCAAGGGTTCTACACCTACGACTCCGGGCACTGACGGCCGCCTTTTCCCGGCGGCCGCGCGAGTGCGGGAGTTGACCGCCGTGCAGTGCGACGAACGGGCTGAGCGGTGCCCTCGACGCTCGGATCCCCCTCTCTCGGCCTTGCCTCCCGCGCCACTCGGCCGGCATCTGCCCCACCAGCAGGAGGATGATGTCTGCGCGTCGAACCGCGGTCCGGGCTACAGACCGACCACTGGTGCCAGTTGGGATCGGAGAGTGCCGGCGTGGGGCTGGAGGGAGCCGTCGAAGGCGGCGGATCCGATGGTGAAGGCGTCGGCTCCGGCCTGTTCGAGTGCCTGTATCTGGTCGGTGCCGGTGATGGAGCCGGCGATGACCAGGCGGCCGGTGGTGGCGGCGCGGGCGGCGCGGACCAGGTCGAGTGGGTCGGCGTCGGTGGCGCGGTATGCGAGGAGGTCGACGCCCGCGCAGCCGGCTGCTTCCGCGCGTCGGCAGTCGTCGGCGATGCGGTCCGGGGCGTCGGCGAGGCGGTTGGGGTGCCCGAGGGGTTGGCCGGCGAAGGGCAGGTAGCCGATGGACGTGCCGTGCAGGAGGTCGAGGGTGTCGTCGATCCAGGTGCCGCCCATCAGCCAGTCGACGCCGAGTTCGGTGGCCGTGCGTACGGAGGCGAGCGCCTGGTCGCGGTGGGTGCTGACGACTTCGAGGTAGGTGGTGGCACCCATGTCCTTGATGCGGGTGTGGAGTTGGGTGAGGGTGCCGGGGTCGGTGCCGACGTCTTTGAAGCCGATGTGGGTGATGCCGAGGTCCTCGATGGTGTCGAGGACGTCGAGGCAGTCGGTGACGGTGCGGTCGGGGCTGTACAACGGCTTCCTCGCCGCCGGGCTCGTGTGGGGCGCGGTGGCGTCCGACCCCGTGGGCTTCCAGGCGAAGGTGTTCTTCCTGGTGTGCGTTGCCGTGGCCGGTGCGTACGGTGCCGCGACGGCGAGCCGGAAGATCCTCTTCCTACAGACCGTTCCAGCCCTGATCGGCCTGGCACTGGTGCTTGCCGCCCGCTGAGAGGACTCACTGCCGCCGGCGTTGACGACCTTGGTCAGGTCTTTGTTCCTGTCCCAGGTGAGGGTCTGGGTGTCTCCGTTCAGGACGCGGGCCGTGGTTGCTCTCCGCCTCGCGGTTACCGGTCGCGTCGAAGGTTTCCTCCACTACGACCAAGCCCTCGCCAGGGCCGGCCGATCGGCGGCGGCGCCATCGAGGGAGCAGCCCGGCACCTGGTCGCGGACAGACTCGCGATCACCGGCAGCCGCTGGAGCGTCCCTGGCGCCGAAGCCCTCCTTCGACTCCGCGCGATCATCAGCAACGGCGACTTCGCTGCGTACTGGCGCTACCACACACACGAAGACCACGCGCCTGCATCCCCGCCCTGAACAGGCCAATTATCGTCTGACTGCCCGAGTGATCTCACTGTGGGAGAGCCACACCCAAGTTCATTCGTTCTCAGTCACGGTCTGGCGGGCAGCGCGGCGGTGCGCAGATGGACGGCCATGCCGTCGGCGCGGGATCCACGCTCAGTCTGGCCATCGACGGCCAGGCCACGGCATAAGGGTGCGTCTGCCCTGATCCGGACCCGATCACCGGCGAAGGTCTCCACCATGCAGGGCCCCGTGCTGCGCACTATCCGCCGGTCTCAGCGCCCGCGCGAGCGCGTCGACGGTCACGCCGACGATCGCCCGGAGTTGCTCCGGGCTCGACCCGGCCCTGCCCATCACCGCGAGCGACTGGTTCACGGCCGCCACGTGTACGGCGAAGTCCTCGGCGCTCTCGTCGGACATGCCGCCTGCCTTCAGCGCGGTGCGCAGGCGCGGGCGCTGCCGGCCGAACAGCTCCTTGACATGCTCGGCGACCCTCGGGCTCAGCGCCGGGCTCGCCATGACCGACTGGGCCATCAGGCATCCGTCGGGCACGGCGGGGTCGGCGATGCGCCCCAAGGTGACATCGAAGAATGCGCGGACGGCGGAAACGGGGTCCTCCGCCGCGCACGAGAGGGCGGCGTCGAACTTGTCGCCGTAGCGCGTGGCGTACCGATCCAGGCAGCGAAGGAAGAGTGCGTCCTTGTCGCCGAGCGAGGAATAGATCGAGCTGCGGTTCAGGCCGGTCGCCCGGGACAGGTCGTCGAGCGAGGTGTCGGCGTAACCGGAGCGCCAGAACTGGATCATCGCGGCGTCGAGCACCGTGTCCATGTCGAACTGTTTCTTGCCTGCCATACAGCCCATTCTCTCATCTTGGACTGATCAGTCCAAGACGTGTTAGCGTCGCATCACGGTCCACCCGCCTCGATGGAGGATTTCGATGACCAACCCCGTCCCCGCCCTGCCCCTGCACGACCTGGCCGGATTCACACACCGCTGGGTCGACGCCGACGGCGTCCGCCTGCACGCAGTCGAAGGGGGTCGGCCGGACGGACCGGCCGTCGTCCTGCTGACCGGATTCCCGCAGACGTGGTGGGCCTGGCGAAAGGTCATGCCTGCTCTCGCCGAACGATTCCGGGTCATAGCGATCGACCGGCCGGGTCAAGGCAATTCCGAGCATCCGGAACTCAGCTACGACACGCACACGGTTGCCGCGCACATCCAGGCCGCCGTGAACGCTCTCGGCGTGCGGGACTACTGGCTCGCCGGGCACGACATCGGCGCCTGGGTCGCCTTCTCCCTCGCCCTGAAGTGCGAGAGCCGACTGCACGGGGTCGCGCTGCTCGACGCCGGGATTCCAGGCATCACCATGCCGGAAGCAATCCCTCTCGCCCCGGCTCTGGCGTTCAAGACCTGGCACTTCGCGTTCCACGTGGTGCCCGACCTTCCCGAGACACTGATAGCCGGCCGCGAGCGGGAGTACGTCAGCTGGTTCCTGCAAACCAAGTCCCTCGCTCCCGACGCGTTCGAGGAGTCAGAACTCGACCACTACGGCGCGGCCCTCGCCGTCGATGGCGGCCTGCGCGCCGGCCTCGCCTACTACCGCGACGCCGCCGAGTCCGCGCGCAAGAACCACGAGGCGCTCGAGCAACGGCGACTGACCGTGCCCGTCCTCGGGATCTCCAGCAGCCACGGCTCGATCCCGGACATGGCGGCTTCCATCAGCCCATGGGTCGAGAACGTGACCGGGGTCATCGTGCCCGATGCCGGTCACTACATCCCCGACGAACAGCCAGAGGCCGTCGCCGCCGCCCTCACTGACTTTTTCAGCGGTCGTTAGTGCTCCAGGAGTTGTTCGGCCGATCATGTCGTTGAGTAGGGTGTTGCTGCTCTTGAAGGGGGCAGTTGCCGATGGGCGTAGCTCCTCTCAAGTCTTCACCGCACTCGACGAGCAGACCGCCGTGGCCGCGGGCACGGACGCGGTCACGGCCGCGCTGATCGTCCCCAGCCTCGCCGCCTACACCGGCCTCGGTCCGCGGCGAACAGCAGTCCAGGCGCGGGAACAAGCAGCTCAAACGGCCCTTCTTCCTCTCCGCGTCCGCCGCTCTGGCCGACCCCGCCTCACGCACCTACTACGACAAGAAGATCGATCATGGGGCACCCCCGGCAGCAGTGCCGGGTTCAACCCACAGGGGATCTCTCAGCGATCGAGCGATGAACGGTCGTGGCGGCGGACCCACGAGGGCGGTTCGCCGTCGGGGGGCATACAGGGCGCACATGCCTCACGCCTCCGAATCCCGGACCAAGACGTGTTTGCGTTAGAGCGCACTCCAACTCCTAGGTTCCGAAGCATGCGATACATCAAACTCGGGAGAACCGGGCTGGAAGTCTCCGCCATCGCCCTCGGCTGCATGAGCTTCGGCGAGCCGGACCGCGGCGGCGAGTCCTGGTCACTGGGCGCGGACGCCAGCCGGGCCATCATCAAGCAGGCCATCGAGAGCGGCGTCAACTTCCTCGACACGGCCAACGGGTACAGCGCCGGAAGCAGCGAGGAGATCGTCGGCCAGGCGGTCAAGGACTTCACCCGGCGCGAGGAGGTCGTTCTCTCCACCAAGGTCTGGATGCGGATGCGCCCCGGACCGAACGGCGCCGGGCTGTCCCGCAAGGCGATCTTCGCCGAGCTCGACGCCTCCCTGAAGCGACTGGGGACGGACTACATCGACCTGTACCAGATCCACCGCTGGGACTACGACACCCCGATCGAGGAAACCCTCGAGGCGCTGCACGACGCGGTCAAGTCCGGGAAGGTCCGCTACATCGGTGCCTCTTCCATGTACGCCTGGCAGTTCGCCAAGGCCCTGTACCTGGCTGACCTGAACGGCTGGACCCGGTTCGTGTCGATGCAGGACCACTACAACCTCATCCATCGGGAAGCAGAGCGGGAGATGCTCCCGCTCTGCGCCGACCAGGGCGTCGGCGTGATCCCGTGGAGCCCGCTGGCACGGGGCAGGCTGACGCGGGCTCGGGACGCCGCCACGGCGCGTGCCGAGACCGACGAGGGCGGCAAGATCCTGTACCGCGACGGGGACCAGGAAGTGGCTGAGCGTGTCCACGAGATCGCGGCCAAGCGGGGTCTGTCGCCTGCCCAGGTCGCCCTGGCCTGGGTCATGCGCAACCCGGCGGTAACCTCTCCCATCGTCGGGGTCACCAAGCCGGCCCAGCTGGCTGACGCGGTCGCCGCGGTGGACGTCGAACTCGACGAGGACGAGGCCGCTTACCTGGAGGAGTCGTACCAGCCGCACGCCACCGCCTACCTGGAGGAGTCCTTCTACAAGTCGCGCCCTGTGGCGGGCTCCCGATAGGCCGGGCTGACGCCGGCTGCGGGCGCGGCGGGTCCCTGGTGATGGCGCACCAGCGCTTCGGCTGCAAGGTCGAGGGCGTCACGCTGTCGGCCAAGCAGGCCGACTTCGCCAACCAGCGCGCCCAGGAGCTCCGCATCCAGGACCACGTGCGCGCCCGCGTCTGCAACATGCTCGACATGCCGTTCGAGACCGGGCAGGCCGCTGCTTCCTGGAACAACGAGTCGAGCATGTACGTCGACCTCCAGGACCTCATGGCGGAGCACTCCCGCGTCCTCGAGGTCGGTGGCCGCTACGTGACCATCACGGGCTGCTGGAACCCCCGGTACGGGCAGCCTTCGAAGTGGGTCTCGCAGATCAACGCGCACTTCGAGTGCAACATCCACTCGCGCCGGGAGTACCTGCGCGCGATGGCCGACAACCGCCTGGTGCCGCAGGCCGTCATCGACCTCACCCCGGCCACCCTGCCCTACTGGGAGCTGCGGGCGACGTCCTCGCTCGTCACGGGGATCGAGGACGCGTTCATCAACTCGTACAAGGACGGCTCCTTCCAGTACGTCCTGATCGCCGCCGACCGGGTCTGACCCGCGGCCAAGGGCCGAGGCAGGGGCCCCAACAGGCGCCTGAGCAGGCATTAAGCCTGCCAGGCGCCTTTCCCCTGGGTCCCGCAACATCGGCGGCCGGTCTCATCGCCGGAGAGGGGACCGGCGGCAGCGGTGGCCCAGCGAGAACCCGGTGACGGCGATGACCGTCCCGGTGACCAGCGGCGGAAACAGATGGAGACAGCGTCCGAACCTCGGCGCGACGGCATGCTCGACAACAGCCATCGTTCCTCCTCACAGCTCGGCGGAAGACGGCTGGTCAGCGCCCGGGCGAGCCCCGCACCCGGACACACACCGGCCGTTGCAGCCATGACCGGTGTGCAGGTGACGGTGGGAAGACGGTGTTCCGGCGGCGTTGCGCTCAGGAAAAGCAGGTGGTCGAAATCCGACCGCTGACGCCCTCCTAGAGGGCCGAGTCCCACAGATCGCAGTGGTGGGCCGCGTGCAGCCCTGATGTGACGGCGTTGCCGCCCGCGGCCGAGGTCCGCAACTGCAGCACGGTCCCGCTCTCCTGGCGCGGCATCGCGGGCTGAGCGGCCGAGCGCGGCGCCGATCCGTGCACGAACGATCCCCAGTACTGCGTCATCTGGTCGGCCAGCGCCCGCTGTTCGGCGGTGAGGCGCGGCGCGATGCCGTAGGGCTTGAAGAGGTAGTTCAGCTCGGCGGCGTGCGTGGCGCCGAAGTCGAAGTCGGCGTTCTGCGGGAGCGAGGCGAACAGTGGCGAGGTGCGGTCGGCGAACTCATACGTGTACACGGGCCCCCGCGCGGCGAGCCCCTGGTCCACGCGCAGCGCCGGGCAGGCGAAGAGCCGGTCCCCGAAGGCGGCTGCATAGGCGTATCCGGGACGCTCGTACGACGACAGGGGGTACCTCGCCAGCGCCTCGGTCCCGGTCCTGGCTCCGAACGCCGAGGTCAGCGCCTCGGCGTAGCCGTCCGCGGTCAGGGGGGTGCCCCACCGGTCGAATGAGTCGTAGGCGAAGACGAGGCCCTCGTTGCTGTTGGCCCCGTTCATGACCGGCACCGGGGCCGCCCGCCCCGACGCGAACGCCTCGGTGGGCTGCTGCGGCAGCGACGCTCCGCCGACGGTGTACGTCCAGTCGGCGGCGCCGGTGCCCTTCTGGGCGTCGAGGATCTCCTTGGTGGACTTGCCGCGAAGACACGTGGCGGCCGAGGCGGGCTGCGCGCAACCGAGCTTCGCCGCGAAGGCGAGCCCTGCCTTCTCGGCCTCCTCACGGGTTCGGCCGACGCAGTCGCCGTACGTCCCGCTCTGGATGACGGCCGCCCGGTACATGCCCTGGCTGCCGGGCGAGGCGAGCTGAGCGCACACGGCGCCGCCGCCGGCGGACTCGCCGGCGAGTGTCACCCGGTGCCGGTCGCCGCCGAAGCGGCCGATGTTGGCCTGCACCCAGCGCAGCGCCTGCTGCTGGTCCAGCAGGGCGAAGTTGCCCGTGGTGCCGGGCAGGGTGAGGAAACCGGCCGCGCCCAGGCGGTAGTTGAGCGAGACCACGACGGTGTTCGTGGCCCGCGCGAACGTGTCGGGCACGATGTCCCGTGCGGCACCGCCGATGTTCGCGCCGCCGTGGATCCACACCATGACCGGCAGCTTGCCCCGACGGGATGCTGCGGGCGGGGTGTAGATGTTGACGTCGAGACAGTCCTCGGCGGTCTGCTGCTTCTCGTGGCCGGGCGACCAGTAGGTGTTCTGGGCGCAGTCGTTCCCGTACGAGGTGGCGTCCTTCACCCCGGACCACCGTGCCGCGGGCCGTGGCGCGCGCCACCGCAGGTCACCGCTCGGGGCTTGGGCGTAGGGGATGCCGAGAAACTGCCGCCCCTCGGCGGTCCGCTCGCCGCGGACCCAGCCGTCGGTCGTACGCACGAGTGGGGCACCGGCCCCGGACGGTGCCGCTGCCATTGCCGGGAGCGGGGAGAGCACCACGGCAGCGACGGCGAGCGGCGCCAGGACGCGCCGTACAGGACGCACCAGTCTTACGGGGACAATCATGGGGGACTCCTGGTGACAGGGAGAGCCGGAAGGAAACCGCGCGAGGCGAGCATAGGTGACTAGTGACATAGGTGACTAGTGGCATGCCCTGGTAGACCGGGAAGCGGCAGGCGGATCGAGTAGAGGTGGGACAGCAATGAAGTTCGAGCACGTGCTGCTGGGATTCGTGGCGATGCGACCGTGCACGGGCTACGACCTGAAGCGGTGGCTGGACAGCGAGATGGGCCGGATGACCCGACTGCCGCGGCAGCAGAGCCAGATCTACCGGACGCTGGCCCGGATGACCGCCGACGGCTGGGTCACCTACACCGTGGAACGCAACGAGGGCCGCCCCGACGCGAAGATCTACACCGTCACACCCGAAGGACAGCAGGTCCTGCGGGACCGCCTCGCAGAGCCCTACACGCCCGCGGCCGACTTCGGCGACCCCGAGTTCCTGATGCGCTACCTGTTCGCGATCTTCCTCGACCGCGCGCAGCACATCGAGCTCATCCGTACCGAACTCGCTGCCCGCGCGGCCCAGATGGAGCGCTTCCGCAGCCGCGAGATCCGGGACGAGCCCTGGGTGCCCGGCGTCGACCGGCAGCGCGTGACGCGCATCCTCGACCACGTCCACGACTACAAAGAACAGACGCTGCGCGCGCACGTGGAGTGGCTGGAGCGGATGCTCGCCGAACTGACCTCGTCCTGACCTCCCTCCGTCCGGCAGGCTCGCTGCGGCGCGCAGGTGTCCAGGAAAGCACCCGCCTCAGGCATGCGCCGCCGCGCCGCCGAGCCCAGGCGCGGACCCCCTCACGCGGCCCGGCGGGCGCCTGCCGTCGCGGCGGCCAGGAAGAGCACCGCCAGCAAGGCGAACGGCCACGGCGATGACTCGCCGTTCACATCCGGGGCCGCTCGCCGCGCGGAATCGAAGGTCACCCGAATCGTCGCGCCCTTGGCGCCGAGGCGCTCGCGCTTCGTCAGCGAATCCGGGTAGCCGCCCGGACACCGCAGCGCGTGATGGTAGACGGTGATCTCCACGTCACCGTCGCCGAATCCCTTCTGCTGCTCTTCGGTGACCTTGCCGATGACGCAGGTGACAGCCTTGTCCCGGGAAGCCGATTGGTCCGCGACGGCCACGCACAGCAGCAGGGCCGCGGCCAGCGCGAGCGCCCCGAAACAACCCGTGGCGCCGCCCACGAGGCGGAGGTAGACCACCAGAGCACCACCCAGCAGAAGCGCCCCGCCGGCCACGGCGACCGCACCGGGCGGCGCGGAGAGGCCCGACAGGCTCCCGAACGACCAGGCCGCCCAGCCGTACAACAGCACGGCCGCCAGTGCGGGCACGGCCAGGGCGCCCACCCGCTTCGCCGGCGACGCAGCCCCGCCCTCGGCGTCTCCCACTGGCTCCACTCCCGGCATGGATACCACCCCCACCCCATGGACGCCCGTTCCAGGGCTGCGGTTTCCCCAACCGGGCACGGCACCTGAGAGCGCTTCTGGTTCAGAGGTGAGCTGCCCGGGCCACACGGTGGGCCGATCACCTCTGGCATCGAGCCCGCCGGCAACAGGCGGCAGGCTAAGATCGCGTCGCAGTTCAGGAAAGCTGCCCGGGGGGAGACAGCAGAATGCAGCCGGTTGGACCTGATGACCCGTCACATCTCGGCCCGTTCAGGATGGTTGCCGTGCTCGGGCAGGGTGGCATGGGCCGCGTTCTGCTCGGAGCGGCAGCGGACGGGCGGCTCGTGGCCGTCAAACGTGTCCATGCCGACCTCGCCGACGACGAGGGCTTCCGCGCCCGGTTCCGGCGTGAGGTCGACGCCTCCCGGCGCGTCTCGGGGGCCTACACAGCGCCGGTCATCGATGCCGACCCGGACGCCCCCACCCCCTGGCTGGCCTCCCAGTTCCTGCCCGGGCCCACCCTGAACGAGGCACTCGAGACGGTCGGCGTGCTGTCCGAGGAGACCGTGCGCCGGATCGCCGCAGGACTCGCCCGTGCCCTCACCGATGTCCACCGGGCCGGGCTCGTCCACCGGGACCTCAAACCCTCGAACGTCCTCCTGACGGAGGACGGCGTCCGCGTGATCGACTTCGGTATCGCGCGGGCGACCGAGCACGCGACGCGGATCACGCACACCGGAGGCCTCGTCGGCTCCCCCGCGTTCATGGCTCCCGAGCAGGTCGAGGGCCGCGCCCCAGGGCCCGCCGCCGATGTGTTCGCGCTCGGCGCCACCCTGGCGGTGGCATGTACGGGCAGGCCGCCTTTCGACGGTGGTTCGGTACCCGCGGTACTGCACGCCGTCGTCCACGAGGAGCCCGATCTGTCAGCCGTACCGGCGGGACTGCGCGGCCTGATCGGAGCCTGCCTGTCCAAGGACCCGGCCCTACGTCCCTCCCCACAGGGCGTTGCCACGTTCCTCGGCGCCGTTCCCGCCGTCGCGCGGCCCTGGCCGGAGGCGGTGCACGCCCGGATCGCGGCCCAGCAGGCCGCGGTCGAACCACTCGTGCGGAACGCGCCGCCCTCCGCCGCCCCGCCCGTGCACGACCCCGCTCCCTCTCCCCGGCGTCGACGTCGGCTCATCTCGGCAGGCATCGCCGCCGGAGTCCTCGTCACCGCCGCAGCGGTCGGCGTGGCGACCGGCTGGGCCGCCGACGCCTACTATCTGGTCGTTCCGGAATCCGTCCCCACGCCGGGGGACACGCCGCTCAGCCAGGTCACCGACCGCTTTACGGGGGCATTGCCCGCATGTAAGCGCGTGACCCCGCAGGTGAAGCCACCGCGGGGGTTCACCGTGGCACCTGTCCAGGATTCCCCGAACCGCGTCAGGCCGTACGACAACGGACGGCGGGACCAGGCGTGCCACTGGCGCACGCGCTCCGGCGACAGCATCTCCGTCACGTGGGACCAGTTCGACAGCGCCGACGGCCGGACCGGCGCCGAGCGGGCCAAGGAGCGGCTCGAGGCTTTCTACCAGCGCGGCGTCGCCCGGCGCGATCTCGATCCGGGCTTCGCCGAGGAAACGCTCAGACTCCAGCAGAAAGACGCGTCCTGCGTGCTGTACAGCCGTGATGTGAACCTCGTCTCCGTTGTCGTGGTGGAAGGTCCGGCCTACCGCACGGGCCGCTGCGACAGCATCGTCACCGACATGACCCGGCAGACCATGACGGCGGTGAAGTCCAGGTGACCCGCCCGCTGGGCCCCGGCGACCCGTATCGGGCCGGCCCCTTCCGGCTCCTTGCCGAGCTCGGGCGGGGCGGAATGGGGCGCGTCTTCCTCGGTGTCGCACCGGACGGGCGCTTGGCGGCCGTCAAGCAGGTGCACGCGCGTTTCGCCGCCGACGCGGGCTTTCGTGACCGGTTCCGACGCGAGGTCCAGGCATCGAGGCAGGTCTCGGGGGCATGCACGGCGGCGGTCCTGGACGCCGACACCGAGGCGACCACCCCGTGGCTCGCCTCGGTGTTCGTGACCGGTCCCTCGCTCGGCGCGGCCGTGCGCCGCTCGGGCACGCTCTCCGTCGACAGCGCGCGGCGGCTGGCCATCGGCCTGGCGACCGCGCTGGACGAGATCCACCGGGTCGGGCTGATCCACCGCGACCTGAAGCCGGAGAACGTGTTGCTGTCGCAGGACGGCGTGCGGGTCATCGACCTCGGCATCGCGCGCGCCGTCGAAGGCGGCGCGCGCACCGAGCTGACCGGAACCGGACTGATCGTCGGCTCCCCCGCCTTCATGTCGCCCGAGCAGGCAGAGGGCAGAGAACTCACGCCGGCGAGCGACGTGTTCTCACTCGGCGCGGTCCTGGTCCTGGCCACCACGGGTACGAGCCCGTTCGCCGGCCCTTCGCCGCTCCAGGAGCTCTACGCCGTCGTGCACACCGAACCCGCGCTCGACGCCGTGCCGGACTCGCTGCGGCCGCTGGTCGCCGCCTGCCTGGCCAAGGACCCGGCCACCCGCCCCTCCCCCGCACAGATCCTCGCGACCCTGCCCCCCGCCACACCGTCCGCCCGGCCCTGGCCACCCGCCGTTCACGCTGCCATCGACGAACAGCGCACGGCGGTCGAAAAGCTCCTGGCCACCGGACCCGACCCCGAGCTGACGGTGAACCTGCCGCCGCCGGGCGCCGCCACCGCTGTCGTCACCCAACTGTCGTCCCCCGCCCGCCCCGTCACCCGCTCCACCCCTCGTCGGCCCTTGAGGTGGGTCGCGGCCGCGACAGCGCTGTGCCTGGTGGGCGCGGGCACCTGGTGGTACCTGCGGGACGACGGCGCATCTGCGGGACCGGCGGACCGCTACCTGGTGATGCCGACGTGTGCCGAGGCAGCCACGAAACTCCCCCTGCCGGAGCGGCGCAAGGACATGGACAACACCAGCGACACCGCCTCGTCAGCTGAGACACGCTGCTACTGGTACGACAGGAACGAGAACCTGCAAGGCGGCTGGGATCCCGCCTCCTACGCCGACGTCCGCTGGTACCTGCGCCGCTCGATGGGCTCCCAGAACGGCACAGAGGTGCTGCGCGAAGAATTCGCCGACGCCGCCGAGGGGGAACGTCGCGCGACCGGTTCGGCCTTCGCCGACGAAGCCACGTGGGAGTCATCGCCCGGCGCCGAGAGAACGTGCGCCCTGTCGGTCCGCACCGGGAACCTGCTCTTCCAGGTCAGCCTCGGAGGCTCCCGGCACCCGGAGACGACGTGCGAGGACCGAGCGATCGAGATCGCGAAGACGGCCGTAGAACTGGTTCCCGCGGCGCAGCCGTGAGGCCTCGGCCGTCCCCCGACAGCCAGAGAACCAGAGAAGAGGACGATCGGGGGCAGCGTGCCTGGGTGTCAGGCGGGCAGGCTTCCCCGGTCGCGTACGGTGCCGGTGTCCCAGGCCCAGGCGGCGATCTCCACGCGGTTGCGGACACCGAGCTTGTCCTTGATGTTGGCCAAGTGGGTCTTGACGGTGCCCAGGGACAGGTACAGCCCGTCGCAGATCTCCTGGTTGGTGCGGCCGACCGCCAGCAGGCGTACGACGTCGAGTTCCCGTTCGGACAGCGGGCTGGGGGCGGTGGCGATCGGCTGCTGTCGCGCGATGTGCTCGAGCAGCCGGACGGTGACGGCGGGCGAGACCAGAGCGTCGCCGCGGGCCGCGGAGCGCACGGCCTCGATCAGCAGGTTGGAGGCGGCGTCCTTGAGGAGGAAGCCGCAGGCGCCGTTGCGCAGAGCGGTGTAGGCGTAGTCGTCCTGGTCGAAGGTGGTCACCACGACGACGCGCAGCGGGTCGGTGACGCCCGGCCCGGCCAGGGTCCGGGTGACCTCCAGACCGTCCAGTCGGGGCATGCGAATGTCGACGAGGCACACGTCCGGGCGCAGCCGGCGGGCGAGTTCGACGCAGTCGGCGCCGTCCGCGGCCTCGCCGATGACCTCCAGGTCGGGCTGGGTGCCCAGGATCAGCCGAAAGCCGGTGCGGACCATCTCCTGGTCGTCCGCGATCAACACCCGTGTCCGGGCCGCACCGCTCGGTCCGCCGGCTGTGACGCTCGCCCCGTTCGTGCCACTCATGCGGGGGATCATGCCACAGCGTCCAGGACCGGGAAGGTGGCGGTCACGCACCATCCGCCGTCCGGAGTCCGGCCGCTGGTGAGGGCTCCTTCCACGGCCTCCACCCGCTCGCGCAGTCCGACCAGCCCGAAGCCGCCCCGGCCGCCCGTGGGGAGGGTGGGGCGTGCCGTCGGGGCCGTGTTGGGCACCTCCACCCGCAGCAGGTCTCGGCCCGTGCACCGGTCGAGGTCTATGCGGACGGCCACGTCCGCTCCGGGGGCATGGCGGCGTACGTTGGTGAGCGCCTCCTGCACCACACGGTGGACGGAGGTCTCCACCTCGGGAGCGAGCCGAACCGCGCGCACCAGGTCCGTGACGTCCAGCCGCGCCTGGGTTCCGTTCTCGGAGAAGGCCGAGACCAGACGGTCGAGTTCGGTGAGCATCTCCGCCGGGCGGGCACCGTGGTGGTCTTCCTCGCGCAGTACCCGCACCAGTCGGCGCATGGAGTCCAGGGTCTCGGACCCGGCTCGCGAAATGCCCTCCAGCAGTGGCTTGATCTGCTCCGGTGAGGTCTCGTGGATCATCAGCGCGGCGTTGGCGTGCACGATGATCCCGGTGACGTGGTGAGCGACGAAGTCGTGCAGGTCGCGGGCGAGTTCCGTGCGCTCGTTCTGGCGTACGGCGTCCATGGCCCGGACCCGGCGCGCGTCCAGCAGGCGCAGGTAGCAGCCCAGGCCCACGGCCCCGCCCACGGCGAAGGTCAGGAGGAAGGAGAACGTGACAACGTCGTAGTCCGTGCCCACGCGCAGTGGTAGGGAGATCACCGCGAGACCCAGCGCGGCCGGCAGCACCACGGCGGCGGCCGGCCCCCGCATCCGGCGCGTGGTGCGCGCGAGCAGGCCCAGCAGCGCCACTGTCTCCAGCAGCCCCCAGGTCTGTTCCACCGGAGCAAGGCGCAGGTGCACCACGGTAAGCACCAGCGACCCCACGGCCGCGGCGCCGGCCCGGATCCCGAGGCCCGGGCGCCGGTCGGGCAGGAACAGCGCCAGAGCGGTGAGCGTGCCGAAGGACAACAGGAACAGCCAACTCGGCCAGGCCATGTCCGGGGTGTTACTCAAGGCCACGAGGTCGAACAGCCACAGCAGGGCCAGTCCGGCGGTGAGCAGGCAGGTCAGCAGCCGCCGGACGGCCGGGGAGAGGTGAGTGTCGGGGTCCACATCCTGCAGCCTAGAGAGCTACGGCCGAGATGGGGTCCGCCTGGGGGCCGATCTCGGCTGCTCCGCGGCTACCGTCGCCGTCAGCGGACAAGTGGCATGACCTTCCACCACGTGACGCAGCGAAGGACCCATTCCAGCGGCCCGTAGCGGAAACGGCTCAGCCACCAGCGGCTGAGGACGGTCTGGACCGCGAGGATCGTCACCGCCAGCAGCATGGCCCTGCCCCAGTGCGCGGAGTCCGCCAGGCCGAGTGCCGGGGTCGCGGCGACGACGGCGAGCGTGGCCGTGAGGTAGTTCGTCAGCGCCATCCTGCCGAGTGGTTCGAGCAGCGCCGACAGCGGGCGGCCCAACGGGGTGCTCTGCAAGACCAGCACGAGGGCCGTGGAGTAGGCGAGGGCGCCGAGGAGCCCCGCTCCGGCAGCGACACGGGTGGCGTACGGCCCGGCCAGCGGATAGCTGTGCTGCCACCACAGCGCGGCGGCCGCCGCTGGGACCGCGAGGGCCAGGACGACAGCCAGTTGGCCGGTGCGGCGGTCCAGAGTGCGGGCGATCCCGAGGCGCGCGAGTGCGAGGCCCAGCAGGAACAGGCCGGGGATGCTGGCCAGGCCACCGCCGACCAGGGTGACCGACGCAACGGTTCCCAGCAGTCCGCCGGTCAGCACGAGCCAGGTCGGCAGCCAGGAGGCGGGGAGCAGGACGACGAGTCCGACGATCGCGTACGGCAGCAGCGCCTCACCGGGGTGGAGGAACTGGTGAGCCACGCCGAGCAGGCCGAGGGCGATCAGACGGCGCACCAGGAGGAGCCGGGGACGCGCCGATCGCTGGGCGGCGCTGTCCAGGAACACCGCGAAACTGAGGCCGAAGAGGAAGGAGAAGACCGGGAAGAAGCGATGCTGGACGAACAGCTCCAGGAGCTCTGGCACGGCGTACCACCGCGGAGGTCCTGACGGTGCCGAGGACACCACGTCCATCGGCGTGATCTGGTTGATGTTCACCAGGAGGATGCCGCACAGGGCGAAGCCCCGCAGCGCGTCGAGCACGGTGATGCGGCGGACGTCGCCGGCCTGCTGGGGGCCGCTGTCTCGCGGAGCCGCTGGGCACTCGGCGGCGGGGCGGATGATGTTCATGGACATGGCACGACGATGCAGCACCCGTACGTCGTTCTGGATCGGCCTCCGGGCCGGATCCGCCGGGACCACATCGGCCTGTGGGCCGATGGCCGCGCTTCGCCCGATGACCCACCTGGCCGCCTCGACCGCCGTTCCTCGTCGCCGGCGCCCTACTCTCCGATCGTGACGCTCGCCGCGCTGCCCGTGCCTGTCTAACCGGGCGAGACGAGACCGGTCTCATAGGCGACGACGACAGCCTGCGCGCGGCTACTCAACTGGAGCTTGGACATGACGCGGTTGAGGTGGGTCTTGACGGTGGCGATGCTGACGACGAGGCGTTGCGCGATCTGTTCGTTGGTCAGGCCCCGTCCGACCAGCCTCAGGACATCGGTCTCCCGTTCGGTGATGTCCGCGAGGGAGACAGGCTGCTCGTCAACCGCCCCGGGGCGATGGGCGAAGGCTTCCACCAGGCGGCGGGTGACCGTGGGGGCGAAGAGCATCTCGCCCTCGGCGATCAGACCGACCGCTGCCAGGAGCCTCTCGGGTGGGGTGTCTTTGAGCAGGAAGCCGCTGGCACCGGCCCGGAGGGCCGCGTACACGTATTCGTCCAGGTCGAAGACGGTCAGCATGACGACCTTCGGCTGCGGCTCGGGCGCCTCGCGAAGGATGGTTTCCAGGGCGGCGATACCGCTCATGCCGGGCAGGCGGATGTCCATGAGGATGACGTCCGGGCGCAGCCGAGCAGCGAGTTCGACTGCTTCTTCGCCGGTGGATGCCTGGCCGGCGACTTCGAATCCGGGTGCGGCGGTGGCCAGGGCTGCCAGCCCGGCCCGGATGAGGACCTGGTCGTCCACGATCAGCAGCCGTGTCATCGCTGCCGTCTCCCCCCATGTGTGCGGGGGCAGGTGTCATGCGCCCCCGGCTGTGTCGATCGGGGCCAGCGGAATGGTGAAAACGACCTCGAACCCTCCCTCGGCTCGAGGACCGGCCCGCAGCAGCCCGCCGTAGAGTTTCGCCCGTTCACGCATACCGAGCAAGCCGAGCCCGGTCGAGGGCAACACGGTCACTGCGGCGTCGCCCCCCTGATCACATATCTCTCCGATCAGGCGGCCGGCCTCGAATTCCAGGCGGACCGTGACACGCGCGCCGCGTCCCGCGTGCTTGACCGTGTTGGTCAGCGCCTCTTGGACGATGCGGTACACACCCGCGTCGAGGCCCGACGGCAGCGGTCGCTGATGCCCGGAAACCGACCAGTCGACGTCGAGGCCGGTCCTGCGGGTCCGTTCCACCAGTTCCCCCCAGAGCGGCCAGACCGGGCACGGAGCGATACAGGCCGTCCGGGTCGGTGGTGTCCGTTCCGGTACGCAGGACGCCGAGCAGGCCGCGCATTTCCTCCAGTGCCTGCCTGCTGCTGGTGCCGACGGATGCCACTGCCTGCCGGGCGGCCGCAGGGTCGGAGGCGAACACGAATTCCGCCAGTCCCGCCTGAACGGCGAGCGCGGAGAGGTGATGAGCGACGACATCGTGGAGCTCGCGGGCGATGCGCAGGCGTTCTTCCATGGTGGCGTGCCTGGCGCGCAGCTCCTGTTCGCGGCGTAGTTGTTCGGTCAGCTGGGCGAGTTGGGCGTTGCGCTGGGCCAGGCGGCGGCTCCCGGTGGCCCACAACCACACCACCCCGACACCGATCACGGCCTGTCCCACCGCCAGTTCGGCCGACAGACGGGCTTCGAGGCCACTGGCCACCCATGCCACCGCGGTCGCGGCCGTCGCCCCCACGGCCCGGCGTACCGGGTGGCGGACGATGACCGTGTGGCAGGCGAACAGCGGCGCCCACAGGTTCGTCGACGGCTGGAAACCGGCGGCGGTGTAGGCCACGAGCGCCCCGCAGGAGACGGTGAATGCAGTCCCTGGGGCCAGGTGCCGCGCCGCCAGGGAGAGGTTGGCAGCCAGGCTGAGCGCGATGGCCGTGAAGCCGAAGGGGGGCCAGCCTTCGGCGTGGTACCGGGCTGTGTAGCCCTGTCGTGCGTAGACGATCGTCAGGGTCGTCATGACACACGCCAAAGCAGCGTCGATCACGAGCGGACTGACCCGCATCCGCCGTCTGCCTCCATGCATTCCCGCAGCGTAGAGGCGCGACATCACGGCGTCGTCCACCCTCGGGTTGAGCCCGATCCGCTCCGGGCGCAGGGGCGAAAGCCCTGTCCGGCGCCCGTCGGAGCCTGCCCGTTGGCGGACGGCCCGGCCGGCACGGCCGGCGTGCCTACAGCGTAGGTATGAGGCCGGCGGCGGTCCTGCCGTTCCGGTTGCAGGAACGAGCCCCAACCCTGGTTGGACGACGTCGCACCCAGGTGGCTTCTAGCCTCGGCAGGACCGGCCGAACGCCGGTGGGTGTCGGCACGATCCCGTTGGAGGGAGCACGAGTCATGGACCTTCTCATCGTGCTGCTGTTCTTCCTCCCGGTCCTCGCCTTCGGCGCGCTGATCGTGGTGGTGGCCGTGCTGTTGTGGAGGTCGGGCCACCGGGGCGGGGGTGGGCACGGGCCCGGTGGCGGCTTCACGGGCGGCGGCGGTTCCGCAATGTTCTGACCGGCCCCGGCAGATGGCGGCCACTCCTTCAGCGGTGAACAGACCAGATACGACGATGGGAGCACAGTGAGCAGCCGCGACAAGAGCGAAGAGCCCACGAGTTACGGGCTTCAACCACCGGCGGTGGCGCCCTTGCCCGCTGTCCGCGTCCCCGGCCCGAAGGAGAGCGGGCGGCCCGTCCATGAGCTCGCGCACGCGCCGGCCGAGACGGCGGCTTCTCCACAGGCGGGTGCGGGCCGGCTCATCGGCGGCCGCTATCGGCTGCTGGAACGTCTCGGAGCCGGGGGGCATGGGAACGGTATGGCGGGCCCGGGACGAGGTCGTCGACCGGGATGTGGCGATCAAGGAGCCTCAGCTTCCGGAGAATCTCGGTGCCGCCGAGCGCCGGACGGCCTTTCTCCGGATCGAGCGCGAGGCACGCGCTGCGGCGCGGATCGACCACCCGTCGGTCGTGACCATCTACGACGTCGTCAGTGAGGACGGGCGCCCCTGGATCGTGATGGAGCTGCTGCGCGGCAAGTCCCTGTCCGAGCTCCTCGATGAAGGGACCCTGCCGCCTGCGGAGGCCGCCCGCATCGGGTTGGCTGTCCTCGGTGCCCTTCACGCCGCGCACGAGGCGGGTGGGCTCCATCGCGACGTCAAGCCGGGCAACGTGATGGTCGGCCGGCACGAGCGGGTGGTCCTCACCGATTTCGGCATCGCCCAGGTGGAAGGGGAGCAGAAGCTCACCGAGACCGGTGCCTTCATCGGCTCCCCCGAATACATCGCTCCCGAACGCGTCCTGGGCCGCAGACCCGGCCCCGAGTCCGACCTGTGGTCGCTCGGCGTCATGCTCTACCAGGCCGTCGAAGGGGTGTCTCCGTTCCGCCGCCAGACCACCCCCTCCACGCTCCAGGCCATTCTCCTGTCCGAGCTGCCCCCGCCGCAGAACGCCGGAGAACTCACCCCTCTGATCACTGGCCTGCTGCGCAAGGAGCCGGAAGAACGGCTGACCGCGCCCACTGCCCAGCCACTGTTGCGCACCCTCACCCTGCCCACACCACCCACGCCCGCACCGCCGACGCGGCTGCTCGGCGAAGCCACCGGGCCCGCCGCCCCCGCCAGACAGCCACTCTGGCGCGCTCGCTCTCGCCTGTTCATCGCCGCGGCGGCAGCCGTCCTCGTGCTGTGCGCCACCCTCGTGTGGGCGAACCAGGACGACATCCCGGACGGCTGGACGTCGTACGACGAATACCGGATGAACCTGAGCGTGGCCGCTCCCTCGGACTGGGCCATAACCACCGAGGACGACCTGGCCAATGACAGCGGACCCTACCGAGGCACCCGCTACACCTCACCCAAGAAGGACACGTCCCTGCTGATCGACCGTAAGGAGACTGTCACCGAGACGCCACGCGCCATCGCCGAGCGCTGGAAGCAGGAGAGCGAGGCGGCGATCCCGCCCACCGGCGGCTCGAAGAGCGTCGCCACCGTGGAGTCGACCAGCCAACAAGGCCGCGACGCAGCCATCATCACCGAGACCTACAGCGAAAACAGCGAAGGAACCCCCAGGCGCCTCAGCAAGATCCTCATCGTCACGACCTCACGCCAGGAACGCATCACCGTGGAAGTGGACCTTCCGGCCGGGAAGACCGCGAAAAAGACAGCCGACGACCTGCTGTCCAAGGCGCGCGCAACCCTCCCGATCCGCAAGCTGTGAACTTCCCCCGCCCCCAGGCCACGATCAGCACAGCGGCCGGATTGACACCGGAATGTCTCGCTTGCCGCGAGCCGTGCGGTGACGAAGGCAGGGTTGAGGCTCCGTGGTGACCGGGGGCTCCTGTCGACCGACGGTTCACGCACGCGCAAGTTCCGCCTCGGCCTCCGCCTGGCGCGGGTGACTTTGCTGAGTGAGCCCATGGTGGGCGGCTTCCAGTGTCGTGCGTGCCTCGGCGATGCGGCCGAGCCGGCGGAGTGCGATGGCCAGGTCCAGACGCGCCGGCTCGCTCCATGCGGCCATGCCGGCGGCCTCGAAGCCGTCGAGGGCCTGGCGCAGCAGCGGCTCGGCCTGCTCCCAGCGCTCCAGAGCGCAGTAGTCGCACCCGAGGTGATACAGCGTGTGCACCCGGTACAGCGCGAGGAGGTCCGTGGACTGGCCGGGGATCCCGGTGCGGCACAGTCGCTCGCTCTGCCGGTGGATCGTCAGCGCCTCCTCCGGCCGGCCCATGGAACGCAGATGCGCTCCCCACGCGTTGAGCGTCGTCAGCTCCGCCAGCCGGCTCTGCGGCGTGGCGCTCGCTCGATGGCAGGCTGCGGACTCCTTCAACCATGCCAGTGCCTCCTCGGCTCGTCCGAGGCGGTGCAGGGCTCCCGCCCCGTAGCCGTGGGCCCAGCCGGCCTGGAGGAGGTCCCCGGCCTCACGGGCGGCGGCCAGCGCCTGGCGGGCCGCGTCGAGGCCGGCCGGGTAGTCGTGGACGCACAGGTTGTAGGCCCAGGCCAGATAGTTGAGGTGCACGGCCTCGTCGCGGCGGCTGCCCAGCGCCCGTGCGGCGGCCATCGAGCAGCGGAAGACCTGCGCCCACTGCTCCCAGTGCTGGGTTCGGTCGGAGAACCAGTGCATGGCCTGCGCCGTGTCCAGCACCTCTTGATGGTGTCCGTCCGCGAGGGCCTGCCGCAAGGCACCCAGCCACTGGGCTCGCTCCGCCTCGAGCCAGCCGCGCGCCTCCTCGGCGCCGTCCGGCGCCGTAGGAGGATGCGGGTCGCCATGGGGAGAACGTTCGGCGTCGAAGTGGAGTGCAGCCGCGCGGGCACGCGCCAGTGTCCACAGAGCCGCTCGCTGCCGGACGCGCACCAGGTCCGCGGGGTCGTCCTCGGTCAACTGCTCGGCGGCGAAGAGCCGCAGCAGGTCGTGGAAACGGTAGCGCTCAGTGGCGGGATCGGGCTGCAGCAGATTGCGATCGGTGAGGTCCTGGGTGAGCAGCCGTGCCTGTCTCAGGGTGCTTCCTGACAGCAGCGCCGCGGTCTGCGGGGAGAAGTCCGTGCCGTCGGCCAGGGTGGCGCGCCGCAGCAACCGCCGCGCGGAGGGCTCAAGTTGCTGGTACGACAGGGCGAAGGCGGCCCGGATCCGGAGGTCTCCGGCTTGGAGTGTGTCCAGTCGGCTTTCCTCGTCGGCGAGTTGGGCCACTAGCTTCTCGAGTCGCTCGGCGGGCCGGGCGGCCAGCCGTTGCGCGGCGATGCGCACCGCGAGGGGAAGGTGTCCGCACAGGTCGCCGAGGTCGCGCGCCGCCTGCGGTTCCGCCGCGATTCGGTCGGCACCGACGACTTGGCTGAGCAGCGCGACGGACTCCTCGCGGCGCAGCACTTCGAGGGTGATCCGATCTGCACTCTCGAGGCCGGTGAGCGCGTAGCGACTCGTCACCAGGGTCAGTGCCGGCCCGTAGACGGGGAGCAGCGGCCTGACCTGTTCCTCGTCGGCGGCATTGTCCAGGACGATCAGCACCTGCCGTTTCTCGACGACGGACTGGAACAGGGTGGCGCGGCTCTCGGTGTCCTGCGGAACACCGGACTCTGCGACACCGAACGCCCTCAGCAGCCGCCCCAGAGTCTCGTGCGGCTGGGCCGGCTCAGCCTGCGTGCCGTGCAGGTCGATGGCGAACTGCCCGTGTGGAAAGCCATCGGCGAGGGTGTGCGCCGCCCGTATCGCGAAGGCCGTCTTGCCCAGCCCCGGCTGCCCGGTGACCAGCACCACCGCCGGGTGCGCCGGATCGGCCACCTCCGTCAACGTGCGCAGCCGCGCCAGATCTGCCTCACGGGCGGTGAAGTCCCGTAGGTCGCGCGGCAGCCGGAGCGGGGTCGGTGCCGCGGTCACCGACCGGGGGCGGGGGCGCCCGAGAGCGGCGGCCCGCTCCAGCGCCTCGGCCTCTGCGTCGTCGGCCGCCAGCGCCGCTGTCAGCGCGGCGACGGTGTGCCGCTGGGGGCCCCGGGTGCGGCCGCGCTCCAGGTCGGCCAGCGCCCGCACACTCACCCCCGCCCGGTGGGCGAGTCCCTCCTGGCTGAGACCGGCACGTGTGCGCAGGCCATGCAGCAGCGCTCCGAAGCCTGCAGGGGTGTTCATCGTGCGCTCTCCGGTGCTGGGTGCGGGAACAGGACCGCAGGCGTTGCGGAACCGGTGGAAGCCCTTCTCTCGTGGTCCGGCAGAAGTATGCAGGACGTAATTCCGCCGGTGCGACTGCCTCGTTCTGGCCTCAGTCCGGTGATCGACTGCTCGCACCCGTCCTCACTCCTGGAGCTGATCATGCTGGGAAGAACCGCCCGTGCGGCGCTGGTCGCCGTGTTCGCCCTCCTGCCTGTCCTCGGAGCGGCCTCCCCCGCGTCCTCGTACCAGCTGCCCGACATCGGGACTCCTGCCTCGGGCGAGGGAGACCAGGTGCACCAGGACTGCGATGCCGCGAGCATCGTGGCCCCCGGGGGCGGCGGAATCGGATCCGGGCTCATCTCGTGCATCCTCGCCTCCCAGGAGGACGAGGCGCTGACCAAGGCGACGCGCGGCCAATTCGTCCAGGCGCTGCTCACGATGATCGACGGCGAGGTCGGCAACTGGTACAACGTCATGATCTTCGACGTCGCGGGCGACAACGTCTTCGGTAATCCCTGGTTCACGCACAAGTACGCCCAGAACTTCCAGGACGTCGCTTTCCAGATGGACGTCCGCTGGGACGACCCGACGTCGCTGGAGGACCAGACCTTCCGGATCTGGATCTTCTCCGGTGGCGGCACCTTCGAGAACCCCGGGGACGGCGGCTGGATCAACTGGGGCTTCTCCGGCAACTACACGCGCGCGACCCGCACCGGTACGATCGCGAGCTCGACCGGGCAGTCGCAGTACGTGGACTTCTCCCCGACGTACGTTCCCGGCGTTCCCAGTGGCGAGACCCAGGTGCCGAAACGCTCGCCGCAGGTCCCCGTCGGCCCGGACGTACCGCGGCTCGACCCCACCGGCGAATGGTCGCCGATCCAGCCCGTGTCTCCCGACACCACCACGGCCTCGACGGACACCTCGGCGACGGCACCACCGACGATCGTGCCCGTCTACGTGCGCACAGCGCACGGCCTCGGAGCGGTGCCGACGGCCGGCAAGAGTGACGCGAAGGTGGTGGCCGGCAAGTTCGGCACCCCGGGCGCCCTGTGGTCGGTGACGCCGCTGTCCAACGGCCGCTACCGGATCGACAACGGTCTCGGCCTCTCGCTGACGGAGAACACGACGACCTGGCTCGCCAACCTGCGGCCCTGGAAGGCGAGTTCGACCCAGCAGTGGCAGATCGTCCCCGCCGGATCGGGAATGTTCCAGATCCGGACCTCCAGCGACGACTGCCTCACGTTCGACGAGGACTACAAGCCCCTGGGAGTCTGGACCTGTGACGGCTCGCCGGCCCAGCAGTTCGCCATCACCCAGTAGAGACCCAGGCTGCGACCCGGTGCGTCACCGCCCGTCTGGAGCGCCGACAACACGGAGGGCGATGGCCGGTCACCGGGTCCGGCGCGTCCTGGCGACCAAGCGCCCGATGACCGAATGTGCCTGGTGACAGGTCGACCAGATCTCCGGTCCTCTGGTTCAGCCGCCTGCTGCTGCGAAGCGCACAAGCAGGGCCGAGCTGGTGTAGTTGCCAGAGGAGCGGCGAGACAGACAGCCGCAACCAGGGCACCGTGATGGAACACCGGCGCGCCATCAAGTCCCGGCGGGCGTGCCGTCGGCGGCGAGGAGGCGTTGGCGGAAATGATCGAGAACCTGGTCGAGTGCGCGACGGGTGGGTTGACCCGGTTCGTCGATGAGGTGCTCGGTGAGGACGGAGTGCGGAGGGATGAGGCCGTCCGGGTTCGCCGCGCTGTCGTCGAGTTCGACCGCGATGAACGAGTCGCCGAGCTTTTCACGCAGGAAGGCGAACCGGGCGTCGGGGACGAGCCTGTCACCGCGAAAGCGCGTGCCGAGGACGGTCAGGCCGGACGCGCAGCGTTGCTGGACCGTGCGCATGTCGTCCGGGGATATGTCGATCGAGCGACGGTTGCGGCCGGTGACGGCCAGTGGAAGCGACGGCTGACACAACACCGGTGCGAGGAGGCGGTCGTCCGTGGCCATGGCCAAGGCGAAGCCGCCGGTCAAGCACATGCCGACGGCTCCCACGCCCGGTCCGCCACACCGCTCGTGCTCGCGCGCAGCCAGGGCACGCAGCCAGGTGACGACAGGGGAGCTCCGGCCGGCGGCCAGGGTGGTGAATTCGCGGCTGACACAGATCTGGACGGCGACTCGCAGACCGGTCCAGGCGGCGCCTGTCCAGCCGTGCGCCTGCGGGTCCGGGCCGCGTCCGGCGACACCGAACAGGTGGGGCATCACGACAGTGCAGCCGATATCCCGGACCCGGCGGGCGAACTGGACGACCTTCGGAGTGATTCCCGGGATCTCCGCCATGACGATCACGGCCGGTCCCGTCCCCGAGCGCAGCACAGTGTGGGTGCGATCCCCGTACGTGAACGGCTCGCGTTGGAAATCTGTCAGAGCGTCATCGAGCATGTGTCCTCCTGGCCCGGGGGGCGGACCCATAGCCCCGGCATCTGAGCGCAGCACGGAATGATCACATCAACCAAGTCATGTTACCCAGAGGTAGGGCTCCTCGGCGGGCCCTCTCCTCAAAAGCCGGATCGCAACTGCAGCACAGCCACGCGCTCCTGGCGCGGCATCACCGGCTGCCAGCCCGCCGCAACACACTGACCTGCGCGGTGCCCCGGCCCCGGGCGTCGAGTCCGGGACAGCGATGATCGCGTCCCGGGCTCTCTCCGGGGCCGGGGTGCCGTCACGGCAGTTGCACGAAGGGCGACAGGAAGGCGCGGGCTCCTGGCGTGTCCAGCCGGTAGGTGACGTTGGTGGCGTAGCACGGGCCGTCGCCGGTGATGGTCGTCGCCGCGAGGACGCGCTTGCCGCCGATGGTGGCGAAGTTGGGGCCGCCCGAATCCCCGTAGCAGGCACCGCCGTTGCCCTGGGGCGCGGTCATGGCGAGACGGACCCACGCGTTGTTGAGGGCGTCGAAGCTGACCGGCGCCTTCATGCGGACTCCGCCGCCGGGGTGGGTCTGGCCGCCTGGCCCGTTCACCGCTTCCCGGGTGCCGTAGCCGGCGACGGTCCAGTCGGTGGCGTCGAGCTTCCGCGGTCCCAGCGCGTCGAGTTGACCGGCGCTCGGCAGCGTGGCCGGAGTGAAGGACCACCGGGCCGACATCTTGGTCGCGGGCACCTCGACGACCGCGATGTCGTGCGGGTCGGAGGCGGGGCCCGGGTAATCGGGGTGACTGTGGGCCGTACCCGGGACGGCGACGGCAGCGGCCTGCGCGGCGGGGTCACCGGGGTACTTCTTCGCGGCGGCGTCCAGCCCGGCCTGCACGTCCTGGTCAAGCGAGACGTAGAACCGCACGTTGTCCGGCCAGTCCGTCGTGCAGTGGGACGCTGTCAGGAAAGTGTCGGCATCGATCATCGTGCCGGAGCACACCCAGTCGACGCGGTCGGGCGTGACCGGATCGCCATCGTCGTCCCAGGTGGCTATGAGCGCACCGACCTCGGTGCGTTCCGGAGCAGGGCTCGCGTTGTAGGAATTGATGGCGGGCGAGGGCACAGCGGCGGCGAGCACGGTGGCGCAGGCGGCCGCGGTGAGGGCGACGGCATGGATGGCGCGTTTGGCGGTCAAGAGGAACCCTTCGTCCGATAGTCGGGCGTTCCACCTGTGGGGGTGGGGGCATTGAAGCGCCTGTGATCGTTTGTGACAAGAGCGCGGAGCTGCGACTTGGGTTCTGCCGGACGTCCCGGCCGACGTCACCCGCCGCGTCCGCTGCGACCTGCACGACAGGCGACGTGCGCCCTGCCGATGGCTACTCTGACGATGTGGCCGATGAAGAGGGCAGTGGGAGCGGCTCGGTCCGACGCTCCGTGTGGGATCCGGTGTCGTCGACCGTCGGGCTGGAGCTGGCCGGCCTCGCGATCTCCGGATTGGTCGCTCTGGTGGGGTGGCCGTTCGGATGGCTGCCCGACACCGAATTCGTCGGCTTCGTGACATGCGTCCTGGCGATCAGCCCCGCGATCGAGCTGTACCACGAGGCGAGCCCTCCCCGCCGGCTTGCCGCCGTCACCGCTCTCCTCGCCCTGGTGACGGCGAGACTGCTCGTGGCCGCAGTGGCGAACTGGGCCTTTCCCGCGTCGGCCGATCAGGGCATCGGTGTCCTCGCCGGCTACCTTGTCGCGCTGCCCGTCGGGGTGGCCGTGCTGGCTTGGTTCATCGGCAGGGCGGACGCCGACTGAGCTGACGCGGCACCGCGACAAGCGCGGCGAGTGGCTGCGGCCGGCCCGTTGTGTCAGCCGTCTCGGCCCTGCCACGTGGTGACGCAGGCTTCGTTCCCTTCCAGGTCGGCAAGCACCCAGAAGGCAGGGGCGCGGGTCGAGGACACGAGTCGGCCCCCAGCCGCCAGCGCGGCTTCGATCCACCGGCGTGCCTCGTCATGCGGAACGCTGATGTCGATATGGATGCGATTGCACTGCGGTCGCGCGCGGTCCATTTGCTGGAACCAGACGGCCGGGCCCTGCCGGACCGGGTCGACGAGCGGATCCTGCGGCCCCTCGGCACCGGCCTCATCGGCATAGCCCAACACCGCCTTCCAGAACGGTCGAATCCCGGCGATGTTCAGGGCGTCGATCGCAATCTCCAGAACCTGGACGGACCGAGGTGCCCCCGCGCCGAGGCCGGGCCCCGGCAGAAACCCGGACTTGCGAGCGGTGGCAGAGATCCGATGCGCGAGTTCGATGTCCCGCGCAGTGACGGCCGCGTGGACCAGCGACTGCAGTGTGAAGACGGCCCGATCGGGGCGGGCATCGACCTGGAGATGACGATCGGCCTCGTCGCCGCACACTGCGACAGCGTCCGCCGCAAAGCTGATCGCTTGAGCCAACGTGCTGACCGGGACCGACGTCTGCAAGGCGCCCAGCATGTAGCGCCACCCGTGATCCTGGACCGCCTCCGACGCTTCCTGCCGACTCAGAACCTGCGCCATGACCGCATCCTTGCAGCCCCACCGTCGACCCCGCCTGCCGGCACTTCCGATATCGGCCCTGGCAGTTGCTCCCCCTGACGGCCGGCACCCTGCCGTGACCCGAGCCCTCTGATGTCTGCGGCATTTGTGACGCCGAAAGTCACGCGCGGGGCCTTCCGGTGCGCGGCGGGTGCGGGCACCATGCGGGGAGCACGAGTTCATGGATCGGAACAACCATCATGTATCTGACCATAGTTCGCCTGCCCCGACTCACCCGCAGACACTTCATCGCCGCCACCACGGCGACGGCCACGGCCGCGACCTGGAGCGTGGCCTCCCCCACCGCGTGGGCCGGCGCCCCGGAACAACCGGGCTCCGATCCGTACGAGCGGACCGCGCGCGCCGCGGCCATGAACTGGCGTCGCCTGCCGACCGGTTGGCAGGACGCCCCGTTCCTCGCCAACGGCCGTCTCGGTGTCCAGCTCTATCAGGGCGGTACGCCGAACACGCTGAAGCTCATGCTCAGCCACACCGAGGTCGAGGACCAGCGCGGCCAATGGCGCGGCGGGATCGGCTTCTCGCGCCTGCCCATCGGCTACTTCACCCTCACTCTCGCCGGCGACGTCACGGGCGTCGACTGGACCCTCGACCCGTACGACGCCGAACTGCGCGGCACCGTCACCACCACCCGCGGCAGCCTCGCCCTCACTGCCCTGGTGCACAACGACACCTCGACGCTGCTCGTCTCGACCCGCCCCAGCCCGGGCGAGGAGGCCTCGGCCTGGACGTTCCAGTGGCTGCGCGCCGCGACCACGCGTACCTCCGGCAAGCCCGCAGGGGGCGCAGAAGTGAAGCCCCGGGCCTGAGTGCTCGGTCGGAGAGGCCCTGCCGGTGTGTGCCGAACGGAGTTCACCGCTTCGTTCGGATCACACCTGGCCGTACCGGAGACGGGCCGGCGGAGAACCGAGCAGTGCGGAGGCCCGCTGGTACGGGTCGAGTCCGGGGGTAGGCCCGGGCGGGGCCGTGGGGGCGGTACGGCAGGTGAAGCCGAGCTGCACCATGGCCCTGACGACCTCGCCGGAGCTGAAGTCGCGGCGGTCCTGGCGGGTGATGATCTGGCCGACCTGTTTGGCGGGGTAATGGCGCCGGCCGATGACGACGAGGTCACCGGTGGCCGGTTCGGGCTTGACGCCCTTCATCGACTCGAGCACACCGCTCTTCGTCAGGTCGAACGGGAAACGGGCGATGACGCAGCGCATGATGCCTCACAGGTGGGCGGGAAGGGCGAGGACGCTCCGGTGACTCGCAAGGCGGCCGGGGCCCGACACCGTGTGCTGTACCGGCGGGAAGAGTCCCGAGCCGGCGGCGATGTCGCGCAGGCGGGTCCGGTCGGTGTACCGAGGGCTCTCCCGCACCGCGGTGAGCCCCGCGAGGGTAACGTGCCCGGTGTACGAGCCGTCCTCGTCGCAGATGACCAGGTGTCCGGTGCCGGCGGCGGCCATGAGGGAGAGCGCGACCTCGACGGTCATCGCGTCCCAGACCTGCGGCCCGGCCTGGTCGAGGGGGTCGGCGGTCTCGAGCGCCGTGCTGCGGGCCGGGCGGGGGTGCATCTGGACGAGGGTCAATAGGTGCCTCCTGGAGTGACGTGCCAGTTTCCTGATCATGAAGCTGTTACGCGGCCGCTCTCGGGGTGGCCGCGGCGGGGCGGCGCCGGCGGGATGCCGCGCCCCCGCGCCTCCTGCCGCCCGGGCGGGTCTCGGTCAGCGGTGCGGTGATGACGACGGGGACCCCGGAGGGAGCCTGCGCGCCGGTGATGCGGTGCAGATCGGGCGTGCCGGCGCCGACCTGGGTGATCTGCGGGACGATCCCGGCTGTCGCCATGAGACGGGTCATGCTGCGGCGCTGGTTGGGGGTCAGCAGGGTGACGACGCTTCCGGACGCGCCGGCGCGGGCCGTGCGGCCGCCGCGGTGGAGGTAGTCCTTGTGGTCGCTGGGCGGGTCCACGTTGACGACGAGATCCAGGTTGTCGACGTGGATGCCGCGCGCGGCGACATTGGTGGCCACCAGCACGCTGATGTGCCCCGTCTTGAACTGGTTCAGGGTGCGGGTGCGCTGTGGCTGCGTCTTGCCGCCGTGCAGGGCCGCGGCCCGCACTCCGCTGCCCAGGAGGTGCTCGGTGAGGCGGTCGACGGCGTGCTTGGTGTCGAGGAAGAGGATCACGCGCCCGTCGCGCGCGGCGATCTCGGTGGTGGTCGCGTGCTTGTCGGTGCTCCGGACATGGAGCACGTGATGCTCCATGGTGCTGACCGCTCCCGCGGAGGGATCGACGGAGTGCACCACGGCGTCGCTGAGGTAGCGGCGCACGAGCAGGTCGACGTTGCGGTCGAGCGTGGCCGAGAACAGCATGCGCTGCCCGCCGGGGCGCACCTGGTCGAGCAGCGCCGTGACCTGGGGCATGAAGCCCAAGTCGGTCATCTGGTCCGCCTCGTCGAGGACCGTGATCGCCACCTGGTCCAGGCGGCAGAATCCGCGGTCGACGAGGTCTGCCAGCCGCCCGGGCGTGGCGATGACGATCTCGGCTCCGCCGCGCAGCGCGGTCGCCTGGCGCCGGATCGGCATGCCGCCCACCACCATGGTCAGCCGGAGTCGCACCGCGCGGGCGAACGGGGTCAGCGCTTCGGTGACCTGCTGCGCGAGTTCACGGGTCGGTACGAGGACGAGGGCGAGCGGTTGCCGGGGTTCGGCACGGCGTCCGGCGGTGCGGGCGAGCAGGGCCAGGCCGAAGGCGAGGGTCTTGCCCGAGCCGGTGCGGCCCCGGCCCAGGACGTCCCGGCCCGCGAGTGAGTTCGGCAGCGTCGCGGCCTGGATCGCGAACGGCGCGGTCAGGCCCTGCGCGCCTAGCGCGGACAGGAGCTCCCCGGGCAGGTCGAGATCCGCGAAGCGCTCCACAGCGGGCAGGGCGGGGGTGATCGTCACGGGGAGGGCGAACTCTCCCGGTGTCCGGGCGGGGCGGCCGGCCGGGTGACCGGTGCGGGGCGCGCCGGAGTTCTTCGGGCCGGTTCGGCCGGTGTCACGCGTTCGGGAGAAGCCGGTGGTCGTACGTGTGCGGTTCATGCGGAACCTTCCTTGATCCGGCACTCATCAAGGAATCCCCGCGGCGTCGAGCAGTGCGGAAGGTCACAAGAAGGGGCCGATTGAGACGCGACGAAAAAGACGATCGCGTGAGGCCTGCGCGAGACTCCCAAATCATGAGGAGCCCGCGCCGGCCGATTTCTTCTGTGACTCGCTCCACAGAAATTCGGCGCGCATACGCCGGGCGGGACACGTAAATCGAACAGACCCGGAGGGTCCTGCTTCGATGCCACGGCCCCAAAGTGCATGCAGCTGGGGCCCGCACCCCGAAGGATGCGGGCCCCAGCTGCAAGTGAGTGCTTCAGTCGCGTCAGGCCGGAACGATGTTCTCGGCCGTCGGGCCCTTCTGGCCCTGAGCGATGTCGAAGCTGACCTTCTGGCCCTCGAGCAGCTCGCGGAAGCCCTGGGCGGCGATGTTCGAGTAGTGGGCGAACACGTCAGCGCCGCCACCGTCCTGCTCGATGAAGCCGAAGCCCTTTTCAGCGTTGAACCACTTCACGGTACCTGTAGCCATGTCATTCTCCTTCGGGGCAGTGCATCGGCATCCGCACCGTGCGGAGCCGTGTCGCCGCGATGATTGCCCCGACCGGCAAATGAGCCGGCATTTTCAGATTCATCCCGGCGGAATAAATCCCGTCGGGAGGCCGTGAATTTTGGGAACCACAACTGCAACTGAGAACGACAGTAGCACGCGCCCACCGCCTCAGGCTCACCGAAATTTCCGGCTCTGCCTGAGGCGGCAGTAATTCTGTATGTGCGTCGACCTGAATCCTAAATTCGCCAGTACAGATATTGCGGGGTGAACCAGCACAGATATTGCGGGGTGAAGTCGTGCGCGGGCTCAGCCGACGCGGTCGAGGGTGAGGGTCTGTTCGGCCGGGGTCCGGCCGCCGCCCACCGCCGAGCCGCTGGTGTCGGTCCAGGCGCGGGTCGGGGTCGTCTCGGCCGCGCGGCGGGCGTCGGCCGACATCCCGATGACCAGGCCGCTGTAGCGGTTGACCAGCTTGTACGTGCCTGTGGGCCGGCCCGAGGCGTCCCGGCCCTGGATCACGAACCACTGCTGGCCGACGGACGGGCCGCCCTTGGGCGCGGCGGTCACGGTCGGCTTCGCCGCCCAGGCCCGGCCCGACTTCCTGGTGGAGTCGACCCCGAGGAGCCTCCCGCTGTCCGCGTTGGCGATGCGGTACGAGCCGTCGCCGTCGGCGGTGAAGGTCCACTTGCTGCGGGCGGAGCCGTTCGCGGCGGGCAGCGAGGTCGTGTCGTCGCCGGTGGACTGCGCCAGTGCGCGGCCGTCGGCGTTCGTGATGGTGTAGGTGGCGCCCGAGGTGACCGGCGTGGCAGGGGAATCCGTCCCGATCGAGGTCTCGTAGTACTCGCCACTGCCGCCGCCCGAGCACTGCCAGGAGCAGTAGCTGCGGAAGTTCTTGCCGACGACGGTGGAGCCCGTCTTGTTGACCGAGTCCAGCATCCAGCGGTACCAGGAGCCGGTCTTGTACGAGCCGGTGTCCCCGATCAGCTTCCACTTCTGTGTGGCGAGGTCGTCGGTGGCGTAGAAGCGCTGTGGTTCGCTGCTGTCCTGGACGACCGCCTCGGGCTGGCCGATGTACAGGCCGAGGTAGGCGTTGTAGACGATGTTCATCGTCAACAGGTCGGACTTGGCGGGGAGTTCGCCTGCCGCGACCTGTTCGGCGACGGTGCCGTCGTTCGACGGGTCGTAGTCGTGCTCGACGGGGGTGTAGCCGCTCGGGTGGTCGGCGTCGACCGGTTCCATGTTGGATTCCTTGCCGCCGACACCGGGCTGGGACCAGGCGCCGTCGTACCACTTCTTCCACGAACCGGGCGCCATCTTCGCCGACATCGGCGCCCGCGCCACGTGCCCGCGGCTTCCGTCGGTCCAGCCGCCCGAGACCCCGCCCTTGGGGATGGCACGGGAGTTGTAATAGACGTAGAAGTAGCCCGAAGCGGTGTCGACGAACAGCCGCGGGTCTCCGTTGCCGTAGTAGTAGAGGTCGTTGGGGAAGGCCTCGGTGTCGCCGCGCTTCGTGCTGTACGGCGAGGTCAGGACGTGGTCCTTGATGTCCCAGGTCCGGCCCTGGTCCTTGGAGACCGCGTAGTCGATCGCGTCGTAGTGCAGTCCGTCAGCGAAGGGGCTGGGGGTGAACTCGTTGTGCACGAGGCCGTACCAGTCGCCGGTGTCGGGATCGACCCAGACGCCCACCAGGTCGCAGTAGTTCTTCTGGGAGTAGTGCGAGGTGTCCGGTGCGTACGTCGCCGCGCGGCCGGTGGGGCTGTTGTTGCAGCGCCAGGTCGTGTCGTCGTTGCGGTCGCGGGAGTCGGCCGGGTTCACGGCCCCGCTCAGTGCGGTGTCGAGCTTGGCGGAGTCGAAGTCCGTCCCTGTGTAGAAGGACCACTTGCGCGGGTCGTTCGCGGCGTACAGGGCGTGCGCGGACTGGTAGTGGAAGGTGCCGTCCTTGTCGATGTACGTCGCGGCGGGGGTGTCGTCGGGGTTGTTCCACTTTCCCAGCGCCCCGACGCGCACGGAGTAGGTCGGCTCCGCGCTGTCCGCCGCTGCCGGGGATGACAGCGCCGCACCTGCCAGCAGGGCGGCGACCGCGGCGATGGCGCTCACGGCTCGTGCTCTGGAACGGGATGGCACAGGTACTCCTCGCTTCAGGGGAGGGTGGGGGTTCGGCGGCCCGCTATCGGCTCGCGGCGGGCCGCCATTCGAGTACCGCCCAGCCGCGGTGCGGCAGTGCGGACCCGAGTTCGAGGTGGCCGCCGGACGCGGCGGCGGGGACCGGGGCGGTTGCGGCCAGCGGGGCGAGCACGGTGGCCCGCACCAGGTCGGGCAGGGCTCCGGAGGGGGGCAGGTCGACGCGTACCCGGCCGGGATCGGCGCTGCCGTTCGCGACCGCGAGCCGGACGAGGTCGCCGCTGCGGGCGGCGTGCGGGATCAGGTGCGGACTGCCGTGCACCAGCGGCAGTTTCGGTTCCGCGCCCTCAAGGAAGCGCACGGTCGCGTGGAGCAGTCGCTGCCCGAGGTCGCGGCGGGCCAGGTCGGCGGGGGCTGTCGCGGCGAGCACGGCGACCCGGCCGCCGAGCGCGTTCACGAAGTGCGAGCGGCCCACACCCCAGTACGCGCCGTCCGGTGTCCAGACCTCGGTGACGGCTTCGGCGCCGGGCAGTGCGTCGAGGCGGGCGAGCGCCGGCTGCACGTCCACGCTCAGCACGGCTTCCGCGTCTCCGGTCACCTGCTCGACGGCGTACGGTCCGGGTTGGACCTGCTCTTCGCGGCCGTGCACGCGGGCCCGTACGCCGATCAGTCCGGCGAACCCGCGCTGTGTGAGGCGTTGCGCGGCCACGCCGTCCAGGAGCAGTCCGCCGCGCAGCATCGCCCGCAGTTGGTCGTCGTCGAAGGCGGCGGGGCAGCGCCCGAACAGGGCCTGCACCGGTGCCGGTCCGGATGTGACGGGCACGCCGTATCCGAGCAGGAAGTCCGCCGCCGGCCCGGGGTCCGCGGCGAGCTCATGCAGGGTGCCGCGGTCCGTGCCCAGGTGCGCGGCGGTGTCCGGGCGCCAGGGCAGACCGACGCCGAGCGGTTCCGCTTCTCCCGTACGGCGGTGCGCGAGCCAGTCGAGGGCCGGGCGTGAGCGGCGCAGGAGGGAGTCGATCCGGGGGTGGCGGTCCGGGTGGCCGGCCGTGCTGGGGTGCACGTTGAGGAGCAGCGCGTCAGCCCCGGCGAGCTGCGCCGTCACCATCTCGGACCAGGTCTGGGTGTCCGATTTCGACCAGGCCGTGTGGGGCCAGTTCTCGATCTCGGGTTCGCAGGCCACGTGCGTGGGCCGCAGGGTGCGCTGGGCCTCCAGGGACCACACGGCGGAGGTCAGGGCGCGGGCCGGGGTGTCGGAGTAGGGGGCGAAGTGGGGCCGGTGCGTGACGCGGCCGCCGACCGAGAGGGCGCCGAACAGGGCGTCCCAGTCGCGGCCTTCGACCGAGTGCATGGCCGGCAGCGAGCTCATCAGACCCAGCGCGGTGGTCCCTTGCGAATTGTCCGCGACCGTCTGCGCGAGGCCTGCGCCGACTTCGAGCTGGGCCGTGCGCCACACCTGCTGGAGCAGGGCCCGCCAGGGGTGCGGGGGTCCGGGCCGGGTGACGGCCGCCACCACCTCTTCCCGCGTCACCTCGCGGTGTACGAGCCGTGCGAGGCGGTCCAGCATCAGTGGCTCGAAGCCGCCGCCCCAGTCCAGCGGCGCGTGGTTGTGGAAGCGGAAGTCGTCCTCCACCCACAGCACCCGGAAGCCGAGCGTGGCGAAGCGCCCGTAGTGCGCGTACAGCCAGGAGCGCCAGACCGGGCAGGCGAACGAGGCCTGGGCGGCGGCCGGCCGGCCGCTCGGCGAGACCATGGGGGCGAAGCCGAGCCGGTCCGTCCGGCCCCGGTCCGCGTGCCCGACCGTCACCCACGGGTTGAGGCTGACGTCGAGGCCGGCTGCGGCCAGCACCGTACGGGCCTCGGCCGCCGCCGCGAACCAGGTCTCCTCCTCGGCGCCGAAGAGGTGGCCGGTGTACGCCTCCTCGGCGCCGAGCAGCAGGACGACCTCGTCGACCTCGTTCTCCTGGCACACCTTCGCCAGGGCCCGGGCCCGCTCCGCGAGATCGTGGCCGGGCCGCAGTTGGTGCCGCACGTGCAGGCGGGCTCGTGTGCCGTCGCGGGGCTCTGCGTGCGCCGGGGCGGACGTCGCACCGGCCGTCTTCGTGCTGCGCACCTTCGTCATCGCCTCCGTCGCCGGGCTCCAGGACCGCACCCGCCATTAGTTCGGCTAGGATCCAAAATTAATACTTCCTCGTCAACGGGGTGAGGCGAGAAACTTCCGTCGTCCAGGTGGGCCCCTCACCGCACGGCCGATCACTCACGTACGTTGACGGGCAGCACGAGTGAGCACGCGAGGAGAGCGCGAGTGACGGCAGATCTGCGGGGACCGGGCGTACGCAATCCGGGAGGCGACCCGGCGCACCGGCCGGGCGACCGCGCCTCGCTGCGCCGCGCCAATCTCGGCCTGGTGCTGCGGCTGTTGCGCGATGCGGGACCCCGGCCGCGCACACAGCTCGCGGCCGACACGGGGCTGCCCAAGGCCACGATCACCAATCTGGTGGCCGAGCTGGTCGAGCGGGGTCTGGTGCGCGAGGGCGACACGGCCAGGGACGGCTCGGTGGGGCGGCCGAGCCGCACCGTGGAGATCGACGGACGGACCATCTGCGGCATCGGCCTGGAGATCAGCGCCGACTACCTGCTGCTCATCGCGCTCGACCTGCGCGGCGAGGTGACCGCCGAACGCCACATCGCCCTGGATGTCCGGGGAATCGCCGCCGAGGACGCGCTCGACCGCACCGCGGACGTGATCCGTGCCACCTGCCGGACGCTGCGCGGCCGCGGAATGCGCCCGGTGGCGGTGACGGTCGCGGCGCCCGGCGTGATCGAGCGCGACAGCGGAGTGGTGTCGTACGCGCCCAACATCGGGTGGCGCAACGTCGACGTGGTCGGCGGCCTGACCTCACGCCTCGGTCCGAAGGGCCCTCCGGTCACGTTGGAGAACGACGCCAAACTCGGCGCCGTCGCCGAGTACTTGGTCGCGGCCGCCGCCGACATCCACGATCTGATCTACGTGACCGGCGAGACCGGGATCGGCGGCGCCATCATCTCGGACGGGCGGCTGCTGCGGGGCTCGGCCGGTTTCGCGGGCGAGATCGGCCACATGCGTCTGACGCCCGACGGGAAACTGTGCGCGTGCGGGCGGCGCGGCTGCTGGGAGACCCTGGTCGGCCTGCGGGCACTGCTCGAACTCGCCGCCGCACCCGACGATCCGGTGCGCGACGCCACGGTCGACCTGGAGGCACGCCTCACGGGACTCCGCCGCCGCGCCGACGCGGGCGATCCGGCCACCACGGCGGCGCTCGACAGCATCGTCGACGGCCTGGCGCTCGGCCTCGCGGCGCTCGCCGACATCCTCAACCCGCGCGCGATCGTCCTCGGCGGCTGGTTCACCTACTTCGCCGACCACCTGACGGCGCGCGTGCAGCAGGAACTCACCGAGCGCGTGATGGCCCCCGGCGCCGGCGGCTGCACCGTGCTCACCTCGACGCTCGGGTTCAGCGCGGCGGCGCGCGGCGGCGCGTCGCTCGCGCTCGACACCGTGTACCGGGATCCGGGCGGGACGCTGGTGTAGCGGGCCCGGCTCCACCGCGCTTCAGCAGTCCGGAAGCCCGTCCCAGGCGAGGCGGCGGGGCCGGCTCGGGTCGGACACGTCGCGGGACTGCTCGTCGAACAGGTAGGTGGTGCGCTGGGTTGTCGTGTACGGGGTCCAGCCCGGTTCGCCCTGGTGCACGAACCGGGCGACGGCTTGCTGGAGGGTGTCCGTGACGGCTCGGTCCCCTCACGAGACCCGACCCGCCCACAGCTGATCGGTCATCGACTGAGAGGTCGTTTCATCTTGCTGTTTCATCCCGGGATGCAGCTTTGGCGCGTTGGTGTCGGGTCGCGCCAGGAGATGACGTTCTCACTGGTGAGGCGGTGAGCCATGAGATCGGTCGGGGCGTGGTGGATCATGGTTTCGGAGCGGTGCGGGTGGGTTTCGTAGTCGCGGGCAGGGCGGCGACAAAACATGAGCCGGCCGTAGGTTCGCTCGACCGTCCAGCGTTTCGGGATCGGGGTGAATCCCCTGTCCCTGGGGCTCGTTGGACGATTTCGAGGTCGACGCGGCAGCTCAAGGTCGACCGCGAGTCGGCGCGTCCACACGCGTACCCTGCGCTGCCATCTCAAGCGCTCACGGCGCCAACAGGAGTGCGATCCGTGCCCGCGACTCAGCCGCCGTGGAGTCCCCGCTCGTCGCGCCGGCCGGTCACTGCTGCTGGTCCGCGCTGGGGTGGAGCACGGCCATCGCGATCTCCCGCACGCGGTCCAGGGTGATCCCTGTGCGCTGTTCGACGGCGAGGGGGTGGTCGGTGGGCTCCAGCTCGACGAAGGGGCGCTCACCGACCGGACGGGTGTGCACGTGCGTCTTCAGACTGAGGGTGGTCGGGTAGGCCGGCAGTTCGGTGGTGAGCCAGCCGAAGTACGGCTCCTCAGCCTCGCGGCCGGGGGTATCCCGCAGGTCCAAAGCCCTGGAGAAGCTCTCGCGGCTGAGCGAGACCCAGACGCCCCAGGAGAACACCTCGTCACTGCCGATGACCGGTATCTCGATCATGCCCTTGACGAAGAAGTGCTGTCCGCGAAGCACGCACTGGGCTGCGGACAGCAGGCAGTCGTCGGCGTCGGCGAAGGCCGGGTCCCACACGGCCGGAGCCTCGGCCGTGTAGTTCATCGGAAGCTCCGGGTGGCGGGCCCCGCAGCACGAGCGGAGGGTAGCGGACATGGCGTACTCGCCGGTCAGGCGCCGGAGTGGAGGTAGGCCGCCCAGAGCGAAGGGGTCGCCGGGTAGCGGTCGCGTGCCGCACAGACGGTGCGGTGCAGGGCTGACGCAGCCTGATCGGTGTCGAGTGTGCCGGACGGATCCGTATTCAACTGCGTGTAGAAGGATTCGGCGATTTCGACGGCTGTGGCGTCGTCGATGGGCCACAGGGTGCCCACGACATGGGGATAGCCGGCGAGCTGAAACGCGCTGGTGAGGTGAATCGCTTCGTCGAGCAGGTCGGCACTGCCGGGGTCAGCGGTGCTGCATGCGGAGAGGTAGGCCAACTGCGCGCATTCAAGCTTGACCTGAGCAAGCGCAGAGACGGTCAGCGCCGTGGTGGAGTGGTCGTGCAGGAGCAGTCGGCTCCGAGAGGGGTCGGCGCGGTCGCTGGTGCCATGACATGCGAAGTGGACGATGGCGCATTGGGGGAGATGGGCGAGGACTGCAGCTGTCGTGGGGGTTTCGGCGCTCGGCGGGAGACCGCCGTTGCCGGGTGCGGGTTCGGTGAGCTGTATCGGGCCGGGGAGCAGGGACCGAATGCGGCGGGCCTCCTCAGGGGCGTGCGGCAGTGGATTGAGGCCCGGGGTGGTTGGCATGGTGACGATCAGGGACCGGGCGGCGTCGGCAGGTCGGCGCTGATGCCGACGGGCATGGCGCAGGGCGCGGATGGTGGGGGTGTACGAGGAGATCACCCGGTCCAGGACGGTGCGGCGGTGGAGCCCGCGCTCGGGGTCGGTGTGGAAACCGGCAGCGTGCAGGGGCAGCAGCCCGAGGAGCCCGCCGGGGGCCCACCACACTCTCGGCAGAGGTTCCCTGCGCTGAGGCGGTGGGGCCCCCACACCGAGATCCGTCAGGGCTGAGAGAACCGGTTCGGCTGCAGCCTCCCAGAGCCATTCGAGGACCTGACGCAACGTCTGCTGGGCAGCGATCCGGTCGCCCTCGTGCGCTGTCGCCTGGCCCAGCGCCTGGTAGAACGCATTGATCTGCTCGCGGACCGCGTTCATGGTGAGCTGCGGAAGCGCGCACGAGGTGACACCGTCGCGGGTGAGTATGAGCGCGTCGCTGCGGTAACCACTGACGTTGAACGTCACCACGGGGCCGTAGGCGGTCTGGGCCAGGAGATCATCGAAGCTGGGCGGCAGGCCGAAATCGGTGAACCCTTCGCAGCCTCGGATGCGTGCCAGCAACTCCTCCAGCTCCGCCGCCAGACGATGACGATCGAGAACCGGTCCGCCGGGCCCGCCGGCTCCGGCAAAGGCAGTGGTGTCCGTGAGGTCCTGGTCAAGCAGCTCGCGAAGCTTGGAGAACCGTTCGGCCAGAGCCGGGTGTTGCCCGCGCAGGCCGGTCAAGTCACTGCGCGTGTCCAGCATCTGGGAATTGAGCACGGCGCGCCCGGCTTCGGCCAAGCGCAGGGCGCGAACGGCCCGTGTCTGCGCATCGACGCCGTCATCTGCGAGGGCCAGGGCGATCGCGTCCGCGGCAAGCCCGTCGGCGTCGCGGCCGAGGACGTACTGCTGGTCTCCGCGCTGCAATCGGCGCGGGGCCACTTCCGGCAGTGTCAACACTGCCCTCTCCAGAAGATCTGCGGCCAGACCGGGATCCGAGGAGGCCGCCAAATCCGCACCTGCCCGCGCTGCACGGATCCGTAGCCACGGCGCGGCCTCCCGCAGACCGACAATGCGCCCCCATACGGCCAGCGACTCGTCCCGGTCCTTCGAACTGCCCGTGAGCGAGAAGCGGAACCGCAGGGCAGTCCCAAGGTTGGCCAGGTATGTGGCGCAATCGGGGTGGTCGTCCGGGATGGCCTGTGCAGCAGCTCGGCCCACGTCCACGGCCTCATCCAAGTCCGCCGGATCTGAGGTGTGCTTGTAGCGGGTCAACAGGGCGGCGCCGAGGTTGGAGAGGGCCGAGGATCGATTGATGTGATCTCGTGGGGTGGCACTCACGGAGGAGCGATATGCCGTCACCGCATCATCCAGTGCCCCGGTGTCGCCGGTCTGTTCGGACCAGGCTCGCAAAGCGGAGCCGAGAGTATCTAGATACATGCCACGGTTGGGATGATTGTCAGCGGTGAGCTGCACGGCGATTCGGCCCACCTCCACGGCCTCCTCCAAGTCGGCCACGTTCCCGCTGCGCTCATGCCGGGCTTGCAGGGCGACGCCCAGGGCAGACCAGTTCATGCCCCGATCGGAGTCGGAGTGGTGGGTGGCACGGGCCGCGCGACGGATCGCGTCCACGGCCTCGTTCAAGTCTTCCAAACTCCTGGTTCGCTCGTACCGGGCCTGCAGTGCGGAACCGAGGTTGGCCCAAGGGGCATCCTGGCGGGGGTGATCGTCGGAAGCGGACTGGATCGCGGCTCGTGCCACGTCGACCGCCTCGTCCAGGTCTCTCATGTCCCCGGCACGCCGAAACCGCTGACTCAGCCCGGCACTGAGCCCGGACAGATACATGGCGCGGCTGGGATGACCCTCGGGGGTGACTTGCACGGCGAAGCGGCCCACGTCCACGGCCTCGTTCAGGTCCTCCAGGTCTCCGGTGCGTTCTGCACGGATCTGCAGGGCTGTGGCGAGATCGGCCAGGAAAGCCCCGCGAGCCGGGTGGGAGTCAGGCATGACTGCCGCGGCATCGCGATATGCCTTCACCACGTCGTCCAGGTCTGCGAAATCCCCTGTGCGTTCGAACCTCCGCATCAATGTGGTGCAGAGCGCGCACTGCGGCGCATCTCGGTGGGGATGGTGTTCGGGAGTCACGCGGACGGCACCGCGGTAAGCCTCCACCGCCTCGTCCAAGTCCGTCAGATCTCCTGTGCGCTCGGCACGGATCTCCAGGAGGCTGCCGAGTTGCGCCAGGTGAGCCATGAGACTGGGGTGGTCGTCAGGCATGACTGCCGCGGCATCGCGATATGCCTCCAGCACGTGGTCCAGATCTGCGAAATCCCCTGTGCGCTGAAACCGCTTTCTCAACGAGCCGGCGAGGGTCAGGAGCGGCACATCTGCATGGGGATGGTCGTCGGAGGTCGCGCGGGCGGCACCGCGGTATGCCTCCACCGCCTCCTCCGTGTCCCGCAGGTCTCCCGTGAGCTCGAACCGGCGGTCCAGTACGTCCCCGAGAATCATCAAGTAGGAGCCGCGAAGGCGGTGTCCCTCGGGCAGGTGGCCAGCTACGCGTCTCGACCAGTCCGCCGCGAGTGTTAGATCCGCCGGTCTCCGTTGGGCCCGAAGGCGCTGAATCGCATCCAGCGCGGTGGGAGCCACTAACTCGGCGATGGGCGACAACAACGACTGTGGGATGTCGTCAAGTCCCGCGAGGAAAAGCCTGCTGAAGTATCTGATCGCGGCTGCGAGGTCGTCCTCGACCGGAGCGGGGTGAATCGCGGCCATCCGGAAGCAGTAGAACCAGCCGAGAGTGTGCTCGGCTTGCGGATCATCGGGAAGAGACGCGGCCAAACTGTGCGCCTCGCCGAGCGCCGCCGGATCCGAGACCGCCGCCAGGTTTCCCTGTCGAGCCTGCTCCACTCTGGCCCGGACCGCGGCCAGCAACCTCTCTGACTCCCCCATGAATCCCCCTTGATTCCCCCGAGGAGAGTGACTCGTCCCTTCCGAGCGTAGACGGCTAGCTGCCCCGTCCAGCAAGCTTTCGAACCACAACGTCATGTTGTCCCAGGACTTGTGGAGGTGTTGAGTGTCTGGTCGGCGCACAGAGGGTGCGGGCACACGTGAGGACGTGGCGTACGTGTGTGGACAGTTGGACCAAATTCGTCGCGCTCTCGAGACACATTGTCCCGAAGGCGCCGTTCCGTTGGAGTACGTGCTGACGGCGCTCAGCAACGGGGATGATCCCTCGGAACACCTGAGCGCACTCCACCACGCCCTCCTCGCCGCGGGCGACGCCGTGGGCATCCATGGTGGCACGCGCGGCTTGAGCCCACTCGGGGTCAACTCCGTTCCGCCCGACAGGTGGGTGCTGCTGTGCCCCACGGGACGATGCTCCCGCTTCAGCTGGCCCAGCGACTCGGACACGCCTCACTGTCGGATAAGCGGCCAGCCCCTGCACAAAGAGCAGCTGTAGCTGTGCCAGGGTTCCTCAACGCCCTGGGGCAGAAGCTCGCCGAACGCTGGATGACGCTTCTGGTTCTCCCAGGAGTTCTGTACCTGGCAGCCGCGACCACCGCCCATGTCCTCGGCCAGGCTCACGCCCTGGACCACCGTCGACTCACCGACTGGCTCACTCAATGTGCCCGGACCTCCGCCGGCACACTCGGCGGCCAAGTCGTACTGTTCACCGGCGTCCTCGCCGCTGCCGCTGTAGCCGGTCTCGCCGCCCAAGGACTGGGAACACTGATTCAGCGCATCACTCTCGCCGCGGACTGGCACGCCTGGCCACGCCCTCTGCGGCTGTGGCCCCGTGCCCGCGTCGCTCGGCGCCATGCCCAATGGACCATCGCCACGCACCACTACTGGGAACAACTCAACGCTGATGCCGCCAGCTTGGCCAGGAGCGGAAGCCGAACCGATCCCTCGCCGCGGATGGCCGCACACCGGGCGCTGCAGCGCATAGCGTCCGAGGAGCCGAACCGGCCCACATGGAGCGGCGACCGCATTCATGCCGTCGCGGTGCGCCTAGAGCGCGACCACCACTTGGACCTGCCCGTGCTCTGGCCCCACTTGTGGCTGACACTGCCCGAGATCACTCGCGACGAGATCACCACCGCCGAACAGGCTCTCAACCGCGCGACCACTCTGGGTGGCTGGGCCCTGCTCTACGCACCGTTGAGTGCATGGTGGTGGCCGGCCGCTCCGCTCGCCGCTGTGCTCGCCCTGTCCGCTAGACACCGCCTACGTAGCGCCGCTGACGCGTACGCCCGACTCCTGGAGGCCGCCGTTCGTCTCCACGCCACGGACCTGGCCACCCAACTCGGTATCGACCACGCCGGCCCGCTCGACTCCGCTCTCGGAGACGCCCTCACCCATCAGCTCAGTACTCGAACCCCTATACCGCCCGCCCCCGACGGCACCTTGCCCCGCTGACCTGCCGTACTCCTCGCCCACCTCGGCGAAAGCGCCACCGCGATGCTCTTCCGCTGCACCGTCTGCGGCATCCACATCGCCTACGCCGAACCCTCGTAACAGCCACTGAGCACAGCGGCTCGCGAGATCGAATCGCTCACCCCTTCAATGGAACCGCACCCAGCGCCATTCTTGCCAGCCGGACATCCTCCCGCGACTGCAACAAGAATTGCGAAATGTTCGGTCGGACCGATCCGCGCCGGTCCATCGCGGGCCGCCTGACCGTCATGACGGCGTGGCACACTGGCGGCTCCGGCTGCGTTGAACGGGGGGGGATCCGGTTGGGTCTGGAGATCGAGAGCAGGCCGTCGGAGCTGCCGTACATCGAGCGGGTGTGGCGCAGCCGTAGTGACGAAGTGGGCCGGATGATGTCGATCGCGGCATCGCACTGGGAGCTCGTCTTCTGGGAGCACGACGGTCAGGTCCAGGCGGCCGTCATGGGACCGGAACCCAGCGCATGTCTGGCGGATGTCCCCAAGGACGCCACGTTCTTCGGTATCAGCTTTGCGCTGGGTACCTCGATGCCGCACATCCCGGTCGGCCGGCTCGTGGGGGGTGGCGCGGAGATCCCGGATGTGACACGGCGCTCCGTCTGGCTGAAGGGCTCGAGCTGGCACCCGCCCGATTACGACAATGCGGAGGCGTTCGTACGGCGCATGGTGCGTGAGGGCATCGTGGACTGCGACCCGATCGTGCCCGCCGTGCTCGACGGCGCTGCCGCCGATGTCTCCGAGCGCACCCTGCAGCGCCGCTTTGTCGCGGCGACGGGTCTCACCCAAGGCGCCATCCGGCAGATCCATCGCGCCCGTGAGGCGGCGGTACTGATCCAGGAGGGTGCGCGGGCCCTGGACGTCGTGCACCGGCTGGGCTACTTCGACCAGCCGCATCTGGCGCGGTCCTTGACCCGGTACATCGGCCGAACCGCCACTCGACTGAGCAGTCCGGATGTGACCGAGCCCCTGTCGCTTCTGTACAAGCCCTCGTCCTCGGTGCCCGCGTAGGTTTCCTGGCGTAGCCGACGGGGTCGGCTCGTCCCGGTGGCAGGGCCCCGGGCAGTAACCGGGCAGAGGGCCCGGAACTCATCACGGAGGAATCATGCGCAAGGTCGTTTCGAGTCCGTTCATCTCGCTCGACGGTGTCGTCCAGTCGCCGAACGAGTGGCAGTTCGCCTTCGACGAGGAGATGGGCGCGGCGCTGGGAAAGGCGCTGGCGACCGCGGACACGATTTTGATGGGCCGGGTGACCTTCACCGAGTGGGCCGGGTACTGGCCGACGGTGACCAGCGGCGAGGACGCCGGTTTCGCCAAGTGGATCAACGATTCGCCCAAGTACGTCGTCTCGTCCACGCTGGACAGCGTGGAGGACTGGGCCAACAGCACCCTCGTCAACGGCGATCTGACGGCCGCGATTGAGAAGCTCAAGGCCGGCGAGGGCAAGGACATCACCGTCGCGGGCAGCCCCACGCTGGTGCGTTCCCTACTGGAACTGGATCTGCTGGACGAGCTGGTACTGCTGATCCACCCGGTGGTGGCCGGCGAGGGCCGAAAGAAGCTGTTCGAGGACGACGCCTCTCTGAAGAAGCTGGAACTGGTGAGCGCCGAACCCACCAGCAGCGGCGTGATCATCGCGACCTACCGGCCTGTGCGCTGAGCGCTGGCCGGCGGCGCGCGGACCGGCGGCCGGGACGGCCTTGCCGCATCTCGTCCGCCAGCTGCTCGCAGCCGCCGGGGTGGGAGTCGAGGAACAGGAATGCACGGCTCTTGGGCCGTGATGACGCGTTCGCTCACGGTGCGGTGTCCCAGGTGTCGTGTCGGCGGCCGGCCTTGGAGGGTTTGCCTCTGTCGGCGTAGCCGGTGAGGGCGGACTGCCGGGGCCGGCACGGGCGGAGGAACACGTTGAAGCTGCCCTCGGGTGCGGGGAGCCAGTTGATCTCGCGGTCCGGGCCGGGGCTGTCGTGGCTCCCGGGTGCCGGGGTGCCGTTGTTGCTGTGGAGGCCCCGTTTTGGACGCTACGAGCGCCGCCCGGCCCTCGGGCGGCGCGTCCGCTGAACGGGTGGCGTGGACTCGGGGGCCGCTCGCTCCAATGGGCATCCACCTTTCGCGCCCACCGCCGATTCGTGGCTGGGTGGGTTCGGCCGACACGTCCGCGGCCCCGATGACGAGAGCGCCCGCAGATGACACTCGACATGATCCTCATCGGCCTGGCGATCACGCTCCACCCGTTGCCGGCCATGGCCCTGATCCTTCTGCTGTCCGGCGACAGAGGGCTGCTCAAAGGGCTGGTCTTCGTCCTCGCCTGGCTGGCGTGCCTGGTGCTGGTGATCGCCGGAATGCTGCTCCTCACCGACGGGTCACCGCCCAAGAAACACAGTGCTCCGTCAACCGCCGCCCTCGCCCTCAAGCTCGCCATCGGGGCCGGTCTCGTCCTGTTCGGCGCCTACAAACAGCGCAAGGAGCGCCGTCCGAGGCAGGAGCCGGCCTGGCTCGGAAAGCTGCGTAACGCCTCGGCGTGGTCGGCCGCCGGCATGGCCGTTCTGCTCCAGCCCTGGGGCATGGTCGCGGCGGGCGCGGCGACCGTGGTGAACGCCGACCTGTCGCAGGCGGTCACCTGGCTGACGCTGATGTTCTACTGCCTGCTGTCCACCTCCAGCCTTCTGGCGATGGAGCTGCACGCGGCGTTCCGGCCCGCTCTGGCCCAGGCCCGGTTGCAAGCTCTGATGCGTGCGATCACGACACACCAGGACCAGGCCGTCGTCGTGCTGTCCCTGACGGTGGGCTTCTGGCTGGTCGGCAGAAGCCTCTACGAGCTCACCTGACGGAGGCCATCCCCGGCCGCCACGAAGGTGCGTGTGGAGGCCTGCGGTGTTGGAATGAGAGCGGCCATGAGTGCCGGCGGGGGGCCGTTTCGCCGTACCGTCGGAGGCGGAGAGCCGCCAGCGAGGAGTCGCAATGAGTGACGACGAACTCTCCGAGATGGGACCCGTCGATTACCTGATCCTGGAGTTCCCGGGCAATCGCATGACGGGAGAAGGCCTGCCCCTGCTGCTCGATCTCGTCGACCGGAGCATCATCCGCGTCCTCGACCTGGCCTTCGTACGCAAGGACGAGGACGGTTCGGTCATCGCCGTCGAGGTCAAGGACCTGGACGGCGACGGGGAACTCGACCTGACCGTGTTCGAGGGAGCCTCATCGGGGCTGCTCGGCGAGGACGACCTTCAGGAGGCCGCCGCCGTCCTCGAACCCGGCAGCTCCGCGGGCGTCCTCGTGTACGAGAACCTGTGGGCCGCGCCCCTCGCGGCTGCCCTGCGCCGCAGCGGAGCGCGCATGGTGGCCAACGGCAGGATCCCGGCCGAGGACCTCCTGGCGAGCCTGGAGGCCGCCGAGTCCCGGTCCGCCTCCTGACGGCAGCACGCCGACCGACGACAAGGAATCCGTCATGCCTGGTCTTCTCCGCGGTGTCGCGCGCACCGCGATCATCTCCGGTACCGCCACCGCCGTGTCCAACCGGGTGTCGCGCCGACAAGCCGGCCGCTGGGCGCAGCAGGACTACGAGCGCGCCGCCACGTCGGCTCCCCAGCAGGTCTACAGCGCGCCGCAGGCCGCACCCGAGCCGCAGGCCGGGGAGACGATGGACGCCACGATCGCCCAGTTGAAGGAGCTCGCGCAGCTCAAGGAACAAGGAGTGCTGTCCGAGGCCGAGTTCGAGGCCCAGAAGAGCCGCATTCTCGGCCGCTGAACCAGCCTTCGCGCCGTCCGTCCACGGACCTCGGTCGCCCTCAGTCACTCACTCCGGTGGGAGCTCGGTGACGACGAAGCACGTCACGACTTCCTGTGGATCCTTCTGCTCTTCCGGGTCATCGGCGACATCTTCAAGGACGACGACCTCGGCGGCGGAGCCAAGACGGGATGGCTCGTCTTCGTGATCCCGGCCCCCTTCCTCGTTGTGATCGTCCACGTCCTGGCCCAGGGCAAGGGCATGGGCCAGCGCGAGACGGAGTACCCAGTAGGCCAAGGAGGAGATGCTCCGCTGAGCCCCAGGCTGAAGCCGGAATCATCTGCTCGTGTCCTGCCCGCCGAAGCCCTCCTCGTCGTGGTTGTTTGGACGCATGACGAGCAAGGTTCGCGCCCGTGTTCTTCCGGCCGCTCAGCGCCGCTCGCTGGACGAACTGACACAGGATCTCGTCCTGTCGACCGGGGACACCGCGTCCAAGCGTTCTGCTTTCTGGACGATGCTGACGCTGTCCTCGATCATCGCGGCCGGCGGGGTGCTCACGGACTCGACGGCGACCGTGATCGGCGCCATGATCATCGCCCCGCTCTCCACACCCATCATGGGCATCGCCCTCGGATCGGTGCTGCGCCGTCGCACCGGATCGGCCACGGTCGTCCTCCTCGCGGGCCTGCTGGTGGTCGCGCTCGGGATGGTCATGTCGGTGTTTCTGCCCAGCAACTACGACCTGCTGTCGAACAGTCAGATCTCCTCGAGGACTTCGCCGGGCCTGATGGACCTGATCGCCGCCCTGGCAACCGGCTTCGCCGGAGCGGTGGCGCTGGCCCGCCGGGACGTCGCCGCCGTGCTGCCCGGCGTCGCGATCGCCATCTCCCTCGTCCCGCCGCTCGTCGTGACCGGGGTGTGTCTGGGGCAGCTGTCGGGATGGCTGGCCCTGGGCGCGCTGGCGCTGTTCGTGTCGAACCTCTTCGCCCTGGTCTTCGCCGGCATGGTGGTCTTCGCATCGCTCGGTTACGCCGCGGAGGCGGACAAGGCGGCCGGACGCCCAGCCGGCAGGGCATCTGCCGCCATGACTCTGCTGTTCGTCGTCGTGCTCGTTCCACTGACGGCCAACACCGCGACGACGCTGCTGCTCAACGCCTGGACCGGCAGCACCAAGGACGCCGCGGAACAGTGGCTCGCCGAGGAGCCGGACGCGTCCGTCACGAGTGTCGACGCCGCCTCCCGGACGATGTACATCCACGTTCGCACCCCGGGCGAACTCCCGCCGGTGAAGTCCCTGCTCGACCGGCTCGAAGGACGGATCCCGGACGGCATCCCCGTCGTGGTGGACACTTCGCGTGGTCGGCGCATCGACGCCGGAAAGGTCGGCGGCTGAACGTCGCGTCCGCGTCCTGACACTCGAACCGTCCGACTGCCCCGAGGGGAAGCCTTGCCGATGTAGTCACGTCGCGGAGGGTACGGACACTCCTCCGGCTTCGGGTGAGCGCGAGAACGGCGATCCGGGACGGGCCGGCGAGGAAGGCGCGGGGTGGGAGGCGTCGGCCATGTAGGACATGTAGCGGTTCAGCCCGGGCACCTCACGGAACGTGACCGATACCTGGGAGTTGTTCAGCCACGTGCGAGGGCCGCGGCAATGACCTCGGCGGTCTCCCGCGGCGCCACGTCCGGCAGGAGGAACACCGCGCCAGGGATCGTCACCACGGATACGTGGGGAGCGGACTCAAGGGTGGCGCGCTCCGCACTGGTAAGCCCGCCGTCCCCCTTCTCGGCGTGGACGATCCACACAAGGGTGTCCAGCGCGGCGAGTTCGGTGGCCGGGTCCCGGCCCGCGGCGAGGTAGTCGAGATAATCGCCGGTCACACGGACCACATCGGCGGCCCTGTTCTGCTTGAAGTCCTCGATCAGCTCGTCCTTGTGCGCCTGAGGCGTCTTGGCGGACCTCGCCATGAGCGGCATGAGTCCCATCATCAGCGCCGTCGGCCAGCTGCCGACCCTCTGCGATGCCCGTACGACAGTCCGGAAGAACCTGGACTCGTCCGGAGTCGTCAAGCTGATCCCGAGCAGTACGACCGGGCCCTGGAACCGCCCTGACAGCACCATCTCCAAAGCCACCGTCGCCCCGAGCGAGAATCCCGCGACCACGTCGCAGTCGTGTTCCCGCGCCAGCTCACCGGCGCGACGAGCCAGCGCGGGGATGGTCACGTCCTCCGACAGCGGCGCGCCAGCGTTGCCGGGAAGCGTCGTGGCCACGAGGCGGACGCCGGACAGTGCCGGCTCGGCCATCACCAGGTCGTACGACCGGGCCGCGCAGGCCCCGCCCGGCAGGAGCAGAACCGATCGCTCCGCATCGGCCGGCCCCGCGACCAAGGTCTCCCAAGGTGCCCGCATTGCCACCTCCGCAACGCGCTCCGATCCGCTTTCTGCCGTACACGAATGACGGTTATGTATGTATTTAAGGTTATCGTCCGGAATATTTCGGGACCACCGGGCGGCATGGCCCGGACCGGAGCCCGCCAGGCTGTAGCCGGGTGCGTTCGGTGACATCGCCGCGCCCTCCTGTACCAAAGCGCATCGCTTGGACGGGACGCACGCGGCACACACCATCGGATCCGGAGCGGCCCCAGGGCACGGGTCCACCGGATTCTCCGGCCGCATCCGCTGCCGCGCGAACAGCACGCCCGCCCCGGACGGGCGAGTACTAGGCTCCCCTCCCCCGTCGCTTCAGGGTTTGCCGGTCTCGATGGCGTGGGCGTGGGTGAAGGCTTGACGGTGCGCAGTGTCGCCCGGCCCCACAACCATCGGCGGGCCCGGAAGGGGAGCCGCAGATGTGCCTCGCGCCCTGTTCGCTTCAGCGAGTGGGCAACCGGCTTTCATTTGGATGAGCAGGCGCACCACAGGAAGACGTCGGCGACGTGGAGTCGGCCGAGGTGGACGGTCGCCGTCTCCTCGCCGGCACCGAACATCGAAGACAGCACGGTGGCCCCGTTCCTTCGAGGTGCATGACGAAAACGCGCCCTCGCCACACCATCCGGATCATGCGAGGCATCCGGACAACGACCACGCAGCAGCGGGAAGGCGACGAAACGGCGACGACGCCGGGCAAGGTGGTGATTACAAGTAGCCCGCCGACGCGGGGGGCTGCACCGGAATCTGGAGAACATCATCATGACCCGCACCCTCGCTCGCACGAGCGTCCTTGCCGCTGCGGCCGCGGTCCTGAGCATCACCCTGACCGCCTGCAACGGCGAGGACAACGCGTCGGACAGCACGCAGACCAGCCCCACCGCGTCGGCAGACAGCACCGGCGGGGCGGACCAGGCGGGCCAGAGCGCCGGCACCGGCGGGAGCGAGCAGGGCGCCGACACCAGCAACGGTGCCACCAGCGAGGGCAAGGTCGACATGTGTCGCTCCGGTGTGCTTGACGCCACCGCCGCCAACAACACCACGGACGAGACGAACGGCGTTGTCACGGTCACCTTCAAGAACGTCGCCGGCGCCGACTGCCGCATCAGCGGTTTCCCGGGTGTCGACATCAAGACGTCCCTGGGCGACACCATTTCCGTGGACCGCAACGGCGAACAGGCCACACCGCAGACCCTCAAGGAGGGCGACACCGCCGCCTTCAACATCACGTACCCGGTCAACAACACCGGCGGCTCCGGCGTGCGGCTGACCGACATGGTGGTCACGCCCCGAACGAGACCGAGCCCTTCACCCTGAAGTGGCCGGCCGGCAGCCTCCCCGTCACCGACGGCGAGGACGGCGGGAAGATGGAGGTCAGCCCGGTGAGCAAGGCCAGCGACTCACCCGCCGGCTAACCCCATCCCCACCCCGCGCCGGCGGCCCGGACGTCGATCACGTCCTGCTCCTCGTCCACGCACGGGCCCAGTTCGACCCACCGTGCGTGCTTCTCAACGGCCGGGAGGCTGGACGGCCAGTACGCTCCACAGGATTCCCTGCGCTTCCAGTCGGAACCGGAGTGCTGCCTCCTGTGTATGCGTGACGGTCATCCACAGTGCGGTTCCCGAATCGCTGGTGTTGAAGACCAACTGGTCCCCTCGCCAGCCCTCGGCGTGGATCGTATGGGGAACCAGGTCCAGCAGCAGTTCGAACTGCGCGTCGTCACGGACGTCGATGTCGATGCCCATGCCAGGGTCATCGCGTCGGCTGCGCGTTCCGTGCGTCACCGCCTGGCCGGCCAGGGACAGCGCGCGTTCATAGGAACGCAGAACTCCGGGAGGCCAGGCGTCGTCGCTGTAGGCGTCCAGGTGAGCGGCGTCGATGCCGGAACGCAGGACACGCAGCGCCTCACGGTGAACAAAGGCGACATCGTCAGAGCTCGATCCACCCACGAGTACGAGATCGCGGCCCGAGCCGTCATATTGATCAGTCACACGCATGTCCCTCCCACTCTCAGGTGCCCCCACTCGGTCCGGGCGCGAGCGGGGGCAGCCCGCACCGGTCCGAGAGATCCGCCGGCCGGCACGGGGGTGAGCATGGGCCCGCCGCCGGGCCGGCCCTGTGGGGTCAGCCCGGCAGTGGGCTCAGCGCACGTCGACGCAGTCACCGGTCGCGGTGACCGGCGGGGTGGTGGAGGTTCCCTCGAACTTGTAGCGGTAGCAGCGGTCGGTGGTGGCGGTGCGGGTCTGCTTCTCGACGCCCGCCAGGCTGCCGGTGCCGGTCTTGTGGCTGCTGGTCGTGGCGTACGAGCCGGTCAGCGAGCGCTCCTGGAGGCGGACGGTCTGCTGGGTGTAGCCCGCGTACTTGTGGGTGTCCCAGTTGGCGCGCTCCAGCTTGCCGGTGATCGTGATCGTCTTGCCCTTGGCGACGGGCTCGGGGGCCGCGTTGTTGCTCAGGCGGGACCAGCGCTTGAGGTACCAGGTCTTGGCGTTGTCGGTGTCCACGTCGGTGGTCGCTTCGGTGATCGCCCAGAGAGAGATCTTCCAGGCTCCGGCGTCCTCGTTCGTCAGGTCGCTCTGGGGGTCGATCTTGAAGGTGGCCGTGCACTTGAACGTGGCGTCGCCGGACGGGACGCAGGGGTCGGTGTCCGCCTCGAGCTGCTCGGAGTTGATGAACTGCTCCAGTCCGCTGTCGAGGTCGGTGCCGCGCCACAGCGACGCGTTGCTGCCGTAGAGCGTCGCCCCGCCGCTGACCGTCCACTTCACGGTGATCGTCTGCGTGTTCGTCGTCCCGACGCTCGCGCTGTTTCCGCCGTTGACGGTGATGCCGGAGACGACGGTGACGTCGGCGGTGGGATCGGCCAGGGACCTGGCCTTGGGCGCGGCATCCTCCGCCGCCGAGGCGTCGGCGGCTGCGGCCTTGCTCTGCTCCAAGGCCTCCCCCGCGCCGGTCCCGCCCGCCATCGCGGACGGGGTGACGAGCAGGCCGACAGTGAGCCCTGAGGCGGCCAGCGCGCTGACGCCGAGGGTCACCTTCTTGCCGGACGTCAGCTTTTTGCGGGAGTGCTGGGACATGAAGAGGCTCCGGTATCGACGATCCAAAGACGGATGCAGGTCACGGGACGGGCGGCCCTGCATCACGTACGGCCAACGCGGCCGCACATTCTTGATCGGCAACGAGCCGGAAGGGTTGTACGCGCGCGGCAGTTGGGTCGCGTGAGGTGCATCACCCACCACTCCCCTGACGTCAAGTCAGTTCCGTCATCCACGCGGCGGGAACGACGAAGCGAAGGTCAAACGCGGGGCGCGCCGCGACGCTTCCGGCGACGTGCCCTCCGTTCTTCGAGTGTGCCGGATGCTTCTACGATCAGGCGGACGCAGCACGAGAACACCGTGAGGATCGCGGTTCCGAGAAACTCCCCGTCCCAGCCCATTGCGCTCAGTCCGGCAACGGGAACAGGACCCCCGGGATGACCGGAATGCGGCAAGGCCGATGAGAAGGGCTCCGGCGGCCATGAGGACCCATTGGGCGTGGGTGGCGCCGCGGGTGACGGCAGTGAACTCCCGTCCCACGACCTGCCCTTCGTCGGTGAACCTGTCGCGGACGAACGGGTCCGTTCGCCGGCCATGCGAGTGCGGTTCATTCACCCGGTGCCGGCTGGCTCATCAATCCGCTCGCGCGACCGGACGGCCAAGCCGCGCTTCTACGGAGTTGTCCTTGGTGAGACGTACGGTTCCGTTCTCTCCGGTGAGTGACTCGGGCCGGAAGCCCTCGCTCTGGTAGAGGGCGATGTTGTGTCGGCTGCGCGCGCCGGTGTGCAGCACGATGCGGTGGCAGTTCGGTTCTGCTGTGGCTTCGGCGGTGCGCAGCAGCCAGCGGCCCAGTCCTTGGCCGCGTAGGTCGGGTACGACGCCGAGCCGGCCCACGTGCCAGTCGGTGTCGACGCGTCGGGTGCGCACCATGCCCAGGAGTCGGCCGTCGCGCCACAGACCCATGGTGTGCCAGGTTGCCAGCCACTCGGCTGTCTGTTCCGGTGACTCGTGCAGGGCGGGGATGGCCAAAGTGTCGTTGGCGAGGGCCTCGTCCGCCCAGCAGCACCGCTGCAGCACGGTGACTTCGGGAGCGTCATCGGGGGTCAGTTGCCTGAGGTATGAGCCGGGCAGGGGGCCAATAGGGAGGCCGGGGCGTGTCGCTTCGCGCATCGGGCGTAGGGCGTGGGCCACGCGTACCAGTTCGTCCAGGACGCCGACGGCGGCTCCGGTCAGGGCTGGGGTCGGACGGATCTGTCCGTTCTCGACGGTGTCGGTGATGCGTAGGGCGACCGTGCGTCCCAACGGCACCAGGCGCAGGGTGGTGACTACCTGCTTGGCGTGCTGGACGGAGCGCGTGCCGGCAGAGGTGTTCCCGTAGCTGATGAAGCCCATCGGCTTCCATGCCCACTCGCGTCCGAGGTAGTCGAGCGCGTTCTTCAGGGTCGCGGGCATTCCGTAGTTGTACTCGGGCGTCACCACCAGGAAGCCGTCGGCCGCGTCCACGAGGGTGCTCCATCGTCTGGTGTGTTCGTGGGCGTAGAGGCCTGAGGAGGGGTGTTCCTCTTCATCCAGGAAGGGGAGGTTGAGGTCGCCGAGGGGTGTGGGGACGAGTTCGGCGCCGAGTTCTCTCGCGCGGGGCGTGATGGTGTCGATGAGCCAGGTGCCGATCGCTGGGCCGAGGGCACCGGGTCGGGTGCTGCATACCAGGACGAGGACACGCACCGTTTTCGTTGACATGGAAAGGAAAAGTAGCGATAGATTGATTACATGTCAAAGAGTTCTTCCGCCGAGAATGTGCGCTGGCTGGACGCGGACGAGGAACGGGCCTGGCGGGCCTACCGGCGCATGGTGGTCGCCGTGCAGGCCGCCACGGCACGCGACCTGACCGCACTGGGGCTGTCCGAGCCGGACTACGAGGTGCTCAGCACGCTGTCCGAGCGGCCCGAGCACACCAGCACCCTGCGAGAACAGGCCGCCAAGATGCAGTGGTCCCGCAGCCGGCTCTCCCGGCACGCCACCAGGATGGAGGCGCGCGGTCTCCTGCGGCGGGCACCCGACCCGGCGGACGGCAGAGGGTGTTTTCTGGTGCTCACCGAGCACGGTCTGGACACGCTGAAGGATGCCGCGCCCGCCCATGTCGACTCGGTGCGGCGCCACTTCATCGATCGGCTCCCGCCCGAGGACCTCAGCGCCCTCGAACGCATCGCCCGGAAGCTGGAGGGCATCGAAGGCTGACGGCGAACGCCGGTCGGCACACCCACGACGGCGACCGGCGCCACGCTTTCCCATCAAAGTGCCGGCGTTCCACCGCCGGCCATGCACCAGCTCGTCAGTTGGTCAGGCACCGCCCGGCGTCATGAAGGACAGGATCTGTCCTACATGACGCCTAGCGTGCACATCAGGACGTAGGGACAAACCCATGAGTCGGAGGGAATCATCATGATCCTCGTGATCGGCGCGACCGCGCACTTCGGGCGGCAGACGGTGGAGACGCTGGCGGGCGCCGGGAGGCAGGTGCGGGCCTTGTCCCGCACCCCGGAGCGGGCCGGGCTGCCGGAGGGTGTCGAGGTGGTGCGGGGGGACCTGACCGATCCGTCGACACTCGAACCCGCCCTGCACGGCGTGACGGAGCTTCTCCTGGTGCTGCCCTACGGCCTGGACGCGCAGCCACTGTTGGAGCGGGCGCGTCAGGCGGGCGTGCGGCACGTGGTGTTCCTGTCCTCCGGGGCCGTCGTCGACGGCGCGGACCGGCAGCCGGACGTGATCGCCGCCTACCACGCACAGGTGGAACGGCAGATTCGGTCGACCGGCCTCGATTGGACGTTCCTGCGGCTGTTCTTCCCGGCGATCAACTCGCTTGCCTGGGCGATGCAGTTGCAGGGCCGCGATGTGGTCAACGGCCCGTACGCGGCGGCGGCCGCGTCGGTGGTGCACGAGCGTGACGTCGCGGAGGCGGCCGCCGCGGTGCTCGGCTCCCCCGAACATGCCGGCCACGTCTACGAGCTGACGGGCCCTCAGTCGCTCACCCAGACCGAGCAGGTGGCGGAACTCGGCCTCGCCCTGGGCCGGGAACTGCGCTTCGAGGAGGTGGCGGAACAGGCTGTGCACCAGCAGCTCAGTCAGTTCATGGACACCGACTTCGTACGGGCCCTGCTGGACCTGATGGCGGCCACGGTCGGCAAGCCGGCGACGTTGAACGACACCGTCGAGCAGCTGACCGGCCACCCGGCACGCCCCTACGCGCAGTGGGTCGCAGATCACGTGGCGGACTTCCGCTGACGCCGACGCGTCGGCCTGCGGTCTTGAGCCGGCGTCCGTCCCCGACGGACGCCGTACTCACTGCGGATTGAGGGCACTCCTTGCGCTGTGCGACGGGCAGCCGGGGGGGGCAGTGCGGGCGGTGAGGTGCCATCAGGATGGCGAGTGACTCGCTCTGTCACTCATGCCCCGGAAGTGGCGGGTCGGGTCCGGGTTGTGGCGCAGCGCGTCCAGCACGGCGCGGACTGCCGCGCGGGGTGGTGAGCCGCGGCGGATCGCCGCCGTGATTCTGCGTGTCACCGGAGTTGCCAGTTCCCTGGTGGCCACGCGATAGCGGCTGTGGTCGACGGCCAAGCCGGGCAGCAGCGCGATCGACAGGCCTGCCTCTACGTGCTGCAAGGTCATCATGTAGTTGCTGAACCGGCACACCACCCGCGGCTCGAACCCCGCTTGACGGCACAGCCGTTGGGCGAGGTTCGCCATGTACGACTGTGGCATGTCGAACGCCCATGGCTCGTCCGCACAGGCTGCGAGGTCGGCGGCGCCGCGCCCGGCCGCGGGATGCTCGGGCGGGACCACGAGCAGGATCGGGTCCTTGCCCAGCGGTACGAGGTCGAGGTCCGGCCCCAACGGCAGCTCGTCGAAGTCCGTGGTCGTGATGACGATGTCCGCGTCGCCGATCCGCAGCGCGGGTACGCTCGCGTGCGGCTCCAGCTCCAGCAGCTCGATCTCGAGGTGCGGATGCTCGTGCACCAGCCGGGTCACCGTCGGCACGGCAATGGAGTGGATCGCGCTCTGGAACGCCCCCAGCCGCACCAGCCCGGCCGGTTCATCGCCGAACCCCCTCAGCTCCGTCTCGACGCTGTCCATGTGATCGAGAATGGCCCGCGCCCGCCGCGCGAGGATCAGCCCGGCCGAGGTCAGCCGCACCCGGCGTCCCGTTCGTTCAAGGAGCTGGGTGCGTGTCTCGGCCTCGAGCACGGCGAGCTGCTGAGACACACTCGACGGGCTCAGGTTGGCGGCCTGGGCGACCGCCCGGACGGTGCCCAGCGTGTCCAACTGGCTCAGCAGCCGCAGCCTCCAGGGATTCATCACGCTCCCCATTGTGTGCGGTTCTTCCGAACAGAACAGCTGGAATCGTGAGATGGACCTGCCGCTCACGCGGCCCCTACTGTCGCGGACATGGCTGCTTCGACCACCGCTCCCCTGTCCACCGAAACCTTCTGGGCCGACGCCGAGAGGCACCTCGTACGCTACGGCGGCCAATTCACCCACGAGATCATCGAACGCGCCGCCGGCAGTTTCGTGTTCACCGCGGACGGCCGGAAGATCCTCGACTTCACCTCCGGCCAGATGAGCGTGATCCTCGGCCACTCGCACCCCGAGATCGTCGCGACCGTCCGGCGTCAGGTCGCGACCCTCGATCACCTCTACAGCGGCATGCTCAGCCGCCCGGTCGTCGATCTCGCCCGACGTCTCGCCGACACGTTGCCCGCGCCGCTGGAGAAGGCACTGCTCCTGACCACCGGCGCCGAGTCCAACGAAGCCGCGATCCGGATGGCCAAGCTCGTCACCGGCAAGCACGAGATCGTCTCTTTCGCGCGATCCTGGCACGGCATGACCCAGGCCGCCGCGTCCGCCACCTACAGCGCAGGCCGCAAGGGCTACGGACCTGCCGCGCCCGGCAACTTCGCCATCCCCGTGCCGAACGCGTACCGACCCGACTTCACCACGGCCACCGGCTCCCTCGACTGGCGCCGCCAACTGGACTTCGCCTTCGATCTGATCGACGCCCAGTCGACCGGCAGTCTGGCCGCGTGCCTCGTCGAACCGATTCTCAGCTCAGGCGGCATCATCGAGCCGCCGCCCGGGTACTTCGCGGCCCTGCAGAACAAATGCCGGGAACGCGGCATGCTGCTGATCCTCGACGAGGCCCAGACCGGCCTGTGCCGCACGGGGACCTGGTACGCGTTCGAACGCGATGGGGTCGTTCCCGACCTCCTCACCCTGTCCAAGACGCTCGGTGCGGGACTGCCCCTCGCGGCCGTGGTCACGAGCGCCGAGATCGAGCAGGAGGCGTACGAGCGCGGGTTCCTGTTCTTCACCACGCACGTCGCCGACCCGCTCGTGGCCGCGGTCGGCAACACCGTCCTCGACGTCCTGACCGGCGACAAACTCGACGAGCGGGCGCGGACGCTCGGCCTGTTCCTGCGCCAGGGGCTGGAGGACATCGCCGGTCGCCACGAGGTCGTCGGCGACATTCGCGGCCGGGGCCTGCTCGCCGGGCTCGCACTCGTCGTCGACCGCGAGACGAAGCGGAGCTCGGACGAGCTGGGCGCGCGGGTCACCCGGCGCTGCCTCGAGCTCGGCCTGCACATGAACATCGTCCAGCTTCCCGGCATGGGCGGAGTCTTCCGGATCGCACCGCCGCTGACAGCCACCGAGGACGAGCTCTCGCTCGGCCTGGCCATTCTCGACGAGGCGATCGGCGACGCCTGCGCGGCCCTCTGATCATGCTGGTGGTGCCCGGCCGGCGGGGCTCATTCGGGCCTCCCGACCTGGGGATATCAGCAGAGCCCCTGTTATCGTGCGCCGATGTCAACGATCAAACAGATCCAGGTGACCTTCGACTGCGCGGAGCCCGCGCGCCTCGCCGCCTTCTGGTGTGAGGTACTGGGGTACGTCCTACCGGCGGTCCCGGAGGGCTTTGCCACGTGGGAGGAGTACCACCGCACGCTGCCACCCGAGGACGAAATCTACTTCGCGTGCACTGATCCCTCGGGCGTGGGCCCGCGCCTGCTCTTCCAGCGCGTTCCCGAAACCAAGGTCACCAAGAACCGCGTACATCTGGACGTGCGGGCCGGCGCCGGCCTCGTGGGCGAGGAACGCCTGGCCACGCTCGAGGCCGAATGCGCACGGCTGACGGCGCTCGGCGGGAAGCACGTGCTGACGCAGCGCGCCGACGGCATCAACGAGTCGTGCATCACCATGCAGGACATCGAAGGCAACGAGTTCTGCCTCGCCTGATTGCCCTCTGACACTCCCAGGCGGATTGCTGTCTCCGGCCTTGGGCAGCGTCGGGGCGGCCGATAGCGGCTGCCCCGACGCTGCCCAAGGCCGGCCCCCCGCCAGGCCTCTTCCTGGCCACGGCCAGCTGACTTCCCGCAGGGCTCAGAGCTCGATCGGTCGGTACTTCAGAGCTTCGTCGACGACCTGCTCCGCAGGTGCGCCCCGAAGGTTGGCTGAGGGGTGGAAGACCAGGTCGCTCACCCGGGGGTGCGGCACGTTCGCCTCCAGGAGCCGCAGGTAGTAGTCGCTCTCCGGGGCAGCCAGCAGGAGTCTGCGAACGATCTCAACGAGCTCGTCCCGGGTGACGTCCGCAACCACGGGGCGAGCTGGCCGCGCCGCCTCCCGCGCGAACCCCTCCAGGCTGCGGCTTCCGTCGTACTCGGCAAAGTCGAGGGCCCCGTAGTCGTGACCGGTCATCGCGTTGAAGGCCGTGATTGCCTCGTCCGCGGCGTCCCAGTGGGCTTCCAGCAGGCCGGCGATCCGCTCCACCTCGGCACACAGCTCGTCCAGCCGCTGCCGACTCACGGGCGGCGGCAACAACTCCGGTCTCAGGTCCACAGCCACATTGTGTCCGTCCGTGTACATGGTCGGCATCGGCCGGGACAGCACTCCGAACCGTCTCGAGGATCTTCTACGACTAGGTGAATCCTTTTCGGGCTTCCCCGCCTCTTATCCGTGTACCGGCCGCGTGGGCCGACGGAAATCAGGAGGAAACCATGGTCGTTGGCATCGTAGTGATCGGCGCGCTGCTGGTGTCCGCGTGCAGCGTGCACCTCATGAGGCGCTGGAAGAAGAGCCGTAGCTGACCCATGCCTTCGCGCCCAGCGCCTTCCGTGTAGGAGCAGTACACATGACACGACGCTCACCCTGGCCGGACGATCGGCTGATCAAGGCCGCCCAGGACGGCGACGTCACTTCGCTCACCGCTGTCGTCATCGAATCGCAGCCTCATGTGCGCAAGTTCGCCCTGTCGCTGTGCGCCTCACCGCAGGACGCGGAGGACGCGGCGCAGGAGGCGTTGATCATTCTGTACCGGAAGATCGGCACGCTGCGGGCCACCGGCGCGCTCGCCTCATGGATGTTCCGGATCGTGCGCAACGAATGCCTCCGGCAGGTACGGCTGCTCGTCTCGCGCGGTGACCAGGAGGCAGCGGCCGAGCCGGAGCCGTGCGCGGAGCAGTCCGCCGAGGAAGCGGTGCTGCGCCGGATGGAAGCGGAGCGGATCGCGGCCGCGGTGAGTGCTCTTCCTCGTGACCAGCGGCAGGTCCTGATCATGCGGGACATCCAGGGCCTGCCCGGCAACGCCGTCGCCCGGTCACTCGGTCTCAGTAACGCCGCGATGAAGTCACGGCTGCACCGAGCCCGCGCAGCACTGCGTCACGCACTCGCACTGACCGACCCATCAGCCGACCGAACAGCCGACCAAGCAGCCGAAGGAGAGGCACGGACATGAACACTGCGCAAACCGCGAAGCGCACGAACACCCCGGCCGACGTACATCCCGCAGCGCCCCAGCCGAACTTCGCCAGCAAGTCCGTCCCGCGCCACTTGGCGCGCGGCGCCATCGGCTTCGGGCTGATCGCCGGCTCGATCGCCCTGGTGCCCGTCGCCGGCCCAGCCACCCTGCTGGCAGCCCCGCTGGCTCTGATCGCCTTCCGCGGCTGCCCCACCTGCTGGATGGTCGGCCTGGCGCAGACCATCTCCCGCGGTCGCCTCGAACGCAACTGCGTGGACGGCGTCTGCACCCTCTCCAAGGCGGAACCGAAGGGGACCACGGACGCGCCGACACCCGACATCACCGTCCCGGCCACGCCGCAGTGACCACCCGTCCAGCGAAGACCGTCGGCCGCACACCGGCCGGCGGACGCCGTGTCCAAGGGAACGGCGGCGAGCCAATCGTCATCGGCGTGTCGAACGAGGTCTCGGCACCCACCTCCTCCCGCCTTGGCAGGACGCGCGGAAGGCTCTCGGGGACGGCGCCGAGGGTGGTTGAAGAGGATGTCGTCGAGCTCGAGATGCCTCGTGAGGCCTGCGGCGCCCGTGGCCGTCAACCACGCTCACGAGGCATCGAGCGGTCAGCGATACATGGCCCATAGCTGTGAGTTGCCGCCGGTGCACCTGGTGAGGTTGACGTGGCTAACGCCGTTGGCGTCCGGGAGTTGCTCGCCAAGACACGTCCCGGTCACGCTGTTCTGCAGCTCGAAGCCCACGGCTGTGGGGGCGAAAGCCCATAGGGCTGCTTTGTCGCCGGACAGGCAAGGCCTCATCACGGCCTCACCGTTGCGGGCGACCATGCACAACCTGTCCCCCACGTTCTGCCTCAGCTCCGAGAGCTCGAAGGCCGTGTTGTTGATCAGCCAGGTCTGGTACGCGCCCTCGTTGCACCCCGTCGCGTAGGGCCCGTAGTCGGATCGGTAGTCCAGACAGTGGCCTGTGGCCACGTTCTTGAAGTGCATGTAGGCCGATGCCGCGCCGGCCGGCGTGGTGCTCAGTCCCCATCCCAGAGCAGCGGCCGCAACCACAGCGGCAACTTTCTTCAACAAGGTGGTCTCCCTCGAAGCGTCCCGGTGTGACGAGCGTCACCGAACAGTAAACAGGGGAAGCCAGTCGCCCGTTGGCCCTCTGCCGGAACTCAGGACCATCGTCCGTGGGCGTGCCGTTGACTCACGGCATGGCCGGGCATCGGGTGCCTCGCCGGTGATGAGGCCGCGATCCCTGAGTTGCGGCGCTCGGTAGCGACGACGCGCGAAGTAGTCACGTGATCTAGCGGATTCGCGTGATGTGCCGCGCGGGCGTGGTTGAAAGTCTGGTGTCCCGCACCCCCCTGAAGGACACAGCACATGCAGATGGATCCACCGAGATCAGAGGCAGCAGCACCCGTTTCCTGCACTCATTACGCCGCGGACACCGTTCCCGCCGCGCGGCGCCGGACCTTCTGGCGTGAGGCCCTGGCCCGGACGTTCGGCGGCGTGGACATCGCCGTGCCCGAGGAGGTGCGGTTCGGCACCATCCGCACCGCGGCGCTGGGACGCGTGCAGGCGGTCACGGTGGAGAGCGAGCCGCAGATGGCACGCCGGACCCGAAGGCTCATCGCGTGTGCTGACAATGAGAACTACGTGGTCGTGAAGCTGTTGAGCCGGGGCGGTGCCCGCATCGAGCAGGATGCGCGGGACAGCGTGGTGAGAGCAGGGCAGCTCTTCGTCTACGACATGGCGCGCCCCATCAGCCTGGCACTCCCGGAACCGTTCCAGACGAAGTCCCTGGTGCTGCCGCGCACAGTCCTCGGTCTGGGAGAGGCGGACGTGGCCCGGATCACGGCCACCCCGCTCGGCACCGAGTCGGCGATCGGCGGTCTTCTCTCGCCGTTCCTGTCGCAGTTGGTGGACACGGCCGAGTCGTGCCCGGAGCCGGCCGGTGAGCTCGTGGCCCGGAACGTGGTCGATCTGCTCACGGTCCTGGCCGACGAGCGCCGGGGCGCGGAAACCATGGAGTCACCCAGCGGTTCCCGGGTGCTGCTCACGCGGATCCGCGCGTTCATCGACGGCAATCTGAGTGATCCGGACCTGACTCCTGAGGTCGTGGCCCGCGCCCACCACATCTCCGTGCGCTACCTGCACAAGCTGTTCGAGGGCGAGGGCGTCACGGTCAGCCGGTGGATCCAGCGCCGGCGTCTCGAGGAGTGCCGGCGGACGCTGGCGCGCAGGGACGCGACGCGTACCACGGTCGCCGCGGTCGCCCACCGGTGGGGATTCACGAGCGCCTCACATTTCAGCCGGGTGTTCCGGGCCGCGTACGGACAGTCCCCCGTCGACTGGAGGGACTCCGCGGCAGCAGCGCTCGGCGCACCAGCCACCCGGCCGGCCGAGGGGAACGAGGCGGCGCACCGCGAGGCCTTGTGATCATCTGTCAATTGTGCGATGAGCTGCAGTTCTTGTCATAGTGACCCCCTGAGGTCGCTCCATCACCGTTGGCGGTGGCGGGGAGCGGTCCACTTGTATCAGGGGAGGGCAAGGTGGCGGGGTCGGGCGGACCTCTGTCCCGCAGCGGGTTGCGGGGCCGGGAGTCGGAGCTCGCGGAACTGCGTACCCTCATCGCCTCCGTAGCCCGTGACGGCTGCGGCGCTGTCGCCCTGCTGCGTGGCGAGGCGGGCATCGGAAAGAGCACGCTGCTCGCGGAGGCCATCGCGCTGGCGGAGGGCGCCGGGTACTCCACCGGTCTCGGCAAGGCCGACGAGCTGCATCACCTCGTGCCACTGTCCTCGCTGGCAGGCTGCCTTCTGGGTGGTGCCCGGCCTTTGCTGTCCGGTGACGCCTTCGCCGACCTCGCCCGCCATCACGACCAGCGGATCCGGCTCGTGGAGCGACTCGCCGAAGTGATCGAGGCGCGGGCCGGCCACACGCCGGTGCTCATCGCACTCGACGACGTGCAATGGGCCGACCAGCTGAGTCGCTTCGCGCTGCGGCAGCTGCCCGCACGGCTCCGGAGCTCCCCTGTCCTGTGGCTGCTGACAGGTCGTTCAGGTCCCACGGCCTCCGGCGAGGAGATCCTCACCGCCGCGCGTGGCCGGCTGCCGGTGAGCAGCTTCCAGCTGGGGCCGCTGTCTTCCGCGGCCATGAGTCGGCTCGCCGGGGACACCCTCGGCACGGACGTCGACGAGCCGACCCGGATTCTCCTCGAGGGTGCCGGTGGAAATCCCTTCCTCGCGGTGGAGTTGCTTCAGGGACTGCGTTTCGAAGGTGGCTCGGAAGGGGCTTCCGACCGGACCGCGGAACAGGAACGGCTCCGCGACCGGGACCCGAAGATCGAGGTGCAGGGGGGCGGCCTGTCGCTCCATGACACAGCGGGGTCGGTGCCGACCGGGCTCGTGGCGGGGGTACGCGGCAGGATCGACTCGCTCGGCCCGGATACGCGTGACTTCCTGCGGATGGGGGCCGTTCTCGGCCGCCAGTTCGCCTTCGCCGACGCGGCGGCGCTCTGCGGGCGGCCGCCGGCCGCGCTCATCACGGCGCTCGACGAAGCGGTGCGGACGGGGCTGCTCGAGGACGACGGCAAACTCCTTTCCTTCCGGCACGACCTGCTGCGCCGGGCTGTCTACAGCGACATTCCGCCGTCGGCGCGCAACGCGCTGCACCGAGCGTCGATGACCGGCTGGGGAGACCCCACCGTCAGCGGCGTCTGCTCGGTGAACTCCTCGAGAGACGGCCCGTGGCCGTACACGGGTGCGTTGTCGAAGTAGGGACGGAACTCCCTCATGGCGTCCTGGGAGTTCTTCCGCATGAAGACCTGTCCGCCGAGGCCGACGATGGCGTCCTCCGGCCGACCGTGACCGTGGTGCGCGAATCGGCGGCGGTACAGCTGCACCATGCGCCGGGTGTGGTGGGCCGGCCAGAAGATGTTGTTGTGGAAGAAGCCGTCGCCGTAATACGCGGCCTGCTCCGCGATCTCGGGGGTTCTGATGGATCCGTGCCACACGAAGGGCGGGAGGCCGTCCAGGGGCCGCGGCGTGGAGGTGAAGGCCTGGAGCGGCGTTCGGAACGTGCCCTCCCAGTCCACGACGTCCTCCCGCCAGAGTCTGCGCAGCAGAGCGTAGTTCTCCTTGGCCAGGTCGATGCCCTGGCGGATGTCCTGGCCGAACCACGGGTAGACCGGGCCGGTGTTGCCGCGCCCCAGCATGAGGTCGACGCGGCCGTCGGCCAGATGCTGGAGCATCGCGTAGTCCTCGGCGATCTTCACCGGGTCGTTGGTGGTGATCAGCGTGGTGGCGGTGGACAGGATCAGTTTCTCTGTGCGTGCCGCGATGTGGCCGAGCATGGTCGTAGGCGACGACGGGACGAACGGGGGGGTTGTGGTGCTCGCCGGTCGCGAAGACGTCGAGTCCGACTTCCTCGGCCTTGAGCGCGATGGCGACCATCGCCTTGATGCGTTCGCGTTCTGTCGGAGTACGGCCGTCGGTGGGGTCGGGGGTCACGTCCCCGACGGTGAAGATGCCGAACTGCATGGGGTGTGGTTCTCCTGAACTCGTCCGGTTCCCATGCCTGGGAACGATGATGCCGGGGTGACGCCTGGACACAGGCGTCACCCCGGCGGGTCGAACGCGCGGCGCTACTTCGCCAGGAAGGCGAGCAGGGCGCTGTTGACCTCCTCGGCGTGGGTCCACAGCAGACCGTGCGGAGCACCCTCGATCTCGACGTAGTCGGCCGCCGGCAGCGCCTTGTGGAAGGGGCGTGCCGTGCCCTCGGCCGGCAGGATGCGGTCGGCGGTTCCGTGCAGGATCAGGGCCGGCACGTCGACGGTGGGGATGTCGGCGCGGAAGTCGGTGTACCAGGTCGCGGGCGCGGCGGACGCGGCGAAGGAGCCGCCGCGGGCGGCGGTGTCCCAGCTGTTGCGGACGGCCTCCTCGCTGATGCGGGTGCCCAGGTTCTCGTCGAGGTTGTAGAAGTCGTTGAAGAAGGCCGTGTAGTAGGCGTAGCGGTCGGCCTTGACCGCGGCGACGACTCCGTCGAAGAACTCCTGCGGAGCGACACCGTCCGGGTTGTCGTCGCTCTTGAGGAGGCAGGGCTCGAGCGAGGCCAGGAAGGCGACCTTGGCGACGCGGTCCGTGCCGTACGTGGAGACGTAGCGAGCCACCTCGCCCGTGCCCATCGAGAAGCCCACGAGGACCGCGTCGTGCAGGTCGAGGGTCTCCATCATGGTGTTCAGGTCGCCGGCGAAGGTGTCGTAGTCGTAGCCGGTGGCCGGCTGCGAGGACAGCCCGAATCCGCGGCGGTCGTACGTGATCACGCGGTGGCCGGCGTCGAGCAGCGCGGCGGTCTGCCGCTCCCAGGAGTGGCCGTCGAGCGGAAAGCCATGAATGAGGACGACCGGCTGTCCGGCGCCCTGGTCCTCGTAGTACAGCTCGATGGGACTGGTGTTCTCCTGGCCCACGGTGATGTACGGCATGGAACGTCTCCTCGATGTGAATCGATACGAAATAGCAGGTCCGCGCACTGTTCGGCGGGGATGAGAGTGAAGCTACGGCCGAGGAGGAACCGCCGGTTGCCGCGTCACGCACTACGTCTTGTCCACGAGTGCATCGTTGTGCTCCGGGCTGACACAGGCGCCGCACCCGTCAAAATGGCGCCGACCACCACATGCCACCCGGGCGTGGTGGCAGAAGGGGACTGTGCGATGAACAAGAACAGGCTGGAGGCCTTCAGCGATGGTGTCCTGGCCATCATCATCACCATCATGGTGCTGAGCCTGAAGGTGCCGGACGGTGACAGCCTGTCAGCGCTGCGGCACACCACCGGTAACGCGCTGCTCAGCTACCTGGTGTCGTTCGTCTACGTGGGTATCTACTGGAACAATCATCACCACACGCTGCAACTGGTGACCCGCATCGACGGCAGTGTTCTCTGGGCCAATCTCGGCCTCCTCTTCTTCCTATCCTTCCTGCCGTTCACGACAGCGTGGATGGACGAAACCGACTTCGCTCAGACGCCCGTCGTCGTCTACGGCATAGATCTCCTCCTGATCGCCCTTGCGTACTTCGTGCTGCAGGCTGCGATCGTCAGGCTCCAGGGGGAACGTTCTCCGCTGCGTCAGGCAGTCGGGCGCGACAGGAAGGGCAAGGCTTCCGTGGCCCTCTACCTGGTGGGGATCCTGGCCGCCGCGATCGACGGGAGCACCGCACGCATAGGGGTGTGGATCGGGCTCGGCACCTTCGTCGCTGTGGCCGTGATCTGGGTGATCCCGGACCGCCGCCTCGACCGGGCCTTCCACCACTCCCACCACGACTCCGAGGCACTGTAGCCACAGTCGAGGTGTGAGTGAGGATGGCCGATTCGGCCGGCAGGGCGTTCAACTCGGCGAGGGCTACAAGGCCCAAGACCTGCGTGCGCACCAGCAGTTACGTTCCGTGGGTGTACTGCAGGGCGCGGGCGCGATAGTCGCCGGGGGTGATGCCGTACACAGCGCGGAAGGTGCGGCCGAAGGCGGTGGCGCTGGTGAAGCCCCAGCGCGCGGCGATCGACTGGACGGGGTCACGGGCCAGTTCGGGGCGGGCCAGATCGGCGCGGCAGTGTTCGAGGCGGCGTCGGCGGATCGCGGCGGCGACACTTTCCGGCTCATCGCGGAAGAGGGCATACAGGCTGCGCAGGGAGAGGTGGTGTCGTTCGGCGATGAGGCGCGGGGTCAGGTCCGGGTCTGCCGCATGGTGATCGATGAAGGAACGGATCTGTCGCAACAGCAGGTGGGATCGTAGTTCGGCGGGCTGCTGCGCGGTGGAACCGAGGTGTCCTGCCAGGCAGGAGGCGGCCAGATCCACCGCCATCGTTTGCAGCACCTCCAGCTCACCGGGCCGGCAGTCGGGACCTTTGCGCGCGAGGTCACTCAGGAATCCGGCCAGGATCCCGGGCAGGCCCGCGCCTCCGCGGATCCGCCGGGCCAGAAGCTGATCCATGTGCTGCGAGCGCAGCGGCATACGGTCCTTGGGGATCTGCAGGACGAGGACATCCACGCCGCGGCCGTCGGTTCCCGAGCCGGAACGGTAGGGGCGCGAGGTGTCCCACAGGGCCATGTCGCCGACCGACAGTTCGGCCTCCCCGTCCTGCTGGGCGAACCAAGCCGATCCGCTGGTGACCAGGGCGAGTTGGTACTGCTCCGGGTCCCCCTGCCGGATCAGGGCCGGGGTGCGCCGCGAGTACAGCGGGGCGTAGCTGAAGCGGGCGAGGCGGGCCTCACCCAAGGCGAGCTGTCCGCCGTGCGCGTAGAAGCCGTGCGGGTTCGGGGTGTCGAAGGCCGTGGGCAGCAGCACCTCGGACACCGTCTGCGCGAACCACTCGAATCTGCTCTCCGGCGGCACGTCGGCCGCCGTCATCTGCTCCCACACCGTCCGCACTCCCCCGATTCACGGCACTCCCGGCGCGGGGTCCCCGTCCCCGGCCGGCCGTCAGCAGTGTCATCGACCGGGCAGGATCGCGCCACCTTCTGCTCGGCGCGCCGCACCGGGAGGCCCGCCGCGGGCCCCGGCCGCCTGCGAGGTGTGCCGGCCCGGGCTGCACGGAACGGACAGAAAGCCTGCACGGGCTGCACAGCTCGTCCGTTCCGCGCGATCTACGCTCCCTCCTGAATCCTGTTCGTACCGCCTTGAACGACCTCTTGGAGCAGCGCGACACAACGGGCAGCGTCCGTCTCGTCGGCGTCGGGCGGTCGCGACGCGGTGCCGACGAGGGACGGTTGGGCGGAGCACTTGCCGCGGATCCGGCGGCAGCCGCTCCAAGCTCGCCCTCAAGCCTCTGCAGAATCCCCGCCCAACTCGACCGGACGAAAGGCAACTTGCCCGTGCTGAAGCACATCACCTCCCGAATCGGTTCCCTCATCGCCGGTTCGGCTCTGGCCACGGCCGCCCTGATCACAGCGGCCGCACCGGCCACGGCCGGCACCAGCGGCCAGCAGATAGCCATATCCACGCGCTACTCCGACGTGGTCCAGATGTGTGGCAACAACCAGAACGACGTGCGCGTCTGCACCGGATGGATCCCGACCCCCGACTACTGGACCAAGATCAACGGATGGTGGTGGAAGGGCGAGGTCGAATTCTGGGGGATTCAGTACGACGCACCCGGCGGCTACGAAACGCACCGGTACTCCTACTGCTACGTGCCCCCGTCCCAGGCGGATGACTGGACCTGGTGCGACGAGGCCGGCGACCTCTGACCGCGGCGCCGACGGATGAAAGGAAGGGCGCCGGGTCCGACTGCCCCGACGCCCTTCACCCGCTATCGGCCGGGCTCCCTGCGCGGCTCGACGCCGGCGGGCCGCCCACCCGCGCGGTCGAGCAGCGCCTCAGGAACCCTGTCCTCCGCTGATCCGTCCTGCCAGGATCACCCCATGGCTTCTCGGGTGGACGGGGCTGACGTCGAGCACAAGGATCGTCTCCTGGTGCGGCGTTGGATGGAGACGGAGCGGCCGCCGCTGCCTCCCGACCGGCTGATCGGCGGGCTTCAGATCACCCGCTTCTACGGCGGCCTGCTGATCGGGACGGTGGTCAAGGCGCCGTTGCTCTCGTCGGGGCAGGTGACACTGGGAGCGTGGGCGGTGGACAGTGGTCTGCGGCTGCTCATCGCGCCCGCGGCCCTCGCCGGCACCTCGCTCGTGGTCGTGGTGGTGTACGCCTTCGCGGCCCGCCGCGGGCTCGGAGACCGGCTCTGGCCCCGCCTGCGGGGGCCCGCCGTCGCCCTGGGGGCGTTCTTCGGGCATGTGCTGCTGACGGTCGCGAGCGTCGCGGCGATCCTGTGGGCGTCGTACGCGCGCTCCGATCACAGCCTGCACGGTGCGGTGGTCGTCCCGATCCTCGTGGTGGCCACCTACGCCTGCGCACGCGGCTTCGGTTTCGTACTGTTCGCGATCCCCGCGCTGTCACGTCACATGTTCCGGACCGTGGAACTTCACCCCGCTCTGCCTGCGGTGATCACCGTCGTGTTCGTCTGGGCGCTCGTCCTGCAGGACCTCTTCTTCCCTGTCGCCGACTGGCCCGTGCAGGCCACGCTGCTGTCGGCCGGCGGAGCCGTCGCGGCGACGGTCATCGCCCTCATCGAGCTCCGCCGACTGCGCGCCCGTCACAGCATCCGACTGCGCACCGTCTTCATCGCCCCGGGGGGTGGCGGCACCGGCGGATAGCTCTGGGCGTCCACTGTGTGATCGAGAGCGCCGGTCGGGAACGTGGGGCTGGCAGCAGGACTTGAGGCCGGGGCAGGCAGGTGGAACACGGGGTCCGTGCGCACGCCCGGGCGCGTAGGGTTCCAGCGTGAGGAGCTGCTGCAGAGCCGGCGGCAACCGTGGGCCGCGCGGCGGGACATGTTCATGTTTTCGCTGCTGAACTGTGAGGGGCGCTCTCGCCGGGCCCACCTGGTGTTCAGACCGACAGCACACCAGCGTCATGATCAAGGGCCCGAACGATACATCACGATCACCACACCGATGGCCAACGCCGGCGAGCGCCGGGGCCGGATCCGCTCCAACAGGAACGACGAACACGAGGCGACCACCGAGGCTTGCTTCAAGTGCACTTTAGGGTTCTAGCGTGGTCGGCATGACGGTGACCGACAGCACTTCCGTGAAGTCCCCGCCCCTGGATGCCTGCGTGCCCGTGGGGCCGGCCCATCCGCGCCCCGACGGCCAGGACCGCTACACGATCAGCGAGGTCGCGGCATACACCGGGCTCAGCGCGCCCACCCTGCGTTGGTACGAGCAGATCGGTCTGATGCCGCAGGTGGAGCGGTCGCACAGCGGCCAGCGCCGTTTCGACAACAGGGATCTGGACTGGCTCGCCTTCGTGGGCAAACTGCGGCTGACCGGGATGCCGATCGCCGACATGGTCCGCTTCGCGGGGCTGGTCCGCCAGGGCCAGGTCACCTTCGACGAACGGCGGGACATTCTGGAAGAAACGCGGCGCGAGGTCGTGGCGCGCATCGCGGAGCTGCAGGACACCGTCGCCGCACTCGACGCCAAGATCGACTTCTATGCGGGCGCCCGCCGGGCGCCGGAAAGGGCCTGAGCGCCTTCATGAGCAACACCATCGAACAGATCCGCAAGGTCGAACTGGGCACCGGCGGCCCCCTCGTCGGCGTCCAGGGCTTCGGTGCCATGGGCATCAGCGTCGCCTACGGACACACGGACACCGCGGCGGCCCGCGACACCCTGGAGGCCACCGTCGAGGCGGGCGTCACCCTCATCGACACCGCCGACATGTACGGCGTCGGCGCCAACGAGGAGTTCCTCGCGCCGTTCGTCGCCGCGCACCGCGACGAGATCACTCTGGCCACCAAGTTCGGCATCGAGTACCGCGCCGACGACCCGAGCCACCGGGCCATCCGCAACGAACCCGCGTACATCAAGAAGGCCGTCGAGGCGAGCCTGCGCCGCCTGGACGTCGAGGTCATCGACCTCTACTACATGCACCGCCGCGATCCCGCCGTCCCGCTCGCCGAGGCCGTCGGCGCCATGGGCGAACTGGTGCGGGAGGGCAAGGTCAAGCACCTCGGCCTGAGCGAGGTCACCGGTGCCGAGCTGCGCGAGGCGCACGCAGTGCACCCGATCAGCGCCCTGCAGTCGGAGTGGTCGGTCTTCAGCCGGGACGTCGAGCGCAGCGCGGTGGGCGCGGCGGCCGAGCTCGGGGTCGCCTTCGTGCCGTACTCGCCGCTCGGCAGGGGTTTTCTGACCGGTGCCTTCACCGACGCGAGCAAAGACCTCTCCAGCAACGACTTCCGGCAGCAGATGCCGCGCTTCAGCGGCGACAACGCCAAGGCGAACGCCGCGCTCCTGGAACCCCTGCACACCATCGCGGCCGACCATGGCGCCACCACGGCGCAGATCGCCCTGGCCTGGTTGCAGCAGCGGGCGCAGGTGCACGGCCTGACCGTCGTGCCGATCCCCGGAACGCGTCGGCGCAGCCGCCTCCTCGAGAACGCCGCAGCCACCCGGATCACGCTGACCGCCGAGGAACTGGCGCTGCTGGAGCCGATCGCCGGCCAGGTGGCGGGCGACCGCTACGCGGACATGTCCGTCACCGCCACGGCCCGGGAGGTCTAGGCCGACCGCGTGCGGCCATGGGCCCTGCGGGGCCCATGCGTCAGGGCGTGATCCCCAGGTCGGTGAGCAGCTCGTCGGCCGCGGCGAGGCCGGAGTCCGCGCCGCCTTCCATATAGCCGCCCGCGCCCACGGAGGTGTGTTCGCCCGCGAAGTGGGTTGCCCTGCCGGACCGCCTCGTAGCCCCCGTACTCCGGGTAGTAGCCGGTCGGCAGGCCCGCGTACGAACCGTGGGAGTTCGGTTGAGGTGCCATGCGGCGAGCGTCGCGCGGCCGTCCCACCGCGTGGTCAGGCCCGGGAAGACGGTGTCGAACTGGGCGAGGACGTCCCTGGCGTATCCGCGGGTGTGCAGGTCGGATGCGGTGGTGAACACGCACGTCGGCGAGAAGTCGGTCGCGTGCGCTCCGCCGGGACAAGGCTGGCCCCAACGCAACCGGCCGCAGCAGGAGTACGACCGCCGCGAGGACGCCTTCACCCGGGCCGACGCCCGCATGCGGAAGCTGATCGCGGAACATCCCCGCGCCGAACGCATCGACCGGAGCCAGCACCGGACCCGCTTCCGCGAGCCCGGCCGCCCCTCCGAGACGTGCACGGTGACGGGCCCCGCGCGGCCCCGGCCAGAAGGTGTACGCCGCACTCTGGGGCGTCAGCGTGATCCACCACCCCGAGGGCTCACCGGCACCCTCCGGGAACTCGACGTGAATCTGTCGCTGCCGCGCGACGCCGCTCCGGCCCCTGACCACGCTCCGGTACGGCACGGTGCCCCCTCATCTGCGAATTCCCCACCGCTGACATCAGAGCCGTAGTCGTGATCATCAGGCCGAAAACCGCCGCAGGTCACCCAACAGGCATGCAGAAGTACAGAGTTGGGAGGAACTGACTGTCAGTGGGCGTCGCTACCGTCGTATGTCGTGCCGAGGACAACCCGGCTCCACCCCGGGGACCGCACCGCCCCCTTCTGTCAGTGAGGACTCCCGTGACCTACGTTCGCCCCCACGTTCGTCGAGACGGCACCTTCGTCAAGGGCCACTACCGCGCATCCCGCCCGCTGACGGCGGTGCGCACCAGCACGCACCGCCGTCCGCGTCCCACCGTTCCGACGCCCCAGCCCGTGCAGCACGCCCCGACCACCTACGTCCGCCCCTACCACCGCTCCGACGGAACCCGTGTTCGCGGACATCACCGGACCATCAGCCAGCGCACGATCACGGTCGCAGCCGGCACGAGCGGCGCGGGGATCGTCGTACTCGTGCTGATCCTGCTGGCACTGGCCGGCAGCGGCAGCGACGCGGGCACGAAGCCGGCCGGCACCACCTCGCACTCCGCCACCCCGTCGGCCACCCGCCGGTAGCCGAGCCGGCAGCGACACCGGGCCCCGTCATGCGTGAGCACCGGCCGCCGTGGCGGCTCCCCGTGAAACGGTGCGGGGAGCCGCCGCGCGTCGCCGGTGACTAGTGCGGGACGGGGCACACGCCGGACGCGGTCGCGGTGGTGACCGTGTTGTACGACGGGGCGGACAGGGTCGTCACCGTGTTGCTGCCGATCTGCTTGAGGATCTCGTCGGAGAGCAGGTCCTGCTGGCCCTTGAGGGCGTCGGCGACCACGGTGTCCTTCGGGAACACCATCTCGGCGGCGATGTTGTCCTGCACGATGCGGGCGAGGTTGTCGAGCGCGGTGAAGATCGGGTCGGCCGGCGGCTCGAGGCCGGGCAGGTCGATGAGGTGCGTGGCGACCTTCGCCGCGTTCATGCAGTCCTTGATGATGATCGTGTTCTGGTTGAGGACACTGGTCGTCCACTGGGAGATCACCACGCAGTACAGATCGGCCCAGTCCTCCTCGCCGACCTTCGCACGCCAGGTCTTCATGATCTCCCGTACGCCGCTGATCTGGGCGTCCGAGGCATGCTCCATGTTGGTGCGGATGTCGGGGTAGACGCTGCCGGAGAAGTCCTCGAAGGACTTCATGTCGAAGTACTTGGCGGTGATCGACGCGTTGATGAACTTCAGGCCGCCGTCGATGATGTTGCGGCAGGACGTGGTCAGCGCGGCGGGCAGGCCGGCCGCGGAGAGGTTGTTGCGTGCGGTGGTGAGCTTGGCCGCGTACGCCTTGAGGGGCTCGATCCACGCGGTGGACGTGTCGTCATTGAACGCCACCATCACCAGATCGTGCGGGTCGATGCGGTCCGCGTTGGGCAGGTTCGGGATCTTGTCCGCGAGGTAGGAGGCGATCACCGAGAAGATCCCGAGCGGGACGTGAGCGATGGACTTCGCCAGCTCGAACGTCTGCGGTACGGGGTTGCTGGACTCCTGGCCGTCCTTGGTCACGAGGGTGAACCGGCCGCCCTTGGCGTCGTTCTGGACCACGACGACCGGGGCGAGGTGTTTGATCAACTCTGCTTTGAGGGTGGCGTAGTTGGCGCGCATGCCCGCGTTGACCGCGAAGAGCGACTCCCGCGCCTGCGCCTGGGTGACGGCCGGGGCCGGCGCTTCCGTGTCCGCGGCGCTCGGGGTCGCCGAGTAGCCGAGCAGGGCAGCGGTGCTGATGCCGGTAGCGCCGCCTATAAATCCTCTGCGCGTAGCCATCTTCGTTTTCTCCATGTGGATCTGGGTGTGGGTTGCTTGTGCATGGGGGGGTTCTCGTTCATGGGGGGAAACCTTTGTCTGGGGGGATTGCGGGGGGATGGGGGCAGTTGGGGGGCAAGAGATGCGGGAACAGGCGCCCGGGCCCTGGGCGCCTTCCCTCGGTGATGTCGGTGGTGCTGGTGGTGCCGGTCGTGCTGTGTGGCTACTTGATGTCGCGCTGCTTGGGCACCACCACGCCGAAGCGGTCCTGGATGGTGGCGAGCGCGGCCTCGTGCACCTGCTTCGCCGGGATGCCGCGGGGGTTGCCGTTTACGGGCAGCGGCCGGGTGGCGGAGGCGTCGCCGACGACGGTCGGGTTGTAGCCGGCGTAGACGGCGCCCTCGGTGGTGAAGAGGGTGCACATGTGCGTCATGAAGCCGGAGATGATGACGTTCTTGCGGCCGGTCTTCTTGAGCTCTTCGTCGAGGTTCGTGTCGTGGAAGCCGTTGGGGACGGCCTTCTCGACGACGGCCTCGCCCTTGGCGGGCTTGAGGTCGGGGATGATCTGCCCGGCCTTCGACTTGAGGTCGTAGCCCTTCTCCACGATGTGGACGACCGGCGTGTGGGCCTTGCGGGCGCGCTCCAGAAGGGCCTTGGTGTTCTTGACGGCCTCGCGCCAGCCGGTGAGCTCCATCGTGCCGTCGGTGTAGACGTTCTGGTAGTCCACGAGGATCAGCGTGGCGTTCGACAGCTTCGCCGGAGTCTCGTCCAGCTTCATCAGCTGACGCAGCGTCGTCGTGTCCTTGGCGTAGTTCTTCTCGTGGCTCTTCTCGTTGCGCTGGTCACGGCTGTCGGTCAGGGTGGCGGCCGCTGAGCCGCCGACGCAGGCGGAGACGGTGGCCGCGAGGACGGCGGCGGCGCCGAGCGCGGCGGCGGAACGGAGCAGCTTCATCAGACGATCTCCTTCTGGGACACGACGACGACCCCGTACAGGTCGGCGATGGTGGCGAGAGCTCCCTGGTGCACCTGCTCGGCGGGGACATCGGCGCCCGCGACCGGGAGCGAACGGGTGGCGGTGGCCTCGGCGACGACCGTGGGGCGGTGGCCGCCCAGGAACGCGCCCTGCGCCGTGAACGCGACGCACATGTGTGTCATCCAGCCGGCGATGACGACGTCCTGGCCCTCGGTGAGGTGCGTGGCGAGGTCCGTACCGACGAACGCGTTCGGGACCTGCTTGACCACGACGGGCTCGCCGTCGACGGGCGCGACCTTGGGGTGGATCTGGCCGATCTCGGCCCGGATGTCGTACGGGGTGCCCTCGCCGCCGTCGTTGATGACGTGGACGACCTTGGTGCCCGCCGCACGGGCCCGCGCGAGGAGCTGCGCGGCGGCGTCGAGGGACGCCTCCCATCCGTCGAGCTCCATCACGCCCTGGGTGTAGGTGTTCTGGAAGTCGATGAGGATCAGCGTCGAGCCGTCCAGCTTCGCGGGCGTCTCGTCGAAGCCGTTGAGCTCGCGCAGCGTGGTTCGGGACATGGGTGTACCGCCTTCGGATCACAGATGGGAGGCGCGACCCGGAGTGTTCACCGGGCCACGTCTGCAACGCTATGACCCGGCGCTTGCGTCGGCAATGACGTCTAACATGCAGATACCGACATGCCATGCCGAGAGTGGGAGGGTCCGTGCCGGACACCGTCAGACGACTCATCGTGATCGTGCTCTTCGAGGGCGTCGACCTGCTCGACGTGACCGGGCCGCCCGAGGTGTTCTCGCTGGCGCTGCGCGAGACCGAGGAGGCGGCGGGCTACCGGGTGCTGCTGGCCGCCGAGACCCTGGATCCGGTCACCACCGGCGCGGGGGTGCGCATCCTTCCGGACATCACCTTCGCGCAGGCCGCCGCGGGCACCATCGACACGCTCCTGGTGCCCGGGGCGGTGGAGCTCGACGAGGAGCGCCGCGCCCATCCGCTCGTCGACCCCGAACTCGTCGAGTGGGTACGGGTGTTGGCCGCGCGTACGCACCGGATCACCTCGGTGTGCGTGGGCGCGCACCTGCTCGCGGCCGCGGGACTCCTCGACGGCAAGCGGGCCACCACGCACTGGTCCACCGCGCAGCAACTGGCCGCCGACCACCCGGCCGTACAGGTCGACGCCGACCCCATCTTCATCCGCGAGGGCAATGTGTGGACGGGCGCCGGGATCAGCGCCTGCCTCGATCTGTCGCTCGCGCTGATCGCCGACGACCTCGGCGAGGCGGTGGCCCTGCGCGTGGCGCGCCAGTTGGTGATGTACCTGAAGCGGCCCAGCGGTCAGAGCCAGTTCAGCGTGCCGCTCGAGCAGGTGTCGACGACGCGGCGCATCGAGGATCTGCGCCATCACATCCTGCGGCACATCGACGAGCCGCTCACGGTGGTCGATCTCGCCGCGTACGCGCACGTCAGCGACCGGCACCTGACCCGCCTGTTCAAGACCGAGCTCGGGACGACCCCGCACGCGTACATCGAGTCCGTCCGGGTGGAGAAGGCCCGCCACGAGCTGGAGTCGTCGGACAACACGCTGGAGCGTGTCGCGACGCTGTGCGGGTTCGGTACGACGGACACGCTCGTGCGGGCCTTCCGCCGACGCCTGAACACGACACCGACGGAGTACCGGCGCCGGTTCCGGGTTCCGCAAGTTCCTTGACGGACAAGGGAGTTCAGGGAGGGCTGTTCATCGGGAGGGTTCGACGCCCCAGGCCGCGGCTCGGGCGGCGGCGGCCGCACGGTTGGGGAGGTCGAGCTTGGCGAGGATGTGCTCGATGTGGGTGCCCACGGTCCGCGGTGTGATGTGCAGCCGCTCGGCGATCTCCCGGTTCGTCCGGCCGGTGGTCAGCTCGCCGAGCACCTCCAGTTCCCGGGGCGAGAGTCCGCCGGGCCTCCGCCCTCGTACGGCCGGCTCGGGCGGCGGGCCCGCGCCGGGGTCGACGGCCGCGGCGAGGGCCTCGGTGAGCAGGGTGACCGCGGCGCGCGCCGGATCGGGCGCGCGCCGCGGACGGCGGGTGCTGACGTTCAGCATGCCGACGTACCGGCCGTCGGTGGCGAACAGGCACTGGGCCACACCGTCCTCGATGCCGAGCGGGGACAGCACTTCCTGGAAGCCCGGGGACGCCGCCAGGAGGTGCCGGGGGACGTCCCTGAGCCAGAGGCCGCCCCGGGCCGGGCTGCGGAGCACGGCGAACACGGGATCGCGGTGGAGGCGGTTCTCGATGTAGGCGGTGGCGTCGTCCGGGTAGCTCCCGGCGAGCGTCGTGTGGCGCCGGCGCAGCGGATCCCACCGGGACAGCGAGGCGTGGTCGTACGCCATCACCTCGGCCAGCGCCGCCAGGACGGTGCCGACGCCGGCCGCCCCGCTCGCGGCGTTCCTGGCGGCCTCGCGGACGTGGACGGCCGCGTCCAGGATGTCCGCCGTGCTCCGCCCCGCTGCCACGCCCCCATGATGATCACGCGTCCGGGACAGGTCAATCTCGCAGGATGTCGTGCACGACCTGCCCGTCCATGACGGTGAGGACGACGGGCATCCGCGGGATGTCGTGGGGGTCGGCAGCGAGCAGGTCCCCGTCGAGGACGCAGAGGTCGGCGACCTTGCCCGGCTCCAGGGAGCCCTTCCAGTCGTCGGCGAAGTCCTGCCAGGCCGCGTCGATCGTGTACGTACGGAGCGCCTCGGCCAGGCCGATGCGCTGCTCGGGGCCGCTGATCCGGCCGGTGGCCTTCGACTCGCGCAGCATCATGGTGGCCACTCCCTGGCGCCAGTCCGGGTGGGTGACAGGAGCGTCGGAGCCGCTCGCGACCCGCACCCCGGCGTCGATGGCGTCCCGGTAGGGCCAGGCGTAGGCGGCCCGTTCGGTGCCGACGAGTTCCGCCTCCATGTCGGCGACGGTCCACTTGATGGTCGGGTTCATGTTGACGCCGAAGCCGTGCGCGGCGAGGACCTTCATGCTGTGCGCGGTGAGGAAGTCGCCGTGGATGACGTAGTGCCGCGCGTCTTCCCTCGGGTGTTCGGCCGCGGCGGCGGCGAAAGCGTCCGCGACGGTGTCGCAGGCCCGGTCGCCGGTGACGTGGACGCCCACCTGGTGCCCGGCGGCGTGGGCGTGCCGGATGATGGCGTCGATCTCGGCGGTCCGCTCGGCGTCGTTCGCGCCGCCCACGCACAGCGCGCCGCAGCCGCCGTCCACGTACGGCTCGTGCATCCAGGACGTCTTGTTGGGGACGATGCCGTCGGCGAAGATCTTGACGCCGTGGATCGCGAGGCGGCGCGGGTCGGCGTCGCGGCGGTCGCCGAGGGCGTCGAGGGTGCGGGCGAACTCCTCGGCGCTGCTCGCCATTCCGGTGGGCAGGAGGAGGACGCCGAGGCGGGCGGTCAGTTCGCCGGCGGCGAGCAGCTCGCGGTAGACGTCCAGGGTCTGCGCGCCGAGAGCGCCGCGCATGATGCCGTCGCCGCCGGGGCCGAGCCCGGGTTCGGTGTAGCTGGTGATGCCGAGCCGGGCGAGCGTGGCGAGGTTCGACCTGATCGCGTCGGCCCGCTCCTGGCGGCTCAGCGGTGGCAGCGCGTTCTGGATCAGGGCCTGGGCCCCCTCGTGGAGCAGCCCGGTCGGTTCGCCGGCCGGGTCCGCGACGATGACCCCGCCGGGCGGCGCCACCGTGTCCCGGTCGATCCCGATGAGTGCGAGCGCCCGGGAGTTGACCCAGGTGGCGTGCCCGGAGAAGCAGTAGAGGGCGACGGGGTGGTCCGGGCTCACGGCGTCCAGGTCGCTCCGCGAGGGCTGACGCGCGGGGTCGGCGAGGCACTCGTCGAGGTAGCCGGTGTCCCAGCCGTGCCCCGTGATCCACTGCCCCTCCGGAACCCGCCCGGCGGCCTCCCGTACCGCCTCGGTGACGTCCGCGAGGGACGACACGGCGGCATGGCCGAGGTCGAGGGAGAGCGGCGGCGTCGACATGCCGAGGGCGCAGCCGTGCAGATGGGAGTCGTTGATGCCAGGAAGCAGGGTCGCTCCCCGCAGATCGACGACGCGCGTGCCGGGTCCGACGAGCGGTTCGACGTCGCCGGGCCCGCCGACGGCACTGATGATCCCGTCGGTCACCGCGAGCGCCGAGGCGACGGAGAACTCCGCGTCGACCGTGACCACCTTTCCGCCGAGAAACACCAGGTCCGCATACGTGTCCACCGAAGGTCCTTTCACCGACCGGGCGCACCGCGGCCACCCGGGAACGATCTCCCGAGGACTATGGCCGCGCCCACGCACCTCGCACATCGGTCATCCCACCGATGCGCGCGTCAGGTGTTTCGGGTCGGCGTCAGACCACGGAGTAGAAGCGGATGGCGACTTCGGAGTCGTCGCCGCGGGCCAGGCCGATGAAGACGGTCCGAGCGAGCCAGAGGTGGGCGGGGGCATCGGTGCGGAAGACGGGGCAGGTTCGGTAGTACACACCTGTCTCGGACACCTGCAGGGCGCCGTCGTACTGGGCGGGGGCGGCGGGGTCGTCCTCGTGGTAGTAGCCGCGGTTGGTGATGTCGATGACCGCGCCGTCATCGGCTTGAAGGAGGTATCGGGCATCGAGCTGATAGACCCCGCCGCGTGTGTCGCACCAGTCGCCGCCGCCGGCCAGGACGGTGCCGCGCAGGCGGGGGCCATCGACAGTGCCGCCGGTGATGGGGACGTACTCGGTGACTTCGCCGGCTCCGTGCCCGATGTGCAGGGAGGGAGCGAGGAAGGCTCGGACCTCGAAGGCGAAGCTGAGGGCGGGGCTGAAACCCGGCCCGACGACGGGATGCGACTCTGGGGCAGGCACGGCACTCCGTAAGGCTGCGGGGCTGGCGTGGCGGACGGCAGATCATAGGCAAGCCTCGGCAGACATGGTCAACGGTGTTGACATAACGCGGCCTTGCGCCGTTGCGGCCCCGCCCACGTCGCGGCCCCTCACCCGAGGTCGAAGGGACGTGAGTGCTGTGCCGCCGACGCGTCTCGGACGGTACGTCGCGCCTCCTCCGCCGGCGCATGCGCGGGCTGAACCTCTTGTCGGCGGCTCTCGCTGACCTTCAGTACGACGATGCTGGTCGGGGCGGTGAGGATCATCAGCGCACCGCAGCCGACGAGGACAGCGGGGGCACTGGTCCGGTCGAGGACGAAGCCTCCGAGCGCGGCTCCTGTGGGAGAGGCGGTCAGGAGTACGGCGCCGCGCGCGGCCAGAACCGTGGTGAGGGAGTCGGCGGGGGTGCGGTCCTGGATCAGGGTGAAGGAGAGCGCGGAGTAGGGGCCGTAGACGAGTCCGGCGAAAGCGAAGCCGATCAAGGAGGGGACGGCGGTGTCCGTGAGAGCGAACGGGAGCATCCCGATGCCGTGGCCCGCGATGATGCCGAGGATGGCCGGCCAGAGGGGAAGCCGTATGGCCGCGCCCAGTGCGAGGGCGCCGATGACTGCTCCGACACCGAAGGCGGCCCAGTAGGCGCCGAGCAGCCCGGCGCCGGCATCGAGGTCATCGGAGACGAACAGAGGAAGGGCGACTTCGACGGGACCGAACGCGAGGTTGAACACCCAGGTCACGAGGAGCAGGCCCAACAGTTCCGGCCTGCGGCGCAGAATGCTCAGCCCGCGCTGTGTGCCGCCTGTGACTGGGGGCGCCGCTGTCCGGGGCAGGGTGGTGCGGCCGGCCTGGAGGGCGAGGACGGCGAACGTGGCGGCGTCCAGGCCGATGATCCATGCCGGGGAGATCACTCCCACGAGAAGCCCCGCCAGGGCGGGGCCCACAATGGTCGCGGTCCACAGGCTGGTGCTGAGCACACTGTTGGCCGCCAGGCGGCGGTCCTCGGGGAGCAGGGGGGCGAAGAGGGCGTGCTTTCCCGCCTTGCCCCAGGCGTGCAGCAGCGAGGAGGCGGCCAGGAGTCCGACGTACAGGACCGGGGTGAGCAGCCCCGCGATGTGTGCGAGCGGGACCGCCCCCAGCAGTGCGGCCCGCAGCGTGGCGTCGGTGACCAGGAGCCGTCGCGCGGGCAGTCGGCGCATCCACCTGCCGAGAACCAGGGCGCCCAGCGCGCCGGGCAGGACGTAGGCGGCGACAGCGATACCGGCCAGCGCGCCTTGACCGCCGTCAGGGCCCAGGGCGAGTGCGAGCCACGCGACCGCGACGACGGTCATGCCATCGCCCAGGTCGGACAACGCGAAGACCGGCATCAGCCGACGAAAGGCGCCGTCGGCGAGCAGCGAACGATAGGGGCCGGGCAGCAGGCGTCCCGGTGCGACTGAGAACATGCAGGTCACAGTCGCGCTTCAAGCATGCTTGAAGTCAAGGACGGACCGAGGAGGGGCCGGGCATGCGGTATCTCCCCATTGGCGAGCTCGCGGAGACAGTCCACGTGCGTGCTTCGGCCCTGCGCTACTGGGAGGAGCGCGGCCTGCTGCCCGGCGCGCGTCGCGAAGGCGGGCGTCGTGTTTGGCCCGCCACCACAGTCCGACGGGTCGCCCTGATCAAGATGGCTCAGCGGGCGGGCTTCACCCTCGCCGAGATCACACAGCTGCTGGCCGAGGGCACCACGCCGTCCGCCACCCGTCAGTGGCGGGACATGGCCACGCGCAAACTGCCCGAACTCGATCGGCACATCGCGCAGACTCAGGCCCTGCGGCAGGCAGTTGCGGACTGTCTGGAGTGCGGCTGCATGAAGTTCGATCAGTGCGTACTCCTCGACGCCACGGACGTAGCGCCCTGACCGCAAACGCTCGACGGGGGGGAAAGCCAGGTCGGCGACGCGTACGGCTCACCCTGTGGAGTCGGTGACGAATCGCCGCGACAGGGAGGGCAGGTCCTCCTCGCGGCTCATGGCCGGCACGGCGTCCAGCAAGTCCTGGAGCCGGTCCTGGGCCGCGGCCAGCTCACGCAGCATCGTCGCGATCTCGTCCAGCTTCGACCCCGACTCTGCCACCAGGGACAGCAGGTCGGCGCGTCGGCGTGCGCGCTCTCGAGGGCACCGGGTCTTGCGACCGGCAGGCCTTGGCCGCTGCGCAGACCTGCCGCACGGGGAACGCCCGCGAACCCGACTTTCGGGCGATCGGGGCCGGGGTCGGGGGCTCGAACTGCCGGCGCGCAAGAAGCGGGGCCCGTGGCATCACCCGGCTACCAGCCGGCATGGATCAGGACGGCGAAAAACCCGAACATCTCCAGCACCGCACAGATGACGCCGAGGAAGAGCCAGGCGCGCAGCAGCATCGGGCCGCGGATGACTCCTTCGGAGCGAGGACGGGGCGGGCGGTCCATCAGGCCGGGTTCGGCCCGCTCGCGGCCCAGAGCCAGGGCGGGGAGGGTTTCGGTGCCGACGTCGAAGGCGAGCAGCTGCATCACGGTCAGAGGCAGCGGGACCGTCCCGCCGCCCAGGGCGAACACGAGGAACGGCGTGACCTCGGGGGTGGTGTGGGCGAAGATGTAGCAGATGAACTTGCGGATGTTGTCGTAGATCTGCCGTCCGGCACGCACGGCCGCGACGATGGTCGCGAAGTTGTCGTCGGTGAGCACCATGGTGGCTGCCTCGCGGGCGACGTCGGTTCCGGAGCGCCCCATCGCCGATGTCGGCGCGGCGCAGGGCGGGCGCGTCATTGACTCCGTCGCCGGTCATGGCGACCGTGTGCCCTTCGGCCCGCAGCGCGTCGGCGATGCGCAGCTTCGCCTCGGGCGAGGTGCGGGCGAAGATCAGCTCACCGCTGTGCCGCAGAAGCCGGTCGAGGTCGCCCTCGCTCATCCGGTCGAGCTCCTCGCCGGTGACGACTGGCGGGTGCTCGCCTCCGATACCGACCTGCCGGGCGATCGCGGCGGCGGTCAGGGCGTGGTCGCCGGTCACGATGACGACGCGTACGCCGGCGCTGTGGCAGTGCGCCACGGCCTCGGCCACCTCGGGGCGTGGAGGGTCGGCCATGGCCGCCAGGCCGATCAGCGTCAGATCCCGTTCGGCTTCGGCCCGGGTCGCGGGCAGCGCGGAGGGCTCCAGGCGGCGTTCGGCCATGGCCAGGACCCTCAGTCCCTGACGGGCGAGGTCGTTCACTCGCTCCTCCACCTGACGACGCACCTGATCGGTGAGCGGCTGGGGGCGCCCGTCCGTCCCCAGGACTCGGCTGCACCGTGGCAGCACTGCCTCGGGTGCGCCTTTGGTGTCGACCCATGTCGCACGATCACGCTCGTCCACGGTGGACATCAGCTTGAGCACCGGATCGAAGTGGAACTGCCTGCGACGGCCCTGCTCGCGCTCGGACGCGGTGATGCCGTGTCCGAGATGGTCGGCGGCCTCGAGCAGGGCGAGCTCGGTGGGGTCGCCGATGGGAGGGTCGTCGACATCGGACCGTGCGTTGTTGCATCGGGACATGACTGCCGCGAGGGAAGGCAGCACCGGATCGTCCGGCCCGTCCCCCGGTGTGCCGGTGCGCAGGCGCTGCTCGCCGCCGGTTGCCGTCCACACCCTGTCGACGTGCATGCGGTTCTCCGTCAGGGTGCCCGTCTTGTCGGTACAGATCACGTCCGCAGAGCCGAGCGTCTCCACCGCGCTGAGCCGCTTGACGACAGCCCCGCGCCGCACCAGCTCACGCACCCCGAGCGCCAGCGCCAGGGTGATCACCGGCAGCAGCCCTTCCGGCACATTGCCCACCAGAAGTCCGACGGCGAACACCACCGCGTCGTGGAAGGCCAGCTTGGCCCCGAACACGGCTATCGGCAGGAACGCCAGGCCGGTGACCACCGCGATCAGCGCGATCAGCCACGCCACGCGCCTGACCTGGCTCTCCAGTGGGCTGACCTCACGTTCGACCCGCTCGGACAACGCGGCGATCCGCCCCAGTTCGGTGTGCATGCCGGTGGCGAAGATCAGCGCCCGACCCTCGCCCTCCGTACATGCCGTTCCGCTGAACACCAGGTCGCGAGCCTGCAACCACGGCACTCGCACATCTGCCAGATCCGCTGCCCGGTAAGCGGGCATCGACTCACCGGTCAACGCCGACAGAGCGACCTCGACCCCGCCCGCGATCAGCCGTGCGTCGGCCGAGATCCGGTCCCCCTCCGCGATCACCAGCACATCCCCGGGCACCAGGTCGACCGCGTCCACCACCTGCTCCCGCCCGTCCCGCAGAACCTTCGCCCGCTCCGGCAGGTACGCCGCAAGCGCCTCCACCGCGCGCTCGGCCTGTCTCTCCTGCACGAACGCGAACGCGGCGTTGACCACGATCACCACCACGACGGCCAGCGCCACCGGGAAGATCCCCGCCCACCACGCCAGCAGCGCCGCCGCCCACAGCAGCAGAGCGAGCGGATGAGTGACCTGGCGTGCCAGCTCCCCCGGCCAGCGCCGCCCACCCCGGCGGTGCAGCGCGTTGGGCCCGTAATGCACCAGCCGTCGGGAGGCCTCCCGGGCGGTGAGCCCGTCACGCGTAGTGCGCAGGTCACGCAGCAGCAGCTCCACCCGCTCCTCTGGGTCCAGCTCGCCCACGACGGGCTCCGACGTCCCGAGCTCATCGGGCACGATCCCTCACCCCAGATCCCGCCGATGGTCCGGCGCGCGCCGATCTCGTCTCTCCCGCACCCTCGCAGGGCAGGTCTCCCACGGTCCGAACGCCCACATGTTGACGCTCACCATCCTCACCGGCCGGTATCCGAGTCCCGCGCCCCACCTCCCATCTCCGCACAGCACCGCCCGATCCGGCATGGGCCACACAGTCCCCATGCGTGCCCCACAGGCCCCATGCCCTTGCGCCGGCGGGTACCCCGGCTCGCGATGTCGACCGGCGAGAGCCCTGCCCCGCAAGGGTGTGCGGCCGTCTTCCGCCGGCGTTAGCGTCGAAATGACACCACTGCCCTGCTGTCGTGCATGTGGGGAGCCCACCATGAATCCCGCCTCGGCCGAGCGCGTGCTCACGCTGACCATGAACCCGACGATCGACATGTGCTGGGACGTCCGCCACCTCACTGACATGGGAAAGAACCGCGCCCGGGTCAGATCCGTCTCCGCCGGAGGCGGGGGCATCAACGTCGCCCGCGGCATCACCCGACTCGGCGGCACAGCCACTGCCCTGCACACCTCGGGCCGCGAACTCGGCCGCCGCCTGGACCGGTTGCTGGACGAGGAGGGCATCGACCACGTTCCCCTTCCCATCGACGGGGAGACCCGCGAGGCGCTCGTCCTCCTCGAGACCGAGACGCGCCGTAGTCACCACATCGTGCCGCCGGGTCCGGTACTCGACGAGTCCGAGGGCCTGACGTGCCTGGACACACTGACGGAATCGCTGGCCCCTGGCCGATTCGTGGTGGCCAGCGGCAGCCTCCCGGGCGGACTGTCCGACGCCTTCTACGGAGCCGTGGCCCGCAGAGTCGAGGAGGCCGGAGCCCGGCTGGTACTGGACACATCAGGACCGGCGATGCGCCACGGCCTGGCCGAGGGAGTCTTCCTCTTCCGCTGCAGCCGCAAGGAAGCCTCCTACCTGCTCGGCCGTGAGGTGCGCACCTTCGACGACGCCCGAGCGGTCAACACCCAGCTGCTCTCCGCGGGCTCCGCCGAGGTCGCGATCACCACGATCGGTGAGCTCGGTGCGCTCTGTTCCACCCGCGAAGGTCACACCGAGATGCGCGTACCACCGTTGCCGGCGGTCCCGCTCAGCGATGCCGGAGCCGGGGACAGCATGGTCGCCGCGATCGTCACGCGCATGGCCGCGGGTGACGATCCGGTCCATGCCTGCGCGCTGGGCGTGGCCGTGGCCGCCGCGAGCGTGCTCACTCCGGGTACGCAGCCGTTCGACGTGGCCGTCGCGGAGTCTCTCCTCCCCGGTGTGAGCCTCACCTTCCACAGCGATCCTCCGTGACCGGCCTGCCCCGGGCGGGCGATCCGGCCGTCATACGGGCCGGGTCGTTGCCCTTGGCCAGGCACTTCACGACGATGTCCCGGTCCGTGACCATTCCGTGGAGCCGGTCGTCCGGCCCGCAGCTCCTTCCGTCCCCCTGTTTCATGACCACGCGGGTTCACCGCGTTCACAGCCAGGACGCGGGGACCTGGATGGTGTGTACGGGGCGCTGCCCCGCGGGGGTGATCGTCTCGGGACGCGAGTCGGTTCTGGTCCGGTGGGCCCGCACCGTGCCTGCGGCCGGCGTGTGAGATCGGCGGTGCGGCGGCATCGGCTGCCGGACCGCGCGGCCGCGTGTCCTGCGAGGCATGGTCACTCCTTTCCGGCCGAAGGGCTGCGAAGCTCCTTCTCGGCCCGCGCCACCTGGCGTCTGACCTCCGCGAAACTGTCGGGTGCCACGGAGATCGAGTCGAGGCCCGCCGCGACGAGGACCGCCGTGAAGGCGGGGTCGTCGCTGGGCCGTTGGCCGCACAGGCCGACGGGGCGGCCTGCCCGGTGGGCGAGGTCGGTGAGCCGCTCGATGCTGCGGACGACGGCCGGGTCGCTCTCGTCGAAGACGTGGGCGAGCGCCTCGGAGTCGCGGTCCACGCCGAGGGTCAGCTGGGTGAGGTCGTTGCTGCCGATGGAGAAGCCGTCGAACCGCTCGGCGAACTCCGTCGCGAGCACGATGTTGGCCGGGATCTCCGCCATCACGTAGACGCGCAGCCCGTTCTCGCCGCGCACGAGCCCGTGCTCGGCCATCACGGCGAGGACCTGGTCGGCCTCGCCGAGCGTGCGGCAGAAGGGGATCATCACGATCACGTTCGTCAGTCCCATGGCTCCGCGTACCCGGTTCAGCGCGCGGCATTCGAGGGCGAAGCCCTCCCGGTACCCCTCGCTGTAGTAACGGCTCGCCCCGCGCCAGCCGATCATGGGGTTGGCCTCGTCCGGTTCGAACGGCCGGCCGCCGAGCAGTTTGGCGTATTCGTTCGTCTTGAAGTCGCTGGTGCGGACGACGACGGGGGCGGGCCGGCGGGAGGCGGCGATCCGGGCGATGCCGCGCGCGAGGTGGTCGACGAAGTACTCGCCCCGGTCGAGGTAGCCCTCGGTGAGCCGGTCGATGACGTGCCGGTCGTGGCGGTTCAGCCGCTCCGGGTGGAGCAGCGCCATGGGGTGGACCTTGACCTGGTGGGCGACGATGAATTCCAGCCGGGCGAGTCCCACGCCGTCGGCGGGCAGCCGCCACCAGCGGAACGCGGCCGACGGGTCGGCCAGGTTCAGCATCACGCGGGTGCGGGTGGCCGGCAGTTCCGTGAGGTCGGTCTGCGTCTCCTCGTACGGAAGCAGCCCTTCGTAGACACGACCGTTCTCGCCCTCGGCGCAGGAGACGGTCACAGGCTGTGCGTCACGCAGGCACCGTGTGCCGTCGCCTGTGCCGACGACTGCGGGCACGCCGAGTTCACGGCTGACGATGGCGGCGTGCGAAGTGCGGCCACCGTGGTCGGTGACGATGGCCGCAGCCCTTTTCATGACCGGCTCCCAGTCGGGGTCGGTGATGCCCGTGACGAGAACGCCGCCCTGGGGGAAGCGGTCGAGGTCGACCGGTGCGTCCAGCAGGACGACGGGACCCTGGCCCATCGACTCGCCGACCGCGCTGCCCGTGACCAATGGCCGGGGCGCGGTGACGGTGAGCCGGCGGCGGACCAGTGTCGTCGTCCGGCGCCGGGACTGGACGGTCTCCGGGCGTGCCTGCACCATCCAGAGATCGCCCGTCAGCCCGTCCTTGGCCCATTCGAGGTCCATGGGGCAGCCGTAGTGGTCCTCGATCGCCACGGCCCACCCGGCCAGCAACCGGATCTCGCTGTCGTCCGGCACTCTCTGGTGGCGTTCACCTGCGGGCGTCTCGACGGTGCGGGTCGGTCCCGGGTCCGCGTACACGGTGCGCAGCCGCTTCGTGCCGATGCGTACGTCGATCACCGGGTCGAGGGCGGGGTCCTTCAGGCTCGGCTTGAACACGGTGTACTCGTCGGGGTCGACCCGGCCGCTGACGACGGTCTCCCCCAGGCCCCAGGCGGCGCTCACCACGATCACGTCGGGAAAGCCGGTCTCCGGGTCGAGCGTGAAGGCGACGCCCGCGCCCGCGAGATCGGAGCGGACCATCGCCTGCACGCCGATCGACAGGGCGACGGCCAGGTGGTCGTAGCCCATGCGTTCCCGGTAGTCGATCACCCGGTCCGTGAACAGGGACGCGTAGCACCGGCGGCACGCCTCCAACAGCGCGTCCGCGCCGCGTACGTTGAGGTAGGTCTCCTGCTGCCCGGCGAAACTGGCCTCCGGCAGATCCTCAGCCGTCGCGCTGCTGCGCACGGCCACGTCCGGATCCTTCCGGCCGATCTGTTGGCCCAGGCGCGTGTACGCGGTGAGCACCGCGTCCCGCAGCGCGGCCGGCAAGGGTTGGGCGAGGACGAGAGCGCGGACGGCCGCGCCGACCTCGTCCAGGGGCGCCCCCTGGTGCAGACGGTCGATCAGAGCCCGTACCCGCTCGCGCAGTTCTCCGCTGTCGAGCAGTTCGTCGTACGCTTCGGCCGTGGTGGCGAAGCCCGGCGGCACACGGACGCCGGCGGCGCCGAGCTGATTGGTCAGTTCGCCGAGCGAGGCGTTCTTGCCGCCCACCCGCCCGACGTCGTGGCGGCTCAACTCGGTGAACGGGACGACTCGGCTCGGCGATCGCATCGCTTCCTCCACGGTTCCCACCGTCGTCTCAGTACGGGAGCGGGCGACCGGAGGGCGTCCTCAGGTCGAGGGGGCGGGGCCGGCGCGGTGGCGTCGGCCGGCGGATGATCCGCGTCTGTTCCATCGTGCTCACCTCTGGAAACCGGATGGCTCTTCGGTGTCGCCCTTGTCCTCCTACGGTGCCTGCCGCGGAGAGCCGCTCCCAGTGCCGAGGGGGCAGGCGGCGGGACCGGTCGGCCCATCGGGGGCCGGGGCCGGAGGGCCCCGGAATCGGGTGGGAGCACCGTGTCCTGTCACGTGTCCGACGGGGCGGAGCGGCGTTCCTGGGGTACGACGGCGACCGGACAGGACGCGTGGTGCAGAGCACGGTGAGCGACTCGGCCCAGTTCCAGGCCGACGGCGTGCCGTTGCCGGCGCGCTCCGACGACCAGCAGGTCGGCCGCGGCGGAACGCTGGACCAGCACCCGGTGCGCAGGACCCTCGACGGTGGTCCGGTGGAACCGGACTTCGGGGTAGGCGCGCACCACCGGTTCCAGTGCTTTGTCGAGGAGGTCCGAGGCCTGGTGGGCGCTGTAGGACCGGGGTGTTCCGGCGAGGAGGGGGTGGTCGACCTGCTCATGGGCGGGTTCGCGCCAGGTGTGCACGACGTCGAGGTCGACGTCGCGGACGGCGGCCTCGCGAAAGGCGAAACGTACGGCGGACGAGTCGACGTCGTGTTCGCCGACGGCCAGGAGGACGCGCTGGTGGTGTGCCTCGAGAGCGTGCTGGTCCCCCCGGACGACCACGACGGGGCCGTGGCATCGTGCGGCGACGATCAGTCCCACCGATCCGAGCAGCAGGTCGCGGACCTCGCCGCGCCCTTGGGAGCCGACGACCACCATCAGGGCCTCCTGCCCCTCCTGGAGCAGGGCGCCGGCCGCGTCCTCGGCGAGCACCACCCCGGACAGGGTGAGGCCGGGGGCACGGATCCGGGCCCGGTCCTCGGCCATGCCGACGATGTTCTCCGCCAGCACCTGTCCCGAGGGCCGGTCCGTCGCCCACTTGGGGACGACGCCCTCGTACCGTTCCCACAGCGAGGCGTTCACGATACGCAGCGGGTGCCCGTGCCGTGTCGCTTCGTCGACCGCCCAGTCCAGGGCTGTGAGACTGGCGTCGGATCCGTCGACGCCCACCACCACGGACGATCGCATCGTCCTCACCGCCTCCCGTTGGCGAAGTGGATCGTTTCCACACTCCCCCGGGTCGGCGCGGTGCGGGTAGGGCCGGTCGGTCCCCGTCCCGGCCCTCACGGACCTCGTTCACCGCCGTGCGGCCGTCGGCTTCGCGTCGGCGTGCGTGAAGTGCTGGACCCGCGCGTCCGGGCCGGGGAACACGATGGAGATCCGGCCCGTGTCCGACCAGCGGACGTCGAAGGGCGGCGTGCCGTCGCCGTGGTGCAGTCCGACGATCTCCCCGTCGCGCCCGTGGTCACCGACGGTGGAACCGCCGACGATCAGCCGGTCGCCGAGGTGGGCCCAGAGACCGGCGCGGTCCTGGTCGCGGTCCTGTCGAGTTCCGGCTGCGGTCATGGCGCTGTCCTCCTCCGGCACGCGGAACGAGCGGGAAGACACGACGTCTCCACGCCGCGGCGGCCTCCGCCTCCAGACTGGCGCCCGCGTCACCGGGCCCATAGGGGCGATCGGTCCCACAAGGGGACCGTTCGGCACTCCTGTCGGCACGGTCCACGGCTCAGGGTGGGAAGCACGGGGGCGCCGGTCGCGGGAAGGAGGAGCGTCATGCAGCACCGCACCGTCTTCGAGGTGATGACGCACGACGTGGTCACCGCCGCTCCCACCACCCCGTTCAAGGAGGTCGCCCGCCTCTTCGCCGATCACGACATCTCCGCCGTTCCGGTGGTCGACGGCTCCCGGCACGTGCTCGGTGTGGTCTCGGAAGCCGATCTGCTGCGGACCCCCGCCGAGCTCCCGGACCTGGAGGGCCGCGCGGCGGGTGTCCGGCTGTTGTCCCAGGAGCGTGGCCTTCCCGACGCGGAGACGGCCGCCGACCTGATGAGCGCCCCCGCGATCACGGCCCACCCGGCCTGGAATCTCGTCGAGACCGCCCGCGTCCTGCACCGCAAACACCTGAAGCGGCTGCCCGTGACCGACGAGACCGGCCGGCTCGTCGGCCTCGTCAGCCGCAGCGACCTCCTGCGTCCCTTCCTGCGCAGTGATTCCGCCATCCACGACGAGATCGAGCACGACGTCCTCGGCGACACCCTGCGTCTGACACCGGGCGCCCTGCGCATCAGCGTGCGGGACGGAGTCGTGACACTGACCGGCCGTGTCGAGGACCAGGCCGACGTCCCGGTGATCGTGCGGCTCTGCCGCTCCGTCGACGGCGTGGTCGCCCTGCACGAAACCATCGAGCGCGATCACGCCGAAGCCGCTGCCGGAGCGGAGTCACCGTGATGGGCAGGCTCGCCGTCGCACCGGTCATGCCTGACTACGACAGCGCCCGCGCCTCGTTCTCCTGGCAGGCCGAACGCTCCAGCCTGGCCGGCCTGCCCGGCGGCGGGGTCAACATCGGCTACGAAGCCGTCGACCGCCACCTGCGGGACGGCCACGGCGCACGAACCGCCCTGCGCTGCGTCGCCCCCGACGGTTGCGTGCAGACAGTCAGCTACGACCAGTTGGCCCGCGACAGCTCCCGGTTCGCCCACGCCCTCGACACGCTCGGGGTGAGCCTGGGCGAGCACGTCTTCACCCTCCTCGGTCGCCGTCACGAGCTGTACACGACCGTGCTGGGAGCGCTGCGCGCACGCCGTGTCGTGTGCCCGCTCTTCACCGCCTTCGGGCCCGAGCCCATCGCACTGCGGATGAAGCTGGGCGACGCGCGGGTCCTGGTGACGACACGGCATCTCTACGAGTCCAAGGTCGCACCCGTCCGGCGCCGGCTGCCGCACCTTCGCCACGTCCTGCTGGTCGACCCCGGCGAGACACCCCCTCCGGGCACACTCTCCCTCCCCGCGCTCACGGACGCGGAGCCCGAGGCGTACACGGTGGGGCCGACCGCGCCGGGCGACCTGGCCCTCCTGCACTTCACCAGCGGCACCACGGGCACCCCGAAAGGCGCGATGCACGTACACGAGGCGGTACTGGCGCACCGGGTGACCGCGGCCGACGCGCTCGACCTGCGCGAGGGCGATGTCTTCTGGTGCACCGCCGACCCCGGCTGGGTCACCGGCATGTCCTACGGCATCATCGCCCCTCTGGCCTCGGCGTGACGACCGTGGTCGACGAGGGCAACTTCGCCCCCGCCCGCTGGTACGGCATCCTCGCCGACCAGCACGTCACCGTCTGGTACACAGCACCCACGGCCCTGCGGCTGCTCATGCGGGCCGCGCCTCGCGACGGCACCCCGCCGACGGCCCGGCACGATCTGTCCGCCCTCCGCTTCATCGCCTGCGTCGGCGAACCGCTCGACCCCGAGACCGTGCGCCGGGGACGGCAGACCCTGGGCCTGGCCGTGCACGACACCTGGTGGCAGACCGAGACCGGAGCCATCATGATCGCCAACTTCCCTGCCGATCCCGTGCACCCCGGATCCATGGGGCGGCCGGCGCCGGGCATCGAGGCGGCCGTCCTCGCATGCGGTGAGGACGGACGTGCCACGGTCCACGGCGGGCAGGTACGCCTCGTACAGCAGCCTCGCACGGAGGGTGAACTGGCCCTCCGCGCGGGTTGGCCGTCGATGTTCCGCGGCTACCTGCACGAGCCCCGTCGCTACGAGTCCTGCTTCGCCGACGGCTGGTACCTGACGGGAGACCTGGTCACCCGCGACGCCGACGGCCGGTTCCGGTTCGTGGGCCGCGCGGACGACGTCATCAAGTCGGCCGGACACCTGATCGGGCCCTTCGAGGTCGAGAGCGCGCTCATGGAGCACCCGGCGGTTGCCGAGGCGGGTGTCATCGGGCGCCCCGACCCGCTGGTGGGAGCCGTCGTCAAAGCCTTCGTGCTGCTCCGCCAGGAGTATCCGCCCAGCACCGAACTGCAGCGCGATCTGGTCGCGTTCGGCCGTCGGCGCCTCGGGCCGGCCGCGGCGCCCCGTGAGATCGAGTTCGCCGACGATCTCCCGCACACCCGCAGCGGCAAGGTCATGCGCCGTCTGCTGCGAGCCCGCGAACTCGGCCTGCCCGAAGGAGACCTGTCCACCCTGGAGCCGCCGTCGGCGTCCGGCACCGCGCACAAGGAGCCGTAGAAGATGGCCACCACACGCGGCAGCGCGAAGCGCACCCGCCGCACCACCGCTCGTGGCGCCCCCACCCCTTCGCCACAAACAGCCCATGAGCTGGACCTGTTGCGGCAGATGCTGCTGATCCGCCGCTTCGAGGAACGGTGCGTCGAGCTGTACAGCGCCGGCGCGATCCGGGGCTTCGTCCATCTGTACATCGGTGAGGAGGCCGTCGCCGTCGGCGTTCACCAGGCGCTCGACGACCGGGACGCGGTGGTCTCGACGTATCGCGAACACGGGCACGCCCTCGCCCGCGGTGTGCCGCCCGAGGCCGTCATGGCGGAGATGTACGGCAGGACCACGGGATGCAGCCATGGCCGGGGCGGCTCCATGCACCTCTTCGACGCCGCGCGCCGCTTCTACGGCGGCAACGCGACCGTCGGCGGCGGCCTCCCGCTCGCGGCCGGTCTGGCCCTTGCCGACCGCCTGCGCGGGGAACCCCGCGTGACGTGCTGCTTCTTCGGTGACGGGGCCTTCGCCGAGGGCGAGTTCCACGAGACCGCGAACCTGGCCGCTCTCTGGGGGCTGCCCGTCCTCTTCGTGTGCGAGAACAACCGGTACGCGATGGGCACCGCGCTGCGCCGCGAGCACGCCCAGACCGACCTGGCGATGCGTGCCGCGTCGTACGGGATGGCCGCCTGGGCCGTCGACGGCATGGACGTGCACGCCGTCGAGAAGGCGGCACGCGGCGCCGTCGAGGCCGTACGGGCCGGCGGCGGCCCGCACTTCATCGAGGCCCGTACCTACCGATTCCGTGCCCACTCGATGTACGACCCGGACCGGTACCGGCCCAAGGAGGAGGTCGAGGAGTGGAAGCGGCGCGATCCGGTCTCAGGACTGGGCGAGAGCCTGCGCACCGCCCGACTGGTCGACTCCGCCGCCCTGGACGCGCTGGAGCACGCGATCGGCGAGGAGATCGACCGGGCGGTCACGTCCGCCGAACGAGCACCCGAGGAGCCGGTCGAGACGCTGCTCGACCACGTGACCGGTGACCGGGAGGAGGCGGCGTCATGAGCAGCCGCCCCGGCACCCACCCGGAGAACGGCACCACCACCTACCGGGAGGCGCTGCGCGAAGGACTGCGCGAGGCGCTCGCCTCCGACGACCGGGTCTTCCTGATGGGCGAGGACGTCGGGCAGTACGGCGGATGCTTCGGGGTGAGCCTGGGACTCCTGGAGGAGTTCGGCGCGGAACGGGTGCGGGACACCCCGCTCTCGGAGTCCGCGTTCGTCGGAGCCGGAATCGGCGCCGCCCTCGCCGGGATGCGGCCCGTCGTGGAGATCATGACGGTCAACTTCAGTCTCCTGGCCCTCGATCAGATCCTCAACAACGCCGCGACGCTGCGGCACATGTCGGGCGGTCAGCTCGCCGTTCCGTTGGTGATCCGGATGACGACGGGCGCCGGCCGGCAACTGGCCGCCCAGCACTCCCACAGCCTGGAAGGCTGGTACGCCCACATCCCCGGCCTGCACGTGCTGGCACCGGCCACCCTCGACGACGCACGGCACCTCCTGGCCGCCGCGCTGGCCGACCCGGACCCGGTGCTCCTCTTCGAACACAGCAGCCTCTACAACGCCACGGGCACACTCGATCCCGCGGTCCACGGAGTCGATCTCACCAGCGCCGCGGTCCGCAGGCCGGGCACCGACGTCACCGTCATCGCCTACGGCGGCTGTGTGCCCAAGGCCCTGGAGGCCGCACAAGGACTCGCGGACGAGAAGATCGACGCCGAGGTCGTGGACCTGCGCAGCCTGCGCCCCCTCGACGACACCACGATCCTCGACTCGGTGCGGCGCACCCACCGCGCCGTCGTCGTCGACGAGGGCTGGCGCAGCGGCAGCCTGTCCGCCGAGGTCGAGTCACGCATCTGCGAACAGGCCTTCTACGACCTGGACGCTCCGGTGGAGAGGGTGTGCAGCGCGGAGGTCCCCGTCCCGTACGCCCGTCGGCTGGAACAGGCAGCGCTCCCCCAGCCCGAGGACATCGTCGCGGCGGCGCACCGGGTGGTGGACTGAGATGGCCGAGTTCACGATGCCGTCCCTCGGCGCCGACATGGAGGAGGGGACCCTGTCCCAGTGGCTGGTGCGGCCGGGCGACCGGGTCACGCGGGGCGACGTCGTCGCGGTGGTGGAGACGGCCAAGTCCGCGATCGAGGTCGAGTGCTTCGACACCGGCACGGTGGACGCCCTCCTCGTCGACGAGGGCACGACCGTCCCGGTGGGCGCGCCGCTCGCGCGGATCGCCCCCTCCGTCGGCGAACGTCCCCGCCCGACAACGCCGTTGGTGCGCCGCATCGCCGAGGAGCGGCACATCGACCTCGCGACGGTCCACGGCTCAGGTCCCGGTGGGAGGGTCACCCGGGCGGACGTGTCGAGCGCGGGAGAGCCCGCTGCGGGCGCGCCGGTCACCGAACACTCGAAGCCCGGAGAGCCCGTCGACAACGGGTCCGCCGGACACCACGACGGTGGGCGGCCGGGAGACGCGCGAGCACCGCACCGCCCCGCGACCCGGGTGAAGGCGTCACCGCTCGCGAGGAAGCTCGCCCGTGAACTCGGTGTCGACCTCTCCGAGGTGACGGGCACCGGTCGAGGCGGGATCGTACGCGCCCATGACGTGAGAACCGCCCCGGACGGGACCGAGCCCGCCCGGCCCCGCTCCCCGGCCACCGCCCGGACGGCGATCGCCCACCTGATGTCCCGGGCCAAGCGGGAGATCCCCCACTTCTACCTCTCCACGACCGTGGACATGGCTGCCGCCCTCGACTGGATGCACGACCGCAATCGTGAACTGCCGTTGTCCGCACGCCTCGTACCTGCCGCCCTCATGTTCAAGGCGATCGCCCTCGCGGCACACCAGGTGCCGGAGCTCAACGGTCACTGGATCGACGACGCGTTCGCGCCCGCGGACGAGGTCCGCCTCGGGATGGCCGTCTCCCTGCGCGGCGGTGGTCTGGTCGCCCCGTCCGTGGCTCACGCCGACGCTCTCCCCGTGGCCGAGCTCATGGCCCGGATCAAGGACGTGGTGGCGCGAGCCCGCAGCGGCCGTCTCCGGTCCTCCGACACGGACATGCCGAGCATCACTGTGACCAACCTCGGTGATCAGGGCGTCGAAGCCGTCTTCGGGGTCGTCCACCCGCCGCAGGTGGCGCTCGTGGGTCTCGGCCGGATCGTGCACCGGCCGGTGGCGGTCGACGGGCTGCTCGGGGTGCACCCCACGGTGACGGCGACCCTGTCCGCGGATCACCGCGCGGCCGACGGCGCCACCGGCGCCCGCCTGCTGACCGCGGTGGACCGCTTCCTGCAACGCCCGGAGGAGCTGTGAACCACGACGAGGCGCGGACGTTCGTCCGCCAGGCCGTACAACGCATCGTCCCCGACGCGGACTTCGACTCGCTCGCGCCGGACATGTCCCTGCAGGACGCCTTCGAACTGGACTCCCTGGACTTCCTCGAGTTCGTCGAGGCGCAGCCGCTCGATGACGGCCGGGCGCCTGCCCGGGACGTGGGCGTCGAGCGTCACGGTTCCCGACCTCACGACCCAGAACCGGTCGGCGCGGCCACCCTCGTTGAAGAGTCGCTCCCCCGCGTCGAAACGGACCTCGCGCGCCAGCTCCATCAGCTGCGCGCGGCAGTCGGCGGGCATCCCCGCCGAGATCCGGGTGGGCGACGGTGTGCTCATGGTGGCCTCCTCGGTCCGTGCCACCTCCAGTCTCGGCGGCCCGGTCCGTCCCGGACATGAGCCCCGTGGGCCCCTCCGCGGGGCCGACCGGCCCAAGCACGGGCCGCGGTCGGACGCGGGCAGGTGGTCCGCCGCCTCTGGGCCCTGTGGCCCCCGGGCATGCCCTGCGCGGCCCTGCCCGCACGCGCACCCGGGGCGAGACCCTGTGAGGGAAGGGCTGGAGGGCACCATGACCACCGTGACCGCGATGAGGACGCTGCTGGACGAGCTGCCCCGGGACTCCCGCGACCGGCTCCTGGAGCACTCCCGCCGCGTCCACTTCCCCGCCGGAACACGCATCTTCCGCGAGCGGCAGCACGCCGACCGCTTCTGGATCATCGAGACCGGCCGGGTCGAGCTCGACGTCCATGTCCCCGGCCGTCGCAACGCCACGGTGGACACTCTCGTCGGCGGCGCGCTGCTCGGCTGTTCCTGGCTCATGCAGCCCTACCACTGGCATCTCGGCGCCACCGCGGTCACCCGGGTGGAGGCTCTCGAGTTCGACGCGCAGGCCGTGCGGGAGCTCTGCGCCCGGGACCTGGCTGTCGGCGAGGCGGTCTTCGCCTGCGTCGCCGCGGCGATGGCACGACGCCTCCTGTCGACCCGGAGCCGCATGGTCGACCTCGACGACCGTGTGCAGCGGGCTGGTCTGGACTCGCTCGCCTACGCCCGCTGACGTACCCCGGTCGGCCCGCGGTGGGTGCCGACCGGCCCACGCGGGGCGGCACGGCCGGGGCGCAGCCTGATGGTGTCCCTCCCGAGGGCAGGGCCCGTACGCGAGGCGTTCCCCGTACCCGACAGAGAAGCGTGAGCACCATGACCAGGACCCAGCACACCGGGCCGCAGCCGGCCGCCGAAGGAACGAAGACGTCCGCCCCGGAGTCCCGGGCGACCGGTGTGGGTGGGCAGTCGGATCTCGGGCGGCGCCTGGTCGCCCGTCGTGAGGCGCTCGGGCTGGGCCGCGAGGATCTCGGCCGCCGCTGCGGCGTGGACGGGAACTACATCGGTTACCTGGAGGAGCACGCGGCCTCACCGTCCATCGGCACCCTGGTGCGGATCGCCGACGCCCTCGGAGTCACCGTCGACGACCTGACCGGTGCGAGCTCCGGCCACGTGGAGGGCCGCTCCTCCGAGCGGCGCGACGCCGCTCTCGAAACGCTGGACACGGCAGAGTGTCTCCGGCTGCTCGGCACCCACGGGATCGGCCGCGTCGCCGTCTTCACCGTCGAGGGGCCCGCGGTCTTTCCCGTCAACTACCTGGTCACGGGACACACGATCGCGTTCCGCACGGCGGCCGAAGCCGTCATCGCGAGCGCGACGGAGACCGAGGTCGCCTTCGAGATCGATCGCATCGACGACGTCACGGCCGAAGGGTGGAGCGTCCTGGCCGTCGGCGAACTCGGGGCCACCACGGACGGGGAGCAGCGGCACCTGAGCGCGCTCGCCCGCTCCCGGCCCTGGGCCGGAGGCCCTCGCACGCTCTGGATGAAGCTCGACCCCGTACGGCTCACCGGCCGTCGCGTGGTGCACCGCTGAGGCGCGCCACGCGGGCGGACGGTCAGGACATCCCTGGAGGTACCTCATGTCGCACACCACCGAATGGACGGCCCGTGTCCACCTCTTCGAGGAGGACCGCTCCACGACGGCGCGGGTCGACCTCGACACCGGCACCACGCAGCTCACGGAGCGCGGCACCGCCCGCTGCAACCCGATCGACACCGATGTCTCCGAGATCGGCGACGAACTCGCCGCCGCCCGCGCTCTGGAGAAGCTGGCCGGCCGGCTGAAGGGCATCGCCTACGAGGACATGAAAGCCGCCGGGAACGACCGCGCGCCCGACCCCGAGGCGGAAGACGGCTGGCCCGACCTGGGCAGGTGAGTGGCGATGATGTTCTGGTACGACCACGACGTGAACGGCTGGGGCTGGTTCGCGATGTCGGCCGGCATGATCCTCTTCTGGGTGCTGATCATCACCGTCGCGGTGCTGCTCTTCCGTGCCCTCGACCGGCCGCACTAGGGCGTGTGTCGAAAGTCCCGTCGTTCGCCCGAAGGGCGGGCCCCGCGGTGTCCGGTGCGTGCGATCGCAAGGCGCCGGAGCGTCCTCATAGCGGAGCTATTAGGTCGTTTCGGCAACGCCGCGAGCGTGCGTGCCGGGCGCCGCGGGGCAGGCGGGACTTTCGACACACGCCCTAGCACACTCACGCGCCGGCCGCTCCCTCGGCGGAGGACATCCTCCGCGAGCGGCTGGCCCGCGGGGAGCTGGACGAGGAGGACTACCGGAGCCGGCTGAACACGCTGCGCGAAGGCCCCGACGGGAAGCACTGAGGCAGGCGGACGGTGATGGCCGTCGCAGCCCGGTCATGAGCGTGTCCTCGTCCCGGCGGGGCCATGACCCGGTGCTCGGCCGGCACCGACAGAGTTCGCTCCGGCGCGTGGGGCGTCACGTACCCTGCCCTCCGTCGTCCGCCTCCGGACCGCAGTCGTGCCGAGGCCTGCCGGACCAGACGGGTTCCACCTCGCTCCACTCCCGTTCCCAGGCGGCGAGCAGGTGCCGCTCCGTGCGCCAACGCGCCAGACGCAGACAGCCGAACAGGGCCAGCCCGGCCGTCGCTGTCACGAACGCCCCGCTGGAGAGGGCTCCCAGCACACGGCCCGCGACCGTTCCCGGAGGCTGGGCGGGTGCCCCGGTGTCGTCGACCCAGAGACGCACTGTCGTGCCTCTGTCCGCTCCGAGCGGGACATCGATTCTCCCTGTACGGGGCACCCCCGCGGGCTGCTCCCAACGTGCGGAGGCGACCGTGCGCGGTTGCACTCCGTAGCGGGAACCGGCGTCGGGCAGGGTCTTGGCCGACGCGGTCGTGACGGCGGTGACGTGATGCAGATGAGCGGCACGTTGGTTCTGGGCCTGTCCGTCGGCCCGCCACAGCGCGACCGCGGCCACGACTCCGCACACCAGCGCGACCATCAGCACCCGGAGGCGGAGAGCGCGTCCCGGTGTTTCCTTCGTGGGCAGTACGGGCTCGGTGCCCGGGTCCTCACGTCGTGACATGCCGCGCCTCCCGATGTGGCGTCAGGTGGCGGACGCCGGTGGACCGGACTCGGGGACGACGATCACCGGGCAGTCGGCCTGGTGCAGCAGTCCGTACGCGGTCGAGCCGAGCCCCAGGCCCGTGAAGCCCCCGTGCCCCCGGCGCCCGACGACCAGCGCGAGCGCCTCGTGCGCCGCCACCGCCAGTTGTTGCACCGGCCGGCCCTTGAGAATCTCCTCGGTGATCTTCACATCCGGATGGCGCTCCGCAGTTCCGGCCATCGCCTCGGCCAGCGCCCGCTGCCCGGCGCGGCCTCCCGCCAGGTCGTCGTCCTCGAAGAGCGGCCGGGGCCAGACCCATACGGCGCGCAGTCGCGCCCCGCGCAGACTCGCCTGGTCGGCTGCGAAGGCGACGGCGGCCCGGCAGGACTCGCTGCCGTCGACGCCGACGACCACGGTGGGCTGGTTCACGGCGTGCTCCGGGGACCGCACGACGGCGACGGCACCGTCGGCCCGGGCCGTGAGCGGGAGGACGACCGAGCTCTCGGCCAGGACCTCCGCGACCCGGCCGAGACGGCGGGAGCCCACGACGGTGAGCGCCGCGCGGGCGGCGCGTTCGCACAGGACGGCGGCCGGCGGTCCGTCGACGAGTTCCGTCACCGGCGAAAGACCCGGGTGCAGGTCGTGCACCAGGCCGTCGGCATCGGCGAGCGCGGAGCCCGCCCGGACGCGCAGGGCGGCACCGTGGTTGAGCGCGTCGTACGCGAGGTGGTCGTGGACGGGCGGCACCGCGTAGACGAGACGCAGCCGCAGGCCCCGGCACATGGCTTCGTCGGCGGCCCAGAGCAAGGCCGGGACGGACACTTCCCGGGGATCGACACCGACCACGACCTCGTTCATGTGCCCTCGCCACCGGTCGGCTCGGCCGGAGCCGTGGAGTGCGGCACGATCTGCACGGGGCAGTGGGCGTGGTGGATCAGGGCGTGTGCCACGCGGCCCAGGGCGGGTCCGACACCGAGCGGGCGGCCTCCCCTGCCCATCACGATCAGATCCGTGTGCTCGCTCGCCTGGATCAGGATGCCCGGAGTGCTCGTTCCGGGCTCCACGTGATGGCCGACCACGAGATCCGGACAGACCTCACGGACCCGGTCGGCCAGGTCCTTCAGCGCCCGCACCCGCTTCTGCGCCATGCCGTCGAGGTCGTCGAGCATCGTGGCGACGTCTCCCACATGGGTGAACACGTTCCACACGCTCACGAGCCGCAGCACGGCCTTGCGCGCCTCAGCCTCCGCCGCGGCGAGGAGCAGCCAGTCCAGATCCTCCGCATCGTGCACCGCCGCGGTCACGGAGGCGTGGTGCGGGCGATCCGCGTCTCCTCGTACGACGATGACGGGCCCCTGGGCGCGGGCCGCCACGCCGAGGCCGACGGAGCCCAGCATCAGGGCCGCGAAGCCGCCCAGGCCACGGTTGCCGACCACCACCGTTCCCTGCCGGCCGGCCGCGGCGCGGAGCGCAGCGACGGGTTCCCGTCGGCTCAGTTCCCGCGTGACCGTGAGGTCGGGGTGTTCGGCGCCGACCGCCTCCGCGATGTCGATGAGCAGGTCGCGGCCGGCCTCTCGTACGTCCTGGATGGTGTCGGCGTCCGTGTACAGCATGCGCCGGTCCGTGTCCGTGGCATGGACGAGGTGCAGCGGGCACCCACGCCGCTCGGCCTCCGTGGCCGCCCACAGCGCCGCCGCGCGAGCCGAGGGCGATCCGTCGACACCCACCACGACGCTGCCGAGTTCCGCTCTCTCCGGGACCTTGCTCTCCATGGCTCCTCCTGGAACGACACCTCTCACGCTCGCACCTCTGCGGACCCCGCAGACATGGGCCGTTCGGTCCAGAAAGAGGCCTGCCCGGCCCTGATGCGAGAGGCGGCACGGACAGACGCTGGAGGTAGTCCCCTCAGGAGGTGCCCCAGGCCGCGGTGATCGCCACGCAGGCCCGTGACGCGCACCCCGGCGACAGCTGACCGCGTCCGGGGTCAGCGCCCCCGAAAAGCGCGTCGGAGCAGTCGTGCCGCGAACAGGGCGACGGGGACGCAGGCCGTGGCCAGGGCCACGCCGGTCCACCCGAGCGCACTGGTGTCGAGGACCGTCCGCAAGAACGGCACGTACAGCGCCGCCGCGGCGAGGAGGGCGGAAGCCAGGACCGCGAGGGGCAGCAGCAGGTTCTGCCGGGTGAACAGGCGGTCCCGCAGCCCGAGGACGACCCCGAGCTGCGCGGCCAGCAGCGCGAGGAAGAGGACGCTCTGCCAGGCGAGGCCGAGCGCGTGGGCGGTCAGTCCGGCACCGAGTGAGGCGACGGTGACGACGGCCGCGAGAAGGATCAGCCGCTGCCACGCGCCGTCGCCGAGGATGTGCTGGTCCGGCGGCCTCGGAGGTCTGCGCATCGTCCCGGGGGCTGTGGGTTCGGCGCCCATGGCGACGCCGGTCAGGCCATGGGTGAGGAGATTGATCCAGAGGATCTGCCCCGCCCGCAGCGGAAGGGGCAGTCCGAGCAAGGGGCCGGCGAGCATCACGAGGATCTCCGCGGCACCGCCCGCCATCCCGTAGACGAGGAACCGGCGGACGTTGTCGTAGACGCGGCGGCCCTCCTCCACGGCCGCGACGACGGTGGAGAGGTCGTCGTCCGTGAGAACCAGGTCGGCCGCCTGCCGCGCCACCTCCGTTCCGCGTGCTCCCATGGCGACGCCGATGTCGGCCCGTCGCGGCGCCGGTCCGTCGTTGACTCCGTCACCGGTCATGGCCGTCACGGCGCCGGCCGCACGCCAGGCCTCGACGATGTCCAGCTTCTGCGAACGGCCTCGTCCCGCGCTCGTACGACGAGGTCCGTGCGGGCATCGAGCACGCTGGGGACGAGCACCGCCTCGGGGGCGCCTTTCAGGCAGACCAGTGTCTGGCCCCCGGCCGTCCGGTGCAGGGTCGTCATCCGCTTGCGGAGGCTGTCGAAGGGGACTTCGCCGATCCGTGGGCAGGCGGTGTCGAGTTCCTCCTGTCCGGGACAGCCGGTCTTGGCTGCGGCCACGAGGAGTGCGGCTTCCATGGGGTCTCCGAGTGCCGTCCAGCGGCTGTCCGGGCTCGTCGGATCAGGTGGCCGCAGGGTAGCGTCGTTGCACAGGGCCGTGACCGTCAGCAGCTCTCTCACCGGCGCGAGTTCGCTCTCCCTCGCTGCTCTCCCTCCGACTCGGGCCTCGCCCGCGGGCTCATAGCCGACGCCGGTGAGTTCCGTGCTCACCCGCGGTGTCCACACCGAGTCGACCCTCATGCGCCCCTGGGTGAGGGTGCCGGTCTTGTCGGTCGCCAGGACGGAGACGGAGCCCAGGGTCTCCACTGCCGGGAGACGGCGTACCAGGGCGTGCCGGGCCGCCATGCGCCGGGCGCCCAGGGCGAGTGCGAGGGTGACGACGGCCGGCAGCGACTCGGGGACCGCCGCGACCGCGAGGCTGATCGCGGTGACCGCCATCGTCCCCGGTGGGACCCCGCGGAGCAGCCCCAGTCCGAGGACCAGCAGGCACAGGGACAGGGTCACCGCGGCGAGGGTGCGTCCGAGGCCTGCGAGCCGGCGCTGCAGCGGGGTCTGCTCGTGCCGGTCGTCGAGGAGGGCGGCGATGCGGCCGAGGGCGCTGGACGCGCCGGTCGCCGTGACGGTGGCGACGCCCCGGCCGCGCACGACGACCGTTCCCGCGCCGAGCACGGCGCCCGCGTCCTTGTCCACGGGGACGGACTCGCCGGTGAGCATGGACTCGTCCAGCAAAAGCGCGGACGCCTCGGCGAGCTCCGCGTCGGCCGCGACGATGTCGCCCTCGCCGAGGACGAGGACGTCGCCGGGGACGATCTCCACGGCCCTGACGGCGCGTACGGTTCCACCGCGTCGCACGCGCGCGTGTGGGGCGCTCATGGCCGACAGGGCGGCGACCGCGTTGTCCGCGCGGACCTCCTGGGCGACACCGACCGTCGTGTTCGCGACGACGACCAGCCCGATGACGATGGCGTCCGGGTGATCCCCTATGGCCAAGGTGAGCGCCACGGCCCCGAGCAACACCATGATCAGCGGATCGCGCAGCTGGCCGAGCACGCGGGTGTGGAGTCGCACCCGTCGTCCGGTGACCACCTCGTTGGGGCCCGATGCGACGAGGCGTCCGGCGGCTTCCGTCTCGGTGAGTCCCGCTGCCGCGGGGGCGTGCGTGGACTCCCGCGCGGTCGGCGCCGGTGTCATGCGGCGCTCACTCGGCGGGCACGGTGATGACCGGGCAGTGGGCGCGGTGCAGCAGTCCGTGGACCACGGACCCGACGCGCATGCCCGTGTAACCGCCGCGGCCCCGGCGGCCGACGACGACGGCGAGGGCGTGTTCGCCCGCCTCCGCAAGCCGTTCGACGGGCGAACCGACCAGGACCTCGTGGGTGATCGTGATGTCGGGGTACTTCTCGGCCCAGCCGGCGGTGGTCTCCGCGAGCAGTCGACGCTCACTGTCCAGCCCTGCGCTGTCCTGTCGCGCCGTGAAGAGGGGCGGCTGCCGAACGGCGACGGCACGCAGCGGGCAGTCCCTCAGGTCCGCCTCCTCGCAGGCGAGAGCCAGCGCGGCCTGCGAGGACGGGCTCCCGTCGATGCCCACGACGAGGTACGGCGGTTCCTGGGTGCTGTGCTCCGCGTCGCCCACGACGACGACCGGGCAGCGTGCCTGGGCGGTGACGGGGAGCACGAGCGAGCCGGCGCTGAGGAACTCCTCGGTGCGGCTCAGATGCCGCGAGCCGAGAACCATCATGGCGGCCTCCTGCGCCAGGCCGACGAGCACGACCGCCGGGGCTCCCTCCATGACCGCCGCGCTCACGCTCAGGTCGGGATGGCGCGTCCGGGCTCCTTCCGCTGCACGGTGCAGCGCCTCCGTCGCCGCGTCGGCCCGTGCCCGGTGCCGGGCGGCGTCGAGGGCGTGCCGGCTGTCGTGCGCCGGCTCCACGGCGACGACGAGACGAAGCGCCAGCCGTCGCCGGCGGGCCTCGTCCGCGGCCCAGGTCATCGCAAGTGGCCCCGTGCGGGCGGGGTCGACGCAGACCACGATCTCGTGACGCCCCGTCATTTCCGGTCATGGTGTCGCTCCCGATGTCGGTTTCGGCTGCCACTTCTCTCACCCTGGCATCCGGTGCGCGCGAGGTTGAGGGCCGCTGGGGGCAGAGGCGGGGCCAAAGGTCCCTCGGGGGGGTGCGCCGCACCGTCCTGCGGCCCGGTCGGGCCCGAGGCTGGACCGTTCGGCCCTCACGTTCCCGCCGTCATCCGGAGGACGGTGGGAACAGAGGAAAGCCCGCCTGCCGACGCCGCGCATGGGAGGCCACGATGAAGCACCTGAAAGTCGGCGATCTGATGAACAGCGACGTGGCCGGCACCCGTCCGGGGACATCGCCGGGTGACGCGGCGCGTCTGTTCACGGACCGCGACACCAGTGGTCTGCCGGTCGTGGACGAGGACGATCACGTCGTCGGTGTCATCTCCAGGAGCGATCTCACCGCCCGGCCGGCAGGCACCGTGCGGGATCTGATGACCGTGCCCGCCGTGACGGTGCACGCGCAGGCACGGGCCGCCGACGCGGCCCGGCTGATGGTGCGACGCGGCGTCGCGCGCCTGCCGGTGGTCGACGAGGAGGCGCGGCTGGTCGGCATGGTGACGAGTCTCGATCTGCTGTCTGTGTTTCTTCGCCCCGACTCCGAGATCCAGCACCGCGTGCAGAACGAACTGCTGGGGGGAACCCTGGACTTGCCGCCGGGTGTCGTCGACGTACATGTTCTGAACGGCGTGGTGGTACTCACCGGCCGGATCACCGACCGGCGAGAAGCCGAGATTCTCGTGCGGCTCACCGAAGGAGTGGCAGGCGTCGTCTCCGCCGTGGACCGGCTGACCGTCGGCGAGCACGGTGAGAAGCTCACATCATCCGGCCGTACGGCTCCGCGGTCCACGTGACCGGCCGACGCTCTCGCGTCACCCGCTCCGCGCGCGCATGAGGAACCAGCGCTCCTCCCCCGGTGCGACGCTGAACCGCCGCTCCCCCGGCAGCGTGACCGGGAGGGGCACGGGTGACGAGACCGGCACGCGCACGCCCACCCGTCCGGGAAGCACCCTCAGACGCACACCGCGGTGACCGCCGCAGCAGACGGTGAAGACGAACCGCGGAAGCTCACGCAGCGCCACCGGCTCGATCCGCAGTCCCCCGGGCCCCGTCTCGAGGCCGGTGATCCCGCGCTCGACCAGATCGATCGTGCCGGCCATCGCCCCCAGGTGAATGCCCTCTCCGGTCGTGCCGCCCTGGACGTCGGCCACATCGGCGAGCAGCGCCTCCTCGCAGTACCGCCAGGCGTCGTCCCCCTTCTGACGGGCGAGGACCCAGCCGTGCACGAGGCTGCTGAGGGTGGAGCCGTGGCTGGTGCGCCGCAGGTGGTAGGTGACCGTGGAGCGCCAGATGTCGTCGTCCACGCGGTACCCGAGCCGGCCGAACAGCTCGGCGAGTTCCACGGGCCGGAACAGGTAGCCCAGCATGAGGGTGTCGGCCTGCTTCGACGCCTGGTAGCGGTTGACGCTGTCGCCCTCGGCCTCCAGGATCCGGTCCAGGCGGCGGATGTCCCCGTACCGGTCGCGGTACGCCTGCCATTCCAGCTCCGCCAGCTGCCCGTATCCCTCGAACTGACTCACGACGCCGTGATGGAAGGGCACATGGAGGCGGCGGGAGACGTCGTCCCAGCGCTCGAGTTCCCCGGCGTCGAGCGCGAGCCGCTCGCAGAGCTCCGCGCGCCGTGCGGCAGGGAGTCCGTCCAGCAGGTCCAGTCCGCGCGCCAGCACCCAGGCCGCGGTCACGTTCGTGTAGGCGTTGTCGTCGATGCCCGGGGCCGTGGCGCCGGGATACGCGTCGTGGTACTCGTCGGGGCCCACGACTCCACGCAGGTGGTAGCGCTCCGCCGCCGGGTCGAGTTCGGTGGCGCCCGCCCAGTACCGGGCGACCTCCAGGAGGATCTCGGCGCCCGGGCCGTGCAGGAAGCCTCGATCGCCCGTCGCCCGCGCGTGGTGCCACACGTTGTGGGCGACGGCCGAACCGACGTGCCGCTGCAGCCTGGAGCGGTCGGGCAGCCAGCGCCCGGACCGCGGGTTGAGGTGCAGTTCCTGTGTCTCCTCCCGGCCCGAACTCGCGCTCTGCCAAGGAAACATGGCGCCCTTGCGTCCGACCTCGCGGGCTGACGCGCGAGCGGCCGGGAGGCGGCGGTGACGGTACGCCCACACGATCGCCGGCCGGCCGACCAGCGCGCGGGCGATGGTCACCCGCTGCTGTTCACCGCCGGACAGTTCGCTGGGCCGGTGCTCGACACGGTGGGCGAGGCCGACCCGGTCCAGTGTGGCGAGCGCTCTGCGACGCGCCTCGCGGGCCCGGGTGCCCACGAGCAGCAACGGCAGCTCGACGTTCTCGGCCGCCGAGAAGACCGGGATGAGGTTGAACGACTGGAAGACGAAGCCCATCGTGCGGGCGCGGTGCTCGGTGCGCGCCGCGTCCGACATCGCGAAGAGGTCGTGCCCGTCGATCTCGACCCGGCCGGCGTCGATGTCGTCCAGGCCCGACAGGCAGTTCAGCAAGGTGGTCTTGCCGGACCCGGACGGGCCCATGACACCCACGAGTTCGCCGTGGCGCACGGTCAGGTCGAGGCCGTCCAATGCCGTGACCGCCACCGAGCCCGCCCGATAGATCTTGCGGACTCCCGAGGCGACCAGAAGGGGCGTGTGCCTGTTCATGCTTCCATCCGAACCCCGGAGCGGGCCGAGGACAACGGCTGCCCGGGCCATCGCTGGGGACGATCGGCCCATGAGGAGCCACGTGCCGGATCACCGGCGAAGGCACCCGGCCGGGCCCCGTCCTGGCTCCCCCTGTCCCCCCGTGCTCAGGAGTGGGCCCACGGCCGCGCGTGTCGCGGCACCGTGGCGCCGCCGCCGGCCCGCACGGCCTCCACCACCGCCTGGTGCAGATTCCGGCTGTCCTCTTGAGAGGGGCACGGCACCGGGCTACCGGCCAGCCTGTGCCACTCGGACGTACCCGTGTACTGGATCTTGACCTCGGCCTGGGTGCCGTCCCAGGTGGTACGCACACTCAGGTCGCCGCTCACGATCCCGGCCTCCTCGGTGCGGGCGCCTCCCTGCCCGGTGAAAACGCCTCGCGTCGTCCAAGATGTCTGGTCCATGACGCCCTCGGCCTCGCTTCCTGAATGCCGTACCGGCAGGTCCGCTCCTGTGGCGCCGCGGAACCCGCCTTCTCGCTGCTCCTGCCCTCATCGTGGCCTGGGCACCTGCTGCGGGGCGCGTGCCGTCCGGCCCACGGTCGACAGGCCGGACGGCCCCTGTCGGATGTCGGACGAGGCCCGGTGGAGGCAAGCCCTCATGAGGGCTCGGAGCCCCGGGCGGCGGGAGGGCGGGCGGCTGCCATGTGGTCGGTGAACCAGTCACGGGCCAGATCGGTGACCTGGTCCAGAGCACCGGGTTCCTCGAAGAGGTGCGTCGCGCCGGGGACGACCGCGAGCCGGCTCTCACAGCGCAGCCGTGCCTGCGCCTCCCGGTTGAGGGCGAGCACGTGCCGGTCGTGTCCCCCGACGATCAGCAGCGTGGGTGCCTTCACTTCCGGCAGCCGCGGCCCGGCCAGGTCGGGCCTGCCGCCCCGCGAGACGACCGCGGCCACCCGGGCGCCCGGCTCGGCGGCCGCCCACAGCGCGGCGGACGCCCCGGTGCTGGCGCCGAAGTACCCGACGGGGAGCCCTTCGGCCTCGGGTTGCCGGCGCAGCCAGTCGGTCGCTCCCGCCAGACGCCGGCCGAGCAGAGCGGTGTCGAAGACGTTGGCCCGGTCGGCCTCCTCCTCATCGGTCAGGAGGTCGAAGAGCAGCGTGCCCAACCCCGCGGCATGGAGTCCGGCCGCGACGAGACGATTGCGCGGACTGTGCCGGCCGCTGCCGCTCCCGTGCGCGAAAACGACGATCCCGCTCGCGCCCGCGGGCACCGTCAACCGCCCGTGCAGCAGTACGGACCCGGCGTGCACGTCCGCCTCCCGGTCCGCCGTGACGGCTTGGCGCGGTTCGCTCGCTGCGGCGTCGGGCCTGTGCGCGTTCGCTTCTTCCAGACAGGCGACCACCTCCTCGTCCTCTGTCTGGGAGAAGTCGGCATAGAACTGCCCGACGGCATCGAAGTCCCGCGGGGCGTACAGGCATACGTAGTCGTCGGCGTCCGCACTCAGCCGAGCCGTCCAGCCGTGCGGTGCCACGGGAACCGCCAGCACGATCCGCGCGGCCCCTCGCGCGCGGGCGATCCGACACGCCGCACGCGCCGTCGATCCCGTGGCCACCCCGTCGTCGACCACCAGGACGGTACGGCCGTCCACGGTCACGGGCGGGCGCCCGCCCCGGTAGCGCCGGGCCCGGCGCTCCAGCACCTGCCGTTCGCGTGCCTCGGCCCGGTCCAGGTCATCGGCCGTGACCCGCGCGGTGCGCACCAGCTCTTCGTTGATCACGCGCACGCCACCCTCGCCGATCGCACCCATGCCCAGCTCGGGCTGGAACGGCGCCCCCAGTTTCCGGACCAGGCAGACGTCGAGCGGTGCACCCAGTGCACGGGCGACCTCGGCGGCGACCGGAACCCCGCCGCGCGGCAGTCCCAGCACCAGCACGTCGGCGCCTTGGAGATGTCCCAGCCGGGCGGCCAGCTGCCGGCCGGCGTCACGACGATCCATGAAGAACACGATCCGACCTCCTCGCGTGAGCGGAGCACGGCGAAGGGATATGTCCCTGCATCCATGTTCGCTCCGCCGGCAGGGCGCCGGAGCGCCCCACTGGTCAGCTCGCGCATGCACCTGCGATCTCGCGTGCACCGTCGCGGGCCCGAGCGGAGCGATGTCAGGCTCCGATGCGGTCCGTCCGCGTGTGGCGGTACGCGTGCCGGTAGTCGGACGTCTCGGGGTCGACGGTGTACGCGTCCGTGACGACGCGGTCGGCATCGATCGAGAGCATCATGAAGCCGAGGGTGTCGTAGGCCGCCCAGAACTCCTTGTTCTCGGGGCGGTCGGCCCGTCCCTTGGTCTTCGCGGAGGCGCCGCAGACGATCTGCTGGGTGCCGTGGTGGTCGGCGCCGGTGTCCAGGATCTGGAGCGTGTGGTCGTGGCCGGAGAGGATGAACTCGGCCTTGCCGCACACCACTTCCTCGTACAGCTTCTTGACGTGCTTGCCGCTCATGTAGTCGCCGCACGTGATGCCCTCGTACGCGCCGGCGTTGCCGTGTGTGCCGTTGTTGCGCAGCGGGTGGTGGGCGAAGACGAACTTCCAGCGGGCGCGGGAGGCGGCGAGGGAATCGGCCAGCCAGGCGCGCTGCTTCTGGGCGAAGGGGCCGTTCCAGTAGTACTCGGGGTCGGTCTGCAGGACGTAGGAGGACAAGGGGGTGGTGTCGAGGGCGAAGAACTCGGCCACGGGAGCCCGCCGCTGGGGGACGGCGACGGAGTAGTGCCGGTCTGGCATGTACCAGCGCGCGGAGTGCTGGTGGTAGGCGACCTCGTGGTCGCCGCGGGACGGCCGGCCGCCGCTGCCGGGGATGATGCCGCTGGTGTCGTGGTTGCCGAGCACCATCAGCCAGGGGACGTCGATGCCCTGGTTCGGCGCCTCGAACTTCGTGGTGAACTCGTCGTCGAGGACGTCCTCGGGGCCGTTCTCGTAGATGTTGTCGCCGAGTCCGATCGCGAGGTCGACGCCGCGCTTCTCGCACAGCTTGCGGGCGGCGGCAGCGACGGCGAACTGTTCGGGCGTGCCGGTGCCGGCGTCCCCCGTGATCAGCACGTTCAACTCGGTCTTGTCCGGCAACGGAAGCTTGGCCGTACCGTCCCCGGCCGCCATCGCCTGCCGGCCGAACGTGCCGAGGGCGACGGCCGCGCCGACTCCGCCGGCCCCCGCGAGCATCGCCCGCCTGCTGATTCCCTGCGACTGCATCCTGTGTCTCCTCGTCGTCGGATGCCACGCCATCCTGGGCAGGCGAACGGGGCGCGGACGGGCTGAGGAGAGGCAGTGAATCCCGACGGCACGACGAGGGCCAGGTTACCGACCGGTTACTTCGGTCACACTACTCGTGACCAGCTTCGTCTCCGGCCGGCTGGAGGCAGTCCTGAGGCCCAGAGGCACCGAGGTCCTTCGTCACCGCCAGGCGCTCTCAGCTTCTATGGCCCGGCCGCCAGTTGTGCCTCCCGCGCAACCACAGTGCCGTGCAGGGTGGCAGTGACAGTTGGACGGCGCAGGTGAGCCAGAAGCCGTACTGCCATCCCCACCAGACCAACAGGGCGGGGCCGGCCAATGTCGTGCCGGTGGCGAGGAGGACCAGGAGCAGGGCGATCGTGCGCTGCCATGACGGCACGGGGCGCTGCTCGCCGAAGCCCCGCATCATTCCGTGCAGGGCCGCGTAGAACGCCAGCCACCCCAGGGTCCAGGTTCCGAGCGTGCTGGTGATCGCCAGCACCGCGTCGGCCCACATGTGTTGCCGCGCACCCGCCATACGCGCAGTGTCCGCTCCCGAGCGCCGGCCGCGCATGAGTAGAGGTACTCAGCACCCCAGCGGTCCGGACCGTCGCCTCACGTGTCGCCGGGCGAATCGAAACCGGCAGCTGACTGGTCGAGGTGGAAGGGGGAGCCGGGAGCCTCGGGTGTCCAGCCGGTGGAGAGCGCGCTGCGGATGATGTGCGCCACCTCGCCGGGGAGGACCGGGCTCCCGGTTGTTCCCCACCAGTTGCTCGGGTGCGGCTGCTTGGTGGTGATCACCAGGGTGGTGCCGGGATGCTGAGCGTGTTCGACCGCATAGGTGAGGGGGGACAGGGCCAGACCCTGGCAGTACGTCGGCCGTCCGCGCAGTCGCCACCGGTAGGTGGTGCCGTCCACGGTGATGAGCCGCGATCCCTTCTTGACCAGTGCCATGTCCCCCCCTTTCTCTGTGCGAACAAGCAGCCTCGATACCGACGTGTCCGGCACGTCGCAGACGCCGGCGAGCGTTACGCCTCCGGGGTTCCGTCCGCCGCGATCCGCCGGAAGCCGAGGAACGGGACCAGGGACTCGGGCAGCACGATCGAGCCGTCCTCCTGCTGGCACTGCTCCAGGAGCGCGGCCAGGGTGCGGCCGACGGGCAGGCCCGAGCCGTTGAGCGTGGCGACCAGTTTGGGCTTGCCGTCCGCGCCGCGGGTGCGGATGTTGGCTCGGCGGGCCTGGAAGGTGCCGAAGTTCGAGACCGAGGAGATCTCCCGGTACGTGTTCTGGCTGGGGATCCAGACCTCGATGTCGTACGTGAGCTGGGCGGAGAACCCCGTGTCGCCGGCGGGCAGCTTGATGACCCGGTACGCGAGACCGAGCTCCTTCAGGCACGCCTCGGCGTGGCCGACCATCGTCTCCAGCTCCGCGTCGGCGGTCTCCGGGTCGACGATCTTGACCATCTCCACCTTGGAGAACTGGTGCTGGCGGATCAGACCGCGGGTGTCGCGGCCGTACGAGCCGGCCTCCGAGCGGAAGCACGGCGTGTGGGCCGTGAGCGCCAGGGGCAGCTCGGCCGGCGGGATGATCTCGTCGGCGTAGAGGTTGGTCAGCGGGACCTCGGCCGTCGGGATGAGGAACAGGTCGCGGTCGGCGGCACCCGTCTTGAACAGGTCCTCCTCGAACTTCGGCAGCTGGCCCGTGCCGGTCATCGTCTTGCGGGTCACCAGGTACGGGACACCGTGCTCGACGTAGCCGTGGCGGCGCGTGTGGATGTCGAGGAAGAGCGTGGCCAGGGCGCGCTCCAGCGCGGCGCCGGCACCGCGGGAGACCGCGAAGCGCGATCCGGAGAGCTTCGTCGCGCGGGCGAAGTCGAGGATGCCGGTGGCCTCGCCCAGGTCGACGTGGTCCTTCGGCTCGAACGAGAACGCCGGCGGAGTCCCCACGCGCCGGATCTCGATCGCGAACTCCTCGGAGTCGCCGTCGGGGGCCGAGTCGTCGGGAAGGTTCGGGATGGTCAGGAGCAGCTCGCGGAGCTCTTCCTGGACCGTCTCCTGGTCCGCCTCGATGTCGCGGATCTGGTCCTTCAGCTCGCGGGCGCGCTCCTTCAGCTTGGAGATGTCCCCGCCCTGCTTGGCCGTCTGCTGGACCTCGCTCGCCACCCGCTTGGACTCCGCCCGCAGCTCGTCGGCCGAGCGGATGCTCCGGTTGCGCCGGGACTGGAGGTCTTCCAGCCGGGACAGGTCCAGGGAGTAACCGCGACGAGCGAGCCGACGTACCGCTTCGGCACCCATGTCGATCAGGGCGCGGGCATCATGCATGAGGAGGTTCCTTCTTGTCCGGCGAGTGGGCTGGTGATACCGCACAGACGGTAGCAACGACCGGACCCTCGCCCCTCCTCAATATCGGCACGTCACGGCGAGACACCCTGGCCACGTCGCGTCACGGCGCGGGACGGCCCGCCGCCCATGAGGGCGGCGGGCCTTTTCTCAGCCGGTCCCGAGCGGTCCCTTACGTCACCTTCGCCAGAAGAGGTGGTGCGTCACGCCGCTCGGGCTGGGGACGACCTCCAGGTGGAACCGGTCGAGCAGGTCGTCGGGGGACTCCCACAGCCGGAGTCCGGACCCGAGCTTCACCGGCGAGACCGCCACGTGCAGGGTGTCGACGAGGTCGGCGTCGAGGAACTGCCGGATGGTGGTGACTCCGCCGCCGAGCCGGACGTCCTGCCCCTGGGCCGCGTCCCGCGCCTGTTCGAGGACCGCAGCCGGGTCACCGTCGACGAAGTGGAACGTCGTGTCGGAGAGCGTGAACGACGGACGCGTGTGGTGGGTCATGACGAACACCGGGGTGCGGAAGGGGGGCTCCTCCCCCCACCAGCCGCGCCACTCGTGGTCCGTCCAGGGCCCGCGCTGGGGCCCGAACTTGTTGCGCCCCATGATCTCGGCGCCGATGTTGCGGGCGAAGTCGCGCGTCAGGTAGTCGTCGAGGCCCCGGCTCCCGCCGGAATCCGTGCGCATGGGCCAGCTCGCCGTGGCTCCGGCCCAGGCGAACAGTCTCTCGGGACGGTCGTGGCCGAACGGACTCTCGAGGCTCTGGTGCTCGCCGGCACCGATCCCGTCACTCGAGACGTTGAAGTTCATGACTCTCAGCAGTTGATCCACGTGTTTCCTCATCCGGTCCAGTCGCAATCACTGTGCGGCGAGGCGCCGCACATCATGACGTCGAACGGGACGAGCCCGGATCGACACCGCCCGCAATCTTTTTCCGAACCGTGCCGAGAACGGCTGTGAGGCCTTCGCGCAGGTCCTTCACGAAGAACTCGGGAACCTCCAGTGACGGAAAGTGTCCCCCGCTGTCGGGCAGGCTCCACCTGACGATCTGCCGGTAGCGTTCCTGCGCCCAGGGGCGCGGGCACTTCTCGACGTCGCGGGGGTACGCGGTGATGGCTGACGGGACGTCGACCCTCAGTTCGGGGTCCAGCGAGTTGTGGCTCTCGTAGTAGATGCGGGCGGCGGACGCGCCGGTTCGGGTCAGCCAGTACAGGGTGACGTTGTCGAGGATGCGGTCGCGGGACATGGTCTCGAACGGGCTGTCTTCGGTGTCCGACCACTCGGCGAACTTGTCGAGGATCCAGGCGAGCAGTCCGACGGGTGAGTCGACGAGCGAGTAGCCGATGGTCTGCGGTCGGGTCGCCTGCTGCTTCGCGTAGGCCGCACGGTGGCGCCAGAAGTCGCGGGTATCCTCGGCCCATTGACGCTCGGTCTCCGTCAGCCCGTCCGTCGTCAGTCCGGGCGGTCCCTCCGCGAAGGTGGTGTGGATGCCGAGGACGTTCTCCGGGAACCTGCCGGCGAGGACCGTGGTGATGTTGCCTCCCCAGTCGCCGCCGTGGGCGGCGAACCTGCGGTAGCCGAGCCGGCCCATCAGTTCCACCCAGGCGGCAGCGATCTTTTCGGTTCCCCAGCCGACGGTGGCCGGTTTGTCGCTGTAGCCGAAGCCCGGCAGCGACGGGACCACGACGTGGAACGCCGACGCGTCCTCGTCCTTCGGATCCGCCAGCTCGTCCACGATGTGGCTGAACCGGGCGATGCTGTCCGGCCAGCCGTGTGTGAGGAGCAGCGGAGTGGCGTCCGCCCGCGCTGATCGGCGATGCAGGAAGTGGATTCCCAGGCCGTCGATGGTCGTACGGAACTGGCCGATCCGGTGGAGGCGTTCCTCGAACGCCCGCCAGTCGTACCCGGTGCGCCAGTAGTCCACGACGTCGACGAGGTCCGCGAGCGGCACGCCCTGCTCCCATCGCCGGGGGCCGGGTGGGGCGTCATGAACGGTCTCGGGCTCCGGTAGTCGCGCCGCGGCCAGTCGCGCGCGCAGATCGTCGAGGTCGGCGTCAGTCGCGTGCGCTTCAAATGCCTGCACGGTGCTGGTGGGACGGGGCATGGGACCTCCTGGCCGTCGCGAGCCGGCTGCGACCGATCGTGAACCGGCTATGACGGTTCTATCTGTCTTCAGGTCAGCACGCAACCAGCTATGGTGGTTCCATGCGTTCGGGATTGCCTGACTTCCGCCTCGGTACCGTGCTGGCGACGAGCTTCACGGGGACCCTCTCGGAGCGTCATGGCGACGCGTTGGAGCGCATCCCCACACCGCAGCGACTCGTCGACTGGCTGGCGGTGTACGGCTTGGCCGTGGACTCCTGCACCACCACTCAGCTCGAACTGGCCCGGGAACTGCGGGAGTCGATCCACGCCGCCGCGACAGCGGCCGCTGTCCAGGAGCCTCTCCCTGCGGCTGCCGTCCACGTCATCAATGACCGCAGCGCTCAGGGGCGGGCAGCGGCCACCCTGACGCCCGAGGGCCGGCGGCAATGGCTGCTGCGCTCGGCTTCCCGCGTGGAGGACGCCCTGAGCGTGATCGCCGCCGACGCGATCAGCATCATCGCCGGCGAACGCGACGGAAGGCTGGCCTTGTGCGCGTCACCGACCTGCCGAGCCGCCTTCTTCGACACCAGCCGAAGCCGCACCCGAAGATGGTGCGACATGAACACCTGCGGAAACCGCCACAAGAAGGCGCGCTTCAACGCCAATCGAGGCAAGGAACTCGCGTAGGAGGCGGCGCGGCTCTTTCCGTCAGCCAGGGTTCGCCCTGGTGAGGAACCGAGCCAACACAGCCACACCGGTGGGCAGCGCGACAAGGTAGCCGACCAGGAATCCAACGTCCGGATCAATCACCGCATGAAAGGTCCAGTTGACTGCTGCGGCCACGAGCAGCAATACGGCTACCAGGGCCACGAGAGCGGCGACAGCAGCGAGGCGACGCGGCGGGCCCGCTCCGCGGTACAGCTCCGCCGCAGGCTCGACCACGAACACGCCCGTCACGAGGACCACGAAGTCAGTGTCGGGCAGCCACCCGAACGGCCACCCCACCAGAGCGACCACCCCGGAGACAGCGAGGGCGGCCAGCTCCAGACCGATGGTGGACACGACCGGGCCCCATGCGGAACGCCGGACCGAGCCGCTCCCACCGTCCTCGTCATCGGCCACATCGTCAGAGTAGCGATCGGCCGGGCGAACGTCGCCTCATGTGTCAACTCCGACTGCAACAAGCCGAGTTCGCACAGCACGTCACCCTCGAGTCGAGTCCTCTCTCGTCGCGGCAGGAACCCCCGCCCGGGTCAGTCGTCCTGGTCGGCCGCGGCGGCAGCGCTGCGCGCACGGCTGAACTCGCCCGTCGTCACCCGGGAGGCGAGGGTGTCGTCGGGGCCCGCGAGCAGGGAGCCGTAGCCGGTCGCGGCCCAGAGGCTGCGGGCGGCCGGGACTTCGAAGTAGGGGACGGTGCGGCCCCGGTCGGTGACGGCGAGGACCTGCGGGGAGCGGCGCCCGCGCAGAGCCTGGTCGCAGTCCCGGCAGACCGCCACGTCGGCGCGCTCACGGCGGCCGACGGGACGCCAGACCGTGCGGCGGACCGCGGTGCCGTGCAGCGGGTCGAAGAAGCAGAGCGGCAGCGCGGCGCCGCCCGCCAGGGCGGACCGGCCCTCCGCGACGAGGGCCAGCACACCCACCAGGTCCGGCAGGCCGTCGGCGGCGTCCAGGACCCGTCCCGCCGCGTCGTACGCGTCCAGCGCCCGGGTCAGACCGGGTGTGCGGGTCCCGTCGCTCCGCTCCACTGCCTCGCCGAGTGCGAGCAGTTCGGCGGCTGCCCGGCGCCGCACGGCCGCCTCGTCGGCGCTGCGCTCGGCGGCGAACACCGCGTCGGGGAAGCTGAACGCCGTGCGGCGCGGCCTCCGGCGGCGGACCAGGACGAACCCGGCCGCCCCCGCGACCGTGACGGCCGCCGCCCCGGCCACGAGCACGGGCGTGGTCGCGCCGGAGGAGGAGCCGTCGGCCTGTGCGTCCGGGGCGGGTCGCGCCGAGGCCTCCCGGTCGATGCGTGCTGTCTCGCGCTTGTAGGCCTGCGTGCCGGTGCCGTCGTCGATGAGCTGGACGGCCTTGCCGATCCGTGCGGCGAGGCCCGCCTCCTTGAGCTCCTCCATGAAGCCGACCGCCGCGGCTGCGTCCCGGGCCTGGTGGACGCCGGCGGGCCACTCGGTGCCCTTGAGCCAGGAGCCGTAGTCGTCGTTCGTGATGAGGATCAGGTCGGAGTCGCCGAGCCGTTCCCTGAGCACCGAGGCGAGGGAGTCGGAGCTGCCGCCGAAGGAGTCGCCTTTCTTCAGTGGGACCAGGGCGACCTTGATCGGCAGGCCCGTCGCGGCGATCCGGTCGGCCAGGTCCTTCTGCTGGGCCGGGGTGACAGCCGCGGCGTAGGCCCGGTCGACGTAGACCGGGTCCCTCTCCAGGGCGTCGGCGATCGTGCGCGCCGATGGTGCGTCGGTGGACCGGGGCGCGGCGGGCTGGGCGGACGCTGCCGTGCCGCCCCCGAGCAGGAGCGCACAGGCCAGGATCAGAGGGGCGAGCAGGGCGCGCGGCCGTGCCGTTCGGTCACTGGACACTGGCGGACTCCCTGGCCCTGGAGATGAGCTTTTCGATGCCGTCCCGGGCGGCGGGCAGCACATCGCCCGCCCGGTCCCACGCCTCGGGGGCGTCCTGCCCGCGCACGGGCAGACGCAGCAGTCGCCGGGTGGCGGCGCCGTGTTTGTCGTCGCCGCGCAGTTCCTCCCGGCAGGCCCGGCAGAGCCGCGCGGAGCGGGGGCCGGTGCCCGCGTCGACGAGCCAGGCGGGGACGCGGCCCCCGGTGGCCTCGCCGTGCAGCGGGTTGAGCCGGCACAGCGTCGGCCCGGTCCGGCCGTCGAGGGCGGCGAGGCCTGCTCCGGCGAGGATCACGACGGCGGCGAGATCGCCCGGCTCGGCGTTCTCGTCCGGGCGTTCGCCGCCGGTCAGGAGTCCGGCGGCATCGAGGCAGTCCCAGGCGTGGACCCGGCCGGGCGCGTCCTGGGCGGCGTCGGCGAGCCGGCGGGTCAGTTCGCGGACGTCGGTGACGGCCCAGTTGCGCAGCTGCCGGGCGGTGGGCCGTGCGGAGATGTGCCAGGGTTCCGGGCCGACGTCGCCTGTCGCCGTCGGGGCCGGGCGGTCGGTGGTCCGGCGCCGGACCGCCCGGGTGGCGGCGAGGAGCAGCCACAGGAGCGGCAGCAGCAGACCGAGGGCGAGCGCGCCGAGGAACAGGCCGGGCGCGAAGTCGCCGGTGAACAGGGCCGGAAGGCGGGTGTCGTGCACCGGGGGCAGCGCGGTCTCGGGCTCCGCGTCGTCGTAGCCGGAGACCGGCCGGGCGTCGGCGACGGCGTCGAGGGTCCGGTCGAGGCGCTGCCGGACCTGGCGGTCGCCATCGCTGCGGTAGTCCCCGTAGCGCACGGAGTCGGGCAGCGCCCTGAAGCGGCTCGCGGCGTCCCGGCCCGTACCGAAGGTCGCCAGGGAGATCTGGCTGGTGACGGGGTCGAACAGGACGTAGACGCCGTCGTGCCCGGTACTCCGGTGGATCCCTGCGAGCAGCAGGTCCGCGTCGCCCTCCGTCTCGTCGTCGGTGTCGCTGACGGCGATGAGGAGATGGACCGGGCCGTTCTGCTTCAGGCCGGCCATCCGGTGCAGGATCGCGGTCCGGTCGGCGCCCGTCAGTACGTCCGCGGTCCAAGGGGCCTGGTAGAGGGGACCGTCGGTGAGGGCCGCGCTGGCCTCACGCACGCGCGCGTCGAGGTCGGCGCGGGTGATGTGCACGTCGGGGCCGTCGACGGTCTGCGGGAAGACGGCGGGGGCGGCGAGCACGACGGCGGCGAGCGCACCGGCGGTGGCCACGGCGGTGACGGGCAGCACGCCGCGGCGCCGCGGCGGCCCGGGCTCCGCTCCGGGGCGCCCCCGGGTGGCCCCGCCGGAGGACTTGGCCAGGGAGACGGTCGTCTTCGGGCGGCCGGTGCCCGGGCCCCGGCGGCGGGACAGCCGGATGCCCAGCGCGAGCACGAGACCGGGGACGAGGACCGTGGCCGTGCCGAGGAGCAGGTTCTGGTTCTGCCGGTCGACGGGGCCGATGTACGCCTCCGGCCGGCCGTCCGCGCGGTACCGGGCGTACAGCGCGTCGGCCCGGGCCCGGGCGCGCCCGGGGCTCAGCGCCACGGTGTCGGCGAAGGTCTTGAAGGAGACGAGCGGGCCCGCGCCGGTCGGCGTCCCGTAGAGCGCCGCGCGGGCGCCCTCCTCGGCGGGGGCGGCGACGCCGAACGCGGCGGCGTCGATCGAACCGTGGTCGCCGATCAGCACGTACAGGCCGTCCTTGCCGAGCCGGTCGTGCACGCGCGCGAGCAGTGTCTCGTCGCCGGCCGGGAGGGCGAGTACGTAGGTGGGGACGCCGGTGCGGTGGGCGATGCGGGCGATCTGCGGGGCGAGCGAGCGCGGGAGCTCCCGGGGCCGGTCGGCCGCCACGTACACGGGGTCCCTGCGCAGTTCGACGGCCAGCCGTTCGGCCTGGGTCGTCGCCGGGCCGTCCGCGGGCCGTCCGGCCGCAGCCGCCGGGCCCGTGCCCACGCCGACCAAGGCCGCTGACGCGACCAGGAGTCCGGCAAGGGGACGGAGCGCTCTGCCCGCCATCGTCCGTGTCCGCATCCGCGCCTCCCCCGCCGTTCGGTCGGCCACTCTACCTGCGGGTCTGCACCCGGCGGCACGGGCCGGGACGGGAATCCCGCCCGAGCGTGCGCACCTGTGCGGATACGGCTTCGTACCGCCGGCGCGGCATGCACGGGGTCCGACACGATGTTCGCGGGGACGGAGCGCATCTACATGCTGGGGCGTGCTGCCTCGTGGTCGGCACCTTCTGCCGTTTCGAGGTTCCGCGTCATGCGTTCCAGGACGAGGACGGCCGTGCGGTACTCGTCCGGGGAGATGCCGGTGGTGGACAGCTCGCGGAACGCGTCGACGCGTTCGGCGACGTGGGCCAGGCGCTGTCGGCCACCGGGGGTGAGGGCGAGCCGGCCCGGTGCGGGGCGGGTCGCCCAGCCGTCGGCGATCACCGAGTCGACGGCTGCGATCAGCGCGGGGAGGTCGGCGTTCGCGGCGAGGACCGACCGGACTTCGGCGTCGGTGGCCTGCGGGGTGTCGTGGATGACGTTGAGGACCTGCCAGGCGGTCCGGGTGAGGCCGAATTCCTCCATCATGCCGTTCATGGAGTGGGTGAGGGCTTTGTCGGTGCGGTTGAGCCAGTAGCCGATGGGCTTCATGAAGGTGGGCCTTCAGCGGTGGGGCCGGGTAGGTGTGCGGCATCGATCGGCCGGGGCCGCAAGTGAGTTCAGTGGTGCGCGGGCGCGGACGCGAGGAGGTCGGTCCAGTCCTGGCCGGCGGCCCAGTCGGTGAAGCTGTGCCAGCCGACTTCGGGGTAGTCACGGCGCAGACCGGTGACGTCGACATCGAGGCCCGAGGTGGTGAAGTACCCGAACATGGCGGCCAGGTCGGCGGACCGGGTCCGCACAAAGTCCAGAGGCACCTCCTGGTGACCGATCGGGCGGCCGGTCGCCACCGCGAGGATCTCCGCCATCTCGGCGGGGGTGCGCTCATCGGAAGCGATGTCGATGCGGCGGTGCGCGAACTCGTCGCGGCGCTGAAGGGTCAGTGCCGCGAACGCGCCGATGTCGGTGGCGGGGATGAGAGTGAGAGGCGTGTCGGCGGGCATGGGCCAGGCGAACGTGCCCTCGCGCAGCCCCTCCAGGGTCCATCCGCTCGCGTAGTTGTCCATGAACGCGGCGGGGGCGATCACCGTCCAGGGCACTCCGGCCTCGCGCAGGTGCCGCTCGACCAGGTGCTTGCTCTCGTAGTGCGGGACACCGGTGCCGCGGTCGGCGTGGGCGGCGGAGGTGAAGACGACATGCCTGAGGCCGGCGGCTGCCGCGGCGTCGACGAGGGCCTTGCCCTGCCGCGCCTCGGTGTCGGTGTCGGCGCCGAACGGGGTGGTGACCATGAAGAGCGCGTCCGCCCCGGCGAGGGCCGCGTCGAGGGAGACGCGGTCATCGAAGTCGGCACGGCGGACATCGGCTCCGAGGGCTCGCAGGTCGTCGGCGGCGGGCGCATCGGGACTGCGGGTGAGAGCGCGCACCTGGTGACCGGCCGCGAGCAGGGCGCGGGCGGTGGCCCCGCCCTGGGCTCCGGTTGCTCCGGTGACGGCGACGTTGAGCATGGTTCCTCCAGGGATAAAGTAGCTGCGTGACGCATTGACTGCGTTACACAGTAGATTATCCGAGACTCCTGCGCCGCGCAGCAAAATAAGGAGCGTGATCCAGATGACAGAGTCGCGGCGGACCCGGCTGTACGACGCGTTGTCGAGGGAGTCCCGCCGCTACCTGGCGGCGTACGTCCTGTTCAACCAGGCCGTCGCCGACCATCTCGGTCTGCACCCGACCGATGTGCAATGCCTCAGCCTGCTGACGGCCGAGCCCGGACCGCTCACCGTCCGGCAGATCGCCGACATGACGGGCCTGACCACAGGCTCTGCCACACGACTGGTCGACCGCCTCGAACGAGAGGGCTACGTGGTCCGCTCCCCCGACCGGCAGGACCGCCGCCGCGTACTGGTCTCCCCGGTGGCGAAGCGCGTCGCCCGCGTCACTGCGGTATGGGACGACCTCGGCCGGGCTTGGCAGGCGCTTCTCGACGGCCACACCGAGGGTGAACTGGAGGCGACACCCGCCACATGCGACAGGGGCACGACCTCAGCCACACCCAGATGCAACGCCTGCGCTCCCAGCCCGAGCGGGACCGAGTACGACTACGCGAACAGCCGCGGGCGACCGCCGCCCGCCAACTCCCCGAGCGCCGCCCGGCCTTCAGTGGCTGAGCAGCCAGCCGATCCGGTCGTAGGCGAGGACCTGGTAGCAGACCATGATCCCCAGCATCCAGCGCGCGGCCCGGCGCAGATGGGCGCCGTACAGAGCCGCCACCGCACCGAAGAACACCGCGAGTTCGAGGAGCAGCCGCAGCGGGCCGGGCGTGTGGACGTCACTCTCGCCCGAGCGCGACGGGTCGTCCGGCACAGCAAAGGTGCCCCATATCCAGCCGACGGCTATGGGCAGCAGGACCACCGCGAGCCAACGCCACGGGGACGGGACCGTACGCCAGGCCCAGATGCCGAAGCAGACCAGTGAGGCTATTTCGAGCAGGAAGCGGATGCCGAGCATGACGTCGTTGTTGGCGAGCGCCAGCGTTGCGTGACTCACTGGGGATCCTTCGTCTCAGCAGCCTCAGGCGTGGGCGTGTGGGCACGTGGGTGTGTGGGCGTGTAGGCACGTGAACTTCCAGCCGGCGCCCCCGAGCGCAGGCAACGATCCGACCAGTACGGCCGACGTGCCGACGGACGGGGTCAGGCCGTCTCTGGGCGGGTGATGGTCACGGCCCCTGCCAGTACCTGGTCGACCAGCTTCTCGACGTAGTCGGTGCCGATCGGTGCCCCGGTGATCAGGAGCCGGTAGTAGAGGGCGCCGGCCAGTTGGTCGAAGAGCACCTCGGACGACGCCCCGGGGGGCAGTGCGCCACGTTCGCGGGCGTGGTCGAGCAGGCGGAGCGGCAGGGCGTTGCGCCGGGCGAAGAGGGTGCGTACGGCTTCGCCCACGTCCGGATGCCGGGCGGCGGCCGCCACCAGTTCGGCGACGACGCCGGCGGACCGGTCGGCCTCCCCTGCGGCGTCCCGGCCGACGCGGCGCATCCGGTCGAGGCCGGTCGCGACGGCGGTGAGGTAGACGGTCAGGTCGCGCCGGAGGTCGCCGGTGTCGGCGACCTCCACCTCGTCCTGGATACGGGCGACGAGCGCGACGAGCAGGTGGTCCTTGGAGGGCCACCGGCGGTAGAGCGTCGTCTTGGCCACGGCGGCGCGGGCGGCCACCTCGTCGATGGCGAACCTGTCGTAGCCCCGCTCGGTCAGCAGGTCATGAGCGGCCCGCAGGATCCGCCCGTCGGCGTCCTCACTACGGGGACGGCCTCTGCGAGCCGGGGTGGTCACGGGTCTGCTCCTCGCAGTCGGGGGCGGGCTGACCGCACCGCACCTTTCGATACGACTGTTTCGATATTCAGAGTAGGCAGGGCCGTCCCAATCCACAACAGGCTCCTGACACCCGATCGTGATCCACGGGCGCACAACCCCGTGGAGTTCCCGGCGATCTGAAGGGCGCCGGAGAAAGGTCTCCGGCGCCTTCCGGTACAGAGAATCGGGGATCAGGTGGAGAAGAAGCTCTGGAGAGCGGCCGTGACGGTCGGCGTGGCAGCGGTGTTCACCGGCGTGGCCACGGCGCCGGCCGGGGCGGCCGAGGGCGGGGTCTCGTTCACCCGTGTCCAGGTGAACGGCGGCAAGCCGATCGTGATCGGGGTGTCGAACGAGGTCCGGGCACCCGCCTCCTTCCGGATGGCCACCACCGAGGCATGGGAGTACCCGATGGTGTTCCTGTACCGCGGTGCCGCGAACGGTGGTGATCAGCTGTGGCACTCCATCGACACGAGCGACTGCATCAAAGTGAGCTCGGGCGTCTGCGACTTCAAAGAGACGATGTACTTCGACCCGGGCGAATATGACATGCACAACAGCGAGGCCGGAGCCTGGAAGGTCGGGGCCCGGGTGTTCTTCAAGGGGGACGGTGGTGACACCGACGACGAGGGTCTGACGGTCTCCGTCAAGCGCAACTCCCGCCTGACCGTGAACGCCTCGCCCGAGCCGGTGTCCGCGGGCGGGACCATCACCGTGACCGGGAAGGTGACGCGAGCCAACTGGGAGACCAGGAAGTACGCGTCCTACGGAGGCCGACTGGTGAGCCTGCAGTTCAAGCCCGCCGGAAGCACCTCCTACACCACGGTCAAGAAGGTGTACGCGAACGACTCGGGCGACCTCAGGACGACCGTGAAGGCCCCCGAGACGGGTACGTGGCGCTGGGTGTACTACGGCAACACCACGACCGGGCCGTCGACTTCGGCCGGTGACAACGTCATCGTGCAGTAGCCTCCCGGGGCCGGCCTCCTCTCGTCCTGACCGGCGTCCGGCCCCCTCGGCACGGTCTTCGCGGCCCGGGCCCTCACCCCTCTCCGGGTGCACCCATCTGACGGGGAAACTCGACGGGACCACTGTCGAATCCCTGGATGCGCCCGTGCAGTTCCCACTCCCCTGCCCTGTCACGCCTGAACTCGCCCAAGGTCACCGCGGTAGCGGTGGGCACCGTGGAGAAGTCGTCGGCCATGAGCTCGGAGTACTTCTCCACGATCACCGCGCCCGCGTGCGTGAGGTCCCCGAAGGTGCGCCGACCGCCGTCCTGGTGAATCACCACACCGACCACGACCCGTCCGTAGGACGGTGCCAGCCGGTCCAGTTCCAGGACCATCACCTCGACGAAGCCGAACCCCTGCCCGGTCTCGCTGTGCCGGGTCATGTTGATAGTGCCGTCAGGGGACCTGCTCTCCGTATGCACCACGTACACCGGCGCCCCGTACGGGTCCTCCACGGAATAGGTGGTAGCGACGATGTCGAGGTGACGTGGCGGCTCACCCCAAGGGCTGGGGTCCCAGCGCAGCCGAACCTCCGGCTTGTGCACTCCCGTCCTGATCACGGTCACGAACTGGCTCCTCCCCCACGTCGACGCCACGGCGGTACCTCTCCGCCACGTTCAAGTATCGCCCGTGACCTGGGACTTGACGCTTCCTTCACGGCCTTTTGCCAGCTCTTGCCCGCCGACCGTCGACCTCACACCACAGGCGAGACTTCCTGAACCTGGGACAACTTCACGAAGTTGCCCTAGGTTGACGGGGTCGACGAGAGGGGAAGTCATGGCCGAGAGCGCCGATACCGGCACGCCGCGCGTCCTGCGGATCAGCTTCGAGTTCCACGTCCCGCGCGCCCTGCGGAAGAACATCCACGGCTCCAGGATCAACACCGCCCTGGACACGCTGGCCGGCCGCGTCGTCGGACTCGCCGAGAGCCTCTTCCCCTGGGCCGACAGGGTCTCGGTCCGCAAGGAGTGGCTCTACAACTGGACCGACGAGTGGGAGGACATCAAGCTTCCCGCGACCGAGGACAACACCCCGGCACAGTGACACGTCGATGTTCCGGCAGCAGGAGGATCTTCATGGATGAACAGCCCGTCACCAGCCAGCTGACGCCTCTGCAGGGAGCCCGGGACGGTCAGGTGTACTTCCAGGCGCACGAGGTGAGCGCCATGCTGCGCAACATCGCCGGCGCCTGGTCCTCCTCGTCCGCCGATGGCGACCCGGTGTGGGATTCGCCCGGGCAGGCCCCGGTCACGCTCGACGGACCGACCGTGCAGGTGCTGGCCCAGGTGCTCGCCCGGCAGGCTGACCAGATCGACATGCAGTGCATCTCGATGACCGCCTCCGACCCCACGGAGCCGTCCAGGAGCGGGACGGACGACGCCGGACTCGCCCAGCGGGACGAGCCGGGCGACGGCTCGGCGGCCGATCGCAGCGCTCTGCTCCTCGGGACGGCGGAACGGGTCTTCGCCACGTTCACCGGCCACGGCCATGGCCACGCCCACACCACGGACCTGTCCCGCCAGGTCGTCGAGGTGCTCGCGCAGGCCATCGACGACCCCGCCACGTACGGCGAGCAGTTGGAGGCATTCGCGGAGAAGTTCCGTGAGCGTCTGGAGCGCGCCTACGCCGACTACGGACCCGGCAGCGCTCAAGCCGCCCCGCACGGCCGGTACATACTCGTGGGCCGGCCGGAAGGGCTGATCATCTGGGAGCGGCTGTCCTCGATCCGCTCCCGCATCCGCCTGAAGATCGCCTGGAGCCACAGCGAACTGCCGGTGAGCATGCTGGAGGACATGGCGCAGGCGTGGGGTATGGCCCTGTGACGGCAACGGTGCCAGTCGAGGCACGGCATCGAGGAACTCCACCGTGAAGGCGGAAGAACATCTGGCCAGTGACGACATGGAAGACTTCGAGTGCCGGATATACGTCGCTGCTCCCAGCCGTGATCGGTTGATGGAGCGGGTGGCTGCCGCTCTGCATGTCTCACTCGACGCGGATCACGTGATGACCTTCGGATGTGTCGACGTGGAGTGGACGCACAACGACTATGAGGGCACGGGTGCACGGGACGACTTCCTGAACTGGCACTCGCTCCTCATGTGTCAACCTCACCAGGGCGCTGCGCGCACGGCTGTCGTGTCGGACACGGCAACGATCCTGGAAGCGCTCCGGGCGACCGGCCACCGGGCCGTCCCTGAATGTGACTTCGAGGAGCTGTTGCAGGAGATATCGAGCCCACACACCCGGTAGACCCGGTCGGTCACCTCGAACAGGCCCTGCTTGGCGCAGAGTTGGGCCTGCCGCCACAGGCTCGGGTTGACGGTGGGCGGGCAGTCGGCATCGAGGAAGGCGTACGCGTCGATGCCCCAGACCACCTTGCCGGCGGCGTCCTTGATCACTCGGGGGCTGAGGCGGTCGATCAGGCCTCGGTCGGCGTTGTCGAAGTCGCACCATGAGCGGGGCATGCGCCGGAGCATGCCGCCTCCCGCCACGACGGCAGTGGTACCCAGTCAAGTCGACCGGTCGCCGCCTGGCCCTTCAGGTGGGCCGAATCGGTGATCGTCGCGACTACGGTCCTGGAGGTCGGCGACGGCCCAGCGGCCTTCCGCCTCGCGGGGCAGGGCGACAAGTCTGGGCGCCGTCCCTGCTCGCAAGGGTCGGTGAGCTGGGCGGGCTCGATGACGTTCACCGGAGTGCACTGCGACTGGCTCTCGACGGCGAGACTTCTCTCGACCGTGCTGGGCCACTTCAATGCGCTGCGCGATTTCTACCGTGCCGCATCCCGGCGCCAGCTTCTGGTCGTGCTCTGGTGGGACTGACGCGCCCGACGCCACCACGCCAACTCGCGCCGGAGACTGGCACATCACAGGAACTCCCACCCAAGAGCTGCCCGATACTCACGCCCGTCGAGAAGCCCGGCACGCGCCTGCCCCACGCACGGCGGCGACGCACGTCTCCCTGCGCGACGTCCACGAAGTCGTGTTCATCAGGCCGCCACTTCCACGCAACCCTTCGTACGCCACGTGAGTCACATCCCCGGAAGCTCTTCCATCTCAGTTCCCCCGGCTACTACAGGAGTTCCTCCGTGCGTGTACGTACCCTCGCCGCCATCGCCGCCGTCGCGGCACTCACCGCCGCCGGTGTGACCCTGCCGCTCGCCGGGAGCGCCGCGGCCGTCGCTGCTCCGCGGTTCGACTTCAACGGCGACGGCTACGCGGACATCGCGGTCGGCATGCCGGACGCCACGGTGAACGGCAAGGCCAAGGCCGGCTATGTCAGCGTGATCTTCGGTGGTCCGCAGAGCCCGAGCCAGTCCACCGGTGTCATCAGCCAGGCCGAGGCCGGGATACCCGGGACGCCCGAGGCGGGCGACCGCTTCGGCTCTTCCCTGGCGGTCGTGGACGTGGACGGCGACGGTCGCTCCGAACTGGTCGTCGGCGCGAGCGGCGAGTCGCTCACCTCCGACCAGCTCCAGGACGAGGGCACCATCACCGTCCTGGACAACTCGGAGTGGAACCTCAAGGGCACCACCGTGGCGAGGGGCACGTCCGGGTTCAGCGGGATCGGCAGCACCATCGCCACGGGCGACTACGACGGCGACGGCGACATCGACCTCGCGTACGGCGAGAACGGCGAGGAGCACGGGTCACTGCGGTTCCGCCCGGGCCCGCTCACCGCCGACCCGGTGACCACCACGACCCTGCGCACCTACAGCATGGGCGGGCGCACCGACGACCTGGCCACCGGCGACTTCGACGGCGACGGCCGGGACGACCTCGCCACCACCTGGAGGGGGATGGAGCAGTACGGCACCTTCATCACCCGCTGGGACGGCCAGTCCGGCCCCGCCCAGTGGTGGTCCGACATCGACCACGGAAAGTCGCTCGCCGTCGCGGACTTCGACCAGGACGGCACGGACGACCTCGCGGTCGGCTCCATCCAGCCCAACTTCGAGGCGGACCACACCTACTGCGAGGACCTGGCCGGCGGGGCGGTGCTCCTTCTCCACGGTTCGAAGGCCGGCGAGTTCGGCACCAAGTTCCAGTGCGTCAACCAGGACAGCCCGGGGGTCGGCGGTGCCGCCGAGGCGGGCGACGACTTCGGCGCCTCGCTGGCCGCGGGCGACCTGACCGGCGACGGCCGTCCGGAACTGGTGGTCGGCGTGCCCGGCGAGGACGTGGGCACGGTCAAGGACGCGGGCGGCTACGTCACCCTGAACGGCACGGACCAGGGCCTGAACGGCGGTCTGGCGCGCAGCCAGAGCACCCCGAACATGCCGGGCACGGCCGAGGCCGGCGACCGTTTCGGCGCCCAGGTGGCCGTCGGCGACTACAACCGCGACGGGCTGCGGGACACCGCGGTGAGCGCGCCCGGCGAGAACGCCGGTGAGCGCAGGTCCGGTGGTGTCTGGTTCGCGCCGAGCAGCACGCAGGAGACGTACCCGCTGGGCAAGTCGCTGACTCCGTTCGGCTTCGCGCTGCCCGACGGAGCCATCAAGTACGGCCAGGTACTGGGGCTCTAGGCATCCGCCCACCCCCCATTCGCCCCGAGCACGTGAACTGCCTTTCCATCCACACGATTTGGAGTACCAGTGCGCCCCGTACGCAGTAAGAGACTCTCCGCCGTCCTGCTCGGCGCCGCCACCGTCCTCGCGTCGGCGGGGCTCGCCACCCCGGCAGGCGCGGCGTCCGCGACGGCCGTCCAGGGCCCCGACTTCAACGGTGACGGGTACGCGGACGCCGTGGTCGGCGTGTACCGGGGGGACCTGGACGGCAAGAAGTCCGCGGGCTACCTGCACGTGCTCTACGGCGGCCCGGGCGGCGCCGGTACGTCCACCGCCACTGTCAGCCAGGACAGCCCGGGGGTCCCCGGCACCAGCGAGGACAACGACCGGTTCGGCAGTTCCGTGGCGACCGCCGACGTGGACGGCGACGGCCTCACCGACGTCGTCGTCGGGGCACCCGGCGAGGACGTGGGCGACACGGCGAAGGACCACGGCTCCGTGGTCGTTCTGTACGGCTCGTCCAGCGGCCACTTCGAGCGCGGCCGGACCATCGCTCAGGGCCCGGCGGGCGGCGGCGCGGGCGCCTCGCTCGCCGTGGGCGACTTCACCCGGGACGGCGCCGTGGACGTGGCGGTGGGTCTGACCCACGGGGAGTTCGGCGAAGTGACCCTGCGGCCGGGTCCGTTCACCGTGGACAAGCCGCTGACGCACCTGCTCGACACCGGCTTCGGCGGCACTTCGGGCAGGCTGGCGGCCGGGGACTTCGACGGCGACGGCGCCACCGAGCTCGCCATCTCCTCGTACTCCAACGACTACTCGCGCACCACCCTGTGGCGCTGGAACGGCGCGGCCCTGCAGGAGTACTGGAGGTCCCCGGCCACCGGCTACGACGTGGCCGCGGGCGACTTCGACGGCGACGGCGTGGACGACCTCGCGCTCGGACACTGCCTGATCATCGCCGAGGCCGACCGGCCCTCCGGAGCCTGCGGCCCCGACGAGCTGGCCAAGGGCGGCAAGGTGCGGGTGTTCTACGGAGGCGGCACGGGCTCCGACTTCGGCACCCGCACCCACACGTTCAGCCAGGACACCCCGGGCGTCGCGGGTACGGCGGAGGAAGAGGACAACTTCGGCATCAGGCTGGCCGCGGGCGATCTCACCGGAGACGGTCGGGACGACTTGGTGGCGGGCACCCCCGCCGAGGCGATCGGCACGACGAGCCGCGCCGGTTCGGCGACGGTCCTGACCTCGGGCCCGGACGGCCTGCTCGACGCCTCGGGCACCGCGACCTCGGCGGCCTGGCGCCAGGGCTCCGGCGGGGTCCCGGGGACGCCGGAGGTCAACGACGAGTTCGGCTCGGCGCTGGCGGTCGCGGACTACGACGGTGACGGCGACGGGGACGTCACGGTCGGCGCCTACAACGAGAACAGCACGGAGTACGAACAGACCCTGAGCACAGGCGGCGTCTGGACCCTGCCGAACGGTGCGGGAACGGGCTCGAAGGCGCTGACGCCTCGGCTGTTCGGGCTGCGGGGAGCGCTGTACTACGGGCAGGTGCTCGGGCGGTGAGACTCCGGTGGTGCGCGCGGCACGGCGACGCCGGTCTGCCCGCACCACCCGTCCGCGCAGCGGCGCGGCGGCTCGTAGGCGAGCACCTCGTGAGTTCGGGACACAGGCCGTCGGAGCGGGGCCGCCCGGGTGATCGGGTGGCCGACTTCGCCGGCCCGGGTGCGGCGCTCGGGCTTTTCGCTCCAGGAGGCGAGACAGTGGGCGGGATTTTCGGCCGGACGACCCCGGAGCCGGCTCGGCATCGGCAGCCGGGCGTGTTCCGCCGCCGGCCCACGCTCTCGTCCGCAAGGGGCCGCATCGATGACCGACACCGCCACGTCCTACCGTGATCTCCGCGCGCTGGTGATCAATTGCACGCTCAAGCGCTCCCCGGAACGCAGCCACACTCAGGGCCTGATCGACGTCAGCACCGGCATCATGGAGCGCCAGGGCGTCGAGGTCGAGGTGCTGCGGGCGGTGGATCTCGACATCGCGACCGGTGTGTGGCCCGACATGACCGAGCACGGGTGGGAGGCCGATGCGTGGCCCGCCGTCTACTCGAAGGTGATGGCCGCCGACATCCTCACCCTCGCCGGACCCGTGTGGCTGGGAGACAACTCCTCGGTCATGAAGCAGGTCATCGAGCGGCTGTACGCCTGCTCGTCGATCCTCAACGACCGTGGCCAGTACGCGTATTACGGGCGGGTCGGTGGCTGCCTGATCACCGGCAACGAGGACGGCGCCAAGCACTGCGCGATGAACGTCCTGTACAGCCTCCAGCACCTCGGCTACGTGATCCCGCCGCAGGCCGACGCGGGCTGGGTCGGCCCGGCCGGCCCCGGGCCCTCCTACCTCGACCCCGGTTCCGGCGGGCCGGAGAACGACTTCACCAACCGCAACACCACCTTCATGACCTGGAACCAGCTCCACCTGGCCCGCATGCTCAAGGACGCCGGCGGCATCCCGGCACACGGGAACCAGCGCTCCGAGTGGGACGCCGGCTGCCGCTTCGACTTCGAGAACCCCGAGCACCGCTGAGCCGACAGCCGACATGCCCAGGGCGTCCGGACCGGCGGACGGGCCGGGTCAGGCCGGGGCGTCGAGCGGAGGGTGCTCGAGCACGCGGGGCGTGTACTCGACCAGCTGGATGCGGCCGTCGAAGGTGCGGTGATCGATCATGTCGAGGGCGACGTCGGGATAGCCGTCGTAGATGCGTTCCTCACCCGTGGCCCCGGTGATCACCGGGAACATCACGACGCGGAAGCGGTCGACCAGCCCGGCACGGAGCAGGGACCGGCACAGGCTGAGGCTGCCGATCGTGCTGAGGAGCCCCGAGCCGCCCGACTTCATGGCGCGCACCGCCTCGACGGCATCGTCCCGGACCAGCGTGCAGTTGGCCCACTTCAGCGGCTCGTCGAGTGAGGAGGAGAACACCACCTTGGGCGCTTGCGTGAGCTCATCGACGGACGCCTCTTCCTCGGGCCGGAACTCGTCCTGCCCCTGGGGTACCTCCCCCGCGGCGAACCCCGACATCAGACGGTAGGTGTTCGCTCCCATCAGGTAGGTGGCCTTGGGCTGCTCGCCGAGCCACGCGAGGTACTCCGGCCCCTCCATGCCCCAGAACCCGGGCCATCCCTCCCCCGAGGCACAGCCGTCCAGGGAGGTGATGAAGTCGACGAGAAGCTCGGACATGGCGGTGTTCCTTCCTGAGGTGTCATGAGCTTGGACCGGCCCCGCGGCAGAAACTCATCGGTCGCGCCGTGGAGCGGGCGCGGCGGCCGGAAGCAAGGGCCAGGGACCTGACTCCGGCCGGGCCGGGCCTGGAATGATGGGCTCATGCGCGCGGCCCGGCTTCTTTCGCTCCTTCTGCTGTTGCAGAATCGGGGCCGGCTGACGGCCGGCGAGCTCGCCGAGGAGCTGGGGGTCTCGGTCCGGACCGTCTACCGGGACATCGACTCGCTGAGCGGCGCGGGCATCCCGGTCTACGGGGACTCCGGGCACCGCGGCGGCTACGAGCTGCTCGGCGGTTACCGGACCCGGCTCACCGGGCTGCATGCCGACGAGGCCGAGTCGCTGTTCCTGGCCGGGCTGCCGGGCGCGGCGGACGATCTGGGGCTGGGTGAGGTTCTGGCGGCGGCGCAGCTGAAGCTGACCGCGGCGCTGCCGGCCCCGCTCCGGGACCGGGCCGGCCGGGTCCGTGAGCGGTTCCACCTCGACGCGCTGGGCTGGTACCGGGAGCAGGACTCCCCGCCCGCTCTCATGGCGCTCGCCCAGGCCGTGTGGAACCAGCGGCGCATCCGGGTGCGCTACCGCCGCTGGGCCGAACCGCAGGAGGTCGAGCGCGAGCTCGACCCCTACGGCCTGGTTCTCAAGGCGGGCGTCTGGTACCTCGTCGCGGCGGCGGACGGCACGGTGCGCACGTACCGGGTGTCGTCGATCCTGCGCCTGGAGGTCGGCGATGACGGCTTCGAGCGGCCGGACGCCTTCGATCTGGCCGCGCACTGGCAGGACTACCTGGCCGCCTACGACGCACGCCGACTGCGCCTTCAGGCGTCCGTCCGGATCGCTCCGGCGCTGCTGTCCGCGCTGCCGGACCGTCTGGACGCGGCGCTGGTCCGCGCCGTCGAAGCGTCGGCAGGGCCGCCGGATGCGGAGGGGTGGGTGACCGCGACGGTGCCGCTGGAGTCGGTCGAGCTGGCGGTGCCCGCGCTGCTGTCGCTGGGGCCGGACATCGAGGTGCTGGCTCCCGAGGAGCTGCGTCGCGCGATCGCGGCGACAGCGGCGGCGGTGCTCGACCGGTACCGGCCGGCGGACTCATCGGACCGGGCGGAGGCCGGTGACCTCAGCAGCAGTGCGGCGGACAGCGTCGCCGGCAGCGAGAGGGCGGCGAGGACCCCGAAGCCGTAGCGGGTGTCCGTGTGGTCGGTGACCGTCGCGACCAGGAGCATCACACCGACCGTGGCCGCCAGTCCGCCGCCGTTCGCCAGCCCGAAGACTCTGCCGACCGAGGCGTCGTCGGCCGAGGTCATCAGCATGGTCCTCGATGCGATCCGGGCCTGTCCGAAGAAGAAGGCGCCCAGCGGCACGCCGAGGAGATAGCCGGCGATCCCGAACTGGCTCTGCAGCAGCAGGCCGGCATCGCAGAGCAGGAAGCCCACGACGGCGACGCGCAGGTCGGGCCAGTGCCGGCCGACGAAGCGGTAGGCGCCGGTCGCTGCCAGGAAGCCGAGGCTCCCGAGGGCGTCCACGGTGCCGAACGTCCCGGGCCCCAGGTGGAGTTCACCGATGACGGCGGTGGGCAGCAGAGCGTTGAAGACCGTGACGACCACGCTGCCCTGGGCATAGAGCAGGATGAACCGACGCATCCGCAGCGGGACGCGGGGAGCCGGCGGGGCCGGTGCCGGGGGCCCGTCGGGGGTGGCCGTCGGCATCCGGTGCGGGCGACGACGCCCCACCGCGGCGACGCAGAGCGCCGAGACGACGAAGGTCCCGGCGTTGAACACCAGCAGCGGTACGGCACCGAACGCCTGCACGGCCAGGCCGCCGACCGTCGCGGACAGCAGCATTCCCGCCTGGGTCGCCATCTCGTAGCGGGCGTTGAACCGCCGCAGCCGGTCGGCCGCGACCCGTTCCTTGATCAGCGCGGAACTCGCCGGGAAGAACAGGGCGCCGACCACTGCCAGCATCAGATTGGCGCCGTAGATGCCGGGCCCCGGGGAGCCGCCGCAGACCAGCCACAGCGGCAGCCCGAGGGCCAGCGCGGCACTGGTGGCATCGCAGCCGATCCACAGGGCCCGCCGGTCGAAGCGGTCGGCCAGCCGTCCGAAGAGGGGCGAGAGCAGTGCTTGCGGCCCGGCGACGGCGATGAAGAGCCAGCCGACGGCCATCATGGTCCGCTGCTCCCTGATCATGAGCAGGGCGCCCGCGATGAGCTGGACGTTGTTGCCGAGTGCGGTGGCGAAGGCAGCGGGCACGAGCAGCCGTTCGGCCCGGCGCGAGGGGTGACTGAGGAGCATCGCACCAGTCTCCGGAGGTTCACTGACATCTCCTGTCAGTGAACGTCGGCCCCGTGTACGTCACGCCGGCTGAGCTCCTGGCCGCCTTGCCGTCACGTTCCGATGAAGCGCACCGTTTCCGCCAGTTCGGCCCGCCCGGTGCGCAGACGTGGCGCGCCGTCCTTCTCGAATCCCACCGCGACGCCGCAGAGCAGCACGAGTTCGTCGTCGGCCCCGACCACCTGGCCGACGGTCCTGCGGTACATCGTCCACATCACCTGGGGGCAGCTGTGCAACCCTTCCGCCCTCAGCAGCAGCATGACCGTCTGCAGATACATGCCGGCGTCGGCCCACTGTCCGGGTCCCATCGTCCGGTCGAGGTAGCAGAACAGCACGACCGGCGCCCCGAGCGCCCCTGAGTTCAGGGCGGCGATCTTGGTGGGGCGGGCGGGGTCGTCGCGTTCGATGCCGAGGGCTTCGTACCGCTGGGCGGCCGCGGCGGAGAAGCGGTCCGCGTACGGTGAGCCCAGGTCGGCCGGGTACATCGGATACTCCCGCTCGTCCCCCGGGTCTCCCGCCAGGGCCCGGGCCGTCGCGCGCCTCTTCAACTCGGCCAGCGGCTCGCCGGACACGACGTACACCTGCCACGGCTGGAGGTTCCCGCTCGACGGAGCGCGCGTGGCCGCGGTCAGCACGCGTTCGAGAACGTCTCGGGGCACCGGCTCGTCACTGAACGCCCGCACGGCCCGGCGACCGTCCACGGCTTCGTACACATCCACGTGGTTCTCTTCCCCTCGCTCGACGGCCTTCAGACCGGCTCGACAGGTCAGCTCGCGGGCACCGTGTCCTTCGTCGCCGGCGTATTGCCCGACCAGCAGAGCCGGTGGAGGTCGACCTCGGTCGACAGGTCACGGCCCGATCGGTGAGTGTTCTGCGCCGGGCGGGACTGGTCACCCGGGCCCGGCAGGGGCACCTGGTGCTGTACCTGCGCAGCCCGCTCGGGGACCGACTGACGGCATGAACCAGTCGGCACGCTTCAAGGGCGAGGTGGCAGGATGACGCGGTGTCCGACTCCCTGCGCGAACCCTGGCTGCGCGGCATCGCCTTCAATCGGGCGGCGCCCTCCGACGTACTGCTCCGCCTGCTGGACCGAGCGGCCGGAGCGACCGGCCCGCTGCTGTGCGAGGGACGTGACCTCCCGGACACCGTCATCGACGCCGCCCTGCGCCATCCGGACGGCGTCATCCGCCGCGCACTGGCCCGCAACCCGTACGTCGATCCGGCGCGGCTCGCCCCGTTGGCGACGGACCCGTCGGGGATCGTGCGCGGATGGCTCGCAGGCGGCCCCCGCGGGTGGCCCCGCAGGGTGCGACCGCTGCCGGACGACGTCCTCATCGAGATCCTGACCGCTCAGGACGGGGGCGAGGACGGCAAGGTCACCGCGAAAGAGATCATCGGCGAGCTCGATGCGTCCCGGCAGATCCCGCTGTCCTTCTTCCGCTCCATGGCCGGCCGCGAGCGCCCCGAACTGCGGACACTGGCCACCTGGAGGTGGCAGTCGCTCACCCCGGCTCAGCGGGCGGCGCTGCTCGACGATCCGGACCCCGCGGTCCGGGAAGCGGCGCGGGACAGGAACTGGGCGCTGGACCCGGCGCGGGTGGAGGCCGTGCTGCCGTCCCTCGATGCGCGCAATGCCTGGGTGTTCGCCACCTGTGCCCTGCCCCCCGCGCTCGTCGAGCAGTGCTTCGCTGACGGCACGGTGGACCCGCTGACCCGAAACCCGCACATTCCGGCTTTCGCCGTCGCCCGGCTCGCCCGCCACCCCGAGGCCCGGGTCCGTGCGCTGGTCGCCACGCGGCCCAATCTGGGGCCCGACCTGGTCGCGGAGTTGGCACAGGACCCGGACGGCGAGGTGCGGACCCGTGCCCGCCTGCGCCCCTTCCTCAGCACCTGGGCCGAGTATGGGGCGGTCGAGTGGGGCTTCGGACACGGCCCGGACTGCACCTGCCCGATCGGTGAACCGTTCACCGGGACGAGCACCGATCCGGCGATCGGGCCGTCCCCGGACTGGTTTGCGGCCTGTGCGGTGTCCGAGGAACCCGTACTCCGCCGGGTTGCCGCGAGTTGGCCGGGCCTGCCGGCGGAACACGTCGACACCCTCGCACAGGACGACGACGAGGAAGTGAGAATCCGGTTGGCCTGCCACCACCCGCTCGCTCCGCCGCACCTTCTCGTGGAGGTCTTCGCCACCCGCCCGGCCCACCGTCCGCACCTGCGGACCCTGCCCGCACTCCCCCGCACCGGCTGGGCCCACCTCGTCGACCACCCCGATCCCGAAGTGCGGGCCCAGGCAGCAGCCGACCCCGCCCTGGCCCACCCCCCGGTCCAGGACCCCGCCGCGCCGGTGCGCCGAGCAGCCGCCGCCAACCCGAACCTGGCACCGGAAACCCTGGAAGCCCTCCTCACCGCTCCGGACACCGCCGAAGGCGCGGCTTCCAACCCCGCCCTCCCCGTGCCCCGGATGCACGCACTCCTCGACCACTGCCTCGACGCGGCCACCGGCTGAGAGCGGAGTGCTCTACAGACCGACCACTGACGCCAGTTGGGACCGGAGGGTGCCGGCGTGGGGCTGGAGGGAGCCGTCGAAGGCGGCAGAGCCGATGGTGAAGGCGTCGGCGCCGGCTGCTGCCAGTGCCTGGATCTGGTCGGTGCCGGTGATGGAGCCCGCGATGACCAGGCGGCCGGTGGTGGCGGCGCGGGCGGCACGGACGAGGTCGAGCGGTGCGGCATCGGTGGCGCGGTACGCGAGGAGGTCGACGCCCGCGCAGCCGGCGGCTTCGGCGCGTCGGCAGTCGTCGGCGATGCGGTCCGCGTCGCCGGCCAGGCGGGTGGGGTGCCCGAGGGGTTCTCCGGCGAAGGGCAGGTAGCCGATGGATGTGCCGTGCAGCAGGTGGAGGGTCTCCTCGATCCAGGTGCCGCCCATCAGCCGATCCACGCCGAGTTCGACGGCCGTGCGTACGGAGGCGAGTGCCTGGTCCCGGTGGGTGCTGACGACTTCGAGGTAGGTGGTGGCGCCCATGTCCTTGATGCGGGTGTGGAGTTGGGCGAGCGTGTCGGGGTCGGCGCCGATGTCCTTGAAGCCGATGTGGGTGATGCCGAGGTCCTGGATGGTGTCGAGGACGTCGAGGCAGTCGGAGACGGTGCGGTCGTCGCGGGTGAGCATGAAGATGAAGTCCATGGGGTCCTTCGGTCCTCTGTTCCGGGCTGATGCGAAGCGGTGGGTCAGGGACGGGCCGGCGCCTCGGCAGACAGGCGGTCGGCGTGGGTCAGGGCGGCCAGGAGGCTGGTGTGGTCGGCCGTGCCGAGACCGGCGATGTCGAAGGCGGTGCCGTGGTCGACGCTGGTGCGGACGAAGGGCAGGCCGATGGTGATGTTGACGCCGTGCTCGATCCCGAGGTACTTGACGGGTATGAGTCCCTGGTCGTGGTACTGGGCGACCACGGCGTCGAAGTCTCCTGCGCGGGCTCGCATGAAGACGGTGTCGGCGGGCCAGGGGCCGCTGGCCCGGATGCCTTCGTTCTGCGCGGTCCGGACGGCCGGCGCGATGATGTCCAGGTCCTCGCGGCCGAAGAGGCCGTTCTCCCCCGCGTGGGGGTTGAGGCCGGCGACGGCGATGCGCGGCGCGGGTGTGCCGCTGCGCAGAAGTGTGCGGTGGGTGAGGCGGATGATGTCGAGTACGCGGTCCGTGGTGATCGCGTCGATCGCGGTGCGCAGTGACTGGTGCACGGTGACCAGGACGATCCGCAGTTCGTCGGTGGCCATCATCATCGCGTAGTCCGTGGTGCCGGACAGGTCGGCGAGGATCTCGGTGTGTCCGGGGTAGGGGACGCCGGACAGGCGCAGGGCTTCCTTGTGGATCGGCGCGGTGACCAGTGCCCGTACCTCGTGGGCCGTCGCGAGCTGGATTCCGCGGCGGACGTACCGGAAGGACGCCGCTCCGGCCCGGGCGTCGAGTGTGCCCCAGGGCAGGTCGGCCGGAAGGCCGTCGTCGGCGAGGACGTCCACGGTGCCGGGTGCGCACCGTGCCTGGTCGACGGAGGAGATGGGGCGCAGGGTGAGGCGGGTGTCGGCGAGCCGGTCGGCGCGGGCGAGGACGTCCAGGTCGCCGATGACGACGACGGGCAGGGTGTTACGGGGATCGGCGCACGCCTTGAGGGTGATCTCGGGGCCGATTCCGCAGGGGTCGCCCATGGTGATGGCGATCGGGATCATGCGTCCTCTCCTGGGGCGAGGGGGTGTCGGACGAGGTGGGACAGCCGAAGGAGCAGGGCGTCGTCGCCGAATCCGCCCGCCTTGATCAGCACGGGCAGAGGGAGTCGGCCGGTCAACAGGCCGCGGACGACGCCGGGTTCGGGTTCGTCGATCAGGTCGATGCCGGTGGCGCCCAGGGGTTGGAGGACGGTGGTGGCCGTTTCTCCCCCGGTGACGACGAGGGCGTCGACCGTGTGGTCTGCGGCCAGCGCCCGGACGACTGCCGCCTGGGAGCGGGCGAGTTGCCGTGCGGTCTGCGGGGTGTGGCGTTCATCGGGTGTCTGCAGGGTGAGGACGGGGGCTGTCAGGCCTCGCAGCGTCTCCACGGCCGGGGCCGGATCGACACCGACGGTGACGCCCTGGACGTCGTGCCGGGTGCGCAGCTCGGCCAACTGCCGGCGGGTCGCCGGATTGGTGCTGCCGACCACGATCAGCGGGCGTCGGGACCGGGGCGGCGCCGGTGCGGGGGTGCCCGTGGTGCGGGCAGCCCTTCGGGCCAGGGCGGCCGCCAGACCTGGGGAGCCGACCCACAGCACGTCGTCAGGTCGCGGCACCGCCGCCACGACACGGTCGAGGTCGCGGTCCTCGGCGGCGGAGCAGACGATCAGGCCGCCGTTCCCGATCAGTTCGGGCAGTTCGGTCGCCTGCTCGGGCTGCACGAGCACGGCCTCCGGGAAGAGCGTGGCGAGGTCCGAGCACCGCACGGGATGTACGGGGTCGCGGGCGTAGTCGCTGTCATGGACCGGTACGCCGCGCACGTACTGGACGCCCTTCACGGTCACGCGGCCCTCTGCGGGGAAGGCCGGTGCGAGGACGACGGCCCGCCGGCGCGACCCCGCCCACGCGGCCCGGACCTCTGCCGTGACATGACCGCGCAGGGTGGAATCCACCGTCTTGAAGAGCAACGCGGAGCCGGCGAACAGACGGGCCGCCCGCTCGGTGCGCGAAGCGGCGGCCTCCTCGTCCAGCACCCGGGTCCCCAGATCGACCGCGCTCACGCCCCCGGTGTGCGGCGGCACGTCCGCCGGGGCGGCGAGCAGGATCCGGGCGTCGTGACCGGCCTGACGGAACGGCGCCGCGCCGTCCCCGGCGCTCGTGAGGTCGTCCGCCAGGATGGCGATGCCCTGCCGCGCGGCGTTGCGGAATGTCATGCCCCGCCCTCTTCCTCATCAGCTCTTCTCTGTGAACGGATCAATAGTCGTTCAGGCCGAATGGGCAGGACAAACGATTCCTTCTCACAGGACCTGTGAGTAGGGTTCACGCATGCGATGGTCGGCCCTTCCTCCTTTGAACACGCTGCTCCCCTTCGAGGCGACCGTCCGGCACGCGAGCATGACGGCGGCGGCGCAGGAGTTGCACGTCACGCACGGCGCGGTGAGCCGACAGATCCAGAATCTCGAACGGGCCCTCGGAACCTCGCTGTTCGAACGGAAGACCCGCGCTCTGCGCCCGACCCCTCAGGCCCGCCAGTTGGCGGCCGTCGTCCGGGACGCACTCGATCAGATCGATGCGGCGGCCCGGCAGCTCGCGCACCGCGCGCCCGCGGGGCCGCTCACCCTCTCCTGCGAGCCCACCCTGCTGATGCGATGGCTCATCCCCCGGCTCCCCGACCTGGCCGTGACCGTGCCGGACGTCGCCGTCCACCTGTCCGCGGGCGGCGGCCCCGTCCACTTCGAGCGGGACGACATCGACCTCGCGATCCGCCGGGACGACTTCCCCTTCCCCGAGAACACGTGCCGGACCCGCCTGTTCGCGGAACGGATCGGACCCGTGTGCCGGCCCGACCTCGCAGCTCTCCTGACCGGCTCCGGCGGAGCGTCACAGGTGCCCCTCCTGCACACCGCGACACGGCCGCAGGCATGGGACGACTGGCAGCGGATCACCGGCACGAGGACAGAGCCCGCCTCCGAGCAGACCCTGGAGCACTTCTACCTGACCCTCCAGGCCGCCACAGCCGGCGTCGGGGTCGCCATCGCCCCGTACGCCGTAGCCCACGACGACCTGGAACGAGGGCAACTCGTCGCCCCGTTCGGATTCGTCCCCGACGGCACGAGTTACCACCTCCTCAGCCGCCGATCTCCCGAACAGGACGACCGCGTCCGCCAACTGACGGCATGGCTCCTCACCAGGACCGGTCGGTTCCGCATGGCAGGGGATACCACCGCGCCGGCCTGAGTTCCGTCCGGTCAGTGAGGAGAGCCGGAATCAGAAGGCCGGTGCCCTCAGCACGCAGGGGGCCGCCGGGGCCGAGGGGTCCAGGGCTCGTTCGACCAGGCCGATCGCGCGCGGGCTGTACGACATGCTCAGGTGGGCGGAGAGGTCGATCGGGCAGCCCTCCTGCAAGGTGATGTTCCGCACCGTCGCTCCGGGGCCCGCCGTCATGAACGTGCTCTGCCAGGGAGTGGTGATCTCGTCGTACCGGGTGGCGATCACGGTGTAGTCGACCCCGGGGACGGTGTCGCCGTCGGCGTTGAGTTCCTTGATGAAGTCGGACTTCTCGTACTGCTGGACGCCCGCCTCGCCCACGGTCACCTGCCCGGGTTCCAGAATTCCGAGCTTGTCGGCGAGCGTCGAGATGCCGCTCATGGTCGTGCCGTGGTTGGTCGCGCCGAGCTGGATGACCTTCTTGACCTTGTTCTTCGAGGGGTCGGCCGCGTTCGCGCCGCCGTCGGCCTTGAGATACCAGCGGGCCAGGGTCCCGCCCTGGGAGTGTCCGACCAGGTCGACCTGTGCGGAGCCGGTGGCAGTGAGCACCTTGTCCACGAAGGCGGCCAGCTCCTTCGAGGACGCCTTGATGTCTCCGTATCCCTTGACGGTGGGGGCGAGAGCCACAGCGGCGTCGTCGGTGTCGCCGAAGTCGAGGGCGTAGACGCAGTACCCCTGGGCCTTCAACTCGGGGGACATCCGGGCCCAGTTGTTGTAGCGGTTCTCGTACGTGCCGTGGACCAGGACGACCGGACGCGGGTGAGCGGCGTCGGGTCGGCAGTTCCAGTCGTTGGCACCGGGCGGATCGATGTCGAGGTGGAGGATGGAATGGACCATCGCGGGAAGGAAGTTGTCCTGCTCGGGGCCGGTCACCGCCGCCGCGGAGGTGGAGGTGGCCAAGACCGTCGCCGCGGCGGCGGCACAGACGGCGCTGACGTATCCGGGTATGCGCATCACGGCTCGCCTCATGGGTCCCCCTTGGAGAAGCTTCTCCGTCGATTGGATAGTGGCAGTATCCAACAGGGGTGAACAGTTCGACACCGGTTCGAGCGAGAAAGCCGTCAAGGGCACCACCCCCTGACTCCATACTGAGGAGGCCGTGCCGACCCGGCGTATCGAGAAGCAGAAGGAGACACCGTGAGCGCGACCGTGACGGACGAACAGATTCGGGCTCTGGCCGAAACCGCGAAGCCGTACAGCCTGGCGCTCCTTCAGTGGGGGCCGGAGCGGACCATGGACGGCGCGGACGCCATCGAGCTCGAACACCAGCGGCGCATGGTGTCGCTGCGCAACGAGGGAGTGATCGCGGTCCTGTGTCCGGTCGGCTCCGACACTCTGGCGGGCGTCGCGATCATGACCGTGTCGGCCGAGGAAGCCACGGAGATCATGGCCGGGGACCCCTGCGTGCGCGCCGGGATGATGCGCTGCGAGGTCCACCCCTGCCACGGTTTCCCCGGCGACACGCTCCCCGCGTGAGCGACGCCGGCCGCTCCGAGGAGCGGCCGGCCCGGCCGCGTCAGGCGACGGTGAGCTCGTTGAGGGCGATGTTGCCCCACTGGCGGTTGGCGGCCTTGACCACGAGGCGGAGTTGGGACGTGTCGACGGGGGTCGGGAGGGTGAGGGTGCGGCGTTCCACGGTGGACGTGTTACTGGCCCAGGTGACGGCGGCGTCGGCCAGTTGAGTGGTCCAGGTCGATCCGTTCCATGTCTGGACGTCGACGCGGGTGAACCCCTGACCCTGGCCGAAGTGGGTGGCCAGGGTGAGTGAGGAGACGCGGCGGGTGGTCTTGTAGTCGACCGTGATGCTGCCGGGCAGCGTCACGTCGACCGGACTCGCCCAGCTCGTCGACTCCTTGCCGTCGACCACCGCGGCGATGGATCCCTGGCCGGTGCCCATGGTGGTGGTCGCGACGGGTGCTCCGTAGCTGCCCGGCAGGCCCTCCACGGCGCCGACCGCGACGACACCGGGCAGGGCGGCGCCCAGGATGTCCCGGCCTCCGTTGCCGGTGATGGCGAGGCCCGCGCCGATCGCGGCCGATCCGGTGAGGGGGCGGTAGCCGGTGAGGTCGGTGCGTGAGGTGGCCGTGCCGGGGGCGGTGAGCTTGGGGTCCCCGGTGATCGCCGCGGTGTCCGGCGGGACGGGGCCGCCGCTGTAGAGGTTGTTGCGGTAGGTGATCCCGGCGGTGTCGTAGGCCAGGTTCGCCTGGTTGACGAAGAGGTTGTTGCGGAAGGTCACGTTCTTCGGGTTGTGGTAGACCTGCGCGATCTTGTACAGCGGGCGGCTGGGTGAGGACGCAACGTAGATGGTGTTGTTGTAGACGTCGACGCCGTCGGTGTTGGTCGAGAAGGTGAAGATCTCGTTGCCGTCGTTCTGGCTGATGTTGTAGCGGACGATCGCGCTGGCGGGTGCCGTGCCGAGGGAGACGGAGATGAAGAAGCCGCCGCCGTTGTCGTGGCTGTAGTTGTACTGCACGAGGCTGTCGTGGGTGGAGGCGTCCGCGTCGAAGGCCGTGCAGTCCAGTCCCCGGCCGCCGAACCGTGCTCCGTACACCTCGTTGAACTGGACCGTGGTGCGGTCCGCGCCCGACCACCAGATGCCGACGTTCGTGGTGGTGGAGGTGGGGCGGGCCACGGTGTTGTACTCGATGAGGGTGTCGGCGACCTGGTTGGGGTTGATGCCGCCGGAGCCGACGTCGTGGACGTAGTTGCCGCGGATGACGAGTCCGGTGCTGGGCTTGAAGGGTCCGTACTCCCCTGCCGGGATGTTGAGTTCACCCCACAGCGAGGTCCAGCCTTCGCGCTGCATCCAGGTGGACCAGGTCGTGATGCCGTACGCCTTGGTGTCGGCGATCTCGTTCTTCTCGATCAGCATGCCGGTGTAGTACGTCGCGACGCTGTTGCCGCGTACGTTCACGAGGATGCCGGCCGAGCCGATGTTGCCCGAACCGACCTGGGCCACGCCGTCGATCTTGTGGATGTACAGATTGCGCAGGGTGATGCCGGGGACGGCGCCGATGTCCTTGGCACGGACCTCGACGCCGACGCGCCAGGTCGTGGATCCGGTGCCGTTGGTGATCTCCAGGCCGTCGAGCGTCCAGTGCTTGAGGTTCTCCAGGAGGACGGCCGAAGGGACGGTGTTGTTGCCGGCGATGTGCGGCTTGGCTCCGGTGCCGTACGAGGTCGCCGTGACCGGGGCGCCCTCGGCACCCGAGCCCTTGGGGGCGAACTGGCCGGTCCAGGTGCCTCCGGCGAGGAAGCGGACCGTGTCGCCGGGCTGGAAGACCTGCTGGTTCACCCGGGTCAGGGTGCGCCAGGGTGTGGCGGTGGACGTGCCGGGAGCGGAGTCGTCTCCGGCGGTGGAGTCCACGTAGTACGTCGTGCCCGTGGCCGCTCTCGCGCTGCCGGCCGGCAGGGTGACGGTCAGGGCTGTGCCGAGCGCGGCGGTGAGTAGGGCGCGCCTGCTGTGCATGGAGCCTCCTGGGGGAAAGGTCTGCGTCACATGAGGTGGTTCCTGGCTTCGTCGTGCGTCGTGCGTGGTGCGTCGTGCGCGGTGCGTCGTGAGTGGTGCGTCGTGAGTGGTGCGTCGTGCGTCGTGGTGGGTGCTACTTGCCGATGCCCGCGGTCATGCCGTCGACGATGCGGCGGCCGCACCACAGGTAGAGGACGACCATCGGGTACACGAGGATCGCGATGCCGGCGAACATGCCGCCCCAGTCGGAGGAGTACTGCATGGTGCCGTAGAGGTTGAGCAGGGCGACGGGCAGGGTGCGTTCGTCCTCGCCGGGGGCGATGATCATGACCAGCAGGGTGGAGTTCCACAGGCCGATCACGTTGAGGACCAGGACGGTGACGATGCCCGGGCGGGCCAGCGGGACCATGACCTGGACGAAGGTGCGCAGCGGGCCGGCCCCGTCGAGTTCGGCGGCCTCCTCGACTTCGCCGGGCAGGGAACGGAAGTAGCCGGTCAGGACGAAGACGGCGAAGGGCAGGGAGAGCGCGACCTCGAAGACGAGCAGGGTGATGCGGTCGTCCCACCAGCCGGTGACCCAGTCCACCATGAAGGTGCTGACGGACAGTTTGACCACGACGATCGGAATGATCAGGGTCTGGAGCGGGATACTCATGCCCATCGCGAAGTAGCTGGTCAGGGCGCCCGCCGCACGGCGTGACGAACGGGCGAGGGCATACGCGGCGGGGGCCGCGACAGCGACGATGAGGAACGCGCCCACGGCGGTCAGCAGCACGCTGTTGAGGGCCGCTTTCGAGAACTGGGCGGCCTGCCACGCGGAGGAGTAGTTCGCCCACTGCGGTGCGGTCGGCAGGGAGAACGGGTGGATCCAGACGTCGCGCGAGGACTTGAGGGACTGGAGCCCGACCCAGGCGACGAGCAGGAGGTTGAACGCGACCCAGAGCCACAGGGCGATCGCGGTGAGCCTCGGGAGCAGGATGTCGCCGACGATCCGGGCGGGCGCACGGTTGTTTCTGACGGGGTTCACGAGAGCTCCACTCGGTCGCGGCGGGTGAGGCGGCGGATCAGCAGGATCAGGACCGCGGTGATCAGGACCACGACCACGCCCATGGCCGCGCCCTGGCCCAGGTCGGGGACCGTGGTGCCGCCGGCGATGGAGATGTACTGCTGCACGGCGACCGTGCGTGCTTCCAGCGGCGGGTTGCCCGGTGTGCCGCCGGTGGTGAAGGCGAGGACGATCTCGAAGACCTTGAGGCTGTTGACGACCCACAGCACGGCGGCCACGGAGAAGACGTCCCAGGTCAACGGGAGGGTGATGTACCGGAATTGCTCCCACTTGGTGGCGCCGCTGAGGTGTGCGTCCTCGTAGAGGTGTGGGGGGATGGCGTCGACGGCGGACATCATCAGGGCGATGTAGAAGCCGGTGGAGGACCAGACGAGGCCGGCGATGATGCAGCGTAAGACGAGGTCGGGGCCGAGCCAGGGCAGTCCGTCGATCCCGAACACGGCGAGGACGTCGTTGACGGCGCCGTCGGGGTTGAGGAGGAACCCGATGGCGGCGCCGACGGCGATCGCCGAGATGATCATGGGCAGGAACACCACGGCCCGGATGAACGCCCGGCCCTTGAGCTGGCGCAGCACGGTCATGGCGAGGAACGTGACCGCGAAGACGGCCCCTCCCCCGCCGACGGCCAGAACGAGGGTGTTCCAGAAGGAGGACAGGAACGCTTCGTTGTCGAGGAGGGACGTGTAGTTCTTCAGCCCGCGCCAGGTCATCTCGGAGCCGGGGCCGGGCCAGCGGTACAGGCTGACCCAGACGCCGTAGAGCGAGGGCACCACGAACAGCGCGGTGTAGAGCGCGAGAGCCGGGGTCAGAAAGCGCCAGAACGCTCTCTCCCGTGCGGGCTTGACCTTGCGTCGCCTGCTGGTCGCTTGATCGGGCGGCGTGCTGGTCGGCCTGGTGTCGCGCGGGGTCCGGGTGGCTGTCGCGCTCATGGTCACCTGCTTCAGGGCGTCGGGGGGCCGGGGCGTGGGTGGTGGGTGGCTGTGCCGTGGTGCTGCCGGGCAGGGTCAGCTGTTGGCCTTGATGAAGGCGGCGCTCTTCTCCTTGCCCTGGTCCACGAACTCCCGCGCGGTGATCTTGCCGCTGAGCAGCTTGTCGTCGAGCGGCATGAAGACGTCGGTCCACCAGGCGTTCAGGGCGGGGGCTCCGTCGTACGGCTTGTGGACCGCGGTGGCGTCGGTGATGGTCTTCTGCATGCCGGTGAGGTTCTCGGGGGCGGGCACACCGGATCGGGCGGGGATGTTCAGTGCCTCGGTCCCGATGCGGGAGGCGTACTTCTTCTGCTGGAAGAAGGCGAGGAACTTCTTCGCCGCGTCGGGGTGCTTGCCCTTGGCGTTGACGCCCCAGCCGAGCGTTCCGGCTTCGACGGAGTTCTTTCCGCCGGCCGGGTACTGGAAAGACTCGATCTTGGCGTCGGCGGGCAGCTTCGGCTTGATCTCGCTCGTCAGCCAGGTTCCGTTGATGTTCAGGTCGTAGCCGCCGGTGGCGAACTTGTCCTGTGCGGCCGGGTACTTGGTGGCGATGAAGTCCTTCTGGAAGTAGCCGCCCCCGGCGAGCTGCTGGACCTGCTTCGCCGCTGCCAGGACCTCGGGCTTGTCCCAGGCCGCGGCGTCGGTGCCGAGCGCGTGCAGGCTGCCGGCTCCGTTGGCGCGCACCAGCGCGGAGTAGAACCAGTAGGCGTTGTAGAAGGGGACGGTGCCGTCCTGACCGAGGGGGGTGCGGCCGGCCTTCTTGGCCTTGTCGAGGTAGGCAGTGAACTCGGACCAGGTCCGCGGCGGGGTCTTGGCCAGGTCGGGGTGCTGCTTCGCGTCGAACCACACGCCGGTGGAGATGACGGTGTGGGGTATCAGGCCGAGGCCCTTCTCGTCGCTGGACGCTGCCTCGGCGGCGGCCGGCAGGACGTCGCCGACGGTCTTGCCCTCGCCCGGGATCTTCTCGCTCAGGACGTCTTCGAGGGGGGCGAGCAGGTTCTGGGCGCGGAGCTTGCCCATGGTGTCGGTGCCGGTGTCGAAGAGGTCGGGGCCCCGTCCGGCGGCCATCTCGGTGGCGAGGGTGTCGGTTCCGTTGCGGCCCATCCACTTCACGTCGACCTTGATGCCGGTGCTCGCGGTGAAGTCGGCGATCGCCGCGCGGAAGATCTTCGCCTGCGGTTCGTCCCTGCCCCAGGTGGAGGTGTAGGAGAAGGACTTCTCCGCCTTTCCTTCGGCGGAGTCACCGCTGTTCTTCTTGCCGCATGCGCTGGTGCCGAGGGCCAGGGTGCACAGCAGGGCGAGCGCGGTGGTGCGGGTCAGGGGCTGCTTCATCACATCGTCTTTCCGGTGAAGGGTCTGTCCTGCGGGACGAGGGTGCTGACCGTGCGGGTACGGCGGGCGGCCTCGGCGGCCCAGACCACCCGGTGGGTGTCGAGGCTTTCGCGGCCGGTGGAGCGGATGGGGGTCGGGTCCTTGTCCCGTACGGCTTCGACGAAGGCGTCCAGGAGGACCTCGTCGCCGCCGCCATGGCCTTCGGCCGCCGAGGCTCCGGGGCTCGTGTCGGTGACGACGGTGGAGTAGGTGTCGGTGAGGAAGTCGTGGACGCGCAGGTTCACGCCGTCGCCCTCGATGGAGCCGTGGGTGCCGAAGATGCGGGTCTTGCGATGCTCCAGCGCGGCGAAGGCGGTCATCATGAAGCTGGCGGTGGTGCCGTCGCCGAACTCCATGTCCACCACCTGGCTGTCGACGACGTCGTTGCCCGCGGCGTACACGCAGCGTCCGTACGGTCCTTCGCGCAGGGCGGCCAGTACGCCGTCTTCGGTGTGGTCGTCGGTGACGGCGGACAGGGGCCACCACTCCTTGGCCGGATCACCGAGACAGTCCAGGTAGATCCGCTTGGCGGAGTAGGGGCAGGTGGTCTCCACCGGGCAGTCGAGGCAGTTGTCGGCGGCGTTCTCGGGCCGCTTCTCCGGGCGGAAGTGCACGAGGTTCCCGAAGGAGGAGACCCGTTCGGGCAGGGCTCCCTTGATGTGCACGATCCAGTCCAGGTCGTGGCAGGCCTTCGCGAGGAGCATGGGTGCGGAGGCGGCCTCGTTGCTCCAGTTGCCGCGGACGAAGGAGTGGGCCTGGTGCCACCAGCCGACCTGTTCGAGGTGCTGGATGTTCATGATGTCGCCGATGCGCCCGGCGTCGAGGATCTCCTTGAGCGTCTCGGTGTAGCGGGTGTAGCGCATGACGTGGCAGACGGCGAGGAGAACGCCGTGGCGTTCGGCCGCCTCGGTGATCTGCGCGGCTTCCTTCTCGGTCGGCGCCATCGGCTTCTCCACCAGGAGGTGGTAGCCCAGTTCGGCGGCGCGGACGGCCGGTTCGACGTGCATGCTGTCCTGCGTCGAGATGATCACCGCGTCGGCGAGACGGTCGCGGTCCAGGAGGTCGCGCCAGTCCTCGAACACGTTCCGCTCGTCGATGCCGTGTTCCTCGGCGAAGCGGGTGCGGCGTTCCTGGTCCGGTTCGGCCACGGCCGTGATGCGCGCCCGGCCGGTTTCGCGGGCCCGGCGGGCGTATCCCGTGCCCCTCAGGCCTGCGCCGATGACCGCGAGCTCGACGTCCGGACCGTGCATCGACAACCTCCGCTGACTGCTTGCGACTTACTAATGAAGGATGTTTTTATTAGTACCGTTGAGTTCTGTCAATACATGTCGAGGTGTGTGTAGTTGAAGATTCGCGGGAGCGACGGATCGCGCATGCGGCGGATCAACATGATCGCCACCATGCGGGCACTGCGGGGCGAACCACCCATCGGGCTCACGGAGTTGGCGGCGCGTGCGGAGCTCTCCCGGCCCACGGTCGAAGGACTCGTCGAAGAGCTGACCGGCATGGGATGGCTGAGCGAAGTGCCGCCGCAGGCGGGCCACATGGGCCGCCCCCGGCGCCTCTTCCGCTTCCGCGCCGAGGCCGGACATGTCCTCGGCCTCGATGTGGGAGCCTCCACCATCCGGGCGGCCGTCTGCGACCTGGACGGGGTTCCGGCCGGCCGGCACTCCGCCGCGGTGGACGCCTCGACCGGCCGCGCCGGGAGACTCGCCGCCCTGCGCGATGCCGCGGACCAGGCACTCGCGGCGGCGGAGCTCACCCGGGCCGACGTGATGGCCGTGTGTGTGGGGACGACGGGCGTGGTGAGTTCATCGGGGACGGTGCGGCTCTCCGACAGCCTGCCCGAGTGGACCGGTCTCGACCTCGCCGCCGAGGTCGGCCGGGACTTCGACGCCCCGGTCCTGGTGGAGAACGACTGCAACCTGGCGGCCCTGGCGGAACGCTGGACCGGCGTGGCACAACAGGTCGAGGACGTGGTCTTCGTCCTGTCCGGCATGCGCACCGGCTGCGGCATCCTGATCCGGGGCGAACTGCACCGCGGGCGACGCGGCGCGGCGGGCGAGATCGGGGCCCTTCCGCTGGTCGGCTGGCACCGGGCCCCCGCCCATCTGACGGCGTATCCCCATCTGCCCGAAGGAACCCCGCGCGAGCAGGTGGGCGCCCTGGTCCTCACGGCGGCCCGGGCCGGCGACCCGGCGGCGCTCGAGGCCGTGGACCGGTTCACCCAGTGCCTGGCCGAGGGCATCGCGGCCCTCGTGCTCAGCATCGACCCTGAGCTGGTGGTCCTGGGCGGCGGTGTGTCGCGCTCGGCGGACGTGCTGATGGAGCCCCTGCGCCGCCACCTGGACCCGCTGTGCCTGGAGCCGCCCGCCCTGGCCATCTCGGACCTCGGCGATCAGGCCGTCATCCTCGGAGCCGTCCGGCACGCCCTGGACCATGTCGACGCGCGCATCTACGACATCGACGCGCCGGTGTCCGCTCCCGGGCAGAAGCCCGCGTGACCATCGAGCAGGTACGTCACCTGGTGCTCCGCGGCGACCCGGCAGGTGCTCCCAGCGCCTGCACTTCCGCGTAGGAGAGGGTCGGGGGCTCCCCCGGCAGGCCGTCGCGGACGGTGCTCGCCGTGGCCAGCGCCGCCGCCAAGGCGTTGCGGTAGAGCAGGGATCCGAGGCTGATCCTGCGTACGCCCAGCGCGGCCAGCTCGGAGACGGTGGGGCCGGTCGGCGTGTACAGGATGTTCAGCGGGACGACGAGGGTCGCCGTCAGGGTGGCGATCCTGTCCGGATCCGAGAGCCCCGGCCCGAACGCCCCGTCCGCGCCGGCCTGTTCGTACACCGCGAGACGTGTCCCGGTCTCTTCCTCCTGGCGTCCGAGCCAGTGCGTGTCGGTGCGCGCGTTCACGAACAGCGCGGGCACGGCGGCCTTGACGGCCGCGATCTTCGCGGCGTGGAGTTCCACGGGGGCGAGGGTGCCGTCCGAACGCCCGTCCTCCAGGTTGATGCCAGCGGCGCCCGCGTCGTACAACTTGCCGGCCAACTCGGCCACTTCCTCAGGGTCATCGCTGAATCCCCCTTCGATGTCGACGGTGAACAGAAATGAGCCCTGGCCGAGTCGGCGGGCCAGCGCCAGGGTCTCCTCCACCGTCACCGCCGCACCGTCGGGGAGACCCGCCGCCGCGGCCACGCCGAGACTCGTGGTGCCGATGGCCCGGAAGCCCTGCCCCGCCAGAAGGGCCGCGGACGCGTAGTCCCATGCGTTGGGCAGCAGCAGTGGGGTCACCTGGTCGTGCAGGCGGGCGAACGCGGTCCGCGGGCGCCGGAGCAGGCCGTCGGCCAGGGCCAGCGCGTGGGCACGGCCGGGGCAGACACGCGGCGGGGCGCCGAAGGCGAGGGGCACGGGGTGGTCTCGCTGGGCCGCCTCTACGTCGAGCAGCACCTTGTCACCCTCGGCGATGTCCCGACCGGCGACCCGGGTGGCACGAGCAGCGACCCGGCGCACGGCCGTGACCGGCGGATCCTCACGGAGCACCCGAGCGAGCGGTGCGTCGCTGCCGGCCGCCGCCTCCACCAGCGCGGCCGTCGCCGCGCAGGCCTGCACCAGAATCCCGATCCGGTTGGCGGCAGCCTCCAGGACGGCGTCGTCCGCCGGCACCGGCACGAGCTGTCCCACCAGGCGGGCCACCGCCTCGTCCTCGGCCAGGTCCGCTTCCGCGCCCCCGAAGTAGGCCCCGGCGATCACGATCACGTCCTCCGCAGCGGCCCCGGGGTCCGGCATCCCCAGCGCCTCGGCAAGGACCCGCACCACCCGTGCACGGACCTCCCCCTCGGGCCCTGCCGCGATCGCCCGACGCAGTACAGCGGGCTCCAGCCGGGCCAGTTCAGCCTCCACCAGAGCCCGCCGTCGCCGGTGCGCGTCACCGGAGCTGAACCGGGCCACGGTGGCGCGCAGCCACGCGACGCCCGCCTCGGCCGGACCACCATCCTCGGCGGGCGGTTCAGGGACGAGCGCCGGGTCGGCGAGCGCGGCCTCGATGTCCGCGTGGCGGTCGAACTCATGCATCGTGTACGTCATGGCCCTGACGCTAGGACCGGAACAGTTCGGCCTCCCCCGAACCGTCCCTGCGCCATCATGACCCCATGCCCCGGGCCGCCGCCCGACTGGATCAAGGAGCACAGCGCGTGATTCCCGCCGAACTGAGCCGAGGCCGATACGTCAGCCTGACCACCTTCCGCAAGGACGGGACTCCGGTCGCCACACCCGTCTGGTTCGCGGCCGAGGGCGACGAGTTGTACGTGTGGACCCGGATCGACTCCTGGAAGGTGAAGCGACTGCGCCGCGACCCGCGCGTGGTCGTCGCCGCGTGCGACCTGCGCGGCCGGATCGCGGCCGACGCGACACGCCTGCACGGCACGGGCCGCCTCCTGGACGCGGAAGGACTCAAGGCCGTACGGAAGCGGCTCGCCCGTAAGTACACCTGGCAGTGGTGGCTGACCGACTGGCCCGCCACCGTCGCCCGGCTCGGCAAGCGGCCCCACATCGCGATCGCGGTGAAGTTCTGAGCAGCCGTCAGGGGGCCGTGCAGACGCGAACCGCCGCGTCGCGGACGTCCGGGCACGGGTGACTGCGCAGGGCCACCAGGTGGGCGCGCCAGACGGCGGGCCAGGCGGTGCGGTCGCCGGACGCTTTGGTGATCGCCCAGGCGAACAGGCCCTCCGCAGGGGTGCCCGAAGCGGCCAGCAACTGCGCCGCCCGGTCGAGTTCGTGCGCCGGCGGGTCCTCGTGTCGGAGCCGGTGGCGCAGGGCATCGGCGGTACGGGCGGCGAGGACGGGACGGTCGGCGTGCAGCCGCGCCAGTTCCCGCAGGCCGGGCTCCGGGGCCCCGAGGTCGACGGTCGCCAGGAGGACCTGCGTCGCCGGCTCGGTGAAGGCGTCGTGCTGGGCTAGGAGCAGGGCGACGGCGCGGGCGGCCGGCCGGAGGGCGGTGGTCCGGGGCGCCCGGCCGGCGAGGAGCTCCGCCACGTGTTCGATGCGGCGGTGTGCGGGGCGGTCGCGCTCCTCCCCCGCGTCCGGCTCACTGCCGTGGTCGATGAGGGCGGCCACGGCGGCCTCCAGTGCGGCGGCCCGGTCCGGGGTACGGCCGGCCTCGTCGACGAGGCCCGCGGCTGCCGTGCGCCACAGGCCGCGGGCACGCCGCTGCACGTCGACGAGTACCCCGGCGAACAGCGCGGGCGCCTTCGGCGACCAGGGTGCCCAGCGGGTGAGTGCGGCCAGCGCCGTGGCCGCGAGTTCGTCGTGGTCGGTGTCCGCGACGGCGGCGACGAGGTCCGCGTAGCGCTCGCGGTGGGCTTCGGCGATGTCGAGGGGGGCCGGGCGCAGGGCGGCGTCGCGCAGCACGGCCGGGCGGCCCTCGCGTACGGCGTCGGTGACGATCTCCCAGGCGGGCTCCTGGCCGAGCAGACAGCGCGCGGCGAAGTCGACGCAGGTGGCCCGCACGTCGCGGTGGGCGTCGGGGGCCGCGTAGGCGCGCGCGAGCAGCCGAGCCGCCTCGGGTGCGGGCAGGCAGGTCGCGGCGAGGCGGGCGCCTTCCTTCCGGCTGGTGACCTTCTTGCCGGGGCCGGTGAGCAACTCGTCGAGGAGTACGGCGAGTCGGGAGGGACTGACGTGTCGGGCGGCCTGGGCTGCCGCGTACACGGCCACGCGGGCGCGGTCTCCGCCGGCGTGGTCGAGCAGCAGGGGCAGGTCGTCAGCGCTGCGGCCGAGGGCGCTGAGGGCGGCTTCGGCGATGACGACGTCGGGGGACGCGGCCCAGGTCCGTACGAAGGCGTACCCGCGGTCGGGTACGTGCGCGGCGCGGTGGACGGCGAGACCACGGCGCCAGGGAAGACTCCCCGCGTCGTCGGCGACGCGCCGCAACTGGCGCAGGTACGCCTGCTGCTGACGCGGCAGCCAGCGGTGCACCGCCGCCCGGTCCGCCGTGAACACCCAGGGGCCCCGTGCCGTGAGGAACCGCCCCAGGGGTGGCCGGTCGACGAGGAAGCGGTCGAGGAGATCGGTGCGCCGGTGGGCCACGACCCTGGCCACGCAGCCGAGTTCGACGGCGGACGGTTCGAGGTCGAGGATGTGGGCGACGCGTGCGTCGCGGGTCGCGCTCGGCTCCAGCCAGAGCTGGATCGCGGTGCGGACGGTCGTGTTGTTGCCGTGCTCGATCGCGTGGCGCAGCCAGTCCTGGAGTTCGGGCATCCCGGCGGCACGGCGTCCCGTGGCGCGGGCCAGGGCGAGGACGAGGCGGTACTCCTTCTTCGCCGCCTCGGTCTCGATCCGCGGCCGGAGCGCCGCGTACACCGCGTGCTCCTGGCCGCGTCGCAGACTGTGGTCGAGGCGGCCGAGGTCGAGCCCGCCGCTGTGTCCGTTCAGCGCGGTGAGGGTGTCCAGGGCCCATTCGGCGTGCTCGCGTCCGGAGGTGGAGGCGTGTTCGCGCAGGATGCCGAGAGCGAGGCGGGACACGGCCGCACTCGTGGGGTAGGAGCGGTCGCGCGCCTGGAGGGCGTCGGTGACGAGGCGGCTGAGGTGGGGCAGCGCGGCCGGTGCCCACAGGCGCGGGTGCACGTCGTCGGCGAGGGCGCGCAGGGCGGCTCCGCGGACCGGGTCCTGTTCGTTGCGCAGCCGCGCGGCGAGCTCTTCGGCCAGTGAGGCCACGGCTGCCGGGTCCCCGGTACGGGCGACATGGCGTACGTACAGCGGCCAGGCCGCGCCGCGATCCTCGGCGCGCGGCCTGCGCGTGGCGGCGTCCAGGGCCTCCTGCGCCTCTGCGGGCGGCAGGAAGGACTGCGCGGTGAGGACCGTGAGCCAGTCGTCGCCCTGCTCGCGTGCCGTGCGGGCCGCCTGCCGGGCCACGGCGGCGACGTGGCGGCGGGGCAGAGCGGTCAGCAGTCCGGTGTGCACGCCGTCGTGCTTCGTTCCGCGCCCGGCCCTGGCCGCCTCGTACGTGGCCCAGCGGTCGGCCGGCGCCTGGGCGTTCAGCAGGGCGGCGAGGTCGTCCGAGTGCGCGGCCAGGGCGCGTGCCCAGTCGGCGAGTTCCGGTGCGCCCGAGCGGGCGAGGGCCCGCAGCGTGGCGGGGCTCAGCTGCCGCGGGCCGGGCAGGGACGTGCGCCACGGACCGGTGTACCAGCGCAGCACCCGCGCGGGGTCGGCCTTCGCGAGGACGTCCAGGAGAGGGGCGAACCGGGACGGCACACGGTCGGGCGGGTACGTGTCGAAGAGGTCGAGCAGGCGCCGCGGGTCCACCGGGGCGACCGCGGCGAGCATCCGTACATGGCCCTCGAACCATCGCGTGCGGGCGCTCTCCGGCAGTGCGGCGAGCTCGCGCTCCGTGACGTCCAGCAGGACACCGGGGTGCCGCCTGACGAGTGCCGACCAGCCGCGCACGGCGTGGAACACCTGAGGAAGCAGACGCTCCACGACGTCCCGCGAGCAGCCGGGCAACAGCTTCGCGGCGTCGATGTCGCCCCACTGTTCGCGCACCTCGTCGACGAGGCGGTCGGCGAGGGCGGGGCGGCGCCCGCCCGCGAGCTGGTGCAGGATCCCGGCGCGGACCGCGGCGGGGGCGTCGTGCAGCGCCGTCTCGAACGCGGCGTCGGGCACGGCGAGCCCCTGGGCGGCGCGCATCGCGTGCCCGCGCACGAACGCGTCGGGGTCGGCCAGGTGCGCGGCGACCCAGTCGGCGTCACGCCCGACGCAGGCGAGCAGGGCGCCGATGCCGCGCTCGTAGGAGCCGCGGCGGTCCAACTCCGCGATCACCCCGGTCAGTTCACGGCTCGCCGCCAGCTCCGCCGCCCGGCGTGCTGTCTCGCGGACCCGCTGCGGGTACGGAAGCGGCTCGAGGGCGTCGAGGAGACGGTCGGCTGTCGTGCGTGCGTCGATCATGCGACGAGTGTGCCTGCCCGCACCGGGCAGGCCCATCGATTATCCGGACCGGGTCGTCGGCGGGGCCGCAGACGCGTGCTCACCGGGGACCAGGGGTCAGGCCGCGACGAGTTCCTTCTCGCGGTCCGGCGTCTTGATCTTGGGCTGCTTGTTCGGCAGCGAGAGGCGGAAGACCTTGCGCCACGCGGAGAACACCTGCATGGGCAGCGGCCCGCTGACGTACTCCAGCTCGTACTTCTCGAACAGCGCGCGCACCTTGACCGCGACCTCGGCGTACCGGTTGCTCGGCAGGTCCGGGAACAGGTGGTGCTCGATCTGGTGCGACAGGTTGCCGGTCATGAAGTGCATGGCCTTGCTGCCGCTGATGTTCGCCGACCCCATCATCTGGCGCAGGTACCACTGGCCGCGCGTCTCGCCCTTGATCGACCGGCGCTCGAAGACCTGCACGCCCTCGGGGAAGTGCCCGCACATGATCACCGAGTGGGACCAGATGTTGCGGACCAGGTTCGCGGTGAACGTGGCGGCGAGGGTGGGGAGGAAGGACGGGCCGGACAGCAGGGGGTGGATCACGTAGTCCTTGAGCACCTGCTTGCGGATCTTGCGGCCCACGGCCTTGGCCCGCGCGCGGAACTCCGGGTTCTTGCGGCGGCGCTTGCTGAGGTTCTTGCCGAGCTCCAGGTCGTAGGCGGCGATGCCGTACTCGAAGAAGCAGGCGTTGATGAAGTTCCACAGCGGCTGGCCGAGGTGGAACGGGTGCCACTTCTGGTCCTCGTCGACGCGCATGATGCCGTAGCCGAGGTCGTTGTCCTTGCCGATCACGTTGGTGTACGTGTGGTGCAGCTCGTTGTGCGAGTGCTTCCACTGGTCGGCCGGCGAGACGTGGTCCCACTCCCAGGTCGTGGAGTGGATCTTCGGGTCCCGCATCCAGTCCCACTGGCCGTGGAGGATGTTGTGGCCGATCTCCATGTTGTCCATGATCTTCGCCACGGACAGCCCGGCGGTGCCGATCAGCCACGCGGGCGGGAAGAACGAGAACAGCAGCACGCCCCGGCTGGCCAGCTCGAGCTTGCGCTGCGCCGAGATGACCTTGCGGATGTAGGCGGCGTCCTTCTCGCCGCGACCGGCGATCACCTCGTCGCGGATCGCGTCCAGCTCGCGGCCGAGCTCCTCGATCTGCTCCGCGGTCAGGTGGGCGGTGGGGTCGATGGCGGTCAAGGTGCTCCTACCGTTCGATGTCACAGGGGCCCGCGGCGGCGGACACGCAGGTCTGGATGAGGACGCCCGGTTCGCCCTCGGTGATCTCGCCGGTGCGCAGGTCGCGGACGGCGCCCGCCTTCAGTGGCGCCACGCAGCCGAAGCAGATGCCCATGCGGCACCCGGAGGGCATGAGCACGCCGGCCTCCTCGCCGACGTCCAGCAAGGGCGTGGCGCCGTCCGCGTCGACGGTCTTGCCGGTGGCGCTGAACGTGACCGCGCCGCCGTCGCCCGTGACGACGATCCCGGGGCGGAAGCGTTCGGTGTGCAGGCGTTCCTGCACCCCGTGCTCGATCCAGTGCAGCTCGGCGGCGTCGAGCAGGCCCGCGGGGCCGCACGCCCAGGTCTCGCGCTCGGCCCAGTCGGGGACGAGTTCGTCGAGGCGGGCGATGTCGAGCATGCCGTCCGTGTCGGTGTGCACCTCGGTGAGGCGCAGCTTCTTGTCCGCGACCAGGTCGTGCAGTTCCTCGCGGAAGATCACGTCCTGCGGCCGGGGGGCGCAGTGGACCATGACGACGTCGTCGAACGCGGTGTCGCGCAGCATGCCCATGACGGGCGTGATGCCGCTGCCGGCCGTCAGGTAGAGCACCTTGGCGGGCTTGGCCTCCGGCAGGACGAAGTCACCGGTCGGCTGGTCGAGCTGGATCAGCGTGCCCGGTGTCGCCCTGCGGACCAGGTGGTTGCTGACCTTGCCGTCGGGGATCGCCTTCACGGTGATCGTGACGCGACCGTCCGGGCGGTTCGTCGGCGAGGTGAGGGAGTAGGCGCGCCACAGGCGTACGCCGTCGACGTCGACGCCGATCCGCACGTACTGGCCTGCCGTGTGGCCGCGCCAGCCCCGTCCGGGCCTGATCACGATGGTCGCGGCGTCGTCCGTCTCGGGGTGCACGGCCTCGATGCGCCCGCGCAGGTCGGCGCCCGCGCGCAGCGGGCTGACCAGGTCGAGGTAGTCCGACGGCAGCAGCGGCGTCGTGACCATCTCGAGCAGTTTCCACGCCCTGCTGCGGAGGGCTGCACTCGTCATGGCTCCAGCTTGCTGCGCCGCGAGGCGTAAAGTCCTGACCGAAAGACGTAAATCTGGTCGACAGAATTGTTCGCAGGGAACAAAACGTGAGCCATGCATTCCGGAAGGCCAGCGAGCTGGCCCTGGACGAGACGACGGTCACCGCACTGCGGGCGGAGCTGAGGACCACCGCCGACGAGATCGTCCAGGCGATCATCGACGAGGTCCCGTCCTACGCCAACGCCCTTTCGGGCCGCATGGGCGCGACCATCCGCCGGGCCGTCCGCACCGCCCTGGGGCACTACCTGGACCTCGCGAGCGGGAACGCCACGGGTGGTGACGCCGGTGAAGCCGCCTACGAGCTGGGCCGCGGCGAGGTGCGCGACGGCCGGTCGATGGACGCCCTGCTCAGCGCCTACCGCGTCGGCGCCCGCGTGGCCTGGCGATGCCTGGCGGCGGGTGCCGTACCCGCGGGTCTGCCCGCCGGCGAGGTCGCCAAGTTCGCCGAGCTGACCTTCGCCTACATCGACGAGCTCTCCGCCGCGAGCGCGGCGGGACACGCCGACGAGCTGGCCGCCCGGGGCCGGGACCGTGAGCGCCATCTCGAACACCTGGCCCGCGACCTCCTCGCTGGGGCGAACCCGGATGTGCTGCTGGCCTCGGTGCAACAGGCCGGGTGGCAGCCTCCCGTCTCGCTGACGGCGGTCCTGCTGCCCGCCGCCCAGGCCCGCCCGGCCTACCGCACGCTCGATCCGAGCACCCTCGTCCTCGACGATCTTCCGGACGCCACCGGTGTGCTGCTCGTCCCCGATGCCGACCGGTCACGTCTCCTGCGGCAGCTGAGCGAGCGTGCCGCCGTGGTCGGCCCGGCCCGGCCGTGGGCTCGCGTGTCCGCCTCGTACGCACGGGCTGTCCGCGCGCGCTCCCTGTCCTGCGACATCCGCGACACCGAGGAGCATCTGCCCGAGCTGGTGCTGAGCGCCGACGTGGACGCGTTCGCGGATCTGCGGGCCCGGGCGCTCGCACCGTTGCGGGCCCTGCCTGCCGCGACCGCTCGGCGTCTGGAGGAGACGTTGCAGGCGTGGTTGCTGCACCAGGGCAGGCGGGACGAGGTGGCGGCGGCGTTGTTCGTCCATCCCCAGACCGTCCGGTACCGGATGTCGCAGCTGCGGGATCTGTTTCCCGAACTCGCCTTGCCGCACCGGGTCCTGGAACTGACGCTGGCTCTCGGCCTTCGCGGCGCACCGCGCACAGGATGACGGGGCAGGAACGACGGAACGTGAGGTCAGGAGATCGCATGGCGAAGCGGGTGCACCGGCCTCGTGAGGACGCGGAGTTCGATTTCATCCTCGGGATGAGCGGAGTCCCGGTCCTCGCCTATTTCACCGGGACCTGGCCCAAGGCGATCGAGCCCTGCCGGGAGATGGACCTCGTCGTGGGCGGCGTCGCGGACGAGTACGCGGGCCGCCTGACCGTCGTCCGCGCCGACATCACGCGCTGCCCGACCGCGACCGGGCGCTATGAGATCACCGGAGCCCCGTCCTGCGTCCTGCTGAAGGACGGAGAGGTGGTAGCGCACACCACGGGGCCCCTGACCGGCGCCGATCTACGAAAGCTGCTGGACGCCCACCTCTGAGCGGCCACCGCGGCCTTTGGTCGCGGCGCGCGGCCTCGGGGCCAGGGCCGTGCGCAGCGCCGGGGTGAGGATGTGGCGGGTCTCGGACGGGGTGAGGGCCGCCGGGGTGGGGAGCGGGTTGAGGTAGCGGGTGTAGATGAGGCCGCCGAGGATCGTCACCACGGCCGTGGCACGGGCGGTCGCGTCCCGGCCGCCGAGAAATTCAACAAGCCGGGCCAGCAGCTCCTGTTCCAGATACTCGCGGATCACCTCGGCGGCCTCGTCGCCCTGGGCGGTGAGCTGCCGGAAGTCGGCGTCCTCCCACAGGTCCGTCACCGCGTCGATCAGGCGGTCCGGGAGCGTGGCGGGGTCGCCGCCGAGGACGTCGTCCACCGCCAGCGCGTTCGCGCACTGGAACTGCATCACGTCCGCGAACAGGCCCTTCTTCGAACCGAAGTGGTACGCGATCAGCGCCGGGTCGACACCGGCCGCCGCGGCCACGGCACGCACCGTGGTGCGTCTGTAGCCGCGCTCCAGGAACAGGTCGCGGGCGGCGGGGACGATCGACTCGCGGGTGCGCGGGTTGCCACGGGGGCGGCCTCGGGGGCGGGCGGAGACAGGCGCGGCGTTATTCATCAGCGTTGAGCCTGCGGGGCGCGGTCGGCACAGTCAAGGCCGTTCCGACCACCGCACGAGGGGATGACCCGACATCATGCGCATCGCAGTCTTCGGCGCCAACGGGCCGACCGGACGCCGCCTCACCGACCAGGCCCTCGCCGCCGGCCACGAGGTCGTCGCCGTGACCCGCCGTCCCGGCTCCCTGTCCTCCGCGCGGCCCGGTCTCGCCGTGGCCGTCGCCGACGCCACCGATCCGGCCGCTGTCGACGCCGCGCTCGCCGGGGCGGACGCGGTCCTGTCCGCGCTGGGCGCGCGCTTCAGCAAGGAGACCATCACCACGTACTCGGCGAGTGCCACGGCCATCACCGGGGCCATGACCCGCCACGGCATCAAGCGGCTCCTCGCCGTCAGCTCGAGCATCGCCGACCCGAACTGGCGTCCCACCGGCGCGCACTTCTTCAACCACGTCCTCGACCCGTTGGTGAACCGGCGCCTCGGCCGGACCCTCCACGAGGACATGCGCCGCATGGAGGACGTGATCCGTGCCACCGAGCTCGACTGGACGCTCGTCTGGCCCTCGGGTCTCTTCGAGCACCCCGTCGTCACGGACTTCCACACCGCCGAGACCAGCGCTGATGGTGTCTTCACCGCCCGCGCGGACCTCGCCGCGAGCATGCTGCGCGAGCTGGAGGAACGACGCTACGTCCGCACCGCGATGGGCGTCATCACCACGGCCGCGAAGCCGAACATCGCCAAGCTCATCTGGAACGAAGGAGTGAAGAAGAAGTGAGCCGGGAGTCGGCCGCGACCGTGGAACTCCCGGACGCGACAAGGGCGTTCCTCAGCGGCCCCCGCACCGCCGCCTTCACCACCCTCCGCCCGGACGGCACCCCGCACGTCACGCCGGTCCGCTTCACCTTCGACGCGCCCGCCGGCCTGGTCCGGGTCACCACCCGGGCTCGGGCCCGCAAGGCGCGGAACGTGCTGGCGGGCGGCCCGGCGGCCCGTGTCGCGCTCTGCCAGGCGGACGGCTTCCGCTGGGTGACCCTCGAAGGCCGGGGCCGCGTCACGGACGATCCCGCGCGCGTGGCCGAGGCGGTCCGCCGGTACACCGCCCGCTATCACGCGGCCCCGCCCACCCCGCCGGACCTGGTCGTCGTCGAGATCACCGTCGACCGCGTCCTGAGCCTCAATCTCTGACCGATCCGCCGCACGGAAAGCGAAGTGACACCAAGATGCCCACTCTCCCCGTCCTCGACTCCACCCTCCACCACCGCGAGTCCGGCGATCCCGACGGGCTGCCGTTCGTCTTCCTCCACGGCAACCCCACCTCCTCCCACCTGTGGCGGAACGTCCTGCCGGGTGTGGCCGCGCCGGGCCGCCGGCTCCTGGCCCCCGACCTCATCGGCATGGGCGCGTCCGGGAAACCCGACATCGCCTACTCCTTCGACGACCACGCCCGCTACCTCGACGCCTGGTTCGACGCTCTGGGCCTGACCGAGGCGGTTCTGATCGGTCACGACTGGGGCGGTGCGCTCGCCTTCGACCGGGCCGCACGTCTCCCGGGCCGCGTCCGCGGTCTCGCCTTCACCGAGACGATCGTCAAGCCCCTGGTCGGCGACGAGTTCCCGGCCGCGGGGCGGGAGTTGTTCACTCTGCTGCGCACCCCCGGGGTGGGCGAGGAGATGATCCTGGAGAAGTCGCTCTTCGTCGAAGGGCTCCCGGACACGATGGACACGCCGCTCGACCCGGCCGACCTGGAGGTCTACCGCAGCCCGTTCCCGACTCCGCGCAGCCGTCGGCCGGTGCTGGCCTGGGCCCGCATGATGCCGCTGGACGCCGAGCCCGCCGATGTCGTGGCCCGCGTCGAGCGCTACGACGCCTGGCTGGCCGCCAGCCCCGACGTCCCCAAACTGCTCGCCGCGTTCGAGCCGGGGCGCGGCGCCATGACCGACCGGGGCGCCGTGGCCTGGTGCGAGGAGAACATCGCGGGCCTGGACGTCGCGCGCCTCGGCCCGGCCGGCCACCACTCCCCCGAGGACCGCCCCGAGGAACTGGCCGAGGCGATCAGCGCGTGGGCCGACCGCCACGGGCTGACCGCCGGTGCAGCATGACGGGGCCGTGGAATGGGAGCAGTACGGTGGCCGGGGACAAGTTCCGGCTCGGCCGCACGCTGGACGAGGGGGTACTGCCGCTCGGGCGCCGAGCTGGACTGCCTCTCCTGCGAACAGGTCGGCGCCGCCGTCCTCACGCGGTATCGCCGAACGGCTCGATGACGGGTCAGCCGCCTTCTTCCAGCAGCCGGCGCAGGATCTCCTCGTCGTCCGGGCCGAGTTGGTCGACGAACCGGGCGAGCACGGTCGCGCGGTCGCTGTCGCGGTCGAGTTCGCCGTGCATGCGCAGGGCGGTCAGGCCGTGCGGGTCCTGTATCGGGCGGTAGGCGAAGCCGCGGCCCCGGCGATGGCGCTCCAGCGTCCCCTTCTCGTACAGCCGCGACAGGATCGTGGTCACCGTGGTCCGGGCCAGGCCGGAGGCGAGCTCGGCCTGGACCTCGGTCGGTGTCAGCGCGGTTTCTGCCGCCCACAGCGCGGCCATCACCGCGGCCTCCAGCTCACCGGCCGGCCGGCGGTCGTCCTTCTCGGTGCTCATGGGAACGATCCTCACCCCCGCGTCGTCTACAGTGATGTAGACCGTCTACAGGATTGTAGTCAGTCAGGTGCCGTGCCTGCCATGTGCGGTGCCTCCAGCACTCCCCGGCTGCCGGCAGAGACCGACTTAGACCGACTGAGACCGACTGAGACCGACCGAGACAAGGACCCGCAGATGACCACACTCGTGGCCCTATCGTCGCAGCTCGCGGTGAACCCGCTCGACGCGCAGTCCCTCCTGGCCGCCTTCGGCGTGGTCGGGGTCGGCGCGGTGCTGTTCGCCGAGACCGGCCTGCTCATCGGCTTCTTCCTGCCGGGCGACTCCCTGCTGTTCACCGCGGGGCTGCTCTGCACGGGCAGCGGACGGAGCGGGGTCCATCTCTCGTTGGTCCCCCTCCTGGCCGCCGCGGTCGTCGGCGCGCTGGCCGGGGCGCAGTGCGGCTATCTGATCGGGCGCAGAGCCGGGGGCTCGCTGCTCGCCCGCAGCCGGTCGCGGCGACTGCACGACGGCGCTGAAAGAGCCGAGGACCTGCTCGCACGGTACGGGCACGCGAAGGCGATCGTGCTCGCGCGCTTCGTGCCGGTGGTGCGCACGGTACTGAATCCGCTCGCGGGCGCCCTGGGGGTCCCGGTGCGGGTGTTCACGCTGTGGCAGGCGGTGGGCGGTCTCGTGTGGAGCGTCGGCCTGACCCTGGCCGGCTACGCGCTGGGATCCTCGATCCCGAACGTCGATCGCTATCTGCTTCCGATCGTCGCCCTGATCGTCGTGGTGTCCCTGCTGCCGCTGGCGGCCGAGCTCCTCCGCTCCCGCAAGGCCGCGGCGGCGAAGGAGGTCCGCCGGTGATCCTCGCGTACGACGGTTCCTCGGTCGACGGGTCCGCCTATCTCGATGTGACGGGCCTCGCGCAGCGCTCGCCGGGCTGGCTGGACGGTGCCGTGACGGCCTGGTCGGCGTACGGGCTCGGGGTGTGCGCGGTGCTGATGCTGCTCGCCTGGTGGCGGGCGCGCGGGACGAGTTCCACGCTGGCCGTGGCGGCTCTGGCGGTGCCGGCCGTCGTGGTCCTGGCCTTCGGTGTCGACATGGTGGTCAAGTCGCTGGTCCGCGAGGACCGGCCGTGCCAGAGCCTGCACGTGCGGACGCTGGAGGCGTGCGCGGCACCCGGCGACTGGTCGTTCCCCAGCAACCACGCGGCGATCGCCGCCGCCGCGGCGGTGGCCCTCCTGTTCGTCTCGCGTCGCCTCGGCGCGCCGGCCGCCGTGGTGGCGCTCACCATGGCGGCGTCCCGAGTGTGGGTCGGCGCGCACTATCCGCACGACGTCCTGGCGGGGGTCGTGGTCGGCGGCCTCGTCGCGTTCGGGGCCATGCTGGTCGTGCGGCGTCTGTCGCCGGCGCTGGCCCGTCGGCTGTCGAGGGCCGCGCGGCTGCGTCCCCTGCTGGCCCGCTCATGAACCGCAAGGACGTGGCCGACCTGCTCGGCAGTGTCGCGCTCGGCGCGTGGGCGGCGTTCGGCGTGCTGGCCATGGCGGTGGTCGGGCAGGGCCGTTCGCCGCTGTGGCTGGACGACGGGTCTCTGCTCCGGGCGGCAGGCCATCGCCAGGAGGCCGTCACCGCGTTGGCCCGGGGCGTGACCGCCACCGGCACCGGAGTGGTCCCGTACCTGCTCGCCGTCCTGGCCGGTGTCGTGGCCGCACGGACCGGACGCCGGCGGCTGTGTGCCGCCGCGCTGTGTGTCGCGATCCTGGGCGTCGGACAGGCCCTGCGGTACGGCGCGATGGAGCTCATACACCGGCCGCGCCCGCCCCACTCGTTCTGGGCAACCCATGCGAGCGGCTGGTCGTTTCCGTCCGGGCATGCCACGACATCGGCCCTCGCCGCGGGGCTGCTCATCACCGCCCTCCGGGTGCGGGCCCCGTGCGGCGGCACGGTGCTGCGTGTCGCGGTCGCCTGCTGGGGCGCGGCCGTGGGGCTGTCCCGGGTGTTTCTCGGCGTGCACTGGTTGACCGATGTCCTCGGTGGCTGGCTGTTCGCGACGGGCTGGCTGGGCGCCTGCCTGTGCCTGGCCGCCCGCCTGCTGCCGGACGCCTTCTTCGCCGATCCGAAACCGCCTCTGACGACGGCGCCCGCCGAGGGGCCGAGGCAGCCGAGGGAGACCCATGCGTCCGAAGATCCTTGTGGTGGAGGACGATCACGCGCTGCGTGACGTGCTGGTGCGCGGCCTGCGGGAGGAGGAGTTCGATCCCGTGCCCGCCGCCGACGGGGCCACCGGTCTGCGGCTGGCGTCCCACGATGTCGCCGCGCTCGTCCTCGATGTCGGGCTGCCGGACGCGGACGGTCGGGACGTGTGCCAGGCGTTGCGCGCCAACGGGTTCCTCGCCCCGGTCCTCTTCCTGACGGCCCGGCACCAGTTGCACGACCGGCTGGCCGGCTTCTCCGCCGGCGGGGACGACTATCTGCCCAAGCCCTTCCATCTGGCCGAGCTCGCCGCGCGGCTGCGGGCCGCCCTCCACCGGGCCGGTCCCCGTCCCCCGCACGCGTCGGGGGACCTGGTCCTGAACGCCGTCGGCCATCACGTCACCGCAGGCGGTGTCGCGGTGCCGTTGTCCCCCACCGAGTTCCGGCTCCTGGCACCGCTCGTCGCGGCGCGCGGTGACCTCGTACGCCGCCGCGAGCTGATCCGGGCCGGCTGGCCCGAAGGCGCGTACGTCAGCGACAACACCCTGGACCAGTACCTGAGCCGGCTGCGCCGCAAGCTGCGGGAGGCGGGCAGCGCCCTGACGGTGCACACCGTGCGCGGGATCGGACACCGGCTGTCGTGAACGGTCCGAAGTCCGGCCTGGCCGCGCTCGCCCCGCGCACGCTGCGCGGCCGTCTCTCGCTCGTCGCGCTGGCCGTCGCGGCCCTGCTGATGACCGTCCTGACGGTGGTGTTCAACGCCGTGACCGACGAGCACCTCCGGCATCAGGCGGACTCCGCGCTGCGGGACCGGGCGGCGGCGGTGGCCACGACCGTCGACACCAGTGGCCCGCGGGTGCGCGTGCTGGAGACGGCCAACGACGGCCTGCTCGACGCCGGCGTGTGGATCTACAGCGGGCCGCGCCTGGTGGAGCGGACACCGCCCACCACGGCCGATCGTGCCCTCACTCCGGTGGCGAGCCGTCTCGCCGCAGGGGCCGCACGGTCCTGCGCCACGGTCGGCACCGTCCGCCTCTGCGCGTTCCCGGTCCGGGGCCCCCGGGCCGTCGCGTCCGTCGTCACGGCACTGGACCTGACCCCGTACCGCAGCTCGGCCGGGACTCTGCTCCTGGGCTCGCTGACCCTGGACGTGCTGATGCTCGGCTGCACCTACGCGCTGACGCGGCTCGCGGTCGGGCGGGCGCTGCGCCCCGTGGCGACCATGACGGACCAGGCGACCCAGTGGAGCGCGGTGGCCTCCGACCGGCGCTTCGACGCCGGGGAACACCCGGCCGAACTCGCCCGTCTCGGCGCGTCACTGGACGCGCTGCTCGACCGGATCCGTACCGTGCTCCGCCACGAACAGCAGCTGACCGGGGAGCTCTCCCACGAACTCCGTACTCCGCTCAGCCGGATCGTCGTCGAACTGGACTGGTGGCGCGCGCGGCCCCGGACGGACGCCGAGACCCGGGCGACCGTGGACGTCGTCGCCGAAGCAGCACGCTCCATGCGCGTCATCTGCGACACGGTCCTCGACGACGCCCGCGAAAGAGCCCTCGACACCACCAGGGCCCCGGGCACCGCCGACGTCCCCGCGGTCCTCGCCCGTCTGCTGCGCGATCTCGACACTCCGGACCATGTGACAACCGTGCTGGAGGTCCCCACTCCCGTACTGAAGGCGGGTGCGGCGCCCGAACTGCTGGAGCGGATCATCAGCCCGCTGCTCGACAACGCGGTCCGGCACGCGCGGAGCGGTGTGACGGTGTCGGCGGGCCCGACCGCCTCCGGGATACGGATCGATGTGCGGGACGACGGCCCCGGAGTGCCCGGGGACTTCGCCGCCGCGCTCTTCCAGCCCGGCCGGCGGGCGGACCCCGATGACGGGCACGACGGGGCGGGCCTCGGGCTGCCGCTCGCGCGGCGCCTGGCCCGCTCGGTCGGTGGCGATGTGGTGCACGACCCCGGGCACACGCCCGGGGCCGGATTCACCGTCGCCCTGCCGGCAGGGTGATCTGGTCGGCGGCGGTGGCCCGGCGCTCGTTCACCTGCGCGTGGATCATCAGGCCGACGAGGACGGCGAGCAGCACGGCGGACGAGCCGGCCGTGCCGAGATCCAGGCCGCCCTTCTCCACGGGTTTGGTCAGGAAGTCCCCGGCCGTGGCGCCGAGCGGCCGGGTGAGGACGAACGCGATCCAGAACAGCAGCACGTTCGGCACTCCGGGCGCCTTCATCAGCACCACGAGCACGGCGAGCGCGCCCGCGACCAGCAGGGCGCCACCCGCGTATCCGAGGCCGGAGCTGTCGGACAGGAAGTCGCCCATCGAGGTGCCCAGCGTGTTCGACACGAGGATGGCGGCCCAGAACAGCGCCTCGCCCTTGAACGTGACGATGTCGCGGATCTCGAACGTCATGCCGCTGAGCTTCCAGCCGAGGAAGATCGCCAGCAGGATCGAGACCAGGATGGCCGCGCCGACCGGGTAGCCGAGTCCGAGGCCCTGCGGCCCCCATCCCAGGGAACTCGCGCCCCCGGGCAGGTACTCGGCGCCGGCGTCGCGGTTCATGAAGTCGGACAGGGTGGTGCCCGCCGTGCTGGTGGACAGGATCACGGTCCAGTAGAAGAACGGGTTGTAGCGGCGGGACCGCACCTGCGCCACCAGCGTCACGACGAAGACCAGGAACAGCGCGATCGTCGTGAGGAAGTACCCCAGCTTCAGGGTCTGGGAGAAGAGGTCTCCCGCCGTCTCTCCCAGGGTCGTCGCCGCGATCTTCATGATCCAGAACGCGAGCGTCACCTCGGGCAGCTTCTTCACGCGCCGCTCCGCTCCGGCTCGGCGACGTCCCTGCGCGTGACGGCCAGGTACACGACGAGAGCGAGGATGACGGCGAGGAACAGCACGCTGGTCACCACGACGCCGAGGCCGAGGCCGCCGTCCCCGGCGGGCTGGGAGAGGTAGTCCCCGATGGACGCGCCCAGCGGCCGGGTGAGGATGTACGCGATCCAGAAGCTCCACACGGCGTCGAGGCCCAGCGCGAAGTGGGCGACGGCGACGGCGGCGATGGCGAGGGCGAACAGGCCTGCGGCGAGCGGGTATCCGAGAGCCATCCGCTCGGAGACGAGGTCACCGGCGGCGGTGCCGAGCGCGAACGTGAACAGCACGGCGAGCCAGTAGAAGGTCTCGCGGCCGGTGGTGTCGATGCTGTGGATCGACAGGGTCCGCTCCCGCCGGAACCAGACGAGGAACACGACCGCGAGGGCCACCGCGAAGACGGCCGTGCTGACCTCCAGCGGCACCCCCATGTTGTCGGTGAGGTTGTCGCTGATCAGCGTGCCGACGACGCTGATCAGCGCCACGGCGAGCCAGTACACGCCAGCCCGGTACGCCGCGGTGCGGAACTGCACCACGAGCACGACCGCCAGGAGCCCGCTCATCAGCAGCGAGACGCCGGTGAGCCCGAGCCCCGCCTTCTCGTTCAGAAGGTCGGCCGCGGTCTCACCGACCGTCGTGCAGAGCACTTTGATGATCCAGAAGTAGACGGTGACTTCCGGCACCTTGTTCAGCCGCAGGCGGTGCCGGATGGGCGCGGCGGGCCCGCCGGCACCGGGGAGTTCCGCTGTCTCGGAGGTTTCGTAGGTCATGGTCGACGACCGTGCCACCGGTCACCTGAACGTTTCCTGACTGCCGAGGCGTGACGCCCGGCCCGCCTGAACTAGGCGAACCGGGGGCCCTGCGTGCCGCGCACCGTCCACGTGGTGCCGTCCCGCTCCACGCCCAGCGCGAGCACGTCCGTCCGCCGCTCCAGCCAGGCCCGCGCGTTCGCCGCTCCGACCGCGTACGCGGCGGTGGCCAGCACGTCGGCCCGGGTGAGACCGGAGGTCACGACGGTCAGGGAGGCCAGGGCGTGCGCGGGCGGGGTCTGGGTGTCCGGGTCGAGGATGTGGCAGCCGCGCTCGGCGGGACCGGACGTGGCGAGGGCGAGCGGGCCCTCGGCGGACTCGACGACGGCCGCGTAACTGTCCGGCCGCAGCGGATGGGCGATGCCGACCCGCCAGGGGCCGCCGTGCAGCTGGATGTCGCCGCCGCCGTTGAGGCACACGTGTTCGGCGCCCGCCTCCTGGAGCAGCCGGGCCGCCCGCTCGACCGCCCATCCCTTGACCAGCCCGCTGGGGTCGTACGGGCCGGCGTACCGGGCGTCGAACCGGCCCTCGGTGTCGTGCCGGGCGGCCTCGCACAGGGCGCGGACCTCCTCGGCCTCCGCGCGCCAGGCCTGCGGCACCGGCGCGCCCGTCCGCTCCAGCGAGACCGCGCTGTCGGGCCGGTACGGCGAGAAGACCTCGTCGACGTGGTGCAGCAGTGCCTCGGCCTCGTCCAGAGCCCGGCGCAGCCCCGGAGTCGGAGTGTCGCGCACCGTGCAGGAGAACACGGTGCCCATCGTGCGCACCACGCGCCGCAGGCCGGCGGAACCGCCCGGCTCAGGCACGGGCCTGGTCCAACGCGCTCTGGAGCGAGGTGATGTAGCCCTCGCTCGTGTACGTCGCTCCGGAGACCGTGTCGACCTGGGCGCTCTGTGCCGTGACGGTCTCCTGGACGAGGACGGGTATCGTGGTCGCGTTGATCTCCCTGCTGCGGCCGTCGCCGTCGGGCTGCTGGAGGGCGCGCGCGGACGTGATCCTCGAACCGTCCAGGGTCAGTTCGACCTGGACCGGCCCGTAGCGGGTCTGGACGGTCGAGCCGGTGACGGTACGCGTCCCGGAGCTCGGGCTCGCGCCGCCGCTCGCACTCGACGACGACGGCGCCTTGGTGACCGGGGCGGCGACGGAGGACGTGTGGTGCGGTTTCAGGGACAGTGCGAGCACGGTCACGGTGACGGTCGCGACGCAGGTCAGCACGGTGCGGCGGAGCGAGTGGGCGCGCATGGCGGGGCTCACAGTTCGAAGGACTCGTGGTGGATGCGGGAGGCCGGGACTCCGGCGGCCCGCAGGGCGTCGTACGCGGCCTGGGCGAGCCCGGGCGGCCCGCACAGGTAGACGTCGTGGCGCTCGATGTCGGGCAGCAGGGCGCGCAGCCCGTCCGCCGTGATCGGGGCGCGGCGGCCGTCGGGGGTGTTGAGCGCGTACACCAGGCGGGCCTGGCGCCGCGCTGCGATGGCCTCCAGCTCACCGCGCAGCGCCAGTTCGCCGGTGGTGCGGGCGCGGTAGAGCAGGGTCAGGTCGCCGGGCCGGGCGGGCAGGGTCTCGAACAGGGTGCGCAGGGGCGTGATGCCGGTGCCGCCCGCGATCATCAGCACCTTGTCGCGGCTGCGCCGCCCGGCGGTGAGCGCGCCGTAGGGCCCCTCCGCCCAGACGCGCGTGCCGGGCCGCAGGTTCGCGACGGCGGCGCTGTGGTCGCCCAGCGCCTTGACGGTGATCCGCATCAGGTCGCCGCGCGGGACGGCGGACAGGGAGTACGGGTGACTCGCGAGCCACATGCCGGGGGTGAGGAAGCGCCAGCGCAGGAACTGCCCCGGCCTGGCGCCGATGTGTTCGAGGTGCCGGCCGCGCAGCCAGACCGAGTACACGCCCGGCGCTTCCGGCACGACCGCGTCGACGCGTATGCGGTGGCGCAGGTTGAGCCGCACCGGGGTGAGCACGCGGAACCAGAGGACGAGGCAGGCCACACCGACGTAAAGGGCGTACCAGGCCGCCCGCGCGCCCGCGTTCGCGACGAAGTCCGCGCCGGTCGACAGCTGGTGGAAGAAGGCCAGGAACACGGCCGCGTAGGTGAGCAGATGCAGGTGGTACCAGGTCTCGTAGCGCAGCCTGCGGCGCACGGCCCGTACGGACGTGTAGCCGACGGCGAGCAGGATGACGCTGCCGGCGGTGGCCTTGAGCAGGTCGGGCAGGTCGAGGACGATCGTGCCGAGCTGGGTCAGCGGGCCGGTGTGGGCCTGTGCGGCGTAGCCGAGGGTGATGAAGACGATGTGGGCGAGCAGCAGGCCGATCGTCCAGCGGCCGGCCGACGCGTGCCAGCGGGCGCTGCGATCACTGCCCACTCCGGTCTCCAACCAGGGCACCCGTGCCATCAGGGCGACGAGCAGGGCGCACATGTAGCCGCAGAGCAGGCCGGTGATCCGGCCGACGCCGGTGAGCCAGCCGGCCGCGCCGACGACGGCGTCCGTGTCCCGCCACCATAGGGCGAGCACGGCGAAGCCGCCGGCCCAGGCGGCGGCGAGCAGCAGCGCGGCCGTCGCCCGGTGGCTCGGCGGGCCGGGGGCGCGGTGCGTCACCGGCGGCGGACGATGGGTCGCGGTGGCCATGGCGGTCTCCTCGGTGGCGGTGGACTGCTCTCACTGTCGTCCGCCAACCTCTGAGTGAGCTCTCAGCGCACTCCGGACCGGAGGCGCTGGTTCGGCCCATGACCTGGCGCTTCGCCGGGCCGATCGGGTCCCCGGCGCTCTGCGTGTTCTCAGAGGAAACTCAGAGGCGGGCGCGAGATGCTGAGGACGCCATGAATTCACGCCCCGCGGGCATGACCCGCCCCGACGGCGCCCCGGTGCGCGTCCTGGTCGTCGACGACGAGCCCGATCTCGCCGAGGTCGTCACCGGCGCGCTGCGGTACGAGGGCTGGGAGGTGCGCGCTGCGGGCACGGCCCGTGACGCCGTTCGCGCGGCACGCGACTTCCGGCCCGACGCCGTCGTGCTCGACATCATGCTGCCGGACCGCGACGGGCTGGCCGTGCTGCGCGAGCTGCGTGCCGCCCAGCCGCACGTGTGCGTGCTGTTCCTGACCGCGCGCGACACCGTCGAGGACCGGATCGCGGGGATCACGGCGGGCGGGGACGACTACGTGACGAAGCCGTTCAGCCTCGGCGAGCTCGTCGCCCGGCTGCGCGGGCTGCTGCGCCGCGCCGGGATGACCCGGGAACGGGCGGCCGGCTCGCTGGTCGTCGTGGGGGATCTGGAGCTGGACGAGGACGCGCACGAGGTCACCCGGGGCGGCGAGCCGGTCGATCTGTCCCCCACCGAGTTCCAGCTGCTGCGCTGCCTGATGCGCAACGCCCGCCAAGTGCTCAGCAAGGCGCAACTGCTCGACATGGTCTGGTCGTACGACTTCGGCGGCCAGGCCCACGTGGTCGAGCTGTACATCTCGTACCTCCGCAAGAAGATCGACGCGGGCCGCGAGCCGATGATCCACACCGTGCGCGGCGCGGGCTACGTCCTGAAGCCGGTGAGCCGGTGACATGGCCCCGGCTGCGCACGCTGCGTGCCCGGCTCACCGCGGGACTCCTCGTGCTGCTGGCCGTCGGGTGCGCCGCGGTGGGCGGCGCGGCGGTCTTCGAGCTGAACGGGTTCCTGACCGAGCGGCTGGACCAGCAGCTCTCGGCGGCGGGCAGCGCGTTTCCGGCGAGCATCGAGCATCCCGGCGGCGCACCCGACTCCGGTGGCACGGGCAACGACCACGACGGCGACGAGCATGCCGACACACGGCGGCAGGCCGCCGGGACGCTCGGGGTCTACGAGCGTGACGGGCGGGTCGTCGACGCGGCGGTGGTGCGCGGCGGCGACGACCCCGCCGGGCTCACCGCCGATCTCTCCGCCGCCGACCGGCTCGCGCTGGCCGCGGTGCCCGTGGACGGCCGGGGGCACCGCGTCGATCTGTCCGTGCTCGGCGACTACCGGGTCATGGCCTGGCCCGGCCGGGACGGCGACACGCTCATGACCGGGCTGCCGCTGCGGGGCGTCGAGGACGCGGTGCACCGGCTCGAACTCGTCGCCGGCGGGGTGTTCGGCATCGCGCTCGTCGGCGCGGGGATCGCGGGGGCGCTCTGGGTGCGGTGGTCGCTGCGACCGCTCAGCCGGATCGCGGGCACCGCGAGGCGGGTCAGCGAACTGCCGCTCGCCAGCGGGGAGGTCGCCCTCCCGGCCCGGGTGCCCGGCACCCGGCCGCGCAGCGCCGAGGTCGACCAGGTCACCCTCGCCTTCAACCGCATGCTCGGGCACGTGGAGAACGCGCTCACCCAGCGCCAGCGCAGCGAGGAGCGGCTGCGCAGTTTCTCCGCCGACGCCAGTCACGAACTGCGTACCCCGGTCGCGTCGGTCCGCGGGCACGCCGAGCTCGCCCTGCTGCACCCCGGGCCCGTACCGCCCGAGGTGACGCGCGCGCTGGAACGGATCGCCGCGGAGTCCGGCCGGATGGGCGCGATGGTCGACGACCTGCTCCTGCTCGCGCGGCTCGACGCGGGCCGGCCGCTAGAACGGGAGCCGGTGGATCTCACCCGGCTCGTCCTCGACGCCGTTTCCGACGCACGCGCCGTGGGAACGGAACACCGCTGGGCCCTGCGGCTCCCCGAGGAACCGGTGAGCGTCGGCGGAGACGCCCACCGGCTCCAGCAGCTGCTCGCGAACCTCCTCGCCAACGCCCGTCACCACACGCCGGCCGGGACGTCCGTCACGGTGGGCCTCGACCGGGACGCGGACGGCACGACCGTCCTGACCGTCACCGACGACGGCCCCGGCATCCCCCAGGACCTCCAGGACCACCTTTTCGAACGGTTCGTGCACGGCGGCGGTCCGCGCGGCGCCGACGGAGGCGGCACGGGGCTCGGCCTGTCCATCGTCGCGGCGGTGGCGGAGGCCCACGGCGGCTCGGCCGGTGTGCGCAGCGAGCCGGGTGCGACGACCTTCACCGTCCGCCTGCCACCGGCCCCCGGAGACCCGTAGCAGCCCCCGTCCGCGACGTGGGGGTGGAGTGCTCACCCGCTCCGAGCGGTGTCGAGGGCGACCAGCTCGACCTGGAAGCCGTCGCCGTCCTGCAGGTAGGCCGCGTAGTGCTGCGCTCCGCCGGCGTGAGGGTGGAGTTCGGGGAACATCAGGCTCCAGCCGTTCCGGGCCGCGTCCACGGCCAGCTCCTCGACGGTGGCGGCGTCCTCGACGTGGAAGGCCAGGTGGTTCAGGCCGGGCCGACGGCGGTCGTACCGGTCGTCGGTGAGGTCCGGGGACTGTTCCAGGACGAGGTAGGTCGGCCCCAGGAGCCAACTGCGGCCGGAGTCCCAGCTCTGCGAGACGGTGTAACCCAGCGTCCGGAGCAACCAGCCCAGTGAGGCGAGGGCGCGGTCCAGATCGGGAACCCAGATCTCGACGTGGTGCAGTGCGCCGTGAGTCGGCCGATTCACGCGGCTGTTTCTCCTCTCGCTCGACCAGGACGCCGTTCTCGCGCCAGGCGCCGGAACGGACCGGCGGTGACCCTACCCCGGTGTCCCGCGAACTTGCCGGAACGGCAACGTCGATCGCGCCTCGTGGCCGGGGCGCCGCATGATCGACAGGTGCCCTCCGGCCGCCCGCGAACCGAGGAGAGAAGTCACCCATGCGAACCGAGCCGACCGCCGCACTCCGCCACCGCATCGTCGAAGCCCCTGCCGGCCGTCTGCATCTGGCCGAGCAGGGCACCGGCCCGCTGGTCCTGCTGGTGCACGGTTTCCCCGAGTCCTGGTACTCCTGGCGCCACCAGCTCCCGGCCCTCGCCGCGGCCGGCTTCCGGGCCGTGGCGATCGACGTGCGCGGCTACGGCCGCTCCTCCAAGCCCGCCGCGACCGACGCCTACCGCCTGCTCGACCACGTGGAGGACAACGTCGCCGTCGTACGCGCCCTGGGCGAGGAGCGCGCGGTGGTCGTCGGCCACGACTGGGGGTCCAACATCGCCGCGACCTCCGCCCTCGTCCACCCCGAGATGTTCCGCGCGGTCGGCCTGCTGAGCGTCCCGTACGCGCCGCCCGGCGGCCCCCGCCCCACCGACGTCTTCGGCCAGGTCGGCGGCCCCGACCAGGAGTTCTACGTCTCGTACTTCCAGGAGCCCGGCCGCGCCGAGGCGGAGATCGAGCCCGATGTCCGGGGCTGGCTCGCGGGCTTCTACGCGGCCCTGTCCGCCGGGACCATGCCGGGCGAGGGCGAGCCCGACCCGCACTTCGTCGCCCCGGGACGGCGGCTGCGCGACCGCTTCCCCGACGGCCCGCTCCCGGCGTGGCTGGGCGAGGAGGATCTCGACGTCTACGCCGGGGAGTTCGAACGCACGGGGATCACCGGCGCGCTCAACCGCTACCGCGCCATGGACCGGGACTGGGAAGACCTCACACCCCACCGCGGAGCGCCGGTCACGCAGCCGTCCCTGTTCATCGGCGGTGCGCTGGACGCCTCCACCACCTGGATGTCCGACGCCATCGACGCCTTCCCCACCACGCTCCCCGCACTGTCCGCGTCCCACCTCCTGGGCGGCTGCGGTCACTGGATCCAGCAGGAGCGCCCCGACGAGGTCAACCGTCTGCTGATCGACTGGCTGGCCACCCTCCAGGACTGAACCCGCAGCGTGCCGGGGCGCCGGCTACGCGCGCGTGCGGAACAGCGACTCGACGAGCGTGAGGGCGGAGGCGAGACCCGTGAGGCGGCTCGCCGGCGGCTCCGGAGGCGTGCCGCCCCAGCCGGGGCCCGCGAGGAGGACCACGGGACCGCCGCGGGCGCCGCGTACACCCCATTCGAGGGCGAGGAGCGAGCGGATCGCGTGCACGTCGGCGGTCTCGCGGGACTGCGACCAGAGGACGACGGCGGCCGGGCCGATCCGCCGGGCCGCCGACTCCAGGGCCTCCTTCGGCAGGGCGGCCCCGAAGATCCTCGCGGGCAGCCCCCGCTCGGTGAGGGCCGCCCACAGCGCCTCGATCGGGAGACTGTGCTGCTCGTCCGGCATACAGGCGAGCAGGACCGGCGGGCGCCGGTCCGGGGCCGGGGCGCCCGCCGAGCGGAGCGCGGCCGACACGTGCCACGAGAGCAGGTGCTCCACCTCGACGTACGACGCGTCGGACGTCGCCCACTTGCGGCCCACGGCGTGCAGGGTCGGAGCGATGATCTGCTCCCAGGCCACCACCACCCCGTACGCGTCGATCGCGGCGCGCAGTCGGTCCTGCACGGCCGGGGCGTCGAGTCGCACGGCGGCGCGTGCCAGGCCTCGGCTCTCCGGCCAGACCTGACCCGGCGGCAGATCGCGGGAACCGCCCGGAGCACGGGCCGAGGTGCGCGACTGCGGCTCCGCAGCAGTGGGGAGTTCGGTCGCCCGGCCGTCCTCCGCCATCGCCAGCCGTGCCGCCTGGGCAGGCGTGACGCCTTGCGCGGTCAGCTGGCACATGTGCTCCATCCTGGCCACGTCGTCGGGCGCCCAGCGGCGGTGGCGGCCCGCCTCGCGGACGCTCGGACCGATGCCGTAGCGCCGCTCCCAGGTGCGCAGCGTCGTCTGGGCGACGCCGAGCCTGCGGGCGAGCGCGCCGGTGGTCAGGGCGGCCGGTGCTCCGGCGCCGGGGGCCTCTTGCTCGCCGCTCATGCGCCCTCCTCGGTCACGGGCGTTCGCCCCGTCTCCAGATTAAACGACGCATGAACGATGCATCTTGTGCACCGGTTCCACCGCGATCACTCTGGCGGCAGGCGCGACGAGGCGCGCACCGCCGGCACGTCAGGACCACCCGGTGAGGCGGTCCGAGGAGTGTTCACGATGGCCACGCCACAGAGGACCACGGCACAGACGCACACAGCGCACAGCACCGATCCACTGATCACCGAGGCGTTTCTGCGGGGCGACGAGGACGGCTGCAGACAGGCGTACGAGCGGTGGGCGGGCCTGGTGCACCACCTCGCGCGCCGTGCGCTCGGCGACTCCCCCGATGCCGAGGACGTCACGCAGCAGGTCTTCCTCGCCGCCTGGCAGGGCCGCCGCGGGTTCCGTCCGGAGCGGGGCAGCGCCGCCTCCTGGCTGGTCGGCATCACCCGGCACAAGATCGCGGACGCGCACGCGGCCCGGGCCCGCCAGGCCCGCCTCGCCGCCGCGGCGCGGTCCGAGCGGGACAAGGACGTGCCGCCGTCGGAGGAACGGCTCGCGCAGCGGACCGTGGACCGCGTCGTGGTCCGGCACGAGCTGAGCCGGCTGCCGCCCGCCCAGCGACAGGTCCTGTGGCTCACCTTCTACGCGGACCTCCCCCAGTCGCAGATCGCCGCCCGCACCGGGCTTCCGCTGGGCACGGTGAAGAGCCACGCCCGCCGGGGGATGCACGCGCTGCGGCTGCGCCTGGAGCAGCCCGCGGACCGGCCCGTCGCCCCGCAGGAGAGTGCGGGCCACGCCGGTCGCCGGTGAACCCGCGCGCACCCCGGCCCCTCAGTCCCGGCCGCGGGCCTGCCGGAAGCGGGCCAGGCCGTCGTCGAGGTCGATCAGCGGTTCCGGGTAGTCGAGCCCGGCCCGGGTCTCGCGGGGCAGTCGCCAGGGCTCGTGCACCGAGCGGTCCTCCACGGCGGCGAGTTCGGGCACCCAGCGGCGGACGTACGTGCCGCGCGGGTCGAAGCGCTTGCCCTGGACGACCGGGTTGAGGACGCGGTGCGGGCGGGTGTCCGTGCCGGTGCCGGCCACCCATTGCCAGTTGAGCTGGTTGCTGGCCACGTCCCCGTCGACGAGCAGGTCGAGGAAGTGCCGGGCGCCGACGCGCCAGTCCACGTAGAGCGTTTTGGTGAGGAAGCTGGCCGTCAGGAGGCGGGCGCGGTTGTGCATCCAGCCCTCCTCGCGCAACTGGCGCATGCCCGCGTCCACGACCGGGTAGCCGGTGCGGCCGTCCCGCCACGCGGCGATGTCCTCGGCCGCGTCCTCCTCGCCACGCCACCGGTCGCCGCGGGTGCGGTAGTCCGCGGCGGCCGTCTCGGGACGGGAGGCGAGGACCTGGCGGTGGAAGTCGCGCCAGCACAACTGCCGGACGAACGCCTCGGCACCCGGGCCGCCGTGCGCGCGGGAGCGCGTGACGGCCTCGACCGGTGAGAGGGCCCCGAAGTGGAGGTAGGGCGAAAGGCGGGAGGTGGCGTCGCCCGCCAGGTCGTCGTGCCGTTCCTCGTACCGGGACAGGTCGCCGGAGTCCCACCACCGGGCGCAGCGGGCGCGGCCGGCCGTCTCGCCGCCCTCGGGGAGTCCGGGCGAGGTTCCGTCGACGTCCTGCGCCGACGGCGGGGCCTCGCCGCGCGCGGTCTCGGGGACACGCACGGTGCGCGGCGGCGGCAGCGGCTCGCGCAGCGTCACCCCCGACCAGCGGCGGAAGTACGGGGTGAACACGGCGTAGTGGTCGGTGCCGCTCCCGGCGGGCGTCACGGCGCCGGGGGCGACCGCGGTGGTCACCGAGTCGTGGACGTGCAGCGCCACCCCGACCGCGGCCAGCGCCTCGCGCAGCCGCCGCTCGCGCCGGTGGGCGTAGGCGGTGACGTCGGCCGCCATGTGCACCTCGACGGCCCCGCACTCGGCGGCGACCGCACGGACCTCCCGGGCGACCGGTCCACTGCGGATCACCAGGCGGCCTCCACGGTGCCGGAGCCGCTCGTCGAGGTCGGCGAGGCACTCGGCGAGGAACGCCCGGCGGTTGGGCGCGTCGAAGCCTGCCGCGTGCACCCCCGGATCGCGTACGAACAGCGGGACGACCTGGTCCGCGGCGCGCACGGCGGCGTGCAGCGGGGGGTGGTCGTGCAGACGCAGGTCCGCGGTGAACAGGACGACTGCGACGGTCATGTGGCCCTCCTGGGAAAGTGACGGTGCGGGGCGAGGCCTGGCCCGCGGTCAGGTCAGTGCCGGGCTCCCCGCCTCTTCTTTCCGCGTGCGGCTGCCCGCCGGATGCGCTGGATCGGCGAGCGGGACGAGGCCCGTGCCGACGGGGGCCGCGGGTCGCCGTCCGCAGCGGCTGCCGCGGCGCGGGCGATGTTCCGCGCCATGCCCCCGAACACGACGGCGTGGAACGGCGAGACCGACCACCAGTACGCGTGACCGAGGAGCCCGCGCGGATGGAACAGGGCGCGCTGCCGGTACCGGGTGCGCCCCCGGTCGTCGGTGTCGACGCGCAGTTCGAGCCAGGCCAGGCCGGGCAGCCGCATCTCGGCGCGGAGCCGCAGCAGCCGCACGGGTTCGATCTCCTCGACGCGCCAGAAGTCCAGGGAGTCGCCGGCCCGCAGCCGCTGGGCGTCGCGTCGGCCGCGGCGCAGGCCGACCCCGCCGGCGAATCGGTCGAGCCGGCCGCGCACGGCCCAGGCGAGCGGGAAGGAGTACCAGCCGTTGTCGCCGCCGATCCCCTCGATCACCCGCCACAGCGCCTCCGGGCTTGCGGGGACGGGGAGTTCGCGCACGTCCTCGTAGAGGCTGCCGCCCGCCCAGTCCGGGTCGGTCGGCAGCGGGTCACTGGGCGCGCCCGGCACCGCGGCCGAAGACCAGCGGGTGGCGACCTGGGCCTCCCCGACCCGGCGGAGCGCGAGGGCGAGCGCCTCGTCGAAGGGCAACGGCCGCCCCGGCAGGTCGGGGACGTGGCGGGCGATGTCGTGCTCGTGGCAGACCACCTCGTGCCGCAGCGACTCGGTGAGCGGCCTGGCGATGGAGGCCGGTACGGGGGTGACGAGCCCGACCCAGTGGCTGGACAGCCCGGGCGTGAGGACCGGGACCGGGACGATGACGCGTCGCGGCAGCCCGGCGGCGGCGGCGTAGCGGAGCATCATGTCCCGGTACGTGAGCACGTCGGGCCCGCCGATGTCGAAGGCCCGGTCGACGTCGGCGGGCAGGCCGGCCACGCCGACGAGGTAGCGCAGGACGTCACGGACCCCGATGGGCTGAGTGCGGGTGCGCACCCAGCTCGGGGTGACCATCACGGGCAGGCGTTCGGTCAGGTGGCGGAGCATCTCGAAGGAGGCCGAGCCGGATCCGATGACCACGGCCGCCCGCAGCACGGCGGCGGGCACGGGGGCGTCGAGGAAGATCCGGCCGACCTCCGCGCGCGAGCGCAGGTGCGGCGAGAGGGACCGCTCGGGGACACCGTGCGGGGTGAGCCCGCCGAGGTAGACGATCCGGCGCACCCCGGCGGCGTGCGCCTGTTCGGCGAAGATCCGGGCCGCGCGCCGGTCGGTCTCCTCGAAGTCCGGGCCGGTGCCCAGGGCGTGCACCAGGTAGTACGCGACGTCGATGCCCCGCAGCGCGGCCCCTACGGACTCGGCGTCGGTGACGTCCCCGCGTACGGACTCCACCTGCCGCGCCCACGGATGGTCGCGGAGCTTGCCGGGCGTGCGGACCAGGCACCTGACGCGGTGGCCCGCGTCGAGGAGCTCGGGGACGAGCCGCCCGCCGATGTACCCGGAGGCTCCGGTGACGAGGCAGTGCAGCGCCTCCTGGTGACGGGGCCCGCCGTCCGCGGTCGCGCTCATGGTTGTCTCCTCCGCGCTCCGAGAGTGGTGCTCATCGGCCCGGCCGATGAGCATCGGGCCGGTGCCGACCCGACCATCTGCACGACTGCTTCGGGGCGAGCGGCGGCCCCGGATGCACCGGACGGGCGATCGGAACCGTCCTTCCGGGACAGCGGAACGACCATGAGCGCGGCGAACGTCGCAGCGAGCACGACACCCGTCGAGGTGATCACGCCGCCGGTCGTCGTCGGCCCGCGCAGCACGGCCCGCCGGGTGCCCGGGACGAGGGCCTCCTCCCGCTCCCGCTGAGCCGGGCGACGCCCCTGCCGCGCTACGGCTGGTCCGCCTCACCCAGCAGAGCGATCACCTCCGAGGCCGCTGAGCGGTGCCAGCCGGGACGGCCGCGGAGCATCGCGTGATCACCGCCCGGCACGAGCCGCGTCCGCACGCTCGCGCCGGCCGCCCGTGCGCGGTGTGTGAACGCCACCGAGGCCTGCGGATCGGTGACACGGTCCCGGTCGCCGTGCAGCACGGTGATCCGCTTCCCGCGCAGATGGCTCACCGGATCGGCCGGCGGGCACCACGGTGCCAGTGCCAGCACTCCCTTCACGTTCGGGGCGGTGGCGGCCTGGAGCGCGGCGCGGCCCCCCATGGAATGTCCTACGAGCACCACGGGGACGTCACCGGCGACCCGGCTCAGCTCGGCGAGGGCCCGTCGAGCGTCCAGGAGGGCGTCCGCGTCGTCCCCGTTCCAGCCGCGCACGCGGTAACGGACCTCTGCGAGCAGAACCGGAGCGCCGTGCAGCGCCGCGGCGGTGGCCCTGACGAAGGGCCGCATCCGCAGGGCGGCGAGATGCCACGGTCGCGACGCGGTGCGGTCCTCGGCACGCCCGCCGTGCAGGAACAACACGGCCGCGCCGGCGCGCGCGGGTAGGGCACGCAGGGCCAGCGCCCCGTGCTCCGCCGCCGATCCCTCGGGTGGACGCCCATGGTCGATCATGAATGCTCCTGACCTGCTCGGCCCTGACGGGGCGTGGGTGCCCTCGATCCGTCACCGATGGTCGGACGCTTCGGCGAAAAGGACCAACCCATTACCTCACCGGGCCCGCACCGGGGGCGGAACGGGGTGCGCCTCGCGTGAAGATGGAGACCTGAGGACCATTCCGCGAGTCGCCCGAGGACGGATTCCCCGCCATGGACCACGCCACGACGAAGCCGACCCCCACGGGCGTCAAGCGCCTGTCCCTGGGGGCTCTGAGCGGTGTGCTCGCCGGGAGTGCGGCGGTCACGCTCGCCGAACTGGTCGCCGCTGCGGTGCGGCCCGAGTCGGGGCCTGTCGTCGCGGTGGGCGGAGCGGCGATCGACCGGACGCCGACCGCGGTGAAGGACTGGGCGATCCGGCAGTTCGGCACGGACGACAAGCTGGTGCTGCGGCTGGGCATCCTGGCGGTCCTGACCCTGCTGGCGGTACTCCTCGGCGCACTCGCCACCCGCGTGCGGGTGATCGGCCCCTTGGGAGTGCTGGCCTTCGGTGTGGTCGGCGCGCTGGCCGCCACCGGCAGGCCCGACGCGACCGGCGCTTCCGACGCCCTTCCCTCCGTCGTCGGCTCTCTTGCCGGAGCCGCGCTCCTGTACTGGCTCGTCGGCCGCCTGGACACTCCTCCTGATGCGTCGTCGAGGGACCTGACCGACGGGGACGAGAGCGGCTGGGACCGCCGCGGCTTCCTCCTGACGGCGGCGGCGACAGCCGCGGTCTCCACGGCGGCCGGAATCGCAGGCCGCGCCCTGAACGGCTCGCAGGGACAGGACGCGGTCGCGGCCCGCGACCGGGTGGTGCTCCCCGCCCCCGCGTCCCCGGCGGCTCCGGTCCCCCGGGCGGCCTCGCTGCGGGTCAAGGGCATCAGTCCGTTCATGACGCCCACCAGCGACTTCTACCGTGTGGACACCGCCCTGATCGTCCCGAAGGTGGACCCCGCCACCTGGCGACTGCGCATCCACGGAGCAGGCGTGGAACGGGAACTGACCCTCTCCTTCGACGATGTGCTGAAGCTGCCGCTCATCGAACGCGACATCACCCTCACCTGTGTCTCGAACGAGGTCGGCGGCCCCTACATCGGCAACGCCCGGTGGATCGGCGCCCGCCTGGCCGATCTCCTGAAGGAGTGCGGAGTCAGGCCGCCGTCCCGGGGAGGCGAGGCCGACCAGTTGGTCGCCCGCTCGGTCGACGGCATGACGATCGGCAGTCCGGTCGAGGACGTGATGGACGGCCGCGACGCCCTGCTGGCCGTCGGCATGAACGGCGAGCCCCTGCCCTTCGCTCACGGTTTCCCGGTCCGCATGGTGGTGCCCGGCCTCTACGGGTACGTGTCGGCCTGCAAGTGGATCAAGGACGTCGAACTGACCACCTTCGACGCCTACGACCCCTACTGGGTGGAGCGTGACTGGGCGCCGCGCGCACCGGTCAAGACCCAGTCCCGGATCGACACGCCCAGACCGTTCGCCAGGCCGGCAGCCGGCACCGTCATGATCGCCGGGGTCGCCTGGGCCCAGCACCGGGGAATCGAGCGGGTCGAGGTACGCGTCGACGACGGTCCGTGGGAACGGGCACGGCTGGCGGCCCAGGACACCCGCGACACCTGGCGCCAGTGGTCGTGGCCGTGGGAGGCGACCAAGGGCTCGCACACCCTCTCGGTGCGCGCCACCGACGGAACGGGCCGGACCCAGACGGCCCGGCGCGCCCCGACCCTTCCCGACGGTGCCACCGGCTGGCACACCGTGGTCGTCACCGTCGACTGATCACCGCCCGCATCCGGTCCCGGTCCAGCCGGTCACTCGTACCGGTACCTCAGCGAATCCGCCTCCGCCTGCTCGATGTCGGCGATCGTCAGCTCCGGCCTCCGCAGTTGCGCCAGCGTCACCTCGGCCGAGGTCGGCTGGGCGTCCGCCGGCAGCCACTGCTCCGGCTTCCACGCACCGCTGCGCAGGAGCGACTTGGGGCAGTGCGGATAGACCTCCTCGATCCCCACGACCAGGGCGCTCGCCGGCGGCTTGCCCACGGCGGTCAGCTGCGACAGCAGCTCCGGGCGCGTGGAGACGCAGGCCCGGCCGTTCACCCTGAGCGTCGTGGTGCGTCCCGGGATGAGGAAGAGCAGCCCGGCCCGGCCGGTGGCGATGACGTTCTGCAGCGTGTCCAGACGCTTGTTGCCGGTCGCGTCCGGTATCGCCACCGTCCGCGCGTCCAGGACGGAGACGAACCCGGCGGGACCGCCGCGCGGGGAGACGTCACAGTTGCCCTCGGCGTCCGCGCTGGCGACCAGGACCAGCGACGAGAGTTCGATCAACCGCCGGGTCTGGTCGGTGAGTTCGGTCATCTGCTTGCGCACGGCCGCGTCGCCGGGCAGTGCGTAGGCCCGGCGCAGTGTCTCCTGGTCGGGCACGGCGTCGCGGCGGAGGGAGTCGAAGGCGGTGTGGGCAAGGGGTGTGGTCATGGCTCCGGACCTCGAGAGGGCCGACCTGTGGTCGATGCGGTCGGCGCGTACATGGACGTGGAAGGGGACGCGCCGGGTGATCCTGCGCGTCTTGACCGCCTGATCGTCACATGCCGACGAAGCTCACAGGTGTCGGGCCCTCCGCGCCCCGCCCGGTGGCCGGTTACAGCATGTGGCGGGCGAAGAAGGACCGCACCTCACGGCGGAGTTCAGCGAGCGTCGGTGTCGGGGCTCCGGTGCCCACGAGCGCGTCGCGCGTCGCCGCTGACACGAGTCCGGCGGTCTGGAGCTGGGGGACGAGGGAGCCGTAGTCGGTGAAGGCCCAGTGGTCGGCGTCGGTGAGCCGGGCGCGGTGGGCGGGCAGGCCCTTCCAGGAGGACTCGATGCGGTCGGCGCCTTCGAATCCGTCGGTGCGGAACAGCAGGAGCGGTCGTCCGAAGCCGGTCGGCGTCCCGTACAGGTCGAGGTAGCCCTCGAGGTTCGCCACCGCGTCGACCCGGCGGTCGCGGCAGGCCGCGTACACGGCCGCTGTGCCGCCGGCCGAGTGTCCGTACATGCCGATCCGGCGGCGGTCCATGACCGGCGCGAGCGGCAGGTCGGGGAGCCGGTCGAGGACCAGTCGGAGGTCGCCGATCCGGGTGTCGGTCATCGTGCGGAAGACGGTCGGGTCCGGCGGTCCGACGAGGACGGTCCTGCGCATCCCGGTGGGCAGTTCCACCTGGGTGGCGTCGCCCGGGTGGTCGACGAGGACGACGACCCGGCCGTGGCTGGCGAGGTCCTCGGCGAGGCTGGTACCGAGTGTGCGGGAGTCACCGCCGCCCGGCGAGTAGACCAGTACCGGGCGCCTGCCCGGCAGGGCGGGCGCCCCCTGGTACGCGTGCGTGAGGACCGCGCCCCAGTCCACCGCTCCCTGCTGGGGCAGCCCGGGATGCACCCAGGGCGCGTACTCGGCGAACACCGTGGCCTCGTTCGGGGTGAGTTGAGGAACGCGAGGGAAGCCGCGTACCGATCGGGCCGGGTACAGAACGGTCAGCATCACCTCGCGTACGCCGCCCACCCACGGATCGGTGCGGGCGGGGTCGGTCAGATGGACCGTGCGCAGGCCCACGGGGTGGGGGCCCGTCGGTGCGGGCAGCCGGAGGCGGAGGCGCCCGGGACCGCCGGCGTACGCGGTCGTGGGCACCAGGGCGGCGGCGCTCCCGAATAGAGTGCCCTTCAGAAGGGTGCGTCGAGACGTCATACGCGACATCCTTGAGGCGGGGAGGTCACGGCGCGAAGGATCAGGCCCTGGCCGAAAGGCTGGACCGGGACGAGGAGTTGTGGAGTGCTGCGCATCCACTTCACGGCACAGGACGTCGCGCGGATCCGATTCGCTCCCCGTCCGGCGCCGCTCCAGGAGTTGCACGCGGCCCTGGCGACGGCCGTGAACCGGCAGGGCGGGCCGTACTTCGCTCCGTGGCGCGGCCGCGTCCTGCGTTCCCTTCCGGCCGCCGCCGCCCCGCTCGCCGACCTGGTACCGGCGGGACGCCCGCCCTCCTTCCTCGATGTCCTCGGCGAGAGCCTGACCGACAGCTTCGAGCAGATCCGCGCGACGAGCCCCGGCCTCCTGCGTTCCGAGCTGGCGCGGGTGTACGAGGAGGGGCCCGCCCCCGCCTGGATCCGCGCCCTGCACACGCACGACGACGACGCCTGGCGCACGCTGTACCGCGCGCAGCACGCCGCGTTCGAGGCGGTGCTCGCCCCGGTCTGGTCCGTCGTGCAGGACCTGCACCGTGAGGAGTTCACGCGCTACGCCCTCACGGTCGCCGAGCACGGCGTGGCCGGCGCACTGTCCGGCCTGGCTCCCGGTGGCAGTCGGCTCGACGGAGGGGTGTGGGTGTGGCCCTGCGCGGCGACGGCGGCCCGGGACGTACGGCTCGACGGGCGCGGGCTGGTGCTGCTGCCCAGCTTCCACCACCCCGCGGGGCCACTGCTCCAGGACTCCCCCGGCCGTCCGGTGGTCCTGACGTATCCGGCCGGGGCCGGGCTCCCGCCCGCCGCAGGACACCCGGACGTCACCGCCGACGCCCTCGCCGGCGTCCTCGGCCGGACCCGGCTCGACGCCCTGCGTCTCCTCGCCGAGCCCCACACCACGACGTCCCTGGCCCGCGCCCTCGATGTCAGCAACGCGACGGCCTCGGCCCACGCGGCGGCGCTCCGATCGGCGGGCATGACGACAACGACCCGGACCGGCCGTTCGGTGACCCATCGGCGGACGGCGCTCGGCACGCTGGTCGCGGGCACCTGACCGCAGTCCCGTCCCTCACCCACAGCGGGACCACCGACGAGGGCCTGCGGCCAGGCAACCGGTGCCAGAATGAGCCGGGCCGTGCGGGCGGGCGGGCAGGGGGAGCGCCGTGAGAGTGCGACGAGTAGCGAAGGGGATCGGCGAGTTCCTGATGGAGACGGTCGGGGAAGCCGTCGCCGAGGCGATCCTCACCCTGCTCGCCTGCGCGCTGCTGCTCGGCCTGGGTCTGCTCGCCTACCTGAGCTGGTCCGTCAGCCCGCGCATGACGGTGGCGGGCGCGGGGCTGCTCAGCCTGTTCCTCGCGCACGGCGCCTGGAGCGTCTTCCGCGATCCCGCGAAGGGGCGCGGCCGCCGGGGCCTCGCCGCCGTGACGGCGGCCGGTTTCGCCCTGGCCGCCGCGACAGGTGTGTTCCTCCTGTTCTACGGCACTGGATGCGGCTGCCTGTGAAGGGTGGTCGGCGGTGGGCAGCGGCCTGATCCGGGCCTGCCCTGGCGGGGCTTCAGTGGCATCAGTGCGTGGTGAAGGCGCCGGGACCACTCCCCCGCGCCCCGCCACCGTTACGATCTCGGCCGTGGCGGAATCTGGGGTGGGCGCGGAGGAGACGGGCGGGTGGCGGGCCGAGGTCGTGGAGCGGCGACAGTCGGCCGAGCCGTGGCGGTCCTCGGCGCGGGAGGTGTCGGCGCGGCATGACGGCCTGCGGATCGAGACCGCGGTCGGTTCGGTGACCTGCGTCGACGACAGCGGACGCACCCGCTGGACCCACCGCTGCACCGGCCGTCCGAACGCCGTCCATCTCTCCGGCGACCGGGCACTCGTGACCACGGACTCCCTGGAGTACACCGCCTGGGGCCTGCTCGGTCCGGCCCTGCTGCTCGATCTCGCCGACGGCCGTCTCGTCGCCGAACTGCGGGGCGCTCGCGGTGCCGCGCGCGGCGGGGGCAGGTTCCTGCTCGGTCTGGAGGGCTACGACTTCTTCGACACCTGGGAGTACGACCGGGACGGCAACCGCACCGACGCCTGGCGCTCGTACGGTCATTACGTCGTCGGCACCGGGGTGCGCGTCGTGGAGGCCGACCGGAGCGTCCCCACCCGGGGCCGCGTGGTGCGCCTGCTGCCCGGCGGCGTGATCCTGCCCGGACCGCCGCTGACCGACCCGCAGCCGCCCGAGCCGCTCGTCCTGCGCGACGGCACGATCCTGGTCCTCGACGGTGCCCGTCTCCAGTCCGTCGACCGCGGCCTGCACGGTCGTACGCTCGTCGAACTCGACCCCGCTGCCACCCCGTCCGGCACGCACGCCATGCGGTCCCTGCGACGAGCCGGGGACCGGGTGACGGTCACGATCGGCGCACCCCTCGCCGACGACCCCGCACGTTTCACGATCCACACCTGGACGATCGCCCTGCGACCGCCGGCGCTCTGAACTCACCGCGATCTCTTCCTACTTGAAGAGGATCACCGCGTTCTGAGAAGGTCTCCAATCGCCGCGATGCCTTCCCTGACGGCACGTTCGCCCACGTCGCCGAAGCCCAGGACCAGCGTCGCCGGCGACGTCGCGTGCGAGGAACGGCAGGGGCTCATTCCGTAGAGGCCCACCGACCGGGAGCGGGCGGCGGCCACGAGGTCCTGCTCGTCGGCCGGTCCGGGCAGGTGAGCCACCGCGTGGAAGCCTGCCGCGAGGCCGGAAACCCTGACTTCGGGGGCGTGTTCGGCGAGGGCTGAGACGAGTGCGGTGCGCCGCGCCGCGTAGGTGGCCCGCATCCGGCGCAGGTGCCGATCGAAGCGGCCGGACTCGATCATTCTCGCGAGGGCCAACTGGTCGAGTGTGGGCGACCCTCGGTCGTTGATCTGCTTGTGCTCGACGATCGCGTCGGTGAGCGCGGGCGGGCAGAGCATCCATCCGATGCGCAGCGCGGGCGCGAGGGACTTGCTGACGGTTCCCAGGGAGATCACGCGGTCGGCGGCGAGTCCCTGCAGCGCGCCCACCGGCTCGCGGTCGTACCGGAATTCGGCGTCGTAGTCGTCCTCGATGACGACGGCGTCCCGGCTCCTGGCCCACTCGATCAGGGCGAGGCGGCGCTCAGGTGCCAGGGCGACGCCGGTGGGCCACTGGTGCGCGGGGGTGACGACGACGGCGCGGGCATCGGTCGCGGCGAGTGCCTCCACGTCGATGCCGCGCTCGTCGACCGGCACCGGGACGGCCGACAGGCCCGCAGAGGCCGCCGAGGCGGAGATCGTGGCCGGTGAGCCGGGGTCCTCGTACGTCACGGTGCGCACCCCTGACCCGGCCAGGGCGCGCAGGGCGAGGCCGAGGCCCTGCGCGTACCCGGAGCAGATCACGATCCGTTCCGGATCGGCCGCCGCGGCGCGGACCCGCCGCAGATACCCGGCGACGACCTCGCGCAGCACCGCGCTGCCGCGCGGGTCGCCGTAATCGAGCGCCGCCGTCGGCATGGTGCGGGCCGCCTCGCGCGTCGCCGACAGCCAGTCGGTGAGCGGGAAACCGCTCAGGTCGGGGACGCCCCATCGGAAGTCGGCCAGCAGGTGCGGCGGCGCTTGCGGCGACGGCGTGGGCGCCGACGGCACGGCCGCTCCGGCTGCCACACGGGTGGCGGAGCCGACGCGGGTCACGAGGTATCCCTCGGCCTGGAGCTGGGCGTAGCCCTCCTGCACCAGGCCGCGCGAGAGCCCGAGGGCCCGGGCGAGTTCGCGCGAGGACGGCAGCCGTTCACCCACCTGAAGCCGCCCGGTCCGGATCGCGTCGCGCAACTGGCGTTCCAGCTGGGACCGCAGGGGCTCGCCGCTGTTCCGGTCGACGACCATCAGCAGATCGGGAGAGAGACCGGACCACTCCAGCGGCATGAAATCGGATCTTACCGGTGATCCGACCGCTCCTTGGGTTCGTCACGTGACCAGAAACATCAACTCCCTTCCTACGCACGCCGGTTCGCGACCACCTCTGGTGACGCGGCCCCTACTGCTGCGCTTCGTGTCGATCATCGGTGCCTCGACGGGCTTCTTCCTGCTGTTGTCGGTCGTCCCCCTCTACGCGGAGGCGTCCGGCGGGGGCGGCGCCAGCACGGCGGGACTTGCCACGGGCGCGCTGATGCTGGCCACGGTCGGAGGCGAGCTGGCCACTCCCTGGTTCGTCGCCCGCTTCGGCTACCGCCTGACGCTGGCGGCGGGACTGGTCCTCCTCGGTGCGCCCGCGCTCGTGCTGACCGTGTCCGGGAGCACGATGTGGATCACGGCGGTGTGTGTCGTGCGCGGTCTGGGCTTCGCCTGCACGGTCGTCGCGGGCAGCGCTCTGACGGCGTCACTGATCCCGCCGGAGCGCCGCGGCGAGGGACTGGCCCTGGTCGGCATCGTGTCGGGGGTTCCGTCGCTGGTGGCCCTGCCGTCGGGGGTGTGGCTGGTGGCGCACGTGGGTTACGGACCGGTCTGCGTCGTCGGCGGCGTGGCGGCGCTCGCCGCCCTTGTCACGGTGCCGGGACTTCCGGACCGCGAGCCGGAGTCGGGACCGTCGATCGGCGTGCGTACCGGGTTTCGGACGACTGACCTCCTGCGGCCCGCGATCGTCTTCGCGGCCACCGCGCTCGCTGCCGGAATCATCGTCACCTTCCTGCCCCTCGCCGTCCCGTCGGCTTCCCCCGGCCTCGTCGCGGCGGCCCTGTTCGTCCAGTCCGCGGCCTCGACCGCGGCCCGCTGGGTCGCGGGCCGCCGCGGCGACCGGTACGGACCGGCCTCGCTGGTGCTGCCCGGCCTGATCGTGGCGGCTGCCGGAACGCTCCTCGTCGCGCTGACGCACCGTCCGATCGCCGTCGTCGTCGGGGTGGCCGCGTTCGGCGTCGGCTTCGGCATCACCCAGAACGCCACGCTGACGCTGATGTACGCACGGGTCCCCGCGTCCGGATACGGCACCGTCAGCGCCCTGTGGAACTTCGCCTACGACGCCGGCATGGGCGTCGGGGCGGTCGGATTCGGAGTGCTCGCGCGGTGGACGGGATATCCCTGGGCCTTCGCGCTGACCGCCGCGCTGATGCTCACCGCGCTCGCACCGGCCTGGCGCGACCGCCGGGTCGGCGACTCCCGCCGGTAGCGGCGGCCCGCACGCCCGGGACGCCCCGTTTCCTCCGCACTGAGCCGCACCGATCCGCCCCTCCCGTCGCACCAACTCGTGCACACGTCTTGCGGAGCGGGTGATTCTGCCAATAGAAAGGAAAGGTTCCTATCAGTCAGTGGCCAGGCAGTGCGGGCATTGCCCGGCAGTGGCCAGGGACAGGGACGCGCAGAGTTCAGAGTTCCGCAGCTCGTCCAGCACGGTTCCGCACCTTCATGCAGCCCCGAACTCCCCTGCCGGGCCCGCGCGTCGGCCGACGCCATGCCGTGCGCGCGAGAAACACCCGGCCAGACGAGAAACCGGAGAAGCACATGCCACTCCCCACTCCGCGACGGCGCTGGACGCCGTCCGGATCGCGGCATCGCACCCCCGTTCACCGACGCCGGCGCAAGGCCGGCTTCCGGATCGCCCTCGCCATGGTGCTCGCCGCCGTCCCCGCGGTGATTCTTCTGAACACCAGTCAGGCGGCGGCCCCCACCGGGCTCGACGACCCGGTGAAGAAGGAGATCGCCATGCGGCTGGTCTCCAGCGCCGAGAACTCGTCGCTGGACTGGAAGGACCAGTTCGACTACATCGAGGACATCGACGACGGCCGCGGGTACACCGCCGGGATCGTCGGGTTCTGCTCCGGCACCCACGACATGCTCGACCTCGTCGAGTACTACACCGGCCAGGTGCCCGACAACCCGCTCGCCGAGTATCTGCCGGCCCTGCGCGAGGTCGACGGCTCCGATTCGCACGAGGGCCTCGACCCCGGCTTCACCGACGCGTGGAAGGAGGCCGCGCAGACCCCGCAGTTCCAGGCGGCGCAGGAGCACGAGCGGGACCGTGTCTACTTCGACCCCGCCGTCTCCCGCGCCAAGGGCGACCACCTCCAGGAGCTGGGCCAGTTCGCCTACTACGACGCGATCGTGATGCACGGTCAGGAGGGCTTCGACTCCATCCGGGACGCGGCGCGCGCCGAGGCCGACACTCCGGCCGAGGGCGGTGACGAGACCGCGTACCTGAACGCGTTCCTCGACGCCCGCGTGACGGAGATGAAGAAGGAGGCCGCGCACGAGGACACGAGCCGGGTGGACACGGCGCAGCGGGTGTTCCTCGACGACGGAAATCTGCGTCTCGACACCCCCCTGTCCTGGCACGTCTACGGAGAACCGTTCGAGATCACGCGGGATCCCGAGCCGGGCACGTCCCCGACCACCACTCCCACCACCACTCCCACCGAACCCGGCAGCGGGGACGAGCAGTTGATCTCCCGGGGCAAGCCCGCGACCTCGTCCTCCGACGAGGACTCGACGCTCACCCCCGGCCGCGCGGTCGACGGCGACCCCGCCACCCGGTGGGCCAGCAAGGAAGGCGCGGACCCGCAGTGGCTCCGTGTCGACCTCGGCGAGAACTCCACCGTCTCCCGCGTGAAACTGCTGTGGGAGGCCGCGTACGCCAAGGGCTACCGGGTCGAGATGTCCCCGGACGGCACATCCTGGACCCCGCTCGCCGTCGAGGCGAACGGCAACGGGGGCACGGACGACTGGACCGGCCTGAGCGGCAAGGGCCGCTACCTGCGGGTGTACGGGACGGCGCGGGGCACCGCGTACGGCTACTCGCTGTTCGAGGTGGAGGCCTACGGGACGACCGGCTCGGGCCCCGGCCCGACCGATCCGCCGACCGACCCGCCCACCGGCGCGTTCACCGTCGTCGGCGCAGGTGACATCGCCGACCGGTGCGACCAGGACGCGGCGGGCTGCCAGCACTTCAAGACAGCCGACCGGGCCGAGGCCATCAATCCGGCGTTCTACCTGACGCTGGGCGACAACCAGTACGACGACGCCCACCTCGCGGACTTCAAGAACTACTACGACAAGTCCTGGGGCCGCTTCAAGGCGAACACGTACCCGGTGCCCGGCAACCACGAGTCGTACGACGACTACGAGAACCGGGACGAGAAGGCCTACCGCGAGTACTTCGGCTCCCGCGCCACCCCGCAGGGCAAGATGTGGTACTCGTACGACCGCGGGAACTGGCACTTCGTCGCGCTCAACTCCAACCGCTTCGACGAGCGGGAGCAGATGGACTGGCTCAAGGCCGACCTGGCCGCGAACAACAAGAAGTGCGTGGCGGCGTACTGGCACGAGCCGCTGTTCAGCTCCGGCGACCACGGGAACGTACCCGTGAGCCGGCCGGTGTGGGAGCTCCTCGAGTCGGCCGGCGCCGAGCTGGTGCTCAACGGCCATGACCACCACTACGAGCGGTTCGCCCCGCAGACCCGGGACGCGAAGGCCGACCCGAACGGCATCGTCGAGATCATCGGCGGCGCCGGCGGCAAGGATCTGTACGGCGCGGGCGACACGGTCCAGCCCAACAGCGCGAAGCGCATCTGGGACAAGTTCGGGGTGCTGAAGCTCGACTTCACCGACACCGGGTTCCGGTCGCAGTTCGTCGGCACGGACGGGACGGTGCTCGACACCAGTCCGACCTACTCCTGTCACTGACCGGCCGCCACCAGCGCCCCGGGCGCGTCCGTGAGCGCGGGCGCGTCCGGGGCGCCTCCCGGGAGTTCTCATGTATCTCGCCGCCGGCCGGAGCGGGCCGTCCTCGACCGCTCCCGCCGCCCCCGAACGCCCCGCGCGCCGTGCCCGTGTCGCCTCCACGGTCGTCGCGCTCGGCGCGGTCAGTCTGGTGACCGACATCTCCTCGGAGATGGTCACCGCGGTTCTTCCTCTCTACTTCGTCCTCCAACTGGGACTCAATCCCCTGCAGTTCGGATTTCTGGACGGGCTGTACAACGGCGTCTCCGCCGTCGTCCGCCTGGCCGGCGGCCATCTCGCCGACCGCCGGCAGCGCCACCGGCTCGTCGCGGGCACCGGCTACGCCCTGTCCGCGGTGTGCAAACTGGGGCTGCTGTTCGCCGGCGGCTCCACCGCGGCGCTGTCGGCGACGCTCGCCGCCGACCGGGTGGGCAAGGGCGTGCGGACGGCGCCGCGCGACGCGATGATCTCGCTCTCCTGTCCCGAGCGGGACCTCGGCCGGGCCTTCGGTGTGCACCGTGCGATGGACACGACTGGTGCGCTGCTCGGCCCGCTGGCGGCCTTCGCGCTGCTGTGGCTGGCGGTGGACGCGTACGACGTCGTGTTCCTCGTCAGCTTCTGCTTCGGGCTGTTCGGTGTCGTGCTCCTGTACGCGTTCGTGCCGGAGCGGCCGTCGCCCACGGTCTCCGCGTCGTCCCGTCCGTCCACCCTGCGTGCGGCCCTCCGGCTGCCCGCCGTGCCCGCGTTCCGCCGCGTGCTGGTCACCGCGTCCCTGCTCGGTCTGGTGTCGGTCGGCGACGGCTTCCTCTATCTGGTCCTCCAGAAGCGCCTCGACCTCGACACGGTCTACTTCCCGCTGCTGCCGCTGGGCAGCGCCGCCGTCTACCTGCTTCTCGCCGTGCCGATCGGCCGGGCGGCGGACCGGGTCGGGCGCCGCACCCCTTATCTGTGCGGCCACTTGGGGCTGCTCGGCGTCTACCTGGTCCTCTTCTCCTCCGTACCCGGATGGCCGCTCACGGTCTGCGTGCTGGTGCTGCTCGGCGCGTTCTACGCGGCCACCGACGGAGTCCTCATGGCCCTGGGCGGCCCGGTCGTGCCCGAGGAACAGCGGGCGGCGGGGCTGGCGCTGCTGCAGTCGGGGCAGGCGGTCGGGCGGCTGCTGGCGTCGGTGCTGTTCGGCGCCGCATGGACGCTCTGGAGCATGCAGGCCGCGCTGGCCCTCGCCGCCGCCGGACTGACGGCCACTCTCCTCCTCGCCCGTTTCCTGTTGCCCGCGCACCCCACGGAGTCCGGATGACCCCCACACTTTCCCCGCGCGCCCGGGTGGGCGCCGTCTCCCTGGCCGCTGTCGTACTGGCCGCGTTCGCCGTCGTCTACACGGTCCGGGCCGCCGATCGTGACGGGCCCGCCGGCGGGTCCTCGCACGTCACGCTCGACAACACCCCCGGCCTGTACGTCCGTACGGCCGACGGGAAGGTCGCGGCGCTCGGCAAACAGGGGCGGCGGGAGACGGCTCTGTCCTGCCGCCGGTTCTACGCGAGCGGCGCCGGCGCCGTGTGCCTCACGACCAAGCCGGGAATCCCGCCCCGCACCCAGGCGATCGTCCTGGACCGGTCGCTGCGCCCGCGGCGCACCGACACGTTCGGCGGCACACCCAACCGGGCCCGGGTCTCGCCGTCCGGGCGCATGGTCTCCTGGACCGTGTTCGTCAGCGGCGACTCGTACTCCGGCAGTTCCTTCTCCACCCGCAGCGGGATCCTCGACGCGCGGACCGGCTACCTGATCAAGAACGTGGAGACCCTTCAGCTCACTCTCGACGGCAAGCGCTACGCCGCGTCCGACGTGAACTACTGGGGCATCACGTTCGCCCGGGACGACAACCGCTTCTACGCCACGGTGTCGACGCGCGGCAGGACGTACCTGGTCGAGGGCGACCTCAAGGCCTGGACGGCGCGTGCCCTGCGGGAGAACGTCGAGTGTCCGTCGCTCTCGCCCGACGGCACCCGCATCGCGTACAAGAAGCGGGTGCGGGAAGGGGGCTCGAATCCCTGGCGGTTGCATGTGCTCGATCTCAAGACGCTGCGCGACACCCCGCTGGCGGAGACGCGCAGCGTCGACGACCAGGCCGCGTGGCTGGACGACGGGACCGTGGCCTACGCCCTGCCGGGGCGGGCGCGCGGCTCCTCGGACGTCTGGTCCGTCGCGGCGGACGGCACGGGCACGCCGGTACGCGTCGCCCGGAACGCCTCCTCGCCGAGCATGAACGCGGGCCGCTGAGGCTGTCCCGCGCCCGGATGTGAAGGGCGAACGTGCTGGTCAGGAGTCCCGTGAGCCAAACGGCGACCGGGCGATAGCAAAGGGGCGACGGCACGGCGACGGCTCACGGCAGGGTGAGGGTCGCAAGGAGTCCACCGACTCGGGCCGGACCGGAAACCTGAGGTGCGCCATGGGGACAGGCCCGATCGAGCGACGGCACGGCCCCGCGGACGCCTCGCCTCGGCTGCCGGACGCGCGCAGGCGTCCGGCGGCCGAGGCGCCGAAGGGGACGTCAGGCGAGCGACGCGGCACGGTCCGGGTCGATGGCGTGCCGGAGCGGCTCGGCGAGGGTGAAGCGGCGGAGTTCGTCGAGCACGAGCTCCCCGAGGCGGTTCCGTTCGGCGCCGAGGGCGCCCGCGATGTGCGGGGTCAGGACGACGTTGGGCAGCGTGAACAGGGGCGAGTCCGGGGCCGGGGGCTCGGGATGCGTGACGTCGAGGACCGCGGTGAGATCGGGCCTGGCCCGCAGGACCCGTACGACGGCCGGTTCGTCGATCAGGGCGCCGCGTGCGCTGTTGATCAGGGTCGCGCCCGGCCTCAGGGAGTTCAGCAGCCGTGCTCCGACGGTGCCCCGGGTCGCGGGCAGCAGGGGTGCGTGCAGGCTGACGACCTGGCTGGTGGCGAAGAGTTCGTCGAGGTCGACCAGTCGGACGCCGGCCTGCCGGGCGGTCTCCGGGGAGGCCGCGGGATCGGTGGCGACCACCTCCACGTCGAAACGGGCGAGGTGCCCGGCGACGAGGCGGCCGATGTGACCGAGCCCCCACAGGCCGACCCGCGTCCGGTACGCGCCCGGGACCTCGGGGTCACTCGGGAAGCGGCGGTCGCTCGCGACGTCCCGGGCGATGCGGTGTGCCTGCTTCAGGCCGAGCAGGACGTGGGCGAGGGTGAACTCCGCCACCGGGACGGCATTGGCCGCGGCGGCCGAGACGATCGGGACGCCGCGCGCCCAGAAGTCGGGGGTGGTCAGGTGTCGTACGGATCCCGCCGCCACGAACACGGCGCGCAGCCTGGGCGCCTGCGCGAGCAGGGCGGCGTCGAGGACGGGTGCGCCCCAGCCGGTGAGCAGGAGGTCGACGTCCCTCAGGAGGTCGGGGGCCGCGGCGAGTTCCTCTCTCGTGCACGGCGGCGCCTGCCAGTGGACGAGCCGGCCGATCCCGGCCAGCACCTCGGGCGGATAGACGTCCGCCCTGCGTTCCTTCTCCATGACCAGCAGGGCGGTGGGGGCGGTGGCCGGTGCGTTCATGCCGGGCGGGTCTCCTCGGGCAGATCCGGAAGGCGGGCGGGCGGCGGGACAGCCACTCCCCCGGGTTCGGGTGTGTGCGAAAACGTGCGATCAGCTGATGCGCCTTGGCGTGGCTTGTTTGATGCAGAGCCCTTACGGCTGCCAGGGACCATACATCGGATGACTGGAGGGTCCTAGCGAGAATATCGGACATCTTGCCGCACCCCGTCCGACGGCGGCGCCGCTCACATCCCCACCCTCCCGCACCCGAGTCATCAACTCCTCTGACGTCTCATATCACGCTCGGAGCAGGTACTTTGTGGGGCGGAGAGCGCCTTTCGCATGCCTGCGCACCGGGACAGCCACCCTCTGGCAGACACCACCGAGGATGCGCCGGCCACGTAAAGCACTTTGAGATTCATCGGAGTATTGACCGCTGTTTCCGGCCCCGCTACGTTCCCAGCAAGCGCTTTCCAGGCCAACTGTGATGCGGCGAAACGGGAGTTGTCATGCAGAGATCGCGATGGGTCGGTGCCGGTGTTCTCGCCTCGGCGCTGGTGCTCACCAGCTGTTCGTCCGGGCCTGCGGGAGTGGACGCCAAGCAGAACGAGAAGGCGACCCTGGAGCTCTGGACCCGGACGACGCCGGGCGGGCCGGGCGAGCAGGGCGCGGTCAAGCTCGCCTCCGCCTTCCAGAAGGCCACGGGGTACAAGGTCAAGGTCACGGCCATCTTCGACGACTTCGAGACCAAGCTGCAGCAGCGGGCGGCCCAGAAGAAGCTCCCGGACATCGTGATGAACGACGTGACGCAGCTCGGCGCCATGCACAGTCAGGGGCTGCTGCGGGAGATCGACCTCGACAAGGTCGAGGACAGCGGGCAGATCACCGCCCAGGGCCTGGACTCCGGCAAGAGCGTGGACGGCAAGCAGTACGGGCTGCCGTACTCGGCGCAGGCGTCCGCGCTGCTCATCCGCAAGGACTGGCGGCAGAAGCTGAAGCTCGACGTCCCCGAGACCTGGGACGACTTCGCCGCCATGGCCAAGGCCTTCACCACCCAGGACCCCGACGGCGACGGCAAGAAGGACACGGCCGGTCTCGCCGCCCCGCTGTCCACGAAGCGCGGCTACGCCTCCTGGTACTTCTCCAACTTCCTGTGGGCCGCGGGCGGTGACTTCATCACCGAGACGGGCAAGGGCAGGTACAAGCCGGCGATGACCAGCAAGGCGTCCGTCGAGGCGGTGCAGTGGTTCCGCGACCTGGGCTGCAAGGACAAGGCCGTCCAGCCCGGCGCCGTGACCATGGACACCCCGCCGACGAACGAGACGTTCGAGTCCGGCAAGACCGGCATGTTCGTCGTCGGTCCGTATCTGCTGCCCCGCTTCGACGAGACCCTCGGCAAGGACAAGTACGAGGTGGTGCCGATGCCCAAGGGGCCGAAGGACTCCACCGTCCTGGCCGAGGGCGGCTCCGTCTACCTGATGGCGGGCTCCGACAACCGGGCCGGTCAGGACGCGTTCGCCTCCTTCGCCGTCTCGGCCGAGGGGCAGAAGACGGGCATGGAGGGCGACACCGCCTACACGGTGCAGCTTCCCGTCAACAAGTCCGTGGACGTCTCCCAGGTGCGCCCCGACCCCCGCTGGAAGACGTACGCGCAGGCGTACCAGGACTCCGGCCGGTACGCGCCGTCCATCCCGAACTGGACTCCGGTGCGCCAGGCGACGGCCGACACCCTGAACGCCCTCATAGCCGACTGCGGGCTGAACACCGGGACCAAGCTCCGTGAGCTCGACAAGCAGCTCGCCGGCATCCTCGAGGAGCAGGGGATCTCCGCGTCATGAGTCTCGACCAGGCCGAGCCGGCGGCCTCCACGGCCGTCGCGCCCGGAGTGCCGGGTGCGCGCAAGGAAGGCCCCGGAAGCGGCGCTTCCGCCGGCCGCCGGGGGCGCGACCGCAGGTCCGGCCGGTGGTGGACGCCCTGGCTGTTCCTGGCCCCGGCGCTGATCCTCTTCCTGTACTTCAAGTTCATCCCCATGGCGAACGCGCTGACCATGTCCTTCCAGGACGTCCAGCCGTATCTGGGGAACAGGTGGGTCGGCACCGACAACTACGCCACGGTGCTGGAGTCCGCCGGCTTCCGTGAGGCCGCCTGGCACACGGTCGTCCTGGCCGCCGGACAGACGGCCGGCTCGATGGCGCTGGGCCTGGTCCTCGCCTTGCTGATGGAGGGGCAGAGCCGCCGGCTCGGCTTCGTGCGCTCCGCGGCGTTCCTTCCGGTGGTGGTGCCGATCGCGGTCGTCGCCGAGCTGTGGCGGATCATGTACCACCCGACCGGCGACGGCATGCTGAACTCCCTGCTCGGTCTGGTGGGTTGGGGTCCTTCGGGGTTCATCAACGACCCGGACACCTCGATGGCCTCGATCATGCTGACCGGGATCTGGCGGGGCGCTCCCTACGACATGATGATCTTCCTCGCCGGTCTGACGAGTGTGGACCGCGGTCTGTACGAGGCCGCGAAGGTCGACGGCGCGTCCCGGTGGCAGCGGGTGTGGCACGTGACGGTGCCCGGTCTGCGGTCGGTGTTCTCGATCCTGTTCATCCTCGCCGCGATCCGCGGACTGCGGGTGTTCACCGAGGTGTTCCTGCTCACCAACGGTGGCCCGGACGGCTCCACCGAGGTCGTCATGACCCTCATCTACAAGCTCGGACTCGAGCAGAACCGGCTCGGCGTCGGAGCGGCGGGCGCCGTCCTGCTGTTCGTCGCGACGCTGATCCTGACCGTCGTCGTCCAACTGCTGCGGCGCAGGGAGAGCAAGTGAGTGCGCACACCGAGACCGCGCTGGGCCTCACCGAGAGCCGCAGCGCCGGCGGACGGATCCTCAAGGCCGTCACCTACCTCCTGGTCCTGATCGTCTTCGCGGGCCCGCTGCTCGCCCTGCTCGTCAGCGCCTTCGGGCATGTCAAGGACCCGACCCAGCTGAGCGTCGTCCCCTCCGGGCTCACGCTCGACAACTTCAAGATCGCCTTCGACCAGGGGGTGCTCGCCTACCTACTGAACTCGTTCCTCGTGGTCGGCTTCGGCCTGCTGCTCCAGGTCACCGTCTCCGTCCTGGCCGGGTACGCGCTGGCCCGCAAGAAGTTCCCCGGCATGGCGCTGGTCCTCGTCGCCGTCCTGGCGACGCTGATGCTGCCCGAGGAGATCCTCGCCCTGCCCCTGTCCCTGATCCTCTCCGACCTGCCGGTCGTCCACTTCAACCTCGTCGGCACGCTGGCCGGGATGATCGTGCCGCTGGGCGCGTGGGGCTTCTCCATCCTGGTGATGACCGAGTTCATGAAGGACGTGCCGCGGGAACTGGAGGAGGCCGCGCGCATCGACGGCGCCGGCGACCTGCGGATCTTCGCGCAGATCATCCTGCCGATGTGCAAGCCCGCGCTGGGCGTCATCGGGGTGTTCGGCTTCACCATGATCTGGGACCAGTACCTGCTCCCGCTGCTGGTCTCCACCGACTCCTCCTCGTACACGCTGCCGCTCGCGCTGCGGACCCTGCGGATCGATCCCGCCGTCACGCCCGGAGTCGTCATGGCGGCGTCGCTGCTGGCCCTGCTGCCCTCCGTGATCGTCTTCCTGTTCTTCCAGCGCTCCTTCGTGAGCGGCCTGTCCTCCGGCGCGCTCAAGGGCTGACTCCCCCGGTTCCGCGCCCGCCCCGCCCGTGTACGAAAAGGAACGATGCCCCGTGTCGTCTGTCGCTCCAGCCCACCTGTCCGCTCCTCCGGCTCCCGGAGCGGCTCCGGATCCCGACTGGTTCACCACCGCCCGCTTCGGGATGTTCGTCCACTGGGGCCTGTACTCCCTCGCCGCACGCCACGAGTGGGTCAAGAACCGGGAGCGCCTGACCGACGAGCAGTACCAGGTCTACTTCGACCACTTCGACCCCGACCGCTACGACCCGGTCCGGTGGGCCCGCACCGCCAAGGCCGCCGGCATGCGCTACGTCGTCCTCACTACCAAGCACCACGACGGCTTCTGCCTGTGGGACAGCGCCCTGACCGACTACAAGGTGACCAACACCCCGCACGGCCGCGACCTCGTCGGCCCGTTCGTCGAGGCGTGCCGGGCCGAGGGCCTCAAGGTCGGGCTGTACTACTCGCTGATCGACTGGCACCACCCGTCCTTCCCCGTCGACGGCACCCATCCGCAGCGCGACGACGCGGAGTTCAAGGCCGCCCACGCCGACCGGGACATCCGTGACTACCAGCGCTACCTCCACGGGCAGGTCCGCGAACTGCTGACCTCGTTCGGGCGCGTCGACTACCTGTTCTTCGACTTCTCCTACGCCGGACGCACCTGGTGGGGCGGCAAGGGGCCCGACGACTGGGACTCCCCGAAGCTCCTGGAGACGGTCCGCGCACTCCAGCCGCATGTGCTCGTCAACGACCGGACCGGACTGCCCGGCGACTTCGTCACCCCCGAGCAGTACCAGCCGTCCGGCCCGATGACCGAGAACGGGCGGCCCGTGGTCTGGGAGGCCTGTCAGACGGTGAACGGCAGTTGGGGCTACGACCGCGACAACCTCGACCGCAAGAGCGCGGACCTGCTGATCCGCATGCTCGTCGACGGGGTGTCCAAGGGCGGCAACCTGCTGCTCAACGTGGGCCCCACCGGCCGGGGCGATCTCGATCCGCGCGACACCGAGGTCCTGGGCGAGATCGGCCGGTGGATGGAGCTGCACGAGCGCGCGGTCCGCGGCTGCGGCCCGTCCGCGTACGCCGCTCCCACCGAATGCCGCTACACCCAGCGCGGCGACCGGCTCTACGTCCACCTGTTCGCCTGGCCGCTGCGCCACCTGCACCTGCCGGGCCTGGCCGGCCGGGTGCGGTACGCCCAACTGCTCAACGACGCCTCCGAGATCGTCCCGGTCCACATCGACCCGGACCGGCCCGCCGTCAACACCGAGATGGGCGGACAGCCCGCCGGGACGCTCACGCTCCAGCTCCCGGTACGCCGCCCCGACACCCCCGTCCCCGTCATCGAACTGTTCCTGGACACCCCCGCCGACGCCTGACCCCCGTCCCCCTCGGTCCGACCCACCGCACCCTCACGGAGGCACCATGCAGCGCCGCACCTTCCTCATGAGCACCGCGGCAGCGGTGGCACTCGCCGCCACCGGCGCCCTGCCGACCGCGAGCGCCCTCACCGCCGGCACGACGGTCCGCACCCTGGACGAGCTCCGGGCCGCGATCGACCGGGCGCGGCCGGGCGACCGGATCGTCGTCGCCGACGGCACCTACACCGTCCCGGCCGGCAGCCCCCTCCTCGTACGGAACAAGCGCGGCACCGAGCGAGCGCCCGTGACCATCGCCGCCGAGACCCGGGGCGGTGTCGTCCTCCGGGGCGAACAGAGCTTCACCTTCGAGGCGTCCAGCCACATCACCCTCAGCGGGTTCGCCTTCCGGCAGAGCACCACCCTGGACGTCCCGCCCGACTGCTCCCACATCAGACTCACGCGCAACGACTTCCAGTTGGCCGACATCGAGGGCCTGCACTGGGTGATGGTCCGCGCGGACGACAGCACGGTCGACCACAACCACTTCCACGGCAAGAGCACGCTCGGGATCTACCTGGGTGTCGAGGGCGCGGGCACGGACGAGATGGCCGAGCGCGTCCACATCCACCGCAACCACTTCTCCGACCACACCTTCACCGGGTCCAACGGCGGCGAGCCCATCCGCCTGGGCCTCAGCCCCCGCGCCCTGTCCAGCGCCCACGCCCTCGTCGAGCACAACCTCTTCGAGCGCTGTGACGGCGACCCCGAAGCCATCTCCGTGAAGTCCTCGGACAACGTCATTCGACACAACACGATCCGCGACAGCCTCGGCGGCATCGTCCTGCGCCACGGCAACCGCACCCGGGTGGACGCCAACCACTTCGTCGACGGCACCGAAGGCATCCGGGTCTACGGCAACGACCACGTGATCGTCAACAACTACCTCGCCGGGCTGTCCGGGCGCGCCCTGGTGATCGGCAGCGGTTCGGAGCGCGACCACCTGCCCGGCGAATCACCGGAGGCACGCCGGGGCAACGACGCCCCCGATCGCGTCCTCATCGCCTACAACACCCTGGTGAACAACACCGGCACGCTCTCCGGCGAGAGCCAGCGCCCGCACGAGCCGCGCGATGTCACCGTCGCCGACAACCTCTTCGTCTCGGACACCGGCCAGCTGGTCGCGATGGCCACCACGGTGCGTTTCACCTGGTCGGGCAACATCCTGTGGGGCGCCGCCGCCGACGGCAACATGCCCGCGACAGGCGGCGTCCGGACCGACCCGCGCCTGGCGACGGACGCGTACGGGATCGCCCGTCCGGCCGCCGACAGCCCGGCGATCGACGCCGGCACCCTCAGATGGCCCCCTGTCACCCACGACATCGACGGTCAGCCGCGCGGCCGGCTCCGCGACGTGGGCGCGGACGAGTACTCCCTCCGCGCGCCGGGGCGCGGCCCCCTGACGCCGGCCGACGTCGGCCCCGAAGCCCCCTGAAGTCCGCCCTCTGAACTCCTGCCCCCTGAAGTCCTGTCCATCGATTCCCGCCCCCCTGAGCTCCTGTCCCCCACCCATGAAGGAGGCACCATGCAACGACGCACGTTCCTCAGAGCCGCCACCGTGGCCGCACTCGCCACCGTCCCCGTCGGCACCGCACTGGCCACCAGCGCGTCGGCGGCCGACATCCCGGTCTCGTCGCTGACCGCGTTGCAGAACGCGATCAACAACGCCAAGCCCGGGGACCGGATCGTCGTCGCCGACGGCACCTACACCGTCCCGTCCGGCGGCGCGCTCACCATCTCCGGCAAGCACGGCACCAGCAGCGCGCCGATCACCATCGTGTCCCAGAGCCGCGGCGGCGCCGTGCTGAAGGGCGAGCGCGGCTTCGTCCTGAGCGACTCCAGCTACATCACCATCAGCGGCTTCGCCTTCCGGCAGAGCACCACCTTCGAACTGCCCGCGGACTGCTCGTCGATCCGGCTCACCCGCAACGACTTCCAGTTTGCCGACACCGGGGCCGCCTACTGGCTCTTCGTGCGGGCGGACGACACGAAGGTCGACCGGAACCACTTCCACAACAAGACCACCACCGGCATCTTCCTCGTCATCGACGGCCCCGACTCCTCGGACGCGATGGCCCAGAACGTCCACGTGTTCCGCAACCACTTCTCCGACCACACCTTCACCGGGCTCAACGGCGGCGAGCCCATCCGGCTCGGCGTCAGCGGCCGGGCCCTGTCCAGCGCCCACGCCGTCGTCGAGTACAACCTCTTCGAGCGCTGCAACGGCGACCCCGAGGCCATCTCCGTGAAGTCCTCCGACAACACCATCCGGTACAACACCGTCCGCGCCAGCCGCGGCGGCATCGTCCTGCGCCACGGCAACCGCTCCACCGTCGAGAGCAACCACGTGCTCGACGGCGAGGAAGGCATCCGCCTCTACGGAAACGACCACAAGGTCGTCAACAACTACGTCAGCGGGCTGTCCGGCCGCGCCCTGGTGATCGGCAGCGGCACCACCCGGGACCATCACGAGGGCGAGACGGAGACCGAGCGGCGGGGCAACGACGCCTGCGACCGCGCGCTGATCGCGCACAACTCCCTGATCGGCAACACGAAGACCCTCGAGGGCGAGACCCGGACCTACGAGCCGCAGGACGTCGTCGTCGCGGACAACCTGCTCGTCGGTGACGTCGGCAGCCTCGTCGCCATGGGCGCCACCACCGGCTTCACCTGGCAGAGCAACCTGCTGTGGGGCGCGGCCTCGAACGGCAACATCCCCTCCGGCGGCTTCACACGGGCCGACCCCCGCCTCGCGCAGGGCGCCGACGGCGTCATGCGCCTGACCTCGGCCAGCCCCGCGATCGACGCCGCCACCCTCGCCGGTACTCCCGTCACCGACGACGTCGACGGCGACCCGCGCGGCAGCGTCCGGGACATCGGCGCCGACGAGTACGCCACGGCGCCCGCGCTGCGTCACCCGCTCACGGCATCGGACGTGGGGCCGAACGCCCCCTGACCGACCCCGGGTTGATCACCTGCGATCACCCTGAAGCGGCCGTCTGTGGGGGCGGCCGCTTCACCCCCACCCTCCACCACCGCCCGAGTGACCGCAGAAGGAAGGCAGCGCCATGACCGGGACGAACAGCCGAGTCAGCAGGGCAGGCCACGTCCCGGCCGACCCGCCCGCCCCACCGGACGCGGGACGTACCCGGTTGGGCCTGTGCTCCGTCACCTTCCGCCGCCTGCCCGCCCGCGACATCGCGCGGTACGCCGTCCACGCGGGCCTCTCGGTCGTCGAGTGGGGCGCGGACGTGCACGCCCCCGCGGAGGACCCGGCCACGGTCCGCGCGGTCCGCGAGATCTCCGACCGCTACGGACTGACCTGCTGCTCCTACGGGTCCTACTTCCGCGCCGCCCCCGGGGAAACCGCCGGATTCCCCGCTGTCGCCCGAGCCGCGGTGCTGCTCGGAGCGGAGCGGATCCGCGTCTGGGCGGGCGGCACCGGATCCGGGTACGTCCTGCCGGACGAGCGGCACGGGACGGTACGCCGTCTGCGGGAGGCGGCCCGGATCGCCGAGGACCACGGCCTCACGCTCGCGACCGAGTTCCACGGCAACACTCTCACCGACACGGTCGCCTCGACCCTCCGGCTGCTGGAGGAGGTGGACGCGGACAACGTCCACACGTACTGGCAGCCACCCCAAGACGTGCCCGACGAGGAGGCACTGGCGGGGCTCGCCCGGCTCGGCGACCGGGTCGCCGCGGTCCACGCGTTCTCGTGGTGGCCGGGCAATACGCGGCGGCCCCTGGCGGAGCGCGCGGGCCTGTGGACCGCCGCGCTCGGACTGCTGGACGGCCGGGGCATGGACGCGCTCCTGGAGTTCGTCCCCGGCGACGACCCCGAGGTCCTGGCCCGCGAGGCTTCCGTCCTGAGACAGTCGGCCGGTCAACCCCCTACCCCGCATCCGTAGTCGACTCCTTCTCCTCTCTCCCGGGACGGCAGCCATGCACACGCACCTCACGAACGACGACACGCTCCTGTTCATCGGCGACTCCATCACCGACGCGGGCCGCGACCACGCGGACGCCGCCTCCCTCGGAAACGGCTACGTCAGCGAGATCGCCCGATCGCTGAGGGAGGGCAGGGAGGGCGGCGAGAGCGGTCCAGGGCCCCGGATCGTCAATCGGGGGATCAACGGCCATCGCGTGTACGACCTCGAAGCCCGCTGGGCGACGGACGTCCTCGACGAGGAACCCACGGTGGTCACCGTCAAGATCGGCATCAACGACACCTGGCGACGCTACGACCGGGGCGTGCTCAGTCCCGTCGCCGAGTTCCATGCCTGCCTGGACCGCCTGCTGGCCGTCACCGCACGCCGGCTCGCGCCGCGACTGGTCGTCATCACCCCGTTCCTCCTCCCGGTGGAGCCGGGGCAGGAAGCCTGGTTCGAGGACCTGGAGCCGCGCATCGGCGCCGTGCTCCAGGCCGCGGCCGACCACGGGGCGCAGGTGGTCCGCGCCGATCTCGTCCTGCAACGCGCCGCCCGGGACCGCCCGGCGGCGGAGCTGGCCGGCGACGGCGTCCACCCGACGCCTCTGGGCCACCGGCTGATCGCCGACGCGTGGCTGTCCACGGCCGGCACCCCCTCGGCACCCACCGCGCGGTAGCCCGACCGTGGCGCTCAGGGCCGGTGGGTGACTCGCGCGGCCGGTGATCGTTGGCAAGTCATGTCGAACATCATGCGCGTCCTCGCCACCTGCGCCGTCGCCGGTGCCGCCCTGGCCACCGCCGGCACCGCCCAGGCGGCCACCCCCCAGATCGCCCCGGCCTCGCTCCCCACTCCCCTCGGACCGGTGGGCGAGAACAACAACGCCGACCTGCCCAGCCTGGGCGGCGGTCTGCTCGACCAGGCGACCGCCGGGCAGGGAGTCACGCAGAACATCCAGGGATCGACCCTCGGTGGCCTCCCGCTGGGCTAGCCCTCCGCCATGGCCCCACCCACTCTCCCGGTGCCGACCGGATCACATCCGGTCGGCACCACGTCGATGTGCGTCGAGGATCTCTCCCGCCCGCCGGAATTCCCCGGCACCCCTTGACATGGGACATATAGAGAGGAAACTGAAGAACACACCAGAAAACCGATGAATCGCACCGCCAGAAGAGACGTCGACTGGCAAGAGATTCAACAAAGCTCTGGCCAGGCCCCCGAAGCCCCCTCGTACCGGAGTCTCAGCGACGACTGAGGCAGATGGCAGTGATTGAGGACTCCGGGGACTGTTTTTTGTTCGAGGCCGCCGGCATCCGGCGGCCTTTGCGCGTGTTCCCACGGCACCCGCTCTCGCGCACGCCGTCACGCTATGAGCCCTTGAGCGCACTCCCGGGATCCTCGGACGCGTCGACCAACTCCCAGAGCGTGGCGCGGCATTCGGCCAGGCGCCGGTCGCCGATGCGGTCGGCCCACTGGCGGTCGATGTTCTCCGCGCTGCGGCGGGCAGCCTCCGCGGCGGCGTTGCCGGCGGGGGTGAAGTCGACGATCTTGGCGCGCGCGTCCGCGGGGTCGCGCCGACGGTCGAGGTATCCCTTCGCCACCAGTTCGTCGACCAGGGGGCCGACGGTCTGCTTGGTGCTTCCCAGACGTTCGGCGATCTCGGTGACGCGGGCCCCACCTCCATGACCGAGCGCCGCGAAGATCCGCAGGTGGACCGGACGCAGATCGGTGATGCCCTGGCCGGCGAGATCTCCTTGGACCCGGTCGGTGACGATCGCGGCGAGCCGGCGCGCCAGCGCGCCGAGTCGCGAGTCCGGCGCCAGGCGCTTGTCGGCGAGCTGGCCGGGATCTACGGGGGGATGCGCGCTGCTCGACATAGTCAGGTCACCATACCTTCCCTAAATAGTCAGGTGACCGTACTGTCTCTGTTCTGACCCCAGGCCGCGCGGATCCGTCGCCGGAATCGCCGGCGTCACCGGAAGGAACACCGCGATGAACGCACCGCCCCGAGAGCGCTCGACGCTTCCGCAGGCCGCCAGAGTTCTGGCCGTTCTGCTCCTGCTGTCCGGCGTCACGCATCTGTCGCAACTCGCCGTCTACCGGCACGAGGCGAACGTGCTGGGCGCCGCCGGATTCGGTGCGGTCTACTTGGTGATCGGAACAGCGGTCCTCAGGCGGTGGCCCGGCGCACTCCAGCTCGCGGCCGTGCTTCCCGCGATCGGCGGCCTGCTCGGCACCTACCGCTTCTTCTTCCTCCACACGAACCCGTTCAGCGTGTGGCACGTCGCCCTCGACCTGATCATCGTGCCGCTCGCCGTGGTCCTCCTGCGCCTTCGCGAAGCCCGTACCTAGTCCGCCGCCCCCGGCCCTGCGGGGTCCTCGTCCGACAGCGGGGTTCCGGCGGTGTAGACGTCCTTGAGCTTCACCTCGGTGACGCCGCGGCCCTCGGCGAAGACGCGCCGCCAGTCACCGATGACGTGGAGTTCGTCGGTACCCATCGCGCGGACCACGCTCAGACCCTGCTCGTGTGCCTTCAGAGCCTTCATCCACAGGTTGGCGAAGGCCTGGGAGCGGATCAGGTGCATCCAGTCGGGGCGGTACAACTCCCGATTGTAGTTCGACTCCCCCATCGTGGAGACGAACTTGGAGTACATGGCCTTCACGTACTCGAGGGTGACGTCGTCGTCCTCGGCGATCGCGTTCTCACGGGCGGTGACGAGCGCGGCGCGGAACTTCTCCAGGAGGTTCTCCGTCGCGCCCGAGGTGTAGGACTCGTGGATCTCCGGCGGCTCGCACAGGCCGTATTTCGGGCCGGACAGGCGCAGCAGGAGGCGCAGGGTGGGCTCGGTGACCCACAGGGGGCCGGGTTCGTCGCGCTGGCCGATCGGGTTGGGCAGCACCGCATCGTGCGCCCAGTGGGGCGGGGTGATCAGGTGGACGCCGGCGCGGCGGCGGTCGTGGTCGAACCCGGTGGAGTGTTCCAACTGGCCGATCGGGAGGTGGGTCTTGACGGCGGAGAGGTAGGCCCCGTTCATGTCGAGGGCCGTCACCTCGTGCTCGCCCGGCGGGAGTTCGGGGCGGGTCCACTTCGGGCGGGCTTCCCAGATCGAGTCGGCGCCGCGCGCGGTCTGCTTGCGCAGGATGTCGGGCACCCACGGGTGCGCGATGACGTCGTAGCGGCCGCCCTTGCGGGTCTCGTCGAGCAGAGCCATCGCGTCCGGGATCGCCTTGCGCACCAGTGCGGCCGTCGCCGCCTCCACGTCACCTTCGTGCGCGGCGAGTGCGGATCGGACGGTCTCGGCGATCAGGTCCGGCGGTCCGGACTGCGGCTGGAAGGCTCGCTTCGTCGGCGGCTTGCTCGACGACTTGTTCGACGGCTCGCTCGACGGCTTCTTCGGTCCCGTGGCGCGGTCCGTCGGTCGGGCGGCCGCGCGGGGGGTGCGAGCCGCGGGGGCCTCGGGGCGCGTCTGCGGTGGAGCGGGTTCCGCGGGGGCGGCGGTGGCGCAGTCGGCCGGGTCGAGGTGCTGCGGGAAGCCGGCGACCCGCTGTCCGGCGGGTCCTCCGCACAGGACGCACGGCTCGGGGACCGTGAGCGTCTCGACGTCGTCGTCCTCGTCGCCCACGTTCACGTCCGCGTCCACGGTCTGGGCCGCGGGGGCGGGTTCCGGCTCGGCCGGCTCGGGTGCCGGGGCCAGCTTCGCGGCCAGGCCGTCCAGAAGGTAGGCGTACTTCGTACGGACCTCACCGGCCGGGTCGCGGTCCGACTCCCAGGCCGCGACGGTGGAGGGGCTCACCGCGAGCGCGCGGGCCACCTGCGCCTTCGACAGGCCTGCCTGTTCGCGCAGTTCGCGCCGTACCGGGCGCTCGGGCAGCTCGGCCTCCGGGGTGACGGAGGCGAGCAGCGAGTCGATCGCGTCGAAGTCACTCACCGTGGCCCGCTTCCTTACCGGCCCGCTTGGCGCGGCGGCGTTCGGCCAGTCCCGGGATCGCGGTCTCCTTGACCCGCTGCTCCCCCCACCCCGTGATCTGCGCGGCTCGTCCGATCCGTCCGTACACGGGCCGGCCCGTGAGCGGATCCCGCTCCAGGTAGGCCCGCAGTGCGTCGGCCACCCGGTCCTCGGCGCTTCTCAGCGCCTGGACCGCTTCTTCGAGCTCGCGCTCACCCTTCACGTCTGACACGTGCGCCACATTATCGAAGGTGCGGACTGTCCAGGAAACCTTGACGGTCATCAGTACCTGGACGGACGTACGCGTTCGGGGCCGCGCCCGGGCGGCGCATGGCGGGTCACAGGCCGACGACGACCAGGGCCGTGTCGTCCGTCAGGCCGGACGGCGGGATCAGGTCCGTGAGCAGCGCGTCCGCGAGGTCTTCCGGGGTCCGGTCGCGGTGCCGGGCCAGGGAGCGGGCGAGCCGGTCCAGGCCGGTGTCGATGTCCTCGCCCCGGCGCTCCACGAGCCCGTCGGTGTACAGGAGCAGGACCGAGCCCTCGGGGAAGGTGAGGTGTTCCTGGGCGCGGCCGGCGTGTTCGGGGCGGGCTCCGAGCGGCGGGTCGGTGGCTTCCGCGAGGAAGGTGACGGTGCCGTCCGGGCGGGCGAGTGCGGGTGGCGGATGACCGGCGCAGCTGTAGGTGAGGGTGCGGGTGTTCCAGTCGATGAACACGCAGGCGGCGGTGGTGCACTCCGCGCCCTCGACGGAGCGGGCGTACAGGCCGAGGGCCTCCAGGGCCTGGCCGGGACCGCCGGCCACCCGGCACGCGGCGGACAGCGCGCTGCGCAGTTGTCCCATGACGCCCGCCGCGATCAGCCCGTGGCCGACGACGTCGCCGACCGTCACCGCCGCGCGCCCTCCGGCGGGCATGTCGATGATGTCGTACCAGTCGCCGCACACGTTGAGCGCGCTCACCGCGGGCCGGTAGCGCACCGCCACCCGCAGATTTTCCGGTCCGCACGCGGCGGGCAGCATCGCTCGTTGCAGGTGCAGCGCGACCTCCCGTTCCCGGTCGTGCGCCGCGCGCAGCCGCTCGTTGACCTCCTGCAGCTCCCGCGAGCGGGTGTAGATCTCCGCCTCCAGGACCGGAGTGCGCTCCCCCGCCCGCTCCCGGCCGCGCGCCCTGATCAGCTCGGTGACCTCCTCCACCCGGTGCAGCAGCAGCGCCACCGAGCCGTCGGCGGCCCGCACCGGCGCGTTGACGGGGCTCCACCACCGCTCGTGCCAGATGCCGGGGCGGTCCGCGTCCTCGACGTCGTAGCGTTGCAGCGCCATGCTGTCCCGCTCGCCGGTCTCGGCGACGCGTCGCAGCGAGGCCTGCAGGTTGCGCATGCCCGAGGCTCCCGGGTCATGGGGGTTGTCGGGGAACACGTCGAACAGGTGGCGGCCGATGAGCTGGGCGCGGGTGCGTCCCGAGACCGCGAGGAAGGCGTCGTTGACGTCCACGTAGACGAGGTCCGGTGTGAGCAGGGCGACCGCGCCCGGGAGGGCCTGGAAGACAGCCTCGTAGTCGACCTCGGGTCGGTTCACGATCCACCTGCACCACGTCCATGGCCGTCACCGGCGGCCCTGAGTATGTGCCCCCACCTTGCACCCCTGCCCCGGCGCCCGCACCCCACCACGCGCCCGACCGGCGGGGCCGGACGCGGGCCGTCGCGCTCGCGGCGCCGTCAGCTCACCAGCGCACGGGAAGGCGGCTCAGGCCCCGCAGCAGGCTCGGACGCCAGTCCGGCGCGGGATCGCCGTCGAGGGCCAGGGCGGGAAAGCGCTCCAGGAGTGCGCGCAGCGCGAGGTTCGCCTCCAGCCGGGCCAGTGGCGCCCCGAGGCAGTGGTGGATGCCGTGTCCGAAGGCGAGGTGGGAGCGGGTCAGGGCCGGGTCACGGCGGATGTCGAAACGCTCCGGATCCGGGAACCGGGCGGGATCGCGGTTGGCGGACGCCAGCGAGACGACCACGCGCGCCCCCTTCGGGATCGGGACGCCGCCGATCGTCATCGGCTCCGAGGTGTAGCGGTACGTGCCGGCCGGCGACGGCGGTTCGAAGCGGAGCGTCTCCTCCACCCAGCCCTCCACCAGGCGGTCGTCCGCGCGCAGCGCGGCCAGTTGGTCCGGGCGGGTCAGCAGCAGGTGTACTGCGTTGGCGATGAGGTTGACCGTCGTCTCGTGGCCGGCGACCAGGAGCAGGAAGGCCATCCCGATCAGTTCCTCGTCGCTGAGATGGTCACCGTCCTCGTCGTGCGCGGTCACCAGCGCGTGCAGCAGATCGCCTTCCGCCACCGCGTCCCGGCCGATGCCGCGCTTCTCCTCGATCAGGCCCGCCAGGTACCCGGCCAGCTCCTGGGACGCGAGGCCCGAGGCCTCGGGCTCGCCCACCGCGAGGACCTTCGCCGTCCAGGCCCGGAACCGCTCGTGATCGACCCCCGGCACACCCAGCAGCTCGCAGATGACCGTCAGCGGCAGTGGGAACGCGAACGCGTCGATCAGGTCCGCGCGGCCCGACGGCTCCATCGCGTCCAGGAGTCCGTCCGCCGCCTCGCGCACCCGCGTGCGCAGGGCCCGTACCCGCCGCGCGGTGAACTCGCGTGCCACCAGGGACCGCAGCCGGGTGTGGTCCGGCGGGTCGGTCTGCAACATGTTCCGGCCCACCGCGTACAGGCCGTCGCTGTCGAACTCCGCCGAGACGCGCACGTCGTGGCACAGCCGCGGGTCCGCGAGCGCGGCCCGCGCCTCTGCGTAGCCGAGGATCATCCACGCGGTCTCGCCCGTGAGGAAGCGGACGAAGTGCACGGGCCCCTTCGCCCGCAGGGCCTCGAACGCCGGGTAGGGGTCGGTGGCGAAATCGGCGGTCCAGGCCGCGAGTTCCTCGGTCTGCGGTACATGCATGACGGACTCCCAACCACAAAGTGGGGATGACTCCCCAGTTTCTGCTTCGGGCGACCCTAACAGCAACCGGGGAGCACTCCACAGATCCTGTACGGTTCCCTCTGTGAGGAAGGACGCGCAGCGCAACCGTGAACTGGTCCTGGCCGCAGCCCGCCAGGTCTACGCCGAGCAGGGCGTCGAGGCCGCACTCGACGTGATCGCCCGCCGCGCCGGGGTCGGCAACGCGACCCTCTACCGCCGCTTCCCCGACCGGGCCGCCCTCATCGAGGCCGTCTTCCACGACACCCTCGCCACCGTCGTCGACGCCGGCGAGGAAGCCCGCCGCGCCGAGGACCCCTGGCACGGCCTGACCGGCTACCTCGACCACGTCTTCACGGTCCTGGCCACCGACCGCGGCGCCAGCGACCTCATGACCACCGGCATCCAGGGCGTCGCCACCCTGGAGAAGCTGCACGTCCACAACGCGGAGACGCTCACCGGCCTCCTCGGACGCTGCCGCGATCAGGGACTCGTCCGCACCGACATCGTCACCGAGGACCTCCTCCTCGCCCTGGCCGCCCTCGGCCGTACCGCGCCCGCCCTCCAGGCCACCGTGCCCGGCTCGTGGCGCCGCCCGCTCGCCCTCCTCCTCGACAGCCTCCGCACCCGGCCGGACCGAGCCCTCCCCTCCCCGGCCCTCACCGGCGAGCAACTCACCACCGTGCTCCACCACATCCACCGACCGCACCACTCCCCGGAGAGGGATCAGGGGTAGCGCGGGGCACTTCAGGCCATCGCCAGAAGGGCCGCGCACGCCGGGCCGAGCAGATAGCAGCGGCCGAACAGGCCGATGGCCGCGGGGCGTTCCAGCCTCCTGGTCGCTGCCGACACACGGCGCCGCTCGGTCGGCGCACCGCTGCCCGAGAGGGGCGAGCGCGAGGACATCCACCACGTCGAGGCCGCCACCCGGGCAGCGCTCGGTGACGCCCGCCTCGACACGGCGTACGCGCAGGGCACGGGCTCTGCCCGGGCGCCCTCCTGGAGGACGCTTCTGTGACTGAGCACGATAGATGGCCCGGATAGACAACTTCGCTGCTCTAAGTCTGGCCGCGCCCGACCGGTGTTTACGAAGCGCTTCGCCTCGGATGATGCCTAGTTGGGGTTCTCGCGGGCCTCGTACCCTTCGAGGCCGGCCCAGAGCAGGGAAGGGACAAGTGCCGCCAGGTACCAGGCGAGGTCGGTGAACTTTGGCGCGTCCGGGATACTCCGGCGGTCGATGATGGGAAGGAACGAGACTTCCCTGCGCTGCGCGGAGAACATGAGCATGCCGCCAGTTCCGCCCTGCGGATGGTAAATGTTCAGCGCCACGGTGAAGGGCAGATTCGCCGCGGAGTCCAGCTCCGCGAGCACGGCGTTCAGGCAGTCGGGGGTGCTGTCATGCCACTCGTGCATGTCGTCTGCGTCATTGATCATGTACGAGATGCAGCCGGAGCGTTCTTCAGCGGACCAGCCTGCCGGTGTCAGCACCTCCAGCAAGCCGCGCACGGTGATTGGGCGCTGGAAGGTGAAGTCGATGTCTGCTTGTCGGTTACCCACGTGCGTCTCCGGGAGCTTAGGCGGTCGCATCGCATACTCGCCGCTACGCAACGTTCCGTCGACCCCGATCTCCTGGGACCGGTGCTCCAGCGGATGGAGTGGCCGACGAACTGCACCGGACCTGCGCATCGGTCGGCTACGTGGGCGGTTCTGAGCATCAGAGTTGTCCATCGAGGCCAGGTACCGCGCTCGGTCACAACCGTCGATCGCCGGCCGCGACAGCGTTTAATCACTTGACCCGGTTCGTACGGTGTTCGAGTGAACGACACCTTGATCAACGAACTCCGTGCCGTGTACGACACCCAGCTCCGCGGCGTCACACCGCCCGGCGGCAGCACCCGTATCGAGAAGGACGGCCCGCTGACCCGCGTCGTCGGCTGGCACCGCGGGTTCGTCACGGGCCCGCGTGATCTCGGCGTGGACGGGGACGCGTTGGACGCGCTCATCGCCCGGCAGCGTGACTTCTACGCCGCCCGCGGCGAGGCGGTCGAGTGGAAGACGCGCGGCCACGATCTCCCCGCCGATCTCACCGAGCGGCTCACCGCGGCCGGGTTCGTGCCGGAGGACAGCGAGACCGTGCTCATCGGGCAGTCCGAGGACCTCGCGGCCGACCCGGTCCTGCCCGAGGGCGTGACCCTCCGCCGGGTCACCGCCCCGGCGGATCTTCGGCGCATCGCCGCGATGGAGAGCACGGTGTGGGGCGAGGACTGGGGGTGGCTGGCCGAGGACCTCGCCGGACGGATCGAGAGCGCGCCGGAGGACATCGTCGTCCTGGTCGCCGAGGCGGGGGACGACGTCGTGTGCGCCGCCTGGCTGGTGTTCAAGGAGGGTGTCGACTTCGGCGGGCTCTGGGGCGGATCGACGCTCGAGGAGTGGCGCGGGCGGGGCATCTACCGGGCGATGGTCGCCCACCGGGCCCGGATCGCCGCCGCCCGCGGTGTCCGCTACCTCTACGTCGACGCCTCGGCCGACAGTGCGCCGATCCTCACCCGGCTCGGCCTGCACGCGGTCACGACGACGACTCCGTACGTCTGGTCGCCCTGACCCCGCCCGGCTTCGCCGTCGTCCGTGCCGGAAGTCCCATGGGGTTGGGGAACGGGACGGTGTCCGAGGCGAGTGCCTGCTCGGCCAACGGGGCGAGCAGATCCTGGAGTTGTACGAACTCCCCCTGCCGGAGTTCCTCGTAGGGCCGGACGGCGAGGGCGTCGGTGCGGGACTCGACGTGGTCGCGCAGGGCTCGGCCCTCGGCGGTCGGGCGCCCGTCGCCGTCGAGGAGGCCGCGCGCGGACAAGCGGTCCGCGGCGGCCTGCCAGTCGTCCTTCGACCAGCCTCGGTTGTCGCGCAGGATCGACACGTCCGTTCCCTCGCAGGCCGCGAACAGGACGTGCGCCTCGCATCCGCCCACGCCTTCCGCGGTCAGGGCGGCGACATGTCCGTCGCCGCGGTGCTCGCGCAGGGTCGTGGTGTGCTGCCACAGGGCCTCGACCGGGTCGTCGGGGACATCCAGGTCCCGGTTGGCGGCGAACAGCGGGCGTCCGGCGCCGTCCGCCGCGGCGACCACCCGCTCCAGCAGGGGGGTGATCCGCGCCGCCGTCTCCGCCGCGGACGGCGCCACGCGGCGCAGCGCCGCGGCAGCGGCCGTGGAGCGGGCCCGGAGGACGGCTTCGGGTGCGGCGAAACCCCAGGCGTCGGGGACGGCGCGACGCACCATCGCGGGATGGAAGTTGAAGAAGGCCGCCTCGACGACCCCCGCCGACACCGCGCCCAGGGGCGCCGCCCGCGCCCCGAAGTAGCCCATCCAGAAGCCTCGCAGTCCGGCCTCCCGATGCGCGGTGACACACTCCGGGGCGAAGTAGGTGACAGCGTGCAGGGGTTCCAGCTCCTGCCAGATCGCCCGCGCCACGCCCGCATCCAGGCCCCCGTCCATGCCTCTGCCCATGCCGCCGCCCCTGTCTCTCGTCGCCTTCTTCGGCCCGGCCTCGCACGTCTGCGCGAACGGCCCCGCCCCGTCATGGTCACCCGGTGACGCCCCTCTTTTCAGCTACTGCCGCCAACTGCCGTCCGCGCGGCGGCCACGAACGCCGCGATCGCCGGGTGGGTGCCGCCACCGGCACGGAAGGCGACCTTCGAGCGGCGGAAGAGAGGCAGTCGGGTCAGGAGCACGCCGTCGGGGGCCTGCGCGGTCGCCATCTCCGGTACGAATCCGGCGCCTTGGCCGATGGCGGCCAGCGCCAGGACCGTACGGAAGTCGTTGACCTGGTGGCGGATGCGCGGGCGGAAGCCGGCGGCCTGGCAGGCGCGGACGGCCATCGCGTGACCGGTCGTGCCGTCCCTCGCGGTGATCCACGGCGCCTCCGCCCACGGGCCGAGAAGGTCCGCCAGCGAGTCGCCGCCTCGGGTGGTGCCCGCGTCGGCAGGGGCGCCGCCCGTGGCCAGGTACATCGGCTCCTCCAGCAAGGGAACCTGGTCCATCGTGGTGTCGGGCGAGGCGGGCACGAAGTCGTAGTCGTGGACGAGCGCCACGTCGAGTTCGCCGGCCCGCAGGCCGTCGGAGACGCGCGCCGAGTCGATCTCCTGCACCATCGGCTCCAGCGCGGGATGGCGCCGGGCCAGTTCGGCCAGGGTCGCGGGCACGATCGCGGGGCCGCCCGACGGGAACGTGCCGATGCGCAGCGATCCGGCGATGCCCTCGCGGGCCCCGGCCAGCTCGGACACGGCGAGTTCGAGGCGCTCCAGGACGGCGTCGGCGTGACCGACGAGGGTGCGTCCCGCGGGGGTGAGGACCACGCGCCGGCCGCTGCGCTCCAGCAGGGGCACGCCGGCCTCGCGCTCCAGGACGCTCAGCTGCTGGGAGACGGCCGACGCGGTGAAGGTCAGCGCCTCGGCCACGGCCGCGATGGTGCCGCGCCGGTCCAGTTCGCGCAGCAGGTGGAGTCGTCTCACATCGAGCATAAGGTGAGCTTACGCATGAGCGAAGAAACATGAACTGGATCTACCGGGTCGGTGTCGGTCAGGCTGGGTGCATGGAAACGCGCATGCACCCCGAAGCGGACCTCTCCGGCCTGTTCGTCCCGCTGGTCACCCCGTTCACCGACGATCTGCGCCTCGCCCCGGACGCGCTCGCCCGTCTCGCCGACGAGGCGCTGTCGACGGGCGGGGCTCGCGGGCTCGTCGCCCTGGGCACCACCGCGGAGGCGGCCACGCTGACCTCCGAGGAGAAGCGGACCGTCGTGCGCGTGTGCGCCGCCGCCTGCCGGGCACACGGAGCGCCCCTGATCGTGGGCGTCGGCACGAACGACACCGCCTCCGCCGTGACGTCCCTGCGTGAACTCGCCGCGCGGGGCGATGTCGCCGCGGCGCTGGTGCCCGCGCCGCCGTACACGCGGCCGGGCCTCGCGGGGACGCTGGCGCACTTCACGGCGCTCGCCGAGCACGGGGGTCTGCCGCTGGTCGTGTACGACATCCCGTACCGCACGGGTCAGCCGCTGGGCACGAGCGCGCTCACCGCGCTGGGCGAGCTGCCGGAGGTCGTCGGGGTCAAGTACGCGACCGGTGCGATCGACGCGGCGGCGATGGAGCTGCTCGGCGCGCCGCCGGCCGGTTTCGCGGTGCTCGGCGGCGACGACGCGGTCATCTCGCCGCTGCTCGCGGCAGGGGCGCACGGCGGCATCCTGGCCTCCGCCAACGTCCGCACCGCCGACTACGCCGAGCTGATCGCGCTGTGGCGGGCCGGCGCGGCCGAACCGGCGCGTCGACTCGGCGCCGACCTGGCCCGGCTCTCCGCCGCGCTCTTCGCCGAGCCGAACCCGACCGTCATCAAGGGAGTGCTGCACGCGCAGGGCCGCATCCCCAGCCCTGCCGTGCGCCTGCCGCTGCTGACCGCGGCCCAGGAGTCGGTGCGGCGAGCCGTCGCCCTGTCCGCCGAACGCTCCCCCAGCATGACCGCCGCCTGACCCGCCACCGAGTCGCGCACACCCTGGTGGGGCGGGCTCGGGTACTCCTCTCCGGACTCCAGCCGCCGGCGCCACACCTCGACCGGCGCGGGTCCGGAGGTCGTCGACATCAGCCGGGCCCCGCTGCCCTGTTCACCGGATCCGGTCCGCGGACGGCAGAGAGGAGTGCACCCCCGCTCGGCGCACCCGACGCCCTGGAGAACCCGAAGACTGGCGGCCCCTGAGCGCCACCGCTCCCCCGCTCGGCAGTACTCTGCGACGGCCATGACCACGCACACCGCTCCCGAGTTCGGGCCGCCGATCCGCCGGATCTTCCGGGACGTCATAGCCGACCGGGCGACGGGCCCGTACCCACCGCAGGCGGCGATACTCTTCGCGCCGGAGGCCGACCCGTTCTGGAAGGACGACAGCGGCTTCCTCGGCGACTTCTACAACGACGTCCTCCACCAGGACACCTGCCGGCCCGACACCGCTGCCGGCGTCCCGCTGCTCGCGGCCCTCGCCTGCGACGACCGGGTGCCGGCCCGGCAGCGCTTCAACGCGGTGGAACTCCTGTTCTGCGCCGCGACGGTCGCGGAGCGGAAGTCGGCCGGATGCTGGCCCGTGACTCCGCCGCACGCAGATCCGGACAGTGAGCACCGAGCTCGAAAGGCTGTTCAGTCCTGCACCCCTGACCTGCTGGCTCGCTGGTCGGTCGAGTGCCCGGCGGTACGACTGGCGCTGGCCTCGCTCGCCGTGGTCTTCCCTACCGCCCGCACTCTTCCCGCGCTCACCGCACGCCTGCGCGGGGTGGTCGAACAGCACCCGCGGGGCACCGACATCGGCGACCACGCCCGCTTCGTGCTCGTCCTCGCGACCCGGGACGACCGTCAGATCCTGCCTGCCGTCGAGGCGTTCACGGACGTGTACTGGAAAGGCACCGCACGCGGCGCGCCCACGCACGCCCGCGCCCTGCATCTCCTCGGCCAGATGCTCGACAGGGTGGAGACGACGCTCCGACGGGCGCACCCCTCGGCGTGATGCGCCCGTTCCCACCCGCCCGCGCGCGCTGACCTGCGAGGACGCAAGTCCGATCGCTGCCGTCGACGATGAGGGGGCCTGGCGCCCAACACCGTCTGGCCCACTGTGAGATGCGGCCCGCTGTGACAGGGGGTCAGATGAGCCGCATGCGCAACGTATCTGCAGCAGCACCCAGCAACCGTCGCCGCCGGCTCGCCTCCGGCGCACTGGTCGCCTCGCAGCTCCTCCTGCTGGCCCTGCCCGCGGTTTCCGCGTCGGCCGACGACACAGGTCAGCCGACGCCCGACCGCGGCACCGCGTTCATGGGCGAGGGCGTCCTCGCCAACGAGGGGATCGAAGGGGTCCCCGTCGAGACCCGCGTCGTGCAGACCAAGGGCGTGGACGTCTCCAGCCACCAGGGCAACGTCGCCTGGTCCACTCTGCGCAAGAGCGGCGTGAAGTGGGCCTACGTCAAGGCGACCGAGGGCAAGTCCTACAAGAACCCGTACTTCGCCCAGCAGTACAACGGCTCGTACCGGAACGGCATGATCCGCGGCGCCTACCACTTCGCCACCCCGGACACGTCCAGCGGCACCAAGCAGGCCGACTACTTCGTCAACCACGGCGGCGGCTGGTCCAAGGACGGCAAGACGCTGCCGGGCGTGCTCGACATCGAGTACAACCCCTACGGTTCGACGTGCTACGGCAAGACGTCCCGTCAACTCGTCAGCTGGATCCGGGACTTCCTGAAGCAGTACGAGCGCCGGACCGGCCGGGACGCCGTCATCTACACCTCCACCAGCTGGTGGAAGACGTGCACCGGCAACTACAGCGGCTTCGCCGCCACCAACCCGCTGTGGATCGCCCGCTACGCCTCGACCGTGGGACAGCTGCCGGCCGGCTGGAAGTTCCACACGATGTGGCAGTACACCGCTTCCGGCCCGACCGTCGGGGACCACGACAAGTTCAACGGGGCGCCCGACCGCGTCAAGGCCCTGGCCAACGGCTGACCCGCCTCAACGGCAGCCGGGCGCGGCCCCCACGGGGGTCGGTCCCCCGCGTCCGGCGCGACAGCGATTCACCGACGGCCGCGGGGCGGCGGGCAGGCAGGCGCCGCCACGCATCACCGCGTGCGGTCCGCACGAGGCCCGCGCGTAGCCGCGGGCCTCGTGCGTGACGGTCTCGTCGATCAGCACCGCGGGATCGTGATCGGCGCGGCTGACGGCGTCGAAGTGCCGGGGCCAGAAGCCGACTTGGTCGAGGAAGTCGGGGCCGACCTGCACGAGTGTCGTGTCGCCCGCGCGGGCGTCGCGCACGGCCGCCTCGTCGGGCGCGGTGAACACGAGCCGGGCGCCACACGTGTCGGTGCGAGTCGGTGCGGTGGCCTGCGGCCCGCTCGGGTACATCGGCACGACGACGGCACCGGCGCGCAGTGCGCCGAAGCAGAGCACCGCGTAGACCGGGGAGTAGGGCAGCCTCAGCCCGACCCGGTCGCCGGGGTGTACGCCGTGGGCCCGCATTCCGCCGGCCGCCCTGGCGCTGAACTCGTCCAGTTCGGCGTAGGTGAGGGCGCTCCCGTCACCGCGCACCGCCACACGCTGCGGGTGCCGTTCGGCTGCTTTCACCAGGGCGACGACCAGGTTGCTCACGTCGGATCACTTTCGTCGGGGGGCGTACGGTCCGGGTTCCGTCCTGCTGAACGCGCCCTGACGTGGGGAGATACGCAAGATCGGTAGCCCCCGGGGGACGGATACGTATGCCGGTCGGCCGCGTACGTGCACCTACGTGCCTCCGCGCGCCCCTCCGTGCCTCGTGACCGCCCGGCGGGCCTCGACACCTGCGAGGATCTCGACGCAGCGAGGGCCGCGGACCTCGGCCCGGGACATCGACGAACGTCTGACCGGATGCGAGGAGACACGTCGTGAGCACCTACGTGCTGATCCACGGAGCCGGGGACGTCGGCTGGTACTGGCATCTGGTCGGAGTCGAGCTCAGGGCGCGCGGGCACGACGTCGTGGCTCCGGATCTTCCGGCGGACGACGACGCGCTGACCCTCGACGACTACGCCGACGCCGTGGTCGAGGCGGTCGGTGACCGGCGGGGTCTGGTCGTCGTGGGGCAGTCGTTCGGGGCGTTCACCGCTCCCCTGGTTGCCGTGCGCCGCCCGGTCGACGAGCTCGTGCTGGTCGCCGGGATGGTCCCGGCGCCGGGTGAGTCGCCGGACGAGTGGTGGAGCCGGACCGGGTATCCCGAGGCGGTGCGGCGTCAGGCCGCGCGGGACGGTGGCCTGACCGGAAGCGACGACCCCCACGTCGCGTTCTACCACGACGTGCCGCGCGCCCTCGCCGAGGAGGCGATGAGCAGGGAGCGGGCGCATCCGTCGGCCGCCGCTTCGGCGCAACCGTGGCCCCTGGAGGCGTGGCCGGACGTGCCGACCCGGTACGTGTTGTGCACCGAGGACCGCTTCTTCCCGCCCGATTTCCTGCGCCGGGTCGTGCGCGAGCGCCTCGGCGTGGTGCCGGAGGAGATCGCCGCGGGCCACGCCGTCGCGCTCAGCCGTCCCGCCGAGCTGGTCCGCGTGCTGACCGGCCGTCCGTCAGATCGATGAGGTGCGGGTGAAGTGCCGTACCCGGAGCGGCGCGAGGAGGTAGTCGCCGTCTCCTTGCCCAGGTTCGCGTGCGGGTACGCTCCTTGATCATTGTCGGACGGGTGCGAGGCAGGGGTGCGGGATGGGGCGCAAGGCGTGGTGGGGCGTGGCGGCGGCGTTCGTCCTGGGGGCGGGGGCCGCGGTGACGGTGTCCTCCCTCGGGGAACCGACGTCGGGGGTGACGGTCAGCCCCAGGCCGCCGGCCGACGAAATGCCGCGCACACGACAGGCGTTGGTCGCGCGGTGGGAACAGGAGCGCGCCGCGGCAGGGCTGAGGCTTCCGGAGGACTGGCAGAAGATGTCGACCGACGCGATCAGGACCGCGTACGTGAGCCAGAGGCGGGCCAACGCGGGGCCGCCGCCGACGGGAGCGGCACTCGATCCCGAGTTCGCGGGCCCGGACCGCTGATGCCGAGGGAGCGGGCACCGGGCAGAGTGCGCCCGGTGCCCGCTCCCCCGTGGCGGACCGAAAGGCCTTAGCTGAGCGTGCCGATCCGGTTGATCACGTCGATGGCGTTGTCGGCGTGCGCCGAGCTGTACAGGAGCGCCGAGGAGATGTTGCCCGCGCTGTCCTCCTCGCCGTGCGAGTTGACGCCGACGATCTGGCCCTCGGGGGTGGACATCGGGCCGCCCGAGGCGCCGTGGCCCATGTCGCAGTCGATCTCCAGCCGGTCGTCCACGGGGAAGAACGGGGTGGCGTCCTGCGCGTTGCCGGTGCAGTAGAACTGCGTGAAGCCGTCCATGTCGGTGCGCCGGTAGCCGTCGCCGGGGAAGCCGGCGTCGATGATGTCCGACCAGTCGGGGCCGGAGCCGAACTTGTAGCCGAAGGCACCGAGGGTGTCGGTCAGGTTCGTGTAGCCGGCCGGCGGGACGACCGTGAAGGCGGCCATGTCGCCCCAGAACATGTCGCCGTCCGCGGTCCACGCGGTGGGCGCGACCTTCGCCCTGGCGGCCCATTCGCCCCACGGGGCGTCGTAGCCCTCGGGCGCCTGGTCGTTCTTCTTGAAGCCGGGGATGAAGACGATGTCGTTGTAGAAGCCCTCGGCGCCCGAGCCGTCACCGGGGTGGACGCAGTGACCGGCGGTCCACACCGTGTTCTTGTTGGCGGTGACGATGGACGAGCCGGTGCAGCCGTGCGTGGTGCCGTCCTTCGCGGTGAACAGGATCTTCCCGACCATGACGGCGGGCTGGGACTGCGGGAACGGGACCGGCTGGGCGTACGGCATCTCCGGCACCGCCGAGCTCGTGGCGAGCGGCGCGATCGTCCTGCCGGAGACCGCCGGCGCGGACTGCGCCGGGCGGGTCTGCTCGACGGGTCTGCGCCTGCCCTCCCCCGTCGCGGCCGCGGCCTTCCGGTCGAAGGCGGCCTGGTCCTTCTTCTCGTTGGCGAGGGCCTGGCCGACGCGCTCGGCGGTCCAGAAGTCCCGCACCTTCTGCGGGTCGGTGGTCTGCTCGCCGATCGTCACCTTCGGCGCGGGGGACGGCGTCTGCGCCTGCGCGACGGTGGCGCCGGCGAGGGCGGCGGGGAGGAGCGCGAGTGACAGCAGGGCTGCTGCTGCCCGTCGGGTCGTGCGTATGTTCACGGTCGGCCCATTCTCTGATCCGGTGGAGATGTTGATCTTGAGCCGAGAGTGAAGCACGCCGATACGGAGAGCCGGTGAAGCGCGCGTGTGGAAAGGTTCCGGTACGCGGCGAAGTCGTGAACGCGTCACCGAACCGCCTCACTTGACCTGGCATCGGCCCAACTATCGTTGCGCTGCTCATATCTGACGCATGGTCTGCTCACGTACAGAAATCCGAAGTTCCGCTCGCCATGCACCGATCAAGCATGATGGACCCCGCACACCGCGTCAGGGCCGGACGGCCGGAGCGGGTGCGGACGCGACCGGAAGCAGAGAGGAAACGCTCGATGACCGATGTCCCTTCCAGGGGTGGTCACACCCGTCGACGCGGTGAGCGCGCGCCGTTGGGGCGCCGCGCGTTCCTGGGGTACGTCCTGGCCGGAGCGACGCTCGCGGTCGGTGCCGACCTCACGCTGAGCGCACCGGCGCAGGCCGCCGTGCCCTCGCTGCCGCAGATTCCGGAGCTGTACGACCTGGAGGACATGCAGACCGACGCCGCGCGGCCGACGTCCGCGCTGATCAAGATCGTGCTGCACGAGGACGGCACGGCGTCGTTCGAGCTGCCGCGGATGGAGGTCGGTCAGGGCATCACGACCTCGACGGCGATGATCATCGCCGAGGAGCTCGACCTGCCCGTCGACAAGGTCCATGTGACCTTGGCGCCGGCCCGCCCCGAGCTGCTCCTGAACCAGCTGACCGGCGGCTCGAACACCACGGTGTCGATGTTCACGCCGGTCCGGGTCGCCGCGGCCATCGCCCGCAAGGCACTCCTGGAGGCGGCGGCGATCGAGCTCGGCTCGGTGGTCGACCTGCTGGAGTCGAAGGCCGGGGTGATCTCCGCGCCGGACGGGTCGTCCGTGTCCTACGGGGACCTGGCGGTCAAGGCCGCCAGCAGCACGGTCAAGGTCGTCGCCGCCGAGCTCAAGCCCACCTCGGACTTCTCCGTGATCGGCAAGCCGCACGGGCGCGACGACGCCCGTCTCGCGGTCACCGGGCAGAAGAAGTACGCGATGGACCTGCAGGTGCCGGACGCCCTGCCCACCATGGTCTGCCGCCCGCCCACGCTGAACGGGTCGCCGAAGTCCGTCCGCAACCAGGCCGCGGTCCTGGCGCTGCCGGGTGTCACGGACGTGGCCGTGGTCGACACCGGGGTCGCGGTGCGCGCGAAGACGTTCGGGCAGTGCATCGACGCCGTGCGGGCGCTCGACGTGGAGTGGGCCGCCGGTTCGGTGGAGGGAGAGTCCGACGAGACGATCCTGGCGCGGCTGCGGAAGGCCGAACTCCCGCTGGCCGTCCCGGACATCCCGCTGCTCGCGAAGACCGTGGAGGCGGACTTCACCTTCATGTTCCGCAGCAGCGCCGCGCTGGAGCCGAACTGCGCGATCGCCGACGTCCGCTCCGACCGGGCGACGGTGTGGGCGGGCCTGAAGTCACCGATCGTGGCCCAGGGCGACATCGCCAAGGCCGTCGGGCTGCCGATGGGCGCGGTGAAGGTCAACGTCGTCACCGGTGGCGGCTCCTTCGGGCACAAGCTGTTCGGCGACGCCGCGATCGAGGCGGCCAAGGTGTCCAAGGCGATGGGCAAGCCGGTCAAGCTGATGTGGCACCGCGCCGACGAACCCCGCCAGGGCCGGGTGCATCCCATGGCCACGTCCCGGATCCGGGCCACGTATCTCGCCGGGCAGGTCCTCACCTTCGAGCAGCGGCACACGAGTGTCGTCACCGACTTCAGTCACGGGCTCGGCGAGATGATCACGGCGACGGCGGACCGGCTGCCCACAGGGCTCGGCGGGCTGGCCTTCTCCGAGACGATCTTCACCCTGACCCAGGAGCTCCCGTACAACTTCGGTGTCGTCACGCAGCTGCTCAGCGAGGCGGACGCCCGGTTCAACACCGGGAGCATGCGCAACATCTACTCCCCCGACGTCGCCTGCGCCAACGAGCTGGTCGTCGACCAGCTCGCGAAGAAGCTCGGCAAGGACCCGCTGGAGTTCCGCCTCGCGTTCCTGAAGAACGAGCGGGTCACGGCGGCGCTGAAGAAGGTCGCCGAGGTCGGTGACTGGGGCAGGTCGATGCCCGCCGGGACGGCGCAGGGCATCGCGATCCACAGTGAGTACAAGGGCGCCACCGCCGTTCTCGTCGAGATCGACTGCCGGCCCGAGACCGTGAACCGGAAGGTACCGAACGGGGTGACCGGGCCGCGCGTGACCAAGGCCGTCATCGCCGTGGACGCCGGGCTCGTGATCAACCCCAAGGGCCTCGAAGCGCAGATGATGGGCGGCGTCTCGGACGGGATCGCGCTCGCGCTGACCAGCAGCCTGCACCTGCGCGACGGGCACTTCCTCGAGGCCAGCTGGGACAACTACTTCTACACCCGGCAGTGGAACGTCCCGACCGACTTCCAGTGCGTCGTGATGCCCTCGGACTCGCAGCAGCCGGGCGGCGCCGGCGAGGCGGGCGTCGCCGCGTCCGTCGCAGCCGTGGCCTGCGCCTACGCGCGAGCGACCGGGACCGTGCCCACACGATTCCCGGTCAACCACGGCACGGTCGACTTCGAGGTCAAGCCGTTCGTCCCGCCCGTCCCCGCATCGCCGACCGACGGCCTGAGCCACACCTTCTGAGGAGCGCACGTGAGCACCCACACCTTCATCCTCAACGGCAAGCCCGTCACCGTCGACGTCGACGACAGCGTCCGGCTGCTGTGGGTCCTGCGCGACGTCCTCGGCGTCACCGGCCCGAAGTACGGCTGCGGCATCAACGTCTGCAAGGCCTGCACCTCCCACGTCAACGGCAAGGCCTTCAACCCCTGCTCGGTCCAGGTCAAGGACATCGCGCCGGACGACGAGATCACCACGATCGAGGGCCTCGCCGACACCGTCGACACCGAGCTGCACCCGATGCAGGAGGCCTGGCTGGAGTACGACGTGGCCCAGTGCGGCTACTGCCAGCCCGGCCAGATCATGGCGGCCGTCGCCAAGGTCAATCAGGCCAGAGCCGCCGGCCACGAGATCACCGACACCGACCTCGACGAGATCCGCAACATCTGCCGCTGCGGCACCTACCACCGCATCCGGGAGGCGATCAAGGCAGGGGCAGAACGCATGTGAAGGCGCGTATGTGTTCGGACGGCCGATATCCTGGGGGGATGGCGCAAAGAACCGGCGGTGAGCCGCAGATCGACGGACGCTCCACCCGCTGGGACGAGCACAAGGCGCAGCGTCAGGTCGAGTTGGTGGACGCCGCGGTCGCGCTCATCGAGGAGGAGGGCGCGCAGTTCCGGGTGCAGCGGCTCGCGGAGCGCGTGGGCCTGCCCCGGTCCGTGCTCTACCGGCATTTCAAGGACCGTGCGTCGCTGGACGAGCTGATCCGGCGGCGCGTGGTCGAGTCGTTCGTGAAGCGGATGGAGCCGACGCTCACGTTCGACGGGACGGTCGAGGAGTCCGTGCGCCGCGTGGTCGGCGCGCATCTGGACTGGGTGGCGCAGCATCCGCGGCTCTACGCCTACATGGGTGTGGCGGACCACGCGATGGGCGACGGCTCGCTCGTGGCGGACACCAAGACGGCGATCGCGATGATGCTGAGTGATCGCTTCGGCGACGTGCTCAAGGCGCTGGGGGTCAAGGAGGCGCCGATCCGGTCGGTCGCGATCGGGATCGTCGGGTTCGTGGACAGCGCGGTGAACCAGTGGATGCGCGACCCCGAGCGCGAGCTGTCGGAGGAGGAGCTGCGCGCGATGCTGTGCCGGTCGGTGTGGGCGGTGCTCGACGCGACGCTGCGCGGTTACGGTGTCGCGTTGTCGCCGGACGACCGGGTGGCGGACCTGGAGGGCGCCTGACGACGACGCCCTCCCCTGGTTCGGGGAGGGCGTCGCGTACCGGTCGCCGTCAGGCGGTGACGGCCGGGGTGTTCTTCGCGGCGCGGTGCAGGGACTCCCTGTCCGTGAACTTGACGCGGGGGCGGCCCTGCGCCTCGCCCTCCGCGCGTTCCGCCTGGTCGATGGCGTGCCAGTCCCTCAGGCCGAGGGCCTGAGGCGCCACGTCGACGGCGGACACGGGGCGGGTGAGGCGGCCGTGGGCGAAGTCGTCGAGCAGGGACTCGACGGTCTCGTGGGCACAGGTCTTGTTCGTTCCGATGAATCCGGTGGGGCCGCGCTTGATCCAGCCCGCGACGTAGACGCCGGGCTCGACGCGGCCGGCCTCGTGCGGGACCGTCGCGGTGGCCTCGTCGAAGGGCAGGCCGGGGACGGGGCGGGCGCGGTAGCCGACGGAGCGCAGGACCAGACCGGTCTCCAGGGTCTCGGTGTCGCCGGAGGCCAGGGCGCGTACGGTGCCGTCCTCGTCGGTGTGCAGGGTGGTGGGGTTGATCTCCAGAGCCTCTACGCGGCTGTCGCCGGTGAGGCGGGCCGGGGCGGCGAGGAAGCGGAGCACGATGCGGCGCCGGCCCTCGGACGGGGTGCGGGCGGCCAGCTGGGCGAGCAGCCGGGTCTTCTCGCTGACGTCGGATGCGCCGGAGGCGTCGGAGGCATCGGAGGCGTCGGCGTCCAGGCCTTCGGGCCAGCCCTCGACGGTGACGTCGACGTCCTTCAGGGCGGACAGGGCGAGGAGCTCGGGCACGGTGAACGCGGCCTGGGCGGGACCTCGGCGGCCGAGGAGGACGACCTCTCGGATCTTGCTCGTGCGCAGTGCGGCGAGCGCGCGGTCCGATATGTCGGTGCGGGCGAGGGTGTCGGGGTCGGCGGTGAGGATGCGGGCGACGTCGAGGGCGACGTTGCCGTTGCCGATGACGACGGCGCGCTCGGTGTCGAGGCGGTGGTCGTCGTGGGCGCGGTCGGGGTGGCCGTTGTACCAGGCGACGAAGTCGGTGGCGGAGACGCTGCCGGGCAGGTCCTCGCCCTCGATGCCGAGGCGTTTGTCAGTGGCGGCGCCGACGGCGTAGATGACGGCGTGGTGTTCGCGCAGCAGGTCGGTGTGGGTGAGGTCGGTGCCGATCTCGACGCCCAGGCGGTAGCTGAAGCCTGGCTGCGACTCGATGGTCCTGAAGAGGCGGGTGACCTGCTTGGTGTCCTGGTGGTCGGGGGCGACCCCGGCCCGCGCGAGTCCGTACGGCGTGGGCAGGCGGTCGTGGACGGTGACGCTGACGCCCGGGTGGCGCAGGAGTTCGTCGGCCGCGAACAGTCCGGCGGGGCCGGCGCCGACGACAGCGACCTTCAACTCGCCTGCGGGCAGGGTGCGTTGCCTGGGGACGACGTACATGGGGGTGCGGTCGTCGTGCGGATTGGTCTTGTAGTAGTCGGCGTTGAGCTGGAGGAAGGGAAGCTCCGCCTCGCCGAGCGCGGTGTGGGGCTTGAGCGCGTCGACGGGGCAGGCGCTGGTGCAGGCGCCGCAGTCGACGCAGGTGCGCGGGTCGACGTAGAGCATCTCGGCGGTCGCGAAGCCGGGCTCGCCGGGGGCGGGGTGGATGCAGTTGACCGGGCAGGCCAGCACGCAGGAGGCGTCGGCGCAGCAGGATCGGGTGACGACGTACGGCACGGCGGGCTGGTCTCCGTTCGGGCGTTCAGCGAAGGGTGGTGCGGGTCTCGCGGGGCGTCAGCCGGCGAGCGGGACTTCAGTCCGTGAGCGGGGCGGGCTCGCCGCGGAAGCGGGCGGGGCGGCCGTCGATGCGCAGGGCGCGCCACACGGGGCGGGACACCTTGTTCATGAGGCCGAGGTCGTCGGCGAGCATGCGCACGTCGGAGAAGAGGTCGTGGAGCATCTTCTCGCCGGCCTCGGACTTCCAGAAGACGTCCTTGACGACCCAGTCCGGGATGCCGACCCGGGCGGCGTCCTTGCGGTCCGGAATCATGATGACGTCGCACAGGACCCGCATGATGAGCGGGAAGAGGACGGACAGGGCGCCGCGGCGGGCCTTGCCGAAGCGGGGGACGCGCAGGCGCAGGAACTCGTGGGCGAAGGAGATGTGCCGGGCCTCCTCGGCGATGTGGATCTGCATGATCCGCTGCGGGAGGGGGTGGACGGGTTCGCCGCTGCGCAGGGCGGCCTTCTGGAGGTGGTCGATGGGCTCCTCGCCGGCGAGGATGCCGGTGAAGAAGGCCTCGGGGTAGAGGGAACCGGCGAGCGGCAGGAAGCGGCTGACCTTGCGGAACCAGCGCTTGCCGCCGGCGGTGTCGACGCCCGTGCGGTTGACCAGCTCTTGGAACATCTGGGTGTGGTGGGTCTCTTCGGTGATCTCGTGGGTGAGATACCTGAACTCGAGGTTCTGGTTGTTCAGTTCGTAGAGGTAGTCCAGCGCGCCGCGCATGAGGATGTTCTCGAACTGCATGCCCACCTTGGCGATCACCGCCCAGCGCCAGATGCCGATGCGGATCTGCGTCTCGAGGGACTGTTCCTTGTACCAGGGGTGGGCGCCCAGCGCGTCCGCGGAGGTCAGCACCCAGCGGGGGTCCTCGGGGTCGACGGCGAACTCGGGGTCGTCCCACTTGATGTCTTTGAACGCGTTGAAGTTGACGTTGACGGAGCCCTCGGACAGGGTCCGCAGGCGCTCGTCGTAGACCTTCCTGGTCAGGTTCGCGGTCATCTTCGTCCTCGATCGTCGGCTCGGAGGGTGGCGGCTCGGGTGGGGCGGGTGCTGCGGGTGGGTGCTGCGGGCGTGCGGTGCCGGTCCTCAGGCGGCGCGGGTCGGCTCCTGGGCGGCGCCGGCTGTGTCGGCCGTGCCGTTCGCGGCCGTGTCGTTCGCGGCCGTGGGGCCCGCCTTGTCGAAGCGCAGGGGGCTGTCGTCGATGGGGGCGTCGCGGAGCATGGCGCGGTCGCGGTAGTAGTTGTTCCACAGGCGCCACGGGTCGCGCGTGCCCTGGCGGGGCATGACCTGGTCGGCGCGGGCGATGTAGCCGGAGGTGAGCGCCTCGCCCATGACGGAGAAGTCGGAGCGGTCGCCGTCGCTCGCGACGGGGGTGGCGATGTCGTGACCGTGGCGCCGCATGTGGGCGAGGAGGCGGGCGGTGTAGTCGGCCGCGAGGTCCGCCTTCAGGGTCCAGGAAGCGTTCGTGTAGCCGATGACGAGGGACATGTTGGGCACGCCCTCCAGCAGGACCGCCTTGTAGAGGACCCGGTTCGTGATGTCGACGGGGCGGCCGTCGACCGTGAGCTCCATGCCGCCCATCAGACGGACGCTCAGGCCGGTGGCGGTGACGACGATGTCCGCCTTCAGTTCCGCACCGGACTTCAGGCGGATGCCGTCGGGCGTGAAGGTGTCGATGTGGTCGGTGGCGACGGACGCCTTCCCGCTCTTGAGCACCTTGAACAGGTCGCCGCCGGGGACCACGCACAGCCGCTGGTCCCAGGGCTTGTAGCGGGGGCTGAAGTGCTTCATGTCGACGCCCTTGCCGGCCTGGGCCCGGACGAGACCGAGGAGGACCTTGCGGGCGAAGCGCGGGTACTTGCGGCAGAAGGCGTAACTCCCGCGCTGCAGCGCGACATTTCGGGCCCGGACGATCTTGTGGATGAGCCGGGCGGGGGCGCGCAGCTTCTGGAGCACGGAGGTGAGCGGGTCGACCTCGGGCAGCGCGAGGATGTACGTGGGCGAGCGCTGCAGCATGGTGACGTGCTCGGCCTCGCCGGCCATCGCCGGGAGGAGGGTGATGGCGGTGGCGCCGGAGCCGATGACGACGACACGCTTGCCGGTGTGGTCGAGGTCTTCGGGCCACTGCTGGGGGTGGACCATCGTGCCCTGGAAGTCGGCTTCGCCGGGGAAATCGGGCCGGTAGGGCTTGTCGTAGTCGTAGTAGCCGGTCGCGCCGACGAGGTAGCCGGCGCTGTACGACTCGTGCGTGCCGGTGCTCTCGTCCTCGACCTCGACGGCCCAGCGGCCCGTCTCGTGCGAGAAGTCGGCGCTGATCGCGCGGCGGCCGAAGCGGACGCGGCCCAGGATGCCGCCGTCGGCCGCCGCGTCCTCGACGTACTGCCGGATCTGTGCGCCGCCCGCGAGGATGCGCGCGTCGGTCCAGGGGCGGAAGCCGAAGCCGAAGGTGGGCATGTCGGAGTCGGAGCGGATGCCGGGGTACCGGAAGAGGTCCCAGGTGCCGCCGACGCGGGCGCGGCGCTCGAGCACGACGAGCGAGGCGCGGGGGTTGTCCCGCAGGACGTGGCGCGCGGCGCTGATGCCGGATATTCCTGCGCCGATGACCAGGACGTCGACGTGCTGCTGCTCCATCGCGGAGGGTCCTCACTCTCGTTCGTGAGCCCCTGGGAGTCAGGGACGGAGGGGGTCACGCCGCTCGGGGCGCTGACGGTTACTCAGACACGAGGTTCCACCTGTGCGGTACCCGCAATTTACCTGCGACACCCTGTTTCAGATACCGCCGGTAATGTGAGGTGGGTCACAGAGAACGAGTGGTTCCGGGGAGGTACGCGAAAGGCCCCGACTGCCGTCGGGGCCTTGATGTCGCAGGTCAGCGGGGTCAGGCGTCGGTCACCCGGATGGCGACCGGCGTTCCCGCCTCCACGGTGCGGCTGACCGTGCACAGGCGGTCGTGGGAGGTCTTGACGGCGCGGGGCAGGATCGCCCGCGCCCGGTCGGCGCCCTCCCCCTCCGGGAACGCGACGGTGAACGTGACCTCCAGATCGGTCATGCGGTTGCCGTCCTCGTCGGCGACCTTGTTCCCGGTCACGGTGACGGAGAACGTGTCGGGCTCGGCGTGCCGGGTGGTGGCGACGTCGACGTCGGCGGCGGTGCAGCCGCCGATCGCGGCCAGGAGCAGTTCGACCGGCGTGAAGGCGGCGCCGTCGCCGGTCTCGAAGCTCACCGTCCCGCCGCGGACGTTCGTCGCGGTGAACCGGTTCGGGGCGGTGCGCTCGACGGTGACGGAGCGCAGGGAGTCAGCAGTCATGCCCCGACGGTAGCCGCCGCCCGGGGCGTACCGGGTGAGGCGCACGGCCCCCGGCCGGCCCTGAAGGCGCCCTCGGGGGTAATCCCCCGCACGGGTACGGCAGTTGGCCGGATGGGTGTGGAGGCGGGCGTGCGCGAGGCTCCTCCCATGACTCCGATCAAGAGGAACTCCGCGCTTCTGGCCGCCACCGCCACCGCCCTCGCGCTGGCGACCCTCCCGCCGCTCACCGCCTCCGCCTCCGCCGCCCCCTCCGCCTCCCCCTCCGCGGCCAGGGGCCTGGACTGGAAGAAGTGCGCGGGCACCACCGTCGACCCGCGTCAGGAGTGCGCCACCCTGCGCGTCCCCATGAACTACGCCGACCCCGGCGGCGAGCAGATCGGCATCGCCGTCTCACGGATCCGCAGCGAGAACGCCGGAGCCCGGCGCGGCGCGCTGTTCCTCGTCCCCGGCGGTCCGGGCGGGTCGAGCCTCAACGATCCGTCCGGCAAGGGCCAGAAGCTGCCGCAGTCCGTGCGGGACGCGTACGACCTCATCGGCTTCGCGCCGCGCGGCCTGGCCCCGTCCACCTCCGTCGACTGCGGACTGGAGCACGGCGATCTGGCCCTGTCCAAGCTGCGCCCGTGGCCCGACGCCGACGGTTCGGTCGACGGCGCCATGGAGACCGCCCGGCGGATGGCCGACGCGTGCGCGGCCAACGGCGGCGAGCTCATCAAGCACCTCAGCACCCGCAACGAGGCCCGTGACCTCGACCGGCTCCGCGCGGCGCTCGGCGAGCGGCGGATCTCGGCGTGGGGCGTGTCCTACGGAACGTACGTCGGCGCGGTCTACGCCCAGCTCTTCCCGCAGCGCACCGACCGCTTCGTGCTCGACAGCAACGACGACCCGGACCCGACCAAGGTGTCGCGCGGCTGGCTCGCCCACCACGAACGCGGCGTGGAGGACACCTTCCCCGTGTTCGCCCGCTGGGCCGCGACGCCCGGCAATCCGCACCGGATCGCCGACACGCCCGAAGAGGTGCGCACCCGCTTCCTGAGCCTGGCCGCCCGGCTCGACAAGGAGCCGCTCCCCTGGCCCGGCGCCAATCCGCCCGAGCTCAACGGCAACGTGCTGCGGCAGACCATGCTCGACAGCCTCTACGACCCCGACGACTTCCCCGTACTGGCGGACCTGATGCGCGCCGCGGAGCGGGGCACGCTGCCGCCCGCGCCCGCCGGGCCCCCGGATGCGGTACTGCAGAACGTCGCCGCCGTGGGCGCCGGCACCCTCTGCAACGACATCGCCTGGCCCACGTCGACGGCCCTCTACCAGGAGGGCGTCACCAGGAGCCGGGCCGAGTTCCCCCTCACCGCCGGCATGCCCCGCAGCGCGATGGTCTGCGCGGCCTGGCCCTACAAGGCGCAGGAGCCGCCGGTGACCGTCACCGACCAGGGCCCGTCCAACGTCCTGCTCGTCCAGAACGAGCGCGACGTCGCGACTCCGCTGAGCGGAGCCAGGAACCTGCGCAAGGCCCTCGGCCGGCGGGCCGTCATGGTGACCGTCGACTCCACCGGCCACGACGCGTACCTCGACAACGGCAACGCCTGCGGGGACGCGACGGTCTCCCGCTTCCTCGCCACGGGGACCCGTCCCGCCGCCGACACCTACTGCCCCTGATCGCGCGGCTCGCCGTCGCCGCGGAAGTCGTCGCCGTAGAAGCGACCTCGCTCGCACAGGGCGTCGATCGCGGCGTTCTCCTCCTCGGTCACCTGCCTGTCGAGTGCGAGGTCGATCGTCCGGCGGGCACGGGCCAGGCGGCGGGCGACGTCCCAGTCGGCGACGAATCCGCCGACGGTGGCGTCGTCGGCCGTGCCCGCCGCCTGCCGGGAGCCGAGGCGGTCCAGGGAGACGACGAACTCGTTCAGGTCCCGCAGGATCGCGACGACCTCTCCGAGCGGCAGGCGGATCTCGCGGGTGGTCAGGTCCATCGGTGTTCGGCTCCAGGTCAGTCGGTGAGGCGCAGGAGCAGTTTGCCGGTGGAGGCGCGGCTGCCCAGGAGTTCGTGGGCGCGGGACGCCTCCGCCAGGGGGTGTTCGGCGGTGACGGGGAGGGTGACCTTGCCGTCGAGGGCGGCGCGCAGGGCGCGTTCGGTGAGGGCGCGCAGGGCTTCGGGGTCCGTCTGGGCCAGGTTGAGCACGGAGAAGGCGCTGACGGAGCGGCCCCGCGAGGCGAGTTCGGCCTGGCCGGCCTGCCAGGGGGCGGCGCCGCCGGCGTTGCCGTAGGACACGAGACGGCCGTAGACGGCGAGGGCCTCCAGGCCCCGGCGCAGGGTGTCACCGCCCACCGGGTCGAGGATCAGGTCGACGCCCCGGTCCCCGGTCGCCCGGCGCACGTCCGCGTCGAAGGTGTCGGGGCGGAACACCTTGTCGTAGCCGTACTTGAGGGCGTAGTCGGCCTTGTCGTCGCTGGAGGCGACGCCGTACACCGCGCCGGCGCCCGCCGCCCGGGCGAGCTGTCCGACCGCCGTGCCGACGCCGCCGGCCGCGCCGTGCACGAGGACGGTCTCTCCCGGTTGCAGCCTGCCGACCTCGTGGATCAGGGCGTGCGCGGTGGGCAGGACGGTCGGGAGCGTGGCGGCGGTACGCAGGTCGAGGCCTTCGGGCAGCGGGAAGACGCGTGCGGCCCGCGCGAGGACGACCTCGGCGTAACCGCCGCCGTCGACCAGCGCGGCCACTTCCTGTCCGGGGCTCAGGCCTTCGACGCCTTCGCCGATCGCGCGGACGCGCCCGGAGACCTCGAGTCCGGGCCGGAAGGGCAGGGACGGGACGCGGTAGCCCTCGGCGCGGGCCTTGACGTCGGCGAAGTTCACCCCCGCCCAGGCGACGTCGATGGTGATCTCTCCGGGGCCCGGTTCGGGCGCCTCGGCCGTCACGGTCCGGAGTACCTCGGGGCCGCCGTACTGGTCGAACTCGATTGCGCGCATGGGTGGTTCCACCCTCCGTGAGTGTTCGATGGGTTGCGAACACTCGGAACAGTAGCAGTGTACGATGGTCATCGAACACTGCTTTTCGGAGGAGGATCGGGGAATGGGCCGGCTGACCGAGGGACCGAGCCCGGCGCACCGGGCGAGCCACCGGGCGGCGCCGGTCCACACGCACCCCGACGACGTGCCGCTCGTCGCCGCGCTGTCCGCGCTCGCGGATCCCGTGCGCATCCAGTTGGTCCGCGAGTTGGCCGGCTCCCCCGACTGGGTGCTGAGCTGCAGCGACTTCGACGTGCCGGTCGGCCGCGCGGCCAAGAGCCATCACTTCTCCGTGCTGCGCGACGCGGGGCTCGTGGAGCAGCGCGACCAAGGGCCCAGACGGCTCAACCGGCTGCGTCGCGAGGAGTTCGACGCCCGCTTCCCCGGCCTGCTCGCGCTGACGCTGCGCGGCGACGAGGCGTAGCCGCGCGACGGGAGCCGTCAGGCGTCGTCCACGGCACCGCGGTCGGGTGCGGACATGTCCCCTGTGGCCGGAGTCCCGTCGGCCAGGGCGTAGCGCAGGTACACGGCGCCCTTCGGGGTCGCTTCCGGGGGCCCCAGCAGCGTCACGTTGGTGGGCACCTCACCGCCGTCGAAGATCTTCTTGCCGACGCCGAGCACGATCGGGTGCAGCCAGAGGTCGATCCGGTCGAAGAGCTTCTCGCGCAGCAGGGTCTGCACGAGGTCGAGGCTTCCGACGACCTTGATGCTCTCGTGCCGGTCGCGGATCTCCCGTACGGCCTGCGGCAGGTCGGGGCCCAGTTGGGTGGAGCCGGCCCAGGACAGGTCGGGCCGGCCGCGCGAGGCGACGTACTTGGGGACCCGGTTGAACAGGTCGGCGATGTCGCCGTCCTCGCCACCCTTCTGGTGGGGCCAGTACGCGGCGAAGATGTCGTAGGTGCGCCGCCCGAGCAGCAGCGCGTCCGTGCCCGCGTACGCGGCGTCGACCTGCGCCCCGGTGACCTCGTCGAACAGCGGTGCCTGCCAGCCGCCGAACGGGAATCCCACCGGATCCTCGTCAGGACCGCCGGGCGCCTGCGCGACGAGGTCGAGGGTCGCGAACAGTTCGAGGTGGATCAGGCCCATGACGTACTCCCGTGGATTCGGCCGGTTCGTCTCCGTACAAGGACAGACCGGGCCGGGCCCGCGAAATCATCGCTGCGGGACGACACGCCGCAGGACCGGCCTCAGGCCCCGGCCGCGGACACGTGCCGATCCAGCTCCACGGCCAGCCGCCGCATCGCCGTCCGGTTGGCGCGCCGCATCGTGGCCCGTACGGCAGGCGCCAGCAGCCGGTCGGCGAGCGGCGCGTGCACCCACGCGTACGTGAACGTGACGCGGCTGCGACGCGCGCTCAGCGGTTCGACGGTGTACGTGCCGTGGGCCACGCGGCGACCGCCCGCGCTGACGTTCCGCTCGACGATGCGCCGGGGCGGATCCGCCTCGACGACCTCGATGGCGACCTCGGCCTTCGCGCCGGCCAGGGCGGCGGTCACGGTGGCACGCGCACCCGCGCCCCGCTCCGGTCCGCCGCAGCGCCAGTGGGTCAGATAGTGGTCGGTGAAGCGCTCGTGGTGCGCCATGACGTCGAGGAAGTCGTAGACCTGGCCCGGCGCGTGGGGAACATCGATCGACACGGTGACAGCCCTCATGTACCAAACGGTACACGCGCGATGTACCGAACGGTACAGTCCTGGGGTGACACATGCGGAAGCCGTACGGGGATCAGGGCGCCAGGGCGCCGACACGGGCCGGCGCGCCGAGCTGGTGGACGCCGCGCTCGCCCATGTCACGGAGCACGGCCTCACGGATCTGAGCCTGCGCGGCCTGGGCTCCGCGATCGGGGTCAGCCATCGCATGCTGATCCACTACTTCGGCACGAAGGAACAGCTCCTCGTGGAGATCGTGCGGGCGGCCGAGCAGCGCCAGCGCGAGCTGCTGTCCCGCCTGCACGCGGACCCGGCGCTCTCCCCCTCGGACGCCGCCCGGCACCTGTGGCGACAGCTGACCGATCCCGCGCTCGCCGGTCAGGAGCGCCTCTTCTTCGAGCTGTACGGGTACGCGCTGCGCGGCCGGCCCGGAGCCGCGTCGATCCTGGACGGACTCGTCACGGACTGGATCGATCCCCTCACGGCCGCCGAGATCGCCTCGGGCACGGACCCGGCGAAGGCCCGCAGTCGGGCCCGGTTGGGTCTCGCCACGGTCCGCGGCCTGCTGCTGGATCTCCTCGCCACAGGGGACCGCGAGGGCGCCGACGCGGCGATGGAGGAGTTCCTGACGATGCACTACGACGACTCCGCGTGATCACGGCTCGGCGAGCTCGACACTCAACTGCCGGCCGAGTTCCTGGAAGCCCAACGCGGCGGCGACGCGTCGCGAGGCGAGCACCCGGGCCCGCCACTGCGGGAGCAGTCCCGCGGCGAGGGCGTGTGCGACCGCCGCCGACGCGGTCGCGCGTGCCAGACCGCGCCCCCGTGCGGCCGGCGCGGTCAGCACGCTGAGGTGGGCCGTCCGTCCGGGCCACGCGCGATAGCCCGCGGCGGCCACCGACTCGCCGCCCTCCCGGACCACGAAGAGCGGCGAGGTGATCTCGGCCGGCGTCGCCTCCCCCGCGTCGTCAGCGCCGGAAAGCTCTTCCAGACGCCTCAGTTCCGGGTGCCGCGCGTCCAGTTCGCGTACAGCGGCACTCGCCCCACTGGCTGCGACCGGCCGGAATCCTTCCTGCGTGACGTACGCCAGCGTCGCCGGGCCGAGCACCTGTGCCACCGGCAGCACCTCCCGCACGGACCCGCCGTCCAGGACCCGCTCCAGCGCAAGCCGCGTCAGCGCACGGCGGACCGTCGTGGCCGTGCCCTCGCTCGGCGCCGTCACGATCAGCGATCCGCCCAGCGCCACCAGGCCCACCCAACCGGCAGGGCACAGCGACGACTTCGGGGAGACCGCCACGTTCACTCCGCCCTGCGGCGGGAACGCCACCGGCACCCCGGCCAGCCCCTCCCAAACGGTCCGTGCTCTGCGCAGCAGCGGCAAGGACGGTGGCAGCGGCGGCAGTTCTCCCCTGAGCATGGCCCGATCCTGTCAGGCAGCACCGCTCGCCGCCCCGGAGTTTCTCAGTCGGCGGCCCGCCCTCCGAGGTCGCCGGAGGCCGCGGGCACCGCTTCCCTCTCCGGCGTCCGCGCGGCCGACTCCTCCGCCCCCGCCAGCCACAACAGGACCGGCGGCAGGACGAGTTCGATCGCGGTCAGTGCGAGCTGGAACCAGTGCGGGCGCCCCTGTGTCACCAGAGAGAGGAGGCGGGCCGCCCCGCCCAGGAGGAACGCCGAGGCGAGCCAGCGGACCGGCGTCGCGGGGATCGGGTGCTGACGCGCGGCCCAGAGCCAGGCCAGGCCGTAGCCCGCGAAGCTCGCGCCCATGAAGCGGCCCCAGCTGTCCACGGTCGCACCGGCGGAACCGGCCCCGGGGATCGCCGCGTTGCCGAGTGCGACGTGGAACAGGCCGATCGCCACGCAGGACCAGCCCGTCAGTGAGGTGAGCGCACGCAGAGTTCTGGCCCTGGTCATGATCCCTCCAAGCCGCCGCGGCGGAGCTTAGTTGACATGTGTCTACTTAGGCTCTCTCAGCGTCCCGCGCCGGTAGACGTATGTCAACTAAGCTGCTGTCCGTGCCTCCCCGCCAGCGCCTCTCTCCCGCCGACCGCCACGCCCAGCTCCTGTCCGTGGGCGCCCGGCTCTTCGCCGCGCACCCGTACGCGGACGTGCTGATGGAGCAGGTCGCGGAGGCGGCCGGTGTCTCCCGGGCTCTGCTGTACCGGCACTTCCCCAGCAAGCACGCGCTGTTCGCGGCGGTGTACCAGGAGGCGGCGGACCAACTGCTCGCCGGGACGCGCTTCGATCCGGCCGCGTCACTGGTGGAGCAGCTCACGCAGGGGATGGACGTCCATCTCGACTACTTCATCGCCAACCGGAACGCGGTGCTCGCCGCGAACCGGGTCCTCGCGGGCGACCCCGTGATCCAGACGATCATGACGAGCGAGCTCGACTCCCTGCGCGCACGCCTGCTGGCCGTGCTCCCGCTGACGGACGAGCACGCTCGTGAGGCCGTGTCCGGCGTGCTGAAGAGCTGGCTGGTCTTCGTGCGGGTCCTGTGCGTCGACTGGCTCACGCACGAGACGTGCACGCGCACGCAGTTGCGCGATGTCTGCATCGGTGCGGCGATCGGCGCGCTGCGCCCGCTGCTCGCGGAGGACCCGGCGCCCGACTGGCCGCGCCACAGCCCTGCGCAGGGTGACGCGGAAGGCGACGCGGACCCGGCCCACCGCACTCCGTAGGGCTCCGGCGGGAGGCTCCGCGGCGCCCCGCGCTCGCCAGGACGAGGCGATCGTGCCGGGCGTTTAATGGATGCAGGAGCGTTGGGGGGCCGATCCCGCCCAGGAGCAGCGCATGTCCCGGACCCCGAGCACGTCGTCGCCGAGGGATGCGAACCGGGGCGGGGTGCTGCGGAGGCTGGGCGAGTGGTGTGCCCGGCATTTCGTGATCGTCGTGGTCGCCTGGCTGGTCGTCCTGGCGGCGCTGCAGGTGCTCAACCGGTCGTTCGGCGGCGAGTACTCGGACGACTTCTCGCTCCCCGGTGTGCAGTCCTCCGAAGGGCTCGACGTCCTGAAGGAACACGATCCGGCGGCCGGCGGGTACAGCAGCCAGATCGTGCTGCAGGACGGGAAGGATCCGCTGTCCTCGGTGAGCGGCCAGATGGGGCAGACGGTCGGTGACCTGACGAAGCTGCCGCACGTGCTGTCGGCGCAGAACCCGCTGGCGGCGGGCGGCACCCAGCCGTCGTCGAGTTCGGGACAGAAGACCTCCCCGGCGAACGTGGGTCCGCTGTCCGACGACGGCAAGACCGGTTACATCACGGTCCGCTTTGACGTACAGCCCTCCACGCTCGGCGACGACTACCTCCACGGCGTGGACAGCGCCGTGCAGCCGCTGCGCGCGGCGGGGGTCGACGTCGAGTACGGCGGTCCGCTCGGTGAGCTGGCACGGCCGCCCGCGGACGACCGGGTGAGCGAGGCGATCGGTTTCGCGGTGGCGATCGTGGTGCTCGTCATCGGGTTCGGCAGCGTCATCGCCGCCGCGCTTCCGCTGGTCACGGCGCTGCTCGCGGTGCTCGGCGGGCTGGCCTGTCTGGGCCTGCTGGCGTCCGCGTTCACGTTCGCGACGGTGTCACCGACCCTGGCGACGATGATCGGCCTGGGGGTGGGCATCGACTACGCGCTGTTCATCATCACGCGCCACCGGCAGAACCTGATCAACGGGGCCGATCCCGTGCGGGCGGCGGGGCGCGCGACGGCGACGAGCGGGCGGGCGGTGCTGGTCTCGGGTTGCACCGTGATCATCGCGCTGGCCGGCCTCTCGGTGTCCGGGGTGTCGTTCATCAGCAAGCTGGGCCTGGCGGCGGCGGTGACGGTGGTGTCGGCCGTCGCTGGCGCGCTCACCCTCGTCCCGGCCCTGCTCGGGCTCATCGGCCGGCGCATCGACCGGCTGCGGCTGGGCCGGCCCGTCGCGGAGTCCGACGCCGATCCGGAGAAGGCCGCGCACGGCACGTGGCACCGGTACGCGCAGCGGGTGGAGCGGCGGCCCTGGTGGTTCCTGGCGGGTGGGCTCGTCACGGTGCTGGTGCTCGCGATCCCGCTGCTGTCCATCCAGTTGGGGCACATCGGGGACGGCGCCGATCCGACGTCGTTCACGGACCGGCGGGCGTACGACATCATGGCGGACGCGTTCGGGCCGGGTTCCAACGGGCCGCTGACCGTCGTCGTCGACCAGTCGAGCGTGTCCTCGGGGCAGCGGTCGGCGCTCGCCTCGCAGGCGCAGAAGACACTCGACGACGTGGCGGGCGCGGCGGCCGTGACGCCGCTGACCCCGACCGGGGACGGGGACGTGCTGGTCGGCACCGTCTACTCCAAGACCTCGCCGCAGAGCTCGGCCACGACCGATCTCACCAACCGGCTGGTCGACGACACGCTCCCGCAGGCGGTCTCGGGCACGTCGGCGCACGGCTACGTCACGGGAACCACGGCCGCGCAGGTCGACTTCCGGGACATCGTGGCGCACCGGCTGCCGCTCATCATCGCCGTGGTCGTCGCTCTGGCCTTCCTGATCATTCTGATCGTGTTCCGCGGACTGCTCGTCGCGCTGAAGGCCGCCGTGCTCAACGTGCTGTCCATCGCCGCCTCGTACGGCGTGGTGGTGGCCGTCTTCCAGTGGGGCTGGGGCGGTCCCGCGCTCGGCGTCTCGGGGAAGGTCCCGATCGAGAGCTACGTGCCGATGATGATGTTCGCGATCATCTTCGGCCTGAGCATGGACTACGAGATCTTCCTGCTGTCCCGGGTCCACGAGTTCTGGATGCGCTCGGGCGACGCCCGGGCGAGCGTGGCCCACGCACTGGAGATCACCGCGCGGGTGATCACCTGTGCCGCGCTGATCATGGTGAGCGTCTTCGCCGCGTTCATCGTCAGCGACAACATCGTGGTCAAGATGCTCGGACTCGGCCTGGCCGTGAGCGTGTTGATCGACGCGACCGTCGTACGCCTGCTGCTCGTGCCGGCCGTGATGACGCTGCTCGGTTCACATGCGTGGTGGACTCCGCGCCTGCTCGACCGGGTGCTGCCGCACATCGACACGGAGGGCGAGCACGCGGCGGGGGCGAGCACCGCCGGTGCGGGGCCGCCTCAGTCATGAGGCCGGTTCACGCCTGCGGGTCGTCGGCGACGCTCGGGTTGGTCGTGTCGAAGTAGACCCGCCCCGAGCCCTCGTCCAGGTAGAACGCGCCGGTGTACGTGCCCTGCGTCATCCGGCGATCGAAGGACTCACTGCGCAGCCAGCGGGCCCCCTTCGGGGCGAAGGGCAGCAGTTCTTCGGGCACCCGTTCCGGCCGCTCGGGGCGCACGTCGTGTGCGTGCGCCGCCACAAGGGACTTCGTCCTGCCTTCCGTCGGCCGGGCGAAGCCGACCACGCGGACGTCGCTCGGACCCGGGGCCCGCGCATCGGCGACGCCCAGCACCAGGCCGAGCCAGTGCGGGTCGGAGAGCGGACCGAGTGCGGTGAACCGGCGTTCCAGGGGCTCCGGGTCGGTACGCACCTCGACGTCGCCGTCGCCGTCGACGTCGCCGTCGGCCTTGTCGGAGCGCCGCGCCGGCTGCGGCGCGCACGCTGACAGGAACGCCGCCGCGCCCAGCAGGAGCACACTTCTCCGCCCCGATCCCGCGTCAGTGATCATGAATCGGCCTCCCCGTGAACTCTCCCGCCCCCGGGCGTGATCGTAGCCCGGAGGCCACCCGCCGCCGGACGGAACGGCCCGGTGCACGCGGCCCGTTCACTCCCATTCATTGCAACGACAGAGATCGCATTCGTTGCGTTAGACCCAGACTCATTGCAACAACTTTCCTGCCTCTAGCTGGGATTATTCAGTTAGAGCGCAATAATTGTGTTGCCATCTCTTCGAACGCAACGTAGCGTTTCTCATGTCGAGAACGCAGGAGCGCAAGGCGCGAGCAAAGGGGTGGGGCATGGAATCGCTGCAGAGCCGGTCACAGTCGGCACCTGGCGCCGTCGTCGCCTTCGCCCGCTTCACGCTCTGCGGGGGCGGCATCGGCGTCGCCTCCAGCTTCGCCGTGGCCGCGTTGGCCTCCTGGGTCCCCTGGGTGCTGGCCAACGCACTGATCACCGTCGTGTCGACGCTGCTCGCCACCGAGTTGCACGCCCGGTTCACGTTCGGCGCGGGCGGGCGGGCCACCTGGCGGCAGCATGCGCAGGCCGCCGGATCGGCGGGCGCCGCGTACGCGATGACCTGCCTGGCGATGTTCGTCCTGCATCAACTCGCCTCGGACGCGAGCACCTTGACCGAGCAGGGCGTGTACCTCACCGCCTCCGGGCTCGCGGGGATCGCCCGGTTCGCGGTCCTGCGTCTGGTCGTCTTCGCCCGCAACCGGGCACGGACCGTGGCGACTCCCGTCGGCTCCGCCGCACCGGCCGCGCCCCGCGCGCTGTGTCAGGCGGCCTGACCGTCGCGCAGCACCCGGAAGCGGTCCGGGGCCGCCGGATCCCGGTCGACGACCTGGACCGGCAGCCAGGTCCACTGCCACACATGACCGCCCGGCGGGCGGGTGAAGCGGATGCGGCCCCGGGTGCCTTCGATGTCGACGAGCGGCCAGGACTTGGCGATCAGGTCGCGGTCGACGCCGTGGGCGCGGAACACGTCGGTGAGCGCCACGATCGTGTCGTAGCCCTCGAAGGCCACGAAGGAAGGGCCTGAGGGCAGGAGTGCGCGCAGGGCCCGTTCGACCCGCGCACCCAGAGGGGTGAGGGTCTCGGGCAGGTAGCGCAGGAACGGGATCCCCGCGCCGTCGGCGCCGAGCAGCCGGCGCCATTCGGCGAACTCGGGCTGTCCGGCCGGGGCCCCGATCAGCAGGCCGGTCAGGCGAGGGTCCGCGCGCACCGCCTTGACCAGGGGCACGGCCGGTTCCGGGTGGCCGACCAGGAGGAGCAGGGCGGTGGCGCCGGTCGCGACGAGCGCGTCACAGAGGGGCTCGGGGGCGAGACCGGCCGCGTCGAGCGTGGTCACCGTGCCGCCGTGCGGCGCCAGGTGGTCGCGGAGGATCTCGGTGCCGGACGCCCAGTAGACGCTCGGCTGGGCCGCGACGGCGATGTGGGTGTGCCCCTCGGACAGAAGGTGGTCGGCGTACAGGCGCCAGCCGCGGGACTGCGGCGGGGCGATACGCGCGACGTGGTCCGTCGGCCCGTCGACGACGAGTGCGTCGAGGACCGCGGACGAGCAGAGGTACGGCACGCCGAGCGCGGCGGCGGTCGTGGCGGCGGTGCGGGCGACGACGCTGTGGTACTCCCCCACCACGGCGGCCACGCCCGAGGCGGCGAGTTCGGTGACCGCTGCCGCCGCCTTGTCCGGGTCGGCCGCCGTGTCGCGGACGTCCAGGACCAGTGGGCGGCCCGCGACACCTCCGGACGCGTTGACGTCTCGCACGGCCAACTCCAGCCCCGTGAGCAGGTGTCGGCCCGCCTCGGACCAGCCGGGGCGCGTCAGAGGGGCGAGTGCGCCGATCCGGACCGGGGAGGCGTCAGGGGCGGCGGCCTGCGCGCCGGGGTGTGTCGGGGTGACCATGCCGGTCATTTGATCCAGGAGTCCCCCGCAGAGGCAAGCCATTAACGCCCGGTCCCCCACGGCGATCCCGGGGTGGCTCAGACCGCCCGGTGCGCGACGTCGTCGTCGAGGGCCGCCTGAAGCCAGTCGTGGGCCGAGCCGGGTGTGGGCTCCGGGCGCGCACCGGCCGGGGTGATCACCTCGGTCACCAGCTCCCAGTAGCCGTCGAGGCGTGGGTCTCCGGCGAGCTGCCCGGCCAGTTCGCGCCGGAAGGCGGGGGTGTCGCGCCGCTGCCGCACGCGCGCGTAGGTGTCGACGAAGGCGTCGAGCGCCTCGCCCGGCCGCGGGGTCCGGCCCGCCCGCAGGTGGACGCCGGCCAGCTCGTACGCCTCGGCCAGCCCTGCGTACAGGCCCGCCACCTCGCGCGGGCCCGCCTCCTGATGAGCCGTGGGCTGGGTGGGCCGGGCCGGCGAGCACGGCCGGGAAACCATCGCGTGCAGGCGGGCGAAGGCGAGGACCTGGCCGGGCCCCGGCGCGTCGGGCACCTGCGGCACCGCCGCGTCGAGGAACGCCGCGGTCGCCCGCGCGGGCATCCGCACGGGCAGCCAGCCGCGCCAAAAGCGGGCCAGGGCGTCCGTGGTCGGCGGGCTGCCGAGCGAACCGACGAGGCGCAGCGTCGCGGCACGTTCGCGGGGAGCGCTCTGCCGGACGAGCTGGAGGGCGGCCTCCTGCCAGCGCAGCGCCTTCAACTGTCCGCCCAGCGCGTGCAGTTGCTGCTCCACCGCGTCGGCGAACGCGGTGTCCGCGGTCGACGCCTCGGCCTCGGCCGCTTCCTCGTACGGGTCGGCGTGATCGGGGCCGGGCCCGGGATCGTGCGCGTCCAGGATCGGGCGGATCTGCGGGAGCGCGAGGCCCAGTCCGCGCAGGGACCGGATCAGCCGCAGCTGTTCGAGCGCCTCGGGGCCGAAACGGCGGTGGCCGCCGCCGCTGCGTTCCCGTTCGGGCAGCAGGCCGCTCTCGCAGTAGAAGCGCACCGTCTTCACCGTCGTGCCCGCACGCTCGGCGAGCTCCCCGATGCTCCACCGTCCGTCGTCGTCCACCCGCACTTGAACCTCCCTCAGGGGGAGTTTCTAACCTACCGGCGGCCGGGGACGCACGCCGGTTCTCCAGGCCACCAGCAGACCGAGCGGGGAGTGTGACATGAGCGTGTTCATCGTGGTCCCGGGCTTCTTCACGGACGCCGGGACCTGGGCGGAATCGGCCCGGAGGCTGACCGAGGCCCTGCCCGGGGCCGAGATCCGCGTCGTCGGCCTTTCCGGTGCCGACGCGGCGGCGGCCGGAAGCATCACCCTGAACGCCCACATCGAGCAGGTCGTCGCCGCCGTCGACGCCGCCGGGGTCCCCACGGAACGGGACATCGTCCTCGTAGGACACGACTACGGCGTCTTTCCGGCGCAGGGGGCCGCCGACCGCCGGGCCGAGCGCATCGCCCGGATCGTCTACATCGACTCCCCGATTCCCGCCGACGGAACACCGGCACTGGCCGCCGTGCCCGACCAGTCGCTGCGCGCGTCCTTGTTCGCTCAGGGGGCGGCGCGGGGTGCGGGAGCCGGAGACGCGGTCCCGGTGCCCGCGCCGGAGCAGTGGCAGTACTGGGGCAGCGTCCGGGACCTCTCCGGCGCCGCGCTCGAACAGCTCACCGCCGCGGCCACGCCCCACCCCGTCGCCACACTGACCGAGCCGCTGAAGCTGACGGGAGCGGCTGCCGGCATCCCCACCACCGGCATCCTCTGCCACTACAACGGCGCCTCGATCGAGACCGTGCGGATGCGGATCCGCTTCGGCGATCCGATGCTCGCCGCGCTGGTCCGCCCGGACGTCACCTTCTTCGAACTCCCCACCGGTCACTGGCCGATGCTCACCCACCCCGACCTGCTCGCGCGGACCCTGATCGCCGCGGCGGCGGGCGAGGGCGAGCGGCTCGACGCGCCACCAACCGAGCCGGAGGCGGCCGAGGGCCCGGGCACCTTCCTCCTCGACGTACCGCCGCTGCCGCGCGAACGCCACGGAAGCCTCGATCTGTACCTGCCCGAGGGAAGCGAGGGCGCGCACGAACTCCCCCTGCCCGCCGTCCTGTTCATCCACGGCGGGCCCGTCCCGAAGGGCGTCGAGCCGACGCCGCGCGACTGGCCGGCCCTCACCGGGTACGCCCGTCACGCGGCCTCGCTCGGAGTCCTGGGCGCCACCGTCGACCACCGGCTGTACGACGTGACCGATTATCCGGTGGCCGCCGGTGACCTGGCCGACGCTGTCCAGGCGCTGCGCGACGACCCGCGCATCGACGGCGACCGGATCGCCCTGTGGTTCCTGTCCGGCAGCGGACCTCTGACCGCCGAGTGGCTCGACGGGCCGCCGTCCTGGCTGCGCTGCCTGGTCGCCTGCTACCCGATCATGGCGCCGATGCCCAACTGGGGCGTGCCGGCCGGGCGGTTCCGTCCGGCCGAGGCGATCGGCCGCGCGGGCTCGCTGCCGATCGTCGTCCTGCGCCCGGAGCTGGAGCAGCCGGTGTTCGCGGACACGGTCGACCAGTTCCTGCGGTCCGCCGACGCCACGGAGGGATCGGTGGTCGAGGTCATCGAGATTCGCGGTGCGCGGCACGGATTCGAGGGCCTGGACCACACGGACGCCGCGCGCGACGCGGTCCGGCGCGCGGTCGCGTACGTCCTCGACCGGCTCGGGGCGTCGGGCGACGCCTGACGGTCACGCGCGGTGGGGGGCCGGGGCCCCCGGCGCCGGGGCGCCCCCCCGCCCCCCCCCCCCGCCCCGGCCCCGGCGGCCCCCGGGGGGGGGGGGGGGGGGGGGCGGGGCGGGGGGGGGGGGGGGGGGGGGCGCCGCGGGGGGGGGGGGGCGGGGGGGGGCCCCCCCCCCCCCGCCCCCCCCCCCCCCCCCCCGCGCTCCCCCTCCGCGGCCAGGTCCAGAAGGACCGGGTTCAGAGGGCGTCGAGGAACTCGAGCAGGATCGCGTTGAACCGTTCCGGCTGTTCGAGGTTGGTGTAATGGCCGGCGCCCTCGATGACGACGGACCGTCCGTCGGGGACGGTGTCGACGAGCCGGCCGGCGGCGGCGAGGAGGTCGTCCGGTTCGAGCGAGCCGTTGACGGCGAGGACGGGCACGTCGATCTTCGGGACGCGGGACCAGGTGTCGGTCATCGGCGTGTGCAGGTTCGGTTCGCCGGGGCTGTGCTTGGACAGGGTGTGCAGCGCCATCTCGCGCAGGCGGCGCAGGATGACGGGGTCGATGTCCTCCATCCGGCGGTGGGCGCCGGGGACGACGCGCAGGAACGCCGCGAGCCAGCCCTCGATGTCACCGGCCGCCATGGTGCGCGCATACTCGGCGAGGATCTCCCGGTACCAGGGATCGCTGTACTCGAACTCGCTGGTCGCGGCCCCGCAGGCGACCACGGCGCGCACCAGGTCCGGGTGTTCGAGGACGGTGTCGGTGGCGATCGCGCCGCCCATCGAGAGCCCGACCAGTACGGCGGGACCGGCGTCGAGGTGGCGCAGGAGCGCGGCGAGGTCGTCGGCCCAGCGGAACGGCTCGGTCGCGTTGGCCGAGAAGCCGTGGCCGCGTACGTCCGGGGCGATCACGCGGTGACGGACGGCGAGGGCGGGGATCTGCGCCTCGAAGAGGCGGTGGTCGACGAAGCCGGCGTGGAGCAGCACCACCAGGTCGCCGGCGCCCGCGTCGAGGTAGGCGAGGTCTCCGTCCGCCGAACCGAAGAAGCGCAGCGAGCCCGGGTCACGCCCTGGAGCACGGCCCGCAGCAGATTCCGAAGCACGATCCGAGGCACGATCCGAGGCACGATCTGAAGCGGCATTCATGACAACCAAGGTGTCATCTTGGAGGCCACTTGGCAACCCAGGTGTCATGATGTCCGGGTGACCGCTTCCGGAGCCCCGCTCCCTCCCGACGCACTCGGCCGCCGCCTCACCGAGGTCTACGACCTGGTGGGCCCGCTGTACCGGCGTGCCCAGCGCAGCGTCGAACACGGCCTGACGCGCGACGGCCTGAGCGTCGGCGTACGCGCCGTGCTCACGCTGCTGCGGCGCAACGGGCCGATGACCGTGCCGCAGATGGGCCGGGCGCAGGAGATCAGCCGACAGTTCGTGCAGCGCATGGTGAACGAGGCGGCGGACGCCGGTCTCGTCGAGAGCATCCCGAACCCGGCGCACCGGCGCTCGTCCCTCATCCGGCTCACGACCGCGGGCGAGCAGCGCATCGACGCCGTGCTGGACCGCGAACACGCGCTGCTCCGGCAGGTCGGCGGCGATCTGACGGAGGCGGAGGTCGCCACCTGCCTGCGGGTGCTCGGCGCGATGCTGCACGCGCTCGACGACGTGGACGCCGACTGACACCACCGGTCCACCGCTCGGCCCGGGCGGGAAACGGCGGCTCCGACACGGTCACGGACGATTCCCTGTGATGCCCCTGTCAGGCGCATCTTCCTGCCGTTAGCATGTTCGAACTCATGACGATCACACCGATCGCATGCTCTTCACCGGAAATTCATGCCATACCGAGCCGACAGATGACCAACTGCCCCGAACCCACCGATGAGTCAGGCAAGTGAACCCCACACCACCACGAATACCTTCACAGCGCCGCGGCGAACTCCCCGCTCCCCGGCAACGGACACGCACCCTGCTCTGGTCGGCGGCGGGCGTCGTGACGCTCGTCTTCTTCGTCGCGCTGGAGATCGTGGCGCGCCGGTACGGCCAGCTCGGTCCGCTCACCGTTCAGGCGCAGGAGATCGTCCTCGCGCCGCGCTCGGGGCCCCTGCTCTACGCCGGTCTGGCGCTGACGATGGTCGTGCTCACCTGGCGGCAGCGGGCCATCGCACTGGCCTGCGCGATCGGCATCGACCTGGTGTTCCTGCTGGTGCGCCTCGTGGTGGGCGGCAGTCTCCAGTTCGGCAACGGCGCCCTGTGGGTGACCCTCGGGCTCGCCGTCCTGGCCGTCGTGCGCCGCACCGGCGCGGAGCGGCTCCTGCTCCTCAAGGGCGTCGGGCTCGGCATGCTGCTGGTGCTCGGTCACAAGACGGGTGACACCTGGCTGCTCATCACGTCCAAGACCCGCCCGGACGTCCTGGACCCCTACGTGGCCACCGCCGACCACGCGCTCGCCAACCCGTCGTGGCTGGTCGGCCAGGTCGTCGAGGCCACGAACCCGTTCAGCGGCCACTTCCTGCACCTGGTCTACGGCCAACTGCCGCTCGCCGCGGCCCTCGTGGGCCTGTACCAGCTGCGCAACGTGGCGGCCGAGCGGCGCTTCCCGGCCCATCACCTCGTCCGCACGTTCCTCGCCATAGGCCTGCTCGGTCCCGCGATCTACATGATCTTCCCGGTCGTCGGCCCCATCTACGCGTACGGCGCCGAGGGCGGCCAGTGGGCGGCGGCCAACGTGTGGCCCGACGCGCTGCCCACCATCGGCGTCCCGCACCCGATCCCGTTCGACGAGATCACGCCGCGCAACTGCATGCCGAGTCTGCACACCGCGTGGGCGACCAGCCTGTTCATCCACACCCGCAAGGGGTCGCGCGGCATGCGCTGGGCGGGCACGTTCTGGCTCGTCGCCACGCTCACCGCGACCCTCGGCTTCGGCTACCACTACGGGGTGGACCTCGTCGCCGGTGTGGTGTTCGCCCTCACGATCGAGGCGGCCATGCGGGCGTTCGCGCACGGCTGGGACGTCTCGGCGACGCGGCTCGTCTCCTACGGCACCGCGGTCTTCACCGTGTTCCTGATCGCGTACCGCTGGCTGCCGACCGAGATGGCCGCCTACCCGTGGGCCTTCGGCCCGCTCCTGCTCGCGCTGCTCGGCTCGGTGATCGCGCTGTACGCGCGGACGACGGCGCTGTGGGACGAGGCGGAAACGGCGCCTGCGGCGAAGCCGGTGGCCCGTCCTGCGGACGCCCAGCCGGAACTCGCCTAGCGCGGCTCCTCCGCCCCGGCACAGCACAGCGGCCGGTCGTTCGTGACGTCACGAACGACCGGCCGCTGTGCTGTGCCGGGGTGCGGGTCGGTCAGTCCCCGTACCCGGGCCGGCCGGGCTCCTCGCAGGTGCAGTCCTCCTTGGACGGCGCGACCGTGAAGTCGACGCCCGTCGCGTCGCCGTGCGCGGCGTCGGCCTTCTCGGTGTCCGCGCCCTTCACGTCGTAGCCGTCCGGCGGGGTGACATGGACCGTGTAGCCGCCGGAGGCCACGTCGGAGAAGGTGTAGTCCCCGTCCGCGTCGGGCGTGGCGGTGACAGGCTCGTTGGCGTCGTCCAGGACGGGCGTGCCGTCGGGCCGGTTCAGCTCGAGGACCGTGCCCTCCGGGAGCGGGTCACCGCTCTCGGTCGCGACGTTGCCGCTGACGTGCGCCGTCTGCGCGGCGAACCACACCTGGTACGAGGGGATGCCGGTCTTGACGGAGAAGGTCAGGGTGAGGGTGCGGACCTCGGCGGTGGGGCGCAGCCAGCCGGAGGCGCCGGAGGTGTCGGTGCCGCTGCCGTGCAGGGTCTGCGTCGCCGCGTCCCAGGTGGGCTCGTCGGTGTACGTGCCGCCCGTGCAGGTGGAGGGGCGGGGGCTGGCGTCGCAGTAGTTGAACGACTCCTGGAAACCGAGCTGCTGCGCGGTCAGCGCCTGTCCGTCCGGGCCGGTGGCGGTGATCTTCACGTCGTCGGCGTCGATGTCGCCGAGCGCGATGCCCCAGCCACCGGGCGTCGGGACCTGGTCGAACGTGAAGCTGGTGGTCGACGGGGTGCGGCCGGAGGCGGTGGCGAGGTTCAGATAGGGCGTGCCCTGCGAGGATCCGTAGACCTGGCCGAACGGGGTCTGCTCGCCGAGGAAGGCGGAGCCGCCGGCCGAGACGCCCGGCCGGGTGCTGTTCGTCGTGAACGTCCCCTGCGGACCGCCGGTCGCGGCGGTGGTCACCGTTCCGGTGGAGGCCGGCGGCGCCGCGTCCAGGGTGTACCGGGCGTACTCGGCACCGTCTGCGGCGGCCGGTGCGGCGGTGAGGCCGACGGCGACGAACGCGGCGGCGGTCACGGGCACCCAGCGGGAGGATCTGCGGAAGCGCATGAAGTGGCTTTCTGGTCGACTGCGGTGTCGACGGACAGAATCCATGATCTCCATACAAATCAGCCGCAAGGGGGCGGCGCGCCCCGCAAATTACACCCCGCCGCCGCTCAGGAAAGGCAGCACCGCGTCGAGGAACGCGTGAGGGCGCGTGTGGTGGACGAGATGGCCGGCCGGGATCGTGACGAGGCGGGCGTCGGGAACGCGCCGGGCGAGTTCGGCGATGTCCTCCTGCGGCACGTGGCTCGCAGGGCCGCCCGCGACGGCGAGCGTCGGGGCGGTGATGTCCCGGAGTCCTTCCGCCCAGGCGGGGTCGGGGTGGTCGAGCTGCGCGCGGATCGCGGCCACGACGCCCCAGTCGAAGGAGAGCTCGCCGTCCGGCCGGGTCGCGGGCTTCGGATCGCGGGGCCGCAGCAGCGGGACGTCCTCGAGGACGAGCCGGCGGACGCGCGCGGGCCGGTGCATCGCGAGCAGAGCGGCCACGACGCCGCCCATCGAGTGCCCGACGACATCGACACGGTCGAGGCCCAGCACGTCGAGACACCCGAGGACGTCGTCGCGCATCGCTTCGACGCTGTACGTACCGGGCCACTCGCTGCGGCCGTGCCCGCGCAGATCGAGGGCGTGCACCCGGTGCGTGCGGGCGAGGGCGGGAGCGACGCCGGACCAGTCGCGGCTGTCCTCCCCCAGGGCGTGCAGCAGGAGAAGGGGCGGCCCGGCGTCAGGCCCGCTGATCCGGCAGGCCGACCGGAGGGATCCCGCCCGCACGATGCGGAGTTCGTCGTTCATGACCCCGACCTTGCCGTGCCCCCCGGCTCATTCGCCAGGGATCGACCGGGCGGAACGGCCCTGTTCACCGACTGCTGAAGCCGCCCGCCGCGGCGCCGCGTCCGGGACCGGGCGCGGGATCCGGCGGGGCGGCCCCGCCAGGGACGCCGTGGCGATCGCCGCGAGAAGGAGGGCGACCAGGGGGCACCAGATCGCCAGGGTGAAGCCCTCCAGAGCCGCGGCCCGGGCGCCGCCCGCCGCCGTGTCCGCCACGCTCGCGGCGACCGTGTTGAAGACCGCCGAGCCGATCGAACCACCCACCTGCTGAGCCGAGTTCACGGCGGCGGACGCGATGCCGGAGTCCTGCTCGGGGACGTTCGAGGTGACGCCGGTCATGATGGCGAGGAAGCTGCCGCCGTTGCCGACGCTGAAGGTGACGAGCGCGGGAAGGACGTCTCCCGCGTACGTGGAGTCCGGCGTCAGGAGCGTGAGCTGGAAGAGGCCGCACGCGGAGATGAACAGGCCGGCGGTCATCATGACGCGGGGCCCGAAGCGGGGCAGCAGACGGGTGCCGAGCTGGGTGGCGGTGCCCGTGGTCACGAGGCTGATCGGCAGGAAACCGAGGCCGCTGGCGACGGCGGACCAGTCCAGGACGGTCTGCAGGTAGTACGTGAGATAGAGCGCGACGGACAGCTGGCCCGCCATGAGGGCGGCGCCCGCGAGCAGGGAGGCGACGCGGCGGCGGTCCTTCATGAGGCGCGGCGGGAGCAGCGGGGTCGTCGCGCGGGTCTGCCACCAGGCGAAGGCGCCGAGCATGACCGATCCGCCGACCAGGGAGCCGAGCACGGTCGGACCGGTCCAGCCCTGCGCCTCGGCCTGGCTGCAGCCGTAGACGAGAGCGGTCAGGCCGCCGCAGCCGAGCACGGCACCGGCGATGTCGATCCGGCCGGTGAGGCGGCACGTGAGGTCCGGCGGGGTCCAGACGGTGCCGAGCAGGGCGGCGAGGGCGATGGGCACGTTGACCAGGAGGCACCAGCGCCAGCCGAACCACTGGGTGAGGAAGCCGCCGAGGACGACACCGAGCGAGGCGCCGGCGCCCCCGAGCGCGCCGAAGAGGGCGATGGCGCGGCGGCGTTCGCGCGGGTCGGTGAAGGTCGTCGCGACGAGCGCGAGCGCGGAAGCGGCGAGCAGCGCGGCGAACGCGCCCTGGACGGCGCGCGCCGCGAACAGTGCCTGCGCGGTGGGCGCGAGGCCGGCCCCGGCGGAGGCGAGCGCGAAGCCGCCGAGGCCGATCGCGAAGACCCGCTTGCGGCCCACGTGGTCGGCCACGCGCCCGGCGAGCAGGAGGAGGCCGCCGAAGGCGACGGTGTAGGAGGTGACCACCCAGGGGCGGTCGCCGTCGCTCATGCCGAGTTCGGTCTGCAGGGACGGCAGGGCCACGTTCACGATCGTGCTGTCGAGCAGGATCATCAGCTGGGCCAGCCCGAGGACGCTCAGCGCCCACCAGCGGCGCGGATGCGGGGAGGAGGCGGTCGGGGCGGCGGCTGAGGACGACGGCACAGGCATGTCACTTTTTGTATACCAAACGCGACCCCGAGGCAAAGATGGGATCCCGAATTGGCCGAGGCCCCGTCAGGCGGGCGCGTATCCCCGTTCCCGTACGAGCCCGTGCGCGAGGGCGGTGAACGCGCGGGCGGCCGCGCTGCGGTAGCCGCTCTCGCGGTGCAGGAGCGCGACGCGGCGGGCGGGCAGCGGCGGATCGAGCGCGACGGGAACGAGGTGCGGGTGGTCGTCCGTGACGGCGTCGGGCAGCACGGTGGCGAGCCCCGGGACGCGCTGCACGATCTCGGTGATCGCCTGGACGGAGTTGGCCTCGACGACGATGGGCGGGGTGACGCGATGCCCGGCGAGGTAGGCGTCGACGTGTTCGCGGGTCACGAAGTCACTGCTGAGCAGGGCGAGTTGCTGCTCGGCGAGGCCGCGTACCGGCAGTGCGGCGCGGTCCGGGTCCGGTGCGCCGGGCCCGGCGACGACCAGACTCAGGGTCTCGGTGAACAGGGCGTCGGCGCCGATCCCGGGCAGATGCGGCCCCTCGAAGGCGATGCCGAGGTCGATCTCGTCGGCCAGCAGGCTCGCCTCCATCCGGTCCTTGGCCATCTCGCGCACGTCGAGCGTGATGCCGGGGTGCCGCTCGTGCATCGCACGCACGAGCGGGCCGATCAGGTACGCGGTGAAGGTCGGCGTCATCGCGAGGCGCAGATGACCGCGTGAGAGATCGGCGACGTCGAGCACGGCACGGTCGGCGGCGGCCAGGTCCCGCAGTGCGCGGCGCGCGTAGTGGACGTAGGCCTCGCCGGCGTCCGTGAGGCGCACGCCGCGTCCGCCGCGGTCGAGGAGTTGGGCGCCGACCACCCGCTCCAGCTGCTTGATCTGCTGGGACAGCGTGGGCTGCGAAATGCGCAGTTCCTCCGCGGCCCGAGTGAAGTTCCCGTTCTCCGCCACGGCGATGAGATAGCGGAGATGTCGCAGCTCAGGACCCATGTGAGCACTATAGGACGGCTCGCCATAGATGGCATCGATAGGAGTCATGGATATCAAGTCTTGGACACTATAGGGCCAGGTCGTGCAGGGTTGCTTCTGCCGGCCCCCGGGGCTCGGCAGAAACCCGAAGGGAGTGACGGATGGACAAGCTTTTCGACGGTGTCGCGCATTTCCGCCGCGACGTCTTCCCCGGCAAGCGAGACCTGTTCGCCCAGCTCGCGTCGGAGCACCGGCCGGAGACGCTGTTCATCGGCTGCTCCGACGCCCGGGTGCCCCCCGAGCTGATCACGCAGAGCGAGCCGGGCCAGCTGTTCGTCATCCGGACCGCGGGCAATCTGGTCCCGGCGTACGCGCCGGGGTCGGACGGCGTCGCCGCGAGCATCGAGTACGCCGTCTCCGTGCTCGGCGTCCAGGACATCGTCGTGTGCGGGCACTCGTCCTGCGGGGCGATGACCGCCCTGGCCGAGGAGCACGACCTGTCGGCGGCGCCGGTCATCGCGGACTGGCTGCGGCACGCGGACGGTGCCCGGGCCCGCGCCCGTACGGCCGCCGGTCCGGCCGACGAGTCGGCCTCCTCCCGCGTGGCCACCCTGGTCCGCGCCAACGTGATCGCGCAGTTGCAGAACCTCGGCACCCACCCCTCCGTCGTCAGCGCCCTCGCCGAGCGGCGGCTCACCCTGCACGGCTGGGTGTTCGACATCGCCTCCGGCTCCATGGAGGTGCTCCAGACGGGCACCCGCACCCCGGTGCCGGCCGCCTGACCCACGGGCCGAGCTCCCCACACATTCCCCCCACCTCCCCGGGGGCCGGGACCCCACTCCCGGCCCCGCGCGAAAGGAACTCCTCATGATCCACGCCCAGTTCTCCCCCGAGGCCCGCGACGCCGTCGCCACCGCCGCCGTCGCCGCCAAGACGCGGCGCGACATGTCGTGGCAGCAGATCGCCGACGCGGCCGGCCTGTCCCCCGCGTTCGTGACGGCCGCCGTCCTCGGCCAGCACGCCCTGCCCGAGGCGTCCGCCCAGGCCGTCGGCGAGCTGCTCGGCCTCGACGAGGAGGCGATCCTCCTCCTCCAGACCATCCCGACCCGCGGCTCCATCCCGGGCGGCATCCCCACCGACCCGACGATCTACCGCTTCTACGAGATGCTCCAGGTCTACGGCACCACCCTGAAGGCCCTGGTCCACGAGCAGTTCGGCGACGGCATCATCTCCGCGATCAACTTCAAGCTGGACGTGAAGAAGGTCGCCGACCCCGAGGGCGGCGAGCGCGCGGTCATCACCCTGGACGGCAAGTACCTGCCGACCAAGCCCTTCTGACCCCTTCTCCTGTCTCCGACGATTCGTCCATAGAGCGTCACCCCCTGTACGAGCGGCGGTGGCGGGCGGCTCCCGCCGTCCGCCACCGCCCGTTCGCACATCACCCGCACGCCCGGCACCCCCGCGCCGAGAAGGGAAGAACCATGGCCGCCTCTCCCCGCCGCCACACCCTCGTGTACGTCGCCATCACCGGTCTGCTCGTCCTGGCGAGCGCGTGCACGGCCGAGACCCGAAGCACCGGGTCCGGCCGCCCGAGCTCCTCCGCCGCCGAGGACGCCGGCGCGGACGCCGACCTGCTCCGGGCCGCCCGCTCGGGTGACGCCGACGCCGTCCGTACGGCCGTCGAGCGCGGCGCCGACCTGGAGACCCGCGACGGCGACGAGCGCACCGCGCTGCTCCTGGCCGCGTCCGGCGACCACGTGGACGCCGCGAAGGCCCTCGTCGACGCGGGCGCCGACCCCGACGCCCTCGACGCCCGGCACGACACGCCCTGGCTGGTGACCGGAGTGACGGGCAGCGCCGCGATGGCCCGCACCCTCGCCCGGGCCGACCCCGACTACACGATCGTGAACCGCTACGGCGGTACGTCCCTCATCCCGGCCGGCGAGCACGGGCACGTCGACTACATCCGCGAAGTCACCACCAGCCCGGACATCGACGTCGACGTGAACCACGTGAACGATCTCGGCTGGACCGCCCTGCTGGAGGCGGTCGTCCTCGGCGACGGCGGCGAGGACCACCAGGAGAGCGTGCGGCTGCTCCTGGCGGCCGGCGCCGACCGCTCCGTCGAGGACAAAGACGGCAAGACGGCGTTGGAACAGGCCGAGTTGCGCGGCCAGGACGCGGTCGCCCGTCTGCTGCGCGGCTGAGCGGGGATACTTGCCGTCGATCACCGAAGGCAAGGACGAGGGGCAGGGGTCCAGTGACTGTCGATCACCGGGTGGGACCGCCGAGTTTCGGCGACGAGCGGGAGACGCTGCGGGCGTTCCTCGACTATCAGCGCGCGACGCTCGCCATGAAGTGCGAGGGGCTCGGCGACGAGGAGCTGAAGCAGCGGTCGATGCCGCCGTCGACGCTCACCCTGCTCGGCCTCGTGCGGCACATGGCCGAGGTCGAACGCGCCTGGTTCCGCCGCGTGTTCGAGGACCACGACGCGCCGATGGTCTGGTCCGACAAGGTCGACTTCCAGGCCGCGTACGACGCGACCGGTTCGAGCCGCGCCGAGGCGTTCGGCGCGTGGGAGGCCGAGGTGGAGCACTCCCGGCGCGTCGAGCGCGCGGCCGCGTCGCTGGACGTGGCCGGCTACCAGCCGCGCTGGGAGGAGCAGGTGTCGCTGCGGATGGTGATGGTCCACGTGCTCCTGGAGTACGGCCGCCACAACGGCCACGCGGACTTCCTCAGGGAGGGCGTGGACGGCACGGTGGGCGCCTGAGACCGGCGGCATCACAGTGGTCGTCCACATGAGCCTGTGCGATGGGTGACGCCACGCCACCAACGGCTCCTGCCCCACCGGGAGATGAGGCAGGAGCCGCCGGGTTCGGACGGGGTCAGTCGCGCTCGACGTCGACCGTGGTCAGCGACGCGTACCGCTCGGGTTCGCGGCGGCGGATGCGGAGAGCCACGGCCAGGCCCACGACGAGGACCAGCGGGAGCGGCACCAGCAGCACCGTGTTCGTGAGACCGGTGCGGCCGGTGAGCAGGTCGAAGTGGATCACCGCGAGAACGGTGAGCACGGCCAGGCCCGCACAGGACACGAGCGGCGCCCAGACCACACGGAAGGCCGACAGGCCCTTGCGGTCGTGGCGGAAGTACGCCCACACGGCGAGGGCGGCCAGCGCCTGCATGCCCATGATGCCGAGAACACCGACGCTGTTCGTCCAGAGGAAGACCTCCCCGTACGGGTCGGCCGCGAGCAGCGCGCCGACGCCGATCAGGGCGAGGTTGAACAGGGTCTGCGCGACGACGGCGCCGCTCGGCGATCCGTGCCGGCGGGACACCGCGCCGAGCCTCCGGGGCAGCAGGCCCTCACGGCCGAGCGCGTAGAGGTAGCGGGCGGCGGCGTTGTGGAAGGCGAGCGTCGCGGCGAAGGCGCTCACCACGATGAGGCCGTGCATGGCGTCGGCGAGCCACGGGCCCGCGTACGTCTCGGCGGCGGTGAAGGTGAGATCGGGTCCGGCGGCGGCCCGGGCCAGTTCCACGGCGCGGTCAGTCCCGAACGCGCCCATGACGAGCCAGCACCCGGCCGCGTAGAACACCGCGAGGAAGCCGATCGCGATGAACGTGGCGCGGGGCACGGTGCGCTGCGGGTCCCGCACCTCCTCGGCGAAGATCGCGGTGGACTCGAACCCGGTGAACGCGCCGATGACCAGGACGAACATGCCGGCCGCGCCGCCGACGGCGAGGGTCGACGGATCGAAGGAGGCGGGGTCGAGCGCGGCGGTGCCGCGGTCGCCGAGGATGCCGCCGTCCATGACGAGCAGCGAAAGGACCTCCAGGACGAGCGCGACACCGAGGACCTTGGCGCTCAGGGTGACGCGCAGCCAGCCGAGCACGCCGACGGCGGCCACGCACACGCCGGAGAGCAGCCACCACGGCACGTCGGCGCCGGTGGCGTCCCGGACGGAGCCGGTGGCGAAGTAGCCGAAGGCGGCGGCGACGCCCGGGGTGACGAGGTTGTAGGAGACGACGGCGACGTAGGCGGTGCCGACGCCGAGCGCGCGGCCGAGGCCGCGGGCGACGTACGCGTAGAAGGCGCCGGCGTTGCGGACGTGGCGGCTCATCGCGGTGAAGCCGGCGGCGAAGAGGGCGAGCAGGGCGCCGGAGACCAGGTAGGCCAGGGGCGCGCCGGACCCGCCGATGCCGATCGCGAAGGGGGCGACGCCGGCGAGAACGGTGAGCGGGGCCGCGGCGGCCACGACGAAGAAGACGAGGTCGAAGGTGCCGATCCGGCCCGCGGCGAGCCGCCCGGCGCCCTGCTCCTCGGCACCCGGTGCGGCGTCGGGGCGTGCCGGGCTGTCGGTGGCGGTCGTCATCTGGTGTCTCCCGCCTGCGCGTAGCGCGGGTAGGGGTCGATCGGCCCGGGTCCGACGACGCGGCCCGCGTGGAGGACGGCGACGCGGCGCGGGTGCGCGGCGACGGCCTCGGGGACGGATCCGGCGGCGACGGCGACGAGGTCGGCGCGGCTGCCGGGGGTGAGTCCGTAGTCGGTGAGGCCGAGCGCGGCGGCGGCCTCGTCGGTGACGAGGGCGGCGGCGTGGTGGAGTTCGGCGTCGGTCATGAGGCCGGAGCGCAGGCCGATGATCGTGGCGCGCTCCAGCATGTCGCCGGTTCCGTACGGCCACCAGGTGTCGCGGATGTTGTCGGAGCCGCCGAAGACGCGGACGCCGTGCTCGCGCAGGCGCAGGACGGGCGGGAGGGGGCCGCGCGGTCCGTTGGTCATGATCGAGACGCCGGCGGTCGCGAGCGCCTTGGCGGTGCGGTCGAGTTCGGCGTCGTCGACGTCGCCGAGGGCGTAGGCGTGGGAGACGGCGACGTGGCCGCCGAGACCGAGGGCGGCGGTGCGGGCGGCGATGTCGCGCAGTTGCGCGGTGCCGCTCTCGCCTCCGTCATGGAGGTGGATGTCGATGCCCTTGCCGTGGCGTTCGGCGAGGCCGAAGACGATGTCGAGCTGGCCGGCCGCGTCCTGGTCGAAGCCGGCCGGGTCGAGGCCGCCGATCAGGTCGGCGCCTTCGGCGAGGGCGGCGTCGAGGAGGTCCGCGACGCCGGGCGCGGCGATGACGCCGCTCTGCGGGAAGGCGACGATCTGGATGCCGAGCCGGTCGCGGAACTGTTCACGGACCGTCTGCACCGCGTGGAGGTGGTCGAGTCCGGTCGCGAGGTCGATGTCGACGTGACTGCGGACGTGCCCGGTGCCGTGCGCGACCATGCGGTGGGCGAGGGCGGCGGCCCGCTCCACGACCGGCACGGGCGAGCCGGTCCGGGCGGCGCGCTCGGAGGCGATCTGCTCCTGGAGGGTGGCGGTCTCGCGGTGCGGCTGCCAGGGCCCGCCGAGGAAGGTCTTGTCGAGGTGGGCGTGGCCGTCCACGAAGGCGGGCAGCAGCAGCGCCCCGTGCAGGGGCAGCTCGTCCGGTGCCGGGGTCCGGCCGAGGACGTGTTCCTCGACGGCGTGCACCCGCCCGCCGCGCAGGCGGACGTCGACGGTGCGGCCGTCGGGGAGCGTCGCTCCGAGCAGGGCGGCGGGTTCGGGCGGGGCGGCAGCCTCGCGCATGTCATCTCCTTCAGTCGTACAGCTCGGCCCAGCGTCTGGGAAAGTGGCTGGTGAGCGCGGTGCGACGTCAACGTAACTGGTATACCGAATACCAGACAACGCTTCTCGGGAACGGATCTTCCTGCCGGGTCACCGGGTCTGCGAAGATCGGCTCTGCACCACCCGTCTCAGCACCGCCTGGAGCTCCTGTCATGCCGACGCCCCGTACGACCGCCGACACCGCCATCGGGGACACCCATCGGTCCCTGCGCGAGCGGGTCTACGTGGAGCTGCGCGAGCGGATCATCGAGGGGCAGTACCCGGCGGGGATGCGCCTGGTCGAGCGGGAGATCGCCGACGAGCTGCGGGTGTCCCGGGTGCCGGTGCGCGAGGCCATGCAGCGGCTCGCCTCGGAGGGCTTCCTCACGGTGCAGCAGCGGCGGGGTTCGGTGGTGGCGGGCTTCGGGCCCGAGGAAGCGGCGCACCTGTTCGACATCCGGGAGAACCTGGAGGGGCTCGCGGCCCGGCTGGTCGCCCGCGGGGCGACGCCCGCCGAGCTGAAGGACCTGGAGAAGCTGCTCGCGCGGGCCCGCAAGGCCGCCGAGTCGGGCCGGCTGCGGGCGGCGGTGTCGCTCAACGCGGACTTCCACCGGCGGATCGTGGAGCTGTCGGGCAATCCACTGCTCGTGGACGTGATGGCGCCGCTGGACTCGCGGCTGCGCCGGTTGTTCCGGCTCACGTCGGGGCAGGCCGACGGCGAGCCGATGTGCGGGGCGCACGAGCGGCTCTTCGAGGCGATCCGCGACGGCGACGAGGCACGGGCCGAGGAACTGGCGCGGGCCCATGTGGCGGACACCCGGGACTCGGCACTGCACCTGCTCGCGGAGCGGCCGGAGCGGGAGAACGCCGCACCGGCGTAGGGAGTTCGGGGAGAGTGTGGGCCGCCGCGCCCGCCGGGGGGGATTAACGGAGCGCGGCGGCAGCCACGACTTCACCGTGCCATCGGCGGCCGACGCCCGCCCCCGGAGCGCGGCAGTCGGGTGAGCGACGCCGGGCGGCCCGCGCTCCACGAACGGAGGCCGCGAAACCGGTGGCGCCCGTGATCACCGGCTGCGTAGCGTGCGACGGCAGCGGCGCCCCGACGGCAGAGAGCGAGCACACCTGATGCAACCGACCTTCGTACTGGTCCACGGCGCGTTCGCGAACTCCTTCTCGTTCGCGCCGCTCCAGGCCGAACTGGGGCTGCTGGGGCACCGGCCGGTCGCGGTGGACCTGCCCGGGCACGGCTTCGCGGCGACCTACACCTACGCGTACCAGGCGCCGCAGGACACGGCGGCGCTGGCCGAGGCACCGGGCGCCATCAAGGGCGTCACGCTCGCCGACAACGCGGCGCATCTGATCGGTGTGCTGGAACGGGCGAAGCGGAACGGGCCGGTGATCCTCGTCTCGCACAGCCGTGGCGGGGTCACGGCGACGGCGGCGGCCAACGCCCGGCCCGATCTCATCGACCGACTCGTGTACGTGTCGGCGTGGTGCCCGGTCGACCTGGACGTGGGCGACTACTACGCGGAGCAGGAGATGGCCGCCGTGGACGCGGGTTCGCTGGCCCTCGCCATGGTCGGGAACCCGGCCGAACTGGGCCTGCTCCGGGTGAACTTCCGCACCGCGGACCCGGCGGCGCTCGCCGCGTTCCGCTCCGCGTTCGCGGCGGACGTCACGGACGAGCAGTTCCTGACGTTCCTCAACACGTTCCAGCCGGACGAGAACCTGGACGTCGGCGGCTCGGCCGACCGGGCGCGGGCCGCGACGTGGGGACGGATCCCGAAGACGTACGTGCGCCTGGCCGACGACACGAGCTTGCCGCTCGCACTGCAGGACCGGCTGATCAGGGAGGGGAACGCACCGACCCCGGACAACCCGTACGACGTGCGCACGCTGCCGGGCAGCCACTTGAGGTGGCTGGTCGATCCGGCTCCGGCGGCCCGGGTCCTGGCCGACGTCGCCGCGCTCACCGCGGGCGGGTGAGCCGGAGGTTCTCCAACGAAACGGGCGCGCCCGAGGGTGCGCCCGTGTCACACTCGGCACACGCTGACGCCGCTCCCCCCGTGGCGGCGTCAGCGTTCCCCGGCCGTGTGTGCGGCGTGACGGCTCAGCGCTTGCGCGTGCACCAGAGGTAGACACCGCCCGCGACGCCCAGCGCGATGACCCCCAGGGCGAACAGCATCTGCGGCAGCTCGCCGGCCGGGTCGACGGTCGCCATCGCGAGGGAGACGACAACAGGGCCGACGACGCCGAGCAGGGTGCCGACCGTCTTGTGCGCGACCGTCCAGCGTGCGGACATCCACAGCAGGACGAGGCCCACGATCCAGCAGCCGAGCTGCAGGAACGACCACACGAGGGCGGCCGGCGAGGCGAGCGCCAGGAGCAGCACGGGGGCCACCGGGTGCACGCCGCCCTTGGCGGGTGCGGCGACTCCGGCCTCGGCCAGCGCGGTCGCGGCGATGGTGCGCGGGTCCCCCAGCTCGCGCAGCACCTCGGTCTCGGCGTCGGGGCGCTCGGCGAGGGCCACCGCTATGTGTTCGGCCAGGTCCGCGATCAGTTCCTGCCTGCGCTCGGCGGGCAGCCCCGCGGCCTCACGCTCCACCGACGCGAGGTAGTCCTGGATCCGGGCCGACGGCTCGGCGGTCTTCATGGGGTGTCTCCTGATCGGTGGTCGCCCTGCCGTGACGGGGCGAGAAAGTGGTCCACGGCATCCCGGAACGCAGGCCAGACGTGGGTGAACTCGGCGAGTGCGGCATGACCCGCCGCGGTCAGTTCGTAGTAGCGCCGCGGCGGTCCGGACGCCGATTCCTGCCAGCTCGTCTCGACGAGCTCGTCCCGCCTGAGCCGGGACAGCAGCGGATACACGGTGCCTTGGCTCGTGGCCAGCGCCCCGCTCTCCTCCAGCCTGCGCAGCAGCTCCACTCCGTACAGCGGACCGTCGCGCATCAGCGCCAGGACGCAGTACTCGAGCACGCCCTTGCGGAGCTGGCTCGCCGCCTTCCCCGCGTCGCGCTTACTCGTCTTGCCTGGTTCCATGCAATGCACAGTACCTTGCCGACCATGAGCACGTCACCCCCTCCCGGTGGGTGAGTGCTGTGGATCAGCCCCGGCCGAACAGGTCCGCCGGTTCCCCGCGCCGGGTCCCGGTCGCGTCCGGCCGCCCGGGCACCTCGCGGCCGAGCGCCTGCCAGTGCGCCACGAGCGCGTCGTAGATCGGCGTCGCGGAATGCGTCGCCGCCCGCGTCCTCGCATCGTCCCGCCCTGGCTCCCCGTGCTGGTCGCGCGGCGCAGGAACGGTTTTCCCCGTGTCAACCACGGACTGCCCAACGAGCGGGCGGGGCCGGGGCCACGGCCTGCCGCGCCAAGAGGCCCTAACGTGCTCCCATGACCCCCGACGACGCCCCGCCCGCCACCTTTCCGCCGCGCCCGCTGCGGGACCTGCGGGTCGTGTACGCGCGCCAGGCCGGCTGCCCCGCCGACTTCGCGGAGATCCTCGTGGACTTCGAGCCCTGGGAGCCGGGCTTCGTCTTCGAGGTGCACGCCGGCCTGGAGCGGCGCCACCCGGTGCCGGCCGGGGAACTGGCCGTGTACGTGGCCGCCGTCGAGGAGGGGCTCCGCGCGGAACTGGCGGCGCTCGGCCCGGACTCCCGGCCGGCCGTGGCCGTCGTCCTGCGCGCCGTGCGGGTGCACGAGGTCGACTCGCACGCCGGCGCGTTCCGCACGGCGGGCCGGCTGGCCGTGCGGCGGGCGCTCGCCGAGGTGCAGGGTCCACCGCGCAGCCCCGCGCGTCGCGGGCCGGCAATGCACTGAAACGGCCCGGGCCTTGCGCGCCCGGGCCGCTTCACAGGACTCCGTCAGTCGCCGGCGACCAGCAGCACGTCCTGCTGCCCCGTCGCGTGGAAGCGTGGCACGGGCAGGCCGCCCTCCGGAGCCAGTTCGAGGACCGTCGCCTCGACCTCGGCCTCGCCCGGCTCGACCGCGCCCTCGGGCACCTGGCCCGTGTTGTGCCAGGCGTGCTCGGCGCCGTCGCACACGGCGCGGGTGCCGCCGATGCCACGGCGCAGACCCGGGTTCTCGGTGTCGCGCACGGAGGACGAGACGAAGACGGGGCCCTCGGCGCCGGAGCAGCGGTAGGTGCCGGACAGCGACACCGTGCCGTCGGCGGAGACATGGCCGACGCGGTCGACCGTCACCGATTCTCCGGGCGCGGCGGCCTGGGCCAGGGGGGCGACGGCCAGCAGGGCGAGGGCTCCGGCGGCGGCGCTCAACACCAGACGAATGGACACAGAACAGACTCCTCTTGTGGGGGGATTCTTCACGTACAGGGGGTCATTCGGGGTTCATTCATATCCGTCCGTCCTGGTCGCCCACCGGCCATCACTCCATCGGGGGCGCGTCCCGACCAGGCCGGATGGCAGAGTGGACACCGTTGATCCACGAGTCCGAAGGCGGCCCTCGTATGCGTCTGTTGCTCATCCGGCACGGTCAGACTCCGGCGAACCTGATGCGCCTCCTGGACACGGCGGAGCCGGGCCCGGGGCTGACGCCGCTCGGGCAGCGGCAGGCGGCGGCGCTGCCCGGAGCGCTCGCGGAGGAGCGGATCGACGCCCTGTACGCGTCGACACTGCTGCGCACCCAGTTGACGGCGACGCCGCTGGCGCAGGCGCGTGGACTCGACATCGTGGTCCGGTCCGGCATCCGCGAGATCGAGGCCGGCGAGCTGGAGATGCGGGGCGACGAGGCGGCCATCACGACCTATCTGACGACGGCGCTCGCCTGGGCCGCCGGAGACCTGGACCGGCGGATGCCCGGCGGCGAGACCGGGCTCGCCGCCCTCTCCCGGTTCGACGAGGTCGTCGCCGAGGCCGCCGCGGGCGGCGCCCGGACCGCGGCCATGGTGAGTCACGGCGCCGCGATCCGCATGTGGACCGCGGCCCGCGCGGCCCGCCTCGCCCCCCCCTCGAAGCGGCGGATCAGCACCTCGACAACACGGGGATGGTCGTGGTGACCGGCTCCCCCGCCGACGGCTGGCGACTCGAACGCTGGGACAGCAGGCCGGCGGGTCCGCGGGACCCCGCGCCGCACCACGAGGGCCCGGCGGGCGAGCCGCTCGGCGACGCCTGAGGCGGCGCCGGGCCGCGACTCAGGCCGTACGGGCCGCGATGACGCGGGCGCACTCCATCGCGCCGGTGCGGGTCGTGTCGACCTCCAGGTCGTAGACCACGCCCTCGTGGACGGTCTTCGCCTGGGCGGCGGCCATCCCCCGGGCCCGGTCGCCGCGGGCCACCTCGCGTTCCGCAGCGACCTCGGGCTCGCAGTGCACGCCCACCCACAGCACGTCCAGGTCGCCGAGGGCCCGCAGCCAGCGCTGCTGCGAGGCCGCGCCGCCCAGGAAGATCTCGTCGATCACGATGCGGGCACCGGCCCGCGCCATCGCGACGACGCCCTCGGTCCAGGCCGTCTCCAGGGTGCGGAAAGCCTCGCCGACCTGCACCGTGCCGTCCGGCTCGATGTCGATGCCCTCCTGCCCCGACTGCATGCGCGCGGGCAGCGCGTCGACGAACGAGTCCGCGCCGAACGCCAGCCAGGGCTCGGGGAGCAGCTCCTGCAGGCACCGCACGATGCCTGATTTCCCGGCGCTGGAACCGCCGTTGAGGATGATCATTCGGGTCGTCATCGCGCCAGCGTACGGCGTGCCCGCCGAGCGCGGGGCCGGCTCCGAGTTGCACGAACGGAGTAATGACCTGAGTCTGTAGGTGACTCTCCCGACACCACCACTCACTTGGAGTGAGCGCCGGGTGAGCCCCCAGAGACAGAAAGGATGAACGGCATGGATCCGCGTTACGTCCACATCGACGCGGGGGTCACCACGCAGGACATCGCGCTCGTGGACCGCGATGTGACCGCACGGCTGCTGGACTGGGGGCTCGGCGCGTATGTGCGGCCGGTCGGCCGTTGCGTCGACATCCTGCTGCGTCTGGCCGGCGAGCCCCGGGCCGGTGGAGCGCACACCGTGGAGATGTGGTGGAACGGGCGCCACCTGATCACCGCCGTGTCCGGTACGCAGCCGGGTGTCCTGCGGGACGCCACGGGGCTGCATCCGGGGCTCGTCCGGGTGGCGGCGCTCAGCGACGGCTGGGGCGTGTGCGCGGGCAGGTCCGGCACGCTCACCTGGTTCTCGCACCGGACCCACGAACATCAGCCGGCCCTGCGGGTGCCGCGACCGCCGACGCCCGTGCTGCACACGGCGCGCGTCCCGGAGGCCGAGGCGTTCAGCCCTGCGGTTCCGAGATGTTGACCATCCAGGCGATCCCGAAGCGGTCGGTGCACATGCCGAAGACGTCGCCCCACATCTGCTTCTCCAGGGGCACGCCGACGACACCGCCTTCGGAGAGCTTCGCCCAGTAGCCGCGCAGCTCGTCGGCGTCGTCGCCGCTGAGCGAGAGCGAGATGTTGCGGCCCGGCCGGTACTCCATGCCGGGCGGCGTGTCGGAGGCCATCAGGGTGTAGCCGGACGGGGTGTCGAGCATGGCGTGCATGATCTTGTCCGCCACCTGCTCGACACCCGGGGCGCCCGTCTCGCCGAAGGTGTTCAGGGCCAACTCCCCGCCGAACACCTGCTGGTAGAACTCCATGGCCGGGCGGGCGTCGCCGTCGAACTGGATGTAGGGGTTGAGTCGAGAAGCCACTGCCTGTTCCCTTCGCTGCGGGTGCGGTTGCCCGCATTATGGGACGGCTTCTCGCTCACCGCCCGGCGGCGGGGAACGCGTGCCCCTCGTGTCCCGTCCGGCGCCCTCCACCCGGGCGCCCCGGCACACCCACTCGATCCACCGACCCCACCCGCAACACCGACACAAGTCCCTCTGGCAGAGGTCGAGTTGAGGCACGACAATGAGCGGGTCGCGTTCTGCGCGGCCCGGCTCCGCCGTCTCATCCCCGTGTCGGCGGAGCCGGTCACCCCTGCTCTCAGGAGACCCCCACGGGGTCGAAGTCGATCTTCTCGCGGACGCCGCAGTCGGGGCAGCACCAGTCGTCGGGGACCTCCTCCCACGGGGTTCCGGCCGGGAAGCCTTCGCGGGGATGGCCCGCGCCCTCGTCGTAGACGTAGTCGCAGGACGGGCAGCGGTACCGGCTCATGCGACGACGCCCGGGGTGCCCTCGGGACGCTCTCCCGCGCCGTACCGGGCGAGCAGCGCGCCGCGCCGCGCGGGCTGGAGATTGGCGCGCCGGACGTCGCCTCCGTAGTGGGCGAGCACCCGGTGGTCCATGACGCGGCGCCACAGCGGCGGGAAGTACGCGAGGACGATCATGCCCGCGTAACCGGTCGGCAGTTCGGGGGCGTCCTCGAAGTGGCGCAGGGCCTGGTAGCGGCGGGTGGGGTTCGCGTGGTGGTCGCTGTGCCGCTGGAGGTGGTACAGGAAGACGTTGGAGGCGACGTTGTCGCTGTTCCAGCTGTGCTTGGGGGCGCAGCGCTCGAACCGGCCGCTCTCGGTGCGCTCGCGCAGCAGGCCGTAGTGCTCGGTGTAGTTGATGACTTCGAGCAGGCAGAACCCGAAGACGGCCTGACCGACGAGGTACGGCAGGACCTCCGGTCCGAATGCGATCGCGAGCGCGGCGAAGAGGGCCGCGGACATGGCCCAGGCGCTGAGGATGTCGTTGCGCGGGGTCCACGGGGAGCCGCCGCGGCGGGTCAGGCGGCGCTTCTCGAGCCGCCAGGCGGAGGCGAGGCTGCCGACGACGGTGCGCGGCAGGAAACGCCAGAAGCTCTCGCCGAGCCGGGCGCTCGCCGGGTCGTCGGGGGTGGCCACCCGGACGTGGTGCCCGCGGTTGTGCTCGATGTAGAAGTGGCCGTAGACGGTCTGCGCGAGCGCGACGCGGGAGAGCCAGCGCTCGGTGGACTCCTTCTTGTGGCCCAGTTCGTGGGCGGTGTTGATGCCGATGCCGGCGACGCCGCCGAGGGTGACCGTCAGGCCGATCCGGGAGATGAGCGAGAGGTCGCCGCCGGTGAGCAGCGCGCAGCCGGCGACGAGGCCCGCGTACTGGAGCGGCAGGTACATGTACGTGCACCACCGGTAGTAGCGGTCGGTCTCCAGGCGGGCGAGGGCGCTGTCCGGCGGGTTCGCGGAGTCCTTGCCGATGAGCTGGTCGATGACCGGGAAGAGGACGTAGAGCAGGATCACCCCGCTCCACCAGAAGACGGCGAGGCCGGTGAGTTCCACCAGGCCCCAGGCGATGAAGGGGAAGCACGGCACGATCAGGCCCATCAGCCACAGGTAGCGCTTCGGGTCCCGCCAGGGCGGTGCCTCGTGCAGGGGTTCGGTCTCGCGGTGCAACGGCACGGCCGGGCTCCTCACGGATCACGTCATTGGACACTTGAGGCACGTACTGTCCGGCAAAGTGACACCCGTCCGGCCGGGCGTCAATGGCCCGCGCAGGGATCGGTGCAATCGAGGCGTGAAGAAGCCGTCACCATGGGGACGCGAGGCGTCGTTCCGGTGAAGGCCCGCGGCGCGTAAGGGGGTTGATGTCCCGTCAGGAGTCTTCGGCGGTCGGCGCGGGATAGGCGATCCGGGTGGTGATCGCGGCGATCCTCCGGGCCGATTCCTCGGGCGAGGCGGCGGGCTGCACGATGTGACTGACCGTGAGCCGGACGATCGCCTCCACGGCGAGGCTGCGGGAGAGGTCGTCGACCTCGGGCCAGGCGTCGGCCGCGTAGGCGTCCAGCATGACCGTCGCGGTGTCGAAGACCGGCTCGGGGCGGGTCGTCAGATAGGCGAGCAGGTCGTCGTCCTCGCCGCCGCGGGCCGCGGTGAGCACGGACTTGATCAGCGGGTTGTCCGCGGCCTGGCCGAGGACGAAACCGACACCCGCGCGAGCAGCCGCGTCGAGGGAGTCGCGGTGCGCGTCGAGCTCCCGCTGGATCCCGAGCAGGAACCGCTCGGCCTCGCGCTCCACGAGGGCCAGGCCGATCGCGTCCTTCGAGTTCGAGCCGAACTCGTTGTAGACCGTCTGCCGGCTGACCCCCGCGGTCCGCGCCACGGCGGCGACCCGGAGCCGCCCCCAGCCCTCCGTCGTCACCAGCTCGTATGCGGCGTCCAGCACCCGCTCGCGGAGCAGGTCGCGGACGGCCTCTCGGAAGCGCGTCATGATCAGCCCACTCTAGACGGAGGACGGCGGCCGGGAAGGGGCGAGGTCCCCGGCCCGCCGCCCGCCCGCTCGGCCGCGCGGCGCCGCACCGCGAGCCCGAAGGCGAAGGCGGCGATCAGTGCGGGGACGGTCAGTTCGACGACGAGCGACACGAGCCAGTCCGGGTTGATCCCCCTCGTCTCACCGCTGACGAACCGGCAGGTCGCCTGGGGCGGGAAGAGGCTCGCGTCGAGGGTCCGCGGCGCGCTGGAGCTCCAGCCGTCACCGTCGGAACAGGCCGTCGACGGGCTGGGCAGGAGCCTCCACACGGCGAGGAGGTAGGCCATGAGGAAGACGGAGCCGAGCACGAAGAAGGCCGCCCCGGTCCTGCGCACCTTCTCGGTACGGGACATGGGGCGCACCAGATCACTGCCGGGCCGCGGGTCGAGGCACTCGGCGACCAGGGCCCCGAGCAGGGTGACGACCATGACGACGAGTGCGGCCCACAGCAGGAAGCCGAGCGGTGCCCGGCCGCCGACGGACGCGACCTCACCCTGATCGAACACGCAGACGGTGGCGGGCGGGAACGCCCGGTCGTGCACGCGGATCAGCCGACCGGGCCCCTCGGTCAGGCCCTGCGTGCAGCGCTCGCCGAACTCCATCATGCCGAGGAGGGCGACCCCGCAGCCGACGACCAGCGCGGCGAACGCGATCGCGGAGGCGGCCCACAGCCCGTCAGTCCGGTAGCCGCTCGGCGCGCGCTCAGGTGCCATTCCCGCACTGTAGTCGTGGAGCCGTCGTGGTCAAACCGTGGGGATGACGTGACGGGGGCGAAGTGGCCGGAATCGAGGCGCGGTTCGGGAGGGGCCCACGGGACAGGCGGTCTCACGCACCGGCTCCGCCCCTCGACTCGGCCTGATCCCGGCGGTGTTCGCGCCCCGTGTGAACCGTGCGCACACCCCGGTCACTCACGCACCCTCGCCGTGGCCGGAATTGCGCGGTCCACTGAGCTCATGCACCGCACCACACGGCCTCGTGGAGTGGTGCCGGGCCGCTGCCCTCCCCTCTCGCCCGGCGGCCCCCAGCGCGCCCCGGGGCACTGCGCGGGCTTCGGTTCCCAGCCGCCGGAGTCCGTCGGTCCATCCGGCCCCGGGCGCGCGCCGCGTACGGGCGAAGCATCACCTCCCTGGACAAACCGGCGTTCCCGCTGTCCGACCACAGGGGTGTGACGTACGGTCAACTCATGGACGGGGCCCAGTGGTTAGCCGCCTGTCATGCGCAGCCTGAAAAGGCCTTCGCGCAGTGGGAGCAGGCACCTTTTCTCGCCCGGCTGCCGGCCGGTCGCCGCTTCGACGCGCTACGGGTGCATCAGCCGCTCGGGCTGACCGTCCTGTGGGAGCTCGGCGACGACGCCGGCAAGGTGCCGGTGCTCGAAGAGCACGCGCCGCCGCGTCCGGTGTTCTACATCCTCACCCAGCCCGGCAGCGCGGACGACTGGCCGCAGCCGCAGGACGACGCGGTACTGCTGGGCGCCGGAACGGAGCTTTCCGTGCCGTCGCCGCACGCCGACGACATCACCGGGGTGCAGCAGCACACGTACATGTGGCGGGTGCCGCCGGACGGCAGCGGCCGGCTCGCCGACCCCGACGTGCTGCGGGCGGCGTTGGAGCTCGCCCGCGACACCGACCGGCAGGCGGCCAGGATCCGCGCGGCCCGTTCGGTGTTCTACGGCGCCAAGCACGCCCGGCAGAAGTAGGAACGCGTGTGCCCGCGGCCGGACGAGGGGTCCGGCCGCGGGCACACGTCCTCGCGGGCTCCGCTCAGTGCGCGCGGCGCTTCGCCGGGCGGGCGATCCGCAGGCAGACCGCACCGGCCGCGACGCAGGCCGCGGCGATCCCGCCGAGCACGTACAGCCCCTTGTCGCTACCGGACTCGGCGAGCTCCGGCGGCTTCGTGTGGTGGCCCGTCGGCGGGGTCGTCGTCCCCGGCGGCGTCGTGACCGGCGGATGCGTCACGGGAGGCGTCGTCACAGGAGGAGTCGTCACCGGCGGATGCGTCACCGGCGGATGCGTCACCGGAGGTGTCGTGACCGGCGGATGCGTCACCGGAGGTGTCGTGACCGGAGGCGTCGTGACCGGCGGATGCGTCACCGGCGGAGTCGTGACCGGCGGATGCGTCACCGGCGGAGTCGTGACCGGAGGGTGCGTCACGGGGGGCGAGGTCGGCGGGGTCTCCTCGCCGTAGCCCGAAGGCCCCTCGTCCTCGCCACCCTTCGGGCCCTGCTCGTCGCCGCCCTTGGGTCCGTGCTCGTCATGACCCTTGGGGCCCTGCTCGTCACCACCCTTGGGACCGTGCTCGTCATGGCCCTTCGGACCCTCCGACGCGCCGTAGCCCGAAGGCCCTTGCTGCGCGTCGTCGTCATCCCCGTACCCCGGGACGTCCAGCCCCGGACCGGCCGCACCCTGCACACCGAACGGCACCTGCGCCTGTCCGGACGACGCCGGATGCGGCGCGTCCGAGGCGGCCACGGCGCTGGCCGTCCAGCACCCCAGCGCCAGCAGGGGTCCCGCCCCTGCCACGATGATTCCTCGAGCGGTCGGCTTCATCCGTACCACCTCCATGTCTGATGGTTCTTCACATGAAAGGATGAGCAGACAAATCGACCGTTAAGGGGCGACACACCGCCAGAATCGCCCCCTGTCACTCACTTGGCCTCCACGATCTTCACGACATCCACACCTGAGGCTCACCGGTCGCGCAGGCTCACCACCAGGTCGCGGGGCAGGCCGTGCGTGTCGTGGAGGTACCGGAAGTCCTCCTCGTCCAGCGGCCCCTGGAAGCGCGGCCGGGCCAGGACGCGCCGTCCGCGCTCGAGCAGCCGGCGGAAGCGCCGCTCCTCGTCGGCCAGCAACTGCCGTACGGCGTCGGGCTCCGGGCCGCCGTCCTGGCGGAAGTGGTCCTGGGTGTGCCGGACCAGCTCGGCGGGCAGGTCGCCCAGGCTGCGCGAGGGGTCGTCGCGCCACAGGACGGTGAGCGTGCGGCGCAGCAGCCGGCGCAGCACGTAGCCGCGGCCTGTGTGGGAGGGGCGGACGCCGTCGCCGAGGATGACGACGGCGGAGCGCAGGTGGTCGCAGACGAGGCGCAGGTCGGACTCGTCGAGCGGCCACAGCGTCGGGACCAGTCGGCGCCACGGATCGAAGACGTCGCACTCGAACACGGAGCTCCGGCCCTGCAGCAGGGTCGTGAGGCGCTCCAGACCGAGACCGGTGTCGATGTTGCGCTGCGGCAGCGGGACGAGGGAGCCGTCGTCGAGGCGGCGGTGCCGCATCATCACGTGGTTCCAGATCTCGACCCACCGGTCGTCCTGGGTGGGCGTGGAGTGTGGCGGGGTGTCGCCGGTCCACAGGAAGATCTCGGAGTCGGGGCCGCAGGGGCCGACCGGGCCGTTGGACCACCAGTTGTCGTCGACGGTGAGCTCCACGGGCACGCCGCGCTCCTGCCAGAGTTCGAGGGAGTCCGTGTCCGGGCCGACCTGTTCGTCGCCGCCGAAGACGGTGGCGTGCAGCCGGCCGGGGTCGACGCCGAAGCCCTCGGTGAGCAGGTCGTAGCCCCATTCGAGGCTCTGCCGGCCCTCGTAGTCGCCGAGCGACCAGCTGCCGAGCATCTCGAAGACGGTGAGGTGGGTGCGGTCGCCGACCTCGTCGAGGTCGGTGGTGCGCAGACAGCGCTGGACGTTCACCAGGCGCCGGCCGAGGGGATGCGGGCGCCCCTCCAGGTACGGGGTGAGCGGATGCATGCCCGAGGTGGTGAACAGCACCGGGTCGCCGGGCGGGGGAAGCAGGGTCGAGCCGGTGATGCGGCGGTGTCCGCGGTCCTCGAAGTACTCGACGAAGGTCCGTACGACCGTGTCGGTGTCGATGCCGGATCCTGGGCTCGTGCCCGGATCGACGCTCGTACCGGTGCTCGTCTTCGTGGTCTCACTGTTCATGGGGTGTCTCCTGTGCGTCCGCGTGACCGTGGGGTCGTCGCGTCGAGGCGGAGGCGCCGGACGGCGGGCCGCGATCGTCACAGGGTGGAAGCGCCAGAGGAGCACCACAGAGAAACACCGGCGGACCGTGTCCGGTCGCCGGTGGAAGGTGGAACGTCAGGCGGCGGCAACCGGCGAGCTGGTCGCTCGCGCGGTCGCGGTGATGCTGCGGTGGATGACGTTCATGAGTCGACGGTAACGCGCCCCGCCGACCCGGTCACGTGATTTTCTCTCAGGCCTCCGCGCGCCGGGGCAGCTTCCAGTTCGGGCGCGGGAAGTGGCAGGTGTATCCGTCGGGGTAGCGCTCCAGGTAGTCCTGGTGCTCGGGCTCGGCCTCCCAGAAGTCACCGAGCGGCTCGACCTCGGTGACGACCTTGCCGGGCCACAGGCCACTGGCGTCCACGTCGGCGATGGTGTCGACGGCGGTCGCGCGCTGCGCGTCGTCCGCGAAGTAGATCGCGGAGCGGTAGCTGCGGCCCAGGTCGTTGCCCTGGCGGTCGCGGGTGCTCGGGTCGTGGATCTGGAAGAAGAACTCCAGCAGGTCACGGTAGGTGGTGGCCGACGGGTCGTAGACGATCTCGATGGCCTCGGCGTGATCGCCGTGGTTGCGGTACGTCGCGTTCGGAGTGTCACCGCCGGTGTAGCCGACGCGAGTGGACAGCACTCCGGGCAGCTTCCGGATCAGGTCCTGCATCCCCCAGAAGCAGCCGCCCGCCAGTACGGCCTTCTCGGTTTCCTTGGTCATGCGACGCTCCCTGTACTACGTGGCACGGCTGACCTTCAGCCCCGCCCGGACGTGTCCAACAGCGGCACCGTACGGTCTATGCCCGAAGCCCGCAGGCACCCAAGCCAGGCTATGGCATCTCATAACCTTCCCTTATGACCCCATAGACCGGACCCGCCTGCCAACTAAGGCTTGCCTTACTTTAAGATCTCTTCGAGTACCCCCTGGACCACTCGAAGGGAACCTGAACATGCCCCGCCCCCTGAGGGTCGCCGTCGTCGGAGCCGGCCCCGCCGGCATCTACGCCGCAGACGCGCTGCTCAAGTCCGCCGCGGCCGCCGAGCCGGGGGTGTCCATCGACCTCTTCGAGCGCATGCCGGCCCCCTTCGGCCTGATCCGCTACGGCGTCGCCCCCGACCACCCCCGCATCAAGGGCATCGTCACCGCTCTCCACCAGGTCCTCGACAAGCCGCAGGTCCGCCTCTTCGGCAACGTGAACTACGGCGCCGACATCCACCTGGACGATCTGCGTGCGTTCTACGACGCCGTGGTCTTCTCGACCGGCGCCATGTTCGACCGCGAGCTGAAGATCCCCGGCGTCGGCCTGGACGGCTCCTTCGGCGCCGCCGACTTCGCCTCCTGGTACGACGGCCACCCGGACGTGCCCCGCACCTGGGACCTGTCGGCCGAGAAGGTCGCCGTCCTCGGCGTCGGCAACGTCGCCCTCGACGTCGCCCGCATCCTCGCGAAGACCGCCGAGGAGCTGCTGCCGACCGAGATCCCGGCCAACGTCCACGACGGGCTCAAGGCCAACAAGGCCGTGGAGATCCACGTCTTCGGCCGCCGCGGACCGGCCCAGGCCAAGTTCAGCCCCATGGAGCTGCGCGAGCTGGACCACTCCCCCACCATCGAGGTCATCGTCAACCCCGAGGACATCGACTACGACGAGGGCTCGATCGCGGAGCGCCGCAAGAACAAGCAGACCGACATGGTCGCCAAGACGCTGGAGAACTGGGCGATCCGCGACGTCGGCGACCGCCCGCACAAGCTCTTCCTGCACTTCTTCGAGTCGCCGGTCGAGATCCTCGGCGAGGACGGCAAGGTCGTCGGCCTGCGCACCGAGCGCACCGAGCTGGACGGCACGGGCAACGTCAAGGGCACGGGCCGCACGACCGACTGGGACATCACGTCCGTCTACCGCGCCGTCGGCTACCTCTCCGACGAGCTGCCCAAGCTCCCCTGGGACGTCACCACCGGCACCGTGCCCGACGAGGGTGGCCGTGTCATCGAGGAGGGCGGCACGCACCTGTCGTCGACGTACGTCACCGGCTGGATCCGACGCGGTCCCGTGGGCCTGATCGGGCACACCAAGGGCGACGCCAACGAGACGATCGCCAACCTGCTCGAGGACCACGCCGAGGGCCGCCTCCAGACGCCGTCCACCCCGGCCCCCGAGGCCGTCGAGGCCTTCCTCGGGGAGCGCGGCGTGCGCTACACGACGTGGGAGGGCTGGTACAAGCTCGACGCCGCCGAGAAGGCGCTCGGCGAGCCGCAGGGCCGCGAGCGCGTGAAGATCGTCGAGCGCGACGAGATGCTGGACGCGAGCGGCGCCTGATCCGCCACCACCAGTACGCACAGGCGAGCCGCCGGCCCCGGGACCTCCGGGGCCGGCGGCTCGCCCGCGTGACGACGCCTGACCGCGCTCAGCCGGACCGCCGCGGCCGCTGACCCGCACCCCGGCACACCAGGCACACGTTGTCGCCGTGGCAGTCCGGGCAGCCGGAGCGGTAGCCGGTGTAGGAGCCGCTGCGCAGGAAGACGATGCGGCCCTCGCAGGTGGGGCACCCGCCGAGCCCCTCGCACTCGGGGCACAGCTCGTGCCCCGGGCTCACGGTCCGCGTGGTGACGACGGGTTCGGGGCTCACCCAGGTGTACAGCCGGGTCACGGGGGTGCGGCCGTAGAGGTCGACGGCCCGGGCGGACAGCCGGAACTGGATCTCGAAGCCGTCCCGGGCCCCGGAGACGATCGCGTCGTACCGCGTCCGGACGCTCTCGCGTTCCCCCGCTCCGGTCCCGGTCGTCCAGCCCGCCGCCGCCAGGACGGCACGGGCCCGTTCCGGGAGCCCGGAGTCCGGCCCGAGTGCCTCCGCCGGGCGCGGAAGGCGCCCGGACAGGGCCTGGTAACGGCCGTCCGGTGTCCAGGGGTCGTCGGTCCACAGGTGGTCGAAGCCGGTGAGGCCGGGCGCGGCTCCGGGAACCAGCTCGGACGCGAACCGCTCCATGTGCCGGGCCAACTCCTCCACCGAGCGGCGCAGTTCCCGCCGCGCCCCGGCGATCTCCTTCTCGGGCATCCGCCCCGCCCTCCCCCTACGTCGTCGGCACGTCGCCGCGATTCTGCCCCGGACGGCGCGGGGGGTTAAGGTGACAGACGCTGTAGTTGCATTCTGAACTTATTTTTCCGCCCTGTGCACCTGCCCTGGAGGCGCCGTGCCTCACGTCACCGTCGACTACTCGCCGGGGCTCGCCGGCACCTTCGACCGGCGGGCCTTCGCCGCCGCGCTGCACGCGCTGGTGGTGGAGGCCGCGGGCTCCCAGGGGACGTGCAAGGTCTTCTTCCGCGCGGCCACGGAGACGTACGTGATGGGGAGCGAGGACGAGGACACCCCGGTCGCGCACGTGGAGGTGGCGCTGCTGCCCGGGCGCAGCGAGGGGACGCTCGCGCGGCTGTCGGCGAAGGTGCTGGAGCTGCTGCGCACCCATCTGGGGCCGGGGACGGGCCCGGGCGGGGACGAGGACGGGGGCATCGGCGTCGTGTGCTCGGTGGAGGTCAGACCGCTCGCCGCGTACAGCCTGTATCCGACGCGGCTGACGTCACGGGCGGGGGCGGCGCTCAGGTCGTGGACCCGCACCGGCCGCAGGTCCCGAGCCAGCGGCGCAGCGCGTGATGCACGGTGTCGGGCAGGGCGCTGAGTCGTTCGATCGCCTCGGTGTCGCCGGGCGAGGGGGCGACCCCGGCCGCGGTGAGCAGGGCGTGCAGGTCGAGGCGGCGCAGGTCGCGCGGGTCGACGTGGCAGGGCAGCCGGTCGGCCGGGTTCGGCGGGGGCAGGAGCCAGTCGCCGGCCGGCGGGGCGTCGTACATCAGCAGGTCGTCGGGGTGCGTCGTGATCGTCTGCATGCCGCTCTCCTCGGTGGGGTGAGCCGTTCCTGTCCCCCTCCGAGAGGCGCTCGGGGCGCCGCGCGGTTGCGGCGCCGGCCGAGGTTCACACGATGGACGCAATCCACGGATAGTCGGACGACTCGGGCGGCGCCGGGCGCGGTGCTCCCGCTCAGGGCAGGATCAACAGGGCGTCTCCCACCGGCCGTTCACCGGTCGCGTCGGACGGTTTGTTGATCACCGCGTCGTCCACGACCATCGTGGTCGAGCCGCCCCCGTCGAGGTTCACGGCGTCGCGCAGGCCGAGGCTCCGGGCCACGGCGGCGCTCTCGGGAATCGACAGTCCGAGCGCGTCGGTCGACCGGCCGTCGGCGGTGACGAGGACGGTGCGTCCGGCGGCGTCGATCCCGGCGAGGGTGCGCGGGTTCCGCTTGTGGACCCAGCCGTAGTAGAAGCTCGGGTTGCCGGGCTGGACCATGCCGTCGGCCGCGGGGGTGACGTGCGGGCGTCCGCCCCGGACGAGTTCGGGTCCGCCGTTGAGCACGCTCGTGCCCGGGGTGGGCGTGAGCTTGCGGCCGTCCTCGTCGCGCAGATCGCCGCGCACCGCGAGGCGCCGCCCCACGGTCGCGAGCCCCTCCAGGTCGTCCACGAGGTCTCCGGTGGCCTGGACCGAACTGCCGCCGGCCGGGAGCGGTCCACCGCGCGGCGTCCGCACCTCGATGACCTCGCCGGTCGCGTCCAGGACCGCCTCCGCCCCGTCACCGGCCGGGGTGCGGGCGCCGAACTCGGGGGTGAACGCGACGAGTTCGTCCGGGTCGGCGCAGGTGACGTCGTGCAGCGGGAGCGCCGTGGGGGTGTCGTCGGCGGTGCCGCCGCAGTTGCGGATCAGGCCGGGGACGCGGTCGACGCCGTCCAGCGGGAGCGAGCCGTGCGGGCCGGCCACCCGGCCCTGCCAGGACAGGCGGCTGATCTCGCCGCGCCGGGCGTCCTCGCGGAACACGAACCCGGGGCGTCCGCGCACCGGTTCGCTCAGCAGCCGCCCGTCGTAGACGCCGATGCCGGCGGGATCGCCGGGTGCGCCCGCGCGCGGGTCGAGGACGAAGAAGCCCGCGTTCACGGCGGCGCTCGCCCCGGCGTCGGCGGCCAGCCGGCTGGTCGTCTCGCGCTGCTCCAGATCGGGTCCGTACGAGGCCTTCAGCGAGCCGCGGAAGCGATGCGGGTCGATGGTGAGGACGTCGACGCGCCAGGGCCCCCGGTCGTCCGCGTCCCCGTCCCAGCCGGTGTAGACGGTGGAGCCCGTGTAGCCGGCGGCGCGCAGCCGGGTGCGTACGGCGTCGGCGTCGGTCCGGGCGTCGAAGGTCCCGACGCGGACGCGCCGGCCGAGGCTGCCGCCCGCGTAGTCGGCGACCGCCTCGGTGACGACCTCTTCGGTGCGCGCGTCGAAGCCGTCCGCGCGCAGCGCGGTCACCAACCGGTCGGCGCTGGCCCGGTCGTTGAGCGCGCTGGGCGGGGCGTCGGGGTCAGGTGAGCCCGGGCCGCCGGGGATGGAGACCTCCACGGTCCACGGCAGTGCGGGGGCGTCGGCGCCGCGCACGATGCGGGTGAGGGTGACGCCGGGTTGGAGCGTCCGGGTGGTCCGGGTCTCGGTCAGGCCGGGCGCGCCGAGCGGCAGGCCCCGGTCGCCGTCGGCGCGGGGCGCGGACGCGGCGGGCGCGACCAGGCCTCCGACCACCGCCAGCGCCGACATCACCGTGCACGCACCGAGCAGTCGTCTGTTCACGTCTCCCCCTCGACCGGAACGCAGCCCCGGCCAACGGTGCAGGTCGGGCCGTCTCCCGTCAAGGCGTGCGCGTCTGAGCCTCCGTCACGGCGTGAGGACCATGAGGCCGTCCGGATCGGGGTAGGGGACGAACCCGGCCCGGGCGTAGACCGCGTGGGCGTCGCGTGTGCTGAGCAGCACGCGTTTCAGGCCGCACGGTTCGAGATGATCGCGCACCGCCCGGGCGAGCCAGGTGCCGAGACCGACGCCGCGGTGCGCGGGGCTGACGTAGACGTCGCAGAGCCAGACGAAGGTCGCGTGGTCGGTGACGACCCGGGCGTACGCGACCTGGGCTCCGGCGGCGTCGTGGACGGTGAGGTTCACCGAGTTCCGTGCCGCCGTCTCGACCTTCTCGCGGCTTCGGCCGAGGGCCCAGAAGGCGTCGGTGGAGAGCCAGTGGTGCACGAGGTCGAGGTCGACCCGCGCCGGGTCGGTGGAGAGCGTGTAGCCGTCTTCCCTGCTGCTGATCATGGAGGAGCAGCGTAGTACGGCACCTCGGACGACCCGAGCGCATATGTGGCGGATCCACATGCCCGCGCCCGCACCGTCAGTTCGGGTCGTCCGGCGGGGAGAGGCGGTGGTAGGCGGCGCGCGCGTGGAGGACGCGGGCCGTGACCGTGCCGAGGACCGTGGCCGTCAGGAGGCAGGCCATCCAGCCCGGGTCGCGGTGGCCGGCCCAGGAGAGTTCGCCCGCGGGTTCGGTGCCCAGGACGTTGAGGCAGATCCAGCACAGGAGGGCGGTGCCCGGGGCCGCGGCGAGGCGGCCCCGGCTGCCCAGCAGGGCGGCGAGCAGGGACACGGTGACGAGTGCGACGCCGGTGCGGTCGAGCATCCCGCACACGTCGAGGAGGACGACCAGAGCGAACGCGCCCGCGTAGGCGACGGTCCAGATCAGCGGAGTCGCCCAGGGGTCGGGGACCTGGCGGGCGCCTCGGCTCATCCATCGCCACTCCACCATCACCGGCTCCCTCCCGCGCACCGCGTCGTCCAGGGCCCGGCACGGCCGGCGCCCCCGCCGGAACGCTACCCCTCGGCGCCGCGGGCGCCCGCGGCGGGCCCTGCCGTGAGCAGGGCGTTCAGGTCGCCGAAGTCGAGGGCGTCGGCGAGCGGTCCGTAGCCGCCGGTGCCGAGCAGTTCGAGCGTGGCCCGGCGAGCGGCCGTGTAGGCGGCCTGCGCGACGCCCGAGCCGAGACTGACCCTGGCCACACCGGCCCGGCCCAGTGCGGTGACGGTGGGGGCGCCCGGCCCCGCCATGGCGTTGAGCGGTACGGAAATCTTCGCCGCGAGGGTGGTGAGGACGTCGAGGTCGACGACTCCGGGGACGAAGACGCCGTCGGCGCCCGCGTCCACGTACTGCCGGGCCCGGTCCAGGGTGTCGGCGAGCCGGTCCGCCTCCGCGCCGAGTCCGAAGAGGTACGTGTCGACCCGGGCGTTGACGAACAGGTCGAGGCCTTCCGCGTCGGCGGCGGCGCGGGCCGCGCGGATCCGTGCGGCGAGTTCGGCGGGCGGACGCGTGCCGTCCTCGATGTTGATGCCGACGGCTCCGGCCGCGAGCACCTGGCGCACGGTCGCGCCGACCTCGGCGGGGTCGGCGCCGTACCCGCTCTCGATGTCCACGGTGACCGGGACGGTGACGGCGGCGGTGACGCGGCGGATCGCGCCGAGGGCGTCCTCGCGGTTCAGCGCGTCCCCGTCCGGGCGGCCGAGCGACCAGGCGACCCCGGCGCTCGTGGTGGCGATCGCGGGCGCTCCGGCGGCCTCGACGACGCGGGCGGAGGCGACGTCCCAGGCGTTGGCGAGGGCGAGCGGACGGGAGGCGGTATGCAGGGCGCGGAAGCGGCGGGCGAGCTCGTCGTGCGGGGTGGTCGTCATACGAGGAGTCAAGCACCGGGGCGGGGCGTGGTTCCGGCAGGAATCCGACATCGACGTGAAGCGAGGGGGAAGGCGAGGGGCGAAGCGCCCCGGGCCCTGCGGGCCCCGCGCCCGATCCCTACCCGTACCGGCGAGTACGATCGCGCTCGTCCCCGTAGAACCGCGCCCGACCCCCGAACCGTGGAGTGTGCCGTGCCCACAGCCAACCGGATCCAAGTCGGTTCCGTCGTCCCGGACTTCGAGCTGCCCGACGCGACCGGGACGCCGACCTCGCTCTCCTCGCTGCTGGCGGACGGGCCGGTCGTGCTGTTCTTCTACCCGGCCGCGCTGACGCCGGGCTGCACCGCCGAGGCCTGCCACTTCCGCGATCTGGCGGCCGAGTTCGCCGAGGTGGGCGCCCGGCCGGTCGGGGTCAGCTCCGACGCGGTCGAGCGGCAGGCCGAGTTCGCGGGGCGCCACACGCTGGGCTTCCCGCTGCTCTCCGACCCGGAGGGCGTGGTGCGCGGGCAGTTCGGCGCGGCGCGCGGCTTCGGTCCGCTGCCCACGAAGCGGGCGACGTTCGTGATCGGCACGGACCGCCGCGTCCTGGAGGTCGTGCGCAGCGAGTTCCGGATGAGCGCGCACGCGGACCGGGCGCTGGAGGTCCTGCGCGCGGCCCGCTAGCAGGCGGCGCGCCCGGGAGGAGCGCGCTGACCACCATGCGGATACTTGAACCCTCATTCAACGTTTTGTTTATGATCGCGGGACCCCAGCCGCCCGACCGGAGTCCCGCATGCCCACGCCACCCCCGCCCGCCGCGCCTCGTCCGCACCCCCTGCACGTCCTGCGGACCACCGCCTTCGCGATCGGCGCCCTGCTCGTGCTCGTCGGGGTCGGGGCCTGCTCCACCAGCCGCTGCTCATACCGCCGCTGGCGGCGAGCGCCGCGCTGGTGCACGGCGCGCCCGGTCTGCCGATCTCACAGCCGCGCAACATCATCTGCGGCCAGCTGCTCTCCGCCGCCATAGGCTTCGGGACGCTCGCCGTCATGGGGAGCAACGGCTGGGCCGCGGCCGTCGCCGCCGGTCTTTCGCTCGGCGCGATGATGCTCACCCACACCTCGCACTCCCCCGCCGTGGCCACCACGGTGATCGTGGTGCTCCAGGCGCCGCACCCACTGCCGTTCCTCCCCCTGCTGGCGCTCGGCACCGCCCTCCTCGTCGCCATCGGCCTGCTCCCCGGCCGCATCGGCGCCCACCCGGTGCGCTATCCGCTGACCTGGTGAACCCCGTTCAGACGAGCAGCCTGAGCCGGTCCGCGCAGCGGCCCACCCGGACGGTCTGACCCCAGGTCAGGCCGAGCGCGTCGCTCTCCACGCCGTCGCCGAAGGCGACGAGCCGCTCGGACTCGACGGTCAGGCTCAGCCGGGCGGCGGCCCGCAGTTCGCCCCCGTTCAGGCTCGTCCCGGTGGCCGGCGAGGGCCAGGCCTCGCGGACGTACCACAGGAGGCGGTCGTCGGTCGGCGCCGGCAGCGCGAGCCCGCCGCCGCGCTCCTGCCACACCGAGCGGATCCATCCCGTGGCCCCCGTTCCGGTGCCGACCAGCACTCCGGAGGAGGCCTGGGCCTCGACGACACCCCCGTCGTCCTCGAGGCCCAGGCGGTAGCGGGCGGTCTGATGACCGGCGGAGCCCACGTAGATCTCGTTGAGCGCGACCAGGCGCTGACCGTCGTCCGTGACGGCCTCGACCATGGTCAGCTCGTCCACCCCGGCCCCGGACGCGAGCGCGGCGGGCAGCAGCCGCGACACGTCGGCGGGCCGGTGCCGGACGAGCACGCCCGGATTGCGGCCCGGCTCGGCGTCCACGCCCACCACGGGCCGCCCGGCCACGTACTTCGCCGCGTTGGCCACGAGCCCGTCCTGACCGACGACCACCACGACGTCCTCCGGCGCGAACAGGAAGCGGTCCAGGTCGGCCCGCTCCACCCGGGCCTGGCGCCAGTTCAGCGGTACGGCCGCGGCCGCCTCGGCGAGCGCCCGGTGCGCCCGGTGGTGCCGCTCGGCGATCTCCTCGATGGCACGTCCCCGTCCGGCCAGAAAGAACGCGGCCTGGCCGTGTGTCCCGTGGTGGGCGACCAGCTCCTCGTACTCGGTGGTGCGATGAACGAGGACGGCGCGCGGGGCGAGGCTCATGCCGACCGGCCGCCGTTCGCACCCTGCCCGGCGCCGAGCTTCGCCAGCAGCCCGGTCAGCACGTCCGGGGACACGGTGAGGCTGTCGATGCGCGGCAGGTTCTCGGCGAGCCGGGTGCCGGTGAGCGCGTGCAGGGTGGCCGCGTCGGTGTCGGCGTGCACCCGCAGCCACGCCGCCTGCGCCTGGGCGCGGGCCTCGCCGATCTCACGGGCGCCCTCGGCCTCGGCGCGGGCCAGCCGGACGGAACGCTCGGCCTCCGCCGTGGCGCGCACGGCGTCGGCGGCGGCCTGCTCCTCGGCCTCGCGGCGGGCGTTGGTGCCGCGCTGCTCGACGAGCTGCTCCTCCCGGCGGGCGAGTTCGATCCGGCTGGCCAGTTCGTTCTCGGCGATGGTCCGCTCGCGCTCGACGGCCACGGCCCGGCGTTCGTACGTGGCCCGGTCGGCCTCCTGCTGGATCCGCTCGCGGGCCGGGGTGCGCAGCGCGCGCTCGACCTCGGGCTCGGGGCGCAGCGCCATGACGCGGACGGCGACGACCTCGATCCCGGAGGCGGGCAGCCGGGGTTCGGCGGCGAGCCCGGCCGCGACCCGCTCCCGTACGGCTGTGACGCCGTCGGTCACGGCCGTCTCCAGCGGGGTGCGCGCGAGGACGTCGAGCGCGTGCTGCTGGGCGCTCTCCGTCAGAAGGGTGGAGAGCTGCTCCAGCGGGGCGCCGCGCCAGACGCCGGTGTCCGGGTCGACGGAGAAGTCGAGGTGCTCGGCGGCGACGGCCGGGTCGGCGATCCGGTACGTGAGCGTGGCCTGGACGGCGATGTCCTGGAAGTCGGCGGTACGTCCGTGGAAGGTCATCGCCAGTTCCCGGTCGTCGACCGGCACTTCGGAGAGCGCGGCGACGAGCGGGCGGAACCAGAAGCTCACGCCCGCGCCGTCGTGGGCGAGCCGGCCACCGCGGTGGTGACGGATGTGGGCGGTCGGCGTGCCCCGCAGATGGCGCCAGCCGAAGCGCTTGGTGATGTCGGCCATGACGAAAGGCTCCCCTCGTTCGAGTCAGCATGACTCTAAATCGGGGAGTCTTTTTCGTCAAGGAGACCAAAAAGGGAACAGGGTCAGCCCTCGGCGCCGTCGACGACGGCCGCGACGGCCTCCACCTCCACCAACTGGTCGTGGTAGCCCAGCACCGTGACGCCCATCAGCGTGCTGGGCACGTCGTGATCGCCGAAGGAGTCCCGTACGACCTGCCACGCGGTCACGAGATCCTCCTGCCGCGTCGTGGCGACCAGGACACGGGTGCTGATGACGTCCTCCAGCGTCGCGTCCGCGGCGGCGAGCGCGGTCCGCAGGTTCGCGACGCAGCGCGCCGCCTGGCCCGCGTAGTCACCGACGGCCACGGTCGAGCCGCCGTCGTCCAGCGGGCAGGAACCGGCGAGGAACACGAGCCGCGCCTCGGCCGGAGCCGTCGCGGCGTAGGCGTACTCGGCGACGTCGGACAGGGCGTCGGAACGGATGAGCGTGACGGAACGGGCCACGGCGGCAGGTCCCTTCGATCGGCGGAGCGGGGCGGAAAACCCGGTCATGCTGACACAGGACCCACCCCGGACTCCGCCGAATTTCCGGAGGTCAGGGCTTCCAGGGCAGCGTCGAGCAGTTCGTCCCCGCGGGCTTCCCGGCGATCCGGTCGGTGAGCCAGTCGACCGCGGGCCCCTGGTCGGTCAGGAGCGGCGCGAAGTGGTTGATCAGCGCCCGGCCCACGTCCGGCAGCACCACGGGCTTGTACGTGACCTGGGCACCGCGCCCGCACCAGTCGACGGCCAGCTGCCGCGCCTGGCCGTGCGGGACGAGGTCGTCGCTCACCCCGGTCGCGACCCGCACCGGGCTCGCGGGCCGCAGCTTGCCGATGCGTTGCTCGGCCAGGAAGACCTGGAGCCGCGGTTCGGCCTCGATGATCTGCGCGAGGGACCTCCCGTCGTTCGTCCACGAGGAGCTGCGCTGCGACGAGTAGGAGAAGATCGCGTCGCCGACGCACATCGTCGACAGGTCTTTCAGGGCGGCCTTGCCCTGGGCGCCGAGGTGAGCTTCGGCGATCGGCCTCAGTTCGGGGTCCGACTGGAGGAAGCCGTTGAGCGACCAGCCGAGCGCGCCGACGAGGTCGGTGCCGTCGATCGCCTTGGTCGTCTCGGTGAGGTCGGCGGGCGGGGCCCCCGCGTACGTGCCGGAGAGCCGGACGTCCGGGGCGTACGCGGGCTGGAGTTCGGCGGCGGCCGCGGTGGCACCGCCGCCCTGGCTGTAGCCGAACAGGCCCACGGGTGAGCCCTCCGTGACCGTGGCCTGCTTCAGGGAGCGGGCGGCACGGACCGCGTCGAGCACGGCGTGCGCCTCATCGAGCCGGTTGACATAGGTGTGCAGCCGGTCGGTGGCGCCCAGGCCGATGTAGTCGGTGACGACGACGGCGACGCCCTTGGCGAGCAGCCGGTAGATCGCGAGGTCCTCGTAACCGACGGACACGGTCTGCCCGTTGAGGCGCAGCGGGTGCTCCAGACCCATCGAGGCCGCGCACTGGTCGCCCTGCCCCATGGTGCCGGGGGCGAGCGCGACGAGCGGGCGGGGACCCGTGCCGCGCCACCGGGCGGCGGGCTCGATGTAGGCGCCGGTGACGGCGGCCGGCCGCCCGGAGGCGTCGGTGGTCTTGTACATGAGCCGGGTCGCGGTCCCGGGCAGCGGGCCGTGCAGGGTCGGCAGGCTGAGGGCGAGCGGCAGCGGCTCGGTGCGGATCACGGCGCCGTCGGCGGCGGGGAGTTCGGCGGGCGGGTCGTAGAACGCGGGGATCGGGACCCCGCGCGAGACCTCCCCGGTCGCGCCGGACGCGGCAGCGGCGGGCAGGGCCTGGGCGCCGAGGCAGGCGGCGGCGGTGACGGCCGCGGCCAGCAGACGGGTGGGGGCGGGCAAGGCGGACCTCCTGGGTACGGGCCGGAAGGCGGGCAGGCCGACAGGCGCGGGGGGCCGATGCCACCGGCTCCTCGCGCGTCGCCGGACGCTATCGGCCCGGGGGTTACCGCCGGTAGCGTCGCAGCGGTTACGGTTGAGTAACTTGCGGGCGCGGGGCACAGCCGTCCTAGATTGCGGACATGACCGAGGGGACGGCGCCTCAGATCGCGCCTCAGATCGCGGCGCAGGAGCGGGCCGACGTACTGCGCGAGCGGCTCAAGGAGCGCATCTACGCGTCACTGACGCTGCTGGCCGTACTGGTGGGCCTCGCCCAGAACGGACACGCCTCCCACCTCGGCGCGGCGGCCTCGGTCGGCGTCACCGCGCTCGGCCTGTGGCTCGCCACACTGGTCGCCGACATGCAGGCCCATCCGGTGGCGCACGGCCGGATGCCCCGGTTCACGGAGATCCGGCACACACTTTTCGTCTCCAGCCCCCTGCTGACGAGTGCCGCCGGGCCGCTCCTGCTGATCGGTCTGTCCGCCCTGGGCGCCCTGCACCTGACGACGGCGCTGTGGATCGCGGTCGGCAGTGAGGTGGCGTCCCTGGCGGCCTGGGGCTGCGCGGGCGGCCTGCGCACGGGCGCGGGCCCGCTGGGCGCCCTGGTCGTGGGCGCGCTCAACGCGGTGATCGGCATGGGCGTGGTCGCGGTGAAGCTGCTCGCCGGCCATTGAGCGCCCGGGGACTTCAGAGCACCCGGTGCATCACGTGCAGCCCGACCCGTCCGTGACGCGGGTGGTCGAACGCGTCCGGGACCGTGCCCAGAACGGTGAAGCCCAGCGAGGTCCACAGACGGACGGCCGGGTTCGTCTCGACGACCGCGTTGAAGACCATCGCCCGGAACCCGTCCGCCTTCGCCTCGGCCAGGACGCGCTCGGCGAGGGCGCGCCCGTAGCCGTGGCCGGACCGCGCGGGGTCCACCATGAATCCGGCGTTCGCGACGTCCGCGGCGGGCCCTCCGTAGTTGGCCTTCACGTACGCGGAGGCGACGACCGTCCCGGCGTCGTCCTCCACCACGAACACCCGCCGGCCCGGCCCGGTCCACAGCGCGCGGGCCTCGGGCTCACCGGTGTCGCGGTCCCAGGTGTACGTCTCGCCGGCGGCGACGATCCGCCGCCAGAAGGGCCAGACGCGCTCCCAGTCGTCCGCGCGGGCATCCCTGATCAGCATGTTCCGAGTCTCGCACGGCTTCCTGGACAACTCGTCAGTAATGGACCCCCGCTCGCGCGCGGGCCCGCGCGCCCGCATAAGGTCCCTGTCTGTCCCCCTCTCGTCCCCCGCCCCAGGGGACCTGAAGATCCACACCAACAGGAGTTCACACCGTGCCCGCACCCTCCAGCTCCCCTGCCCCCATCTACGACCAGCTCGTGGACGAGCAGGGCGACGTGCTCGCCGACGTCCGTTCGGCGGCCCGGGAGACCGAGCGCACCGCCGAGAACGTCCTCGACTTCGCCCGCCCCGCGCCCGGAGAGCACGTGCGCTGAGCTGTCGCACCCCCTGATGGGCGGCCGGGGCCTCATCGGCCCCGCCCGCCCATTTGTCATGTCCGTGCACGCCTATTGACTCGTTTTCGAACTCGTCGGTAGCTTCAACTTCAGCGCGCTGGAACCCCCTGTTCTCACACGGAACTTGGCCTTGGGCCGAGCCGCATTCGAAGGAGTTCAGATGGCGATCCGCGCGTTCGGCGGCCGTGTCGCGGCCGTGGCGGCCACGGCCGGCGCAGCCCTCGTCACCCTCGGCGGGCCGGCCCATGCCACCGGGCAGCCCCTCCCCTACGTCGCCCTCGGCGACAGCTACAGCGCCGCGTCCGGGGTGCTGCCCCTGGACCCCTCGGCAAGCCCGCTGTGCGCCCGGTCCACGGCGAACTACCCGCACGTGATCGCCACGCGGACCGGAGCCGCGCTCAAGGACGTGACCTGCGGCGGCGCGCAGACCAAGGACTTCGCCGGGTCCCAGTACCCGGGTGTGGCCCCGCAGCTGGACGCGCTGTCGGACGACACCCGGCTGGTGACGCTGACCATCGGCGGCAACGACAACAACACGTTCATCAACACGATCCTGGCCTGCGCCTCCGCCGGGATCGCGACGGCCGGTCAGGGCGATCCGTGCCGCACCCTGTACGGCGACAGCTTCGCCAAGGACATCGACGGCAAGACGTACCCGGCGGTGAAGGCGGCGCTGGAGGCGGTGCGCAACAAGGCACCGAAGGCACGGGTCGCGGTGCTCGGCTACCCGTGGATCATGCCGGCGAAGGCCCAGGCGGGCTGCTTCCTGAAGATGCCGATCGCCTCCGGCGACGTCTCGTACGTGCGGGACATCCAGACGCACCTGAACGAGGCGGTGCGCAGGGCCGCCGCCGAGACCGGGTCCACGTACGTCGACCTGGGCACGGCCTCCGAGGGGCACGACGCGTGCCAGTCGAGCGGCACCCGCTGGGTGGAGCCCGCGCTGTTCGGCACCAACTTCGTGCCCGTGCACCCCAACGCGCGGGGCGAGGCGGCGATGGCCGACCTGACCCTGGGCGCGCTGGGCCTGCGCTGACCTGAACGGCGCAGTCCGACAGGGACACGCCCCTTGGGCCTGCCTACGGTGAGGGCCCAGGGGGTGTGGAACGACGAGGTCGGAGGGCCCGTGGGCGGCGAGCGGCACACCAGGCGCAGGAAGGCATGGCTCGCGGGAGCGGCGGCGCTCGCCGTCGCCGGGGCGGGCACGGTGGCCTGGGCGGTGGTGACGCCCGGTGAGGCGGCGCCCCGCACCGGTCCGCTGTCCGCCTCCGAGGTCCGCTCGGCCGCCGCCGGGTTCCTGGACGCGTGGGCCGATGGGGACGCCGGACGCGCCGCGTCCCGCACCGACGACGAGAAGGCCGCGAAGGCCGCGCTGCGCGAGTACCTCGACGGGGCGCGCCTCACCCCGGTCACCATCCGGCCCGGCACGGCGCGCGGCACCCGGGTCCCCTACGCGGTGCGCGCCGAGTTCCGCTACGACGGGGCGCGGGCGCCGCTCCGTTACGAGGACGCGCTGACGGTGGTGCGGCGGGCCGGGGACGGGAAGGCGGTCGTGCGCTGGGCGCCGTCGGTGCTGCATCCTCGGCTGGACCAGGGCGAGCGCCTCTCGGTGCGGGACACGGGCCCCGCACCGGTGAGCGCGACGGACCGCGACGGCAAGGCGCTCGACACCGGGGACTTCCCCTCGCTCGCGCCGGTGGTCGCCGGGCTCGGCCGGACGTACGGCAAGGCCGTGGGTGGGCGGCCCGGGCTCGAACTGCGGGTGGTGCCGGTCGGCGGGGCGGGTGGGGACGCCGAGCCGCCCGCCGGTGAGACGCTGCTCAAGGTCGCCGAGGGGCGGCCCGGGACGGTGCGCACCACGATCGACCCGCAGGTGCAGAAGGCGGCCGAGGAAGAGGTGGCCAAGCGCTCCGACGCCTCGATCGTCGTCCTGAAGCCCTCGACCGGCGAGGTGCTCGCGGTCGCCAACTCCCGGACCGACGGGCCGAACACCGCGCTGGAGGGTCGGCTCGCGCCCGGGTCCACGATGAAGATGATCACGGCATCGCTGCTCCTGGAGAAGAAGCTGGCGACACCGGACGCGCCGCACCCGTGCCCGAAGAACGCCTCGTACGGCGGCTGGACCTTCCACAACGTGGACGACTTCGAGATCCCGGGCGGCACCTTCCGCGCCGACTTCGCGGCCTCCTGCAACACCGCGTTCATCACGCAGGCCGGCAAGCTCGCGGACGACGATCTGCCCCGCCAGGCCCGTGAGGTGTTCGGCATCGGTGCCCGCTGGTCGGTCGGGGTCGACGCGTTCGACGGGTCGGTGCCGGTGCAGCACGCCGCGTCGAAGGCCGCCGCGCTGATCGGCCAGGGCGAGGTGCGGATGAACCCGCTGACGATGGCGTCGGTGATCTCCACCGCGCGCACCGGCACGTTCCGCCAGCCGTACCTCGTCGCGCCGTCCGTCGACCACCGCGCGCTCGCGAAGGCCACGCGCACCCTCGACCGAACGGCCCACCGACGGCTGCGGGACCTGCTGCACACGACAGCGACCTCCGGCTCGGCCGCCGGGTCCATGGCCGGACTCTCCGGGGACATCGGCGCGAAGACCGGCTCCGCGGAGGTCGTCGGACAGGAGGACCCCAACGGCTGGTTCGCCGCCTGGCACGGCGACCTCGCCGCCGCCGCGGTGATGCAGCGCGGCGGCCGGGGCGGCGAGTCGTCGGGACCGCTCGTGGCGGCCGTCCTGAAGGCGGTCGAGGAGACGAGTTAGTGCGGGACGGCGAAGAAGAGCACGGCGGCCAGGCCGAGCGCACCGCACAGTGAGGCGGCCAGCGCGATGCTGACGCCCTTGGCCACGACCGCGGTCGTGTCACCCCCTTCCTGAACGCTGCGCCGCATCGCCCACACTGCCTCGGCGAGCAGGGCGACTCCCACGACTCCACTCAGCATCACCACTACATCGATCATGTGCTGATCGTCCGATGCGACCGCGCCGGTCGGCCGCAACCGGCGGGCGCGTCCCGGCCGGTTCCGACCGAACGGCCGCACGTCGGAGCCGCTTCCGTGGGCTCGTATGCTCGGAGGCGGCACGACGGATCGATCTTGGAGTGACACGGTGGCGCGACGGCCGACCCTCAAGGGAACCTGGGACCGCTTCGTGGCGTCCGACCCCGGTCTGCTCCGGCTGATGGCGGGACTGCGGACCGTCGCCGCGATCGGTCTCGCGCTCGCCGTGCTCGCGATCATCGGCATGAGCGTGACGCAGATGGTCGTGGGCGCCATGACCGCGATGGTGAGCACGTTCGCGATCCGGGAGAAGACCGTCCGCGGACAGGCCGTCACGCTCGCGCTCGGGCTGCCGGTCGCGCTCGTCGCGATATCCCTGGGCGCCGTCCTCAACCACCGCGTCGTGGCGGGCGACCTCTTCTTCATCGCGCTGATCTTCGGCGCGGTCTACTCCCGGCGCTTCGGCGACCGGGGCACCGCGCTCGGCCTGATCGGCTTCCAGGTGTACTTCGTGTCCCTGTTCGTCGGCGCGGGCACGAGCCAACTGCCGCCCCTGTACGGGGTCCTGGCCATCGCCTTCGCGTGCAGTGCCGTGGCGCGGTTCGCGCTGGTGCCGGAGACCCCGCAGCAGGTGCTCGGCCGACTGCGCGAGGCGTTCCGGGCCCGGCTCGGACAACTGGTCACGGCGCAGACGCGGCTGCTGGACGCGCCGCCCGAGGAGCTCGACGACGTCCTGGACGACTTGCGCCGGCACACGGCCCGGCTGCACGAGTCGGCGCTGATGATCCAGGGCCGCCTGGAGGACGGCACCCGCGACGAGGCGGCCGCCGCGCTCGTCCAGCGCCGTGTCGCGGACGCGGAGGTCGCGGCCGAACGGCTCGGGATGCTGCTTCTGAACGCCCGCAGCGCGGACCGCGCCGACACCCTGACCCTGCACCTGCCGGGCGCGCCGGTACCGGCGACCGGGCGGCTGCTGCGCCGCGAGGACGAGGCGACGGCGACGCTGCGCCGCGATCTGGGCGCCCTCCACCTGATGGTGATCCGCCCCGCGGAGTCCAACCGGGGCGCGGCCGTCGCCCAGATCCGCAACCGGCTGCTCGGCTACCGCGACGAGGAGCGCATCCCGCCGGGTGCCACGCTCGCCGTGCAGGACGTGTTCCGCGGCATCGGTGAGGCGGCCCGCGCCGTGCTCGGTCTGCGGCTCGCGCTGGACGGACCGCAGGACGAGTCGGACGACTCCCCCGCGACGACGCGTTCGCGCGAGGAGTTCGACGCGGAGGACGTGTCGATCTCGGTGGAGAAGGAGATCGCCGAGGAGACGGAGGAGGAGCCGTCGGGGCTGCGCCGCCCGACGACCCGCGCCGCGTTCCAGGTCGCGGTGGGCTCCTCGCTCGCCATCGTCGGCGGCGAGTTCCTGTCCGCCCAGCGCTGGTACTGGGCGGTGCTCACCTGTTGGGTCGTGTTCCTGAACACCGCGTCCACGGGCGAGATCGTGGTCAAGGGCTACCGGCGGCTGCTCGGCACGGTGCTCGGCGTCCTCGCCGGTGTGGGGCTCGCGGGCGCGGTCGGCCACCACACGTGGATCGCGTTCGGGCTCGTCCTGCTCTGCGTGTTCGCCATGTTCTTCACCGCCCCGCTCTCGTACGCGCTGATGTCGTTCTTCGTGACGGCGATGCTCGGGCTGCTCTACACCCTGCTCAACACGTACAGCGTCGACGTGCTCGTGCTGCGCATCGAGGAGACGGCGCTCGGCGCGGCCTGCGGCATCGTCGCCGCGATGCTGGTGCTCCCGGTGCGCACCGACAGCCGGACGGACGAGCAGCTGGCGACGGTCCTGGAGCGGCTCGGCGACGTGGTGGCGGGCGCGGTCGAACAGCTCAGCGGCGGACCCGCGGCCGACCTCCTCGACAAGGCGCGGGACCTGGACACGGCGCTCGACGACCTGCGGGCGTCCACCCAGCCGCTGACGCATCCGATCACGCCGCTGCGCGAGCGCCGTCAGACGGCCCGCTATCTGGTGGCCCTGCTGGAGACCTCGGCGTACCACGCGCGTTCCCTCGCGGCGACGGCCGAGCTCGTGCCCTACAGCAAGCGGGTCGGGGCCGATCCCCGGCTCGGGCGTGCGGCGCGGCGCATCGCGCACAACATCGACGTGCTGGTCGCGCACGTCACCGAGGCCGACAAGAGCGGCCGCGTGGAGTCGGGCGCGAGCATCGCGGCGATGCTGGAGACGGACGGTCTCGGCGTACCGGCCGCGAACACCGTGACGTTCCGCGTGCTGCGCCATCTGCAGCGCCTCGACGAGGGCATCACGGGTCTGGCCCGGCCGCTGGACGTTCCCGTGGGCCCGCGTGCGTGACGGGAGTTGATGATTGACTGGCTCGAACACCCGTGTTTGAGGAGGCACTTCATGTCGGACCAGGGTTCCGGATACGCCGCCGCGTCCGAGCTGCGCAGCCGCATCGACACCACGACGCCGCATTCGGCCCGCTTCTGGAACTACTTCGTGGGCGGCAAGGACCACTACGAGGTGGACCGGCAGGTCGGTGACCAGATCAAGGAGATATTCCCCGGGCTCGTCGACGTGGCCCGCACCAGCCGGTACTTCCTGGGCCGCGTGGTGCGCCATCTGGCGGTCGAGCAGGGGGTGCGGCAGTTCCTGGACATCGGTACGGGGCTGCCGACCGGGGACAACACGCACCAGGTCGCGCAGAGCGTGGCCCCGGACGCGCGCATCGTGTACGTGGACAACGACCCGCTGGTCCTGACCCACGCGCGGGCCCTGCTGACCAGCACGCCCGAGGGCGCCACGGCGTATCTCGACGCGGACCTCTACGACCCGGCGACGATCCTGAAGCAGGCCGCGAGCACGCTCGACCTGTCGCGGCCGGTCGCGCTGATGATCCTCAACACGCTGGGGCACGTCGACCCGGTCGAGCGGGCGCAGGGACTGATCAAGGAGCTCATGGCCGGGCTCGCGCCGGGCAGTTTCCTGGCCGTCAGCGACGGCACGGCCACGAGCCCGGGCATGATCGCCGCGTCCGAGGCGTACAAGGACAGCGGCGCGGTGCCGTACCACGTGCGCTCGGTCGCGGAGCTCACCTCGCTGTTCGACGGCCTGGAGCTGCTGGAGCCCGGCGTCGTGCGGGTCACGGACTGGCGGCCGGAGCCCGGCGCCGCGCCGGCCGGCGGGCCGGCGGTCGACGCGTACGGCGGCGTGGCCCGCAAGGCCTGACGCCGGGCTCCGGCGACAGGCCTACTTCCCGGCCCACCGGCGGATCGTCGCGGTGGCGGCGTCCCGCTGGTCGGCCGGCAGGGCGGAGATCCGCGCGCCGTGGTTGGAGCCGGGCACGACGTACTTGTACGAGTCGTGGGCGCTCGGGGTGAACTGCTCGGCGCTCCACGGGTCGTTCTGCCCGTACACGAAGAGCATGCGCCGCGAGTCGTTGCGCACCCACTTGTCGACGCCCTTGATCGCGGTGCCGTCGTAGGTGGTGCGCATGCCCTCGGGCAGGACCGAGTTGGGCTGGTAGATGTCCGGGTAGTGGCGCACGCCCTGGAGGTTCTTGAACTTGAGGTCGGCCCAGCCGAGCTGGGCGGCGGCCTGCCGGTAGTAGGGGCCGCTGCCGTTGGCGCCGAGGGTGGAGTCCTCGTAGACGGACAGGCCGTGGCCGAGGGACCAGGTGTAGAGCGCGTCGTCGGAGACGGTCTTCGCGTCGGGGACGGTGGGGCAGTCGGCGGCGGTGCCGGACTGCCAGAAGTTCCACACCTGGTCCAGGACGGCGAACTCGTAGGCGCGGTCGGTGGTGCCGAGCGTCTCGGAGAAGGTGTAGCCCTCGTCCTTCGCGGTCTGCTCGAACTTGGGGAGCAGGGTGTCGCGGCGGACGAGCATCTCGCGCTGGACGGCGGCGAGTGCGTCCCGGCACTGCTGGGTGCCGACGGACGTGAAGAAGCGCTCGTAGGTGCTGTCGTCGTCGTTGTTCGCGTCGTTCGGGGCGACGTAGGCGACGACGCCGTCGTAGTCGCGCGGGTAGAAGCGGTAGTGGTAGGTCGCGGTCATGCCGCCCTTGGAGCCACCCGTCGCGAGCCACTTCGAGGTCTTCTCGTACAGCGGTCTGACGGCCTGGACGACGGCGTGCTCGTCGGCGGCCTCCTGCTGGACGGTCATCTTGTTCCAGGGTGTGGCCCCGGCGGGGACGGACGGGCCGAAGAAGCGGTGCTCCATGCTCAACTGGTTGGCGTCGAGGAGCGTGGTGGGTTCGCGGGTAGAGGAGGACAGCCCGTAGCCGCCGGTGTAGAAGACGACGGGCCGGTCGGCGGACTTGTGCCAGAGCGTGAAGCGCTGCTGGAAGGTGCCGGCCGCCGGGTCGTCGTGGTCGACGGGCTGGGTGATCGACAGGGAGTAGAGCGGGAAGCCCTCCTTGTCCGTCACGCCGGTGACGGACACGCCGGGTATCGCGCGCAGCCGGTCCTCGAAGGACTGATCCGCGGCGGTCGCCGGTGCGGCGGTCGCGGCGAGGGCGCCGGCGGTCAGAGCGGCGGACAGCAGGAGCGTGGGTACGGTGCGCAGGCGCACGGATGCCTCCCGGGTTGTGGGCACGACGAGTTGGATCACGATCGGTGAGCGTGACCCTAACGCGCCCGGGGCCGCCGGGAGTTGAGTGCGGGAAGTTACTGCTCGTTACTGCGCTCCGCCCGGGTGCGGGTGGGTCCGGGAACGCGTAGAGGCCGGGCCCCGCCGCATGGCGGGGCCCGGCCTCTACGCGTGGATCAGAGCCGGTGGATCAGAGCTGGCCGGACTCGGAGATCGTGATCTTGGCGGCGGTGGCACCGCTGCGCGAGCCGAGGGACTCGATCTTCTTCACGAGCTCCATGCCGTCCTCGACCTCGCCGAAGACGACGTGCTTGCCGTCGAGCCAGTCGGTGACGATGGTGGTGATGAAGAACTGCGAGCCGTTGGTGTTCGGGCCCGCGTTGGCCATGGAGAGCAGGCCCGGCTTGGTGTGCTTGAGCTGGAAGTTCTCGTCGGCGAACTTCTCGCCGTAGATGCTCTTGCCGCCGGTGCCGTTGCCGGCGGTGAAGTCGCCGCCCTGCAGCATGAACTGCGGGATGACGCGGTGGAAGGAGGAACCGGCGTAGCCGAAGCCCTTCTCACCGGTGCACAGCGCGCGGAAGTTCTCCGCGGTCTTCGGGACGACGTCCTCGAAGAGGTTGAACGTGATCCGCCCGGCGGGCTCGTCGTTGATCGTGATGTCGAAGTAGGTCTTGATTGCCATGGCCCAATCTTTTCATCACGACGGGCGGATTGCCGATTCGGCCCGCCCGGACGACCGCGCGGGGACACCTGGTAGCCGCCGCGTGGCTGTCCGTGACCGTTTCAGGCCGACATCCGGTCGCGGGCCTGCACGCCGTCCTTGAGCGATCGCATCCCGTGGGCCTTGGCGAGCCCGTACGGCGGCATGTCCCCGTAGATGGTCTCGTACGAGCCGGCCGGGACGACGTAGGTCTCGTGCCAGAGCCCGACGTGGCCGCCACTGTTGCGCAGGAGCTTGTTGATCCGGGCCCACCACGGGCGGTGCCGCTTGTCGGGCAGGGCTGCGTAGGTGAGCAGCTTGTCCTTGGACTCCCAGTACTGGATGACGAAATAGGACCGCGGGCTCGCGGTGCCCAGAATGTGGTCGAGGAGTCCCAGACTGCGGTCCTTCTTCAGCTCCCTGAGCATCATGGGCATGGCGAGGAACACCGGCACCCAGCGGTGCACCGCCCAGAAGTGATTGATCCGCATGCCGATGAGGAAGACGACGACTTCCTCATCGACGGCAGCGGTCGAGCGTCCCAGTTGTGTGTGCGCGGACACGACTCCCCCGATCCGTCGGACTACCAATGTGAGACTGCAGGCCATGAGCGTGCTGCGGCTGTGGCGATCACCAGAGCCATGGTTGGATAGTGGCACTTTCCAAGAAGGGGCACAAGAGATGCGGCTTGCGGAGCTGAGCGAGCGCAGCGGGGTGCCGGTGGGCACGATCAAGTACTACCTGCGCGAAGAGCTGCTCCCGCCGGGGCGGCGGATCAGCGCGACCCAGGCGGAGTACGAGGAGGCGCACGTGCGCCGGCTCGCGCTGATCCGGGCGCTGATCCAGGTCGGCCGGGTGCCGGTGGCCACGGCGCGCGAGGTGATCGCGGCGATCGACGACGACTCGCTCAACACGACGTTCCGGGTGGGCGCCGCGATGTGGGCCCTGCCCCAGCCGCCGGACCCGGACCCGGAGGACCCGCACATCGTGCGGGCGACCGCGCTGGTCGAGTCGCTGCTCGACGAGCTCGGCTGGACGCACGCGCGGGAGATCGGCGCGCTCTCCCCCAGCTACCGCGCCCTGATCAGCTCGCTGGCGACCCTGCCCCGGGTCGGCTACGAGTTCCCGCCGGAACAGCTGACCCCCTACGGGCGCGCCGTGGAGGAGATCGCGACGGTGGACCTCGACCATCTGGACCGCTACGACGACACCACGGAGAAGGCCGAGATCGTGGTCGGCGCCGCGGTGCTCTTCGAGCCGGTGCTCCTCGCGCTGCGCCGGCTCGCCCAGGAGGAGCTGACGACCAGGCGTTACGGCTTGTGAGGACCGGGCCGGGGCCGCCTACGATGACGGCAGCCCCGGGATCCCGGCGGCGGGTCGGCCATCGGGAGGGGACATCATGATCATCTTCGGCACGCGGGGCTACGTGTACCAGCTCGCCATGCTCACGCTGCTGTGCGGCAACTGCGGCAATCCGGCCGCGCACGCCCTGCGCAAGTACGTCACGAAGTTCACGCTGTTCTTCGTACCGCTCTTCCCGATCTCGACCAAGTACCGCACCCAGTGCACCTTCTGCGGGCTGGAGCAGCAGCTGCCCAGGGAGCACGCCGAGGGAATGCTCGCGCAGGCCACGGCGGCGCCCGGCGGCAGCGCGCACCAGCAGCACGTCCAGGGCTGAGCCCGGCCCGGCGCCGTCCTCGTCCGGGACCGGCTCCGGCCCGACGTTTGGCCGAAAATATCCGCCCGGCGCCTTGCCCCGGGCGGTTCCGATGCCTCCGGCGCTCGCGCGCCGGGGGCATCCGTCGTTCGCGGCCCCGCACGCGGTCCCGTTCCGCCCCCTCCCGGACCGGCTTCCGCCTCCCCTTCCGGTTCCTCACGCCGTATCACGCCCCCTGCCGCAGAAGGCGAGTTCACGACGAAGTCACCGCCAGGGCGTACTACCCGGATTGTCCGATCTGCTCGGCCCGCGGCATGACTAGCATGAGCGCTCGTACGGTCCGGAAGATCGGCGTCCCATTCGGCGTCCGCCTGGTGGACCGAGCCGTCGACGTGACCGGTCGGCGCATCACCCCCGCACTCAAGGACCGAGGACCGCGGAATGTCAGTGCCTGCTCCTCCCCGCCCGCGCGCGACCGCGAAGGCCCGGCGCACCTCGCTCGGCAGACCGCTCGCCGTGCTCGTGGCGGCCGCCGCGGCGGCCGGTGCCGCCGCCGCTCTCGCCCCGTCGGGCGCCACCGGCTGGGCGGTCGTCACGGTCGTGGTCGCCTGGGCGGCTCTGGCCGTCGCCGTCCTCCTGGGGCACACGGCCGGTGACCGTGCCCGGCGCGACGCCCGGCGGGCCCGCGAGGAACTCGCCCTGGCACAGGGCCGGCTGACGCAGCAGACCGCCGAGACCGCCCAGCTCGTGAACCTCGGACTGCCCGCCGTGCTGCGCCGCGTCGAGGAGGGCGCCGAGGCGGCGCCGGCCGCGCAGGCCCCCTCCGATCCGCAACTGCGGCGGATTCTGGACGAGTTCACCGCTGCCCTGGAGACGGTGGACCACCGCGCCCGGCAGGCCGCCGCCGAGCGGGACGCCGCACGTGCCGAACTCGACCGGGGCACCGCCGAGTTGGCCCGTATGACCCAGGAGACGTTCCCGACCGCCGTGGCCCGGCTGCACGACGGTGTGTCCGCCGACGCGGTCCTCGCGGAGCTCGACTGGCCCGCGACCCCGGTGCTCCGCGTGCCCGCCGAGGCGTTCCTGCGCGAGCTCGCGCTGAGCGAGCGCCGCGCCGCCGCGGCGCAGGCCGCCTCCGCGAAGGCGCTCAGCCGCGTCCAGGCCAAGTCCGTGAGCATGCTGGCCGATCTGCGCAGCATGCAGGAACGTCACGGCGAGGAGGTCTTCGGCGATCTGCTCCGCCTGGACCACTCCACCTCCCAGCTCGGCCTGATGACGGACCGGCTCGCCCTGCTCATGGGCGGTCGCTCCAGCCGTGCCTGGAACAAGCCCATCGTCATGGAGAGCGTGCTGCGCGGCGCCGTCGGCCGCATCGCCGCCTACCAGCGGGTGCGGCTGCACTGCGCCACGAACGCGGCGATCGCCGGGTTCGCCGCCGAAGGCGTGATGCACCTGCTCGCCGAGCTGATGGACAACGCGGCCAACTTCTCGCCGCCCATCGACGAGGTGCACGTCTACGTGGAGGAACGGTCCGCCGGGATCGTCGTCACCATCGAGGACAGCGGCCTGAAGATGGCCGACGCCGCGATGCGCCGCGCGGAGGAGGCCGTCTCCGGACGGGTCACCGACCTCGCCTCGCTCCAGGGCACCCGGCTCGGGCTCGCGGTCGTCGGCCGGCTCGCGCTGAAGTACCGGATCGACGTCAACTTCCGGCCGTCCTCGCGCGGCGGCACCGGTGTCGTCGTCCTGCTGCCCCCGCAGCTGCTGGCCCAGCAGCGGGAGGCCGTGCGGCCCGACGCCATGGCGCCGCCCGCCCCGGCCGCGTCCGCTCCCGCCGCGGCGCCGGTCGCCGAGCCCGCGTCTGCCGCGCCGCCGGCGCCGGAGGAGACGCACGAGCGAGCCGAGGTGCCCGCTCCGCGCCCCGCGCCCTCGACCGGCGCGACGCCCGGCGGCCTGCCGGTGCGCGCCCCCGGCCGCACCATGGCCGCCGCCGAACAGGAGCGTTCCCGTCCCGCGCCCTCCCCCGGGCGCGCCACGGACCCCGCCCGGAGCGCGGGCGCCCGCTTCGGCGCCTTCCACCGGGGGCGCAGGACCGCGGAGAGCCGGCTCGATGACGGCGCCCCGTCCGCGCCGGACACCTCCGGCCGACACCCCGGCGGCCCGGCGGACGACGCGGCCGGGCCGGACCGTCCCGCGTAGCCGCCGCTCCCGAGACCCACTCACCCCCGCTCGACACCTGAGATTGGAGGCACGGGCGGCACCCCGGCTCCCCCGCCGGCCCGGTCCGCCCGACCCGCCATGCAGACCACTGACACCAGCCTGACCTGGCTCCTGGAGAACCTCCTGGAGCGCACCCCCGGCACCCGGCACGCCCTGGTCCTGTCCCGGGACGGCCTGAAGCTGTGCTGGAGCGAGCATCTGACGCTCGACCAGGCCGACCAGCTGTCGGCGATCTGTTCCGGCATCCAGGCCCTCGCCCAGGGCGCCTCCGTCGAGTTCGGCGACGGCACCGGCGGTGTCCGGCACTCGATGACGGAGTTCCACGGCGGCCTGCTGTTCATCGTGGACGCGGGCGACGGCGCCCACCTCGCGGTGCTCGCGGACGAGGACGCCGACCCGGGCGTCGTCGGGCACCAGATGACGGAGCTGGTGGAGCAGATCGGCGAGCACCTGCAGGCCGCGCCGCGCGAGCCCGTCGTGGGGAGCGGCGCCTCGTGACCCGGCGGCCGGTGGACACCGGCGACCCGGACCGGCTCTACACCGTCACCGGGGGCCGCTCGCGTGTCGACGACACCTCGTTCGACCTGGTCACGCTGGTGGTCAGCGAGTGCGCCCCGACCGCGGGGATGCAGTCCGAGCACGTCCGGATCCTGGAGCTGTGCCGGCATCCGACGGCCGTGGTCGAGATCGCCGCCGAGCTGAGGATGCCGATCACCGTGATCCGCATCCTGCTCGGCGACCTGCTGGCCGGCGGCAAGGTCACCGCCCGTCATCCGCGCGCGGCCCCAGGGGTCGCCGCGCTCCCCGATTCCGCCCTTCTCAAGGAGGTGCTCCATGGGCTCCGCAACCTCTGAACGGTCCGCGATCTCGGAGCTTTCCGCGCGCACCCCGCTCGGCGACACCGCGGACACCGGCCTGAAGATCGTCGTCGTGGGCGGCTTCGGCGTCGGCAAGACCACGCTGGTGCGCTCGGTCAGCGAGATCCGCCCGCTGAACACCGAGGAGGTCATGACGCAGGCCGGGGTGGGCGTCGACTCGACGGCGGGCGTCGCCTCGAAGACGACCACCACCGTGGCCTTCGACTTCGGCCGCATCAGCCTCAACGACCGCATGGTCCTCTACTTGTTCGGCGCCCCGGGCCAGGAGCGTTTCTGGTTCCTGTGGGACCGGCTGTTCTCCGGCACGCTGGGCGCGGTCGTCCTCGTCGACACCCGGCGCATGGACGACTCCTGGTACGCCATCGACCGGCTGGAGCACCACGGCACACCGTTCGTGGTGGCGGTCAACCGGTTCGACGACGAGCCGGTGCGGCACTCCCTCGACGAGATCCGCCAGGCGCTCGCGCTGCCCGCCCACGTGCCGATGGTGGACTGCGACGCCCGGGTCAGATCCTCGGGCAAGGACGTGCTGATCACCCTCGTCGACCACCTCTACGAACTGGCCATGGCCCAGGAGACGACACCGTGACCGACCAGAGCCCCACCGCCCCCGCAGGCTGCCCGGCGCACGCGGGCGCGGTCCCGCTGAGCGGCCTGGAGTACCAGCAGACGCCGTCCCAGCTCTACCGCTCGCTGCGCCGTGAGCACGGTCCGGTGGCCCCCGTGCTGCTCGACGGGGGCGTACCGGCGTGGCTGGTGCTCGGCTACTCCGAGGTCAGCTATGTGACCGCGCACGACGAGCTGTTCGCCCGTGACTCGCGCCGCTGGAACCAGTGGGAGAACATCCCCGCGGACTGGCCGCTGATGCCGTTCGTCGGCCACCAGCCCTCGGTGCTGTTCACGGAGGGCGCGGAGCACCAGCGACGGGCCGGGGTGATCACGCACGCCCTGGAGCAGGTCGACCAGTTCGAACTGGCCCGGGACTGCGGGCAGATCGCCGACGCGCTGATCTCGCGGTTCGCGGGCAGCGGCCAGGCCGAGCTGATGGCGGCGTACGCGCACGCGCTGCCGATGCGGGCCGCGGTGCAGATGTGCGGGATGCCGCAGCTGGGTACGGACACGCAGGATCTGGTGGACGATCTGCGGATCTCGCTGGACGCGGCCGAGGGCGACGATCCGGTCGCCGCGTACGTGCGGGTGGGCGAGCGGATCGCGGCGCTGGTCAAGGAGAAGCGGGAGCGGCCCGGCGCGGACGTCACCTCGCGGATGATCCTGGACCCGGCGGGGCTGACCGACGAGGAGATCGTGCAGGACCTGATCTCGGTGATCGCCGCGGCCCAGCAGCCGACGGCGAACTGGATCTGCAACACGCTGCGGCTGCTGCTGACCGACGAGCGGTTCGCGCTGAACGTGTCGGGCGGCCGGGTGAGCGTCGGCGAGGCGCTCAACGAGGTGCTGTGGCTGGACACGCCGACGCAGAACTTCATCGGCCGGTGGGCGGTGCGCGACACCCAGCTCGGTGGCCGTCTGATCCGCGCCGGCGACTGTGTGGTGCTGGGGCTCGCGGCGGCGAACACGGATCCGCAGATCTGGCCCGAGTCGCACGTGGGCGCGGAGAACGCGGCGCACCTGTCGTTCAGCAACGGCGAGCACCGCTGCCCCTATCCGGCGCCGCTCCTCGCCGACGTCATCGCGCGCACGGCGGTGGAGACGCTCCTGGACCGGCTGCCGGACCTGGTGCTCGCGGTGGAGCCGGCGGAGCTCACCTGGCGTCCGTCGATCTGGATGCGGGGTCTGACCTCGCTGCCGGTGCGGTTCACTCCGGTGGTGCACTGAGCGGCCCGAGCACCGGGCAGCCGAACAGTTCGGCCAGCAGGGCGCGTTGACGGTCCGTCACCGGTGTGACGAAGACGGCGGCGTCGGCCCCGGTCCGCGCGCACAGGGCCGCCGCCTCCCGCGCCTTGCCGGGGCTGAGGACCGTACGGGTGGAGTGCGGCAGGTCCATCTTGGCGGCGCCGCCCGCCGAGACCCCGCGCCGCTGCACGATCCGTCCGACGACCCGGGCGCCCGCGGCGGTCAGCTCGGTCTCGGCGGCGTCCATGCGAGCCGTGTGATTCTTGTGGCGTGCGCTGAAGTGCCCTATGAGGACGATGTCCGCACCGGCCAGAGGCGGGGCCTGCACCGGCGCCGGGCCCGGCGCCGGCCGCCGCCCCGGTCGCCGGTCACGCCTCCGATTCTGCTGCACACCGGCAGCGTAGACGCCGGGCCCCTGGCGGGGCTCTAGTAATCGGCGCCCATGGCTTCCCGCACCTCCCGGAGGGTCCGCTCCGCGATCTCGTTGGCGCGGGCGTTGCCGGCCCGGAGCACGTCCCTGACCAGCGCCCGGTCCGTGGCGAACGCGGCGCGGCGGGCCCGGATCGGGGCGAGGCGGGTGTTGACGGCCTCGGTGACCCGGCGCTTGAGCGCGGCGCCGCCCCCGTCGCCGATCTCCTCGGCGACCCGGTGCGGGTCGCTGTCCTCGCAGAGCGCGGCGAGCAGCACGAGGGAGGACACCTCGGGCCGGTGCGCAGGGTCGTAGGTGATGCGGCGCTCGGCGTCGGTCTTGGCGCCGCGGATGAGCCGGGCGGTCTCGTCGGCGTCGGCGGACAGGGAGATCGCGTTGCCGCGGCTCTTGCTCATCTTGCCGCCGTCGGTGCCGAGCAGCAGCGGCGCGGTGGAGAGCAGCGCCTCGGGCTCGGGGAAGACCGGACGGCCCTTGGCGTAGCGCTCGTTGAAGCGGCGGGCGACGGTGCGGGTGATCTCCAGGTGGGGCAGCTGGTCCTGGCCGACGGGGACGAGGTCGGCCTTGCAGAAGAGGATGTCGGCGGCCTGGTGGACGGGGTAGGTGAACATGAGGCCGCTGACGGAGGCCTGCCGGGAGTGGGCGATCTCGTCCTTGACGGTGGGGTTGCGGTTGAGTTCGGAGACGGAGACGAGGCTCAGGAAGGGCAGCAGCAGCTGGTTGAGGGCGGGCACGGCGCTGTGCGTGAAGATCGTGGAGCGCTCGGGGTCGATGCCGATGGCGAGATAGTCGAGGACGAGCTCCTCGACGTACTCCTTCAGGTTCTCGGCGATGTCACGGTCGGTGAGGACCTGGTAGTCGGCGACGAGGACGAGGGTCTCGACGCCGAGGTCCTGGAGTCTGACGCGGTTGTGCAGGGTGCCGAAGTAGTGGCCGAGATGGAGGCGCCCGGTGGGGCGGTCTCCGGTCAGGACGCGGAACCGTGCGGAGTCCTTGCGGATCAGCTGCTCGAGCTCGGCGCTGCGGGCCTGCGCGGTACTGGTGCCGAGGACGTCGGTGCCGGTGCTGGTGCTCATGGTGTCTGTCTCCCGGGGTCGTGGTCGCCCTCGGGACGGCACCGCTTCCGGAGACTTCCGGAGACTTCCGGGGAAGCAGAAAGGGCCGTCCGGGGACGGCCCTTGTACGTGCTGAGTGGGTGGCCGCCTCTAAGTGAGGCGCCACCAGTTCAGGCACGAAGAACGATGCATACCGCCATGCTACACGGGACCCCGGCGGAGGTCAGGCCCCCACGGGGGTGAAGCGCACCGGCAGGGACTGCGGGCCGCGGGTGAACACGCCCTGTTCGACGGGGTCGAAGCCGTCGGCGAGCCGCAGGTCGGGCATGGCGTCGAGGAGCTGGTTCACTCCGGTCTCGACCTCGGCCTTGGCGAGCAGCGCGCCGACGCAGAAGTGCCGGCCGAGTGCGAAGGCGAGGTGGTCGGCGGCGGCCGAGAAGGCGGTGGTGGTGGTCAGGTCCTCGCGGAAGATGTCGAAGCGGTCGGGGTCCTTGTAGCGGTTCTCGTCGCGGTTGGCGGAGCCGATGAGGCAGGTGACGGTGGCGCCCGCGGGGACGGTGCCGCCGCTCAGCTCCACGTCGACGGCGGACTGCCGCATGATCATGTGGACGGGCGGGGTGAAGCGGAGCGTCTCCGCGAAGGCGCGGGCGATCAGGGAGCGGTCCTCGCGCACGGCGGCCAGCTGCTCGGGGTGGGTGAGCAGGTTGGCGAAGATGCTGGCGATGGCCTTGTCGGTGGTCTCGCCGCCGGCGGCGAGGAGCAGGCTGCAGAACGCCTTGATGTCCTCGTCGCTCATGCGGACGCCGTCGACCTCGGCGGCGCAGAGCGCGGAGAGCAGGTCGTCGCCGAGGTGGTCGCGGCGGGCCCGGATGATCGGGATCATGTACTCGGCGAACTCGACGCGGGTGCGCTCGCCCGCGGCGGCGACGTCGGGGTCGCCGGCGAGGTTGCCGAGGAAGGCGATGACCGTCGTGTACCAGCCGTGGAAGCGGGCGTGGTCGGCCTTGTCGAGGCCGAGCATGTCGGCGATGACGTTGACCGGGAAGCGGGTGGCGTAGTCCGCGACGAGGTCGGCGGAGCCGGTGGCGCGGAAGGTGTCTATCAGCTCACGGGAGTTGGCCTCGATGACGGGCAGGAACTTCTCCTGGAGGTCGCTGCCGCGGAAGGCCGGGGCGACGAGCGCCCGGCGCACCGCGTGCTCGCGCCCGCTGAGCTGGAGGATCGTCCGGCCGTGCACCGGCTCGATCTGCCAGTCGTAGTTGTCGGTGGTGAACTGCGCCTCCTTGTCCTTGAAGACGCGCTCGACGTCGGCGTACCGCGAGACGATCCAGCTCTGCGTCGGCTCGTGCCGGATGAGCGGCGCGGACTCCCGCATGGCGCGGTAGGCGGGATAGGGGTTCGCGGCGAACTCCGGCGACAGGATGTCGGGGATCTGCGCGGTGGACATGGAGCTCCCTGAGTGGGGTGACGGACGGTCCACCTCAGGTTATTGATCACCCGTCACCCGGAACAGGCTGCTCCACGCCGTCAGTTGAGCGCTGCACGATCCGCGTGGCCGAAAACCGCCGCCCGATCACCGCGCGTTCCTCTCCCCTACCGGCCGGCGTCCGGAGCCGGCGCGCCTTCCACCAGCTTGCGGAACTCGGCGTCCGCGGCGGCCTGCCGCCAGCCCTTCTCGAGACGCGAGCCGAACCGCGAGACGAGCAGGACGGCCGCCAGGAACGCGACGACGGTCGGGGCGACGTGGCGCCGGGTGAGGCCCACGCCGATCATGGCGGACAGTCCTGCGATCGCGGTCACATACCAGAACGCCCAGCTCCCGACCCACTTGGTCCGCACGCCCGACACCCCAACCCCCTGAGAGAAACGGCCTGTTCACCGCAGAGTACCGGCCACTCGGTCCGGCAGGGAGCGGACGGCTCAGCCGTTGGGGAGGATGACGGCCCGGCCGTTGATCTTGCCGTCGTGCAGGCGCGCGTACGCCTCGGGGGCGTCGTCGAGCGAGTACGTCTCGGTGTGCACGGAGACGTCGCCGGCCCGCGCGAGGTCGAGCACCTCGATGAGTTCGGCGCGGCTGCCCCAGTACGGGGCGGTGACGCTGACCTCGTACTTCTGCCGGCCGAAGCCGACGGGGAGGGCGCCGCCGCCGATGCCGACGAGGGTGACGTCGCCCTCGGTCGCGGCGATGGCTCCCGCGGTGTCGACGGTGGGCTGGATGCCGACGAAGTCGAAGACGGCCTCGGCGCCGCGCCCGCCGGTGAGCTCGCGGACCTTCGCCGCCGCGCCGGCGTCCGAGAGGATCGCCTGGTGGGCGCCGACGGTGCGGGCGAGCGCGAGCTTCTCCTCGGAGACGTCGAGGGCGACGACGCGGGCGGCGGTCATGGCGCGCAGCAGCTGGATGGCGACGTGGCCGAGGCCGCCGGTGCCGATGACGACGGCGGTGGAGCCGGGTACGAGCTTGGGCAGCGAGCGCTTGATGGCGTGGTACGGGGTGAGGCCGGCGTCGGTGAGCGGCACGGCGGCGACGGGGTCGAGGCCGCCGAGGGGCACGAGGTGGCGCGGGTCGTCGACGAGCATGTACTCGGCCATGGAGCCGGGGGCGCCGAGGCCGGGCGGGCGGATGCCGAGTTCGGCGGCGCGCAGGCAGTAGTTCTCCTTGCCCTCGGCACACTTGATGCAGGCGCCGCAGCCCCAGGGGCCGTAGACGGCGACGGAGTCGCCCTCGCTCAGACCGGTGACTCCGGCGCCGAGGGCGGCGACGGTGCCGACACCCTCGTGGCCGAGGGTGAGGGGCAGCGGGAAGGAGAGCTCCTCGGCGGACCAGCTCATGACGGCGATGTCGGAGTGACAGACACCGGCCGCGGTGACCTTCAGGAGGACCTGCCCGGGGCCCGGTTCCGGATCGGGAACGGTGACGACCTCGGGGGCTGCTCCGACGGTCCGGTACTGAAGTGCCTTCATGGCTCGACTCCTTCGTCGCTCTCGCGTGCCCCCGCCCCTCCACCGTACTCCCGCTTGCGTCCCACCGGGACACATGTCCCCATGGGACATCTCCCAGGGCAAAAAAGGACCCCGACCGTACGGGGGAGAACGGTCGGGGCCTGGTTCAAAGTTTAACATCGAACCAACCGGCTCCGCGCCGCCTCCGCTCCGCACGGGGGTGAGGTCGGACACATCGTTCGATCAGGCGCACATGCCGCGTTCCACCACTGCCCATAAGGTGTCAAAGGCCAGCATTCGCCGCCACCTGTGCAGGGAGAGCTCGTGGTTCAACCGCAGGACGTCCTCACCGCACCCGTCAAAGCCTCGGTCTTCCTCGTCGTCACCGTCGCGCCCGGCGGGGAGGAGACCGTGCGGGACACCCTGGAGGACCTGTCGGGGCTGCGCAGATCGGTCGCCTTCCGCGCCCCCGAGGACACCCTCACCTGCATCACGGGGATCGGGTCGACCGCCTGGGACCGGCTCTTCGCCGGGCCCCGCCCGCGCGACCTGCACCCCTTCCAGGCCCTGGCCGGGCCGCGCCACCTCGCCCCGGCCACCCCCGGCGACCTGCTCTTCCACATCCGCGCCCGGCGCATGGACCTCTGCTTCGAGCTGGCCCGGCTGCTGATCGAGCGGCTCGGCCGCGCGGTGACCGTCGTGGACGAGGTGCACGGGTTCAAGTACTTCGACGAGCGCGATCTGCTCGGCTTCGTCGACGGCAGCGAGAACCCCACGGGGAACGCCGCGCCGGCCGCCGTCCACATCGGCGACGAGGACCCGGACTTCCGCGGCGGCAGCTACGTCATCGTGCAGAAGTACGTGCACGACATGGCGGCCTGGGAGGCCCTGCCGACCTCCGAGCAGGAGAAGGTCATCGGCCGCGCCAAGCTCACCAACGTGGAGATGGCCGACGACGTCAAGCCGTCGAACTCGCACGTCGCGCTCAACACGATCGTCGACGAGGACGGCACGCAGCGGCAGATCGTGCGCGAGAACATGCCGTTCGGCACGGTCGGCGCCGGCGAGTTCGGCACCTACTTCATCGGCTACGCGCGCACGCCCGACGTGACCGAGCGGATGCTGCGCAACATGTTCCTCGGCGACCCGCCGGGCAACCACGACCGCATCCTCGACTTCTCCACGGCGGTCACCGGCTGCCTCTTCCACGTGCCGACCGCCGACTTCCTCGACGACCTGCCCGCGCCGCCCGCCCGGACCGCCGACCCCGTCGACGGCACCCTCGGCATCGGCAGCCTCAAAGGAGCCTGAGCACCATGAGTACGAACCTGCACCGGGAACTCGCGCCGATCACCCCCGCCGCCTGGGCCGAGATCGAGGAGGAGGCGCGGCGCACCTTCCAGCGCCATGTGGCGGGCCGCCGCGTCGTGGACGTCACCGGGCCCGACGGGCCCGAGCTCGCCGCGGTCGGCACCGGCCATCTCAGCGACATCAGCCCGCCCGCGCCGGGCGTCCTGGCCCGGCTGCGCGGGGTGCAGCAGCTGGTCGACCTGCGGGTGCCGTTCACCGTGAGCCGGGACGCCGTCGACGACGTGGAGCGGGGCGCGCAGGACTCCGACTGGCAGCCGGTGAAGGACGCGGCCCGCGCCATGGCCTTCGCGGAGGACCAGGCGATCTTCGACGGGTACGCGGCGGCGGGCATCCCGGGGCTGCGCGAGCGCACCTCGAACCCGGTACTCAGCCTGCCGGCCGAGCCGCGCGACTACCCCGACACGATCAGCCGGGCCCTGACCGCGCTGCGCCTCGCCGGTGTCGACGGTCCGTACGCGTTGCTGCTCGGCGCGGACGCCTACACGGCCGTCAGCGAGACCTCCGACCACGGCTATCCGATCGCCAACCACCTGGGCCGCATCCTGAACGGCGAGCTGATCTGGGCGCCCGCGCTCAACGGCGCGTTCGTGCTGTCCACGCGGGGCGGCGACTTCGAGCTGCGGCTCGGCCAGGACCTGGCGATCGGCTACACGGCGCACGACGCGCACGGCATCGAGCTGTACTTCCAGCAGACGCTGACCTTCCTGCCCTACACGGACGAGGCCGTGGTGGCGCTCAACGCCTGAGTACGCGCGCCCCTGCCGTTGAGTACCCGCACCGGTGCGCCGGTGCGGGCCCGGCGCGTTCCATGGCGCCATGGATCCTCTGCCCTCCGGGCTCTCCGGGCCTTCCGAGTCGCCGCAGCGGCTGCGCTTCTGGTCCGTCGTGTCCGCCGTGCTGTTCCTTCCGGCGGCCCTCGGCACGGCCGTGCTCACCCTGATGTCCGAACGGGCGGGACGCTGTCTCACCTACGGGGAGCAGTGCGGTTCCTCGCTGCCGAACCAGGTGTTCGCCGGGGCGCTGGTGCTCGGGCTCGCCGCGCTCGTGGTGGTGCAGGCGGCACCGGGCGTGCGGGTGCGCCGGTGGGCGCTCGGCGCGCAGCTCGCCCTGGAGTGCACGGCGCTGGTGGCGATCCTCAGTCACGCATGAGGCGCTCGACGGCCTTCACCGCCGCGCCGGTGCCGTCCTCCGCGGCCATCCGGGCGGCGACGTCCTGTGCCCCGGTCGCCTCCGGCAGGGCCCGCAGGGCCGTGGTGAGGCGGGCGGCGGTGAGCTCCGCGAACGGGACCGGGGCGACGGCGGCTCCTGCCCGGTGCAGCCGGTCGGCCCAGAACGGCTGGTCGGCGGTGACCGGCACCGGCACCGAGGGCACGCCCGCGCGAGCGGCGGCGGCCGAAGTGCCCGCGCCGCAGTGGTGCACGACGCCGGCGGTGCGGGGCAGCAGGAGTTCATGAGGCAGCTCGCCGACGGTGAGGATGCCGTCGGCGTCGGCGGCGAGCCCGGCGGCGCCGGACTGGAGGATGCCGCGCAGCCCCGCGCCGCGCAGCGCCTCGACGGCGAGCGCGCTCAGCCGCTCCCCCTCCCCCGCCGCCATGCTGCCGAAGCCGACCAGGACGGGCGGCGGCCCGGCGGCGAGGAAGTCCTCGACCTCCGGCGGCAGTTCACGCGTGGCGAGATACGGCCACCAGGTGCCGACGACCTCCAGTCCGGGCCGCCAGTCCGTGGGGAGCGGCACGAGCGCCTCACTGAAGCCGTGCAGCACCGGACGGCGGGCGCGCTCCTCGCGGCGCCGGATCTCGGGGCCGTGCGCGGGCGGCAGGTCGAGACGGGCGCGCAGGTCCCGTACGGCGGAGGCGTAGACCCGGTCGACCATGCGCAGGGCGAAGCGGCCCGCGAGGCGGTTGCCGAACCGTCCCAGGGAGCGGGTCCCGGCGACGACGGGCGGGAACGCGCCGGTGGGGGCGTTGGGCTGGAGGTGCGCGCCGACCGCGGGGATCCCGGTGGCCTCGGTGAGGTGCGGGCCGAGCGGGGCCGTGGTGGCGGAGAGCAGCATCAGGTCGGTGTCGGCCTCCAGGACGTCCTCGAAGCCGCGCCCGAGTTCGGCGACGAACGCGGCGGCGGTCCGTATCAGCGCGCGGCCCGCCCCCGGGGGACGGCGCGGGCCGTCGGCCAGCGCCCGAAAGCCGAGCCCCGCGGCCCGCACCATCGGGGCGAACTCCTCCTGCGTGGCGAGGCACACGTCGTGCCCGGCGGCGAGCAGTCCGGCGCCGAGTCCGGTGTAGGGGGCGATGTCCCCGCGGGACCCCGCGGTGGCGATGAGAATCTTCACGGCTGCTCCGGGGAGGGTGGGTGTCGGCGGCCGGCTCGACCAGGCGGCCGGCCGGCTCGGGTGATGCGAGGGCGAAGGCGCCGACTGCTCGACGCTGCTCAGGGGCAGCCGGGGCGTCTGCGGCACGGCCTGTGCGCCGCGACCGGCAGAGATGTCGCGCACCGCGCCCCGAGACGGGCGGGGCCTCCATCACTGATCCGGGGAATCCTCAGAGGTCTCCGGGTCGGCGTCGAGGCGGGCCGCGTTCGCGTGGATCGCGGTCCTGAGGTACGCGGCGAGGCCGGGGCGCTGTTGGCCCGGCGGGACGACGAGGGCGAAGGCGCGGGGGTCGCGGGCGAAGCCGTCGGCGATGCGGCGGTGGGTCCGCGGCGGGCAGGGGGTGAACCAGCGGGCGGTGTGGCGGCGCTGTTCCTCCGCGAGGGCCATGACTTCGGGGCTGTCGGCGGGCAGGCCGTCGTCGTAGGCGGCGAGCAGGTCGCGGCGCCAGGCGGCGGCCTCACGCATCAGGGTGCGCCAGTCCTCTTTGGAGTGGGCGGCGGCGCGGGCCATCGCGGTGCGGTGGCCCGCCGAGTCCTGTCCTCGGACGTCGGCCTCGGTCGCGTAGCTGAGGTCGAAGGTGATGTCGCCGAAGACGTCGAGGCGTTCCTCGGGGGTGAGGCGCACGCCGGTCGTCTGCACCTCGATGGCCCGGTCGGTGAGTGCGGCGAGGTGGGTGAGCCGTTCGATCTGCTCGGTGAGCTGACGCCGGCGGGCCCGCAGGTGGTCGAGCACGTCGGCGTCCGGGTCGGCGAGGATGACGGCGATCTCGTCGAGGGGGAAGCCGAGTTCGCGGTAGAAGAGGATCTGCCGCAGGCGGGCCAGGTCGGCGTCGCCGTAGCGGCGGTAGCCCGCCGGGGTGCGGGTGCTCGGCGAGAGCAGCCCGGTGCGGTCGTAGTGGTGCAGGGTTCGCACCGTCACCCCGGCGGCCTCGGAGAGCTGCCCGATCGCGTACTGCATGCCCGTGCCCTTTCGTCGGTCTCGAGCATGCAGCCTGACGTAAGGGGAGACTCAAGCCCGGTGCGGCACCACCGCCACCGGGCAGGGCGCGTGGTGCAGGACCGCGTGGGCGACGGAGCCGATGCGGGCTCCGACGGCGGTGCGGCGGGCGCGCCGCCCGACGACGAGGAGCTGGGCGTCGGAGGCGACCGACAGGAGGACCTGTCCGGCGCTGCCGATCTCGGTGTGCTCGACGACCGGCACGTCGGGGTAGCGCTCGCGCAGCGGGGCGAGGGCGTCGCCGAGAGCCTTCTTCTCGTACGGTTCCAGGCCGCCGGACTCGTCGAGGAGTTCGAGCGAGGCCGGGCTGTAGGCGAAGACCGGCGGGAGGCTCCAGGCGCGTACCGCCCGCACCCGCGCGCCGCGGGCGGCGGCGGCGCGGAACGCGAACTCCAGGGCGTCCGCGCTGTCCTGCGGATCGCCCTCCTGCCCGACGACGACATCGCGCCCAGCCGCCTCGGCGGAGGCCTCGTCGCCGGAGCGGACCAGGACGACGGGGCGCTCGGCGCCCGCGATGACCTGCTGCCCGACGGAGCCGAGCAGGAAGCCGACGAGCGGGCCGTGGCCGCGCGAACCGAGCGCGAGGAGTTCCGCGCCGGCCGCGGCGGCGATCAGGGACTCACCGGCGCCGTCGTCCTCCAGGACGTCGGTGGTGACGGCGAGTCCGGGGTGGCGCTCGGCGAGTTCCCGTCGGGTCTCGGCGAGCAGGTCGTGCGCCCACTGGATCTGCGCGGCCTCGTCGGCGGCGAGCACCAGGGTCTCGGGCAGGAGCTGTCCGACGTGCACGAGCCGCAGCGGCAGGTCGCGGCGCACCGCCTCGCGGGCCGCCCACGCGGCGGCGGCCGCGCTCTCGGGTGATCCGTCCACTCCCGCGGTGATCGGCCTGTTCATCCGGCTCTCCTCCTCGTGCGGCGTACGTGTGTCTCCTCCCGATCCTGCCTCACTACGCCCGGTGACCGGCGCCGCCCCCGGCCGGCTTGCCCGCCGTCCCGGCCTTCTCGGGGCGCAGGAAGGTGTTCCAGCCGCCGGGCGGACGCTCGCCGACCTGGAGCGAGCGCAGCCGGTCGAGGACGGCCGGGTCCTGGGCGTCCAGCCAGTCGACGAACTGACGGAAGGAAACGAGCCGTACGTCCTTCTTGTCGGAGATCTGCTTGAGGGTGGTCTCGACGGCGTCCATGTAGATGCCGCCGTTCCACTCCTCGAAGTGGTTGCCGATGAAGAACGGGGCGCGGTTCGTCTCGTAGGCCCGCTGGAATCCGGCGAGGTAGGACTCGGTGGCCTGGGTGCGCCAGCCGGGGTAGTTGTAGGACGGGGCGCGGGTGGAGTTCTTCGACTGGTTGGCGAGGATGTTGTAGTCCATCGACAGGACCTCGAAGCGGTGGCCGGGGAACGGGATGCCCTGCAGGGGCAGGTCCCAGATGCCCTGCTTCTTGTCGGGCCAGCGCTGGAGTCCGCCGGGCGAGGAGGCGTCGTAGCGCCAGCCGAGCTCGCGGGCGACAGGCAGCAGGTTCTCCTGGCCGAGCAGGCAGGGGGTGCGGCCGCCGATGAGTTCCTTGTCGTAGTCGAAGGGCAGCGAGGGGTGGTCGTGCCAACCGGTGTGGGTGCGCCAGGACTTGACGAAGGTGCGGGCCTGCTCGATCTCGCTGCGCCACTGGGCGGCGGTCCAGTTGGCGACGGAGCCGGAGCCGCCGCAGAAGTGTCCGTTGAAGTGGGTGCCGATCTCGTGGCCGTCCATCCACGCCTGGTGGACGTTCCTGAGAGTCTCCCGGACGTGTCCGTCGGTGAGGTAACCGATGTCGGAGGCGCCGACCGGGTTGTTCGGCGGGTTGTAGAGCCGCTTCCTGGACTCCGGCAGGAGATAGAGGCCGGAGAGGAAGAAGGTCATGTGCGCGTTGTGCTCACGGGCCAGGTCGAGGAAGCGCGGGAAGAGACCGTTGCCGACCTCGCCGGCGCCGTCCCAGGAGAAGATCACGAACTGCGGCGGGGTCTGGCCCGGCTCCAGCGGCGCGGGCGCGGCCGGCTGGTTGGGCTGGGCCCCGGTGTACGCGGTGGAGCCGTCACCGATCAGCCGCGGGGCGGCCTTCTTGGGCGCCGTGGGCCGTTCGGGCCGGCGGCCCGGACCGGCCTGGGGGCGGGGCTGCTCCGCCTCGCCGGCGCAGCCGCTGAGCGTCGCCGCGGCGGCAGCACCGAGACCGACCCCGAGGCCCAGGCGCCCCATCTCCCTGCGGCTCATTCCCTTGCTGGAACTCATGGACATCCCAACCCGCGCCGCGCGAGGGCGCGTTGTGTGTCCCCCCACACGGACACCGACCCCCGCACCGTAGAACCGATAAACGGACAAAAGGTTCATTTCAGGCGGCGTGGCGCGCAAAAGGGCCCTTAAGCCGGGCAAAGGGAGGGTCGGGCCGGAGCTCTCGGGCCGGGAACGTCAGGACCGCACGGTCAGGCCGGGAGCGTCAGGACGGCGCTGACGCGCTTGCCGACCGGTACGCGCTCCACCCTGAGCTCGGCGAGCGCGCCCACGATCTCGAGTCCGTGTCCGCCGACCCGGGCGGGATCGCGCGGCCGTCGACACGGGACGGCGACCCCGCTGTCGTAGACGGTGACGGTGACCTGGCAGGGCGTCCCCTCCAGCTCGAGGACGCAGGGGCCCGGGCTGTGCCGGTCCACGTTGGTGATCAGCTCGCTGACGACCAGCAGGACGTCGCCGGCGGTCACGCGGTCCAGGGCCACGCTCCAGGTCTGCCGCAGCCGGGCAAGGAAGGCCTCCGCGAAGGCGCGCGCCTGGGCGCTGGCCCCCGTGCCGCCCGAGTAGTGGGTCGCCCCCCACAGGGGTTCCATGGTCGCCGCGCCGCATCTCGGCGCCGGCGCCTCGTCGAATCGTTCGGTCATTCCGCGTCTCTCTCACACCGGGAGGACCTCCGTCGTGGAGGCTTCCGCAGCGGGCTGCTACCCCGGGACGGGCAGGGCAGTCCTGCCGGGGGATGTGACGCGCGGCGCTGTCCTGGCCATCCGCAGGGCGTCGACGGACTCGGCGAGGAGTTCGTACTCGGTCGTGTCGTCGTGGGCGGCGATCCGCACCAGCCGGCCGTCGGCCAGCTCCTCCGCGGCGCGGTCCTGCTGCCCGTCGTCGGTGCACCAGTCGCGCAGCCGGGCCGGTACGTCGGGGGCGTCCTCGGCGACGGGCACGAGGGCCCCGTCGGGTAAGTGCGGGAGCCCGGGGCGGGGGTCGAGGCGCTCGGCGATCCAGGTCGCCCGGTCCCGTAACCACCACAGAGCCAGCGGCAGGGTCGGGGCGCGGTAGGTGCCGAGCGGGACCCCCACGCGCTGTCCGCCGCAGATTCCGTACGCCGTGACATGGCACAGGAATTCGTCGTGCACGATCTCCCCCATTGCCTGACGTCATTGATCAGTACGTGATGAGCAATTGATCAGTGATCGAGCGCGGCGGCAGGAACAGCCGGCGATGCGGTTCTCGACGTACCGTGTCCCGTTGTCGCAGAACGGATTTCAACCATCCCACCTGTTGAGTATCGGCACTCAGGACCCACTGTCACCACAGCTTTCGCGCCACTCTCTTGACAAAGTCGGGCCCAGAATTGGCCGAAACCGGCACGGTGGACGACACTGCTCCTCATGCGCTCACACGAGGTACTCATCGACGGTTACGGAAGAATTCGCGAGGAAGTGCACGCGGTGCTCGACGGTATTTCCGTGGCGGATCTTCATGCCCGCCCGACAGCCGAGGCGAATTCCGTCGCGTGGCTGATCTGGCATCTCACCCGGGTGCAGGACGACCACCTGGCGGACGCGGCGGACCGCGAGCAGGTGTGGCGGTCCCAGGGCTGGGCCGAGCGCTTCGGCCTGCCGCTGCCCGAGGCGGACACGGGGTACGGGCATTCACCGAAGCAGGTCGGCGAGGTGCGGGTGGAGTCCGGCGCGGTGCTGCGCGAGTACTACGACGCGGTGCACGAGCAGACCCTGGCCTTCCTGTCCGGGCTCGACGACGCGGCGCTCGACCGGATCGTCGACACCCGGTGGGACCCGCCGGTGTCGCTGGGCGTCCGGCTGCTCAGCGTGCTGTCGGACGACCTTCAGCACGCCGGCCAGGCGGCGTACGTACGCGGCCTGCCCTGAGCCGCCGGGGCCCGCTCAGCCGAGCCGCTCCTCCAGCCGGACCGTGACGGAGTCGCCCGCCTCCTTGCCGATCGCCCGGCGCAGCTCGGCCTTCACGGGGAGCTTGTGGCGGCCGTCGCCGAGGGCCATGAAGGAGCTGGTGAAGGGGCGGCCGTCGACGGTGCCGCGGACCTTGACCAGGCCCCGGGTGCCGAAGAAGGCGGCCGATTCCGGCCACACCACATAAGTCCATCCGCCCGGCTCCGGGCTCTTCTCCAGGACGGCGCTGAACTCCTTGTTCAGCGCCGTTCCGGCGTTCGTGTGCGCGCTCATCGCGGCCTCCGGTGATCGTCCGAGGGCCGGTCCTGCGCGGCCCTCCCACCTGTGATGACCGCGGCCCGCCGGAGAACTCATCGGGCCCGGCCGGAACGTGAACTCTTGACAACTCGATTGGTCTGGACCAGCTTTGGCGCACAGCAGCGGTGGCCACCGTTCACTCCTCGTTCCTCACCTCTCCCCCCGGAGGCACCCGTGGACCGTGTACGTCATCGCAGATCCGGCAACGGCCGGCGACTCGGCGGCGCCCTGCTCGCCGTCACCTCGGCCGCGGCGCTCGGCGTCACGGCGCTCGCCGCGCCCGCCCAGGCCGCCGATGTGAACGTCGCCAAGAACGCCGGCTTCGAGGCGGACCTGAGCGGCTGGACGTGCAGCGCGAACAGCGGCACCGCCGTGACCTCCCCGGTGCACGGCGGCGCCAAGGCCCTCAAGGCGACCCCGTCGGGCCAGGACACCGCCGAGTGCAGCCAGACCGTCGCCGTCAAGCCCAACTCGACCTACCAGATGAGTGGTTGGGTGCAGGGCAGCTATGTGTACCTGGGCGCCCGGGGCACCGGCACGACCGACGTCTCGACCTGGACCCCCGGCGGATCGTCCTGGCAGCAGCTGACGACGAGCTTCACGACCGGCGCGAACACGACGTCGGTCACGATCTACACGCACGGCTGGTACGGGCAGAGCGCCTACTACGCGGACGACCTCGACGTGCGCGGCCCGGACGGGGGCGGCGGCACCGACCCGGTCGTGGTCCCGGCGACGCCCTCGGGGCTCGTCGCCGGCACCGTGACCGCCTCGTCGGTCGACCTGTCCTGGACGCCGGTCACCGGCGCCACCGGCTACACGGTCTACCGGGACGGCACGAAGGTGGCCTCGGTCGCGGGCGCCGCCACGACCGTCACGGGGCTCGCGGCCGACACGGCGTACAGCTTCCAGGTCAGCGCGTCGAACGCGGCGGGCGAGTCCGCCCGGTCCACGGCGGTGAGCGCGCGCACGGCGAAGGCCGGGGGCGGCGGAGGCGGTGGCGGTGGCGGTGGCGGGACGGTGCCCGCGCACGCGCTGACCGGCTACTGGCAGAACTTCGACAACGGCGCGACGGTGCAGAAGCTCCGTGACGTCTCCGCGCAGTACGACATCATCGCCGTGTCCTTCGCCGACGCGACGACCACGCCCGGGCAGATCACGTTCAACCTGGACCCGGCCGTCGGGTACGCCTCCGCCGCGGACTTCAAGGCGGACATCGCGGCGAAGCACGCCGCGGGCAAGTCCGTGATCCTCTCGGTCGGCGGCGAGAAGGGCAGCATCTCCGTCAACAGCGACGCCTCCGCGACCGCCTTCGCCGACAGCGCGTACGCGCTGATGCAGGAGTACGGCTTCGACGGCGTCGACATCGACCTGGAGAACGGGCTGAACTCGACGTACATGACCAAGGCGCTGCGTCAGCTCGCCGCCAAGGCCGGGTCGAAGTTCGTGCTGACGATGGCGCCGCAGACGATCGACATGCAGTCGACGGCCGGCGAGTACTTCAAGACCGCGCTGAACGTGAAGGACATCCTCACGGTCGTCAACATGCAGTACTACAACAGCGGTTCGATGCTGGGCTGCGACGGCAAGGTCTACAGCCAGGGCACCGTCGACTTCCTCACCGCGCTCGCCTGCATCCAGCTGGAGGGCGGCCTCGACCCGTCGCAGGTCGGACTCGGCGTCCCGGCGTCCACGCGCGGCGCGGGCAGCGGCTACGTCGCCCCGTCAGTGGTCAACGCGGCCCTCGACTGCCTGGCGCGCGGCACCGGCTGCGGCACGTTCAAGCCGTCGAAGACGTACCCGGGGCTGCGCGGCGCGATGACCTGGTCGACCAACTGGGACGCGACGGCGGGCGGCGCGTGGTCGAGCGCGGTCGGACCGAAGGTGCACGCCCTGCCGTAGCGCGGGCGGGCCGGTCCGCGGTCAGCCGCCCATGAAGAGCATCGTCCCGTCGGGACCCAGGGCCTCGACGCGGGCGCCGTGCTCGACGGTGCGGCTGACCGTGCAGTACTTCTCGTGGGTGAGGCGGATGCCGCGCTCCAGCGCCTCTGCGGCGCGGGGGTCGCCCTCGGGCAGCTCGATCTCGTACGAGACGCGGACGGCGCCGATCCGTCCGTCGTCCTCGGGGCGGGACACGGACTCGACGACGATGCGCAGGGCGTCGTGCTCGACGGTGCGGGCGGTGCGGTCCACGACGAGGCCGCCGCAGCCGCCGAGAGCGGCGAGCAGCAGTTCGACGGGGGTGAAGGAGGGCTGGGCGCCGGCGGAGTCGGCGGGGGCGATGCGGACCTCGGCGCCCCGGTCGTTGCGGGCGGTCCAGTCGCGATCGCCGTTGCGGACGGTCTCGATGCGGTAGTCGGCCATGGCGGAACGGTATCGACGCGGGCCGCGCGGCGCCCCCGGAGCAGCGGCCCGGGAGTGGTCCGGCGGGGTCGGGGAGCCCGCGCGCCCCACACGCGCGGGCTCCCCCGGTGGTGCTTCCCCACTCCGCGGCGGCCGGAGCGGGAGCCGGTGTCCGCCGCGGGCCAGAGTCTGCCCCGGACGGTCCGCGATCTCATCTCGGACCCCCGCCTTTCGGCAACCGTCCGTGTTGAATCAGTGGCCGGAAGTGACGTGCCCCGGACGTCAGGGGCCGTACGCATGGCGGACACCGAAGTTCGGAATACGACCACTGGCGCGATCGCGTCGACGGAACTACGGCCGGATGACTATGGCCCGACGGCCGTACCGAGATCGCTACGGCCGGCTCTCCGCGGTCGGCAGGCGCTCGCCGCAGCGCGAGCAGTAGCGCGCGGCGGCGTCGTCGGTCGCGCGGCCGCACTCCGCGCAGACCCGGGGCAGCAGGCACGGCGCCTCGCCACCCCCTGCGGTCACGGCGCCCTGGGCACGGCGGATCGTCATGCCGGGGCGGCGGCGGTGGGCGGTGAGGTAGACGAGGCCGTCGGGGCCCGCGCTCACGGCTCGCTGTTCGCCGCGCGGGACGAAGGCGAGGACGCCGGGGGTCAACTCCTCGTCGGTGCCCGCCCGATGGAGCGTTCCGCCTCCGGCGATCACGAGGAGGAGTACGTCCAGGTCCGCCTCGACGTGGGCGGTGCCCTGCGTGTCCTCTCGCAGCCGGATCATGTTCGCGTCCAGTTGGCGGGCCGCGCCCTCCAGGCGCCACAGGGCGCCGGTCGCGTCCGGGGCGGCGGTGGCCAGTACGTCGGTGAGGGTGACGTGGGCGGCGGGCATCGTCGTGGTTCCTCCGTGGCGGTCGACGGGTCGGCAGCCTACGCGGGTGTGGGGGCGGGTGCGGTTCGGCGCCGTAGCTTCGCCCCTTCGTCGCCGGGTGCCGCCCGGTGGGGCTTCTCGCGCAGTTCCCCGCGCCCCTGAAATGCACGCCCTGCGGGCGGCATTTCCCCGACGAAGGCTGCCCGAACGCGCGCCGCCCTCCCCCTCGAAGCGAGGTGTCAACTGAAGGTTGACACCCGGGCACTGTCAACCTAAGGTTGCCTCATGACGAATCCGGTCGGCATGAAACAGCCCGTACGCCTCGACGACCTGATCGAGGCCATCAAGAACGTCCACACCGACGCCCTCGAACAACTCCAGGACGCGGTGCTCGCCGCGGACCACCTCGGCGACATCGCAGACCACCTGATCGGCCACTTCGTCGACCAGGCCCGCCGCTCCGGCGCCTCCTGGACGGAGATCGGCAAGAGCATGGGGGTCACCCGCCAGGCGGCGCAGAAGCGCTTCGTGGCGAAGGGCTCCGAGGGCGACCTCGACCCGCAGCAGGGCTTCAACCGCTACACCCCGCGGGCGCGCAACGTCGTCGTCGCCTCGCAGAACGAGGCGAAGGCCGGCGGCCACGGCTCCATCGGCACCGCCCACCTGCTGCTCGGGCTGCTGCACGAGCCGGACGGGCTCGGCGCCAAGGCGATCCGCGCGCAGGGCGTCCTGCTCGACACCGTGCGGCAGGCGGCGACGGCGGCACTGCCCGAGGGCGACGGCGACGTCCCCGCGCTCATCCCGTTCGACGCGGACGCGAAGAAGGCACTGGAGCTGACGTTCCGTGAGGCGCTGCGCCTCGGGCACAACTACGTCGGCACGGAGCACATCCTGCTCGCGCTCCTGGAGCAGGAGAACGGCACCGGCGTGCTCTCCGAGCTCGACATCACCAAGGAGGCGTCCGAGGCCGACATCGCCCAGGCCCTGGAGCAGTACGCACAGGACGCTCAGGAAGGGTCCCAGGGCTGACGGTACTGACGGTCCGTCCGGTCCGGTGGCCGCGCGCCACCGGACAGGACACGTCGCCGGGCGTCCCGGTCCCGCCCGCACCGCGGATGGGAGACTGCTCCCATGACTGACCGCTCTGGAACCCCCGCCCGGCCGGACGACCTCGTCGACCTCGACGAGCTGATCGATGCCTATTACACGAGGGAGCCCGACGTCACGCGCCCCGAGCAGCGTGTCGTCTTCGGTACGAGTGGCCATCGCGGCTCCAGCCTCGACGGCGCCTTCAACGAGAAGCACATCGCCGCGATCACGCAGGCCATCGTCGAACACCGCACGGCCGAGGGCATCACGGGCCCGCTGTTCATCGGCCCGGACACGCACGCCCTGTCCCGGCCCGCGCTGAAGACCGCGCTCGGGGTGCTGAGCGCGCACGGGGTGCGGGTGCTGGCCGACGCGCACGACGGTTTCGTGCCGACGCCCGCGCTGAGCCACGCGATCCTGCGGTGGAACGCGACGGGGCCGGCCGACCGCGCCGACGGCATCGTGATCACACCGAGCCACAACCCGCCGCGCGACGGCGGCTTCAAGTACAACCCGCCGAACGGCGGTCCCGCCGACTCGACGACCACCGCGTGGATCGCGGACCGCGCCAACGAGCTGCTGGAGGACCCCGCGTGGTCCCCGCGCTCGGACGCCGAGCCGGCCTGGGAGCCGTACGACTTCCGTGAGCACTACGTCGCGGACCTGAGGAACATCGTGGACGTGGAGGCGATCCGGGCGGCCGGGGTGCGCGTGGGCGCCGATCCGCTGGGCGGGGCGAGCGTCGACTACTGGGCGCGGATCGCCGAGATGTACGGGCTCGACCTCACGGTGGTGAACCCGGAGGTCGATCCGACGTGGCGGTTCATGACGCTGGACTGGGACGGCAAGATCCGGATGGACCCGTCCTCGGCGCCCGCGATGGCCTCGGTCCTCGCCCGGCGGGACGACTACGACCTGCTGACCGGCAACGACGCGGACGCCGACCGGCACGGCATCGTCACCCCGGACGCGGGCCTGATGAACCCCAACCACTATCTGGCCGTCGCGATCCACTACCTGTTCACGCACCGGCCCGACTGGTCGGCGTCGGCGGCCGTCGGCAAGACGCTGGTCTCCAGCGCCGTCATCGACCGGATCGCGGCCTCGCTCGGGCGTGAACTGGTGGAGGTGCCGGTCGGGTTCAAGTGGTTCGTGCCCGGACTGGTCGACGGCTCGGTGGCGTTCGGCGGCGAGGAGAGCGCCGGCGCGAGCTTCGTGCGCACGGACGGCACGGTCTGGACGACCGACAAGGACGGCATCCTGCTGGCCCTGCTCGCCGCCGAGATCACCGCCGTCACCGGGAGGACCCCGTCGGCGTACTACGCGGAACTCGCCGCCGAGCACGGGGCGTCCGGCGCCGCGTACGCCCGGATCGACGCGAAGGCGACCAAGGAGCAGAAGGCCCGCCTGGCGAAGCTCACCGGGGACGCGATCACCGCGGACACCCTCGCGGGCGAGCCGATCACGGCCCGGCTGTCCAAGGCGCCGGGCAACGGCGCGGCGATCGGCGGCGTGAAGGTGACCACGGAGAACGCGTGGTTCGCGGCCCGGCCCAGCGGCACGGAGGACGTGTACAAGATCTACGCCGAGTCCTTCCGCGGAGCCGAGCACCTCGCCCAGGTGCAGGCCGAGGCGCAGGCCATCGTGGACGCGGCGCTGGCGTAGGTCAGGCGCGCGCGGACGTCTCCGGCAGGCCGGGGACGTCCGCGACGCTGTCCAGGACGTGGGAGTGCGGGTGGGCCTCCAGCTGCTCGCGGGTCAGCTGACCGGTGAGCACGCCCACCACGACCCCGGCGCCCGCGTTCGTCCCCGCCTCCAGGTCGACGACGGTGTCCCCGGCGACGAGCACCCGGCGCACGTCGACGACACCGGCCTTCTCCATGGCGCGGTGGATCATGTACGGGGCCGGCCGGCCGCGGAGCACCTCGTCGGAGGTCACGACGGCGTCGAGGTTGCCGCCCTCGCCCGTCGCCCAGCCCAGCGACTCCAGCAGCGGCAGGGCCACGTCGTCGCTGAAGCCCGTGGTGAGCGCGACCTTGATGCCGCGGGCGCGCAGCTCGGCAAGTGCCTTGTCGGCCTGCGCGATCGGCTCCGGCGGCGTCTTCGCGTAGGCCTCGCGCAGATACGCGCGGAACACCTCGTACTGGCGCTCCACGAGCGCGGCGTCGGGCGTGCCGCCACCGATGCGGACGAGCGCGGCGATGGCCTCGCGCTTGTCGGTGCCCATCCAGGTCTGCAGGTCGGTCGCGGCGACGGTCGCTCCGGTCGTCTCGACGGCGTGGCGCAGCGCCTCGTACACGGCGCCGTGCTCCTCGACGGTGGTGCCGGCCATGTCGAAGACGGCGAGCTCGATCGCGGGGGCGGGGGTCTGGGCGGTCACTCGGTTTCCTCACTGGTGGTTCGGTGCGGTGCGGCGTCGGAGGGGTCGCGTCCGGCGACGGTGCGGCCCCCGACGGTGTTCTCGATGGTGAAGGTGGCCATGGCGGGCAGGTAGCGGTCGTCCGCGTACTCGACGGGGGTGCCGTCACGGGTGTGGGCGAGCCTGCGGACGCGCAGCAGCGGCTGCCCGGCCTCGATGCCGAGGAGTCCGGCGTCCTCGGGTCCGGCCGCGATGGCGTCGATGGTGTGCCGGGCGTGGTGGAGGTCGACGCCCCGGGAGGTCAGGGCCTCGTAGACGGATCCGGCGTCGGGGTCGACGGCGAACAGGTGCAGGCCGGCGTCGAGGACGAACGTGGAGCGCTCGATCATGGCGGGCACCCCGTCGAGGTGACGGACCCGGACCAGGTCGACGACGGGCGCGCCCTCGTCCAGGCCGAGCCGGCCCGCGACGTCGGGCAGGGCGCGGCGGCGGGCGACCTCGACGGTGTACTGGCCCGGGGTGCGCCCGATGGAGTGCGCCCACTGCGTGAACGACATCAGGGACGCGAACGGCTGCGAGGGCGCGATCCTGCGGGCCACCGGCGGCCGGCCGCGCCCGCCCACGAGGTGGCCCTCGCCGCGCAGCTGCGCCAGCGCCTGGCGGACCGGTCCGCGCGAGGTGCCGAACTCCTCGCACAGTTGCGCCTCGGTCGGCACGGGCTGCCCCTCGGGCCACTCCCCCGACGCGATCCGCCGCCGGAACTCGGCCCCGAGCCGCTGATGCAGCGGCCCGTCATCACTTATCTTCACAACTCGAAGTCTCGCAGCCCGGTGCCGGGCGAATCAAGGTGAGGCCTGGCGGCCGTCCGGTAAACAGTCGGGAAACTTGTATAGACAACACTTGCCCAAGGTGTGGATCGGTCCGCAGGGTGGTCGGCATGAGCATCGCAACCGCACCCACTCCCGCCCGCTCCTGCCTGCCGGGCACCCGCTCCGACCTCGTGGTCGTCGGCGCGGGCATCGTCGGCCTCGCCCACGCCGTCGAGGCGGTCCGGCGCGGACTGAGCGTCACGATCGTCGAGCGGGACCTGCGGCCGGTCGGCGCGTCCGTCCGCAACTTCGGGCACTGCTGCGTCACGGCCCAGCGCGGGGAGCTGCTCGACCTGGCGCGGCGGTCCCGGACCGGATGGCTGGACGCCGCGGCGAAAGCCGGACTGTGGGCCCCGGAGGCGGGCGCGCTCGTCGTGGCGAGGTCCGCGACCGAACTGGCCGTCCTGGAGGAACTGCGCGACGAGCGGGGCGCCGACGCGGTCCGCATGCAAACCCGCGACGAGGTGGCCGACGCCCTCGGCCGCACCCCGCACGGACGTGAGGATCTGGTCGGCGGCGCCGTGCTCCCCGCCGACCTGCGGGTGAACCCGCGGGAGGCGGCGCCGAAGCTCGCCGCGTGGCTCGCCGCGCAGCCGGGTGTGCACATCGCGTGGGGCACGAACGTCGTCGGCGTCGAGAGCGGCACCGTGCACACCAGCCGGGGCCCGGTGCACGGCGACCAGGTCCTGCTCTGCGTCGGCCACGACCTGGACCGGCTGCGCCCGGCCGAGGCGGAGGCCCACGGCGTCCAGCGCTGCCGTCTGTCGATGGCCCGGATAGCGGCGCCGGCCGGCTTCCGCAGCGACGCGGCGGTCCTCACCGCGACCTCGATGCTGCGCTACGACGGCTTCACCGCGATGCCGTCCGCCACCGCCCTGCGGGACGAAGTGAGCGGGCACGGCGCGGAGTTGCTGGACATCGGCGCCAACGTGATGTTCACGCGGCTGCCCGACGGCACGGTCCTGGTCGGCGACTCGCACGCGTACGACACGACCGAGATCCCCTTCCAGGACGAGGCGACGAACCGCCTGCTGCTGCGCGAGGCGGCCCGGGTCCTCGGGGTCGACCCGGCCGGGGTGCGGGTGACCGAGCGCTGGCAGGGGGTCTACGCGAGCAGCCCGCGCGGCCCGCTCCTGGTCCGTGACCTCGCCCCGGGCGTCCGGGCGCTGACGGTGACGTCCGGCATCGGCATGACGCTGTCCTTCGGACTGGCGGCGGCGACCTTCGACGGGGCGCTGCGAACAACTGTGTGACCGGCGCGGCGGGCGGGTTACGATCGAGACAGCATCGCGTGCCGGTCACCGTCCGGGTGAGGCATGGAGGTGCCGGAGTTGCCTTCTGGAGGCAATCCACCGTGGCCGTACATCTCAACCACACCATCGTCCACTCCCGGGACAACCGGGAGTCCGCCGAGTTTCTGGCAGGCATTCTCGGGCTCGTCGCCGGGGACGGATGGGGCCCCTTCATCCCGCTCGAACTCAGCAACGGCGTGACGCTCGACTTCGCGACCGTCCCGGCCGACTCGATCGTCACCCAGCACTACGCCTTCCTCGTCACCGAGGAGGAGTTCGACGGGACCTTCCGGCGGATCCGGGACGCCGGCATCACGTACTACGCCGATCCGCGCCTCGCGCGACCGGGCGAGATCAACCACAACGACGGGGGCCGCGGGGTCTACTTCGTGGACCCGGCGGGCCACGGGATGGAAGTCATCACGCGCCCGTACGGCGGGTTCTGAGCGATCGGCGCCGAGGCCGGGGCCGGCACCCCGAGGGGGTGCCGGCCCCGGCCGTGCGCGGATCAGTCCTGGAGCACGCCGAACACGTTGCCGTCGGCGTCCTTGAGTTTGGCCACCCGCCGGGTGCCGCCCACCTCGGTCACGTCCTGGACGACCTCCGCGCCCCGGGCGACCAGGGACTCCACCGACTTGGTGATGTCGTCCACGGTCCAGAAGCCGACCGGTGCGGTCATCCCGCTCTTGTGTCCGTTGGGATCGAGCCCGAAATGCTGTCCGGCGACCTCGAAGCCCACGTAGTACGGCTCGTCGACGGCGGGCTGCACGCCGAGCAGTTCCGTGTAGAGGGCCTTGGCCGCGTCGAGATCCCGTACGGGCGTGATGACGGTCTTCTGACCGGTGGTCATGGAACGCTCCTTCGTGAGTGCTTCGGGATCCGTGTCAGCTGAAGTCCGTCATGTGGAGCACGAGGAACACCGTGCCCACGACCAGTGAGGCCACACCCAGCAACCCCAGCGCCAGTGCCGTACGGCGTGCCGGGCGGCAGGCCGTCTCGGCGTCCTCCTGGCGGACCGAGGCCGAACAGGGCAGCACCGCGAGACCGTAGGTCACCAGTCCGGCCGTGCCGACCGTCAGGCCGAGTCCGAGCCATGTCACACCTGCGGACATAAGGGACATGTCTAAGATTCTGGGGCCGCCTCGGCGATCTCGCACTTCCGCCACATGCGTGACCCGCGCACCACCGGTACAACGGGAGGGGCAGCACCGTCCCACGACCGAGGGAGGGCCATGCCGCTCACGCCGGAGCAGCGCGAGGAGTTCCTCGCCGGGACGCATCCCGCGTGCCTCGCGGTCGACGCCCGCGACGGGCGCGGCCCGCTCAACGTCCCGATCTGGTACGCCTACCGGCCCGGCGGCGGCCCGTTCACCGTCGTCACCGGCAGCGACAGCCGCAAGGCGCGCCTGCTGGCCGCCGCGGGCCGGGCCACGCTGCTCGTGCAGCGCGTCGAGCCCACGTTCCGGTACGTGTCGGCGGAGGGCCCGGTGCGGCTGCGCACGGCGACGGCCGAGGACATCGCGGCGATCGTCGGCCGGTATCTGGCCCCGGACGTGGTGGCCACGTACACCGACAACGCGCTGCGCGGATTCGGCCCCGAGGGGGTGGCCCTGGTGGAGCTGCTGCCCGAGCACTGGCTGAGCGCGGACATCGGGGCGAGCCGGACCCATCCGCCGGCCTGAGTCCGAGGCCCGTCCCCGCCTTCGGTCCCGGGCCGCACTCCCCCTGATGGCCGCCGCCGTCCCGAATCCCGGTCTCGATAGGCTCGTTCTCCACGTCCTTCCTGGTCACGGAGCCGCCATGTCCCGCCCCCACGTGCTGCTGTCCGCCGCCGTCTCGCTCGACGGCTGTCTCAACGACACCGGCCCGGAGCGGCTGCTGCTGTCGGGCCCCGAGGACTTCGACCGGGTCGACGCCCTGCGCGCGGCGAGCGACGCGGTGCTCGTCGGGGCGGGCACCCTGCGCGCCGACCGGCCCCGACTGCTCGTCAACTCGGAGCCGCGGCGCGCCCGGCGGGTCGAGGAGGGCCGCCCCGCGTTCCCGCTCAAGGTGACGGTGAGCGCGTCGGGCGCGTTCGACCCGGCGGACCCGTTCTGGACGACGGGCGGCGACCGGCTCGTCTACACGACGGACGAGGGCGCCGGGCGGGCGCGGGAGCGGCTCGGGGCCGCCGCCGAGGTCGTGGCGCTCGGCCCGGCCGTCGACTGGGCGGCGCTCCTCGACGACCTGGGCGGGCGTGGGGTGCGGCGACTGATGGTCGAGGGCGGGGCGCGGGTGCACACCCAGCTGCTGCGGCTCGGCCTCGCGGACGAACTGCGGCTGGCCGTGGCACCCCTGGTCGTGGGCGATCCGGACGCGCCGCGCCTGTTCGGACCCGGCGCCTACCCGGGCGGACCGCGCAGCCGGATGCGGGTCCTCGGCAGCGAGCAGGTCGGGGACGTCATCGTGACGCGGTACGCGCCCACGGTCCCGGGGACCTCGGCGCGGGCCACCCCGGCGGACCGGCACTGGCTGCGGATCGCCTGCGACCTGGCGACGCTGTGCCCGCCGTCGCGGACGGCGTTCAGCGTGGGCGCGGTGGTCGTGGCGGCGGACGGCACCGAGCTGGCCCGCGGCTACTCGCGGGAGGGCGGCGACCCGACCGTGCACGCGGAGGAGGCGGCGCTCGCCAAACTCGGCGCCGACGAGCCGCGCCTGGCCGGGGCCACCGTCTACAGCAGCCTGGAGCCCTGCGCCCGGCGGGCCTCGCGGCCGAAGCCGTGCGCCCGGCTGATCGTGGAGGCCGGTGCGGGCCGGGTGGTGACGGCGTGGCGCGAGCCGGACACGTTCGTGCCGGGCGCGGACGGGATCGGAGTGCTCGCCGCGGCGGGCATCGCGGTCGCGGAGGTGCCCGAGCTCGCCGAGGCCGCCATGATCCCCAACCATCACCTGGTCAACCCGGGTACACATAAGTAACAAATAAGTGCAGAATGGATATGCGCGGCTCTGCCGTCCCGATGGTCGGCCCCACCGCGCGACGCGGTCGGACTCGGTGAAAGAGGAGTCGATTTCCATGGCCGACGTTTCCCATCACAGGGGCGATCTCTCGAGTCACCCCGACGTACACGAAATGCGGGACCGGTACGCACGCATGCTCGGTGGCCGCCAAAGCGCGCTCGTGGACGGGCCGGTGTTCCTGCTCGGCCTCTACTGCGCCATCTCCCCCTGGGTCGTGCACTTCACCGCCAACCAGCCCGTCCTCGCGTCGCACAACCTCGTCATGGGGATCGCGATCGCGCTGCTGGGCCTCGGCTTCACGGTCGCACCTGCCCGGATGTCCGGCCTCAGCGCGGCCATCTGCGCGATGGGCGTGTGGATGATCATCTCCCCCTGGGTCGTGGGTGACAGCCCCGACCGCGGCGTGATCATCAACAACGTCATCATCGGTGGCCTCGCGGTGCTGCTGGGCCTGGCGTGTGTCGGCGTCGCGATGAAGAGCGGACGCGACACCACGACCTAGGCCCGGGCGGGCGAACCAGGACACGAACCCCGTCGCCACACCCGAATCCATCCCCACACACTGATCCGTCTCCCCACGGATCACCGTCACTGATCACAGACACGGATCTCACTCACGGATCCCTCGCACGGACGGAGAACCAGTGGCTGCGGCCCGGAGGGCACGCCCCTCCGGGCCGCAGCCGTTCCCGCCCCTTGGCCCCGTGTCCCGCTCTAGGCTGGCCGCATGGTGACCGAGGACCCCCACCCGACCTGGGACGCGGACGCTCCCGGCGTGCTGCGGCTGCCGTCCGGCCGGCTGGTGCGCGGACGCGGCCTGCGCCACGCACTCCCGGCGGGACCCCCGCCCGCGTACGGCGTCTACCTGCTCGGCGCGCCGCCGGAGCCCGTGGACTGGGAGTCCGACTGGCTGCGCTGGCCCGACTTCCGCCTCCCCGCCGATCCGGCCCGCACCCGCGCCGTCCTCGGCGACGTGCTCCGCCGGAGCTCCGGCGAGCGGGTCGAGCTCGCCTGCCTGGGCGGGCGCGGCAGGACGGGGGACGGCGCTCGCCTGTCTGGCGGTCCTGGACGGCGTGCCCGCGGCCGAGGCCGTCGCCTATGTGCGCCGGCACTACGACCCCCGTGCGGTGGAGACGCCCTGGCAGAAGCGGTACGTACGGAAGTTCGGGGCCCCGCGAAAATGAGTTGCGGCCCGCCCCCGCCCTTCGGGCACCATGGGCCGGTCACCGACCCCGCTTGATCTGGAGCACCCGAATGCGCCGATTCCTCGAAGCAGTTCAGCGCCCCCGCCGGACGAACACTTTCGAGGACTCGACCTTCCATGCAGCCCCAGCAGCTCCGCTCCACCCTGAACATCGGGATCGTCGCCCACGTCGACGCCGGTAAGACCAGCCTGACCGAGCGGCTCCTTTTCGACACGGGCACCATCGACCGGCTCGGCAGCGTCGACGCCGGGGACACCCGCACCGACACCGGCGCCATCGAGCGACAGCGCGGTATCACGATCCGCTCCGCCGTCGCGTCGTTCACCGTCGGCGACACCCGGATCAACCTCATCGACACCCCGGGACACAGCGACTTCATCGCCGAGGTCGAGCGCGCGCTCGACGTGCTCGACGGGGCCGTCCTGCTCGTCTCCGCGGTGGAGGGCGTGCAGGCCCAGACCCGCCTGCTCCTCAAGACGCTGCGGCGGCTCGGCCTGCCCACGCTGATCTTCGTCAACAAGGTCGACCGGGCCGGGGCACGGATCGCCCCGCTGCTCGACGACATCCGGCGCCGGCTCACTCCGCACGTGGTGCCGCTGGCGGACGTGCGCGCGGAGGGGACTCCGGGCGCCCGCGTCGTGGCCCGCTCGCTGGACGACCCGGCGGTGCGGGAGGCCGCCGCGCTGACCCTCGCCGAGGTCGACGACGACCTGCTCGCGGCGCTCGTCGACGGGCCCGCGCCGAGCGCCGCGACCGTCCGCGCGACCCTCGCGGCACGGACCGCGCGGGGACAGGTCCATCCGCTGCTGCTCGGCTCCGCGCTCGGCGGGCAGGGAGTCGGCCGGCTGCTGTCCGCCGTACGGGAGTTCCTGCCGCCCGCGCCGGTCGCGGAGACCGGCGACGGCCCCTCGGGCACCGTGTTCGCCGTGCACCGGGGACCCGCCGGGGAACGGATCGCACAGCTGCGGATGTACGCGGGCGAGCTGCGGGCCCGCCAGGACGTGACCCTGCTGCGGCCCGACGCGGACGGGGGCACCGAGCGCCGGCCCGGGCGGATCACCGGGCTGCGGGTCGTCGGGTCGGATACCGCGTCCGGCGACGGGCCGGCGGTGGCCGGGCCGGGGCAGATCGCCGAGGTGCGGGGGCTGCACGGGGTCCGGGTCGGTGACCGGCTCGGGGCGCCGCGGGCCGGGCGGGTGCGGTTCGCTCCGCCGACGCTCGCATCGGTCGTGCGGGCGGTCCGGCCCGGCCAGGGGGCGGCGCTGCGGGCCGCGCTGCTCGATCTGGCCGACCAGGATCCGCTGATCCACGCCCGGGCCGCCGACGACGGCGCGACCGCGCTGCTCCTGTACGGGGAGGTGCAGAAGGAGGTGCTCGCGGCCACGCTGGCGCAGGAGTTCGGCATCGAGACCGTCTTCGAGCCGAGCCGGATCCGGTGCGTGGAACGCCCCGCCGGGGTGGGGGCGGCCGTCGAGGAGATGGGGCCGCACAGCACGACACGGCTGCCCGCGACCGTCGGGCTCCGGGTCGAACCGGGGCCGCGGGGCTCCGGGCGCGTCTTCTCGTACGAGACGGAGCTGGGGGCGCTCCCCCGGGCCTTTCACCAGGCGATCGCCGAGACGGTGGAGGGCGTGCTGGCAGGACGGGGCGGCCCGCACGGCTGGCCCGTGACGGACTGCCGGGTCACCTTGACGCACTCGGGCTTCAACTCGGTGCTGAGCGTGGCCGGGGACTTCCGCGTGGTCACGGAGCTGGTGGTGCGGCGGGCGCTGGAGCGGGCCGGGACGGAGGTGTTCGAGCCGGTGCACACCTTCGAGGTCGAGGTACCCCTGGAGACGCTGGCCGCGGTGACCGGGACACTGGCCGGCCTCGGTGCCTCGTTCCGGGACACCGTCGGGGGCCGGGATTCATGGGTCGTCCGGGGAGAGATCGTGGCGCGCCGGGTGCGAGAGATCGAGATGGCCCTGCCCGGACTCACGCACGGCGAGGGCGTCTGGTGGTCCGACGTCTCGGGCGACCGAGCCGTGGACATCCCCACAGCGGGCACGGGCCCCGGCCTCCCGGCCCGGACACCGACCGCACCGTGACCGGTGGGGTGAGGGGGCGCGGTCATCCGGCGCCTCGGGGCGGAACGTGACCGTCCCGCTTCCCGGGGGACCAAGACGTAGACGTCCACGTCGCCCACATCGGCCTCCCGCCCCGGACACCGACCGCGCCCTGACCGGTGGGGTGCGGGGGTGCGGTCATCCGGCGCCTCGGAGGCGGAGCGTGACCGTCACGCCTCTCGGCCCGGACGCCAGCCGCACCGGGATTCATGGAACGAGGGGCGTGGTCCTGCGTCTCCGATGGGGCCGAGACGGAGCTGCTCGGGTGATGCCGTGACGGCCAGCCGGATCGGACGAGGATCGTCGGCCGGCTCGCTGGTCGCGCCACCGAAGCGCTCGCGGGTCTCACGGGGGCGACGGCCTCGCGCGGCCTCGGGGAACTGGCCCACCACGAGGCCAGGTCCCCGGGGGCACCCTGACCGCAGCCTGCGTTCTGTGGCTGCGCGGCACGTGGTGGCGGTGGGCGGCGCAGGTCACAGCGGGTCGCCGAGCGGGCCGTGCTCTTCTTCCAGGGCTTCGGCCCAGTGCGCAGGCCAGTCCGGCTGCGTCCCGTCCGCGTCGGTGAACCCGTACTCCTTGTACAGGCCCCATGTGGCCAGGGCCTGCCCGGTCCTGGCCAGGACGTCGGGGTCGGCGGCCAGGGCTGCGACGGCGCGTCCCAGGTAGGCCGGGGTTTCGGAGGCGGCGAAGTTCGGGTCCTTGGCGGCGCCGTCCCGCCAGTTGGCCTCGGTGACGCCGAAGCCCTCCAGCATGGCCTCGGAGCGCAGGAAGCCGGGTGTGACGGCCACGGCCGCGACGCCGTGCTCCTTCAGTTCGGCGGCCTGGGCCACGGCGAGCCGGATGACCGCCGACTTGGCGAGGTCGTAGAAGAACGAGCCCCGGTAACGGGCGGTGTTGCCGTCGGTGACCTCCACCACCAGACCGCTGCCCCGGGCGACCATCAGCGGGAGGGCGAACCGGCTGGTGATCACATGGGTCTCCACCGCCTGCCGCAGCAACCGGAGTCCGGTGTCGAGGTCCTGCTCCCACAGCGGGTGCGCCCAGTCGGTCAAGGGGTCCCCGCCCCATACGGAGTTGACGAGGACGTCGAGCCGCCCGTCCTGTTCGGCCGCGATCCGCTCGACCAGGGCGCGGACCTCGTCCGGGCGGCTGTGGTCGGTGCGGACGGGAATGCCGAGGCCTCCGGCGTCGGTGACCAGGCCGGCGGTCTCCTCGATGGTCTCGGGGCGGTCCAGGTCCGAGCGTCCGGCGGCGCTGCTGCGACCGGTGACGTACACCGTCGCACCGGCGGCGCCGAGCTCGACGGCGATGCCGCGGCCGCCGCCCCGGGTGCCGCCGGCGACCAGGGCCACCTTGCCGGTCAGCGGCCGTGCGTTGCTCGTCATGATTCCTCCGGGTCGTGGCCGTGGTGGTGCGGGCGATGCGGGTCCAGCACGAGGGCGAGCTCCCGCCGCAGGCGCTGGTCGAGGGTGCCCCGGCGATCGAGGGCCCAGGTCAGGCCCGTACCGGAGGCGATCGCCTGGACGGTTCCGGCCAGGGCGGCGACGTCCGTCCCGGCGCGTAGCTCGCCGGATTCCAGGGCCTCGGCGAACAGTTCCCCGACGGCGCGGCCCCGGGCGAGGTGGATGGCCAGGGCGTGCGCGTGGAACTCCGGGTCCGTGAGGTCGATGCACAGGAACGCCAGGTGGTTGGCGAAGGTCTCGGGCGTCGCCATCGCGGCCATCGGCTCCACGACCAGCGCCGTGAGCGCCTCCAGCGCCGACGCGTGGTGCTCGCGTACGGTCCCGGGCAGCGCGGCGGCGTCCCTCGCGGAACGCTCGGCGAGGGCCAGGAGCAGTCCGCGCTTGGAGCCGAACCGCTGCACGAGGGTGCCGGGCACGAGTCCCACCTCCCGTGCCACGGCGGCCAGGGTCAGGCCGACCGGGCCGACCCGGCCGATCACGTCGGCTGCCGCCCGCAGGATCACCGCGTCGTCGACACCGCGAGGACGTCCCGCCATCACTGTTCCCCTCTCCGGCATCCATTAATAAATGTCCGTTCATTCATTAAAGGGCCCGGACAGCCGCGCGGCAAGACCCGCGCGGCGTCATCCGCGGCCGGGTCAGTGCGCGGTGGCCATGATCACGGTCGCCGCGAGGTCCTCGTCCTCGGCGAGCGTGGGGGCGAGGCCCGCTTCCCTGACCGCCCGCAGGGCCGCGTCCGACTGCCGGGCACTGGTCTCCATGAACGCGCGCCCGCCGGGGGACAGCCAGGCGCGGGCCTCCACGGCCACCCGGCGCAGGATGTCCAGGCCGTCGGCCCCGCCGTCGAGGGCCATGCGGCGCTCGTGGTCGCGGGCCTCGGGCGGGAGCAGGGGGATGTCCTCGGTGGGGACGTAGGGGCCGTTGGCGATGAGGATGTCGACGCGGCCGGCCAGGGACCGGGGCAGCGGGTCGTACAGGTCGCCCTCGTGGACCTCGCCGCCCAGCGGGGCGAGGTTGCGGCGGGCGCAGCGCACCGCCGCCGGATCGAGGTCCGCGGCGACGAGCTGCGCGGGGCGACGCCCGGCGAGAAACGCGGCGACGGCACCCGTGCCGCAGCACAGATCCACGACGACGGCCCCGGCGGGCATGTGGGCCGCGGCCTGACGGGCCAGGAACTCGGTGCGGCGGCGCGGCACGAAGACGCCGGGATCGACCTCGACGCGCAGACCGCAGAACTCGGCCCAGCCGACGACGTGCTCCAGGGGGAGCCCGGCGGCGCGGCGCTCCACCATGGCGGAGAGTTCGGCGCCGTCGCGGGCGGTGGACAGCAGGACGCGCGCTTCGTCCTCGGCGAAGACGCAGCCGGCGGCGCGCAGCGCGGACACCACCGGGGCGGCTTCGGGCAGCAGGAGGAGCGGATCAGACATGGAAAAGCGTGACCTCTCGGGAAGCCGATGGGGCTCCCGGCCGCCGCGCCGCCGTCGGACCGCTCAGCGGGAGCGGACGCGGCGCACGGCGGGAGGCGGGAGCTCCCGACCTGACACTGCGGTGATCGGACCCACCTCCTCGTTCTCTCGTTCACGGCCTGTACGGCCCCGTCACATTACCGCACCGCTCCCCCGCCCACCGGGGAAGCCACCGCCCGCACGACCCTCGCCGCGCCGCCCCTGGCGGGCATATCGTTGGCTGAGGGGACCTTTCGGACGCCTGGGGGCAGTCATGGTCCAGGAACTCGTCGTGGCGGGTGCGGCGGCGGTGTCCGCCTGCATGGTGTACGTGGCGGCAGCGGCCCGCGTGGTGAAGCAGTACGAGCGCGGCGTCGTGTTCCGGCTCGGCAGACTGTCCGGCGGGGTCCGCGAGCCCGGGTTCACGATGGTCGTGCCCGGCGTCGACCGGCTGCGCAAGGTGAACATGCAGATCGTCACGATGCCGGTGCCGGCCCAGGAAGGGATCACGCGGGACAACGTGACGGTGCGCGTCGACGCCGTCGTCTACTTCAAGGTCATCGACGCGGCGAACGCGGTGATCGAGGTCGAGGACTACCGGTTCGCGGTCTCGCAGATGGCGCAGACCTCGCTGCGGTCCATCATCGGCAAGAGCGACCTCGACGATCTCCTGTCGAACCGGGAGAAGCTGAACCAGGGTCTGGAGCTGATGATCGACAGTCCGGCGATCGGGTGGGGTGTGCAGATCGACCGGGTGGAGATCAAGGACGTGTCGCTGCCCGACACCATGAAGCGGTCGATGGCCCGGCAGGCCGAGGCCGACCGGGAGCGCCGGGCGCGGGTCATCAACGCGGACGCGGAGCTGCAGGCCTCGAAGAAGCTCGCCGAGGCCGCGGCCCAGATGGCGGAGCAGCCCGCCGCGCTCCAGCTGAGGCTGCTCCAGACCGTGGTCGCCGTCGCGGCCGAGAAGAACTCGACGCTGGTGCTGCCGTTCCCGGTGGAGCTGCTGCGGTTCCTGGAGCGGGCGCAGCAGCAACAGCCGCCGTCCGCGCAGCAGTCGCCGCCGCCGGAGGTCGAACCGTAGGGCGCCGGACGCTACGTGCCGGTGAGCCGTTCCATCAGGGTGATCGCCTCGGCGAGGGTGCGGCGCTCGTCCGCGTCGAGCGCGGCGTCGACCGCCGCGGCGAGCCAGCCGTGCTTGGCGGCGCGGACCGCGTCGAGCACGGCGCGGCCCTCGTCGGTCACCGAGACGACCGACTGCCGTCCGTCCTCCGGGTCGGGCGCGCGGGACACGAGGCCGCGGTCCTCCAGCGCGCCGACGGTGAGCCGCATGGACTGGGGGCGTACGTACTCGCCGCGGGCGAGCGCGGCGGTCGTCGCGGGGCCTTCCACGGCGAGCCGGGCCAGGACGGTGCGCTGGGTCGGGGTGAGGAGACTGTCCGGCGACGCGGTGCGCAGGCGGCGGGCCAGCCGGCCCACGGCGGTCGCGAGGTCGGCGGCGATCCGCTCGGTGGGCGGGTCCTCGGCCGTGCGGCCCTGCGTTCCTGGCATGCACTCACCGTACGAGGCGGATGCGCGGCCTCACAAGCCGCGCCACCTGCGACGCGGCGGGCGGGGTCAGCCGGCGGCGATCGCCCCGAGCAGGGTGCGCGCGCACAGGTCGCGGACGTGGGCGCGGGGCAGTTCGGGCCGGTCGAGCCAGTCCAGACAGACGGCGACGAGGAACGCGAGCCAGCCGCGGACGGCGATGCCGAGCGTGTCGGGCGCGGGGAGCCGGTCGGCGAGGTGCGGGTCGGCGGCGAGGGCGGCCCTGATCTGCGCCTCGTGCGCGGCGAGGCCCTCGCGGTAGACGGCGCGCACGGTCGGGTCGCCGGCCGCCTCGGCGCGGTGGAAGGCGCGGAAGCCCTCGGCGTGGGTGGCGACGTAGTCGAGGAAGGTGTCGAGTCCGGTGCCCAGTTGGTCGAGGACGGGGACGCCGGGGACGGCGGCGGTCAGCCGCAGCATGCGCGCGCTCTCGCGCCGGACGACGGCCGCGAAGAAGTCCCGTTTCGTCGGGAAGTAGTGGTAGAGCAGCCCGCGCGAGACGCCGGCGATCTCGGCGACCTGCTCGATCCACACATCGTCGTACGGGTGCTGGGCGAAGAGCCGCGCCCCGACGCCGAGCAGTTGCTCGCGCCGCTCCTCAGTGCTGAGCCGGCGGCGCGTGGTGCGCTCTCCCGACGTGCCCGTTCCCCCTCGGTCCGTCGCCATGGACGGCACTCTACTGCGGCTTCGCCCCTTTACTTGACGTGAGTTCAACAACAGGCCCAGACTGTGGCGCATTATTGAATCCACGTCTAACAAGGTGCTCGGGTCCGGTCAACGGACGGTCGGCGCAAGGGAGATGGGCACGATGGCGCAGGTGACTCAGGCGCCCGGCGGTGTGCTGCCGCGGGGTTTTCGCAGTGCCGAGCAGGGGTGGCCGCGCCTGGACCGGATTCCGCACCCGTCGCGCCGGGTGCCGCTGATCGGTGACGTGGTGGGGGCGAACGTCCGCACGCCGATCCAGGACTCGATGCGGATCGCGGCCGAGCTGGGCCCGATCTTCCGGCGCAAGGGCTTCGGCAAGGAGATCGTCTTCGTCTGGGGCGCCGATCTCGCGGCGGAGCTCGCGGACGAGTCCCGGTTCGCCAAGCACGTCGGGCTCGGGGTCGCCAATCTGCGTCCGCTGGCGGGCGACGGCCTGTTCACGGCGTACAACCACGAGCCGAACTGGCAGCTGGCGCACGACGTCCTGGCCCCCGGGTTCAGCCGGGACGCGATGGCCGGATACCACCCGCTGATGCTCGATGTGGCGGGTCGGCTGATGAGCGCGTGGGACGCGAGCGAGGCGGCGGGCCGCAGCGTGGACGTGCCGGTCGACATGACGAAGCTGACGCTGGAGACGATCGCCCGGACCGGGTTCGGGTACGACTTCGGCTCGTTCGAGCGGGACTTCGACAAGGAAGGCCCGCACCCGTTCATCTCGGCGATGGTGGGCGCCCTCTCGTTCGCCCAGCGGCGCAACGTGGTGCCGCCGCTCCTCTCGGTGCTGCTGCGGGGCGCGGAGCGGCGCAATGCGGCGGACCGCGCCTATCTGAACCGTACGGTAGACGAGGTGATCGCGGCCCGCCGCGCGTCCGGCGACGGTCCGGGCGATCTCCTGGACCGGATGCTGGAGGTGGCGCATCCAGAGACGGGTGAGCGGCTCACGCCCGAGAACATCCGACGGCAGGTGATCACGTTCCTGGTCGCCGGGCACGAGACGACGTCGGGCGCGCTGTCGTTCGCGCTGCACTATCTCGCGCAGCACCCGGACGTCCTCGCGAAGGCGCGGGACGAGGTCGACCGGGTGTGGGGCGACGTGGAGGTGCCGGCGTACGAGCAGGTGGCGAAGCTGCGGTATCTGCGGCGGGTGCTGGACGAGTCGCTGCGGCTGTGGCCGACGGCGCCCGCGTTCGCGCGCGAGGCGGTCACGGACACCACGCTGGGCGGGGTGCATCCGATGCGGCGCGGGGCGTGGGCGCTGGTCCTGACGACGATGCTGCACCGTGATCCGGCGGCGTGGGGCGAGAATCCGGAGGCCTTCGATCCGGAGCGGTTCGCGCCGCAGGCTGTGCGGGCCCGTCCGGGCCACGTGTTCAAGCCCTTCGGCACGGGGGCGCGGGCCTGCATCGGCCGTCAGTTCGCGCTGCACGAGGCGACGTTGGTGCTCGGGCTGCTGCTGCGCCGCTACGACCTGGCGCCGGAGCCGGGTTACCGGCTGCGGATCGCGGAGCGGCTGACGCTGATGCCGCAGGGCCTTCGACTGCACCTCACGCGCCGCTGACCTGCGCCGGGGCGGGATTGTCAGTGCCGTGCGCAAGAGTGGGGGCATGAACGGGACGACGAACCTCGGGCAGCGGACGACACACCACGAGCGGGCGGCCGCACAGGCGTTACTGCGCCTCACGCACACGGCGCGGGCCGCGCTGTGCGGCACGGAGCCACCGGACACGGCGTCGGTGCTCGCCGTGCCGATCGAGGAGGCCGACGAGGCGCTGCGGCGCGCGGGCCTCGCGGGCAACGAGGCGTGGCTGCTGGAGCGGATCTACGGGCTGGACGCGGCATCGTGATCTGCGGAGCGCGCACGGCGTCGGTCTCCCCCGTGGTGCGGAAGGTCGGTGACACTGGCCGGATGGAAGATCAGTGGGATCCGGGCCGTGTCGACGCCTACCTGCACCGCATCGGGGCCGAGCGCCCCGCCGCGCCCACCGCGCAGGCTCTGCGCGCGTTGCAGTACGCGCATCTGCGCACCGTGCCGTTCGAGAACCTGTCGGTGCATCTGGGCGAGGACGTGTCGCTCGACCCCGGGGCCTTGTTCGCCAAGGTCGTCGACCGGCGACGCGGCGGCTTCTGCTACGAACTGAACGGGGCGTTCGCGGCGCTGCTCGACGCGCTGGGCTTCGAGGTGACGCTGCTGCAGGCGCGGGTGGCACGCGAGGGCGGCGGCTTCGGCATCCCGTACGACCATCTGGCCCTGCGGGTGCGGACCACGGAGGGGACGGACTGGCTGGCCGACGTCGGGTTCGGCGCGCTCAGCCACTATCCGTTGCGGTTCGACGAGCGCGGCGACCAGGCGGACCCGGGCGGCGTCTTCCGCGTCGAGGAGGCCGCCGGGGGCGATCTGCTGCTGCGCTGCGACGGGGTGCCGCAGTATCTGCTCGACCTGCGGCCCCGGGCGCTGGCGGACTTCGAGGTGGGGGCCTGGTACCACCGGACCTCGCCCGCCTCGCGGTTCACCCGCTCCCTGGTCTGCTCGCTGCTCACCGAGGAGGGCCGGATCACGCTCACCGGCCGCACGCTGAAGACCACGTCGGGCGAGGGGCGCGTCGAGGTGGTGCTGCCCTCCGACGCCGCCGTGCTCGACGCGTACGCCCGGCACTTCGGCATCGCGCTCGACCGGATCCCGCCGGAACCGGCGCCGTCAGGGGACTGACCTGCGGCGCCGCCGCCTGGTTATGCTGCGCGCCGGAGCTCTCCGGCACCCCGGGCGACCGTCCCGTCTCCTGCCTCGCGTGCGACGCGGGAGTTCCTTCCGTACGACGCGAGAGGCTGGCGTTCCCCGTATGACGATCCCGTTCGAACTGCCGCAGGAAGACCGGGAGTTGAGCCAGGTCACGGGCTACACCCGGGCGCACTGGGAGGCCGTCGCCGACGGGCTGCTCGGCGCGGCCTGGCGCTGGGCGACCCCGCGCGGCGCGCTGCTCGACCTGCCGGGGGCACCGTCCGTGTCCGGGGTCCGTTCGGACGGTCTCGAAGGGTACGCGCGCACGTTCCTCGCGGCCGGGTTCCGGGTCGCGGGCGCCGAGGGCAAGGATCCGCACGGCTGGCTCGACCGGTACGCGCAAGGGCTCGCCGCGGGCACCGCGACGCCGGGCCAGGACGACGCCGAGTCGTGGCCGCTGATCCTGGACCATCACGTGCAGGGCCAGCCGATGGTGGAGTCGGCATCGGTCGCGCTCGGTCTGGCACTGACCCGGCCCTGGCTGTGGGACCGGCTCGACGACGGGGTGCGGGACCGGACCGAGGCCTGGCTGCGCGGGGCGCTCACGCACACGCCCGCGCCGAACAACTGGTACCTCTTCCCGTTCACGGTCGCCTCGTTCCTGGAGTCGGTGGGCCGCGGTGACGCCGTCACGGCGCGGGCCCGGGAGCGCGCGCTCGACCTGATGGAGACCTGGTACCGGGGCGACGGCTGGTACGCGGACGGGGACGGGCGGTCCTTCGACCACTACAACGGGTGGGCCCTGCACCTGTATCCGATGCTGCACGCCCATCTGTCGGACGACACGGAGCTGCTGGAACGGTTCGGGCCGCGGCTGCGGGAACATCTGGAGGGCTTCTCGCTGCTGTTCGGAGGCGACGGGGCGCCGGTGCACTTCGGGCGGTCGCTGACGTACCGGTTCGCGGCGACGGCGGCCATCGGCGTGGGCGCGCTCACGGGACACACGCCGCTGTCCCCCGGTGCGTCGCGGCGGCTGGCGAGCGGGAGCCTGCGGTACTTCCTCGACCGCGGCGCCGTCACGGACCAGGGCCTGCTGAGCCTCGGCTGGCACGGTCCGCACGCGGCCACGCTGCAGAACTACTCGGGGCCCGCGTCCCCGTACTGGGCGTCGAAGGGGTTCGTGGCGCTCCTCGCGCCCGCGGGCCATCCGTTGTGGACGGCGCGGGAGGAGGCGGCGCCGAGCGAGGGCCCCGACCGGGTGCTCGCGCTGCCCGCGCCGGGTCTGCTCGTGCAGTCGACCGGCGCCGACGGGATCGTGCGGCTGCACAACCACGGCAGCGACCAGATCCCGCCGCACGCGGGCGAGGTCGCGTCCCAGGAGGACGCCCACTACAGCCGGCACGCGTACTCCACGCACACCGGCCCGACCTCGCTCACGAACATCCCCGACAACCACCTGTCGGTGGAGATCGGCGGGGCCCGCAGTGTCCGCCGCCGTATCCAGCCGCTCGGCGCGGGGCACGGGGACGGCTGGGGCTGGGCGGCGTCCTGGCACCGCCCGGTGTTCCCGGCCGGCGCCCCGATGGTGCCCGGGCTGCGCGTGGAGAGCGTGACCGTGGCCCGGGGCCGGCACGAGCTGCGCGTGCACCGGGTCGTCGGCGCCCCACACGGCGCGCACGTCTCGCTGACCGGCTGGGCCACGGACGCGCTCCCCTCGGAACTGACCGGCCTGCACGGCTGGCAGGAGCGCGACGCGATACGGGCACCGCAGGGCACGGCGTACGAGCCGTGGGTACGGGTGCCTCGCCTCGGGGCGCCGGTCGAGGGCACCCGGGTCTTCGCGGCCCTGGCTTCCCTGGGCGGGTCGGCCGACGGTGTCGTGTCACCGGACGCCGTGTCCGAGGTGACGTACACGGACGGCGAGCTACGGGTCGCCTGGTCGGACGGCCCGACGACCGCGATCACCTTCACGCCGCTGACCGTGCGCTGCGAGTGAGTTCGGGGCCGGCGGCCGGGATTCGGCGATCCGCGATGTGTAGCCGGCGGTCGCCGGTCAACGATCGGCCGAGCCGATTCGCTCCGGTCCGCGAGTTCGTGGAACGGCATCGTGGGGGCCGGTCAGGTCACTCCGTCAAGGGCAGGCACTCGGTGAGCAGGTCGACGACGTCCCGCCAGGCTCGCCGGGCGTGCCGCGGGTGGTAGCCGACGCCGGGGCGCACGGTGTGGTCGACCGTCGGGTGGTGGAAGGCGTGCAGGGCGCCGCCGTAGACGACGAGGCGCCAGTCGACGCCCGCGGCCTGCATCTCGGCGGTGAACGCGTCCCGTTGCGCGGGCGGCATGATCGGGTCCTCCGATCCGACCCCGGCCCACACCGGGCAGTGGATGCGCGCGGCCTCGCCCGGTCGGCCCGTGGTCAGCGCGTTGACCGTCGCGATCGCGCGCAGGTCGACGCCGTCGCGCCCGAGTTCCAGTGCGATCGCGCCCCCGGTGCCGTAGCCGACGGCGGCGATCCGGCCGGGGTCGGTCCGCGGCTCGGCGCGGAGCACGTCGAGCGCCGCGTGGCCGATGCCGCGCATCCGGTCGGGGTCCGCGAACAGCGGCATGCAGCGGGCCAGCATCTCCTCGGGGTCGCCCAGGTAGCGCCCGCCGTGGAGGTCGAAGGCCAGCGCCACGTATCCCAGTTCGGCGAACGCGTCGGCCCGGCGGCGCTCGACGTCACTGAGCCCGACCCCCTCGGGCCCGACCAGGACCGCGGGCCGGCGGCTGGTTCCGGCCGGGAGCGCGAGGTGCCCGATCATCGTCAGGCCGTCGGCCTCGTAGGCGATCGTGCGCGTGGTAACCGTCGTCATGAGCCTGGACTGTAGTGATCGTCGCGTCCGGTCGGGTCCGGGTTCTGCCGCGGGCAGATCCGACCTGACCCCGGTCAGTCGAGTCCTTCGACGATGCGGAAGTCGCGCTCGACAGCGTCCGCGAGGACGGCCAGCGCCTCCTGGTAGGCCGCGCTCTCGCGCGCCGCGACGGCCTGCTCGAAGCTGTCGAACTCGATCAGGACGGCCCGCTCGGCGATTCCGGCGTCATGCGTGAGGACCCGACCGCCGCGGGTGAGGACCCGACCGCCCCCGGCCCGGACGGCCGGACCGGCCAGCTTGTCGTACGCGGCCAGCTTCTCCGGGTCCGAGATGGTGCGGTAGACGCTGACCCAGTAGCCCTTGGGCATGGAACCTCCAGTGTCGGGATGCGTGTGCCCAGCCATGATCTGCCTACGGCTGGTCCAACTGCCCCTGGACGGCGGGGACGTAGCGGTTGACGACGTCCTCGATGTCCGCGGCGCGGACGTGCGGGCCACGGGCCAGACCGTAGACGACGCCGAGGCCGAGCAGCGCGGCGACGGCGAGTTCGGCGCGCAGCCCGGTGTCGGGGCCGGTCAGTCGGGTGGCGAGGCGTTGAGTGACCTGGGCGCGGAAGTTGGCGCGCAGGATCTCGCCCTGGGCGCCGTGGAGCGGGGCGAACGCGATGCGCAGGATGGGGTCGGTGCCGTTCCCGGCCTGGCTGGTGAGCACCGAGCGGACCATGTGCCGGCCGAGATCCGTCAGCGGCGCGTCGAGAAGAGCGTCGACGTCGGCCTCGAAGTCCATGGTGTGGGCGAGCAACGCGTCCTTGTTGCCGAAGTACTTGAGGATCAGCGGCGGGCTGACCCCGGCCCGGTCCGCGATGGCCTTCAGGGTGATGTCGCTCTGCGCGTGCCGGGCGAGCAGATAGCGGGTGGCGCGCACGATCTCCGCCTTGCTGGCCTCGGCGTCCCGGCGGACCGGTGCGGGCCGCGCTCCGCCCGGGTGCGCCGTGTCGGTGCCGTCCATCGCCTCACGCTCCTTTCGCGGTGGCGACGGGGGCCGCCACGGGGGTGCCGGCCGTTCCCGCCGCGCGGTCGTCGGGGACGGCCAGGGCGATGGCGGTGGCCACGAGGGCGACGCTACCGGCCATGGCGAAGGCCAGTTGGTAGCCGTGCAGGGTCGGGACGGGGAGGCCGCCGACGTCGGCGGTGTGGTGGACGAGGACGGCGGCGACGGCCGCGCTGGAGACGGCCTGTCCGATGGTGCGCATCAGGACGTTGACGCCGTTGGCGGAGGCGGTCGCGGCGGCGGGGACGGCGCGCAGGATGAGGGTGGGCAGGGCGGAGTAGGCGAGCGTCGTGCCGGTCGAGACCACGGCCGCGCCGACGAGGATCACCCACAGGTCGGTGCTGTCGACGATGCGGATCCCGTAGCCGAGCGCGAGGACGACGCCGCCGGCGGCGAGGGTGACGCGGGGGCCCCACCGGGTGGAGATGCGGGCGGACACGGGCGAGAAGAGGAGCATGATGACGCCGCTGGGCAGCATGCACACGCCGGTCGCGACGATGGACAGGCCGAGCCCGTAGCCGGTGGCGACGGGAGCCTGCACGAGCTGCGCGGTGACGAGCGAGTTGGCGTAGAAGGCGAAGCCCGTGAACAGGGCCGCCAGGTGCGGGAGTCCGACGCGGCGGCCGGCCGCGAGCCGCAGGTCGACCAGCGGCTGAGCGGTGCGCAGCTGCCACAGGGCCCACAGCGCGAGGATCACGACGGCTCCCGCGAACAGACTGAGGACCGGCGCGCTGCCCCAGCCCCACTGGCCGCCCTGCGAGACCCCGAGCAGCAGGCAGACGAGTCCGGCGGCGAGCCCGGTCGTGCCGAGGGCGTCGAAGCGTCCGGGCGAGCGGACCGGCGACTCCCGTACCGCCCACCACGCGGCGCCGAGGCCGAGGGCGCCGAGCGCGGCGGTCGCCCAGAACATGACGTGCCAGTTCGCGTACTGGACGACGAGCGCGGCGAGCGGCAGTCCCAGTCCGGCGCCGATGCCGACGGTGGAGCTCATCAGGGCGACGGCGGAGCCGGTGCGGTGCGGCGGCAGTTCGTCGCGCAGGATGCTGATGGACAGCGGTACGACGGCCGCGGCGGCGCCCTGGAGGGCGCGGGCCGCGATGAGGACGCGGATGTCGGAGGTCAGCGCGCAGAGCACGGAGCCCGCGGTCATGAGGGCGAGCGCGCCGAGCAGGACGCGTCGCTTGCCGTACATGTCGCCGGCCCGGCCGAGCACTGGGGTGAGCACGGCGCCGGCCAGGAGTGTCGCGGTGACCATCCAGGACACGGCGGCCGGGGAGGCGCCGGTGAGCCGGGGCAGGTCGGGCAACAGCGGGACGACGACGGTCTGCATGACCGCCATGAGGATGCCGCCGAAGGCGAGGACGGGGACGGTGAACCGCTCGCGCGGGCGCCGCGTCGCGGGTATCGGGACGTGGTCCATGGGTCTCCTGCTCGGGGCGTCGGGCGCGGGCCGGTGCGCTCCGGTGGGCGCCCGCGTGGGGTGAATGGCCATTCACCCGATGGTGAATCAGTATTCACCACCGAGGGCCCGGCTGTCTGCGCCTGTCGCACGCCGGTCCTGCCACCTGCGTCACACCCACCGGCCCCCGCCCCACGGACGACGGACCACGGCCCACGGCCCACCGCGCCGGGCCTGTGCGGGCCGGTACGTCCGGGCGATACTGCGGGCCATGACGCTCACCACGGACACTCCGCGCTTCGGACTCGTCGGCACCGGCCCCTGGGCGCGGCGCACGTACGCCCCCGTTCTCCAGGCTCATCCGGAGGTGCGGTTCGCCGGGGTCTGGGGCCGGCGCCCGGAAGCGGCCTCGGAGCTGGCCGCCGCGCACGGGACGACGGCTTACGCGGACGTGGACGCGCTGTTCGCGGCCTGCGACGCGGTCGCGTTCGCGGTGCCGCCGGACGTGCAGGCGCCGCTGGCGGAGCGCGCCGCCGCGGCGGGCTGCCATCTGCTCCTGGACAAGCCGCTCGCGACGGATCCGGCGGCAGCCCGTGCCGTGGTCGAGGCCGCCGACGCGGCGGGCGTCGCCTCCGCGGTGTTCTGCACGATGCGCTACGCGCAGGACGTCACGGCCTGGTTGGCGGAGCAGTCCGCGACGGAGGGCTGGTTCACGGGGCGGGCCGACTGGTACGGCGCGCTGTTCTCCGCCGAGGACGCCGACGCCGTACGGGCCGCGACGCCCTGGCGGGCCGAGCGGGGCGCGCTGTGGGACGTCGGTCCGCACGCCCTGTCGATGCTGCTGCCGGTGCTGGGCGACGTGGTCGGGGTGACGGCGGGGCGCGGGCCGGGCGACACCGTGCATCTGCTGCTGCGGCACGCGTCGGGGGCGTCGAGCACGGCGGCGCTGAGCCTGACGGCGCCGCGCGCGGCGGGCGGTGCGGCGGTCGAGTTCCGCGGCACGGCCGGGGTGACGGCGATGCCGGAGGCGGGCCCGCACCAGGAGGCACTGGCCGCAGCCGTCGACGTACTGCTCCACTCGGCGCGCACGGGCGCGCCGCACGCGTGCGACGCGCGGTTCGGCCTGCGGCTGACGGAGATCCTGGCGGAGGCGGAACGGTCCTTGTCCGACCGTTGAACTGTGCCTTCCGGGGCACTCGTTCGCCCGCCCTGCCTACGCTGGGCGCATGCCGCTCGAGATCAGCGCCACCAACCCGGAGCATCCGGTGCTCCTGCTCGCCCTCCCCTGGCACCTGCCGCTCGAGGAATGGCCCGAGGAGCACCTCGTGCCCCTGCCGCGCGGCATCTCCCGGCACGTCGTGCGGTACGCGCGCGCCGGCGACGAGGTCGTGGCCGTGAAGGAGCTCGCCGAGCGGCCGGCGCTGCGCGAGTACGAGATGCTGCGCGCCCTCGACCGGACGGGCATACCGGCCGTGGATCCGCTGGCCGTGGTCACGGGCCGCACCACGGCGGACGGCGCCCCGCTCGAACCGGTCCTGATCACCCGGCATCTGGGCGGTTCGCAGCCGTACCGCTCGATGTTCGAGACGACGCTGCGTCCGTCCACGGTGCACCGGCTGATGGACGCGCTGGCGGTGCTGCTCGTGCGGCTGCACCTGGCGGGTTTCGCGTGGGGCGACTGCTCGCTTTCCAACACGCTGTTCCGCCGGGACGCCGGCGCGTACGCCGCGTATCTGGTGGACGCCGAGACGGGGGAGATCCATCCGCGGCTCAGCGACGGACAGCGGGAGTACGACATCGATCTGGCCCGGGTGAACATCAGCGGCGAGATGCTGGACCTGGAGGCCTCGGGCGCGCTGCATCCGTCCATCGACCCGATCGAGTTCGGTACGGAGATCGGGCAGCGGTACGCGAACCTGTGGAGCGAGCTGACCCGCACCTCCGTGTACCCGCCGGGCAAGCACCACTACATGGAGCGGCGGATCCGGCGGCTGAACGACCTGGGCTTCGACGTGGCCGAGATGCAGATCTCGCGCTCGCCCCAGGGCGACACGGTGACGTTCGTGCCGAAGGTCGTCGACGCGGGGCACCACCAGCGTCAACTGCTGCGGCTCACCGGCCTGGACGCGGAGGAGAACCAGGCGCGGCGGCTGCTGAACGACCTGGAGAGCTGGATGGCCACGCAGGACGACGCGCGGGGCGCCCGGCCGGAGGTGCTGGCGCACCGCTGGGTCCGCGACGTGTTCCGGCCGACGGTCCGCGCGGTCCGCGACCGTCTCCCCTCCCCCGTGGACCCGGCGGAGCTGTACCACGAGCTGCTGGAGCACCGCTGGTACGTGTCCGAGCGCGACGGGCACGACATCGGGCTGGAGGCGGCGGCCGAGGACTACGTGACGCACGTGGCCCGGAGGCCTGACTGAGCCGCGGCCGAAACCGCCGGACTGGTGGCCGCCTTCGGGCTTCACGCAGCCCGTGCCGGTCGACGACGTAGGTGACCAGGGAGCCGGATCCGGCCACCGTGATCCCGGAGGGCCGGTAACCGAGCTTCTCCAGGGCCGATCTGACCTTGCCGACGCCGAGCCCCCGGCGTCCGGCCAACCGGGCGAGGGCACCCCGGACCCGTTCCTCTTCGCGGGCCGCAGTGCACAGGAAGGCGCCCTTCAGCGCGATGGGCTGGGCCGAGTATGCCCCGCGGGTGCGGGGCGGAGCGGGCGCGACCGGTGCCGTGGCCGCTACGTAATGGCGAGTGACGGCACCGACCGCAGCCAGAAGCCCCGTCGGGGCGTCGCGGGCGAGCGCGGGACGTGCGTCGTGCAACGCATTTTCCGGCCACATCGAACGAATTGGTGGCCCGGTCCCACTCTCTTCCTCGAACAGCCCCAGGAGGCTCGCGGGTTACCCGCCGCCGGGAAATTTCGGCCATTTTCGAGCGGCCCGGCACAGGTGCCACATCACTGTGTCTACGTACGCACAGACGATGAAACCGGCAGGTGAGCAACCTCGCACGACTCATCATGGCGGACCGACTGATCGTTTTCTTCGGGCAATGTTTATTACCAAAGCCGTTGGGAGTATTTAGACTGCCGGTGCTCAACTCGGCGTGTACGAATGGGGATTACCCACCATGAACAAGAAGGCGCTCCGCGCCCTGCTCCGTGAACGGCGCGCCCTGATAGCCCCCGAGTCCCACGGCTTCACGCGTCCGACGGGACAGGGCAGACGGGCGCCGGGCCTTTCGCAGCATCAGGTGGACCAGCTGCTGCACCGGACGCTGGGCACGTATCACCGGCTGGAATCGGGCAACTATCCTAATCCGCCCAGCTCTTTGTTGCGCGACATCGCCCTTCTGTTCGGTCTGGACGAGCAGGAGTGGAGCTCACTGTGCAGGTTCGCCCTGCACCAGGACCCGCCCGGCCCGCTGCACTCCTCCTCCGGCAAGGAGATCCCGGGCATCTGGCAGGAGGCCGTCGACGGCATCGAGCACATCGCCTACGTGACCGACGCATCCTGGGACCTGCTGACCTACAACTCCGCGTTCGCCGAACTGTTCCCCGACGGCCGCGTCCCTGCCAACACGATGCGCTGGATGCTTCTGGAACCCGAGGCGCGCGGCACGCTGTTGCAGTGGAACACCGCATGGGTGCCCTGGATCATCCCCCAGTTGCGGGCGGCGATCACCGCGCGCCCGGAGGACGCGACGCTGGCGCGGATCGAGCGCGAGATCCTGGACGACCCGGAGATCGCCCCGTTCTACGAGGAGGGCGGCGCCCTGGTTCACCCCGATGGGCACGAACGCCCGCTGCGCCACGCGCTCAAGGGCGCCGGCTGGGTGTCGATCTGTGCGGCGCAGCCCATGACGGCGCCCGGGTCCCGCATGTTCATCCTGTTGTTCCGCCCGGGTCCGGAACGCTCCGCTCCCACACCACCCAACCTGCGCGCCGACCGCACCCGGGACTGGAGTGACTGAGGTTCCTGTGAAGTACGTTGAGCAGCACCCCCCACTCCCTACTCACCCCTGTGGGAGCTGCCATGCCCGCGTACGTCTCACCGCCCCGGACCGTCCTCGGCACCCATAAGGTCACCACCGAGGAGATATCCGACGACATACGACTGCACCACCCGGACCACCCGCGACTGCGGGCCGTCCTGCGGGTCGTCGACAACTGCGGGGTCCGCACCCGCCACTTCACCCGGCCGCTCGACGCGGCCACGATCTCGGGCACCGCCGGCGTGGACGAGCGCACACGACTCGCGTTCGAGGACGCGCTGGACATGGCCGAGCGAGCCTCGGTGTCCGCACTGGAGGCCGCCGGCCTGACGGTGGACGACATCGATGCCATCGTGACGACGCACGCGACCGGCTGGGCCGTGCCGAATCTGGACATCCACCTCATCCACCGTCTCGGCCTGCGGCCGACGACCCGGCGCATCGCCATGGCGACGGCGGCCTGCGGGGGTGGCGCCCAGGCGCTCATCCGCGCCTCGGACCTCGTCGCCGTGCGCCCCGGCAGCGCCGTCCTCGTGGTCGCGTCCGAGGTGCTTTCCGCGACGTACAACCACGCGGCGTCGTCGATCGAGTCGATGATCTACAAGGCGCTCTTCGGCGACGCGGGGGCGGCCACCGTGGTCACGAGCGAGCCGCTCGGCCCGGGGCTCGCCATCGACGACACCTTCGAGTACACGCTCCCGGACAGCGTCACCCGTTACAGAGGCCGGCTCGACGACAAGGGGATGCACTTCGAGTCGACGAAACTCGCCCCCACCACCGCCGCGGAGACACTGACCGTCGTCAAGGACTGGTACGGGGCACACGTCCCGGACTTCACCGTGATCCACCCGGGCAGCCTCAGCATCATCGGCGACACCGCCGACGCCTTCGGGATCGATCCCGAGCTCACCCGCCACTCCACCGAGTCCCTCGCCGACGAGGGCAACCTGGGCGGCGTCAGCATCCTGCGCGTCCTGGAGCGCACCTGTGCCGCGCCGCCGGCAGCGGACGCCCGCGGGCTCGCCGTCGCCTACGGCCCGGGGTTCTTCAGCGCGGCCCTGAAGTGCCACTGGCACGCCTGACCCCACTCCCCGCCACCTCCCCGTGAAAGATGTCTCACCGGGACTCATGTCCCGACGGGACATCAAGGTGTACTCTGGGGGCATGAAGGCGAACGAGGGTGCGGGGACCCAAGGGGTCGACCGGCGGCAGCTGAAGGCGCTCAGGACGCGTGAGGCGCTGGCCGAGGCAGCCGTCGAGCTCGTGCTCGAGAAGGGGCTCGCGGCCGTCACCGTCGAGGCGATCGCCGAGCGCGCGGACGTCACCCGCCGCACCTTCAGCCGGCACTTCACCGGCAAGGAGGACGCGGCGCTCGACTTCACGCGGGCCGACGGCGCGGGGATCAACGCCGCGCTGCGCGAGCGCCCCGCCGCCGAGCCCCCGCTCCTCGCGTACCGCCGGGCCGTCGCGGACTGGCTGACCGACCGGGACACCCCCGGCTGGCACCACCGTCCGCGCCTGCGCGAGCTGTACGCGGTCGTGGACGCGGAGCCCGCCCTGTTCGCCGCGTACGAGCGCATCCGGGTCGACGCCCAGGAGGAGTCCGTACGCATCATCGCCGACCGGCTCGGCACCGACCCGGCCCGGGACCCGCTTCCCGGGATCGTGGTCGGCGCCGCCGCCAGTGTGCTGACCGCCGCGCTGCGCACCTGGGCGCGCGGCGCCGGCTCGGACGCCGAAGACCTCGCCGATCTGGTGGCGCGGGCCTACGACGCCCTCTTCGGGGAGGCCGCCCGCGCGGCGACCGCCGACAACGCAACCAGAGAGTGAACCGCACCATGAGCACCACCCCCTCCACCATCACCCCCGACTACGCCACCGAGTTCGCCGGGAAGACCGCCCTGGTCACCGGCGCCGCCTCCGGCATCGGCCTGGCCACCGCCCGCCGGCTCGGCCTCGGCGGAGCGAAGGTCGTCGTCGCGGACTTCAACGAGCAGGGCGCGCGGGACGCCGTGGAGGCGCTCCGCGAGGAGGGCGTCGAGGCGGCGGCCGTGGCGCTCGACGTGACCGACCCCGAGTCCGTGCGCGCCGCCGTGACGTTCACGGTCGACACGTTCGGCGGGCTCGACCTGGCCGTCAACAACGCGGGCATCGGTGGCGCGAGCGCCCCGACCGGCGAGTACGACATCGATGTCTATCACCGGGTCGTCCGGACCAACCTGGACGGCGTGTTCTTCAGCATGCGCCACGAGATCCCGGCCATGCAGGCCTCGGGCCGGGGCGGCGCGATCGTCAACGTCGCCTCGATCCTCGGCTCGGTCGGCTTCGCCGGCTCCCCGGCCTACGTGGCGGCCAAGCACGGCGTCGTGGGCCTCACCAAGACGGCCGCCGCCGAGTACGCGGCGAAGGGCATCCGGGTCAACGCGGTGGGTCCGGGCTTCATCGACACCCCGCTGCTCAAGGAGATGGACCAGGCCGCCTACGACGGTCTGGTCGCCCTGCACCCGGCGGGCCGGCTCGGCCGCTCCGAGGAGGTCGCGGAGCTGATCGTGTTCCTGCTCTCGGACCGCGCCTCGTTCGTGGCGGGCAGCTACCACCTCGTGGACGGCGGCTACACGGCCGTGTGACACGCCCGGGCGCCGCTCACCCGAGGGCCCCCGGCGGCGAGTTCCGACTCGCCGCCGGGGGCCCTTGTTCCGTTTCGGGGTGCCATGGAACGGTCGAAGCCGGGAAGACGGGAGGCCTGGACTCACCCGACGGGCGACACGTACGACGAGGGGCACCGCGACGCGATGGCACAACGGACGGCACGGACACCGACACCGACGCAGACACCACCCGGGGCACGGACGCAGGCACCGGTCCAGGAACCGGTGGCGGCTCCCCCGCAGGTCAGACCCGCCGCCCGCGAGTCGTACTTCGACAACGTGAAGTACCTGACGATCGTGCTCGTCGCGTGCGGGCACGCCTGGGAACCGCTGACGTACGGCAGCCGGACCGTGCACGCGGTGTACCTGTTCGTGTACGCCTTCCACATGCCGGCGTTCGCCCTCGTGTCGGGGTACTTCTCGCGCAGCTTCGACATGGCGCCGAGCCGGCTGCGGCGGCTGGTCACCGGGGTGGTCGTGCCGTACGTCGTCTTCGAGGTGGTGTACACGCTGTTCTACCGCTGGGCGCAGGACGATCCCGGGTACCCGCTCAGCCTGCTGGATCCCTGGTATCTGATGTGGTTCCTGGTCGCACTGTTCGTGTGGCGGATGTCGACGCCGCTGTGGCTGCAGCTGCGGCACCCGGTGCCGGTGGCGCTGGCGATCGGCACGGCCATGTCGATGTGGCCGGACGCGGGCGGGGATCTGGCCTTGCAGCGGGTGCTGCAGTTCCTGCCGTTCTTCGTGGTGGGGCTCGTGCTGCGGCCGGAGCACTTCGCACGGCTGCGGACGTGGCGGGTGCGCCGGGTGGCACTGGCGGTCCTCGCGGCGGCGGCCGTGGCGGCGTACGCCGTGGAGCCGTGGCTGGACGCCGGCTGGTTCTACCACCGCGCCAGCGTCGCGGAGCAGGGCGTACCGGCGTGGACGGGGCTGATCTTCACCCCGGCGCTGTTCGTGCTGGCGCTGGTGCTGACCGCCTGCTTCCTCGCGTGGGTGCCGGGCCGCAGGCTGTGGTGCACAGCGCTCGGCACGGGGACGCTGTACGCGTATCTGCTGCACGGGTTCGTCATCAAGGCGGCCCGGTTCGGGGACTGGTACGCGCATCCGTGGCTGCACACGCCGCTGGGCGAACTGGCGGTGACGGGCCTGGCGGTCGGCGGGATCACGCTGCTGTGCACCGGGCCGGTGCGCCGGGTGTTCCGGCCGGTGGTGGAGCCGGCCATGGAATGGGCGTTCCGGCCGACGCGGCGCGAGCGCCGGGCGGCGGCCCGGGAGGAGTCCGCACGAGAGCCGTCGCGGGTCACATCCGGCGGTGGGTGACGGCCTGCGCCGAGGCGAGGAGGCACTGCATGCGTTCGGTGAGGGCGGCCAGGTCGTCGGCGGGGCTGTGGAACGGGATGCGGACGTCCGCCTGGCCGCGGGCGCGCTCCAGACGGAGCGTCAGTCCGTGCCGGTCGACGGCGAGCGGCTGGACGCGCGTGACGCCGTGCAGGCTGTCGGGACAGATGAGCCGGGTGAGCTGTTCGACAGCTTCGGGGTGGACGTCGGCGAGGTGGGTCAGGAGCCGGGGTTCGGCGCGGGCCAGCGGGTCGGCGCGGGTGCCGGCGAGTTCGTCGAGGTCGATGCCGGTGCGGCCGGTGCGGGTCTGGAGCACGGCGCGTTCGGTACGCAGCACCAGTTCGTCGCCGTCCGGGACGAGTTCGCCGGAGAGCCAGAGGCGGGCGCGGATCCGGTCCCGTACGGGCACGGGTGCGGTGTCGGCGAACTCCACGAGGGTCGTGGGCCGGCCGTGCGGGGCGCAGAGCGCGGCGGCGGCGAGGACGCTGTCGGGCGGCGGCGCGATGCGCAGGGTGCCGTCCTCGTCGACGCGGTGGGCGCCGACGAGGTCGTCCCGTCCCACGTCGGTGGTGACGCCGCAGCTGAACGCGGTGGCGAGCACGGAGCGTGCGTGGGCCGCCGTGGTGGGCACGGCGGCAGCGATCGATCGGACACCCATCCCGGAACCTCCATTAGGTAAGCCTTGCCTAACTTATCGGAGACCTCGGGGAGGGTCCACCCCGGGGACCGGTCCTCCGGTCCACCCCACGGCCCTGTGTCGTCCCCGCCCGGGCGCGTCGCCGTGCGCTTGACTCGACGGATGCGCCGATTCCTCGTGTTCGTCCTCGTCACCGCCGCAGCGGCCGCGACCACGGTCCTGTCGCTCCTGGTGTCGCCGTGGTGGTGGTGCGCCGCCGGTCCGCTGCTCGCCCTGACCGCGCTCGGCGTCGCCGATCTGGCGCAGACCCGCCACTCGGTGCTGCGCAACTACCCGCTCGTCGGCCATCTGCGCTTCCTGATGGAGTCGCTGCGGCCCGAGATGCAGCAGTACTTCATCGAGCGCAACTACGACGGCCGGCCCTACGACCGCGACGTGCGCAGCATCGTCTACGAGCGGGCCAAGGACACCGAGGCGGCGGAGCCCTTCGGCACCGAGCAGGACGTGTACGCCTCCGGTCACGAGTTCCTGGTCCCGTCCATGCGGCCGGTGGACGCGCCCGAGGCCGCGCCGACCGTGCGGCTCGGCGGGCCCGACTGCTCACGCCCGTACGACATGTCCCTGCTGAACGTCTCCGGGATGAGTTTCGGCGCGCTGTCCTCCCACGCGATCCGGGCGCTCAACGCGGGCGCGGCGCGCGGCGGCTTCGCGCACGACACCGGGGAGGGCGGCCTGTCGGACCATCACCTGGCACCGGGCGGCGACCTGGTCTGGGAGATCGGCACCGGGTATTTCGGCTGCCGCACGAAGGACGGAGGCATGGACCGCGCCGAGTTCGCCGAGAAGGCGGCGAACCCCCAGGTCAAGTGCGTGTCTCTGAAGCTGTCGCAGGGGGCGAAGCCCGGGATCGGCGGGGTGCTCCCGGGCGGCAAGGTCGACGCCGAGATCGCCCGGGTGCGGGACGTGCCGGTGGGCGAGACGGTCATCTCGCCGCCCTACCACCGGGAGTTCGCGACGCCCCGCGAGATGGTGCTGTTCCTCGCCGAGCTGCGGCAGCTGGCGGGCGGCAAGCCGGTCGGGTTCAAGCTGTGCGTCGGTTCCCGCGTCCAGTTCCTCGCGGTCTGCAAGGCGATGCTGGCCGAGGGGGTGAGCCCGGACTTCGTGATCGTGGACGGCTCCGAGGGCGGCACCGGCGCGGCCCCGCTGGAGTTCGCCGACCATCTCGGCACACCGCTCACCGAAGGCCTGATCACCGTGCACAACGCTCTGGTCGGGGCCGGGCTGCGGGACCGGATCCGGATCGGCGCGAGCGGCAAGGTCGCGACGGGCGCCGACATCGTCAAACGACTCGTCCAGGGTGCGGACTTCACGAACGCGGCCCGCGCGATGATGTTCGCGGTCGGCTGCATCCAGGCCCAGCGCTGCCACACCAACACCTGCCCGGTCGGGGTCACCACCCAGGATCCGCGCCGGGTGCGCGCCCTGGACATCGGGGACAAGGCCGCCCGCGTCTACCACTACCAGCGGGCGACCGTGCGCAGCGCGGCCCAGATCATGGCGGCGATGGGGGTCCGCGACCCGCGCGATCTGGGCCCCGACCAGCTGGTCCGCCGGATCGCACCGCACGAACTGGCCTCCTACGCGCATCTCTACGCGTGGCTGGAACCGGGCGAGCTGACCGGGGATCCCCGCGCGGGCTGGGCCGGGGACTGGGCGGCCGCGGACCCCGACCGCTTCTGAGCGCCACCCGCTCACCCCAACTCCACGCGAACGGGGGGGTGAATATGCCATCCGCCCACGCGCCCGGCGTCGCGAGCGGCATCATGCCCGCCATGGACGGTACTGCGCTGCTCCGAGAGCTCTTCACGGCCGACGAGTACGAGGCGGTCCGCAGGCACGCGGACCATCTGGGAGTGACCGTGAGCGAGTACGTGGCCCGGTCGGCCGCCGAGCGGGCTCTGGAGCGCCTGCATCTGACGGAGGCTCTGGAGGTCCAGGCCCCGCACCTGGGCAAGCTGTCGATACCGCATCTGGAGCGGGCGCGTTGCGCAGGCGGCGCCTCGTCACCGGCACTGGACCGCTTCCTCGACACGCTGGCCCATCCCGCCGACCCGGCGGCGGCCTCCGACCCGGCCTGAGCCCGGGCGGGCGCGCACGTCTCCCGCCCGCGATCTGCTTGGCGATCAGGTTCCCGGGGAATGTGGCTCGTTACGAGAGGGCTCCGCCCCTGACGCGAACGAGAGGGAGTGATCGTCATGCGTGCGTCCATGGGCGCCGACCGGCGTACCGCGCGCGTGGAGTTCCTGATGCCGCAGGGCTCGGGAGCAGCGCGATGGGCCCGTCGCATGACCCGATCGTTCCTCGCCGGGCAGCTGGAGTGCGCGACGGGCGACGCCGAGCTGGTGGTCTCCGAACTGGTCACGAACGCGACCCGCGCCTCACGGGGCCGCAGCGTGCGGATGAGCCTGCGCCTCGACGCGGGCGAGCTGACGGTGGCCGTGCACGACGACGCCCCGGGTCTCCCCCGGTTGCAGCCGTCGTCCACGAGCGCCGAGTCGGGGCGTGGGATCGCCCTGGTGCACGCGCTGGCCGACCGCTGGAGCGTGGAGCGGCATCCGTACGGCGGCAAGACGGTGCGGGCGGTTCTCGGCCCCTGCTGAACGCGCGGGACGCGACGACGGCCATCGGGGCCGACGCCGCGTCCAGGTGGGGCGTGAGGCTCAGTGGCCCCGCGCGATCCACTCCTCCAGCTGCGGCGCCTCGGCGCCGATCGTCGTCGTGTCGCCGTGGCCGGTGCGCACCACGGTGTCGGCCTGCAGCGTCAGGAGCTTCCCGCGGATCGACTCGATGATCGTCGGGAAGTCGCTGAAGGTACGGCCGGTGGCGCCCGGGCCGCCCTGGAACAGGGTGTCGCCGGTGAAGACGGTGCCGAGGGCCGGGGCGTGCAGGCTGACGGCGCCGTGGCAGTGGCCGGGCGTGTGCAGCACGGTCAGCTCGACCCCGGCCACGGACAGGCGCTGCCCGTCGGCGAGTTCACCGTCGGGCGCACGGTCCGGGTGGGTCCGCTTCCACAGTTCGGTGTCGGCCGGGTGCAGCAGGATCGGCGCTCCGGTGCGCTCGGCGAGCGCGGGGGCGGCGTCGATGTGGTCGTCGTGCGCGTGGGTGCACACGATGGCGACGAGCCGGCGCTCACCGACGGCCTCGGCGATGGCGTCGGCGTCGTGGGCGGCGTCGATGACGACGACTTCACGGTCGTCGCCGACGAGCCACACGTTGTTGTCGACGTCCCAGGTGCCGCCGTCGAGCGAGAACGTGCCGGACGTGACGAGGTGTTCGACGCGCGCGGCGCCGGCTTCGGTGGCGGCCATCAGAAGACCACCACGGAACGCAGCACGTCGCCCTGGTGCATCCGCTCGAAGGCCTTCTCGACGTCGGCGAGCTCGATGGTCTCCGTCACGAACGCGTCGAGGTCGAGGCGGCCCTGGAGGTACAGGTCGATGAGCATCGGGAAGTCGCGCGAGGGCAGACAGTCGCCGTACCAGGAGGACTTGAGGGCGCCGCCACGGCCGAAGACGTCGAGCAGCGGCAGGTCGAGCCGCATCTCCGGGGTGGGCACGCCGACGAGGACGACGGTGCCGGCGAGGTCGCGGGCGTAGAAGGCCTGCTCGTACGTCTCCGGGCGGCCGACCGCGTCGATGACGACGTCGGCGCCGAAACCGCCGGTCAGCTCGCGCACGGCCTCGACCGCGTCGGTGGAACGGGAGTTGACGGTGTGGGTGGCGCCCAGCGAGCGGGCGGTCTCCAGCTTCTTGTCGTCGATGTCCACGGCGATGATCTTCGCGGCGCCGGCGAGGCGGGCGCCGACGACCGCCGCGTTGCCCACGCCGCCGCAGCCGATGACGGCCACGGAGTCGCCGCGGCCGACCTCGCCGGTGTTGATGGCGGCGCCGAGGCCCGCCATGACGCCGCAGCCGAGCAGGCCCGCGGCGGCGGGCGAGGCGGCGGGGTCGACCTTGGTGCACTGGCCGGCGGCGACGAGGGTCTTCTCGGCGAAGGCGCCGATGCCGAGCGCCGGGGACAGCTCCGTGCCGTCCGTCAGCGTCATCTTCTGCTTGGCGTTGTGGGTGTTGAAGCAGTACTGGGGGCGCCCGCGCAGACAGGCGCGGCACTGGCCGCACACGGCGCGCCAGTTGAGGATCACGTAGTCGCCGGGGGCGACCTCGGTGACGCCCTCGCCGACCGACTCGACGACGCCGGCGGCCTCGTGGCCGAGCAGGAACGGGAACTCGTCGTTGATCCCGCCCTCCCGGTAGTGCAGATCGGTGTGGCAGACCCCGCACGCCTGGACCTTCACGACGGCCTCGCCCGGCCCGGGGTCCGGCACGACGATCGTCTCGATGGTCACCGGTGCGCCCTTGGCCCGTGCGATCACGCCCTGAACCTGCTGTGCCATGACGGTCAGCCCTCTTTCTCTACGCGTTCGTTCACGCTTGTTGCCCGCCCATCGTCGCTCACGGCGGGGGTGCGGCGCAGCAGGGGTGCGCAGGTCGGGGCGTTCTAGGCTGCGCATGTGCGGGAGACAACCTTTGCGGCGTCCACTCTGCTGCCGGTCGACGGGTCGCTCGCGGCGGCGCTGATCGTGCTGCTGGTCCTCGCGGCCACGGTCGCGGCGGTGTTCCGGCTCGCGCCGGACGGCTCGTGGCGGCGGGCGCGGGACATCGTGTTCGCGGGGGTGCGGGCCACGGTGCAGCTCGCCGTCGTGGCGCTGGTGATCGGCTGGGTGGTGCGGCACGGGGCGGCACTGCTCGGCTTCCTGCTGGTGATGGGAGCCGTGGCCGCGGTGACGGCCGGGCGGCGCGTGACGCGGGCGCGCGGGTGGACGTGGGCCTGGGCTGCGGTGCCGATCGCGCTGCCGGTGGCGCCGATCGTGGGGGCGCTGGTCCTGTCGGGGCTGCTGCCGACGCGCGAGATCGCGCTCATCCCGGTGACCGGCATCCTGATCGGCGGGGCGATGACGGCGACGGTCCTCGCGGGGCGGCGGGCTCTGGACGAGCTGACGCTGCGCAAGGGGGAGGTGGAGGCCTGTCTCTCGCTCGGGCTGCTCCCGCGCGAGGCCCGCCTGGAGATCGCCCGCCCCGCCGCGTCGGAGGCTCTGCTCCCGGGCCTGGACCAGACCCGCACGGTCGGCCTGGTCACGCTCCCCGGCGCGTTCGTCGGCATGCTCCTGGGCGGCGCGTCCCCGGTGGCGGCGGGCGCGGTGCAACTGTTCGTCCTGGTGGCGCTGATGGCGGTGCAGGCGATCGCGGTGGCGGCGACGGTGGAGCTCGTGGCCCGGGGCCGCCTGCACCGGCCGGGGCCGTGACCCTCAGCCCGCCTCAGGCGCCGGGCCGGAGCCGTGAGCCTCAGCCCTCCTCAGGCGCCGGGCCCGGGCCGTGCCCCTCAGCCCGCCTCAGGCGCCCGGCCGGGACCGTGACCCTCAGCCTGCCTCGGGCGCCGCGTCGCGCACGACCTTGCGCAGCGCCGCGCGCCCGGCCGGACCCCACGTGGGCTGTCCGCCGGGCAGGCCCCGGTCACCGGCCCGGCCGATGAGCACGAGGCCGAGCGCCCGCAGCACGGCCCAGCCCCGCGCGCGGCGCACCGTCGCCGGGTCCGCCCCGTACGCGGCGAGGAACGGCCTCGCCTCGCCCTCGGGCAGCAGCATCCAGGCGGCGCACAGGTCCCCGAAGTCGATGACGCCGGACAGACGCCCGTTGCCGTCGACGACGACATTGGCCGGGTGCAGGTCGCTGTGCAGCCATAGGCGCGGGCCGCTCCACAGCGGGGGCGGCGTCTGCCCACAGCGCGCGCAGCGGAGGTCCCGGATGCCCTCGTTGCCCCCTATCGGCAGTTCGTCTGCCCTCTGCGGTCTCGTCGCCGAGTGCGGGCCGCGTCGTGGCTGGTCGCGCAGTTCCCCGCGCCCCTGGAAGGCTCCGCCTTCCCCGGGGAAGTTGCGCGCCGCGCATGCTTCAGGGGCGTGGGCCGGTGGCCGCGTGGCGCAGGGGCAGGTCGGCGAGGTCCGCGTGCTGCTCGTGGAGCAGGGGCCCGTACGAGGGGCTCGTCGATCTCTGGTGCTCTGGTCCACATGGGCAGGTCCGTAGGCACCTGCACAGGTTCGCAGACAACGGTGCGGGGCCGGTGCGGAAGAGCCTCCGGCGTTGCAGTACGTTCCTGTCGAACACGGGGGCGAGCCGGGTGGGCGGCTCTTTCATCTACGGGCGGGGGACATGGCGGCGCTGGGATTCGTCTTCGTCGTCCTGCCCTGTCTGGCGGTGCTCTGCTTCACGGGTTTCGCGGCGTGCCGTGCGCAACGGACGGCCCTGTTCAAGGTGCTCGCGTGGCTGTTGCTGGCCGCCGGGCTCGCCTGTGCGCTCGTGCCGGTCGGGTTCGTGGTGTCGTTCCTGTTCCTGTGACGTTCTCGGGTCCTCCCGGCCGGCTCCCGCGCCGTTCTGACATGCGGCGGCCCCCGCTCGCGTAGGACCATGGACCGCATGTTGCTGGCCCGGCTCGCCCAGGTGTCCCAGGAGGTCGCCGCCACCTCGGCGCGGTCCCGGAAGATCGAGCTGCTCGCGGAGCTGTTCCGGGACACGCATCCGGACGACGTGGCGATCGTCATCCCGTACCTGGCCGGGCGGCTGCCCCAGGGGCGCCTGGGGATCGGCTGGCGGGTGCTGAGCCGGCGGGTGGAGCCCGCGGCCGAGCCCCGGCTCACGGTCCAGGACGTGGACGCCGCGCTCACCGTCATCGGCGATGTCTCGGGCGCCGGTTCGCAGGCGGAGCGGACACGCCTGGTCGGGGAGCTGCTGGGCGCGGCGACGGAGCCGGAGCAGCGGTTCCTGTTCGGGCTCGTGACGGGCGAGGTGCGTCAGGGCGCGCTGGACGCGGTGGCGATCGACGGGCTGGCGAAGGCCACGGACGCGGCACCCGCCGAGGTGCGCCGGGCGGTGATGCTGGCGGGCGGGGTGCAGCCGGTGGCGCAGGCGCTGCTGGCGCGGGGGCCGGCCGCCCTGGAGGACTTCCGGCTGACGGTCGGCCGGCCCGTGCTGCCGATGCTGGCGCACAGCGCAGGTTCGGTCGGGGAGGGCCTCGACAAGCTCGGGGCGTGCGCAGTGGAGGAGAAGCTCGACGGCATCCGCGTGCAGGTCCACCGGTCCGGGGACGAGGTGGGGATCTACACGCGCACCCTGGACGACATCACGGACCGCCTGCCCGAAGTGAGCGCGGCGGCACGCGCGTTGTACGGGACGTCGTTCGTGCTGGACGGGGAGGTCATCGCGTTCGACGCGCAGGGGCGTCCGCGCCCGTTCCAGGAGATCGCGGGCCGGGTCGGCTCCCGGGTCGACGTGGCGCGGGCCGCCGAGGCCGTGCCGGTCTCCCCCGTCTTCTTCGACGTCCTGTCCGTGGACGGGGAGGATCTGCTGGATCTCCCGTTCGCGCGCCGGCACGAGCGGCTGGCCGGTCTGGTCCCGGAACCGATGCGGGTGCGCCGCATGGTGGTGGACGACGAGTCGGACCCCGCCCAGCGGTCCGCCGCCGACGCGTTCTTCGCGGCGACGCTGGAGCGCGGTCACGAGGGCGTCGTCCTGAAGGGCTTGGAGGCGACGTACAGCGCGGGGCGCCGGGGTGCGTCCTGGCTGAAGGTGAAGCCGGTGCACACGCTCGACCTGGTGGTGCTCGCGGCGGAGTGGGGGCACGGGCGGCGGACCGGCCGGCTGTCGAACCTGCATCTGGGGGCGCGGCGCGCCGACGGCTCGTACGCGATGCTCGGCAAGACGTTCAAGGGGCTGACGGACGCACTGCTCGACTGGCAGACCGAGCGGCTGCGGGAGCTCGCGGTGTCCGACGACGGGCATGTGGTGACGGTGCGTCCGGAGCTGGTCGTCGAGATCGCTTACGACGGTCTGCAGCGCTCCTCGCGCTATCCGGAGGGCGTCACGCTGCGTTTCGCGCGGGTGGTGCGGTACCGGGAGGACAAGGCGCCCGAGCAGGCGGATACCGTGGAGACCGTCCTCGCCCAGCGGGACCGCCCCTCGGGCACCTGACCGTTTCTTTGCCAAAACATGGCACGTATAAGGTGTCCCGAGCGCCGAACAAGGTGCATCCGACATCCATTCGCAGGGGGAGACGTGCCCGCTTCACGCCTGAGCAGAACACCATTGCCAGGGATCGGCATCCGCTACGACCTGACCACGCGCGAGCAGCGGCTGCTGTCGGTCGTCGCCCACCGGGACGGTGGCCGCACCCTGAGCGCGTACCAGGCCGACGACCCGGACGCCTGCTCCCTGTCGCTGAAGCTGACGTCGGGTGAGGCCGAGGCGCTCATCGACGCGTTGATGCCCTCGCACCACAGCCCGAACCTGCTGCACACCACGGACCTGGGCCTGGTCGCCGAACGCATCGAGGTGGCGGCGACCTCGTACTGGAACGGGCGGCTGCTCGGCGAGACACAGATGCGCACCGAGACCGGAGCGTCCATCGTGGCCGTGCTGCGCCGTGCGGACGCGATCCCGTCCCCGGCGCCGGACTTCCGGCTCGCGGGCGGCGACACCGTGATCGTCATCGGCACCCGCGAGGGCGTCGAGGCGGCGGCCACGATCCTGGGTCGGGAGTGATCGGATGCATTCCGCTGTCTTCCTGATCGAGTTCGGGGCGATCATCCTGGCGCTCGGCCTGCTCGGCCGGATCGCCGGGCGGCTGCGCTTCTCGCCCATCCCGCTGTATCTGCTGGCCGGTCTCGCGTTCGGCGAGGGCGGGCTGCTGCCGCTCGGCGCGAGCGAGGAGTTCGTCGCGATCGGCGCCGAGATAGGCGTGATCCTGCTGCTGCTGATGCTGGGACTGGAGTACACGGCGAGCGACCTCGTCACGAACCTCAAGACCCAGTACCCGGCCGGCCTCGTCGACATGACGTTCAACGCGCTGCCGGGCGCCGCCGCGGCGCTGCTCATGGGCTGGGGCCCGGTCGCCGCCGTGGTGCTCGCGGGCGTCACCTGGATCTCGTCCTCGGGCGTCATCGCCAAGGTGCTCAACGACCTGGGCCGCGTCGGCAACCGCGAGACGCCGGTGATCCTCAGCATCCTCGTCCTCGAGGACCTCGCCATGGCGGTGTACCTGCCGATCATCACGGCGCTCCTCGCCGGGGTCGGCTGGGCCGCGGGCGGGCTGACGCTCGCGATCGCGCTGGGCGCGGCCGGGCTCGTCCTGTTCGTCGCCGTCCGCTACGGGCGGCACATCTCGCGCTTCGTCTCCAGCGACGACCCGGAGAAGCTGCTCCTGGTGGTCCTCGGTCTGACGATCCTGGTCGCGGGGATCGCCCAGCAGCTCCAAGTGTCGGCCGCGGTCGGCGCGTTCCTCGTGGGCATCGCGCTGTCCGGCGAGGTGGCCGAGGGCACGCACACGCTGCTCTCCCCGCTGCGGGACCTGTTCGCCGCGGTGTTCTTCGTCTTCTTCGGGCTGCACACGGACCCGGCGAGCATCCCGCCGGTGCTGCTGCCCGCGCTGCTCCTGGCCGTCGTCACGGCCTGCACGAAGATCGCCACCGGGTACTGGGCGGCGCGCCGGGCGGGGATCTCCGTCAAGGGCCGCTGGCGGGCGGGCGGCGCGCTCGTGGCGCGCGGCGAGTTCTCGATCGTCATCGCGGGTCTCGCCGTCACGTCGGGGATCGAGCCGCGGCTCGGCCCGCTGGCAACCGCGTACGTGCTGATCCTGGTGATCGTGGGTCCGCTGACGGCGCGGTTCACGGAGCCGCTCGCGCAGCGCCTGTTCAAGCCGCGTGCCGCGCCTACCGCGCCCGTGACGGCCCCCGCCGTGCCAGAGCCGCGCCCCTCGAAGGAACCGGCGGCGGAAGAGCCGGCCGCGGTGGACGCCTCGGACGGGGCGCCCCGCGCCTGAACCCCGGGACCGGCCAGGTCCCGCACCGCTCGCCCGGACGGCGACCGCGAGGAGAACGCACGCGTTCTCTCCCCGGTCGCCGTCCCCCGTTCGGGCGCATAGCGTGGTGGGCGATGTTGATCGGGGGGTGCACCTGGGTGTCTGGAGGCCTCCATGGATCGCTCGCCCGATTCCGCAGCAACCGCCGGATCCGTACCCGCCTCCGCCCCACCGGGCCCGAGCACCGCGTACCCCGGCGGCGGCCGGCACGAGCACCGCTGGCTGATCCTCGCCGTCATCGGCATCGCCCAGCTCATGGTCGTGCTCGACGCGACGATCGTGAACATCGCACTGCCGTCGGCCCAGCGGGATCTGGGGTTCACCGACGGCAACCGGCAGTGGGTCGTCACCGCGTACGCGCTCGCGTTCGGCAGTCTGCTGCTGCTCGGCGGGCGGATCGCCGACCTGGTGGGCCGCAAGGCGGTGTTCCTCGCGGGCCTGGTGGGCTTCGCCGCGGCCTCCGCGTTCGGCGGCGCCGCCACCACGTTCGGGATGCTCGTCGCGGCGCGGGCGCTGCAGGGCATGTTCGGCGCGCTGCTCGCACCGGCCGCGCTGTCCCTGCTCACGACGACGTTCACGGACCCGCGCGAGCGGGCGAAGGCCTTCGGCATCTACGGCGCCATCGCGGGCGCGGGCGGCGCGGTCGGACTGCTGCTCGGCGGCGTGCTCACCGAGTACCTGGACTGGCGCTGGTGCCTGTACGTGAACCTGCTGTTCGCGGTCGTCGCGATCCTCGGCGGCGCGCGGCTGCTGCACGGCGGGCGGCCGGCCGACCGGCCCAAGCTGGACGTGCCGGGCACGATCCTGGTGTCCGTCGGCCTGTTCTGCATCGTGTACGGCTTCTCGAACGCCGAGTCGCACGCCTGGGGCGACGCGCAGACCTGGGGCTTCCTGGTGGTCGGCGCGGTGCTGCTGGTCGTGTTCGCCTGGTGGGAGACGCGGGCGGCGCATCCGCTGCTGCCGGTGCGGGTGGTCACGGACCGGGACCGGGGGGCCTCGTACCTCGCGATGTTCATCTCCGGCGCCGGCCTGTTCGGCGTGTTCCTCTTCCTGACGTACTACCTCCAGCAGGTCCTGGCCTATTCGCCGGTGCTCACGGGTGTGGCGTTCCTGCCGATGGTGGCGTGCATGATCTTCTCGTCGGTCGTGGCGACCAACTCGCTGCTCCCCCGGCTCGGTCCGAAACCCCTGGTCCCGCTGGGCATGGCGCTCGCCGCCGCAGGCATGGCCTGGCTGACCGCCCTGGACACGCACAGCTCGTACGCGGCCCATGTCATGCCCCCGTTGCTGCTCGCCGGCATCGGCCTCGGCCTGGTCTTCGCCACCGCGATGAACCTGGCGACGGCGGGTGTGGCCGCGCACGACGCGGGGGTGGCCTCCGCGATGGTGAACACGAGCCAGCAGGTGGGCGGTTCGATCGGCACGGCGCTGCTCAACTCGCTGGCGACGAGCGCCGCCACGAACTACATGGTCGGCAAGCAGCCGACTCCGCAGGTCAGGACACAGGCCGCGCTGGAGAGCTACTCGACGGCGTACTGGTGGTCGGCGCTCTTCTTCGCGGTCGGGTTCGCGGTGACGCTGGTGCTGTACCGGCCGGGTCCGCCCCGCTCGCTGACCGGCGAAGCCGTCCACATGTGAGCCTGAGGGCATGACCCCCATGTCTCCCATGACCCCCATGACCGACAAGGCTGGGAAGGGACCGCGGCGCAGCGCGGGCCTGCTGCTGTTCCGCCGCACCGACGCCGGGCCCGAGGTGCTGCTCGGGCACATGGGCGGCCCGTTCTGGGCGCGCAAGGACGCGGGCGCGTGGACCGTGCCGAAGGGCGAGTACGCGGAGGACGAGACAGCGTGGGACGCGGCCCGCCGCGAGTTCCGCGAGGAGCTGGGGCTGCCGGCGCCGGACGGGCCCGCGCTGGCGCTCGGCGAAGTCGTGCAGTCGGGCGGCAAGCACGTCACGGTGTGGGCGCTGGAGGGCGAGCTGGACCCGGCGGACGTGGTGCCCGGCACGTTCACGATGGAGTGGCCGCCGCGCTCGGGCCGCAGCGCCGAGTTCCCCGAGCTGGACCGGGTGGCGTGGTTCGGCCTGGACGCGGCGCGGGCGGTGATGGTCACGGCGCAGACGGTGTTCCTGGACCGGCTCGCCGAGCGGCTCTGAGCCGGGGCGCGGGCGGCGTGCTCGCGTTGCGCCGCCCCGCACGGCGCGGGAAGGTCGAAGGAACCGCGCTCAGGAGGTCGCCCCATGCCCATCGCGACGGTCAACCCCGCGAACGGCGAGACGCTCGAAACGTACGAGGCCCTCTCCCCCGAGGCCCTGGAGGAGAAACTGGCCCTGGCCGCCCGCACCTTCGCCGCGTACCGCGCGACGGCGTTCGAGGAGCGGGCCAGGATGCTGCGGCACGCCGCCGATCTGCTGGACGCGGACACGCCGGAGATCGCCCGGATCATGACGACCGAGATGGGCAAGCCGATCAAGGCGGCCCGTGCGGAGGCGGCCAAGTGCGCGCGCACCATGCGCTGGTACGCGGACCACGCGCAGGAGCTGCTCGCGCCGGAGCATCCGGCCGAGTCCGACGTGAAGGACTCCGGCGCGGCCCGCGCCGAGGTGCGCTACCGGCCGCTGGGCCCGGTGCTCGCGGTCATGCCGTGGAACTTCCCGCTGTGGCAGGTGGTGCGGTTCGCGGCGCCTGCGCTGATGGCGGGGAACGTGGGGCTGCTCAAGCACGCCTCGAACGTGCCGCAGACCGCGCTGTACCTGGAGGACCTGTTCCTGCGCGCGGGCTTCCCCGAGGGCTGTTTCCAGACGCTGCTGATCGGGTCGGGCGCGGTCGAGGGCGTGCTGCGGGACGAGCGGGTGGTGGCGGCGACGCTGACCGGGAGCGAGCCCGCGGGCCGTTCCGTGGCGTCGATCGCGGGCGACGAGGTGAAGAAGACGGTCCTGGAGCTGGGCGGCAGCGACCCGTACGTGGTCATGCCGTCGGCGGACGTCGCGAAGGCCGCGAAGACCGCGGTGACGGCGCGGACGCAGAACAACGGGCAGTCGTGCATCGCCGCGAAGCGGTTCATCGTGCACGAGGACGTGTTCGAGCAGTTCAGGGAGGCGTTCGTGGAGGGGATGCGGGCGCTCAAGGTCGGCGATCCGCTCGACGAGGAGACCGACATCGGCCCGCTGGCCAGTGAGCAGGGCCGCAAGGACCTGGAGGAGCTGGTCGACGAGGCGGTGGAGAGCGGGGCGACGGTCCTGTGCGGCGGGCAGCGGCCGAAGGACTTCGACCGGCACGGCTGGTTCTACGAGCCGACGGTGCTGGCCGACATCACGCCGGAGATGCGGATCCACCGCGAGGAGACCTTCGGGCCCGTGGCCACGCTGTACCGGGTCACGGATCTGGACGCGGCGATCGAGCTGGCCAACGACACGCCGTTCGGGCTGAGTTCGAACCTGTGGACCGGTGACGCGGAGGAGATCGAGCGGTTCGCCCGGGACAGTCAGGCGGGCGGTGTCTTCGTGAACGGGATGACCGCCTCGCATCCCGCGCTGCCGTTCGGCGGGAACAAGCGGTCCGGGTACGGGCGGGAGCTCTCGGGACACGGGATCAAGGAGTTCTGCGACATCACGACGGTGTGGATCGGCGCCTGACCGCTCGGCGCCCCAACCGATCGAAACGATCAATTCGGCTGATTCTCTTGAGCGTTTGAATCACCGGGTGCTAGAAACCGCTTACTCCCAGCGGACCCTCCAGCCTCCCGGAGCCCTTCATGACGCCCGAGCACACGTCCTCCGCACTGTCCTCCGAGGTGCCCTCGCCTCGCGCGCCGTGGTCCCGCCGCGGTTTCCTGGCCACGACCGCCGTCGCCGGCGTCGCGCTCGCCGCCGGGATACCGCAGCAGGCGTCGGCGGCCTCCACCGTCACCTCAGAAGCATCGGAGGCCGCCGTGGACGAGTTCGCCGCGCTGCGCGCCAAGTGGCGCTCGCTGTACCTCGGCGAGGGCTTCAGCCCGACCGCCGAGCCGTTCCGCTCGAAGCTGGCCGCGCTGGGCACCCAGGCGCGGGCCTGGCAGGCGGCGATGGCCCCGGCGTCCGGTTCGCTGTGGCCGGACGCCGTGTTCGGCGACCCCGAGCCCGACACGGACTCCGAGTCGTACGGCTACTCCGAGAAGATCCAGACGAGTTACGAGCGCGTCCGCGTGATGGCGGAGGCCTTCTGCCAGCCCGGCACCGGCCTGACCGGCGACGCCGGGCTCAAGGCGGACGTGCTCACCGCGATCGACCACCTGAGCACACAGGTCTACAACAAGTCCCAGGCCCAGTACGGCAACTGGTACAACTTCCAGATCGGCGCCCCGCAGCGGCTGCTCGACATCGCGGTCCTCATGTACGAGCACCTGAGCGCGGAGCAGATCACGGCCGCGGTCGAGGCGGTCGACCACTTCGTGCCGGACTCGCTCGTCGCGAAGTACACGGGCACGAGCACCGGCGCCAACCGCATCGACCTGTGCCGTGTCCTCGCCCTGCGCGGCGTCCTCGGCGGCACCGCCGCGAAGCTCGCCCTCGCGCGCGACGCCGTCTCGCCGGTCTTCCCGTACGTCACCTCGGGCGACGGCCTGTACGCCGACGGCTCGCTGATCCAGCACACGTACGTGCCGTACACCGGGTCGTACGGGGCGGTCCTCATCGACGGCCTGAGCAAGCTGTTCGCGCTGCTCGGCGGGTCGACGTGGGCGATCACGGACAGCGGACGGCAGATCTTCCTGGACTCGGTCGAGGGCGCGTACGCGCCGTTCCTGCACGACGGGCTCGTCGTCGACAACGTGTCGGGGCGGGCGATCAGCCGCGGGCTCGTCGCGGGCGACCCGCTGAAGGTCCAGCAGGACGACCACACGCGCGGTCACGCGATCATCGCGTCGATCCTGCTGCTCGGGCAGGGGGCGAGCGCGGAGGAGAACGCGCGTTGGCAGGGGCTGGCGAAGGGCTGGTTCACGCGCGACCGCTACAAGGACGTGACGACGGGCGGCACGCTCGGGGTCGCCGCGCTGTCGCGGGTCACCGCGCTGCTCGCCGACGGGGCGGTCAAGGCGGCGCCCGAGCCGGCCGGGCACCAGGTGTTCCCGGCGATGGCACGCGCGGCACACCGCTCCGCCGCTTTCACGGCGTCCGTGTCGATGGCGTCGAAGGCGATCACGTTCTACGAGAACGGCAACGGCGAGAACGTCCGCGGCTGGCACACCGGTTCGGGAATGCTCTACTGGTGGGCCGCCGGGGACAGCACGGGCGGCGGGCAGTACAGCGACGGCTTCTGGCCGACGGTCGATCCGTACCGGCTGCCGGGCACGACCGTCTCGCGCAAGCCCCTCGCGGACGCGGCGGGCGGGGCGTGGGGCGCGGCGCGTCCCGACACGACGTGGGTCGGCGGTGCGACGGACGGGACGTACGGGATCGCGGCGCAGGACGTGCGGGGTCTGTCCTCCACGCTGCGGGGCCGCAAGGCCTGGTTCTTCGTGGACGACGCGGTGGTCTGCCTCGGGGCGGGCATCACGGCGGCGGACGGGGCGGGCGTCGAGTCGGTCGTCGACACGCGCAACCTCGGGGCGGCGGGGACGGCGCGCCTCACGGTGGACGGCACGGCCCAGCCTACCGCCCTGCCGTGGAACCGGAGTTTCCCGAAGGCCCGTTGGGCGCATGTCGCCGGTCACGGTGGTTACGTCTTCCCCGGCGGGGCGGCGATCGAGGCCCTGCGGGAGGAGCGCACGGGGACCTGGAAGGCGATCAACGGCGGCGGCTCGACGGACCCGGTGACGCGGCGCTACGTCACGCTCGTCGCCGATCACGGCACGGATCCGTCGGACGCGGCGTACGCGTACGTCCTGATGCCGGGGGCGAGCGAGCAGCGTACGGCGGAGCGGGCGGCGGACGCGGCGTGGCTGGAGCTGACCGCCAACTCCGGTGCCGCACAAGGCGTCCGGGTCCCTTCCCTGGGCTTCACCGGTGCGGTGTTCTGGGCGCCGGGCACGATCGGCAAGGTGAGCGTGGACGCGCCGCTGGTCGTGCAGATCCACGAACGCCGCGACGGCACCGCGACGGTGTCCGTCAGCAACCCGAACCGCGAGGTGCCGGGCGCGACGCTCGTCTGGCGTCGGCCCGTGCGCTCGGTGCTGTCCAAGCCGGGGTCGGTGACCGGGGTGTCCACGGGGCGCGAGCTGAAGCTGACGTTCGGGGACCTGACGGGGGTGGGCGGGGTCACACAGAAGGTGACGGTACGGCTGTCGTAGCCGGGCGGTCCGAGGCCGGCGAGGCCACCGGGCGGCTCGCGCCACCGGTGGCCAGGCGCATTAGACCGGAGTCGAGATCGACCCCCTCGGGGACGTGGGCCCAGGGTGCCAGGGCGCGGGCGGCGTCGGCCCTGGTCCGCCACGCGGGCGAGGCGGCATCCGTCAGCGCGGCTTGCCGGGTCTTCATGTGAGGGCCGCTCGCGCCGGGGCTCCGCAGGACTGCCGGATGCGGAGTTCCGGGAGGATGTCCAGGTGCCGGGCCGGTGCGTCCCGGGCGCCGGTGAGGCGGGTGAGCAGCAGGGTCGCCGCCTCGTACCCCACCGTGCGCTTCGCGGGAGCCACCGCCGTGAGGGGGAGATCGGCCAGTTCCGCCACCTCGTCGTCGTACGTGATGACGGCCAGGTCCTCGGGGACGCGGATGCCATGGGCGCGCAGGCGCGGGACGAGCACGATCGCGTCGGCGTCGCTGTGCAGCACGGCGGCCGTCACACCGTGCTCCTCCACCGCCTCGCGCAGAAAGGCGAACGCGCGCTCGAAGCGGTCGGACTCGGTCGTACCGGCGGGGGTCCGGGCCGGTTCGGGCGCCGTGTCGAGGCCGAGCGCCTCGACGGCCGCCTCGTGACCGCGCCGCAACTGCGCGCTGGTCGGCGAGTCCTGCGCGGCGAGCGCGACCCGCCGGTGTCCGAGCGCGGCGAGGTGACGGACGGCGACCGCCGCGCCGTGGGCGTGGTCCGAGCGGACGCGGTCGAGCGCGGCCGCGGGATGGCCGTGCGGGGCCGAGCGCTCCACGAGCACGGTCGGCACCTCCCGCCCGGCGATGCGCAACCCCTCACCCGGCCCGGGCACCCCGGTCTCCCAACTCGGTGTCAGGAGCAGCCCGTCGACGCCGCCCGCGAGCAGCCGCTCGACCTGCGCGGAGTCCTCGCCGGGCAGATAGCGGGACAGGGCGACGACGAGCCGGGCGCCGGCCGCCTCGACCGCCTCACGGGCGCCGCGCACCACATCCGCGTAGTAGTACTCGGTGGTGGGCACGAGCATGCCGACGACGAGGCCGGACGGGGCCGGGGCCGCGTCGGTGGCGAGCGCGCCCCGTCGGGGCGGGCCCGCGGCGGAGTCGCCGGGCCAGACGACGGCCCCGTGCAGCCGAAGGAGGCGCCCCTGGACGGCCAGCGCCTCGACGTCGCGGCGCAGTGTCACCGGGGAGACGCCGAGTTCGCGGGCCAGGTCCGCGACGCGGATCGTGCCGCGCTCGCGGAGCAGTTCGAGCACCCGCGCGTGGCGCCGGTCGACGTGCAGCCGCATGATGTCGGCCCCTCCCCCGCTCCCGTCCGTCCCTCGGACCGTGTCGGACCGTGGTGCATCGTATCGATCGGGTCCGCTCGCAACGATCACGACGTGCCGTCTCCGACCGGGCGGCTGCGCCCCCGCCGACGGGCAGCGCGCCGTCCGCTCGTTCGCCCGCATTCACCCTCCGGCCACCGGCAGTTCGCGCCCGGGGCCGACCGTGTGCCCAGTCCGAGCGAAGCACCGCGTCCAGGAGGTCCCATGTCCCCGCTCGTCCCCGGCAAGCGCCGCGTCCGCCGCACCCTCGCCGTCGGGGTGCCGCTCGCCGCGCTGGCCGCCGTCGTCGTGGCCGGCACCGCGTCGGGTGCCCCGGCCGGGCCGGCCGCAGCCGAGGTCACGGGCGGCGCGACGCTTCCCGACCTGCCGCTCGGCGAGTTCAGCAACCACCTCCTGCCGGGCACCGTCGCCGACGACCGCGGCGTCGACCTGGGCGGCATCGGCTCGGACCTCTACCCGGCGGGCCGCAAGGGCGAGTACTGGACGGTGACCGACCGCGGCCCGAACGGTCAGATCAAGGTCGACGGCAAGAAGCGCCGCACGTTCCCGGTGCCGGGGTTCGACCCGGCGATCGTGAAGATCAAGGTGACGGGCGACGCGGTCGAGGTGATCGACGCGATCCCGTTGACGACCGCTTCCGGCAAGGCGGTCACGGGGCTGCCGAACCAGGAGAGCCGCGACGAGAAGCCGTACACGTACGACGCCCGGACGCCGCTCGCCTTCGACCCGAACGGGCTCGACACGGAGGGGATCGTACGGGCCGCCGACGGCAGTTTCTGGCTGGTCGACGAGTACGGCCCCTCCCTCGTGCACGTCTCCGCGCACGGCCGTGTGCTCGCCCGCCACGTGCCGAAGGGCCTCGCGCTGAAGGGCGCCGACTACCCGGTCGTCGAGTCGCTGCCGTCGATCCTGCTGCACCGCAAGGTCAACCGCGGTTTCGAGGGCCTCGCCCAGCTCCCGGACGGCGATCTGGTCCTGGCCGTGCAGAGCCCGCTGTCCCTGCCGGACCAGGACGCCGGCGAGGCCTCGCGCACCACGCGGCTGCTGCGCTTCTCCCCGAAGAAGGCCGCGGTGACGGCCGAGTACGCGTACCGCTTCGACGCGGTGGACGTCGTCGACCCGGGCGAGGACGACACCTCGGAACTGAAGATCTCCTCGGTCGTGGCGCTCGGCGGCGACCGGCTGCTCGTCGAGGAGCGCACCGACAAGGCGGCCCGGCTCCAGGAGGTGCGGCTCACGCGCGGCGCGAACATCCTGGGCGACCGCTGGGACGACGACCGTACGTCGCCGTCGCTGGAGCAGCTCGACGACCCGGCGGCGTCGGGCGTGCCGGTGCTGCGCAAGCGGCTGGTCGTGGACCTGAACGCGGTCGACGGGGTGCCGGACAAGATCGAGGGCGTGGCGCTCGCCGGGCGCGGCACGCTCGCCCTCATCAACGACAACGACTTCGGGATGACGGACGGGGCGGAGGCGTTCGACGCGCACGGGCGGCTCGTCGACAGCGGCATCGAGACGCGGGTCACGTACGTGCGGCTGCCCAAGGGCGCGCTCTGAGCGACTCCTTGGCGTGACGCCGGGTGCCCGCGGCCTCCGTCCCTGTGGGAGCGGGGGCCGCGGGCCGTTCCGTAGGGCCGTTCCGTACGGCAGTTCCGTACGGCCGTGTCGAACGGCCGTGTCGGACGTCAGGGCAGGAGGCTCTCCACGTCGCTGGGGAGCAGGCCGCTGGGGAGTTCACTGGGCAGGCCGCTCGGGAGCTTCGAGGGCAGGTCGCTGGGGAGGCCGCTGGGCAGCTCGCTCGGGAGGGAACTCGGGAGCGAGCTCGGCAACTCGCTGGGCAGGCTGGGGAGTTCGCTCGGGAGGCTGCGCGAGGGCGACGGCGTGACGGACGCGCTGCCTGCCGGGTCCGGCTTGCCGTCACCGCCGTCGCCGCCGTCGTCACGGGTCATCGCGAAGGCCACGGCGGCGCCGATCACCAAGAGCGCGGCGACGACGGCCAGGACCAGGAAGCGGCGGCCTCCGGAGTCGCGGCGGGGCGGTGGCGCGTCGGGCGGCGCGCCGAAGCCTCCGCCGCCGGGCGGGGGCGCGTCGCTCGGCGGCGGGGGCGGCTGCGGTGGCATCGGAGGTGTGGCCATGCCCCCAGGGTGTCCGGCGAAGGGGCCGGCGCGCGACCCCTTCTTCTCAAGCGGGCGTCAGGCGCGCACGCCGAGCAGGTGGTCCATCGCGAGCTGGTCGAGCCGCTCGAAGGCCATGCCGCGCTCAGCCGCCGCGGTCACGTCGAACTCCTCGAACGCACCCTGGTCGGCGAGCAGTTCGGCGAGTCCGTCCTCGGCGGTCGGCCGGGCGAGCTCGTCGAGGCGCGACGCGCGCAGCGCTTCCTGGACCTCGGGGTCGGCGCGGAAGGCCGCCGCGCGCTCCTTGAGGATCAGGTAGTTCCGCATGCAGCCGGCGGCCGAGGCCCACACTCCGTCGAGGTCCTCGGTGCGCGGCGGCTTGAAGTCGAAGTGGCGCGGGCCCTCGTAGCCCGCGGTCTCCAGCAGGTCGACGAGCCAGAACGCGGAGCGCAGGTCACCGGCGCCGAAGCGCAGGTCCTGGTCGTACTTGATGCCGGACTGGCCGTTGAGGTCGATGTGGAAGAGCTTGCCGGCCCACAGGGCCTGGGCGATGCCGTGCGGGAAGTTGAGCCCGGCCATCTGCTCGTGGCCGACCTCGGGGTTGACGCCGTACAGCTCGGGGCGCTCCAGGCGCTCGATGAAGGCGAGGGCGTGGCCGACGGTGGGCAGGAGGATGTCGCCGCGCGGCTCGTTGGGCTTGGGCTCGATGGCGAAGCGCAGGTCGTAGCCCTGCTCGGTGACGTACTGGCCGAGCAGGTCGAAGGCCTCCTTCATCCGGTCGAGCGCGTCGCGGACGTCCTTCGCGCCGCCGGACTCGGCGCCTTCGCGGCCGCCCCACGCGACATAGGTGTGCGCGCCCAGTTCGACGGCGAGGTCGATGTTGCGGATGACCTTGCGCAGGGCGTACCGGCGCACGTCACGGTCGTTGGCCGTGAAGCCGCCGTCCTTGAAGACGGGGTGCGTGAACAGGTTCGTGGTCGCCATCGGGACGACGAGGCCGGTGGCGTCCAGGGCCTGGCGGAACCGCTTGACGTGGGACTCGCGCTCGGCCTCGGAGGCGCCGAACGGGATGAGGTCGTCGTCGTGGAAGGTCACGCCGTACGCGCCGAGCTCGGCGAGCCTGCGCACGGAGTCGACGGGGTCGAGCGCCGGGCGCGTCGCGTCGCCGAACGGGTCGCGGCCCTGCCAGCCGACGGTCCACAGGCCGAAGCTGAACTTGTCCTCGGGGGTGGGCTGGTACGTCATCGTGCGGCTCCCTCATCTTCGGGCGGGCGGCGGGTCCGTGCTGCCACCGACCGCCGTCCGCCTATTTCGTCATCGCACTTTACAAATTAGTATGCGGGCACGTCCCTGGGAAGAGCCGCCCCGGGAACGACCGAGTCAGGAGAGCCGTATGCCAGCTGCCGAGGGCCCCCTCGTCGTCGGGGTCGACAGTTCGACGCAGTCCACGAAGGCCCTGGTGGTCGATGTCGCCACGGGGGCGGTGGTGGCGAGCGGCCAGGCGCCGCACACGGTCACCACGGGCGCGGGGCGCGAGAGCGATCCCGAGGAGTGGTACGGGGCCCTGCGGACGGCGCTCGCCCAGTGCGGGGACGCGGCGCGGCGGGCGGCGGCGGTGTCGGTGGGCGGGCAGCAGCACGGCCTGGTGACGCTGGACGCGCGGGGGCGGCCGGTGCGGCCGGCCCTGCTGTGGAACGACGTGCGCTCGGCGCCGCAGGCGCGGCGGCTGGTCGCGGAGCTGGGCGGCCCGAAGGAGTGGGCGCAGCGGTTCGGGAGCGTGCCGGGGGCCTCCTTCACCGTGGCGAAGTGGGCGTGGCTGGCCGAGCACGAGCCGGACGCCGTACGGGCCACGGCCGCGGTGCGCCTCCCCCACGACTATCTGACCGGACGCATCACGGGTGGCCCGGGAACGACGGATCGCGGTGACGCGTCCGGTACGGGCTGGTGGGCGTCGCGCACGGAGGCGTACGACGAGGACGTGCTGGACCGGGTCGGGCTGGATCCCGCGCTGCTGCCCCGGGTAGTGGCGCCCGGCGAGGCGGCGGGTGCCGTGCTCGGGAACGACCCTGACCTCCCCCTGGCCAAGGGCGTGTCGGTGGCCGCCGGGACCGGGGACAACGCGGCGGCCGCGCTGGGGCTCGGCCTGCTGCCCGGCACACCCGTGCTCAGCCTCGGCACGTCCGGGACGGTGTACGCGGTGTCGCGGCACCGGCCCGCGGATCCGAGCGGTGTGGTCGCCGGGTTCGCGGACGCGCGCGGCGACTGGCTGCCGCTGGCCTGCACCCTGAACTGCACGCTCGCCGTGGACCGGATCGCCGCGCTGCTGGGCCTGGACCGGGAGGCGGTCGAGCCCAGCGGCACCGCGACGCTCCTGCCCTACCTGGACGGCGAGCGCACACCCGACCTGCCGAACGCGTCGGGGCTGCTCACGGGGCTGCGCCACGACACGACGGGCGGGCAGGTGTTGCAGGCCGCCTACGACGGGGCCGTGCACGCGCTGCTCGGCGCGCTCGACCACGTCCTGGACGCCGACGCCGACCCCACGGCACCCCTCCTCCTCATCGGCGGCGGCGCACGCGGCACCGCCTGGCAACAGACGATCCTCCGCCTCTCGGGGCGCGCGGTACGGGTGCCCCGGGCCCGGGAACTGGTGGCGCTGGGCGCGGCGGCACAAGCGGCGGCCCTGGTCACGGGCGAGGACCCGGGGGCGGTGTCCCGCCGCTGGGGAACGGCCGAGGGTCCGGTGCTGGAGCCGGTGGCGCCGGACGAGGAAGCGTTGGAGCGGATCTCGAGGGTGCGCGAGGGGGCGGGGCGGCTACTGGAGGGAGCTTGATGCCCATCGCGGCTGCCGCATCGGGGAAATGCGACCCGAAGGGTCTGCATTTCAGGGGCGCGGGGAACTGCGCGACCAGCCACGACGGCGCTGAAGCCGCCACGAGACAGAACCCCGCAGACGAGAAGGCGATCCCGCGCCGACCAAGCCCGGAGCAACTGGGACCATGAACACATGACCGCACCACTGCACCGGCCCCGCCCCGGAACCCCCGACACCCAACAGGGCATGCGCCGGCGCAACCTCTCCCGCGTACTCCACGCCGTAGCCGCCGCAGGCCCCTTGTCCCGCGCGGCGGTCGCCCAGCACATCGGGCTGACCCGGGCCGCCGTGTCCACGCTCGTCGACGAGCTGATCCGGGCCGGACTCCTGGAGGAGCTGGGGCCGCAGCGCCCCGGCGGGGTGGGCCGGCCCGGTTCCGCACTGATGGTCAGCGGCCAGGGCCCGGCCGGCTTCGGCGCCGAGGTGGGCGTCGACCATCTCGCCGTGTGCGCGGTCGACCTGCGCGGCGCGGTGCGGGCGCGCGCCGAGCGCCGGGTGAGCAACCGGGGACGCGCCGCGGAACCGGTGCTGCGCGATCTCGCCGCGCTGATCGGCCAGGTCAGCGAGGAGGCCGCCGCCGAGGGACTGCGGCCCGCCGGTCTCGCCGTGGCCGTGCCGGGCCTCGTCGCGCGCGGCTCGCACACGGTCGTCCGCGCCCCGAACCTGGACTGGCACGACACGGACCTCGGCGCCCTGCTCCCCGCACACCTGCCCTGGGGCGACGAGGTGCCGCTGACCGTCGACAACGAGGCCAACTTCGGCGCCCTCGCCGAGCTCTGGCTCACCGCCGACCGCCCCGCCGACTTCCTGCACGTCTCGGCGGAGATCGGCATCGGCGCCGCTCTGGTCGTGGAGGGTGAACTGCTGCGCGGGGCACGGGGGTTCGCGGGCGAGCTGGGACACGTACCGGTGCGCCCGGAGGGGCCCGCGTGCCCGTGCGGCTCGCGCGGCTGCCTCGAACAGTACGCGGGCGAGGAGGCGGTGCTGCGGGCGGCGGGCCTCGCCCCGGGCGCGAACCGGACCGCGCTGCTGGCCGAACGGGCGGATGCGGGCGACGCGGCCACCCGTCGCGCCCTGCGCGGCGCCGGTTCGGCCCTCGGCATCGCACTGACCGGCGCGGTGAACCTCCTCGATCCCCGCGCGGTGGTCCTCGGCGGCGCGCTCTCCCGTCTGGCGCCCTGGATTCTGCCCTCCCTGGAACGGGAGTTGACACGCCGCGCGACCACCCCGGCCGACGGAGTCCTGATCTCACACCTGGGCTCGGAGGGCCCCCTGCTCGGGGCGGCACACTCGGTGACGCGCGCCGTGCTGGACGACCCGATGGGTTCCGTACGGGTCTGACGCGGGGCACGACGCCCCGGCGCCGGTTCGCGGCAGGTCAAGGTCCACAGCCCCCTGCCGGAGCCCCGCACCGCCAATGGTCCCCACCTCTGACGTGCGAAGTTCCCCCGATCGGACCCCGCCGCGCCCTCTTCCGCCCCAACCACCGGGCCCCGTAACGTAATTGACGCGCAGGCACCTTCGGCGCACCCCGGCCCACCTGTCCGACGCGCGACACCGACCGCCCGTACGTGGCCAAGATCCACAAGGATCGGCCGTGCGCACGGGAGACTCACCGCGGGCCGCACGTGCCCGTCCGCTCGGGATCGTGACGACCCTCGTCACCGTCCCGCGCACTGAACGCCGGCGCCCCCTTCTCCCCCACCGATCGAGCCCCGCCCGGGCCCGTCCGAGAGGCAGGATCGTCATGGACCGAGCTGAATCCGTCAGCGGCCGACCCGAGCCCGCGCACCCGTCCCGCCTCGCCCGCCGGCGCCTCCTCCAGGCCGGTGCACTCGCCGCGGTCCCGGGGCTGCTGCTGCCGGCCGGGCGCGCCGCCGCAAGCGTCCAGGCCGTCGACTACCCGCCGGCCGAGTCCGTCCCGGCGAGCACCTCCAACTACACGAAGTCCAGCCGTCCTTCGACGTACAAGATCGACCGCGTGATCATCCACGTCACGCAGGAGACGTACGCCGACACCCTGGCCATCTTCCAGAACCCGGCCAAGCAGGTCAGCGCGCACTATCTGGTCCGGTCGGCGGACGGGCACGTCGCGCAGTGCGTGCGCGAGAAGGACGTCGCGTGGCACGCGGGGAACTGGACGTACAACACGCGCAGCATCGGTATCGAGCACGAGGGCTGGGTGGACCGGCCCGAGTACTTCACGGACGCCATGTACGAGCACTCCGCGGCGCTGACCGCGTCGATCTGCGCGCGCTACGGCATCCCGAGGGACCGCGAGCACATCCTCGGCCATGTCGAGGTGCCGGGCACGGACCACACGGATCCGGGCCCGTACTGGGACTGGACCCGGTACATCCGGATGGTGAACTTCGCCTGATCCGGCCGCTCTCCTGCGCATCGGCCGCTCTTTTCCGTGTCCGCCGCCTTGTCGCCCTGTCCCCCCGGGGCGACGATGGCGACACATCACGGGGCCGTGAGCGAGTGTCCGGGAGGCCGCATTGACCGATCCGTGGGTCGCGCTGGAGCCGGGCACCGATCCGTCCGAACGGGTGCGGGCGCTGCGGCGTGCGCACGAGCGGTTCACGGCGGCGGGCACGGTGGTCCGGCCGGTGCGTCCGGTGGTGGCGGCGTCCTGGCGCCGCTCGGCGGGCGCCCGTGTGAGCCCGGACGCCTCCGCGTCGGTGGAGCTGGCCGACGGTGACCTCGGCGCGTATCGCGCGGAGCACCCGCTGGCCCGCGTGATGCCGCTGTTCCGCGAGCTGATGGGCACGTTCGCGACGGACGGGGAGCATCTCCTGGCGGTGTGCGACGCGCAGGGCCGGCTGCTGTGGGTCGAGGGGCACGCGGCGACCCGGCGGCAGGCGGGCCGGATGAACTTCGTGCCGGGGGCCCGCTGGTCGGAGTCGGCGATGGGCACGAACGCGCCGGGTACGGCGGTCGCGGTGGACCGGCCGGTGCAGGTGTTCGCCGCCGAGCACTTCATCCGCGAGGTCCAGCCGTGGACGTGCGCGGCGGCCCCGGTGCACGACCCGCACTCCGGCCGGGTGCTCGGCGCGGTCGACATCACGGGCGGCGACGGGCTGGCCCATCCGCACAGCCTGGCGTTCGTGCAGGCGGTGGCGCGTGCCGCCGAGTCCCAACTGGCCCTGCTCGCCCCGCCGCCCGCCGAGGAGACGGGCCTGCGGCTGAGCGTCCTCGGCCGGGACGAGGCCCTGCTGCTGACCCCGGGCGGCCACAAGATCCGCCTGGGCCGCCGCCACAGCGAGCTCCTCGTCCTCCTCTCCCGCCACCCGGAGGGCCTGACGGGCGACGAGCTGCTGTGCTGCCTGTACGAGGACGAGTCGGTGACCCCGGTGACGCTGCGGGCGGAACTCGCGCGCCTGCGCCGGGTGCTGGGCCCGGGTGTGCTGGAGTCCCGCCCGTACCGGCTCGCCGTCCCGGTCGACTCGGATCTCGCCGTGGTGGAGCGCCGTCTCGCCTCGGGTGCGGTGACGGCGGCCACCTCCGCGTACACGGGCCCGCTGCTGCCGCAGTCGCAGGCGCCAGCCGTGGCCCGGATCCGCCGCCGCCTTTCCGACGGGCTGCGGGCGGCGCTGATCGCCCGCGGAGACCCGGACCTGCTCGCCGACTGGGCGCACGCGCCGTGGGGCGAGGACGACCTCGACGTGTGGCGCGCCCTCGCGGCGGCCCGGCCCGCTCCCCCGGTCCTGGCCCGCCTCGCCGCGCTCGACGCCGAGCAGGGCACGGGATCGTACGCAACGTAGCTGCAACGTCCGCGTCCCTAGCGTCCGGTGCGGAAGCTGCCCGACGGCGGGCAGCCGCGCGCACAGGAGGCCTCCCCCGATGACCCGTTACGCAGCGCCCGGCACGCAGGGCTCCGTCGTCTCGTACCAGGCCCGCTACGACCACTGGATCGGCGGCGCGTACGTCCCGCCCGCCCGCGGCCAGTACTTCGAGAACCCGAGCCCGGTCGACGGGCGGCCTTTCACCGAGGTGGCCCGGGGCACGGCCGAGGACGTGGAGCGGGCGCTCGACGCGGCGCACGCGGCGGCGCCGGCCTGGGGCCGCACCGCGCCCGGGGCACGCGGCGACATCCTCCTCAAGATCGCCGACCGGATGGAGCAGAACCTCGAACTGCTGGCCGTCGCGGAGAGCTGGGAGAACGGCAAGCCCGTCCGCGAGACGCTCGCCGCCGACATCCCGCTCGCCATCGACCACTTCCGCTACTTCGCGGGCGCGGTCCGCGCGCAGGAGGGCTCGCTCTCCGAGATCGACGACGACACCATCGCGTACCACTTCCACGAGCCGCTGGGTGTGGTCGCGCAGATCATCCCGTGGAACTTCCCGATCCTGATGGCCACGTGGAAGCTGGCGCCCGCGCTGGCGGCGGGCAACGCGGTGGTCATCAAGCCGGCCGAGCAGACCCCGGCCTCGATCCACGTCTGGATGTCCCTGATCGCGGACCTGCTGCCGCCGGGCGTGGTCAACATCGTGAACGGTTTCGGCGTCGAGGCGGGCAAGCCGCTCGCGTCGAGCCCGCGCGTCGCGAAGGTCGCGTTCACGGGCGAGACCACGACGGGCCGGCTGATCATGCAGTACGCCTCGGAGAACATCAAGCCGGTCACCCTGGAGCTGGGCGGCAAGTCGCCGAACATCTTCTTCGACGACGTCTGGGCGCGGGACGACGACTTCCGCGACAAGGCGCTCGAAGGTTTCACCATGTTCGCCCTGAACCAGGGTGAGGTGTGCACCTGCCCCTCCCGTGCACTGGTCCAGGAGGGCCACTACGGCGAGTTCATGGACGCGGCGATCGCCCGCACCGAGGCGATCGTCCCCGGCCACCCCCTGGACACCGACACGATGATCGGCGCCCAGGCCTCGAACGACCAGCTCCAGAAGATCCTCTCCTACCTGGACATCGGCCAGCAGGAGGGCGCGAAGGTCCTGACGGGCGGTCAGCGCATCGAGTACGACGGCGAGCTGGCGGGCGGCTACTACGTCCAGCCCACGATCTTCGAGGGCAACAACCGCATGCGCGTCTTCCAGGAGGAGATCTTCGGCCCGGTCGTCTCGGTGGCCTCGTTCGCCGACTTCGACGACGCCATCAAGATCGCGAACGACACCCTGTACGGCTTGGGCGCCGGCGTGTGGACCCGCGACATGAACACGGCCTACCGCGCGGGCCGCGCCATCCAGGCCGGCCGCGTCTGGACGAACTGCTACCACGCGTACCCGGCACACGCGGCGTTCGGCGGCTACAAGCAGTCCGGGATCGGCCGCGAGACCCACAAGATGATGCTCGACCACTACCAGCAGACGAAGAACCTTCTCGTGTCGTACTCGGCGCAGAAGCTCGGCTTCTTCTAGGAGCACGAAGGGTCGGCGCCGTCAGTGGGCGGATCGGCGGGCGATCCGGAGGGTGCGGATCTCGAAGGGGCGGAGGGTGAGATGCGGTCCCTTGCCGTCCGGCACGTCCGGACGGGCGGGCACCGCATCGTCCACGGGGCGCTCCAAGAGGTCCGTCTCGGTCATGGTCTCCCACGGGAAGGCGAGGGACAGTGCGGTCCGGGCACGTCCGCCGTGGGCCTCGTACAGGCGGATCACGACGTCGCCGGACGCGTCGTCGGCGAGCTTGACCGCCTCGATGACGACGGCGTCGTCATCCGTGGCGACCAGCGGTGTCACGGCCGCCGAGCCGGGGACGGCCCGCTCGGGCAGGTTGGCGTGGTAGCCCTCGCGCACGGCGTCCGCGACGTCGGCCCCGATCACGAACCCGTACCGCAGCCGGTGCCGGCCCCGGTCGGCGTCCGGGTCGGGGAAGCGGGGTGCGCGGAGCAGCGTGAGGCGGACGGTCGTCGTGGTGCCGCCGTCGGGGCGGACGTCGCGGGTGACGTCGTGGCCGTAGGTGGAGTCGTTGACCAGGGCGGCGCCCCAGTCGTTCTCGCCGACGTGCAGGTAGCGGTGGGCGCAGATCTCGAACTTGGCGGCGTCCCAGCTGGTGTTGGTGTGGGTGGGGCGCTTCACGTGGCCGAAGGGGGCCTCCGCGGTGGAGTGGTCGGCGCGCACGTCGAGCGGGAAGCCGGCCTTGAGGAGCTTCTCCTTCTCGTGCCAGTCGATCTCGGTGTCGATGTCGAGTCGCCGGGAGCCCTCGCGCAGCGAGAGGAGCTGGTCGATCCGGGAGTCGCCGAACCTCCGGACGATCCGGACACCGCCCGGCTCTGCGCGCACCGCCTCGGCCTCCGTGAGGTCGCGGACGGTGTTGCGGTAGAACTCGTCGATGTCCCAGGCGTCGTACTCGTTGGGGAAGTCCTGGTGCAGCTGGAGCAGGTTGGCCGCCGCGCCGGGGGCGAGGGCTTCACGGCCGGCCGCCCGGTCGACCGCGGAGACGACCAGGCCGCGGGCGTCGATCTCGATCCGTACGAGCCCGTTGTCGAGGACGAAGCCGTCGCCGGACGGCACGGGCGCGACGGCCGGGTCGGCGGGCGTGGTGCGGACGGCCGCGCCGAGGGCGGGGACGTCGCCACGGGCGTACGGGGCCGCGTTGAACACCACGGTTCCGTCGCCGTCGCCGGCCAGCGCGCGCTGCGCCGAGGCGACGATCCCGTCCAGCTCGGCGAGGACCTCGGCGTAGGTCCGCTCCGCCTCGCGGTGCACCCAGGCGATGGAGGAGCCGGGCAGGATGTCGTGGAACTGGTGCAGCAGCACGGTCTTCCAGAGCCGGTCGAGCTTCTCGTACGGGTAGCGGAATCCCGTGCGGACGGCCGCCGTGGCCGCCCAGAGTTCGGCCTCGCGCAGCAGGTGCTCGCTGCGCCGGTTGCCCTGCTTGGTGCGCAACTGGCTGGTGAGCGTGCCGCGGTGGAACTCCAGGTAGAGCTCGCCCACCCACACCGGGGCGTCGGGGTACTCGGCCTCGGCGCGCGCGAAGAAGTCCGCAGGCCGCTCGACGACCACCCGGGGCGAGCCTTCCAGGTCCCCCAGGCGCGCCGCACGGGCCAGCATCTCGCGGGTGGGGCCGCCGCCGCCGTCGCCGTATCCGAAGGGCAGGAGTGAGCTGTTGGCCGCCCCCTTGTCCTGGAAGTTGCTCACCGCGTGGGCGAGTTCGGCGCCGGTGATCTCGGCGTTGTAGGTGTCGACGGGCGGGAAGTGGCTGAAGATCCGAGTGCCGTCGATGCCTTCCCAGCGGAAGGTATGGTGGGGGAACTTGTTGGTGGTGTTCCAGGAGATCTTCTGGGTGAGGAACCAGCGCACGCCGGCCAGCTTCATCAGCTGCGGCATGGCCGCGTTGTAGCCGAACGTGTCGGGCAGCCACATCTCCTCGGTCTCGACGCCGAACTCGTCGAGGTAGAAGCGCTTGCCGTGGATCAGTTGACGCGCGAACGCCTCGCCCCCGGTGATGTTGGTGTCGGGCTCCACCCAGAGGCTCCCGACCGGCAGGAACTGACCGGTCTGCGTCTTCTCCTGGACGCGGGCGTACACCTCGGGGCGCCGTTCCTTGAGCCAGGCCAGTTGCTGGGCCTGGGACATGGCGAAGCGGAAGTCCGGGTGGTCGTCCATGAGCTGGGTGACGTTCGCGAGCGTCCGGGCGACCTTGCGGACGGTCTCGCGCAGCGGCCACAGCCAGGCGGTGTCGATGTGGGCGTGCCCGACGGCGGAGACGCGGTGGGCGCTGGGTGCCGCCGGGGACGCGAAGGCGGGGCGCAGCACGTCGCGGGCGGCGGGCGCACTGCCGGAGATGTCCTGGAGGTCGACGGCGTCCAGGGCCCGGTCGATCGTGTGGAGGAGTTGCCAGCGGCGCGGGTCGGCTTCGGGGAGGGCGTGCATCAGTCCGCCGAGGACGTCCAGGTCCTGGGCGAGTTCCCAGACCTGGGTGTCGAAGACGGCGAGGTCCGCGCGGAGCAGTCGGTACAGGGGGTCGCCGGCCTGGCCGTCCCCGGTGATCCACGCGGGCTGGTACCCGAGCGGGGTCGGCTCATGGTTGTCGCAGAGGGCAGGGTTGGCGGCGGCCTCGATGTACGCGGTGAACTCCTCGCCCCCTCCGACCGGCTCGGCGACCGGGATCCAGCTGTTCCGGGGGTTGAGCGCCTTCAGCACGGTGCCGTCGGGCCGGTACACCAGGCCCTCGGTGGAGAACCCGGCGCCGGTGACGTCGAAGCCGAGGTCGAGGACGGCTTCGACGCGTCGTCCGGTCCATTCCTCGGGGATCCGGCCGGTGACCTTGAACCAGCTCGTCGACCAGGGCGGCCCCCAGCGGTGTCCGACCTGGACCGGCCGGTACGGCGCCGCCAGCCCGTCGGCGACCGGCACCGGCTCGCCGGGGACGTCCCAGATCCCCACCTGGAGCGGGACGGTCCGAGCGTGCACGGCGGGCCGGATCCGTTCCTTCAGCACCCGCTTCAGGCGCTGCTCGATGAGGCGTTGCTTGCTGTGCATGGGGCTCTCCGGGCGGGTGTCGATGCGGGACGGATGTCGGTCCTCGGCAGGTGTCGGTCCTCGGCGGGTGTCGGCCGTCTGCCGGTGTCAGTCCTCGGCAGGTCCCAGGTCGGGCCGGTCCCGCAGTGCGACGGTGCGGGTGGTGGTGGCGTGGAGTTCGAGCACGGTGATCTCGTTGCGTCCGGCACGCAGCGCCGGTGCGGGGACGTACAGGGTGGTCTGGGGGCCCCGGGACCAGTACCGGCCGAGCGGGAAGCCGTTGACCCAGGCCTGGCCCTTGGTCCAGCCGTCCAGCGCGAGGTAGCCGTCGGCGGGCCGGTCGAGCTCGAAGGAGCCGCGGTGGAAGGCCGGGCCGACCAGGGGCTCGGCGGGGGTGAAGGTGAGGGCGTCGAGGCTGTCCAGCGGAAGCGGGCCGCTGCTCCAGTCGGCGGGCTCCTCGCCGTTGACGGTGACCCGGCCGAGCAGGCCCTTGCGGTCGTGGATGCCGGGTCCGTAGTTGACCCGGCCCTGGTTCTCCACCAGAACGGTGAGCCTGGCCCCGCTCCTGGGCGTGACGAAGGCCAGGGCGTGCTCGTGGTTCTCCCGCTCCAGCACGCCGACGGGCTGCCCGTCGACGAAGACCTGGGCCCGGTCGCGGACCTCGCCCACCCGCAGCACGGCCGGCCCGGCGGCCGGCAGCTCCGTCTCGTACCGCACGAAGCCGAAGGACTGGCCGAGCTGTTCCATGGTCTGCGGACGGTCGGCGCGGACCGGCCGCCCGAACAGGTGGGGCTGGTCGAACAGGCCGGCGGACGCGTCGAGCTCGACGACGGCCGGGGCGAGCTTCGGGCCGGGTGCCGGGAGCGGCTCGTCCGGGACGGCGGCGTGCCGGGCGATGACCCCGCGGAAGGCCTCGTACTTGGGGGTCGGGTCGCCGGCCTCGTCGAGGAGGGCGTCGTAGTCGTAGGAGGTCACGGTGGGGCGGTAGGTGCCCTTGTCGTTGGCTCCGTTGGTGAGGCCGAAGTTGGTGCCGCCGTGGAACATGTAGATGTTGACGGAGGCTCCGGCGGCGAGCAGCCGGTCCAGGTCGGCCGCCGAGTCGGCGGGGTCGCGGGTGGTGTGGACGGCGCCCCAGCGGTCGAACCAGCCGATCCAGAACTCCGAACACATCAGCGGTCCGGTCGGCTGGAGCCGGCGCAGCTCGCCGAGCCCGGCCTCGACGCGGCTGCCGAAGTTCACGGTGCGCAGGACTCCGTCCAGGCCGCCGCGCGCGAGGTCGGAGGGCTGGTCACAGGTGAAGAGCGGGACACGGACGCCGTGGGTGCGCAGCAGGTCGGCGAGGTCCGCGAGGTAGCCGGTGTCGTCGCCGTAGGCCCCGTACTCGTTCTCCAGCTGCACCGCGATGACCGGCCCGCCGTCGGTGGCCAGGTACGGCTTGAGCGGCGGGAGGAGGGCGGCGAGGTAGCCGTCGACGGCTGCCAGGAAGCGGGGATCACGGCTGCGCAGTTCGATGCCGTCCTCGGCGAGGAGCCACGAGGGCAGGCCGCCGCCCTCCCATTCGGCGCAGATGTACGGGCCGGGGCGCAGCAGGACGTACAGACCCTCGGCGGCGGCGAGTTCGAGGAAGCGGGGCAGGTCGAGACCTCCGTCAAGGCGGAATTCTCCGGGCCGGGGGGCGTGGAGGTTCCAGGGGACGTAGGTCTCGACCGTGTTGAGCCCCAGCAGGCGTACCTTGCGGAGCCGGTCGGCCCACTGATCCGGGTGGACCCGGAAGTAGTGCAGTCCGCCCGAGATGATGCGGAACGGCCGGTCGTCGAGACGGAACCCGTCATCGGCGATCTCCAGTCGGGGCATGCCTTGGTGCTCCTAGGTGTGGGTGCGGGAGGTGATCAGGCGAGCGGACGGCAGAGCAGGGCGTCGGGGACGCCGCCGTGCTGCCACTTCCAGGTGTAGGCGACGCCGGCGAGGTACTCGCCGTCGGCGCACTGGCCCTTGAAGTAGCCCGGCGCCCAGTCGCTGGCGTTCGAGCCGCCGGTGGCGGGCCGGTTGTCGCCCTTGTCGAACCAGGCCACCCGGTTGGTGGTGGGCAGGGTGGCCGCTGCGGGGGCGCACAGGAGGGCGGCCATGGCGTTGGCGTTCACGCTGTAGCCGACGGCGAACGTGTTGCGGGGGCACTCCAGCTTGTTGTAGCCGGAGGCCCAGTCGCCGTTGGTCACGTACCGCTCGTCGGTGACGGTGGTCCAGGCGCCGGTCCCCTTCGCCGGCTGGCCGGCGTCGGTGCACAGACCGCGGCTGTCGCTGCGGCCGAGGCCGACGAGGCGCTGGGTGTCGGGGCAGTTGGCCTTGCGGTTGCCCGGTGACCAGTCCGGCTTCGCCAGCATGGTGGCGGAGACGTTGTAGTCGGCGTGGTCCAGGTTGAGCATGTTCCAGCGGGGGGTCACGGCGACGCGGCCGGTCTTGCCGGGCGCGGTGACGAGCTTGGTCCAGTCGGTCACGCGCCAGTCGCCGGGATCCATGACGCCGAGCCGGGTGCCGCCGGTGGTGTAGTTGACCATGGCCCAGTTGTCCTGCGGCTTGCCGTTCACGTCGGTCCAGCCGACGAGCGGCCAGATGGCGAAGTCGGAGTCGTTGTTCACCAGGATGTCGGTGAAGCGGCGGAACCAGTCACGTTCCTTGGCGTTCGGCTCGCCGCGCCCGGAGGCGCCGAACTCACTGATCCACACCGGGGCTGTGAAGTGCTGGCCGGACCGGGTGACGAACAGCGCCTGGTCGTCGACGACCTTGACGAGTTCCTCGGGGGTGAGGTCCTGGTAGCGCGGGTCGCTGGTCTCGCCGGTGCCCGTGGCGCCGGTGTGGTTGGGGCCGGTGTACGCGTAGAAGTGCGCCGAGTAGACCAGCTTGTCCGAGTGGATCAGGGTGTTGGAGAGCGTGGCGACCGGGGTGAGCGTCGGGCGGCTGTGCGGGGTCAGGTCGGTGGGTATCCCCTGCCAGTTGATGCCCTCCATGACGATCAGGAGGTCCGGGTCGGCCCGCAGGATCTCGTTGCCTGCCTGTTCGAGGGCCTTGTTCAGGTCGTAGTCGTTGCCCCAGCCCCAGTTGGCGTCGTTCCAGGTGTCGCGGCGGACCTCGTTGCGCAGGTCGGTGCCCACGACGCGCTTGTTGTTCTGATAACGCTTGGCGAGGAACACCCAGTCGTCGATCCACTGCCGGGTGGTCTGGCCGCTGTTCCAGCGCTCGTTGCCGTCCAGACCGCAGCAGAAGCGGTAGCTGGTGGTGTGGTTGTTGAGGATGACCGCGAAGCCGTCGTCCGTGAGCGCCTGGATCACGGCGTCCATCACCTGGAGCGGGGTCTTGCCCTTGAGCTGCGGGTTGGCGACCACCGCCGCGTCGGGGACCGGGGCCGTGTCGTGCACCAGCGCGTTGGCGAACGGGAGGCGGATGCTGTTCAGGCCGAGCGCGTGGAAGTCCGCGAGGATCTCGCCGATGGGCTTCCGGTCCAGGCCGAGCGGGATGTTGTTCGACTTCTGGTCCGCCTGGTGGTTCGCGGGGTCGTCGACGTCTCCGCTTCCCTCCCAAGTGCCCTGCGCACCGGCCCAGTTGCCGGACTTCAGCTTGAAGCGGTCACCGTCGGCGTCCACGACGTAACGACCACGGGTGGAGAGCGGTCCCGTCCACGAGGCGGCGAGCTGCGCACCCGTCTCGGCGGCAGGGGCGGATTCGGCGGCCTGTGCCGCGGCGGGATGGGCGCCGGGGACGGTGACGGCGAGCAGCGCCGCGGTGGCGAACAGCGCGCGCAGGCTGCGCGGCGCGGATCGTGCGGTTCTCATGTGTTCCCTCCGGAAAGGTGGGGTGAGGGAGAGCAGGACGGTGCGGCCCCGGACACGGTGTCCGGGAGAATTGGAGGGCCGAGACGTGTCCGGTCAGCCCTTGAGGCCGCTGGTGGCGATGCCTTCGACGATGTGGCGCTGGGCGACGAGGAACATGACGACCAGGGGCAGGACGGTGACGACGGCGCCGGCGAACAGGCCGGGCAGGTTGATGGTCTGCGAGGTGAGGAAGGTGGACAGCGCGATCTGCGCGGTCCAGGCGGACGGGTCCTGACCGATGACCAAGGGCCACAGGAAGGCGTTCCAGCTGTCGATGAAGGACAGCGCCCCGAGCGAGGCCAGCATCGCTCCGGAACTCGGCAGGGCGATCCGGCGGTACAGGCCGAGCCAGCCGAGGCCGTCGAGCCGTCCGGCGTCCTCGACCTCGCTCGGGAACTGCAGATAGAAGTTGCGGAACAGCAGCACCGCGAACGGATTGAAGAGGCCGGGCACGAGCAGGCCCCACAGCGTGTTGACGCCGCCCATGGAGCCGACCACGACGAACGTCGGTACGAAGGTGACCGAGCTCGGAATCATCAGCGTGGCGACCACCAGGGCGAGCACGACCCCGCGTCCCGGGACCGGGATCCTGGCGAGGGCGTAGCCGGCGGCGGAGGCGAGGAGCGTGGACACCGGCGCGGTGACGGCGGCGATGAGCAGCGAGTTGCCGAGGGCCGGGCCCATGGACACGGAGGGGTCGTCGAACAGGGCGGTGAAGTTCTCGAAGTGCATCGTCGAGGGCCACCACGTCCACTCCGGCGACGTCAGGCCCTGCGAGTCCATCAGGGAGTTGCGGAGCATCAGGTAGAAGGGCGCGAGGAACACCGCGGTCAGCAGGCCGACGAGCAGGCCCCGGGTGGTGAGGCGCGCGGCGCGGGACAGTCGGGGCAGGGTGATCATGCGCTTCTCACTCTCCACTCCTGCCGAAGCCGGTGAGCCGGCCCTGGATCAGGGTCACTCCGACGATGAGGGCGGTGAGCACGAAGGCTCCGGCGGAGCCGAGGCCGTAGTTCTGGCTGCCCATCGCGGTGTCGTAGAGGTGCATCAGCGGGGTCTGGACGGGGGCGGTTCCGGTGCCGGAGAGGCCGCTGTTGAACAGGTTGTAGAACTCGTCGAAGGCCTGGAAGGCGGCGATGAAGAGCAGCATCAGCACGGCGACGGAGGTGTTGCGCAGCATGGGCAGGGTGATCCCGGTGAAGAGGCGTCGACCGGTGGCCCCGTCGAGGGCGGCGGCCTCGTACAGCTCCTTCGGGATGGCCTGGAGGCCGGCCAGGAACAGCACCATGTAGAAGCCGACCTGGAGCCACAGGCGCAGCGTGACAAGGACGACCCAGTAGAGCGGTGGCGAGGTGGACTGCAGCCAGGCCACCGGTTCCGCTCCGAACCATCCGCCGATCGTGTTGGCGATCCCGGCCGGCAACCCGTTGAACAGGGACATCTTCCACAGCAGCGAGGCCGCGACGTACGAGACGGCCGCCGGGATGAGGAAGGTGGTGCGGAGCAGGGCACGGCCGCGCCGGATCCGGTGCACCAGGAGCGCGAGTCCCAGGGAGGCGGCGAAGGTGACCGGCACGATGACGGCGGTGAAGAGCAGGATCTGGACCAGCGAGCCGCGGAAGTCCTGGGCGGACAGGAGAGTCCGGTAGTTGTCGAGTCCGACCCACGTGCCGAGGGAGATGGAGCCGCGCGCGTCGCTGAGGCTGAGCAGGAAACTCCAGCCGATCGCGACGTACTTGAAGATGCCGAGCCCGATGAGCATCGGCGCGGTCAGCAGCACGAACGCGATCCAGCCGGACCGGCCGACGCGGGGCCGGCCGGGGCCGGACCGGCCGGCGCGGGCGGCGCGGGCGGCGCCCCGCGGGATGACCGCGGGGCGCCCGGCGCGCTCGGACTTGGGCGTGGTGGTGGTCGCCGAGTTCATCGGTCTCACCGGCCGAGCTGCTTGTCGATCTCGCGCTGGGCCTTCTTCACCGCGCCGGCGAGGAGCGCGGCCGGGTCGCCCTGCCCGCCGGCTATCTTCGCCGCTGCCGCGTTGAAGGTGCTGCTCACCGCGAGCTCCCAGGTTCCCGGGTTGTGCTTCCCGTACTTCTCGGACAGCTCCACGGTTTCCTTGGCGGTGCCGGTGGAGAGCTTCTTCGCGGACGCCGCGACGGACTTGCGCGGCGGGACGTGGAACCCGTAGCTCTCGGCGAAGTCCCGCTGCAGGGCGGACTGTCGGACCCACAGCCACTGGGTGAACTTCTTCGCCGCCGCCACGTTCTTGCCCTTGGCGTTGACGCAGCTGGTCCAGCCGCCGACCCGTACGACAGGCGTGCCGCCGGCCTTGAAGGCGGGCCACGGCAGCACGCCGAAGTCGTCACCGAGCGCGGACTCGACGGCGGGCATCGCCCACAGGCCGCACCACTGCATCGGCACGACCCCCTGGGTGAAGGCCGCGGGGTCCCACCAGTCGGTGGTGAAGCCCTGCAGCAGCGACTTGTCGTCGTGCAGGCGCTTCAGGGCGGTGATCGCCTCCAGTGCCCGGTCGGATCCGAACGCGACCTTGCCGTCGGGGGTCACGAGGTCGCCCCCGTTGGACCAGACCGCGTTGCCGGCGCTGTCGCCGACGCCGTCGTTGCCGAAGAAGAGCCCCTTCTGCTTCTTGGTGGTCAGGGCCTTCGCCGCGGCGGCAAGCTCGTCGAAGGTCTTGGGCGGGGTGATCTCGGCCTTCGACAGGGCGCTCTTGCGGTAGTAGAGCATGATGACGTCGTCGATCTCCTTGACGCCGTAGAGCTTGCCGTCGACGGTGACCGAACTGATGGCGTTGGCGTTGAAATCGCTTCTGGCGCTGCCGTACACGTCGTCGAGCGCGGCGATCTGCCCCCGCCGGACCAGGGCCTCGCTGAAGTCGGCGATCTCGAAGACGTCCGGGGCCGCGTCGGTCAGCAGGGTCGCGTTGAGCTTGCTCGAGTAGTCTCCGGGAACCCACGTCACCTTGACGGCGATGTCCGGGTTGTCCTTGGTGAATTCCTTGGCGTAGCGGAGCACGGCCTGCTGGGTGCCGGCTTCGCCGTAGGCGTGGTACCAGACGTTGAGGGTGGTCTTCGCCCCGGAGGCCGAGCCGCCCGTGGGGTCGGTGCTGCAGGCGGTCGTCAGGACCGTTCCGGCGGCTACGAGCAGTGAGCCGGTGAGGAACCCGCGTCGGCTAAGCTCGGATCTGCGTGCGCTCATGTCGCATGTCCTTCTCTCAGGGTGTGTGCGGGGCGGATGTGCTCCCTGGTCGGCGCCTTCGTCAGTGCTTGCCGGCAGAAGAGGGCGCGGCCAGGGGGTCGTGCGCGAGACAGCTGGGGAACGGCGGCTTTCGCCGCGCCGGTCAGCCGGCGCCGATCGTGGCGGTCGCCGGGGGCTGCGGGAAGAGGGCCTGGATCGCCACCGCCGCGCCGCCGCGGGCCCACTCCTCCCAGGGAAGCGGTCGCAGCGACAGCGGACAGCGGGACGCGGCGCCGAAGACGTGCGCGGCGTACGCGTCCTGGATGTGGCGGCCGAGCAGGTCGTAGGCGTCGGCTCCCTCACCGCTGACGACGACCCGTTCCGGGCCGACGACGTTGACCAGGGTGGCGATGCCGACGCCGATGGCACGTCCGGCCCGGGCGAACCGCTCCACCAGCTGGGGGTGGCCGTCGCGCGCCATGGCGACGACCTTCTCCAGCGTGAGGTCCGGATCGGCGGTGAGTTCGCGGGCCTCGGCGAGGATCACGTCCGTCGAGGCGACTCCCTCGACGCAGCCGCGCGCGCCGCACCGGCAGCGCGGCCCGGACGGGTCGACACAGATGTGCCCGACCTCGCCCGCGACGCCGTAGGCCCCGCGCAGGAGGTGCCCGTTGACGACGAGGGCGGAGCCTATGCCCGATCCGATGGTGACCAGCGCGAAGTAGCCGGTGCCGATTCCTTCGCCGAACCAGTGCTCGGCGACGGTCAGGGCCCGGACGTCGTTCTCGACGGTGACCGTCAACCCGGTCGCGGCGCAGAGCAGTTCGGCGATCGGGACGTCACGCCAGCCGAGCAGGCCGGAGTGGCGGAGCGTGCCGCTGTCGCGGTCCACGTCCCCGTTCACCGCGACGCCGAGGTGGCGGGTGCGGTCCCGGAACGAGGGGTCGGTGTCGAGCAGTTCGTCGACCAGCTCGGCGACCAGGGCGGTGACGGCCTCGGGTGTGCACTCGCTCAATGAGCGCAGTGCCGTGGCCCGGATGCCGGCCCGCAGGTCGCAGACGGCGCCCAGGACCTGGTCGGCGCTGATCTTCAGCCCGATGAAGTACTCCCTGTCGGCGGCCACCGCGAGCGGGTTGACCGGCCGGCCCGCCCCGGGTGCGGTGCGCTCCGGTGGGAGTTCGTACAGGTACCCGTCGTCGATGAGCGGGCGGGCCGCCTTGGTGACGGCCGTCGAGGAGAGCCCGGTGCGGCGGGCCAGTTCCACTCTGCTGAGCGGCCCCTCCGCAAGGAGCAGGGCGAGGACCGCGGTCTCGGCAGGTGCAGTGACCAGAGGCGGGGCGTGATGTCGAAACACGGGTGCAACATAGAGCAAATAAATAACTTCTTCCAGTATTGATTAGGGAGTTGGGGCTCCCCTACGCTCGGGCCCTCTTCTGCGCCCAACTCCAGGGCCCCGCTTCACTTCTGACGTCAGAGGACCGCCCGTGCTCGCCACGCACCCGCTCGTCACCTTCGATCCCGGCCTCGGCCTCGCGGTTCTGCGTACGCCCCACAGCGTCTACGCGCTCCGCGTCGCCGCCGACGGCAGTCCCCGGCACGTCCATTGGGGCGCACCGCTGGACACCGATGTTCTGGCCTCTCTGCCGGACGTGGTCTCACCCGCCGCGAGCAGCTTCGAGGCGGACGCCGCGCCCGACGAGCTCGCGCCGCAGACCGGGGCGCGCTTCGGGCCGGCCGGCCTCCAGGTCCGCTTCGCCGACGGCACCCGCGGTGCCCAGTGGCGCTTCGCCGGTCACCGCGTGGACGGCGGCGAACTGCGGCTTCGGCTGGAGGACCGCCGCCGCCCGCTGCGGGCCGAACTCTGTTACCGCGTACGGCCGGACACCGATGTCGTCGAACGGTGGACGGAGCTGACCCACACCGGGGCGGCGGACGGATCACCCGATCCGATCACCGTCGACCGGCTGGACTCGGCCTCCTGGACCGCTCCCCCGCTGGCCGACTACCGGCTCAGCCATCTGGTGGGCGGCTGGAACAGCGAGTTCCAGCTCCAACGGGACCGACTGCCGGTGGCCGAGACCGTTCTGACGAGCCGTCGGGGATTCACGGGCCATCACGCGAGCCCCTGGCTGGCCGTCGACGACGGCACCGCGAGCGAGGAGCGGGGCGAGGTGTGGAGCACCGCGCTCGCCTGGAGCGGGAGTTGGCGCGTCACGGTCCACCGCGATCCGGTCGGCCGCACCATCTGGACCGGCGGCTTCGGCCACGAGGGAGTCGGCTGGACGCTGCAACCCGGTGAGAGCCTGCACACCCCGGTGTACGCGGGTCTCTACACGCCGCACGGCTTCGGCGGGGCCAGTCGCACCTGGCACGCGTACGTGAGCCGACAGGTGCTGCCGGCGCCCGACCGTGACCGGCCGGTCCTCTACAACTCGTGGGAGGCCACCGGGTTCGACGTCGACGAGGCCGGCCAGATCCGCCTCGCGCGGCGGGCCGCCCGGCTCGGCGCGGAGCTCTTCGTCCTGGACGACGGCTGGTTCGGCACCCGCCGCGACGACCGATCCGGTCTCGGCGACTGGACGCCTCGCCCCGCGGCCTTCCCCCGCGGGCTGCGTCCGCTCGCCGACGAGGTGCACCGCCTCGGCATGCGGTTCGGTCTGTGGGTGGAGCCGGAAATGGTGAACCGCGACAGCGAGTTGTACCGGGCGTATCCGGACTGGGTCGTCCACTCCGGCCGGCTCGACGCGACCGAACTGCGCAACCAGCTGATGCTGAACCTCGCCCGGCCCGAGGTGGAGGCCTGGGCCCAGGAGACCCTCGACCGCCTGGTCCGCGACGACGACGTGGACTGGCTCAAGTGGGACGCCAACCGGCCCGTCACCGAGGCGGGCTGGGACGGCCACCCCGACCCCGACCTGCTCTGGATCGAGCACACCCGGGCCGTGCACCGGATCATGGACCGGCTCCGTGCCGCGCACCCCCGCCTGGGCATCGAGGCGTGCGCGGGCGGCGGCGGACGCGTCGACCTCGGCATGCTGGCCCGCACCGACCAGGCCTGGACCTCCGACAACACGGATCCGGTCGACCGGATCGGCATCCAGCACGGCTTCTCCCAGCTCTTCCCCGCCCGGGCGATGGCCGCATGGGTCACGGACAGCCCGAACCCCGCCACGGGCCGGCGCACGCCGTTGCGATTCCGCTTCCACGTCGCCATGGCGGGGGCGCTGGGGATCGGCGGGGACCTGACGTCCTGGTCCGACGGGGACCTGGAGGAGGCCGCCGGATTCGTCGCCGCGTACAAGCGCATCCGCCCGCTCGTCCAGCGGGGACACCAGCACCGCGTCGCCTTCGACGGCCCGGTTTGGGCGGTCCACTACGCGGCGCCGGACGACAGCGAGCACGCGATCCTCGCCTGGCGCCCCACGACGCGCTTCGGACACGCGCCGGCCCCCGTCCGGTTGCCCGCGCTCGACCCCGGCGCGCGCTACCTGGACCCGGACCTGAACCAGGTGCACAGCGGCACCGTCCTGGTGAACCTGGGCATCGACCCACGGCTTCCCGACGGCGACTACGCCAGCAGTCTGATCCGGCTCCACCGCGTCGGCGCTTGAGCCCCGGCCCCGCCCCATCCCCGTCCGCTCCCACGACACCCCTGGATCCGCCCATGAACAACGCACCGGACACCGCCCGCGTCCTGGTGGTCGGCATCGACGGCGTACGTCTCGACCTGCTCCCCGAGCTCCACACCCCGCACCTCGACGGCATAGCCCGCGCGGGCTTCCTGGCGCCGGTCGAGGTGGACGCCGCCACACCCACGATGTCCGGCCCCTGCTGGGCCACCATCGCCACCGGGGTCGGCGTCGCCAAGCACGGCGTGTGGGGCCATCGCCTGGACGGCAACCGCCTCGACGTCTTCCCGGACTTCACGACCCGGCTCGCCACCGACTGCGGACGCCGCACGTTCGCCGTCGGAGGCTGGGCGCCGCTCTTCCTCGCCCAGCAGGGCGGCCCCCTGTTCATCGCCCCGACCCGGCTCGGCTATGTCGCTCCCCACGCGGACACCCCCGAGGCGTGGGAGGAGGTGGACGGGCAGGTGACCACCGACGCCGAACACCTGCTCGGCCTGGACGAGGAGCTCCACGCCGGCTTCGTCTACCTGGGCGCGGTCGACGAGACCGCCCACTTCCTGGGCTGCGGTCCGGAGTACCGCAGGTCGATCGAGGCCGCTGACCAGCGGCTCGGCCGACTCCTCACCGCCGTGCGCCGTCGTCCCGCCTACGCGGAGGAGCGCTGGACGGTCATCGTGGTCACGGACCACGGCCACCGCGACGAAGGGGGCCACGGAGGCCGCAGCGCGCAGGAACGTACGGCCTGGATCGCCGCGTGCGGCCCCGGTCTGTCCGCCGGCACGGCTCCGCCGGTCCTCCACCACGCCGACGTGGCCGCCCATGTGTACACCGCCCTCGGCATCACGCCCGACCCCCACTGGACCTTGGACGGCACCCCTTTCGGCGCATGAGCGGTCCCACGACGTCCGCGGCAATCCTCGCCGCTGTCACGGTCGCGTTCCGGGGTCACATCCCGTCGTAGACACCGGCCGCCTTGCCGAGGACGCGGACGGCGGCCCGGAGTTCTTCGGGCGGGACGTCCGCCATCGCCTCCTGCCACCGCTGACGCCATCGGTCTCTGGCCTCCTCGGTCAGCTCACGCCCGCGGTCGGTCAGGACGACCTGGATCGCCCGGCGGTCCACGGGACTGCGTTCGCGCCGGATCACCCCTCTCGCTTCCAGCGTGTCGAGCAGGCCGGTCATGGTGGCCGGAGTCACGTCCGCGTACGCGGCGAGTTGGCGGGCGGTCGCGTGGCCCGCATCGGCCAGCCCGTCCAGAGCCCGCAACTGGGTCCCGGACAGGCCGTCGCCGATCGCCTGCTCACGGCCTCGCTTGCGCCGGAAGGCGGCGAAGAGGTCCGCGACCGCCTGTTCCAGCTGTTCCACCTCACGCGTCATGTACGGATCCTAACGGTACGGCCCCCGATCATGTTTGACGCCACTCATATGGCTCCATATTGTTAGGTGCCTAATTGATGCGTCGCCGCCCCTACGAGTAGGCCCGAGGACCGGAGGCACTCCCATGACCCGCTTCACGGACATCCTTCAACCCGCCGCCGGCACCGCCCTGTTGAGCCAGTGGCTCACCGGAACCGCCGCACGCTCCCGCGCGGCCGCCACCGCGGTGAGCGCGGAATGGGCCGCCGCCGCACCCCCTCCCGGCCGCCTGTCCCAGCACGTCTTCCTGTCCCTGGACGGCACCGGCCTGCTCTTCTACGCCCAGTGGACCAGCGACGAAGCCCATCTGGCCTGGGCGCGGACCCACCGCGACGACACGGTCAGCCGCGTGGACACCCTCGTCCCCGACATCAAGCGTCCCGGACTCCAGCGCACCCGCCTCGCGAGCAGCGTCGTCCACGACCCGGACCGCTCCACCGAGGTGTTCACCGTGACGACAACGGCCGCGCAGGACACGGACATCGCCCTGGTCCGGCACCCCGGCCTTGTCGCCGCGCACGTCCACCTGACGCCCGACGGGCAGCGGGCGCACCTCGTCCGCGAGTGGGCCGATCCCACCGCCGCCGACCACCTCCGCGGTGACAGCCACGACACCCGGCACTACACGCTCCACCACGCACTCGTCGACAAGCACTGAGCCCGGCCCCGTGGCCCGCGGTGCGTCACCGCGCCCGCAGTGCGGCGACGCGGTCGGCGAGCGCCCGGTTCATCGCGCGAAACTGCGGCAGCGTGCGGGAGTCGAGGCTGCCCTGGAAGAACGGCACCACCACGCCACGGAACTTCTCGCTCTGGGTCAGCCTGACGCGGTGCTCCCCCAACGGCTCGATCAGGAAGCGGTGTTCGCCGTCGAAGATCAGGCCCGGTCCGATCCGGCCGATCCAGCGCAGCTCCTTGCCGGCGTCGGCGGCCAGGACCGTGGGGGTGAAGGTGGTGTCGCCGGTCTCGTCACGCATCACGAGGCGCAACGTGGCGTTCCGCTCGACGGCGCCGCCTGCGGAGACGATGAACGGGTTCCACTCGTCGTAGGCGGGCAGGTCGGTGAGGGCCCGCCAGACCTCGTCGGGGGTGGCGTCGAGCTCGATCGACGCATTCAGGGTGTGGGGGCGCGCGTTCGTCCAGACGGTGTAGCCCGCCAGCAGGGCGAGGAGGGGCACGAGTACAGCCGTCAGCCGACGGCGCAGCCGCTTGCGGCGAGACCGGGCGGGCGCCTCCCCCGTTTCCGTGACGTCCGGCGCTTCCGTTGTTTCCGTCGATACGGTCATCAGCTCTCCCTGACAGGAAGGGCGCCGCCGAGGGCGCCGGTGCCCCTATTTCGCTACGACTGTTTCGTAAAGCGACTTTAGGTCGACTCCGATGCTTACGCAACGGTCGTAGCGAAATCATGGGCCGCGGGCTCATGGGGTAGGAAGGCGTCCGTGACCGAAGCACCGCAGACCGCCACCCAGCACGCGTTCATCGCCCTCGCACCGCCCGACGACGCGAAGGACGAACTGGCCCGCGCGCTGGGCCCGGCCTACGCCGCCCACCCAGACCTGCGCTGGAACCGCATCGAGGACTGGCACATCACCCTCGCCTTTCTGGGCGAGTTGCCGGTGCGGGTCGTTCAGCGGCTTCGCGCGCCCCTCGCCGACCTGGCGGCAGCGCGCCCCGCGCTCGAACTGTCGCTGGTCGGGGGCGGACACTTCGACGAGCGTGTGCTGTGGAGCGGCATCGGGGGCGACCTCGATCCACTCCACGAACTGGCCGAGGCGGTGCGGGTGCGGGTCAGGCACTGCGGCGTCACCTTCGTAGAGCGTCCGCTGCGCCCTCACCTCACGCTGGCCCGCGCCCGCCGCTCCGACAACGCGTCGGTGACCGCGGCGGCGGCCTGCCTCGACGGATTCACCGGACGCCCGTGGCGGACCGAGCGCCTCCACCTGGTCGGCAGCACGCTGCGAGGGCACGTGGGCCCGCGCCTCTATCAGGATGTCGACGCATGGACCCTCGTCGCCGGCCGAAGGCGCCTCGATCCGAGTCCGCCGGGGGTCTAGAGCGGCGCCCCTTGGGCCCAGGGCCGGGCGCGTTCGAGCTGGCCGGCCAGGCGGAACAGGGTGCACTCGTCGCCGTAGCGGCCGAGGAAGTGGACACCGACGGGCAGCCCGGTCGGCGACAGGTGGAGCGGGACGGACATCGCCGGATCACCGGTGAGGTTGGCGACCACGGCGGGGAAGGCGATGAAGGGCGCGCTGTTGCGGGCGGTGCGCCAGGGGTCGTCCTCGGTGGAGGTCATCTCGCCCAGGGGAAGGGGTGGTTGGGCGAGCGTCGGGGTGAGGAACGCGTCGTACCGGTTGAGGAACCGGGCGACGGTGCGGGCGAACGCCTGAAGCGTGGTGACGGCCAGCAGGTAGTCGCCCCCGGTGACGCCCCGGCCCCACTCCCAGTTGGCGCGCGTGTACGGTTCCAGGTCCTGGGGCCCCGGCTCGCGGCCCAGTTCCCGGATCCAGTAGCCGACGATCCACGCCATGGCGGCGCCGTACACGGTGCCGACAGCTTCGCTCACGTCCTCGGTGAGGCCCGGCAGGTCTTCTTCGACGAGGTCGTGACCGAGGTCCGTGCACAGCTGGACGGCGTCCCACAGGGCGGCCGCGCAGTCGGCGTGGACGGGATGGCCGCCGCTGGTGCGCAGGCTGTACGCGATCCGGAGGCGTCCCGGGTCCCGTTCCGCCGCCGTCCGGAAGGACTCCGGCGTCGGAGGGGCCGGATACGGGTCGCCGGGTGCCGGGCCCGCGACGGCGTCCAGGAGGGCGGCCGAGTCGCGGACCGTGCGGGTGACGGCGTGTTCGGCGGCCCAGCCGCCGAAGGCGTCTCCGTAGGCGGGTCCGAACGGCACACGGGCCCGGGTGGGCTTGAGGCCGAACAGGCCGCAGCAGGAGGCCGGGAAGCGGATGGAACCGCCGGCGTCGTTGGCGTGCGCGGCCGGGACCATACGGGCGGCGACCGCCGCCGCCGAGCCGCCCGAGGAGCCCCCGGTGGTGCGGGTCGGGTCCCAGGGGTTGCGGGTGGGCCCGTGCAGGAGGGGTTCGCAGGTGGGGGCCATGCCGAACTCGGGGGTGTTCGTCTTGCCGAGCAGGACGACCCCGGCGGCGCGCAGCCGCCGGACGAGTTCCTGGTCGTGCCGCGAGACGTGGTCGCGCAGGAAGGCCGAGCCTTCGGTGAAGCGCACACCGGTCTGCTCGGTGGCGAGGTCCTTGAGCAGGTACGGGACGCCGGTGAAGGGACCGTCGGGGAGCCCCGCGCGGACCTCGTCGAGGGCCCGGTCGAAGGTGGGTGTGATCACCGCGTTGAGGCGCGGGTCGAGGGCCTCGACGCGGGTGATCGCGGCGGTGACGAGTTCCTCGGCGCTCAGCCGGCCGCTGCGGACCAGCTCGGCCTGGGCGGTGGCGTCGAGAGCGGTGATGCCCTCGACGTCGGAGGGGGCGAGGGTGGTCATGGCCGTGCCTCCAGAACGATGTTCATCGGGGCGCTGTCCTGGGCGACGCGCCGGACACGGGTGAGGCCGCCCGCGGTGAGGGCGTCCCGCAGCCGGGTTTCGCCGGCCATCGTGCCGAGGGCGGCGGCTCCGGGTTGGGCCAGTGACGAGGGGGTGCAGACGAGGGTCGAGATGGCGTAGCCGACGCGGGCGTACGGGTTGGCGAAGTCGTCCTCGAAGCGGTCGGCCGCCAGGGGCTCGACGACCAGGACGACGCCGTCCTCGGCGAGCGTGTCGCGGGCGTGCGCGGCCGCCCTTCGGGGGTCGCCCATGTCGTGCAGGGAGTCGGTGAAGGTGACCAGGTCGTAGCCGCCGCCGGGGTAGGTGGTGGCGTCCGCGACCTCGAAGGTCACCCGGTCGTCCACTCCTGCCCGGGCCGCGGCGGACCGGGCGTGGGCGATGGAGGCGTCGTCCGGGTCGAAGCCGTGCACCCGGGCGTGCGGCCACCGTTCGCCGATCAGGATCGAGGAGAGGCCGCGACCGCAGCCGAGGTCGGCGACGGTCGCTCCGGCGTCGAGTTTCGCGGCGATGCCGTCGACGGCGGGGATCCACTCGGCGATCAGGCCGTGCACGTACGCGGGGCGGGTGAAGCGTTCCTGTGCGGCGCCGAGCGCGGGGTGGTGGTCGCCCCAGGCCATGCCGCCGCCGGTGCGGAAGAACTCCTCGACGCGGTCGAGGTCCGCCCACAGCGCCTGGAGGCCGGGGAAGACGCCGATCAGCGCGGTCGGGGCCGTGTCGTCGGCCAGGACGGCCGCGTACGCGTCGGTGAGGGTGAAGCGGTCCGTGGCCGGCTCGTACCCGAGGTATCCGGCGACGGCGACGCCGCGCAGCCATTCGCGGACGTACCGCTCGACCAGTCCCGTGCGCTCGGCGAGTTCGCCGGAGGTCAGGGGGCCCGCGCCCGCGAGGGTGCGGAAGAGACCGAGCCGGTCGCCCAGGACGATCAGCGGGGCGGTGCAGTTGACGCCGAGGTCGGTGAAGACGGTGCCCATGGCTTCCTCGACCGCGGCGCTCTCGGAAGCGGCCGGGTCGGGAGGGGTCGTGTCGGGAGGGGTCGTGTCAGGAGAGGTCCGGTCCGTAGAGGTCCGGTCCGGGGAAGTGGTGTCCAGGGAGGTCATCTCGATCACCTTTTCGGGTCGTTGGTGACCCGTAGGCGTGAGAAGGCTCCTCACGAACTGTGGGACCGGGGCTCACAGCTGCCAGTGGACCGGTTCCTCGGGGCGATAGGCGCAGGCTCGCCCGGTGGTGACCGTCGCATGCAGGTGCCGGCCGAGCTCGGGGTGCTCCCGCTCGATCCGGCGCATGGCGTCCCGGATCCGCGCCGTGACCGTCGTCCGGGCCCGCTCGCCCGGATCGCCCAGGCGCCTCCGGCGCCCACCGAGGCCGTACGCCCTGCGCAGCTCGGTGATCAGCTCGTCGCGCTCGTCCTCCGCGCGGCGCAGACGTCGGGCCGCGCCCTCCTCGTGGGACTCGGCGATCTCCTCGTCGAGGCGATCCAGACGGACCCGGTAGGCGGCGCGCGCCGTGTCGTCCGCGACCTCGTCACTGCCGGGGGACGGCAGGTCCTCTCCGGTCAGCAGGCGGGTCGCGGAGATCTCCCGGCCGGGGCAGGACAACAACAGGGCGAGGTCATGAAGCCCCTTGACGTCCGGGAGCACCACCGTGCGTCCGGCGTATCCGAGGGTCCACAGCTGTCCGTCACGGTGGAAGACGTGGGCGGCGTCCGCGTGGGCGAGTGCGTCCCGGGCCCGGTCGCGCAGCCGGTCGAGGCCCAGCTCCTCGGCCGCGAGCAGCGCCTGGGAGAGCAGCAGCCTGCCGCGTTCGTCCGCGGGTTCGCGTGCCAGGAGGGCGCGGCCGAGTTCGAGCCGGGCCCGGGCGGCGACGGGTCGCGCGCCCAGGCGGTCGGCGGCGGTCAGGGCGTCCTCAAGGTGCTCCACGGCCTTCGGCCCGGTGGCGGCGAGGCCGAGGTAGAGCGCCACCGGAGCGAGAACGGCGACGCCGCCACCGATCACGACGGTCTCCTGCGCGTACGGCAGCAGGCGCTGATAGCGGTCGGCGCACACGTCGGGTACCCCGGCCGCCACCGCGATCTCGACGTCGAAGGCCATGCCGGCCAGGGCCCGCCACCGAAAACGCGACAGCTTCTCGGCCGGGGGCAGCGCCCGCAGGACCGCAGCCGCCGCCTCGGGCTCGTCCGCCGCCAGGTACGCGAAGCAGCGGCCGAGCGGCAGGAACTCGGGCGGCAGCCCGCCGTCGCCGAACGCGTCGAACGCCGCCGCGACGGCGCCCGGCCCCTCCCGGGCGAGCGCGTCGGCGACGCGCTGGGTCGCGGTCACGCCCCGGCCGTCCGGCTCACCGATGGCCTCCGCCAGCGCGGACGCCTCGTCGGACAGCCGCCGGCCCTCCCGGAACCGGCCCTCCATCAGGGCCAACGCGGCCTCGCGCGAGCGCACCAGGTAGCGGGCGCGCGGCAGGCGGGAGCGCTCGGCCGCGGCCGACGCCTGGCGCAGCGCCGCCGCCGCGCCGGGTTCGGCGAGTTCCAGCAGCGCCACGAACCGGCACAGCGCCCCCTCGAACTCCAAGGCGGCGTCGTCGGCGTCCACGGCGGCCACCACCATCTCCTCGGCGAGCGCCAGCCGCCGCCGCGCCGTGCCGGGGGCCCATTCGACGTCGTGCTGGGCAAACAGCGCGGTGGCCAGCGCGCGGGGATCTCCTGCGGTACGGGCCCTGGCCGCCGCCTGCCGGGCGTGCTCCCGCGCCCGTGCCAGGTCCTGCTCCGGCCCGTCGGCCAACTCCCGTGCCAGTGCGGCCAGCACTTCGGCGTGCAGCGCGGCACGGGGACCGCCGCGCAGCGCGGCCTCGGCCCGGGCCAGCAGGCCGACCAGTTCGCGCCGCGAGTCGCCGCTGCGGACCCCCGCGCGATGCAGACCCAGCGCTGCCGCCGCCAGCATCTCCGGCTGCTCCCGCGCCTGCGCCTGCGCCTGCGTCGCGACCTCGGCGAACTCGTGCGCGGCCGTGTCCCGCGAACCGGCACACAGCTCGGCCTGGGCCAGGGCGGCACGCAGCCCGATCCGTCCGGGATCGTGCGCAGGGGTCAGTCGTACGGCCTGCCGCCACCAGTGGGCGGCTTCCTCGTACGCCAGCTGACGCAGCGCCTGGTGTGCGGCCCGCACCGCGTGGCGGACGGCCGGTTCGCGGGGGCCGAACGGCAGGGCCTGCGCGTAGTGCCAGGCCAGTTCGGCGGGACGGCCGACGCCTTCCAGCGTTCTCGCGGCGGCGAGATGGATGCGGGCGCGCCGGGCCGGATCGAGTTCGGCCATCAGCTGTTCGCGGAAGAGGTCGTGCACGAACCGGTATCCGTCCGGACCGTCACGGGTGACGATCCGCGCGTCGACCGCCGGCTCCATCAGGCCCGGCACCTCGGTGGGCGAAACGGTCGCTGCGACCGCCAGGTGGCCGATCGCGCACCGGCGGCCGAGCACCGCCGCGGTGGCCAGGAGACGGGCCGTCCGGTCCGGCAGCCGGGCCAGGCGCCGGGCCACCGTCTGCCCGACCGCGACCGGGAGCGCCCCGCTGTCCCCGCCGGCGGCGCGCAGCCGGGCGATCTGCTGGACGAAGAAGGGGTTGCCTCCGGTACGGCGGTGCACGGCCTGCGCGCTCTCCGCGGAGGCGGATTCCGCTCCGGCCGCGCCGGGACCGGCCGTCTCCGGACCGGCCGCCTCCAAACCGGCCGACGCGGGACCAGCGGCCCCCGGACCAGCCGACTCCGGACCAGCCGACGCGAGACCAGCCACCCCCGGACCAGCCGACTCCGGACCAGCCGACTCGGGACCAGCCGCCCCCGGACCAACCGACACGGGACCAGCCACCCCCGGACCGGCCGTCTCCGGACCATCTGTCTCCGCTCCGGCCCGACCGCTGAAACGGTCGAGGAGCACGGCCACTTCGAACGGTGCCAGACCGCCGAGTACGACCACGTCCGCGTCCGGCAGCGAGCGCAGCGGGTGATCGGGCGCGAGCTCGACGTCGCGGTAGGTCCCGATCAGGAGCAGCGACTCGTGCCGGGCCCGCCTCCCCAGGTGGCCGAGCAGCAGCACCGACGCGGTGTCCGCCCATTGCAGGTCGTCGAGCACGGCGACCAGTGTCCTGCCACCGTCCAGGAGCCGCTGGGCGACGTCTTCGAAGAGTGCCGGCCTGGCGTCCTCACCGTCGTGGCCCGGCGACGGCCCGCCCTCGCCCCCGTCGAGCGGCTCCGGTCGCCCGGTGACCGAGCGGAGGATCTGCTGCCAGGGCCACAGGCCGGGGGCGGTGCCGCCGTCCTCGCAACTGCCCCAGGCCACGGTCGCCCCGAGGCTTCGCGCGTGGCTCAGGACCTCGGCGGCGAGCGCCGTCTTCCCGATGCCGGGCTCCCCGGCCAGCAGGACCAGCCCGCCGCGCCCGAGGACCGCCGCGTCCACCTGTCTGCGCAGCGATGTCAACAGCGCGGTCCGGCCCACCAGTAGCGACTCCACGTGCCGGCCCACGCTGGCATTGTCCCACCGGGCCCGCGTCACATCGGCATCGTCGTCGCACTCTGCAGGCCCGGCAGCAGCCAGTCCTGGAAGGGCGCCAGCGCGGCCAGCACCAGGAACGCGACGCCGGACACCCGGGCGAGCTGCGGCCCCCGGGACCAGAGCTTCTCCAGGAAGATCAGGGCCGCGACGGCCGCCATCGCCGCGATGTTCATGACGCCGAGCGGGATCAGGACGACCATCAGGGCCCAGCAGCAGCCGAGGCAGTACGCCCCGTGGTGCAGCCCCACCCGCAGGTCACGCAGGCGGGGCCGGTACGAGGCGTAGTGCATCAGCTGGGCCATCGGGCTGCGGCAGTGGCGCAGGCAGATGTCCTTGACCGGGCCCCACTGGTACAGCCCGGCCAGCACGAAGGCGGCCGCCCCGATCCACCGTGCGGAGTCCGGGTTCCGGTCGACCAGGTCACCGGTGAGGGCGAGGCCGCCGTACGCGAGGAGGCCGAACGCCGTCCAGACCAGCAGGTAGCCGGAGAGGAACTCGGTGGTGCGCAGCGCCCGTCGGGCACCGCTGGACTGGCGGGCTATGCCTTTGGCCCAGGTCAGCGCGACGGGGGCGACGGAGGGCAGCATCATCGCCGCCATCATGGCCAGCCACAGCAGCAGGAACAGCGGCAGCGCCATCCCCATCGTGCCGGGCTCGACCCCCATGTCGCGGGCCTGGCCCACCGTGAGCACCCAGGCCAGGGCCGCGATCAGGACGATCAACGTCCAGGCCACGGCGAGATCCCGGACCGGCAGCAGCGCTCCCGTCCGCAGCGGATGGTCTCTCGTGGCCGGCCGCTGAAAGGCATGCATGACGCACTCCTCCCGGACCCTTCCAGCACAGCACGGATTCCGGGGAAGGCAAACCGTTCGCCGCGAGCCGCTCACCGCTGGATGTGCCGGCGATCCGGGCGCACGATGGAGGGGAGGAAAGGAATCGACCCGTTCCGGCCGCCGGGGGCCGGACGCACCCGGATCACCGGGTCCGAGGCTCCGCTCCCACGCCCCGCGGCCATGGCTGTGTGAGGTGAAAGCGATGACCCCGGCGACAGAGACGGTGCCGGCCTGGCGCCTGGCGGGCGACTGGTTCGACGTGTGCAAGTGCAGCATTCCGTGCCCGTGCTCGTTCGCCCAGCCGCCGACCACCGGTGACTGCGAAGGCATCCTGGTGTGGCACATCCGCGAGGGTGCCTACGGTGATGTCCGGCTGGACGGCCTGAACATGGTGATGCTCGGTTCCTTCGTCGGCAATGTGTGGGCGGAGCACTCGGACTCGTACGCCGCGTTCATCTTCGACGAGCGGGCCGACGACGGGCAGCGACAGGCCCTGCAGATGATCTTCAGCGGTCAGGCGGGCAGCTGGCCCGAGCAACTGGTGACCATGGGCGCGTTCGAGGTGCGGGGCATGGACTTCGCGCCGATCGACGTGGAGATCGACGAGGACCGGGGCACCTGGCGGGCCTCCGTGCCCGGGAAGCTCGAGGCACGCGCCGAGGCGCTCACGGGTCCGACCACCCCGGAAGGCGCCCGCGTGCAGTCGACGAACCTCCCCGGCTGCGAGACCGGCCCCGGCCAACTCGCCACCTGGGGCCGCGCCGTGACCGACCGGGCCGACGCGTTCGGCTTCACCTGGGACCGCACCGGCAAGTCCAGCAAGACGATCACCTTCGACTGGTCGGGACCCACCTGAGCGGACTGCCGTAGCGTGGCCCCGAAGACTTCCTACGGAGAGCGACGAGGCCGCGATGAGTGAACCGACCAAGCCCGAGGTCGACGTTCCGGAGGGCGACGCCCCCACCGAGTTGACCGTACGGGACCTGGTCGTCGGGGAAGGCCCCGAGGTCAAGTCGGGCATGGTGGTCCGCGTCCACTACGTCGGGGTCACCTTCGCCACGGGGAAGGAGTTCGACGCCTCCTGGGACCGGGGCGAACCGTTCAAGTTCGCGCTGGGCAGCGGCCGGGTCATCAAGGGCTGGGACCGCGGGGTGAAGGGCATGAGAGTCGGCGGCCGGCGCGAGATCGTCGTTCCCCCACGCCTCGCCTACGGCAAGCAGTCCCCCTCGCCGCTCATCCCGCCGGGCTCGACCCTGGTGTTCGTGGTGGACCTGATCGACGTGTATTCGAGCACGGCGGGGTGGAGCAAGCCAGCCTGACTGCCTACGTCAAAGGTCCGGCGGCTGCTGGTCAGCCGCCGCGACGGACCCGGGCCGCCTTGCGGGCCTCCGCGAGCTTGCGGGCCTCGCTGCCCTTGCGGGACGGCTTCGCACCGGAGGCGCCGCTCTTGGTGTCCTTGCTGGTGCCGATGCCGCGGAACGGGGCGTTGTGGTTCTTGGGGCGTGACGAGGGCCCGCCGTCGAGGGGCGTGCCGGAGGGGACCCGGGCGCCGGTGATCCGGCTCAGCTCCGCCTCACCCGAGCGCACCTTGGTGACCTTGGCGGTGACGTCGGCGTCCGCCATGACCTGGCTCGTCTCGCGGCGCTGCCCGGAGAGCGCGAGCGTCACGACGGTGCCGGAGCGGCCGGCCCGGGCCGTGCGGCCCGCGCGGTGCAGGTAGTCCTTGGGGTCGGTGGCCGGGTCGACGTTGACGACGAGGTCCAGGTCGTCGACGTGCAGGCCGCGCGCGGCGACGTTCGTCGCCACCAGCGCGGTGACCTGCCCGTTCTTGAACCGGGCCAGGGTCGCGCTGCGCTGCGGCTGGGACTTCCCGCTGTGCAGGGCGGCGGCGGGCACGCCGCTGGCCCGCAGGTGCCGGGTGAGCTGGTCGACGCCGTGCTTGGTGTCGAGGAACAGCAGGACGCGGCCGTCCCGGGCGGCGATCTCCGTGGCGACGGACCACCGGTCGGGGCCGTGCACGACGAAGACGTGGTGCGCGATGCCGGAGACCGCGTTGGACGAGGGATCCACGGAGTGGACGCCGGGGTCGCTCAGGTAGCCGCGCACCAGCTGGTCGACGTCGCCGTCGAGGGTGGCCGAGAAGAGCATCCGCTGCCCGTCGGGCCGTACCTGGTCGAGGATCTCGGTGACCTGGGGCAGGAAGCCCATGTCGCACATCTGGTCGGCCTCGTCCAGGACCGTGATGCGGACCCGGCCGAGGCGGCAGCCCTTGCGCTCGATGAGGTCGTGCAGGCGTCCCGGGGTGGCGACGACGATCTCGGCGCCGTCCCGCAGCGCGGCGACCTGCCGGGCGATGGACACGCCACCCACGACGGTCGCGAGCCGCAGCTTCAGGGCCTCCGCGTACGGGGTGAGCACCTCGCCGACCTGCTGGGCGAGCTCCCTGGTGGGCACGAGGACGAGCGCCAGGGGTTCCTTCGGCTGGGCGCGCCGGCCGGCCGTGCGGGCGAGCAGGGCGAGACCGAAGGCGAGCGTCTTGCCGGAGCCCGTGCGGCCCCGGCCGAGGACGTCCCGTCCCGCGAGGGCGTGGGGCAGCGTCGCCGCCTGGATGGGGAAGGGAACGGTGACGTCGTACACGTCGAGCGTCCGCAGCAGCGCGGCCGGGAGTCCCAGTTCACTGAAGGACGCGGCGGGCACGTCGTCCTGCTGCCGGGCGTCGGCGCGTGCTGAATCGCTCACAGTGAGCCTTCCTCCGAAGGGACCGTACCGAGGAAGGCGCGGCGGGGACGCGGCCACCGGCCGGAGCCCCCGTACGGAGCGGCGGCGCGGCGAGGCCACAAACGCACAAGGCTAGCACGGGCGGCCGGCCCGGCCCTCGGTGATCAGGAGCCACGGGTGCGGGGGCGATCACGCGCCGCCCCCGCACCCTGCCGCCGGCTCAGGCGGGTTCGTGCGCGTGCACCGTGCGGACGGCGTCGACGACGGCGCCGCGGTGCACGAGGTCGATGGCCGCGCGGACCCTCGGGTACATGACGACGTCCTGCGTGATGTGGTCGACGGGCCGGCCGTCCGCCGAGCGGGTCGAGCGCAGCATGTCGAGCACCGCCCGGCTCGCGGAGGAGAGCACCGAGGGGTCGGCATCCTGTTCGGCGAGGCGCAGTTCGAGTGCCTGCGCCGCCATGAGGAGCTCGATGCCGATGACCGCCTCGATGTTGCCGACGACCTGCCGGGCGTGACGGCCGGCGTTGTTCGCCATCGAGACGTGGTCCTCCTGGTTCGCGCAGGTCGGGATGGAGTCGACGCTGTCGGGGTGGGCCAGGGTCTTGCAGTCCGACACCAGGGCCGCGGCCAGGTACTGCGGCAGCATGTAGCCGCAGTCCATGCCGACCTTCTCGCTGGCGACGAGCATGTCCGGGAGTCCGCGGTTGAGCGAGCCGTCGTCGAGGCGGAACAGCCGGCGTTCGGCGATGCTGCCGATCTCGGTGACGGCGATGGAGAGGAAGTCCGCGGCGAAGGCGAGGTACTCGGCGTGGAAGTTGCCGCCGGAGACGGCCTTCAGGGAGCGGCCGGCGGGCAGGTCGGGGAAGACCAGGGGGTTGTCGGTGGCCGCGTTGATCTCGGTCTCGACGATGCCGTGCACGAAGCGCAGGGTGTCGCGGACGGGGCCGAGGACCTGCGGGGTGCAGCGCAGCGAGTACGCGTCCTGGGGCGGCCTGCGGGTCGGGTCGCGGTCCACGTCGCCGTCGATCAGCGCGCTGTCGCCGAGCAGCTGCCGGATGCGGGCGGCGGACTCGATCTGCCCCTGGTGGCCGCGGGCCTCGTGGATCTGCGGGAGGAACGCGTCGCCGAAGCCCATCAGGGCCTCGATGGACATCGCGGCGGTGATCTCGGCGGTGGCGAGCAGGTTCTCCGCGTCGGCGACGGCCAGGGCGACCTGCGCGGTGGAGAAGGACGTGCCGTTGGTGAGGGCGAGGCCTTCCTTGGCGCGCAGGGTGATCCGCTCGATCCCGGCGTGCTTCATGGCGGCGACGCCGCTCATGAGTTCGCCGTCCCAGAACGCCTCGCCGCTGTCGATCTCGGCGTCCTCCCCGGCGGGGCGGGACAGCACGATCGCGAGGTGCGCGAGCGGGATGAGGTCGCCGCTGGCGCCGAGGGAGCCGTACTCGGGGACGGCCGGGTGGACGCCCGCGGAGAGCATGCGGGCGAGGGTCTCGGGCAGTTCGGAGCGGACGGCCGAGTAGCCGCGGGTGAGGCTCGCGGCGCGGATCAGCATGGCGGCGCGGACGACCTCGTGGTCGAGGTGCCGGCCCACTCCGCTGGCGTTGGAGACGATCAGGCGGCGGGACAGTTCGGCGGCGTCCTCGACGGTGTCGAAGGCCTGGCGTCCGGCCAGGGAGCCGAAGCCGGTGTTGATGCTGTAGATCGGCTCGACGGGCTTTCCGGCGCGCATGTCCTCGATGATCGAGCCGACCCATCGCTCGCTGGCGCGCATGGCCTCGACGGCCGCGTCGCCGACGACGACCTCCCGGCCGCCGCGGGCGACGGCGACGAGGTCGTCGAGCGAGACGGGCGCCTCGCCCAGGGTCACGGGCTCGGTCATGGGTTTCCTCCTGATGTCGGTTCCGTACCTCGTCGTACGCGACGGTGTCGCGGCACTTCTCATGATGGGCAGCCGTGACGGCGGCGGCCCGCGGCCCTCACACGTCGAGGACCAGGCGCTCTCCGCGGCACCGCGAGACGCAGATCATCATCGTGTCGCCCGCGGCGCGCTCCTCCTCGGAGAGCACGCGGTCGCGGTGGTCCGGCTCGCCCTCGAGGACGCCGGTCTCGCAGGTCCCGCAGACGCCTTCCCGGCAGGAGCTGAGCGACCGTACGCCCGCCGCGGTCAGCGCGTCGAGGATCGACTCCTCGGCGCCCACGGTGATGTCGCGGCCGTCGCGGGTCACCACGGTGAACGGGCGGTCGTCCTCGCGTCCCGCGGCGTCGGGGGCCGCGGTGAAGTGCTCCAGGACGAGCCGGCTGCCGGGGCGGTTCCCGGCGTAGCCCTCGACGGCGGCGAGCAGGCCGGCCGGTCCGCACGCGTACAGGTCGGCGTGTCCGGCTCCCAGCCGGTCGAGTGCGGCGGCGACGTCGAGGACGCCGGACTCGTCGTCGCGGTGGAGGACGACCTTGTCGCCGTACTTCCCCAGCTCGTCCGCGAAGGCCATGGAGGTCGCCGAGCGTCCCAGGTAGAGCAGGGTCCACCGCTTGCCCGCGGCTTCCAGTGCGGCGGCCATCGGCAGGAGCGGCGTGATCCCGATGCCGCCGGCGACGAGGACGTGCCGGTCGGCCGCGAGGTCCAGCGGGAAGGTGTTGCGGGGCGTGCTCACCAGCAGGTGGTCCCCCACCTTGACCCGGTCGTGGAGGTGGGCGGAGCCGCCGCGTCCGTCGGGTTCGCGCAGCACGGCGATCCGCCAGCGCGCCGCGTCGGGGGCCGACGAGAGGGAGTACTGGCGGACGAGGTCGCGAGAGAGCACGACGTCGATGTGGGCTCCCGGGGTCCACGCCGGGAGGGCCCGGCCGTCGCGCGACGCCAGGACGTAGGAGACGACACCCGCCGCCTCCCGCGTCACCTCCTCGACCTTGACGGTCACGAACTGCTGCGCCGACATGACTCCTCCGTCTCCGCACTCGCCGTCCGCGGGGTGCTTCTTCCGGCGCCCCGAACACCCGCATCGTGCTGACGTCGGCCGGGGTGCGGCAACGGTGGTTCTCAGCAGGTGATAACGGCCGTGTCCGGGGTGTCCGCCGCGCGCCTACGGTTCGGCACGTCCACCCGTACACCGATCCGAAGGGGGCCCGATGACCGGGACCGCCGGCCACGTCGTCACCACCGTCCTGGACGACCCCTACGACGACGCCAGCCTGACCGATCCGTATCCGCTGTTCGCCCGCATGCGCGACGCCGGGCCCGCGGTGTGGCTGGAGAAGTACGGGGTGCACGCCTTCACCCGGTTCGAGGAGTGCCGGGGGATCCTGGCCGACCACGAGACGTTCGTCTCCGGGGCCGGGGTCGGCCCGCGCAACTACCATCAGCAGCCGCCGTGGCGCCCCGCGGGCATCCTGGACTCGGACCCGCCGATGCACACCCCGCTGCGCACGACGATGGCCGGGGTGATCTCGCCGCGCAACGTGCGGGTGCTGCGGGCCGCGTTCCAGGAGTTCGCGGTGGAGCTCGTGGACCGGGTCCTGGACGAGCGGGAGTTCGACGCGATCACGGATCTCGCCGAGCTGTTCCCGATCGAGGTGTTCGGCAACGCGGTCGGCATCCCCCGCGAGGGGCGCGCCGAGAACCTGCTGCCGCACGGTGCGATGAACTTCTCCGCGTTCGGCCCGGAGGACGCCCGCTACGACGCCTACTTCGCCGCCGGCGAGGGGACCGTGGAGTGGGTGATGAACAACTGCGCCCGCGAGAACCTGACTCCGGACGGGCTCGGCGCCAAGATCTGGGAGTACGCGGACCAGGGTGTGATCAGCCCGGACGAGGCGACGCGGCTGGTGCGCGCGCTGCTGTCGGCGGGCCTGGACACGACGGTGCTGTCCATCGGCAACACCATGAAGTGCCTGGTCACCCACCCCGCCGAGTGGGCGGCGCTGCACGAGAACCCGTCCCTGGCGCGGTTCGCGATCGACGAGGCGCTGCGCTTCGAGTCCCCGTTCCAGTCGTTCTTCCGTACGACGGCGCGCGAGACGGTGATCGACGGGGTGCGTCTCGACGAGGACACGAAGGTCGCGCTGTTCATGGGGGCCGCCAACCGGGACCCGCGCCGGTTCGGCGAGGACGCGGACGCGTACCGGATCGAGCGGGACGCGTCCGGGCACCTGGCGTTCGGGATCGGCATCCACCAGTGCGTGGGGCAGCCGATCTCCCGCCTGGAGATGGACGTGCTGTTCAGCGAGCTGGCCCGGCGGGTCCGCACGGTGGAGCTCGCGGGCGAGCCGGTGCCGTTCCTGCACAACACGCTGCGGGGCTGGAAGAGCCTGCCGGTGCGGATCACCCCGGCCTGAGGCCGGGCTCGGCCGCCGCTCAGCCGGTGGGCGGCGGCCCGGCGCGGTGCTCCAGGATCTCGCCGAGCCGCAGCCCGGCCGCCTGGAGCCGGCCGCGGGTGTGCCGGCGCCAGTCCGAGCCGCACCGGTTCTCCGGCCCGGCCACGGTGAGCGCGCACAGCACCTCTCCCCCGGCGACGACGGGCACCGCCACGGCGACGGCGCCCTCGTTGAGCTCGCCGCGGGTGACGAGGAAGCCGCGCCGGCGGATCGTCTCGATCTCGCCGGCGAGCTGGGCGCGGCCGAGGGTGCGGGGCGTGATGCTGCGCAGCGGTTGCTGGAGCACGTGGTCGATGACGGTGCGCGGGGCGTGGGCCAGCAGGACGCGCTGGCCGGCTCCCGCGTAGAGCGGCAGGAGTTGGTTGATGCGGAAGGCCATGCGCAGCGGCTGGGCCGACTGGGTCTGGCGCAGGCACATGGCCTGGGTGCCGACGCGGACGGTGAGGACGGCGGTCTCGCCGGTGGTCTCGGTGAGTTCTTCGAGCACGCCCTGGCCCAGTTCGACGAGGCGGGTGTGCGTGAGGTGCTGTCCGGAGATCTCCAGGAGGCGCCAGCCGGGGGCGTAGGTGCCGCCGCGCTCCTCCACCAGTTCCATGTCGCGCAGGGTGCGCAGGTACCGGTAGACGGTGCTGACGGGGATGCCGACGTCGGCGGCGATCTTCTCGACGCGGGCCTCGCCGGATTCGGCCACGGTGATCAGTACGTTGAGTCCGCGCTGGAAGGAGCCCGCCGACGACGTGCCGGTACGCCCCTCGCGCTCGGGGACGGTTGGTGCCACGGAGCCTCCCTCGGCCTGAGAGCACGACCGTGCCGCACGGGAGGGCTCCGCGCACACCCCCTTCTCACACTCTGAGAATCACCCTCTCAGCCGTCGGCGTGGCGCCGCGGGGAGCGTGTGTTCCGGTGACCGGGACGGGGACCGGGCGCGGGGGCGGGGTCCGCTGCGAGCATCACGGCGCACACGGCAGACGGCCGTCGACGGGTACGGAGGGCACGGGATGGGCGCACGGGCGGACGGCAAGGTGGTCGTGGTGACGGGCGGCGCGCGCGGCATGGGCGCGGCGTTCGCGCGGCGCCTCGTCGCGGAGGGCGCCAAGGTGCTGGTCGGCGACATCCTGACGAAGGAGGGCGAGGCGCTGGCGGCGGAACTGGGCGCGGACAACGCCCTGTTCATCGAGCTGGACGTGACGAGCGAGGCGTCGTGGAGCGCAGCGGTGGCCCGTGCTCGGGAGGCGTTCGGCGAGGTGACGGGGCTGGTGAACAACGCGGGGGTCGTGCACCGCTGCCCCGTCGAGGAGTTGTCGGAGGCGGACTACCGCCGGGTGATCGACGTCAACGAGGTCGGGGTCTTCCTCGGCATGAAGACGGTACTGGCGTCGATGCGGGCGGCCGGCGGCGGCTCGATCGTCAACATCTCCTCGCTGGGCGGCGTCATCGGTTTCCCCTACATCATCAGTTACGTGGCCTCGAAGTGGGCCGTGCGCGGGATGACGAAGGCGGCGGCGCAGGAGTTCGCGCCGTACGGCATCCGCGTGAACTCGGTGCATCCCGGCATGGTGGCGACGGACATGACGGCGCACTCGGAGCGCTCGCACGAGTCGGTGAAGCACCAGCCGATCCAGCGCCAGGCCGCACCGGAAGAGGTCGCGAACATGGTGCTCTACCTGCTGTCGGACGAGGCGAGTTACTCGACGGCGGCAGAGTTCCTGGTGGACGGCGGATACGCCAGCCAGTGAGGGGCCGGGTCCGCACGACCGGGGCTGGACTACGCGGTGTGGAGGCCTCCGTGGAGGACCAGGAGGAACTGCACCGCGACCGCCTCGTGCCGGTACGTGCCGCGCGGGCGGTACCAGCGGACGGTGGACCAGATCGCGTCGCGGATGAAGCGGTAGGTGAGGTTCACGTCGACGTCGGGGCGGAACACCCCTGATTTCTGGCCCGCCTTGAGCACGGTGAGCCAGATCTTCTCGATCTTCTTGCCGGTCCGGCCGACGTACTCGAAGCCGGGCCGGCTGCTGAACATGGTGAGTTCGTTCTGGTAGAGCGCCACCGCGACGGGTGAGTCGTGGATGGCCGCGAAGGAGTGGCGGACGAGCTCGTCGAGGACCTGCTCCGGGTTCTCCCCCTGCTTCTCGATCGCGAGGAAACGTTCGAGGAGCGGGTCGAGGAACGCGCGGAGGATCTCGTCGAGCATCTCCTCCTTGGAGCTGAAGTGGTGGTAGAGGCTGCCCGACAGGATGCCCGCCTCGTCGGCGATGTCCCGGACGGTCGTCTGGGCGTAGCCGCGCGTGGCGAACATCTCCGCGGCGATGCCGAGGAGTTCGCCCCGGCGTCGCGAGCCGCTGTTGCCGCCGGCCCTGGATCCGCGCCGTGTGGTCGCCGGCTGCCCGGACCGCCCTGCCGCCATGTCGTCCGTCCCTCCTGGCAGGGGGACGTCCCCCACCAAGCAAGTGCTCGATCTGTCGCTACTACCCCCGGTAAGCGCAGCTTGCCACACCGGAGCGCGGCACGCCCCGGCCCCCGCCGAGGGTGCTCGGCGGGGGCCGGGGCAGGGCGGCGCGGGCCGCGGGTTCAGGAGCCCGGAGCGGGTGTTCGGGGTGCCGGGGTCCTGCCGAAGTAGGCGTCCTGGAGGTCGTCCACGTCCTCGGCGGGCGAGGACAGGACGACGCGGCCCATGTCGAGGACGGCCACGTGGTCGGCGACGGCGACGGCCGCCTCCACGGCCTGTTCGACGAGCAGGATGCCGATGCCGGTCTCCTTCAGCCGGCCGACCCGTTCCATGACCTCGTTGACGATCACGGGGGCCAGGCCGCCGGAGGGCTCGTCGAGCATCAGGAGCTTCGGGCCGGCCATGAGGGCCTGCGCGATGGCGAGCATCTGCTGCTGGCCGCCGGACATGGTGCCGGCGAGCTGCGACCGCTTGTCGCCGAGGACGGGGAACAGCTCGTACATCCGTTCCGCCTCCTCGCGCAGGGCGGGCCGCTTGAGGCGGCGGGTGTAGCCGCCGAGCAGCAGGTTCTGCTCCACCGTGAGCGCGTGGAAGACCCGCTTGCCTTCCTGGACGTAGGCCATGCCGCGCTTCACCCGGGTGTGCGCGGCGGCTTTGGTGATGTCCCGACCGTCGAGTTCGACGCGGCCCGCGGTCGCCTTGTTGAGGCCGGAGACGGCGCGGAGGGTGGTGGTCTTGCCCGCGCCGTTGCGGCCGAGCAGGACGGTGAGCTGTCCGGGCCGGACTTCGAAGGAGACGTCCCAGACGACGCGCAGGTCGCCGTAGCCGGTGCCGAGTCCGCTCACCCGCAGGAGCGGTGCGCCGGGCTGCTGTGTCGTCATGAGGTCTCCCCGGAGGTGGTGGCGGGTTCCACGCCGAGGTACTCGCTGAGGACGCGCGGGTCGCGCTCGATCTCCTCCGGCGGGCCGGTGGTGATGAGCTGTCCGTGGGCGAGGACGGCGATGTCGTCGGCGAGGGAGAGGACCAGCCGGAAGTTGTGCTCGACGAGGACGACGGTGCCGCCGGCGTCCCGGATCTGCCGGATCAACGCGGCGAGCCGCTCGACCTCGTGCTCGTCGAGACCGGACGCCGCCTCGTCGAGGAGGAGCACGCCCGGTGCGTCGATCAGGGCGCGGGCCACTTCCAGGAGGCGGCGCATCCCCAGGGGCAGCGAGACGGCCTCGGCGTCGCGCAGATGCCCGAGGCCCACCAGCGCGAGCATCCGCTCCGCCTCCTCCAGGTCGCCGCGGCGCACGCGCCGGAACCCGGGAGTGCGCAGCACGGCCGCGAGAAGGGAGGCGCGGTGTCCGGTGTAGCGGCCCGACGCGACCGCTTCGAGGACGGTGACACCCGCGGGGATGTTCGGCGTCTGGAAGGTGCGGGCGACTCCGGCGCGCGCGACCCCGTCGGGCGGGAGCCCGTGCAGGGCGGTGCCGTCGAGGGTGATCTCGCCCGCGTCGGTGCGGTAGAAGCCGCACACCATGTTCAGGAGCGTGGTCTTGCCGGAGCCGTTGGGTCCGATGAGGGCGGTCACGGTGCCGGGGCGGGCGTCGAGCGGGACGTCCTTCAGGGCCTGGTTGCCGCCGAACGCCTTGGACACGTGGCGGATCGTGAGGGTCGCTCCCCGGAACGGGGGGAGCTCCGGTGCGGGGCCCGCCTCCGCCGGGACGGCGCTCCCGGCCTGCTCGGCCCTCCGGTCGAGGCGGGCGACGAGGAGGCGGAAGACGCGGGCGAGTCCGCCCGTGAGGAGGACGCCGCCGATGACCAGGAACGCGCCGGTGAACACGAGGGCGTACTGCTGGAAGCCCGAGGACTGGTTGGGCCCGAACTGCATGACGGCCGCGCCGACCAGCGCCCCGTACACGCTGGCGGACCCGCCGAGGATGGAGGCGGACAGGACGGTGGTGGCGAAGGCGAAGGAGAACGCCTCCGGGGAGACGTACAGGTCGAGGTTGGCGAAGAGGGCTCCGGCGAGGCCGGCCGGGATGGCGCCGAGCGCGTAGGCGAGGAGCTTCATCCGGAAGACCGAGATACCGGTCGACGCGGCGAGGACGGGGCTCTGCTTGAGGACGCGCAGGGCGATGCCGTGCCGGGAGGTCACGATGTTGCGCAGCACGGCGAACCAGAGGATCGCGACCACGGCGATGACGAGGTAGAAGCCCGTGCCGTCGAGCAGGGAGCCGAACAGGGTGGGGCTCTGGATGCCGCTGAGGCCGTTCCGGCCGCCGGTCGCGCCGGGGAAGATCGCGAGCACGTCGGGGACGAGCAGGACGAGGAAGAACGAGGTCATCGCCAGGGACCAACTGCCCAGGCGCAGCCCGGGGATGCCGGTGACGACGCCCACCGCGAGCGCGCCGAGGGCGGCGAGCAGCAGTTGGAGCAGGATGTCGGTGTGGCCCGCCTTGGAGAGCAGGCCCGCGACGTAGGCACCGGATGCGTACATCGCGGCCTGCCCCAGGGCGAGTTCACCCGCGTATCCGAGGCTGAGGTTGAGGCCGCTCACCACCAGGGCGAGGATGAGGGTGAGCTGCACCTGACGCGTCGTGGAGAAGTCCAGGCCCACCCACGGGAGGACGAGGACCAGCAGTCCGAGCGCCAGGGCCGGGGCCCAGCCCGGCACCGCGCGAACGGTTCGCCACAGGGCCATGGTCACACCGTCCTTTCCTGGACCCGTACGAAGAGGCCCGCCGGTCGCACCAGAAGGATGGTGACGAGGATGACGAAGACAGTGATGTTGGCGTAGGCGCCGCCCAGGTAGCGGGCGGCCAGGGCCTCGGCGAGGCCGACGACCAGGCCGCCGACGAGGGTGCCCGGCATGGAGCCGAACCCGCCGATGGCCAGGACGACGAAGCCCTTGAGGGCGAGGGACGCGCCCAGCGTGGCGACCGCGAAGGTCTTCGGGCCGACGAACATGCCGAGCACGCCGGCGACGGCGCCGGAGAACGCGAAGGCGCCGAAGGCGAGCCGGCGGACGTCGACGCCGCGCAGCATCGCCGCCTCGCGGTCCTCCGACATGCCGAGCAGCGCGAGGCCCACCAGGAAGCGGCGGCTGAGCCGGGTGAGCGCCCACACGAGGAGGACGGCCACGACGACGAGTGCGAGCTCCACCGGGTAGGTCTGGCCGCCGAGCAGCCGCATGACCTCGTTTCCGCCGAAGAACGGGACGTTCAACGGCTGCGTGCCCCACACCAGTTGGGTGACTCCGTTGAGGAGGATGGAGACGCCGAGGGTGGTGACGAGGATGTTGTGCGGGTCCTTGACCGGGCGCACCGCGAGCCGTTCCTCGACCGCCGCCAGGGCGAGGACCGAGGCGACGGCGAGCAGCAGGACGACCGGGACGGACAGCTTCCAGGTGACCAGGCCGGTGTAGGTGACGAAGGCGCCGACCATGATGAGCTGGGCCTGGGCGAAGTTGAACGTCTTCGAGGAGATGAAGACGATGTTGTAGCAGACGGCGACCAGCGCGTAGACCGCTCCGAGGGCCAGCCCGCCCCAGATCAGCGTCACTGGAACTGCCCGTCCTTGATCTCGGACGGGGCGATGAAGAGGAACACCCCCGCGTCGGCGTTCGGCCGGTGCGCCGTGGTGCTGAAGTGGTAGTCGTTCAGGATCGCCGTCTTCGCCTTGTCCTGGACGGACTGCTCTTCCAACGCCTTGGCGAGTGCCTTCGGGTCGTCGAGCGAGCCGGCCTTCTCGGCCGCCGCGGCGATGAGGGGCAGCGCGTCGTAGTTGTAGCCGAGGATCAGCGTGGAGCGGATCCTGCCGAGCGACTTCATGGCCGCGACCGCCTCGTTCATGGCCTTGTCCCCGGCGTCGTACTTGGTGCTCGTGTACACCTGCATCACCAGGTTCTTCACCTGGTCGGTGCCGAGGACCCCGGCCGGCGGCGGTGTGGAGATCAGGCCGGTCGCGGAGACCGAGGTGTTGGCCACGACCGGGACGTCCCAGCCGAGCTTCTTCATGCTCTTCAGCAGGTAGCCGACCGGGGCGCCGTAGCCGTCCATGATCAGGGCGTCGGGGCGGGCGGCGCGGACCGCCTGGAGCTGCGGGGTCATGTCGAGCGCGGCGACGTCGTACTCCTCGCTCTTGACGACCTTGATCCCGGCGTCGCCGAAGGCCTTCGTCATCTCGGCGTCGAAGGTCTCCCCGTAGGAACTGCTGCCGTGGATGATGCCGACCTTCTCGTACCCCTTGTCCTTGAGGTGCGGGATGAAGCCCTTCGCGTAGTCGGAAGGGCCGGGCGACAGGTCGAAGTTGAGCGGGAACGTCCTGGGGTCCGAGGAGTCGGCGGTGGGGCCGACGTTCATGGACAGGATGTTGTTCTGCTTCAGGATCGGCAGGACGGCGGCGGTGACGGTGGACGGGCCGGAGTCGAGGAACAGGTCCGGCTTCTTGTCGGAGTTGATCGCCTCACGGAGCTTGGTGACGGCGGTCGTCGGGTCGCCCGCGTCGTCGACGACGGTGACCTCGACCTTGCGGCCGAGTATCCCGCCCGCCGCGTTGACCACCTTGGCGCCGGCCTTGGCCGAGAGCACCGAGGTCGCCGAGTTGTCCGCGAGGACGCCCTGGGCGCTCAGGCCGCCGGTGACCAGGACGCGATAGGGCCCGTCGGCGCTCTTGCCTTCCGTGGCGGAACCGGCCCCGCATCCGGTGAGGGTGAAGGCGACACCCGTGGCCGACGCGATCACCGCAACGATTCGTCTGTTCATTTTCAACCCTTATGGAGAGCCGATGGAGAGTCGAGAAGAGCCGAGGAAACCGCGCTACCGAACCAAGCGCTTGTTAGTGCCGCGAAACGTAGCACGGTGAATCGCGCACCGGTCAAGCATTTGTTTGGTGTTGATTCCGGCCCCTTGACCGGCCTCTCGCGCCGCACCTACCGTGATCGGCGACCAAGCGTCTGCTTGTTCGCCGGGCGGTGCTCCGTACACGAGAGGCGGGCGCGATGCGCGACTTCGGGAACAGGGCGGGCGTGGCCGTCGTGTCCGGCGGCTCCGGAGGGATCGGGGCGGCCGTCTGCCGCGCTCTGGCCGCCGCCGGTTCGGCCGTGGCCCTGACGTACCGGCACAACAAGGAGCAGGCGGAGGCGGTGGCCGCCGAGCTGGCCTCCGCGTACGGGGTCGCCGTCGCGACGCACCGGCTGGACCTGTCGGACGCCACAGCCACCGGCGACTGCCTGGCGTCGGTGGTCTCCCGGTTCGGCGCGGTCCACACCGTGGTCCACTGCGCGGGCCCGCACGTGCCGATGGTGCATCTCTCGCGCGTCTCACCCGAGCAGTGGCGCGAGCAGCTCGACACCGACGCGTCCGCCTTCTTCAACCTGCTGCACGCCGCGCTGCCCGCCCTCCGCGCGAGCCGGGGCGCGGTGGTCGCGGTCACGACGGCGGCGACGCGCCGCTATCCGGTCCGTGACGGGCTGTCAGCGGGCCCGAAGGCGGCGGTGGAGGCGCTGGCCCGCGCGTTCGCCGCCGAGGAGGGCCGGTTCGGGGTGCGGGTGAACTGCGTGGGGCCCGGGATGCTGACCGACGGGATGGCCGCGCGGCTGATGGACTCCGGCGATCTCGACCAGCGCGCGCTCGACGCGGCCATGGCCAACATCCCGCTGCGCACCTTCGGCACCGCCGAGGACATCGCCGAGGCCGTGTGCTTCCTGGCCTCCGACCGCGCGCGCTTCATCACGGGCCAGAAGCTCGACGTCGACGGCGGCTACGGGGTCTGAGCGGGCCCCGGCTCCATCCGGGCTCGGATCAGCCGCCCCTCGGCCGTACCGATCACCAACTCGCCGTCCGGGCCCGCGCTCAGACAGGTCGGCGTGTAGACGTGCTCGCCGAGCGCGAGCGGCGCCCGCCGCAGCACGGCGCCGTCCGTCGCCCGCAGGGTGAGCAGTTCGCAGGCCGGACCGGCCGTCACGGCGTGGACGAGGTCGTCGTGCGCGTCGACTCCGGCGATCCTCGTGTCGAAGCGGTGCGACCAGATCACGGCGCCGTCCGGGTAGGAGCGGCGTACGAGGTGCGAGGCGTCGCGACCCGTGCAGCCGTGGACGAGCCCGGCGCCGCGCGCGTCGTCGACGAACACGGCGGGGCCGCCGTGGTGGACGCCGGCGGTGTCGTCCCAGGAGAGCGGGAACAGCCGCTCGATCCCGTCGGGGCCGGCGCGCACGACCCACTTCTCCAGGAGTGGGGGCTGCACGTCGGCCGGGCCGTCGCCGTACAGGAACAGCAGATGCGGGGAGCGGCGGACCGGGAGGTCGAACGAGGTGTGGCACTCCCCCAGTTCGAGGGTGCCCAACTGCCGTCCCGTGGGGGTCAGGACGACGCTCGGGCCGGGCGGCCAGTGCGCCCAGGGGAAGAGGTCGCGCGAGTCCCTGGCCACCCAGGCGCCGTCCGTGCGCGCGGCGACGACGACCGGGAAGTCGAGGGCGAGTTCGGCGAGCGGGGCGCCGTCGGCCAGGTCGAACCGGCACAGCCGGGTGCGGCGGTTGTCGCTCGTGCCGACCAGGATCGTGACCCAGACGCTCTCCTCGTCCGGGGTGACGTGGAGCAGGTCGCCGCTGCGTTCGAAGGTGTCCTCGGGTTCCGGCAGCGACCACAGCAGGGCGCCGTCCCGCGACCAGCACTCCACCAGCGTGCCGGTGGGCCGCGCGACGAGCACCCGGCCGTCGCTCAGCGTCTCCACCGCGGCCGGACCGCTGCGTTTGCTCCAGGAGGTGCCGTGCTCCGCGGCGACGGCGGCCAGGTACCGCTGCGGGGCGTCCACAGCCGGGCCCTTCGCCACGGTCCAGTCGACCTTCGTCGGTGTCTGCGGCCAGGCGATCCGCGCGGCGAGCACGTCCGCGGTGATCCGGCTCCAGTCGTCGTGCTCGGCGACGGCGCGCATGTACGCGACGTTCCCCAGGTCCTCGAAGTCGACGATCGGCGCACTGAACGTCACCTCCAGGTACCGCGCGTTCCGCCAGCGCAGTGCGACGACCTCGGCTCCGGCGACCTCCACGTCGACGCGGCGGCGGGTCTCCGGCTCGTACAGGTGGAGTGCGCCCTGCGCCTCGAACTCGTCGCCCTCGCCCGTGCCCACGGCGAGCAGGGGCAGCGCCGGGTGGAAGGCGAGCGTCTCGACGGACCGTCCGACCACCATCTGGTCCCACAGGGCGAGATCGCTCGTCCGGTACACGGCGATGCGCCCACGGTCGTCGCGGCCGTTCGCGTGGCAACTCACGGCGATCCAGCGACCGTCCGCGCTCACGTCGGTCGTGAAGGGGTGGCCGATCTCGGGGAAGGGTTCGTCGGGTATCAGGCGCATGCGCATCGCGGGAGCCTATCCGGCCGCGGCTACGGGACGGTGAAGGCTCCCGCGCCGGCCGCCAGCACCGCCGCCCGCGCGTCCCGTTCGGGCTGGTGCGGGTCGGGGTCGGCGCGCAGCAGCAGGAGTCGGTGGTAGAGCGGCGCCGTCGCCGCCATCAGCAGGGCCTGCGCGTCGGTGTGCGGGGAGGGGAGTTCGCCGCGCTCGACGGCTCGCTCGACGAGGACCGCGCACTGCGCGTACCGGTCCGCCCACAGCCGCGTCTGGGCCCGCGCCGCCTGTTCGGAGTGGAACGAGGCGGACATCAGGGCGACGGCGAGCGAGGGCCGCACCGTCAGGGACTCCTGGATCTCCCGGTTCAGTGCCGTCAGATCACCGAGCAGCGAACCCGTGTCCGGGGGCTGCCAGTCGATCTCGCCGGCGGCGTCGATGACGTCGACGAGCAGTCCGCCGACGTCGCGCCAGCGCCGGTAGACGGTGGCGCGGTGGACTCCGGCGCGCGTCGCGACGCCCTCCATCGTGAGCGACTCGTGCCCGCCCTCGGCGAGTTCGGCGCGCACCGCGTCGAGGACCTGGGCGCGGACGCGGGCGGTGCGGCCGCCCGGGCGGCGGTCGGGCGCGGGGGCCATGGGTTCTGACATCGGGAATCCAGTATCCGGTTGATCCACGTCGGTGGGCTGTGACAGCATCTTAACGCAACAGTTGTCGCACTAACGCTCCGCCTGCCGAGAGGGACCGCCTTCACGATGCCGCCCGTTCCCGCCGATCCCACCGTGCTCCACCCGATGCCCGAACACCCGCGCGTCGTCCTGCTCAAGCCACTGGTGAAGTCGCCGCTCATCGAGGTCGGCGACTTCTCGTACTACGACGACCCGGACGACCCGACCGCGTTCGAGACGCGCAACGTCCTGTACCACTACGGGCCCGAGCGGCTGCTGATCGGCAAGTACTGCGCGCTCGGCACCGGTACCCGATTCATCATGAACGGCGCCAACCACCGGATGGACGGCCCGTCGACCTTCCCCTTCCCCACCATGGGCGGCTCCTGGGCGGAGCACTTCGACCTGATCACCGGTCTGCCGGGCCGCGGGGACACGGTGGTCGGCAACGACGTGTGGTTCGGCCACGGCGCCATGGTCATGCCCGGGGTGCGGATCGGACACGGAGCGATCATCGCCTCCGGCGCCGTCGTCACCGGCGACGTGCCGGACTACGGGATCGTGGGCGGCAACCCGTCCCGGATCATCCGCACCCGCTACGACGCCGCGGACGTCGCCCGGCTGCTCGCGGTCGCCTGGTGGGACTGGCCCGTCGAGCACATCACCGCGCACGTACGGACGATCATGTCGGGGTCGATCACGGAACTGGAGGCGGCCGCCGCCCTGCTCCCCCGGACCTGAACCCCGTCCGCCCCTCCTGCCCCGGAATCGAGTGATCGCTCATGTCCCGCAGCCGCGCCCACATCGCGATGGTCGGCGTCCCTCTCGTCAGCCATGTCCTGCCCGGCCTCGCGGTGATCCGTGAACTGGTGGCCCGCGGGCACCGGGTCACGTACGCCAACGACCCGGTGATGGCCGAGCGGATCGAGGCCACCGGTGCCGAACTCGTCCCGTGCTCCTCCACGCTGCCGTTCGCGGACAACAAGTGGCCCGACGATCCCATCGCGGCGGCGTCCCTCTTCCTCGACGACGCGACCCAGGCGCTCCCACACCTGCACGCCGCGTACGACGACGACCCGGCCGACCTGTACCTCTACGACATCGGCGCGTACGCCGCACGCGTCCTGGCCGAGACGCAGGACCGCCCGCTCGTACAGCTGTCCCCGACCTTCGTCGCCTGGGACGGCTACGAGGAGGAAGTCGCCGTCCACCTGCGACAGTTGCCCGGCGCCGACCCCGCCCACTGAGCCGCCCGCGCCCTCGATCATGCGCGGCTGACGCGGCGCCGTGCGCGTTCAGCCGTGCAGGGTCGGGCGGTAGACGAACTCCTGGGTGCGGCCGTCGAGGGTACGGGTCTCGATCAGCTCCAGGTCGAAGTCCTCCGCGCCGGCGAAGACCGGGTCCAGACCGGTGCGGCCCGTGATGACGGGGAAGACCGTGATCTGGACGCGGTCGACGAGGCCGGCGGCCATCAGGGCCCGGTTCATCGACAGGCTGCCGTGCGAGCGCAGCGGGACGTCGGACTCCTTCTTCAGGCGGGCCACGACGTCGACCGCGTCGCCGCTCACGACCGTGGCGTCCGGCCAGTCGAGCGGCTCCTGGAGCGTGGTCGACACGACGGTGAGCGGCAGGTTCCGCATCCGGGTGACCCACGGGTCGCGGACGCCCGGCTCGGTGTTCTCGGCCAGCATCTCGGCGAACGCCCGGTAGGTGTTCGCGCCGAGCACCATCCGCTGGTCCCGGTCGTACTGACGGAGCCGGTGTTCGAGCAGTTCGGGGCCCTGTTTGCCCCAGTAGCCGGTCCAGTCGCCGCTCGCGGCGCCGAAGCCGTCGAGGCTGCTGAAGATGTCGAAGGTGTACGTGGCGGTCATGACGTGCTCCCGTGCGGATGGCTGCCTGCGTGTGTGTGGGGGGAGGAGGATCAACGGCCTGTCGGTGGGTAGGACCGTGGGGGCCGGCGGAACTCATCGGCCGGCGGGCGGCGCGCGGGCGGCACGGAGGCAAAGGGGTCCACTCTGCGCCATTGGCGGCCCCTTCGGCTCGATGATCCATGTCACGGTCGCCGAACCTTCAGTACGCGCCCGCGCTGCCCTTAGCGTTGCCGAAACGAGCCGGGCACGATCCACGGTGCTCGTCACCGGCCAGGTGAAGGGGTCAGGATGTTCCGCAAGGTGTTGGTGGCCAACCGCGGGGAGATCGCGATTCGCGCGTTCCGCGCCGGCTACGAACTGGGGGCGCGCACCGTCGCCGTGTTCCCGCACGAGGACCGCAATTCGCTGCACCGGCTGAAGGCCGACGAGGCGTACGAGATCGGCGAGGCCGGGCATCCGGTGCGGGCCTATCTGTCGGTGGAGGAGATCATCCGCGCGGCCCGGCTCGCGGGGGCCGACGCCGTGTACCCGGGCTACGGATTCCTCTCCGAGAACCCCGAACTGGCGCACGCCTGCGAGGAGGCGGGCATCACGTTCGTCGGCCCGTCCGTGCAGACGCTGGAGCTGACGGGCAACAAGGCGCGGGCCGTGGCCGCCGCGCGCGAGGCCGGAGTGCCGGTGCTCGGCTCCTCGGCGCCGTCCACCGACGTGGACGAACTGGTGGCGGCCGCCGAGGGCATCGGCTTCCCCGTGTTCGTGAAGGCCGTCGCCGGCGGTGGCGGGCGCGGCATGCGGCGGGTGGACGACCCCGCGCTGCTGCGCGAGTCGATCGAGGCCGCGGCCCGTGAGGCCGAGTCGGCCTTCGGTGACGCGACGGTCTTCCTGGAGAAGGCGGTCGTCGACCCCCGCCACATCGAGGTGCAGATCCTCGCCGACGGCGAGGGCAACGTCATCCATCTGTTCGAGCGCGACTGCTCGGTGCAGCGCCGCCACCAGAAGGTCATCGAGCTGGCGCCCGCGCCGAACCTCGACCCCGAGATCCGTGAGCGGATCTGCGCCGACGCGGTGAAGTTCGCCCGCCGGATCGGCTACCGCAACGCGGGCACCGTGGAGTTCCTCCTCGACCGCGAGGGCAAGCACGTCTTCATCGAGATGAACCCGCGCATCCAGGTCGAGCACACGGTGACCGAGGAGGTCACGGACGTCGACCTGGTGCAGGCGCAGCTGCGCATCGCGTCCGGCGCGACCCTCGCCGACCTCGGCCTGTCGCAGGAGTCCGTCGTGCTGCACGGCGCCGCGCTGCAGTGCCGCATCACGACCGAGGACCCGGCGAACGGGTTCCGTCCCGACACCGGCATGATCAGCGCCTACCGCTCCCCCGGCGGTTCGGGCATCCGGCTCGACGGCGGCACGACGCACGCGGGCACCGAGGTCAGCGCCCACTTCGACTCGATGCTGGTGAAGCTGACCTGCCGGGGCCGCGACTTCCGTACGGCCGTGGACCGGGCGCGGCGGGCCGTCGCCGAGTTCCGCATCCGGGGCGTGTCCACCAACATCCCGTTCCTTCAGGCGGTGCTCGACGACGCGGACTTCCAGGGCGGGCGGGTCACCACCTCGTTCATCGAGGAGCGGCCCCATCTGCTGACGGCCCGTCACTCGGCGGACCGGGGCACGAAGCTGCTCACGTACCTCGCGGACGTGACGGTGAACAAGCCGCACGGGCCGCGCCCCGAGCTGATCTCGCCCGCCTCCAAGCTGGCGCCCCTGCCCACGGGAGAGCCGCCGGCCGGTTCGCGGCAGCGGCTCGCGGAGCTGGGGCCGGAGGGCTTCGCCCGGAGCCTGCGGGACGCGCCGACGCTCGGCGTCACGGACACCACGTTCCGCGACGCGCACCAGTCGCTGCTCGCCACCCGGGTGCGCACCAAGGACCTGCTGGCCGTGGCCCCGACGGTGGCGCACACCCTGCCGCAGCTGCTCTCGCTGGAGTGCTGGGGCGGCGCCACCTACGACGTCGCGCTGCGCTTCCTCGCCGAGGACCCGTGGGAGCGGCTCGCCGCGCTGCGCGAGGCCGTGCCGAACATCTGTCTGCAGATGCTGCTGCGGGGCCGTAACACCGTGGGGTACACGCCGTACCCGACCGAGGTGACCGACGCCTTCGTGCAGGAGGCCGCCGCCACCGGCATCGACATCTTCCGCATCTTCGACGCGCTCAACGACGTCGACCAGATGCGGCCGGCGATCGAGGCCGTGCGGGAGACCGGCACCGCCGTCGCCGAGGTCGCGCTCTGCTACACGTCCGACCTGTCCGACCCGGCGGAGAAGCTGTACACGCTGGACTACTACCTGCGGCTCGCCGAGAAGATCGTCGACGCGGGCGCCCACGTCCTGGCGGTCAAGGACATGGCCGGTCTGCTGCGCGCCCCCGCCGCGGCCACGCTGGTCTCGGCGCTGCGCCGCGAGTTCGACCTCCCGGTGCACCTGCACACGCACGACACGGCGGGCGGCCAGCTCGCCACGTACCTCGCGGCGATCCAGGCCGGGGCGGACGCGGTGGACGGCGCGGTGGCCTCCATGGCCGGGACCACCTCGCAGCCGTCGCTGTCGGCGATCGTCGCGGCGACCGACCACTCGGCGCGCCCCACGGGCCTCGATCTCCAGGCCGTCGGCGACCTGGAGCCGTACTGGGAGAGCGTCCGCAAGATCTACGCCCCGTTCGAGGCGGGTCTGGACGCGCCGACCGGCCGGGTCTACCACCACGAGATCCCCGGCGGACAGCTGTCCAACCTGCGTACGCAGGCCGTCGCGCTCGGCCTCGGCGACCGCTTCGAGGACGTCGAGTCGACGTACGCGGCGGCCGACCGGATGCTGGGCCGGCTGGTGAAGGTGACACCGTCGTCGAAGGTGGTGGGCGACCTCGCACTGCATCTGGTGGGCGCGGGCGTGGAGCCCGCCGAGTTCGAGGCGACGCCGAACCGGTACGACATCCCGGACTCGGTGATCGGCTTCCTGCACGGCGAGCTGGGCACGCCGCCCGGCGGCTGGCCCGAGCCGTTCCGCAGCAAGGCCCTGGAGGGCCGGGCCGGACCCAAGCCGGTCCAGGACCTGAGCGCCGAGGACCGCGACGGCCTCGCCAAGGACCGCCGCGCGACCCTCAACCGCCTGCTGTTCCCGGGTCCGACGAAGGCCTTCGAGACGCATCGCGAGGCGTACGGCGACACGAGTGTGCTCGACAGCAAGGACTTCTTCTACGGGCTGCGCCCGGGGAAGGAGTACAGCGTCGACTTCGGTCCCGGTGTGCGGCTGCTGATCGAGCTGGAGGCCGTCGGCGAGGCCGACGAGCGGGGCCTGCGCACGGTGCTGTCCACGCTCAACGGGCAGCTGCGGCCGATCCAGGTGCGGGACAACGCGGCGGCGGCCGACCTGCCGGTGACCGAGAAGGCCGACAAGGGCGATCCGGGGCATGTCGCGGCGCCGTTCGCCGGTGTGGTCACGCTGGCGGTCGCCGAGGGCGACCAGGTCGAGGCCGGTGCGACGGTGGCGACGATCGAGGCGATGAAGATGGAGGCCTCGATCACCGCACCGCGCGGCGGGCGGGTCTCGCGTCTCGCGATCTCGCGGATCCAGCAGGTGGAGGGCGGCGACCTGCTCGTCGAGATCCGGTGATCTGAGGAGCCGGTGCGCGGTGCGCGGCCGGGGCGGCCTGGTCCGTCCCGGCCGCCGCCGTGTGCTCACGGTTCCTCCGGACCGTCCTCGTCGAGCTCGAACCAGACCGTCTTGCCCTCGGGTTCGGGCCGGATGTTCCACCGGTGGGCCAGCAGGTCGAGCAGGACGAGTCCGCGGCCGGAGGAGGAGAGCTCGCCGGGGGCGCGCCGGTGCGGGACCTCGTCGCTGCGGTCGGAGACCTCGACGCGCAGCCGTCGCCGGCCGTGCGCGCCGTGGATGTCGGCGCGCAGGGCGGCGGCCTGCTCGGTGTGGACGAGGACGTTGCCGAGGAGCTCGGAGACGAGCAGCAGGACGGTGTCGACCTGTTCGGGGCGGGCCCAGTCGTGGAGCAGGCCCTGGAACTCGATGCGGGCGTCGGCGAGGCCCTGGGCCTGGTCCTGTTCGAGGGTGAAGCGCAGGTTCCGGCCGGTGCCGTCGACGGGGACGGCGGACGGATCGCGGCGCAGGAGCAGCAGCGCGATGTCGTCCTCGGTGAACGCGGCGGCGGGCTGTTCGCCCTTGCGCGCCGGTGTCGGTGCGACGACGGCGTTCATGAGCCGGTCGGCGAGTCCGCCGAGGTCGCCGGCGCTCCCGGGTTCGAGCGCGGCGCGCACGCGCAGCCATCCGGTGTACATGTCGTGGCCGCCGGACTCGATCAGTCCGTCGGTGCACAGCATCATGATCTCGTTCTCGCGCAGGGTGACGACGCTGACCGGGTAGTCGTCCTCGTCGAGGTCGAGGCCGAGGGGCAGGCCGCCCCGCACGTGCTTGAGCACGCAGGTGCCGTCGGGGAGGCGCAGGACGGGGTGCGGGTGGCCGGCGCGGGCGATGCGGAGGGTGCCGGTGGCGGGGTCGGCCTCCACGTAGATGCAGGTGGCGAAGCGGTCCTCGCCCAGGGAGGCGAGGAAGTGCGAGGCGCGCACGAGGACGGCGTCGGGGCCGTGGCCCTCGGCGGCGTAGGCGTGGATGGCGGTGCGCAGCCGGGACATGAGTCCCGCGGCCTGGAGGTCGTGGCCCTGGACGTCGCCGATGACGAGCCCGAGGCGGCCACCGGGCAGGGCGATGCTGTCGAACCAGTCGCCGCCGACCATGAGTCCGCCGCCGGTGGGGACGTAGCGGGCGGCGACGCTGAGGCCGTCGACGCCGGAGCCGACCCCGCCCAGGCTGTTGCGCAGGGTCTGCGACAGGGCGCGGTCGGCCTGGCCGTCGTAGGTCTGCTCGATGCTCTGGCCGAGGAGCCGGGCGACGGTCATGAGGAAGACGCCCAGACCGTCGGTGATCGTGACGGGGGCGTCGAAGGCGGCCATCCACACGCCGGTGAGCTGGCCGTACGTGGTCAGGGGCAGGAAGGCCCAGGACTGGTGCCCGGTGTGGGTGGAGAGGGAGTGCCCCTCGGGGAACCGGTCGCGGAACTCCTGCGGCGAGCCGAGGAAGACGGGCCGTCCGGTACGGGCGACCTGGGCGGCGGGGTGCACGGTGCCCAGCGGCATGCGGTACGCGTCCCGGCCGTCGTCGCGCAGCCCCAACTGGCCGACGCAGTGCAGCGTTTCCCGATCCGCGCGGAACACGGCCTGGCTGCACAGGGGCAGTGAGGGGTCGGTCAGTCCGGAGATCAGGGTGAGGGCCTCGCCCAGTGAGGCGACGCGGGCCAGGGCGTGACCGGTGACGAGGAGGTCGGCGCCGCGGTGGCGCAGGTCGTCCGGCGGCCTGCCCGCTCCCGCGGTGGCCGGGCCCGCCAGTCGGTTGAGGGCGTCGACCTGGCGCATCTCGGCGTCGTGCTCCTCGGTGTTGCCGTGTTCGCGCCCGCCTCCCACGTGCGGCACTCCCGTCTGCTCGGCGCCCTGTGATCCCTCCGCTTTCTCCATGTTCCGACGATCGGCCGTGGCTCGCCTGCTCACCGGCGCCGGGAGCGGCCATCCGTGATGAGTCGGTGTCGCGGCATTGACGGATGCATGCCCAGGAGAGAAAGATCGACGGGCACGCCCTTTGACAACGTTGTCGTACGAGAGGATCGCGATGCGAGCGTTGAGACGCGCGTTCACCGCAGCCTTGATCGCCACCACTCTGGCCGCCGCCTCCGTCACCGCCACGGGCGCCGCGAGCGCCCGTGAACAGGGGCCGAAGTTCGCCGAGGACCCCACCACGCTGGTCGACACCTCGATCGGCAACAACGGCGACGGGACCACTTTCCCGGGCGCGGCCACGCCCTTCGGCATGGTGCAGCTGAGCCCCGACACCCAGCTGAACAAGTACGCCTCCTACGACTACGCGCAGGACAGCATCCTCGGCTTCAGCCACACGCATCTGTCGGGCGTCGGCTGTCAGACGATGGGCAACATCCGGTTCATGCCGACGACCGGGGACGTCACGTCCTCGGACCCGGCGCAGTACCGGGCGAAGTTCAGCCATGACAACGAGACCCGGTCGCCCGGCTACTACGGCGTCACGTTCGACAACGGCATCGAGGCCGAGCTGTCGGCGACGCAGCGCACGGGCCAGCACCGGTACACGTTCCCGAGCGGGTCCGGCGCGGAGAACGTGCTGATCGAGGCCGGCGAGAGCAACGGCGCCACGTTCGCCGGTGACCTCAAGGTGGTCGGCGACGACACCGTGGAGGGCTGGGTCCAGGGCGGCAACTTCTGCTGGGAGACCGTCAAGGAGCGCTACCGGGTCTACTTCAGCGCCAAGTTCGACCGCACGTTCTCGAAGTTCGGCACCTGGACGGACGGGACGCTCACGCCGGGCAAGCGGGAGGCGCAGCGCGGCACCAAGCGGGCGGGCGCCTGGCTCTCCTTCGACCGGGACAAGGGCGACCGGGTGGGCGCCTCGGTGGGCCTGTCCTACACGTCGGTCGACGGGGCGCGCCTGAACCGGCGGGCCGAGCAGCCGGAATCCTTCGACAGGGTCCGCTCGGCCGCGCACGACACGTGGCAGGGCGAGCTGAACCGGATGCGGGTGGCCGGCGGCAGCAGGGCCGACCAGCGCACGTACTACAGCGCGCTCTATCACTCGCTGCTGCATCCGTCCGTCGGCTCCGACGTCGACGGCCGCTACCGGGGTTTCGACGACCAGGTGCACCGCTCGGACACGCCGTACTACCAGATGTTCTCCCTGTGGGACACGTACCGCTCGCAGAACCAGCTGGTGGCGCTGCTGAACCCGGACAAGGCCGCGGACATGGCCAAGTCGCTGCTGCGGGTCTACGAGGACGGCGGCTGGCTGCCGCGCTGGGGGCTCGGCAACGGCGAGACCAACGTGATGAGCGGTGACCCCGTCACCCCGTGGATCGTCGACCTGTACAACCGCGGTCTGCTCGACGACCGCACCGCGCGCGGCCTGTTCGACGCGCTGTGGAAGAACGTCAACGAGGTCCCCGCGGACCAGTCCCGCTTCCGCGGTCGCGACGGCAATCCGACGTACGTGAAGAACGGCTTCATCGGCTACCAGGATCTGCCGGGCTACCAGTTCGGCGACACCCGGCAGGCGGGCTCGGCGACGCTGGAGTACGCACTCGGCGACTGCGCCCTGTCCACGATGGCGCGCGGGCTCGGTCACGAGGACAAGGCGGACCTGCTGGCGGGACGCTGCGACAACTTCACCAAGCTGTGGGACTCCGGTATCTCCTCCAAGGGCTTCTCCGGGTTCCCGGTGGCGAAGAAGGCGGACGGCTCGCCGGCCGGCGACACCGACCCGACCCAGTCGGGGGCCTTCCACGAGGGCACGGCCTGGCAGTACCAGTGGCTGGCCCAGCAGGACCCGCAGACCCTGTACGGGCTGATGGGCGGGGCGGGGGCGGCCGAGCAGCGGCTCGACACGTTCTTCGACATGCCGACCGTGCTCACCGACCCGGCGAAGGCGGCCTCGGAGTCCTGGGTGAACGGGGCGTACGACTACCACAACAACTTCGCCTTCAACCCGAACAACGAGCCGGACTTCCACGCGCCGTGGATGTACACGTGGACGGACGCGCCGTGGAAGACGTCGGCGGTGCTGCGCGCGATGCGCACGCTGTTCACGGACGACGCGTACGGGATGCCCGGCAACGACGACCTCGGGGCGACCTCGTCGCTGCTGGTCTTCGCGATGGCCGGGATCTTCGAGGCGCAGCCCGGGTCGGCGAACTACATCGTCACGGCCCCGATGTTCGACAAGGTCGAGATCCGGCCCGCGCACGGCAAGCCGATCGCCATCGAGGCGCCGGGGGCCGACGCGTCGAAGATGCAGTACGTGTCCTCGGTGCGCGCGGGTGCGGGTCCGCTGCAGCGGAGCTGGCTGTCGCACCGGGAGCTGCTCGACGCTGGCTCGATCAAGGTCACGCTCTCCGACCGGCCGACGAACTGGGGTGTCGACGCGGCGCCGCCGGCGGTGGCGCAGGACTGAGCGGTCGCGTGAAGTGAAGGGGTGCGGGGCGGGGTGCCTGCGGGGCGCTTCGCCCCGCACCCTTTTCACGCGGTCGCCAAGCGGGGCTCGGGCCGCGCGGTGAGGCGGCCGGTGCGGGCGAGCGCGGCGACGGAGGCGGCGCAGCCCAGCCCGGTGAGGGTGAGCCCGCACCAGGTCAGCCACAGGGCGTCGTACCGCTCGGCGAAGTCCCACAGGGCGCCCGTCGCGAGATTGCCGAGGGTGATGCCGAGACCCGAGACGGTGTTGTAGAGCCCGTAGTGCGTGGCGACCAGGTGGTTGCCGGACAGGGTGACGACGGTGTCCATCTCGAAGGGGTAGGCGACGGCGCCGCCCAGCGCGAGCAGGGTCACGGTCGTCACGAGCGCGCCGAGTACGGGCCAGGCCGCGTCGGACGGGACCAGGGCGAGCGGCAGGAACGCGAGCCCCATGACGGTCAGCCCGCGCACGAGCGCCTGCGGCGGGCTCCATCGCGTCTTCGCCCAGCCGGTGAGGCGCAGTTGGCCCGCGACGGCGACGGCTGCCGACACCACGAACAGGAGGCTGGTCGCCCAGGTGCCGCGCTCCCCCAGGGCGCTCCGCGCCGCGAGCGGGAGCGCCAGGTAGACCTGGAAGGTCAGCACGTACGAGCCGATCATGGCGAGGGCGAAGAGCAGGAACGGCCGGTTGGCGACGACGGTGCGCCACTGGGCGAGGACGCTCTCGTCGGCGGCGTCCTCCTTTTCGGGTCGGTCGGATGCCGTGCCGCGCCGGGCGGGCAGGGCGCGGGCCTGGAGCACGGTGAGCGCGGCGAAGACGGCCGCCGCGGTGGTGCACACGAGCCGGAAGTCGGCGGCCAGCAGGGCGAGTCCGACGAGCGGGCCGAGGAGCATGCCGGCCTGGTAGTACACGTTGAAGGTGGCGAAGGCGTCGACGCGCCGGTCCCCCGCCTCGGCGGCCAGGTAGGCGCGCACGGCGGGGTTGAACAGGGCGCCCGCGAATCCGGTGGCGGCGGAGGCGGCGATCAGCGTGGGCAGGTTGTCCACCCAGCCGAGCAGGGCGAACCCGACGGTGCGCAGCAGGCAGCCGGCCATGATCGGGGCCTTGTAGCCAAGGCGGTCGGCGAGGGTGCCGCCAATGAGGAACATGCCCTGCTGCGAGAAGTTCCGTACGCCCAGGACGAGTCCGACGGCCCAGGCGGCGAGGCCGAGCGATCCGGAGAGATGGGCGGCGAGGTAGGGCATGAGCATGTAGAAGGCGAGGTTGATGGCGAACTGATTGACCATCAGCAGCCGCACGGGGGCCGGGAAGGAGCGGGTCTGCCGCCACAGGCCGGTCATCGCGCGGTCCCGGTCGTCGTTCCCGCCGCGCGGGTCGGTCCTGCCGCGTCGGGGCCGAGGGGGTCGGTGACGTGGGTGCAGCGGGTCCAGCGGGTGACGACGCGGTCGGTGGGGTGCGCGATCTCGTCGGGGTCGTCGGCCGGCGGCCGGTCGAGCAGCCCGTGCCGGTGTCCGTAGGCGTCGTCGAAGACGGTGCCGATGTAGCGCTGCGGGCCGTCGGGGAACACGGTGACGATCCGTTCCTCCGCGGGGCGGGTGCGGGCCAGCCATCGGGACACGAGAGCGACCGCTCCGACGCTCCAGCCGCCGGTGGCGTAGTGCCGGCGGGCCAGGTTCCGTGCCGCCCAGACGGATTCGGGCGCGGCCACCCAGTGGACCTCGTCGAACAGACCGTAGGCGACGTTGCGCGGATAGATGCTGCTGCCGAGGCCGCGCATCAGGCGGGCGGCGGCGGGCTGGCCGAAGATCGTCGACCCGGTGGTGTCGACGCCGACGACCCGCAGGCGCGGGAAGTAGCCGCGCAGGACGGAGGCGACGCCCGCCGAGTGCCCGCCCGTGCCGACGGAGACCACCAGGGTGTCGATGCGGCCGAGTTGGGCGACGAGTTCGTGGGCGAGTGGGGCGTAGGCGGCCACGTTGTCGGGGTTGTGGTACTGGTCGGGGCACCAGGCCGCGGGGTCCTCGGCGAGAAGCCGTGCGACCCGCAGGCGCCTGGCCTCCTGCCAGCCGCCTTCGGGGTGCGGCCGGTCCACGAGGTCGACCTCCGCGCCGTAGGCGGTGAGCAGGCCGGTCATGAGCGGCTCCATGCCGGGGTCGGTGACGACGGTGACGGGGTGCCCGTACGTGGCACCGGCGAGGGCGAGCCCGAGGCCGAGGGTGCCGGAGGTGGACTCGATGATGCGCGCCCCGGGCAGGAGGCGGCCTCGCTCGCGAGCGGCGCGCACCATGTGGAGGGCGGTGCGGTCCTTGATGCCGCCGGGGTTGTGCCCTTCGAGCTTGGCCCAGAAGCCGCGGCCCTCGGCGGTGAAGGGGGCGCCGATCCACAGGACGGGCGTGTCGCCGACGAGGCCGCCCGGGGTGTGCTGGGGGCGTTTGGTGTCGGCGAGTAGGCGGGCGGGGGCGTCCAGGTGTGCCGTGGCATGAGGGGTGGCGTGGGACGTGGTGTTGTGGGTCGCGGCATGGCTCTTGGCATGGCTCGTGCCGTGAGTGAGGGCGTGTGTCATGGCGTGCTTCTCCTGCGGCGCCGTCGGCAGGGAGGAGACCTGGAGGTTCCGAGGCCCTGCCGGGCCGCGTGTCGGGCGGATTCTGATGGTCCGGGACGTCGTCCGGTCGGCGTGGGCGCCCGGCACGTGAGTGCCGCGCGGGCCGGCGGGACGGCGCGAGGCCGGTCAGGTCCGCCAGACACCCAGGTGGGCGCGCCGCTGTTCCGCGGGGACGGCGAGGAGCGGGCCGCTGCCCCCGAACGGTCTGCGCGCGGTGGGCAAGGGCGCCCGGTCGAGGTCCGCGCCGGGCGGAGTGACCGGCGTGATGTCAGCGGCCGGCTGAAGGCCGCGCGGGGCCTGCACGCTCGGCTCGTCGGTCCCCGAACACTGCGCGTCGCCCTCGTGACCGTCGTGACCGAAGTGGCCTTGGTGGCCCAGGTGCGCCTGCGGTCCGGCGGGCGGACCGCACGGGGCGGGCGCGACGGCCGTGAGCGTGTCGGCGCGTCCGGCGGCGGAGGCGACAGGACCGTGGGCGCAGCACAGGAGATGGACGAGGGCTGCCAGCAGCACGGCGAGGACCGCGCCGGTGCGGTGACCGGGGCGGCTCCTGTCGTGACGTGCGGGCGAGATCCTCATGACGACAGAGAGTAATCGGGTGAGCGCATAAAGTGCGCGTGAAGACCGGTCGCGGCGAGGCGCCTCCCGGCGCGGCCGGGACCGCTCGGATCTCAGCGGCGCCAAGGAACCCCCGCCCCGGAACGATCGCTTCCGCCCGGCCCGGGCTGGGCCGAACCGATCGCCCATGATCGCCGGATCGGGTGAACCGTGCCTGGTGCGGGAACTCGGCCTGCCTCAACGGCCCACGGCCTCCGCGCCACGACACCGCACCCGTGCCGAGGCCGGCGCAAGGAGCCGGGCCGCGCCCCGAGAACTCCGCGTCCCGCGCGCCCCCGGAATCCACCCCTCACCACCCCCCACGCACCGCATCGGACCCCTCCGCCCCAGGCCTCCCAGAGCCGCCCCACGCCCACGGATCCCCGTTTTAAATAGCGCCCTCACGGTTCCTTCACCGCGGGTGCCGATGCTCTGGGAGGGCGACAGTTGAAGAGGTTCTTCGGGAAGGTGCGGCCGGCCGAGCCGCGTGTGTCGGAGGCCGAACGGGAGCTGTTCGGCGGCCCGTTGCGCTACGACATGGGCTGGTCCCGGCACGAGAACGCGACCCTCGACCTGACGATGCGCTCGGCGTTACGTCAGATGCCCGCGCTCGTCGGGGCCGCCCTGCGCATGGCGTGGAACGCGGACCGGCGGGCCCTGTTCGTCGTCGCGCTGAGCGAGATCGGGCAGGGCGTGGCCGCCGCCGTCGGGCTGCTCGCGGTCAACGCCGTCATGCACGCCCTGCTCGGCGACGGCACGGCCACCGAACGGCTGCACGCCCTGCTCCCGGGTCTGCTCGCCGCCGCGGCGGTCGCCGTCGTCAACTCCGCGCTGGCCGGCTGGTCCACCGCTCAGGCCGGACGGCTGGAGCCGCTGGTCGAACGGATCGCGACGACGCAGTACCTGGCGGCGGCGACGGCGGTCGAGCTGGAGGCGATCGACGACCCGGAGTTCCGCCGTCTGATCGACATCGCGCAGTACGGGGCGGCTTCCGCGCGCCGCATGATCAGCTGCTGCGTCTCGGCGCTGAACAGCACGATCTCGCTGATCGCCACGGCCGGTGTGCTCACGGTGCTGCATCCCGTGCTGCTGCCGATGCTGCTGGTGATCGCGGCGCCGCGCGGCTGGGGCGCGATGCGGGTCGCGCAGGAGCGGTACGTGTCGATGATGAGCTGGATCGAGCATGTCCGGGCCAGCCGGCTGATCGGGAATCTCCTCACGGAGCGGACGGCGGCGCAGGAGGTCCGGATCCATGCCGTGGGTCCGTTCCTGCTCGACCGCTACCGGGGCATGGCCCGCAGCGCGGAGGCGGAGCAGGAGCGTCTCGCGACGAGCAAGGCGGTCACCGAATGGGTGGCGTCCGCGCTGTCGGGGCTCGCCATGGCCGCCACGTACGGGGCGATGATCTGGCTGATCATGAGCGGGCGCATGGGCCTGGCGGTGGCCGGTACGGCGGTGATCGCCGTCCGTTCGGGTTCGGCCAGTCTCGGCGCGCTCGTCATGAACGTGAACCAGCTCCACGAGGAGTCCCTCTACGTACGCGACCACTCCCGTTTTCTGGTGGAGGCGGCGCAGCGTGCGATCCCGACGGGTGGGGCGCCGCTGCCCGAGCGGGTCACGGAGATCGCACTCGACGAGGTCACCTACCGCTATCCGGACCGCGACGCCCCGGCGCTGGACAAGGTGTCGCTCACGCTGCCCATGGGGTCGGTCACAGCGGTCGTCGGGGAGAACGGCTCCGGCAAGAGCACGCTGATGAAGATCCTCTCCGGGCTGCTGCTGCCGCAGGAGGGGACCGTGCGCTGGGGGGCCGCGCAGGTCCGGGACCTGGACCGCGCCGAGGTCTACGGCCGGGTCTCGCTGCTGACGCAGGACTTCCAGCGCTGGCCGGTGACGGCGGCGATGAACGTACGGATCGGCCGCCCGGAGCACCCGGCGGAGCCCGACGACCTGCGCCCGTCCCTCGACTACGCGGGCGCGGGCCCGATCGTCGCGAAGCTCCCCGACGGCCTGCAGAGCCTGCTGGCCCGGATGTTCCGCGGCGCGATCGAGCTCTCGGGCGGCGAGTGGCAGAAGATGGGCCTCGCCCGTACGCACTGGCGCAGCGCGACGTCCGGCGCCGACAGCATCCTCATCGTCGACGAGCCGACCTCGGCCCTCGACCCGGAGGCCGAGATCGCGGCGTTCGACCGCATCCGCCGCCTCGCCGCCCCGCACCGGGCCGTCGTCCTCGTCACCCATCGCATGTCCGGTGTCCGCCACGCCGACCGCATCTTCGTCCTCGACCAGGGCCGCCTCACTGAAGAGGGCACCCACGCGGAACTCCTCGCCGCCCGGGGCCGCTATGCCGCGATGTTCACGGCCCAGGCCGACCAGTACGCCCCCGTCCCACCCACCGTCCCGCACCCCGCGGCACCGACCGCCCCGGCGGTCACCGACCCCGCATGACCGCGCCCTCAGGAGGCTCCGTGTCCCCGCACACCCCGTCCCCGCACACCTCGAACGCCGAGGCCTGGACCGCGTACGGCCGCCACCAGATCGGCCGGAAGTACATGCCCCCGCTGCCGGACCGGATGCGCTGGGGCTTCTGGGACGGGGTGGGGCCCGGCGACGAGGTCCTCGGACCGCTCGCCGGGCGCCGCCTCGTCGACATCGGCTCCGGGGCCGGCCACTACGCCGTGCACCTGGCGCGGACCCACGGCGCCCGGATCGACGCCGTCGAACTGTCGCCGACCCAGCACGAGCGGGCCGTCACGCACTTCGGTGAGGTGCCCGGAGTCTCCTTCGTCCACGGCGACGTCGTCGAGCATCTGCGCCGCACCGAGCAGCCGTACGACGGGGCGTACGCGGTCTGCACGCTGGCCGGGATCGATCCGCACCGCGTCCTGCCCACACTGCGCGACGCGCTCGCGCCGGGCGCCCCGTTCGTCTTCTCCGTCCTGCACACCAATGTCCACGGTGTGGGCCCGTCGGCGACCGTGGCCCCGCGCGAGGAGATGCTCGGGGTCGTCGGCATGACGCCGTTGCCGCTGAACACCTGGGTGCTGACCGGTGAGGCGTGGGAGAGCCTGCTGTCCGCGTACGGATTCGGCCTGGAGGAGACCGGTCTCCTGAGCTCGCCCGATCCGGACAATCCCGTGGTCTGCACGCTGATCCGGGCCCGCCGCCTGTCCTCCGGGGAGGGGCGGATCTCCAGCCGCCCGCGCGGCCGCCACGCGCCCGTGCCGCACGCGGCGGTCGGCGTGGGCACGATCGTGCTCGGCGAGGCGGGGCTGCTGCTCGGCCGACACCGGCGCGGCACGCTCGAACTGCCCGGCGGCACCGTCGAGCCGGGCGAGTCCTTCGCCGGGGCGGCGGTGCGTGAGCTCCGCGAGGAGACCGGTCTGGTGGCCGACGCGGCGGACGTCGAACTGCTCGGCACCCTCGTCGACCGGGTCGAGGACGTCGTACGGGTCACCGTCGGCGCCGTCGTGACGGCCTGGCGGGGCGCGCCGCGGACGCGGCCCGGTGAGAGCGTCGGGAACTGGTCCTGGTGGCCGCTCGACGCGCTGCCGCACGGCCTGTTCGAGTGCTCGGCGCAGATCCTCACCGCGTGGCACCCCGACCTGCCCCTGGACCATCCGCCGGCGCATTTCACCGCCTTCGCAGGAGGGGGCCGGCACGGCCGGTGACGGGGTGCCTACCAGGAGAGAGGGTACGAGTGTGAGGCACACGACGTCCCTCTGGGGGATCTTGACGCTTCCCTGACGCCTGGAGCGGGGACGGACCGGTCGGGGCTGCTTACGCTGACTCGACCGTCAGTGCGGGTGTCCGCGCGGTGGTCCGTCCCCCTTTTCCCGCAGCCCCAGGAGCATCCATGTCCACGACCGACACCGCGCGCGGCGGGCGACTGCGCGCGTGGATGCTGGAGGGCCTGTCGGACATGGGCAAGGGCCGGCCGTCCGTGCCCAAGCCCGACGCCGGCACCGAGCACCGGGGCCAGCCCTGGTACCGCGTCATGTGCCTGACCGGCGTCGACTACTTCTCGACCCTCGGCTACCAGCCCGGCATCGCCGCGCTCGCCGCCGGACTCCTCTCCCCCGTCGCCACGATCGTCCTCGTGATCGTGACGCTGGCGGGCGCGCTGCCCGTCTACCGACGCGTCGCCGAGGAGAGCCCGCACGGCGAGGGCTCGATCGCGATGCTGTCGCGACTGCTGTCGTTCTGGAAGGGCAAGCTGTTCGTCCTGACGCTGCTCGGCTTCGCCGCGACGGACTTCCTCATCACCATCACGCTGTCGGCGGCCGACGCCTCCACCCACTTGGTGGAGAACCCGCATCTGGAATCAGCCCTGCAGGACAAGCAGGTGCTGATCACGATGATCCTCATCGCGCTCCTCGGCGCGGTGTTCCTCAAGGGCTTCCTCGAAGCGATCGGTGTCGCCGCCGCCCTCGTCGGGATCTACCTCGCGCTCAACGTCGTCGTGGTCGTCACCGGCCTGTGGCACGTCGTCACCGAGGAACACGTCGTCACCGACTGGACCGCCGCCCTCACCCAGGAGCACGGCAACATCTTCGTGATGATCGGCGTCGCCCTGGTCGTCTTCCCCAAACTCGCCCTCGGCCTGTCCGGCTTCGAGACCGGCGTCGCCGTCATGCCCCACGTGAAGGGCGCGGACACGGACACCGAGGCGAACCCCGCCGGCCGCATCCGTGACACCAAGAAGCTCCTCACCACGGCCGCGCTCATCATGAGCGTCTTCCTGATCTGCACGAGCTTCATCACGACGGTCCTGATCCCGCAGGACGAGTTCGAGGCCGGCGGCAAGGCCAACGGCCGCGCCCTCGCCTACCTCGCCCACGAGTACCTGGGCAACTCCTTCGGCACCGTCTACGACATCTCGACGATCCTCATCCTGTGGTTCGCCGGCGCCTCCGCGATGGCGGGCCTGCTCAACCTGATGCCCCGCTACCTGCCCAAGTACGGCATGGCCCCCCACTGGGCGCGCGCGGTGCGCCCCATGGTCATCGTCTTCATCCTCGTCGCGTTCCTCGTCACCTGGCTCTTCGACGCCAACGTCGACGCCCAGGGCGGCGCCTACGCCACCGGCGTCCTCGTCCTCATCTGCTCCGCCGCCATCGCCGTCACCATCGCCGCGAACAAGGCGGGCCAGCGCGGCTGGACCATCGGCTTCGGCGTCATCGCCCTGGTCTTCCTCTACACCACCGTCGTCAACATCATCGAGCGCCCGGACGGCGTGAAGATCGGCGCCTGCTTCATCGCCGGCATCATCCTCATCTCCCTGCTCTCCCGCCTCGGCCGCGCCTTCGAGCTGCGCGTCACCCATGTCGAGCTCGACGCAACGGCCGAGCGTTTCATCCGCGACATCTGCAAGCGCACGCCGCGCTTCATCGCGAACGAGCCGGACAACCGCGACGCCGACGAGTACCGGGCGAAGAAGGACCAGATCCGCGCCGACAACGACATCCCCGGCGCCGAGGACTTCGTCTTCGTCGAGGTCACCATCACCGACCCGTCCGAGTTCGAGGCCGGCCTCACCGTCCGCGGCGAGGTCCTCCACAACCGCTTCCGGGTCCTGACCGTCGAGGCCTCCTCCGTCCCCAACGGCCTCGCCGCGCTCCTCCTGCACGCCCGCGACCTCACCGGCGTCCGCCCCCACATCTACTTCGAGTGGACCGAGGGCAACCCCTTCGCCAACTTCCTGCGCTTCTTCCTCTTCGGCCAGGGCGAGATCGCCCCCGTCACCCGTGAGGTGCTGCGCGAGGCGGAGCCGGACCGCGAGCTGCGCCCGCGCGTCCACGTGGGCTGAGCGGGCGGGGAGTTGTCACCGGCCGGTCGGACGGCCGGTGACAACTCTGCGCAAGGGCCTGGCCAATGACATAATCGCCGGGTCCTTCACCGTCCGAGTACACGCTGGAGTCCGACATGACGGCACCGTCTTCGCCGAGCCGTATCGACACGAGCAAGCCGCATCCGGCGCGTGTCTACGACTGGCTCCTGGGCGGCAAGGACAACTATCCGGTCGACCAGGAGGTGGCCGAGAAGCTGCCGCCCGAGGCGCGGCACAACGCGATGCGCAACCGCGCCTTCATGCACCGCGCCGCCGCCTGGCTCGCCGAGAGCGGCATCGACCAGTTCCTCGACATCGGCACGGGCATCCCGACGAAACCGAACCTGCACCAGATCGTGCAGAAGATCGTGCCGTCGGCCCGGGTCGCGTACACGGACAACGACCCGATCGTGCTGCGGCACGCGGAGGCGCTCCTGGTGAGCAGTCGTGAGGGGGCCACGGACTACATCGAGGCCGATGTCCGTGACCCGGAGGGCATCCTCGCGCACGCCCGTACGTTCCTCGACTTCGAGCGGCCGATCGCCCTGTCGATGATCGCGCTGATGCACTTCATCACGGACGACGAGGACCCGTACGGCCTGACGCGCAAGCTCGTCGACGCCCTCCCCTCCGGCAGCTACCTGGTCCTCTCCCACGGCACCACGGACGAGCACCCGCACCTGGCGAGTTCGGTGAAGAACACGTACCGCAAGGGCGAGATCCCGCTGCGGATGCGGACCCGCGCCGAGGTCGAGCCGTTCTTCGAGGGCCTGGAGCTCGTCGAGCCCGGCCTGGTGACGGCGACGAAGTGGTACCGGTCGGAGCCCGCGCCGGCCGAGGAGCTGAGCGGCTTCTACGTGGGCGTGGCGCGGGTTCCGTAGCCGGACCGCGCGGCGAACTCCGCGAACCAGGGCAGCAGGTCGGGGCGGGTCACCGTGCCCTCGGCGACGACGTCGGCGGCGCGGGCCCCCTGAAGGATGCGTTTGACGGGCACCTCCAGCTTCTTGCCGGTGAGGGTGCGGGGCACGGCCTCGACGGGGACGATCACGTCGGGGACGTGCCGGGGCGACAGGTTCTGCCGGATCGCCGCGACGATCTCCGCGCGGAGGCTGTCGTCGAAGCGCTCCCCCGGCGCGGGCACGACGAACAGCGGCATCGCATAGCCGCCGTCCGGCAGTTCGGCGCCGATGACGAGGCTGTCGGCGACGCGCGGCAGCCGCTCGACGACCGCGTACAGGTCGGCGGAGCCCATGCGCACGCCCATGCGGTTGAGGGTGGCGTCGGAGCGTCCCGCGACCTCGACGGACAGGTCGGGGTGCAGGGTGATCCAGTCGCCGTGCCGCCACACGCCCGGATACACGTCGAAGTAGCCGGCTCGGTAGCGCTGATGGTCCGTGTCGCCGAGGAAGTGGAGCGGCATCGAGGGCAGCGGTGCGGTGACGACGAGTTCGCCCTGCTCGCCCACGACGGGCCGGCCGTCCGGGTCCCAGGCGTCGAGGGCGACGCCCAGGGCCGGTCCGGAGAGCCGCCCGGTGTGTTCGGGCAGCAGGTCCGAGTCGCCGGCGAGGACCGAGCAGATGTCGGTGCCGCCACAGATCGACTGGAGCCGGGCACCGGGCGCGAACTGCTCCCGGACCCAGTGCCAGGTGCTGTCGGGCATGGCCGAGCCGGTCTGCAGGACGGTGCGCAGCGCGCCGAGCCCGAGGTCGCGGGCCGGACGGGCGCCCGCCTTCTCGCCCGCCATCAGATAGGCGGCCCCGACGCCGACGACGGTGGCGCCGGTGCGTTCGGCGATGCGCCAGACCCCGTCGATGTCGGGGTGGGTGGGGCTGCCGTCGTAGAGGACGATCGTGCTGCCGTGCAGGAGACCCGCGACCATGAAGTTCCAGACCATCCAGCTGGTGGAGGTGTGGAAGAGGTAGCGGTCCTCGGGGCGCAGGCCGACGCCGAGGCCGAGCGCCTTGAGCAGTTCGACGACGATGCCGCCGTGGCCGTGGACGATGCCTTTGGGGACGCCGGTGGTGCCGGAGGACCAGAGGATCCACAGCGGGTGGTCGAAGGGGACGTCGGCGAAGACGAGCGGGGCGTCGCGGCCGGCGAGCGCGGACCAGTCGTGCTGGGTCACGTCCGGCCGGTCCGACCAGGCAGGACCCGCCGCGGACGCGTACAGGCGGTCGACGGCGACAAGGTGGCGGACGGTGGGCAGTCCCGCGAGGAGTTCGGCTGTCTGGGGGCGCCGGTCGTACTCCTTGCCGCCGTGGCGGTAGCCGTCCGCCGAGAAGAGGACCTTCGGTGCGGCCTGCCGGAGCCGGTCGAGGACGCCGGCGGTGCCGAAGTCCGGGGAGCAGACGGTCCAGGTGGCGCCGACGGCGGCGGTGGCGAGGAGTGCGACGACGGCCTGCGGCACGTTCGGCAGGTAGCCGGCGACGCGGTCGCCGGGGCCGACGCCGAGGTCGCGCAGCCCGGCGGCGACGCCCGCGACCTCGGCGCGCAGCCGCTCCCAGGGGATGTGTTCGGGTGCGCCGGTCTCGGAGACGGCGATGACGGCGGGCCGGGTGGCGTCGGCGCGGGTCAGGCACTGCCGGGCGAAGTTGAGGTGGGCGCCGGTGAACCAGGAGGCGCCGGGCATGGTCGCGTCGGCGAGGACCTCCTGGTACGAGCTGACGCGGTCGAGGCCGTAGAACTCCCACACGGCGGACCAGAAGCCGGGCAGGTCGTCGGTGCTCCAGCGCCACAGGGCGGCGTAGTCGGCGTGGACGAGGCCGCGTTCGCGGTGCAGCCAGGCCTGGAAGTCGGCGATGTTCGAGGCGGGGACGCTCACTTCACGGCCTCCCTCAGGGTGTGCGTGCGGCAGCCGAGTTCCTCCAGGAGGCGCAGGGCCTGCGGCCATTCCCCGTGGCCCGAGGCCGGGTTGAGGTGGCCGACGGGGCCGATGTCGACGAGGCGGCTGCCCCAGTCGACGGCCAGCGCGGCGACCTTCTCGGGGCGGGCGAGGGGGTCGTTCGTGCTGGCGGCGACGATGCTGGGGAAGGGCAGCCGGGCGCGGGCGACGGGCAGCCAGCCGTGGGCGCGCAGAGTCGCCGGGTCAGGGTGTCCTTCGGGGAGCGGGGTGTCGAAGTCGGGCGGGGTGGCGAGCAGGGCGCCCAGGACCGGGCGCTCGTGGGTGAGCGCCCAGTGGACGGTGGTGTGGACGCCGGCGCTGTGGGCGACGAGGACGACGGGCCCGGCGACCGAGGTGAGCGCCGCGTCGAGGGCGTCGACCTGGGCGGCGCGGCTGAGTCGCGCCTCGGTGAGCGGGGGGACGGTGACGGATCCGGGGAGCCTGACGGCGAGGCGGGTCTGCCAGTGGTCGGGGACGTGGTCGCGCAGTCCGGGGACGAACACGACTGTAGGAGCGGTCGTCGGATCGGGGGTCATGTGGGGAGCTCCGTCTTCGTGCGGGGTGCGGCCGGGGCGGCCGGGAGGAGGTCCGCGGCGTAGTGGCGGCGGCCGAGGGCGAAGGCGCCGGCGGCGACGAGGGAGACGAGCGGGATCGCACCGAGGGCGGCGTGCAGTCCGATGCGGTCGGCCAGCATGCCGGTGACGGCGGGGCCCGGTGCCAGGCCGAGGAGGCTGTTGGCGAGGGTGAGGGTGGCCATGGAGGTGGCGACGACGGCGGGCGGGGTCAGGCTCACCACCATGGCGGCGGCCGGTCCCGCGGTGGCGTTGGAGAGCAGGGTCCCGGCACCGATGAGCAGCAGCTGTCCGATGCCGGTGGGGAGTTGGAAACCGGCGGCGAGCAGGATCAGGGATCCGGTGCTGCACAGGATCGCGAGGGTCCACTTGTGGTGGGTGTCGCGGCGGCCGAGCCGGTCGCTGACGAGGCCGCCGCCGATCATGCCGACGCCGGTGACGAGGGCGAAGACGCCGGCGACAAGTCCGGCCTTGTCGGTGGACAGGCCGTAGGAGCGGTCGAGGTAGCTGGGCATCCAGGCGAGCAGGGACATGGCCAGGAACATCTGCAGTCCGCTGCCGACGTAGGCGCACCGTACGGACACGGAGGAGAAGAGGCGGGGCAGCAGGGCCCGCACCGGCCCCCCGGCGCCCGGTGCGGAGCCCATGTCCACGGTGGCGCGGGCCAGGCGGCGTTCGGTGACGACCACGCTGTAGACCGCGGCGAGGACGAGGCCGAACAGGCCCATGACGGCGAACGTCCAGCGCCAGCCCAGGTGTTGGGCGACGACACCGCCGACGGAGACGCCGAGGACGGAGCCGAAGGCGCCGCCGGCGATGAACGCGCCGGACAGGGTGGCCCGCAGGGTCGCGGGGAACACGCTGATGACCACGGCGACCCCGACGCTGCCGTACGCGGCCTCGCCGACGCCGACCATGAACCGGCCGAGGAACATCTGGCCGAAGCTCGCGGCGACGGCGCAGCCGATGGTCGCGAGGCTCCACACGACGGCGGCGAGGACGAGGCTGCGGACGCGGCCCCAGCGGTCGGCGAGCAGGGAGAGGGGGAAGGTGAGCACGCCGACCATGAGGGCGACGATCCCGCTCAGCGAGCCCAGTTGGGCGTCGGAGAGCATCCACTCGGCCTTCAGCAGCGGGAACACCGCGTTGAGGACCTGCCGCGACATGTAGTCGGAGAGCAGCAGGCCGAAGCTGAGGCCGAACACGACCCACGCGTAGCCGCGGGTCGTCCGCTCACTCGGGCCGGTCACCGGCGATCCCCGCGCGCTCCATCTTGCGGACGGCGGGCCAGTAGTCCTGGACCGCGTAGTGCTGGGTGGAGCGGTTGTCCCAGATGGCGACGCTGTTCGCGGTCCAGCGCCAGCGGACCTGGTACTCGGGGACGGCGGCCTGGCTGATGAGGTAGTTCATCAGGAGGTTGGCGCCGGGGGCGTGGTCCTGGCCGAAGCGGACGTTGTCGGGGGTGTGGTGGTTGACGAAGTGGGTGGTGAAGGCGTTGACGAAGAGGATCTTCTCGCCGGTCTCGGGGTGGGTGCGCACGACCGGGTGTTCCGGGTCGGGATAGCGCTCCTTGAGTCGGTGACGTTCCTCCGGAGGCAGCGCGGCGCCGAAGCTGGCCTCGATGCTGTGCCGGGCGCGCAGGCCGGCGATCTGGGTGCGGATGTGCTCGGGGAGGCGGCGGTAGGCCTCGGCCATGTCGACCCAGATGGTGTCGCCGCCGACCTCGGGGGTCTCGACGCAGCGCAGGACGGCGCCCATGGGCGGGCGTTCGCGCCAGGTGGCGTCGCAGTGCAGCGCGTTCTCGTAGTGCTCGGGCTTGCTGTCGAGGTCCTTGTAGATGCGGACGAGTCCGGGGTGCTCGGGGTCGCTGCCGAGGACGGGGTGGTCCTCCAGGGGGCCGAGGCGGGAGGCGAAGGCGACGTGGTCGGCGCGGCTGAGGTTCTGGTCGCGCAGGAACAGCACCTTGTGGCGGAGCAGGAGCTGCCTGATCTCGGCGAACAGGGCGTCGTCGTGGACGGCGTCGGCGAGCTGGACGCCGTGCAGTTGGGCGCCGAGGGTGCAGGTCAGGGGCTCCGCTTCGATCCGGGTGCGGACGGCGGTGGGCGTCTGCGTCATGTGCGCGCTCCTCAGGGGATCAGGACGGAGGAGCCGGTGGTGAGACCGGACTCCAGGGCGCGGTGGGCGGCCACCGCGTCCGTCAGGGAATAGCGCTGGTCGATACGGATGCGGATCCGGCCGCTGCGGACGTGGGCGAAGAGCTCGCCGGCGAGCGCGTCGCGTTCGGCGGGGTCGGCGATGTAGTCGGCGAGGGCCGGGCGGGTCACGAACAGGGAGCCGTGGATCGCGAGTTGCATGGCGTCCAGGGGCGGGACGCCGGAGGCGGTGCCGAAGCAGACGAGGAGTCCGCGGCGGCGCAGGGAGGCCATGGATCCGGCGACGGTGTCCTTGCCGATGCTGTCGAGGACGAGCGGGACGCCTTCGCCGCCGGTGAGTTCGCGGACGCGGGCGGCGACGTCCTCCTTGCGGTACAGGACGGTGTGGTCGCAGCCGTGGGCGCGGGCGAGGGCGGCCTTCTCCTCGGTGGAGACGGTGCCGATGACGGTGAGGCCGAGGAGTTTGGCCCACTGGCAGACGATGAGGCCGACGCCGCCGGCCGCGGCGTGCAGCAGGATGGTGTCACCCGGCTTGAGGGGGTGGATGCGGCGCAGCAGGTAGGCGGCGGTGAGGCCGCGCATCGTCATGGCGGCGGCGGTCTCGCAGTCGATGCCGTCGGGCAGCTTGATCAGGGGTGCGGCGTCCATGACGCGGGCGGTGCTGTAGGCACCGAGCGGGCTGCCGGTGTAGGTGACGCGGTCGCCGGCGTTCAGGTGGGTGACGCCGGGGCCTACGGCTTCGACGACGCCGGCTCCCTCGACGCCGAGGCCCGCGGGGAGCGGGGCCGGGTACAGGCCCGTACGGAAGTACGTGTCGGCGAAGTTGAGGCCGACGGCCTCGTGCCGGACGCGGACCTGGCCGGGGCCGGGGTCGCCGACCGTGACGCTTTCGAGGCGCAGGACCTCGGGGCTGCCGGTCTCGTGGAAGCGGATGGCGTGTGCCATGGGGTTCTCCCTGGGGTCCGGCGGGTCAGCGGGGGGTGTCGCGGAGCATGAAGCCGCGCTGTCCGGGGCGCCGGTTGGGGACCATGCCGAGCCGGGCGAGGGTCTCGTCGGTGTCGGTGTAGTACTCGCCGATGTGGTAGATCTCCTTGGCCTCGGCGCCGGTGGCGACGTCGCGGCCGAGGGTGTGCGCGATCTGCGCCATCTGCTCGACCTGGCGCACGGAGCTCATGCGCTCGCCCTTGCGGGCCCACAGGTTGTCCTCGTTGCCGACGCGGACGTGGACGCCGAGGGCGATCGCGATGGCGTTCATGGGGGCGACGGCGCGCATGGAGGACTCGATGGTGAGGACGGCTCCGTCGGGGACGCGGCGCACGAACTCGATGAGGTCGGCGGGGTGCCGGCCGGCGAAACCGCCGCCGATCGCGACGTAGTTGAGGACGAGCGGGCCGGTGTACTCGCCGCTGCGGATGAGGCGTTCGACGGTCTCCAGCTGGGCCAGGGTGGCGAGTTGGAAGTGGGGCTGGATGCCGCTCGCGCGCAGCCGCCGCAGGTGTTCGAGGTAGAAGTCGGGGCCGGCCTCGACGACCATGTCGCGGTAGGCCTGGTAGTAGTCCGGCTTGGCGATGGAGGTGCCGGCCAGGTCGTCGTCGGTCATGATCTCGACGATGTTCATCTGGCTGGTGTTGATGGCGATGGTCACCTGGTCGGGGCGCGGGTCGAGATCGGCGAGCAGGTGGCGGGTGTCGTAGCTGAGCCACTTGGCCTCGGAGCCCTCGTCCTCGGGGGCGAAGGAGATGGATCCACCGATCTGCAGGACCATGTCGGGCACGGCCTCGCGCAGCCGGCCGATGAGCTCGTTGAACTTGGACATGCGCTTGGAGCCGTGTCCGTCGAGTTCGCGGACGTGGATGTGGAGCACGGTGGCGCCCGCGTTGTAGCAGTCGACGGCGGCTTGGACGTGCTCGTCCATGGTCAGGGGCAGGTCGTCGGCGTCGCCGGGCAGCCACTCGGGGCCGTAGGGAGCGGCCTGGATGACCAGCTTCTCCTGGTTCTCGGGCAGCAGGGAGTCGTCGAGGAAGTGCATGGCAGTCTCCTGGAACGGGGCGGCGGGCGGTGGCGCCGGAAACGGTCGCGGCCGGGCCCGACGCGTGCTGGGAGCGGGGACACCGGGTGGTGACTGCTTCGGTGTCGCTCGCGGTACCGCCACGTTAAGAGCGGGTTACCGGCCGCGCTTCACCCGAGGAGACACAAGACTTGCCCGTTCGGGACAGGGCGGGGACAGGGCGGGGACCAGGTCCGGGACTGGTTCGGGACTGGTTCGGGACAGGCTCAGTCGGCGGCCTGGTCGCCGCCGGCCGTGTGCCGGCTGCGCCAGTCCCGGGCGCTGGTGCCGAACTGCTCGCGGAACCAGCGGGAGAAGGCGCTCGGGGCGGAGAAGCCGAGCAGGCCGGAGATCTCGGTGAGCGAACGGCTCGGGTTGGCGACGAGCTGCTCGGCGAGTTGCGTGCGGGTGGCGTTGACGAGTCCGGAGAAGGTCTCGCCGGTCGTGGCGAGATGCCGGTGGACGGTCCTGCGGTCGACGCCGAGACTGCCCGCCACCTGTTCGACAGAGCAGCGCCCGGTGGGCAGCAGCACCTCGATGAGTTCGCGGACCCGGTCCCGCTCCGTCGTGTCCGTGGTGACGGCGAGGGACTCGAAGTACTGGCGGGCGTAGTCGCGCAGGAGCGGGTCGGAGAGCTTGTTCGGGGTGTCGAGCTCGGCGGCGTAGAGGACGACGCCGGTGAACTCGCGGTCGAACTCGACGACGGGGCCCAGGAGTCGGCGGTGGGTGCTGAGGTCGCGGGGCGCGGCGTGCGTGAAGCACACGGAGACGGGCTGCCAGCGCGGGCCGAGGAACTCGCGCAGGAATCCGATGAAGGTACCGACGGCCAGCTCGACGGCCTGGCGCGACTCGTGGAACTCGCCGAGTTCGAGTCCGACGCGCACGGTCGCGAGCCCGTTGGCCTCGGTGAGGCGGCTGCGGAGCATCTCGTTGTACACGCGCTCGTGGCGCACCAGGAGGGCGAGGGCGCTGCGCACGTCGGGTTCCTCGCGCAGGACGAGGCTGATGGGGCCGAGGTTGGCGAAGCGGCGCCGCTCGGCGAGAAGGAGTCCGAAGTCCTCGCGGCGGGCGGCGGCGGCGGAGAGTTCGAGGAGCCGGGTGACGGCGTCGCCGGACACCCAGCGGTCCTGGGCGGCGAGGCCCACGGGGTCGAGGCCCACCCGTTTCATGAGGGCGCGCGGGTCGATGCCGACGGACTGGCTGAGCTCGACGTAGCTGCTCAGCGCGGCGTTGCGGACCAGGGGCTTCATCGCGCACTCCGGGGCTCGGTCCTGGATGTCGGTCCTGCCGCGCGGCACGGTGCTCCGCACGGGACCTGTCCCCAACTGATAAGTGATCTGCCCCGTGAGGTCAAGCGATGCGGCAGACCGTGACCTAGCGTGGCACCACCCCGACGCCCCTCGAAAGGAGCCGGCCGTGGGCCTCTCGTCAGCCGCCGCCCTCGCAGTTCCCTGCCGCGGCCCCGCCCTGTGGACGGGACCGGAGCCGGCCGCCTCCGGAGCCTGGCTGCGCTGTCCGACACCCAGGCAGCTCGCCGAGCTCGCCCTCGCCGTGCGCACGGTCCGCACCCGGGGCACCCCGCTGCTGCGCGTGACCGCCGAGCAGTTCCCCGCCCCGGCCTGGCACCCCGAACACGCTTCCATCGCCGATGAGTTGGCGCACGGCTGCGGGTTCGCGGTCGTGCGCCGCATTCCTGTGGAGGGCTTCCGTCCCACCGAGCGGGAGCAGCTGCTGTGGGGGCTCGGCCGGCATCTCGGCACACCGGTCTCGCAGGATGTGACGGGCCACATGCTGGGCCGCCTGCCCGTCGCCGGTCCGGCCGCCCCCTCCCCCGGAGCCTTCCGTACCGACGAGGCGGACACGACGGCCCTGCTGTGTCTGCGTCCCGCGCGGGCGTCCCTGGTCAGCTCGGCGGCGCTGCACAACGCCGTGCTCGAGCGCCGGCCCGAGCTGCTCGACCGTCTGTACCGCACCCATCACCTGGATCGCGGCCCGCGACTGCCCGCGCTCGCCGCGCCGCTCGCCCACCGCGCGGGGCCCCGCTTCAGCCTGCGCTACGACCGCCCTCGCATCGAGGCGGCGCAGGCCCGGCCCGGCGTGCCGCGCCTGACCCGCGAGGACGTCGAGCTGTTCGACCTCCTCGACGCGGCCGCCGCGTCCCCGGCCCTCCGCCTGGACCTGGACCTCTCCCCCGGCGATCTCCTGCTGCTCGCCAACCACGCGGTGCCGCACACGCTCACTTTCGCGGCTCCCCGCGCGACGACCCCGGAGGCCACCGCCGACGCCCTGCGCCTCTGGCTGACGCCGCATCAGCCGCCCGCTCTGCCTCCGGAGTTCTGGGGCGACACGGCGCGGGGCCCGCACGGGACGCGCGGCGGCGTCCCGCCCCGCGACGTGATCGCCCACCGCTCCCGCCCTCACGCAAAGGAACCCGCATGACCGCTCCTGACGCCCCGCACTCCTCCCGGTCCTCCCTGTCCGCGCTGCTCACCCGGTCCGCCTGCGCGCATGGCCACCGTACGGCGGTCCACGAGGGCACGGCCTCGCTCACGTACGCGCAGCTCGACAACCGGGCGGCACGGTGCGCCGCGCTGCTGCGGGCGCGCGGGCTGCGCCCAGGTGACCGGGTGGCGGTCGCGCTGCCGAACGTCCTGCGCTTCCCGGTCGTCTACTACGGCGCCCTGTACGCCGGGGCCGTGGTGGTGCCTCTGAATCCGCTGCTCAAGGCGGGCGAGCTGGAGTTCGCGCTGCGGGACAGCGGAGCGCGGCTCCTGGTGGCGGCGCCGGCCGGCGCGGACGAGGCCACCGAGGCGGTCGCGCGGGCCGGCGCCGCGTGCCTGGTCGCGGACCTGCAGACCTGGGACGGACTGCTGCGCGCGCAGGACCCGGCGGAGGGTGCTCCGGCGGACGCGGCCCCCGACGACACCGCGGTGATCCTCTACACGTCCGGCACCACGGGCACCCCCAAGGGCGCCGAACTCACCCACCGCAATCTGGTCACCAACGCCCTGACGACGTCCCGCACCCTGCTCCGGCTGACCCCGGACGACGTGCTCTTCGGCGGTCTCCCGCTGTTCCACGCGTTCGGCCAGACCTGCGCGCTCAACGCGGCGACGGCGGCGGGCGCCGCGCTGTCCCTGCTCCCCCGTTTCCAGCCGGACCAGGCCCTGGAGACGCTGCGGCGCGACGAGGTCACCGTTTTCCTCGGCGTGCCCACGATGTACACCGCGCTGCTGCGGGCGGGCGTCGGCCCGGCCCTGCCCCGGCTCAGGCTCGGCGTCTCGGGCGGCGCCTCGCTCCCCGTGGAACTGCTGCACGCCGCCGAACGCGAACTCGGGGTCACGGTCCTGGAGGGGTACGGCCTGTCGGAGACGTCGCCGGTGGCCTGCTTCAACCCGCCGGACCGGCCGCGCAAGCCGGGTTCGATCGGCCTGCCCGTCGAAGGCGTCGAGCTCTGTCTGTTCGGCCCCGACGGGCCGGTGACCCGGCCGGGCGAGGTCGGTGAGCTGGCGGTCCGGGGCGAGAACGTCATGAAGGGGTACTGGCGGCGCCCGGACGCCACCACCGCCGCCTTCCGGGACGGCTGGTTCCTCACCGGCGACCTGGCCCGGGTCGACGAGGACGGCTACCACTTCGTCGTGGACCGCAAGAAGGACCTGATCATCCGCGGCGGCTACAACGTCTACCCGCGCGAGATCGAGGAGGTCCTCTACACCCACCCCGAGGTCGTCGAGGCCGCCGTCGTGGGGGTGCCGCACCCGGACCTGGGCGAGGAGGTCGCGGCCGTGGTGACGCTCCGGACGGACCCGGGCCCGACGCCCAAGGAGCTCGTCTCGTACGTCAGGGAACGGGTCGCCGCCTACAAGTACCCGCGGATCGTGCGCGTCGCCGCGACCCTGCCGAAGGGGCCGACCGGGAAGATCCTCCGCCGCGAGATCGTCGTGGAGGACGACGTCTCCCGGACCGGAGCGCAGGTCACCACCCCGTCAGGAGCAGGTGGTTGACGAGCAGCGGCAGGGTCACCTGCGCGGCGAGCCAGGCGCGCGGGCGCGGGAGCAGGGCGCAGGCGGGAAGCAGCCAGAGGGAGAACGGCAGCCAGATGCGTTCCGTCTCCGCCTTGCTCATGCCGGACAGGTCGGCGATCAGCAGGGCCAGGAGCGCGGCCGTGACCAGCAGGGTCAGGCGGCGGTCGGCGGCGGGCTCCGCGCGGTCCGTCAGCGCGGCCACGGCACGGCGCAGGCCCGCGACCGTGGCCAGGCCGACGATCAGGACCGTGCAGGCGAGATTGGCCCAGACCCAGTAGCCGTACGGGCGGATGCCGCCCGCGCCCTGGTAGTAGCGCGTCACCAGCAGGCGGTACGCCTCCCACCAGTCGAACCCGGCGAGGGTGAACACCGTCGGCACGACCGCGCATCCGGCGAGCAGCAGGAGGAGCAGCGCGAGGCGCCGGCGGATCTCGTGCCGGCCGAGGAGCAGGACGGCCGCGCCGATGACGGCGACGAGGGTGAGGCCGTAGGAGAGGTAGCAGGTGAGGCCGTAGAGGAGGCCGGCGCCCGCGGCCCAGGCGATACCGCGGCCGGTGACCGCGAGAGCGAGGAGGGCGAGGGACCAGGCGGCGACGGCGGCGAAGTAGGCGTCGGCGGACGCGCCCATCCAGACGGCGCCCGGAGCGGCCACGAGGAAGGGGGCCGCGCGGCGGGCCAGGGCCTCGCCGGAGAGGGCGCGCACGGCGATCAGGACGGCGACGCAGGCCGTGGCGCCGATGACGACGCACCACAGGCCGGCCCAGCCGCCGCCGCGGAGCCCGATCCGGTCGAGCAGCACGAAGGTGAGCGTGGCGCCCGGCGGGTGGCCCGCCGTGTGGGCGGGCCAGTGGTCGGGCGAGCCGAGCAGGATGTGGTGCGTGAAGTCCCGCAGGGTCGCGGGGATGTCGTGGAAGCGGTCGACGGCCTGGAGGTATTCGTAACGGGTGGTGAGCCGTACGGCGATGCCGCGGTGCCAGCCGTCGACCAGGGCCAGGGAGAGGATCCAGGCGGTGGACGCCGCCCAGGCGCCGGGGAGCAGGATCCGCCAGGGCAGCCGGGCGGCGAGGGCGGGTCCGTACGCCACGAGGAGGCCCGCGAGCACCAGGGCGGGGACGGTTCCGGGGCCCGTGTGGGGCAGCCAGTTCGCGTACAGCGGCGGCCAGCCGACGTGCAGCGTGCCGTACGTCCCCTCGATGTGCCGGCCGACGAGCACGGCCGCCACCACGAGGAGGGCCGCGGCCGTGGCCGCGACGAGGTCGAGCCGGTCGCGGCGGGGGTCGGGGGCGAACGCGGTGGGCGGGCCGGAGGGTTCGGTGCGGGTCACACCGGCACGCTAGGCCGTGCGGCGGTGCGCCGGTCGTCTCCCGGGCCGGACGTCAGCGTTTCGTCATGGGTCGCAGCGGCCTCGCGGGGTGGGTCGCGGCCTACGGTCGGGGCATGCGCGACAGATCTCCCTCGTCCCCCGCGTTCTGGCGCAGCCCCCTGCGCGGCCCCCGGTTCACCTCGGTGCTCGGTCTCGTCCTGCTCGTCGGCGTCACCGTGCTGTTCGTGACCGGGCTCGTGTCGTACGCGGCGTACAACCCGGACCTGGCTCCGGTGAACGACAAGACCCCCGACAAAGGGATCCTCGGCTTCTACCTGTTCGACTGGCCGACCGATCCGCACTGGCTGTACCGGCTCACGCAGGGCGTGCACGTCACGCTCGGCGTCACGCTGATCCCCGTCCTGCTGGCGAAGCTGTGGTCGGTAGTGCCACGGCTCTTCACGCTCCCGCCCGTCCGGTCCGTCGCACACGGCCTGGAGCGGCTGTCGCTGCTGCTCCTGGTCGGCGGCGGCCTGTTCGAGTTCGCGACGGGTGTCCTGAACGTGCAGCTCGACTACGTGTTCCCGGGCTCGTTCTACCCGCTGCACTTCTACGGGGCCTGGGTGTTCTTCTCCGCCTTCGTGGTCCACGCCGTGCTGAAGGTGCCGGCGGCCGTGCGGAACGTACGGCGCATGCGCGCGGGGACGGAGGAGGTGGACGATCCGGCCGGGCTCGTGGCGCCGTCGCCGGACCCGCCCACGATGTCCCGGCGCGGGGCGCTGTGGTTCGTCGGCGGCGGCTCCGCGCTGCTGTTCGGCACGACCGTCGGGCAGAACTTCGACGGGCCGCTGCGCCGTACGGCCCTGCTCGCCCCGCACGGCGGCGCGGATCCCGGGACGGGACCGAACGGGTTCCAGATCAACAAGACGGCCGCACGCGCCGGGATCGACGCGGTGGAGGCGAGCGATCCGGCGTGGCGGCTCACGGTGGTCGGGCGGGGCGGGACGGTGCGGCTCGACCGGGCTGCGCTCGCGCGGCTCGCGCAGCACAGTGCCGCGCTGCCCATCGCGTGCGTGGAGGGCTGGTCGACGTCCGACCAGTGGTGGCGGGGGGTCCGGCTGCGGGATCTCGCGGCGCTCGTGGGCCACGAGGACGATCCGCCGGGCGTGTTCGTCGAGTCGCTCCAGCGCCACGGGGCGTTCCGGCACGCCGCGTTGAGCGCGTCCCAGGTCGCCGACCCGCGCTCACTGCTCGCGCTCCAGGTGAACGGCGAGCCGCTGTCCGCCGACCACGGCGCTCCGGCCCGGGTCATCGTTCCCGCCGCGCCCGGTGTGCTCAACACCAAATGGGTGGCCCGGCTGACCTTCGGAAGGCTGTGATTCCCGGTGACCGAGAGGAAATGGATCCCCCGGCAGAGGATCCCGCTGGGCAGCCCGCTCACCCTGCTGCTCCTGCTGTGCTCGTTCGCGCTGGCCGGGTACGCCGGGGTGCGGCTCTTCTCCGGTGACTGGTTCGGTGTCGCCCTGTGGGTCGTGGGCGCGGCCCTGCTGCACGATCTGGTGCTGCTGCCGCTCTACACGGCCGCCGACCGCGTGCTCGTGCGGGCCTTCGGTGCGGCGGGCCGGCGCACGTGGGTCGGTTACGTGCGGGTGCCGGCCGCGCTGTCGTGCCTGCTGCTGCTCGTGTGGTTTCCGCTCATCACCGGGAGGACGGCCCGGCGTTACGCGCTGACGACGGGCCGTTCGGCGGACGTGTTCCTCGGCCGCTGGCTGCTGATCACCGCGGCACTGTTCGCGGCGTCCGCGCTGGTGTGGGCGGTGCGGGCGGTGCAGGCGCGCAGGGCGACGAAGCTGCGGCCACCCGCCTCCCACTGAGCGGTGGCGCGCAGGCCCGCCTCGTTCGCGTACCGGAGCAGGGCGGGCGTGCCGAGGCGGGCCCAGGGGAACGGGGGCCCTGGGGCGCGTCCGGGGGTGTCGGTGACCTCGACCTCGGCGCGTTCGTCCACGTCGACGGGTGCCGTCTCGGCGATCAACAGGCCGTCGGGGGCGAGGAGTCGGGCCGTGCGGTGGAGCAGGGCGTACGGGTCGCCGCCGATGCCGACGTTTCCGTCCATCAGGAGGACCGTGCGCCAGCGGCCTTCGCCGGGCAGCGGGTCGAAGACGGAGCGGTGCAGGGCGGGGCCGCCGAGCCGTGTCGTGCGTTCGACGGCGGTCGGGCTCACGTCGATGCCGAGGACGGTACGGCCGCGAGCGGCGAGTTCGGCGACGAGCCGGCCGGGCCCGCAGCCCACGTCGAGGACAGGGCCTTCGCAGCGGTCCAGGACGTCCCGGTCGACGGCGTCGGCGCGGGCGCACCAGCGTTCGACGTCGAGGGGCAGCAGCCAGCCGTCGGTACGGCGCAGGAACAGCGGGCCCGTGCCGGTGCGCAGCGCGGCGGTGTAGGGATCGGCCGCGGCCCAGGGTGCCGTCTCGGCGGGTGGCGCGCTCATCCGTGGGCTCGCGTCGTGCACCGGGCGAGACAGGCGGCGAACCGGCTGTCGGGGGCGAGTGCGGCCACCGCGGCGGCGTCGGCGGCCGTGTCGACGTCCCGCAGGGTCGGCAGGTCGCGGACGCGGAGTCCGGCGGCGCGCAGCCGTTCGCGTTGCACGGCTCCCGTGCGGGCCGTGGACATGGGCACGCCGCGCAGGAGCGCGGGGTCGGGGACGGCGAGGCCGAGGGCCCAGAATCCGCCGTCGAGCGCCGGGCCGAACCAGGCGTCGCAGTCGGTGAAGTCGACGGTGAGCAGCGCGGGGCTCAGCTGCGGGGTGTCCATGCCGACGAGCACAGCGGGCCCGTCGCACCCGGCGAAGGCGTCGGCGAGCCGTTCGTCGAGGCCGCCATCGCTCTGCGGCACGACGTCGAACCCGTCCGGCAGCCAGGGCCCCGGCTCCCCGTCGAGCACGAGCACGCGCCGCTCGGCGGGCGCGGCGGCCACCGCGCGCAGGGTGTCGCACAGGGCGGCCTCCGCGAGGGCAGCGGCGTCCTCGGGCGTGAACGGCGGCGTGAGCCGCGTCTTGACCCGGCCGGGGCGGGGTTCCTTGGCGATGACGAGAAGTGTGGTCACGGGGTGCGGCCTTCCGGGGCGGGGGCGGGGGTGGTGGTGTGGGCGGGGACGCGGCGCTCGTACCGGACGGCCTCGCACGCGGGGACGCGGGAACCGGGGCGCGGCTGCGCGGCCGGGAACGTGGGGCCGCGTTCCCGGCCCCGGCTGCTGGTCCGGGAACGCGGCCAGGGGACCAGGCCAGCGGGTCCCGCTCCGACTGGCGGCGGCGCCAGGGTTCACCGGGAGTGCCCTTCCGCGGCGGACGGCGTGGTCTCCGCGAGGACGCGGCTCATGTCGCGTACGGCCTGCCAGGTGCCCCGCCACGTGCCCGTCACCTTGGAGGCGCCGCTGCGCGGGCGGTACGGCACGTCGTGCTCCGTGACGCGCCAGCCCGCGTCGGCGGCGCGGACGACCATCTGCAGCGGGTAGCCGCTGCGCCGGTCGGTGAGGTCGAGAGAGAGCAGCTCGGTGCGGCGGGCGGCGCGCAGGGGGCCGAGGTCGTGCAGACGCAGACCCGTGCGGCGGCGCAGGAGACGGGCGAGGGCGAGGTTGCCGGCGCGGGCGTGCGGGGGCCAGGCGCCCCGGCGGGTGGGGCGGCGCCGGCCGAGGACGAGGTCGGCGCGTCCGGTGCGTACCTCCTCGACGAACGGGACGAGCAACGCGGGGTCGAGGGAGGCGTCACAGTCGCAGAAGCAGACGATGTCGGCGTCGGCGGCGAGCAGCCCGGCGTGGCAGGCCGCGCCGAAGCCCCGTACCGGTTCGGGCACGACGGTCGCGCCGAGGGAGCGCGCGAGCTCCGCGGAACCGTCGGTGGAGCCGTTGTCGACGACGAGGGCGCGCCAGCCGGGCGGGATGCGTTCGAGGACCCAGGGCAGCGCCGCGGCCTCGTCCAGGCAGGGCAGGACCACGTCGACGGACGGGGAGGGAGGGGATGGGGTCGTCACGGCTTTCACCCTACGAGCGCGATCCGGGCATTTCGGATGCGTGCTCCTTACGAAACACGGACGTCCGCCGGTGCGGGCCCGCCTGGGGTCGTCGTGCGCGCGGGCGCGGTGCGAGGCTGGCCCCATGCAGCAGTCACACGAGCTCACGGGCCACGCGGCGCCCACGGACCCGGCGCGGGTCCTGGTCGTCGACGACGATCCGACGGTCGCCGAGGTGGTGGCCGGATACCTGGACCGCGCGGGTTTCCTGGTGGAGCGCGCCGCCGACGGCCCCACGGCGCTGGCCCGCGCCACGGCCCGGCGCCCGGATCTGGTCGTGCTCGATCTGATGCTGCCCGGCATGGACGGCCTGGAAGTCTGCCGGCGGATCCGCGAGAGCGGTCCCGTGCCGGTCGTCATGCTCACGGCGCGGGGCGACGAGGACGACCGCATCCTGGGCCTGGAGGTCGGCGCCGACGACTACGTGACCAAGCCGTTCAGCCCGCGCGAACTGGTGCTGCGCGTCGAGTCGGTGCTGCGCCGGGCCCGCCCCCGTACGGGGCTGCGGCCGCTGCGGGCGGCGGGTCTCGCGGTGGATCCCGCGGCCCGCCGCGCCACCCGTAACGGCGTCGAACTGGCCCTGACCCTGCGCGAGTTCGACCTCCTCGCCTTCTTCCTGCGGCATCCGGGGCGGGCGTTCAGCCGGGAGGATCTGATGCGCGAGGTGTGGGGCTGGGAGTTCGGCGACCTGTCGACGGTGACCGTGCACATCCGGCGGCTGCGCGGCAAGGTCGAGGAGGATCCGGCCCGCCCGCGCCTGATCCAGACGGTGTGGGGCGTCGGCTACCGCTTCGAGCCGGACGGCACGCCCGGCGTCCAGGAGGCCTGAGCGATGCGCGACATCCTCCTCATCGCGCTGTACGCCTTCGCGGGCGCGGCGGCGACGGGTCTGGCCGGGGCGGCGTTGCTGCGGTGGACCCGGCGCCGGTCGCTGACCGCGTCGATGGCCGTGGTCGCGGCCGTCGGAGTGGTGGCGATGCTGGCGGGCACGCTGGCCGTCGCATGGGCGATGTTCCTGTCGCCGCACGACCTCACCGTCGTGACGACCGTGGTGGCGATGGCGGCCGTGGTGTCGCTGGCAACGGCCCTGCTGCTGGGCCGCTGGGTCGTCGCCCGCAGCCGTGAACTGGCCGTCGCCGCCCGCTCGTTCGGCGACGGCGGGGACTTCGCCGCTCCGGACCATCCGGCGACGGCCGAACTGGAGGCGGTGAGCCGGGAGCTGGCGGCGACCAGTGCGCGGCTCGCCGCGTCGCGGGAGCGCGAGCGTGCCCTGGAGACGTCGCGGCGCGAACTGGTGGCCTGGATCTCGCACGATCTGCGTACTCCTCTGGCCGGGCTACGGGCCATGTCGGAGGCGCTGGAGGACGGCGTCGCGGAGGACCCGGACCGCTATCTGCGGCAGATGCGCGCCGAGGTGGAACGGCTCAACGACATGGTCGGCGACCTCTTCGAACTGTCCCGCATCCACGCCGGCGCCCTGCCGCTCGCCCCGGCCCGCATGTCGCTGTACGACCTGGTCGGCGACGCGCTCGCCGGCGCGGATCCGCTCGCGCGGGAGCACGGGGTGCGGCTGGTCGGCGACGGGGTCGAGGCGGTGCCGGTGGAGGTCGACGGCAAGGAGATGAGCCGGGTGCTCGGCAATCTCCTGGTGAACGCGATCCGCCGCACGCCGGCGGACGGCACGGTCGCGGTCGCCACGGAGCGCTCCGCGGACGGTGTCGTGCTCTCGGTCACGGACGGCTGCGGCGGCATCCCCGAGGACGACCTCGACCGCGTCTTCGACACCGGCTGGCGCGGCACCCACGCACGGACGCCCCCTGCCGGGGCGGGCCTCGGCCTCGCGATCGTGCGCGGCATCGTGGAGGCCCACCGGGGCCGGGCCACGGTCCGCAACATCCCGGGGGGCTGCTGCTTCGAGGTGACCCTGCCGACGGCTTCGTAGGCGAGGCGTCAGGGGGCGCGCAGCTCGTCCCGGGCGAAGGCGCGCATGCCCGCCTCGAAGGCGACCGCCGGTTTCCAGCCCAGCTCGGCGCGGAGCCGCGCGGAGTCGGCGGTGATGTGCCGGACGTCGCCGAGCCGGTACTCCCCTGTCACCACGGGCTCCGGGCCACCGTGCGCGGCGGCCAGCGCGTGCGCCATCTCGCCGACGGTGTGCGGGTCGCCGCTGCCGGTGTTGTACGCGGTCAGGGCGCCCGGGGCGGTGTCGGCCTCCAGGGCGGCGAGGTTGGCGGCGGCGACATCACGGACGTGGACGAAGTCGCGGCGCTGCCGGCCGTCCTCGTAGACCCGCGGGGCCTCGCCGCGCGCGAGCGCCGAGCGGAAGAACGAGGCGACGCCCGCGTACGGGGTGTCGCGGGGCATCCGGGGGCCGTAGACGTTGTGGTAGCGCAGGGAGACGGCCGTGCCGCCGGTGGAGCGGGCCCAGGCGGCGGCGAGGTGTTCCTGGGCGAGTTTGGTGGCGGCGTAGACGTTGCGCGGGTCGGCCGGGGCGTCCTCGCCGATCAGGGCGGGTTCCAGAGCGGCGGCGCAGTGCGGGCAGCGGGGCTCGAAGCGGCCCGCGTCGAGGTCGGTGACCGTGCGGGGGCCGGGGCGGACGTCGCCGTGGTGCGGGCACGAGTAGCGGCCTTCCCCGTACACGACCATGGACCCGGCGAGGACGAGGTGCCGCACGCCGTGGTCGGCCATGGCGGCGAGGAGGACGGCGGTGCCGAGGTCGTTGCGGGACACGTACTCGGCCGCGTCGCGGACACCGTCGCCGAGCCCGACCCGCGCCGCCTGGTGGCAGACGGCGTCGACGCCGACCAGGGCGCGGGCGACGGCGTCCGGGTCGCGCACGTCGGCGCCGGGGTCCTCCCGCACGTCGTACACGAGGGGTTCGTGGCCGTGCGCGGCGAGCGCCTCGACGACATGGGACCCGATGAATCCGGCACCGCCGGTGACCAGTACACGCATGGCGCCACGCTAGGCGCGGCGGCGGCGCGGGGCACGGGACGCGGCCCGCACGTCACGGCTCCGTAAGACTCAGCCGGTCACGAGGGAGACCTCGGTCGACTTCATCAGGGCGACGACCGGTGTGCCCGTGGTGAGGGCGAGGTCGGTGACGGCGTCGGAGGTCACGGCCGCGGTCAGCTCGACGGACCCGGCTGCGACCTTGACGATGGCCATGGCCGGTCCCAGGGTGACGGAACTGACAGTGCCGGCGAGCCGGTTGCGGAGGGAGAGGCCCTCGACGGGGCCGATGGCGAGCGCGACCTCGGTGGACTTCACGAGCGCGGTGATCCGGGAGCCGACGGCGATGCCGAGCTCGGCGACGGCCTCGGCGGTGACGGCCGAGGTCAGCTCCTGCCCGCCGTCGAGGTGGATCCGGACGGTGGCCATGGCGGCGCCGGACGTGACGGCGGCGACGGTGCCGGGCAGTTGGTTGCGGATGCTCGTACTCAGGGTCATGACGGCGCGCCTCACGGGTGACGGGGTGTCGGACGTGGCCAAGGTAGCCGCGCCGCGGGACATAGCCGGTCAAGCGGGACGGACGTGTGTCGACGCCGACTTCATGTCACTGGACGCGGTGCTCCGCCGAGCACGGGCCCGGGTACGCGCCCGGCGGCCCGGAGCGCACATGCCGCGGCAGCTCACCGGGGGCCGCGCTCCGGACCTCGTCCGCGCATGGCCGCGCTCCGGACCTCGTCCGCGCATGGCCGCGCTCCGGACCTGGTACGCGCATTGCCGTCCCCGTCTGGCGAGGCGACACCCTACGCCGGCTCACCCTGACAGGCACCCGACGCGGCCTGCCCGCCGTCCACCGCCCCCGCCAACCGACACCTCCCATGCGCCGCGGGTCCCCCCGCCCCCCGTCACGCCGGATACGCGTGCGTCTGCGTGGCCTTCACCGTCGCCCAGGCCGTCGCCCCGGGGTGGAGGCCCAGTTCCGCGGCGGCGATCGTCGTGAGGTCGGCGGCGAGGGACAGGCCGCCGGTGAGGGCGACGCGGATCTGGTCGGCGTGGGTCTCCATGGTGGTGACCTCGCACTCCCACAGGTTGCGGGCGCTGGAACCGCTGGGGCGCTCGCGGTGCAGGGTGACGGCGCCGGGCGGGAACGCGACGAAGACGGGGCCGTGGAGGTCCTCGGTGGTGGTGATCTCCTGGCCGTCCTCGAGCCGGACGGCGTGTCCGTCGGCCTGCCCCCGGTAGAGGTTGAGGCCGACGAGCTGGGCGATGTAGTCGGTGCGGGGGCGGCGCGCGACGGCGGAGGGCGTGCCTTCCTGGACGACGCGGCCGTGCTCGACGACGACGAGCCGGTCGGCGAGCACCATGGCGTCGAGCGGGTCGTGCGTGACGAGCACGGCGACGGCCTCGAACTCGGCGAGGTGGCGGCGCAGCTGGGCGCGGACGTCGAGCCGGGTGCGGGCGTCGAGCGCGGCGAGGGGTTCGTCGAGGAGGAGCAGCCGGGGCCGGGTGGCGAGCGCGCGGGCGAGGGCGACGCGCTGGGCCTGGCCGCCGGACAGGCGCCGGGGCTTGGCTCCGGCGTGGTCGGTGAGGCCCATCCGTTCGAGCCATGTGTGGGCCTGCGCGCGGGCCTCGGCCTTGCTCGCGCCCTGGCAGCGCGGCCCGAACGCCACGTTGTCGAGCGCGCTGAGGTGCGGGAAGAGCAGGTAGTCCTGGAAGACGACGCCGACGGGGCGGGACTCGGGCGGGGTGGCGTCGAGCGGGACGCCGTCGAGCCGGAGGTGGCCGGTGTCGAGCGGGGTGAGGCCGGCGAGGGCGCGCAGGGCGGTGGTCTTGCCGGCGCCGTTCGGGCCGAGGAGGGCGACGACGTCGCCGGGCGCGGCGCTGAGGGCGACGTCGAGGCGGAAGCCGCCGCGGTCGACGACGAGCCGGGCGTCGAGCCCCTCGCCCCCGGGCTCCTCCCTGAGCGCGAGGGGCTCGTCGGCGTCGAGGGGCTTCTCGGTACGGGTCATGAGGCGGTCATCCAGCGGTCGCGCAGGCCCGCGAGGACCGCGATGGACACGGCGAGCAGGACCAGGCTGAGGGCGATGGCCGCCGCCGGGTCGCTCTGCAGGGCGAGGTAGACGGCGAGCGGCATGGTCTGGGTGCGGCCGGGGAAGTTGCCGGCGAAGGTGATCGTGGCGCCGAACTCGCCGAGCGCGCGGGCCCAGGCGAGGACGGATCCGGCGGCGATGCCGGGGGCGATGAGCGGCAGGGTGACGCGCCGGAACGCGGTGAACCGGGAGGCGCCGAGCGTCGTGGCGGCCTCTTCGTAGCGGGGGTCGGCGGCGCGCAGGGTGCCCTCGACGCTGATGACGAGGAAGGGCATCGCGACGAAGGCCTCGGCGACGATCACGCCGGTGGTGGTGAAGGGCAGGGTGACGCCGAACCAGGAGTCGAGGTACTGGCCGACGAGTCCGTTGCGTCCGAGCGCGGACAGCAGGGCGACACCGCCGACGACGGGCGGGAGCACGAGCGGCAGGGTGACGAGCGCGCGGACGAGGCCCCGCCCGGGGAACTCGGTGCGGGCGAGCAGCCAGGCCAGGGGGACGCCAAGCACGAGGCTGACGAGCGTCGCGGCCGTCGCGCACACCAACGACAGCTGGAGCGCCTGCCAGACCTCGGGGCTGGTGAGCTGCTCCGGCAGATCGCGCCAGGGCGCCCGCACGAGGAGGGCGATCAGCGGCACGACCAGGAAGGCGAGGCCGACGAGGGCGGGCAGCAGGAGGGGCAGGGGCGCGGTGCGGGTACGACGACGGCGCCGCGGACCACCCCCTGTGAGGGTGTCGGCCGCGGCGCCGGGCGTGCGGGGCTCGGTCACGGTGCGAGGAATCCGGCGGAGGTCAGCACCTTCTGGCCCTGGGAGGACCGGACGAGGTCGATGAAGGCCTTGGCCGCCTCGGAGTTGGGCGCCTTCTTGAGGAGGGCGATCGGGTAGTCGTTGATCGCGTCGGCGGACTCGGGGAACTCCACGCCCTCCACCTTGTCACCCGCGGCCTTCACGTCGGTCTTGTAGACGACGGCGGCGTCGGCCTCCTTGAGCTCGACCTTGGTGAGGGCGCTCTTGACGTCCTGTTCGTAGGAGACGGGGGTGAGCTTCAGCTTGCTCGCGTCGAGGGCCTTCTGGGCGGCGGTGCCGCACGGCACGGCCTTGTCGCACAGGACGACCTTCAGGCCGTCGGCGGTGAGGTCCTTGAGGGAGGAGACCTTGTGGGGGTTGCCCGGCAGGGTGGCGATCTCCAGCTGGTTGCGCACAAAGGTGGCCGGGTCGGCCGCGGCGCCCCCCGCGTCCGTGACGATCTTCATCGTCTTGGGGCTGGCGGCGGCGAACACGTCCGCCGGGGCGCCGCTGTTGATGCCCGCGGCGAGGCTGTCGCTGCCGCCGAAGTTGAAGGTGACGTGGGTGCCCGGGTGTTCCTTCTCGAACTGCTTGCCGAGCGTTGTGAAGCTCTCCTTGAGGGAGGCGGCGGCGAACACGTTCACGGTGCCGGACACCTTGCCCCCCGCCGACGCGGACGCGCCCCCGGCGTCCGACGCACCGGACGGATCGGCGGAGCCGCACGCGCTGAGCGTCAGCAGTGCGGCGGCGCCGAGGCCGGCGAGGGTCAGCGTGCGACGGGTCCGGCGCGCGGAACGAGGTATCACAGGTCCACTCCCTTGGTTCCTGGCTTGCGGGGATCATACTGCCGCAGGTGCAAGGGGGAAGTCTGCTGTGGCATCGCATGAGCTGGCCTGTATATCCGGCCAGCCCTGCATGTGCGTTTATACGGAGCGGGCGCCACCACGGGGGAAAACTGGGCGGGCCCGGAGTGATCAGGTCCGGTCGATATGGACATTCGTCGACTTGACCCGGGCCGTGGCCTCCATGCCGACCTCGAGGCCGAGCTCCTCGACGGCCTCGCGGGTGAGCAGGGAGACGAGCCGGTGCGGCCCGGCCTGGATCTCGACCTGGGCGGCGACGTCGCCGAGCTTGACGGCGGTGACGATGCCGGGGAACGCGTTGCGGACCGAGGTGGAGGAGATCTCGTCCTCGCCGGAGCCGCCACTCTTGGCCAGCTCCACGGAGAACGCGGCGAGATCCCTGCCGTCGACGAGCCGCCGTCCGGCCTCGTCGCGATGGGTGACGACGCGGCCGGCGTCGGCCCAGCGGCGTGCGGTGTCGGGGCTGACGCCGAGCAGCCGCGCTGCCTGGCCGATGGTGTAGGACTGCATGGCCCTCAGTATGGCGACCGCGCCCGGACGAGGTTCGCGGGTGTGGATCATCGTGGCCCTGCCGCATCTCCCCGTACCACTTAGGCTACGAATATCCGGTTTCATCCTGTTCTCCCGGTCCGAGGAGTCGGCATGTCGAGCCAGCCCGAACCGATCAGCGCCACCGGCCGCGCGGCCCTCGAACGGCAGCGCGCCGATCTCGCCGCCGAGCGCGCGACGGTGGCCGCCACCCTGAGCGATCCCGACCAGGTGGGCGACGAGGCCGACTCGGCCGACGAGATCCAGCGCGCCGACGAGCTGCGGCGGCTCGACGCCCGGATCGAGGAGGTGGAGCTACGGCTGCGCGAGGGCGCTACGGAGGGCGCCCCCGACACCTCGGAGGTCGGCGTGGGCAGCACGGTCACGGTGCGCTTCAACGACGGCACCGAGCAGACCGTGGAGATCAGCGAACTGCCCGACGCCTCGACGCCGTCGCTGGTCACGTCCGACAGCCCGCTCGGACTCGCCCTGATGGGCCGGCGCCCCGGGGACACGGTCGACTACCGCACCCCCGCGGGGCCGACATCGGCCCGCATCGTCTCGCTCGACTAGCGGTCCACCAAGGACGCACGGGGGCGCGATTGGCGCTTCGCGCGCCGCTCGGGTAGACCCGTCACGTGCTGTTCCGTCAACTCGAGTACCTGGTCGCGCTCGCCCGTGAGCGCCATTTCGCCCGCGCCGCGCAGAGCTGTCATGTCTCCCAGCCGGCGCTGTCCGAGGCGATCCGCAAACTGGAGGACGAGCTGGACGTGCCGCTGGTGCGGCGCGGTCGCAAGTACGAGGGGCTCACCCCGGAGGGCGAGCGCATCGTCGTGTGGGCGCAGCGCATCATCGCGGACCGGGACGCGCTGCGGGACGAGGTCGGCGCGCTGCGCAGCGGTCTGAACGGGCGGCTGCGGATCGGCTCGATCCCGACCGCCTCCGGTGCGGTGTCTCTGCTGACGGGCCCGTTCTGCACCGCGCACCCGCTCGTCACGGTGGACGTCCTGACGGACCTTCAGTCGGTGGACGTGTTCCGGTTGCTGCAGAACTTCGAGCTCGACGCCGGGATCACGTATCTGCACAAGGAGCTGCCCGAGGGCGTCCAGACGCTGCCGCTGTACGAGGAGCGGTACGTGCTCCTGACGACGGTGGCCGAGGGCCCGGCGCACCGGGGCTCGGCGACATGGGCGGATGCCAGCCGGCTGCCGCTGTGTCTGCTGACCGGGTCGATGCAGGGCCGTCGGGTCCTCGACGAGGTGTTCGCGTCGGTGGGCCTCACGCCGTCGCCCCGGATCGAGACGGACTCGGTGGGCGCGCTCTTCGCGCACGTCAGGACGGGCCAGTGGGCGAGTGTGGTGCCGCAGGCCTGGCTGCACGTGTTCGGCGTGCCGCACGGGATGCGGGCGGTGCCGCTGGTCGATCCGAGCGCCGCGGTCCCGGTCGGTCTGGTCTGGTCCGCCCGGGAGCCCGGCTCGGTGATGGCGCGGGCCCTGGTCGAGGTGGCCCGGCACCAGGATCTGGCGACGACGCTCGACCGGCTGCCGGACGCCCGCTGAGCGGACGCCCGGCCCTCGGACTCGGTCAGCCGGCCGGTACGGCGGCGAGGCGCTCGGCGCCCGTGTAGACGTTCATCGACGTGCCGCGCAGGAAGCCGACCAGAGTCAGTCCGCTCTCCTCGGCCAGGTCGACGGCGAGCGAGGACGGGGCGGACACGGCCGCGAGCACGGGGATGCCCGCCATGACCGCCTTCTGCACGAGCTCGAAGGAGGCACGGCCGCTCACCATCAGGACCGTGCCGCGCAGCGGCAGCAGGCCCTCGCGCAGGGCGTGCCCGACGACCTTGTCGACCGCGTTGTGCCGGCCGACGTCCTCGCGCAGGCAGAGCATCTCGCCGTCGGCGGTGAACAGTCCGGCGGCGTGCAGTCCCCCGGTGCTGTCGAACACCTTCTGCGCCGCGCGCAGCCGGTCCGGGAACGCGGTGAGCTGCTCGATGCCGAGCCGTACCGGGTCGTCCTCGACCGTCCAGGCGGCCGTGGTGCGCACAGCGTCGAGGCTCGCCTTGCCGCACAGGCCGCACGAGGAGGTGGTGTAGAAGTTCCGCTCCAGGGAGGCGTCGGGCGGGGTGACGCCGGCGCCCAGGACGACATCCACCACGTTGTACGTGTTGCCACCGTCGGACGTGGCGCCCGCGCAGTAGCGGATCCCGGCGACGTCGGCGGCCCGGTGGACGACGCCCTCGCTGACCAGGAACCCGGCCGCGAGGTCGAAGTCGTCACCCGGGGTGCGCATCGTGACGGTCAGCGGGCGCCCGTTGACCCGTATCTCCATCGGCTCCTCGGCCGCGAGGGTGTCCGGCCGGTGGGACACCACTCCGTCGCGGATCCGCGTCACGCGCCTGCGCGCGGTCACTCGCCCCATATCGATCCTCCTCCGTTCACAGTGCCACGCCGTCGGCGGGCGCACCGCCGGAGGCGGCCGGTTCGAGCCGGACCAGGACGCTCTTCGACGTCGGCGTGTTGCTGATGTCGGCGACGCTGTCCAGCGGGACGAGGACGTTGGTCTCCGGGTAGTACGAGGCGGCCGAGCCCTCGCTGGTCGGGTAGGAGACGACGCGGAAGCCGGGGGCGCGGCGCTCGGTGCCGTCGTGCCAGACGGAGACGAGGTCGACGAGGTCGCGGTCGGCGAGGCCCAGCGCCTCGATGTCGGCGGGGCTGACCATGACGACGCGGCGGGCGTTGTGGATGCCTCGGTAGCGGTCGTTCATCGCGTAGGGGATGGTGTTCCACTGGTCGTGCGAGCGCAGGGTCTGCAGCAGCAGGTGACCGGCGGGGACCTCGGGCATCGTGAAGTCGTTGACCGTGAAGACGGCCTTGCCGCTGGGGGTGCGGAAGACGCCCTGGTTGACGGGGTTGGGCAGGCGGAAGCCGCCGGGGGCCGCGACCCGCTCGTTGAAGTTCTCGAAGCCGGGGACGACGCGGGAGATGCGGTCGCGGACGGTGCCGTAGTCCGCCTCGAAGTCCTCCCAGGGGATGGCGGGGCTGTCGCCGAGGACCTTGCGGGCGAGGCGGGAGATGATCGCGATCTCGCTGAGCAGGTGCGGGGAGGCCGGGGCGAGGCGCCCGCGCGAGGCGTGCACCTCGCTCATGGAGTCCTCCACGGTGTAGAACGGCTCGCCGCCCGCCTGGACGTCGCGGTCGCTGCGGCCGAGCGTCGGCAGGATGAGGGCCGTGTCGCCGCAGACGGTGTGGGACCGGTTGAGTTTGGTGGAGATGTGGACGGTGAGCCGGCAGCCGCGCATCGCCGCTTCGGTGACGTCGCTGTCGGGGGTGGCGCGCACGAAGTTGCCCGCGACACCGACGAAGACCTTGGCCTTCCCGTCGCGCATGGCGCGGATGCCGTCGACGGAGTCGAGGCCGTGCTTGACGGGCGGCGTGAATTCGAACTCGCGGCCGAGCGCGTCCATGAACGCCTGCGGCATCCGCTCCCAGACGCCCATGGTGCGGTCGCCCTGGACGTTGCTGTGGCCGCGGACGGGGCAGACGCCGGCGCCGGGCTTGCCGATGTTGCCGCGCAGCATCAGGAAGTTGACGATCTCGCGGATGGTGGGCACGCCGTGCTTGTGCTGGGTGACGCCCATGGCCCAGCAGACGATGACGTTGCGGCTCTTGAGGACCTGCTCGTGGACCTGCTCGATCTCGGAGCGGGAGAGCCCGGTGGCCATGAACACGTCGTCCCAGGAGGTCTTGCGGGCGTGCTCGGCGAACTCCTCGTAGCCGGTGCTGTGGGTCGTGACCCAGTCGTGGTCGACGACCGTGCCGGGGGCCTTCTCCTCGGCCTCCAGGAGCAGCAGGTTGAGCGCCTGGAAGAGGGCGAGGTCGCCGCCGGCCCGGATGTGCAGGAACTGGTCGGCGATCTGCGTGCCGCGGCCGATGACGCCGCGGGCCTTCTGCGGGTGCTTGAAGCGCAGCAGTCCGGCCTCGGGCAGCGTGTTCACGGCGATGACACGGCCACCATTGCGCTTGGTCTCCTCCAGCGCGGTCAGCATGCGCGGGTGGTTGGTGCCCGGGTTCTGGCCGACGACGAAGACGAGGTCGGACTCGTGGATGTCGTCGAGGGTGACGCTGCCCTTGCCGATGCCGAGGGTCTCCGTCAGGGCGGAGCCGCTGGACTCGTGGCACAGGTTGGAGCAGTCGGGCAGGTTGTTGGTGCCGTAGGCGCGGGCGAAGAGCTGGAGCAGGAACGCGGCCTCGTTGTTGAGGCGGCCCGAGGTGTAGAAGAGGGCCTCGTCCGGGGAGTCGAGGGCGCGCAGCTCCTGGGCGACGAGGTCGAGGGCCGCGTCCCAGCCGATCGGCTCGTAGTGCTCGGCACCGGGGCGCTTGACCATGGGTTCGGTGAGCCGGCCCTGCTGGTTGAGCCAGTAGTCGGACTTCTGGTCGAGCTCGGCGACGGTGTGGTCGCGGAAGAAGTCGGCGGTGACGCGGCGCGAGGTGGCCTCGTCGGCGATGTGCTTCGCGCCGTTCTCGCAGTACTCGTTCTTGTGCCGCTTGCCGGGCTTGGGCTCGGGCCAGGCGCAGCCGGGGCAGTCGAAGCCCTTGACCTGGTTGATGTTGAGCAGGGTGAGGGCGGTGCGGCGTACGGAGGTCTGGCCCAGGGAGTACTCGAGGGCGTGCGTCACGGCGGGTACGCCGGTCGCCCACTCCTTCGGCGGGGTGACGGAGAGATCGTCGACCGGGTCCTGGATGTCCGCCATGTTCCGTTCTGCCTCTTTCCTCGTCCTCAATCGGCTTCTCCGGCCTCGCCGGGCGCCCAGCGAATTCACTTTCCGGCACGACGGTGAATTCGTCAAAGAGGCGGTGTCGATCACGTGATAGGCGGCGCCGATCACCGGGTTCATAAGCGCCGGCTATCAGCCGATCGAAAAGACCTGTTTGACCGCACGGGAAAGACTCCCGGAAAATCGACCGGGTGGTCAGCCCGTGACGATTCCGGTGACGAGATTGATGGCCGTGGCGAGAATGCTCGTGCCGAAGACGTACGACAGGAGGCAGTGCCGCAGGACGATCGCGCGGACCGTCGGACTCGACACGTTCGTGTCGGACACCTGATAGGTCATGCCGAGGTTGTAACTGAAATAGAAGAAATCCCGGTAGGCGGGTTTTTCTTTTCCATTGAAATCGATTCCGCCGCCCGCCGTGTGATAGACGAAGGCATATCGGGTCGCGTACATGAGATGCAGGGCGGCCCAGGCCATGAACACTCCGCCGAGCGCGGTCGCCGCGGCGGCCTGCGCGTGCTCCGACTTGCCGCGCAGGAGCAGCAGCACGATGGCGACGAGCCCGCACAGGGCGACGCCCACGACGGCGAGTTCCTCGGTGACGGGGCGGAAATCCTCGCGGCGGACGTTGCGATGGGTGGCCTCGGCGTCGAGCGGCCACAGCACCAGCCAGCCGGACAGCACGAACAGCGCCTCCGTGGCCGCGATGCCGGCGAGGACACCGAGCCCGGCGTCCACGGCGAGGGCGACGGCCACCCCGATCAGCGTGCCGAGGACGACCGCGCCGACGAGCCGGGGAACGGCCGAGAGCGGCCTTCGGGTGTTCATGAGCGACCACGCTAGCCGCGCCCCCGCGGGGCGGCCCGCCGAATTCCGTTCTCGCGGGCGAGCCCGGCACCGGGCAGACTTGAAATGCAGACCTGACCAGGGGAATACACCGCACATGCCGAACTTCCGGCGTTTCGCTCCGCCCGAGCCGCGGCACGGGTGGCGGCATTCGGCCCGGGGCGCCCGGCACGCCCTGTCACCGCACGGGGCGTTCGCCCTCCACGAGGTCGACGGGGCGGTCGTGTTCGCGCTGCGGGCGGCGCTCGCCACGGGGGTCGTGGCGGTGCCGCTGAGCGTGTCCGGCCGGCCCGACCTCGCGGTGTACGCGACGCTCGGCTCGCTCACCACCACGTTCGGCCGCAATCTTCCCTACCCGCGCCGCGTCCGGGTCCTCTCGGTGGCCGCGCTCGCGATGACCGTCGCCGTCGGCACGGGATCGGCGCTCGCCGTCGCGGCGGACCCGCACGCGGGCGGGGCCGGGGCGCTCGCCGTGGTGGCGGCGACGGCCGTGGTGGCCGGGATCGCCAAGTTCGTCTGCGACGTCACCCGGGTCGGCGGACTCGGCGCCGTCCTGCTGCTCCTCGCGTTCGCGGTCGCGGCCAACGGGGCACCGGCCGCCGCCGACGTCCTGCCGTACACCGGGCTCGCCGCGGCGGGCGCGGGCTGCGCCTGGGTGCTCGGCGTCGCGGGGGTGCTCCTGCACCCGGACCGGCCGGAGCGGCTCGCGGTGGCCACGGCGCTGCGCCGCGTCGCCGACCTGCTGGACGTCACCGGGGGCGCGGCCACGGCGGGCGGCACGGCGACCCGGACCGTACGGCACCGCGCGACGGTCGCCGTGCTGCACGCCTACCACTGCCTCGGTGTCCCGCCCCCGGCCCGGGCGCCGCGCACCGTGCCCGGCGGCGAGGCCGCCTTCGTACGGCTCACCGATCTCGCCTGGTCCCTGCTGACCGGATCCGGGGGCGGGCCGGCCGCGGCGGCGGGCCCCGTCGCGCGCGGGCTGCGCGCCCAGGCGCGGCTGCTCACGGGCCGCAGACGCCGGGTGCCGCCGATCGTGGACCCGCTGCGGTCCTCCGGGTCGGGCGCGCCGGAGCCGCACCTGCCGGAGGATCCGGGCGCGATGCGCGCCACCGAACTGCTGCTGGGGCGTCCCGGCGGGCGGGAGCGGCTCGCGGCGGCGGCCGTCCCGGCGTGGCGGATGGCGTTCGGCACGGGCGCGGCGGGCGCGGTCGCCGCGCTGCTCGGTCTGGAGCACGGCTACTGGGCGGCGATCTCGGCCGCCGCCGTGCTGCACTCGGTGAACGTCCGCACCACCGCCCAGCGCGCGGTCCAGCGGACCCTGGGCACGGCGGTCGGCCTGCTCCTCGCGCTCGCGGTGCTCGGCCTGCACCTGGCGCCCGTGCCACTGACCCTGGTGATCGTGGTGCTGGAGTTCCTGCTGGAGTACGTCGCGGCCCGCAACTACGCGCTGGCCGTCGTCTTCCTCACCCCGATCGCCCTGCTCCTCACCGAGCTGGCCGTCCCGGCCCCCGCGGGCGAACTGGTCCGGGACCGCGTCCTCGGCAGCGTCGTGGGCATCGCGGTGGGCCTGCTGTGCGCCCTGCTGATCGTCCACGACCGCGCGGCCGTGCGGGTCGAGCGGGCACTGGCGGAGTGCCGGAGCGCGGCGGCCGACGCGGAAGCGGCCCTGACCGGCCCGCCGAGCCCGCTGCTCCCGGTCGTCCAGGTCCGCCTCGCCCTGGCCGTCGTGGAACTGCGGGAGGCCGACGACACGGCCGCCGGCGAGCTCTGGCCGGCGGGCATCGACCCGACGGAACTGGCCGCGGCGGAGGGCCGCGCCTACGCCCTGCTCGGGCGACTGCGCCACCCTCGGTAGAACGGCAAGGCAGGCGCCCCTGGAGAGCGGCGAAGCCGCGACCCCCAGGCGCACGGGAAACCGCGCACCCGGCACCGTACGGCGGGCCCTCTGGAGAGCGGCGAAGCCGCAACCTCCAGGGGCGCGGGGAACTGCGCGACCAGCCACGACGATCGCGCACCCGGCCACGCATCTGCACCCCACAACGGCGCGCCCCCGAAGATCGGCAGGGCCCGCACACCTCACCCCGCCCGGCACATGGCAGGTCAGAAGCGGAGCGCAGCCGCGATGCGCCCGGCCTCCTCCAGCGTCCCGTCCGGCACGAAGACGACATCCGCCCCGGTCTCGAGCGCGCACTCCACGATCTCGTCGACGATGTCGTGCACCGCGTCGAGGTCGTCGTCCGCCGCCGGCGCGAGGTGTCCCTCCCCCGCCCGCACGGTGACGCGGAAGTTCTCCTCGACGACCAGCCGGCGGATCCGCCCGTCCGCGGCCTCCTGCCACACCTCGTCGACCCCGGCCGCGTAGGTGGTGGCGCCGCGGGCCCGGTCCAGGTCGGCCATGGCCTCGGCGACCTCGCGCTCCGCGTCGGCGGTGCGGGCCGGGGCCACCGCGCGGGCGACCGCCTCGGGCCGGCCGTGGGAGAGTCCGCCGAACGGGACCTGGGCGGCGCCGTGGGCGGCCGTGCCGGTCTCGGTCAGCAGAGACAGCGCGGCGGGCTCGCCCGTCACGTAGAGGGTGCGCGGCGAGGTCCGCAGCAGTTCGGCGAGCGTGGCGTCGGCCTCGCGGAAGAACTGCCGGGTCGCCTCGTCCCGGTAGTTGCTCGGGACGTCGCCGACGCGCTCCTTGCGTTCTGCGTCCGGGTCCTCCAGGCTCCGCTCCTGCGGGAAGCCGTGCTCCGTGTCCTCCGCGACCCGGTTGCCGCGGCCGTCCCAGAGGGTGACGCGGTCGGCGGCGACGGAGAGCACCCAGTACGGATGCGCGGCCGCGTCGGCGGCGACCAGGTTGCGGGTCAGGAAGGTGTCGGCGACCACGACACGGTCCTGCACCTCCCGGTCGATCGCCCACACCTGGTGCTCGCCGGGTGCGGCGAACAGCACGAGGCCGTCCTTGGCGTGCACGAGGTCCGCCTCCTGGACGGCCGCGCGCAGATGCGTGAGGACGTCCTCCCGGCGCTCCTTGGTCACACCGGGGTCCGCGGACAGCTGCCGGGCCGCGTCGTCGACGAGGTTGCCGAGCCGCACCGGGTCCTGGGCGTCGCCCGGGGGCCGCCGGTGCGTGGTCATCGCCAGCGACACGGCGGGGTACGAGCGCGGCCGGCGCAGGTCGCGGAGTATTTCCGGGTTCAGGGAGGAGTGCATGCCGAGTGTCCCTTTCAGAGGCCAGATCCCCCATCCTGCCCACACACCCCAAATGGGGCAAAAGGTGCATCCAACCCCAGGAGCCCCACCCCACCCGCCACATCCACCCTCACCGCTCACCGCTCACCGGTCCGCCGCGCGAGCGCCAGCACGCTCAGACCGAACATCAGCACCCCCAGCGGCAGATGGACCGACGGAAGGTGCGCGACACCGAGCACGACCTGCGCCGAGGCGAGCACCAGGAAGCCGGTCGCGTGCCACACGGGCCGGACCGGGCCGCCGCCCGGCTTCCACGCCAGCACCGCCGCGAGCAGGTACAGCATCGACGCCGCGTACATGACGCGGGCCCCGACGCTGTGCAGGGTCTCCCCGTAGGACGCGGTGAGCAGCAGTCCCGCCGAGACCGCCTGGAGGAAGATCGTCGCGGTCTGCAGGGCGATCGCGACGCGCAGGAACGAAAGGGTGCGCCGGGTGGTCGTCACGTGGGTGGCCATGGCCTGGTCCTCTTTCCCGCCCGAGGGCAGTCGGTCGATAAGGTCTCGCCAGGCCGACGACGCAGGCCGGCCAAAGGTAAGGCGAGGGGGCGGACGGTTGTGGGGACCTCGGGGGCGGACACGGACACGGTGGCGGGAGAGCGGCGCCAACTGCTCAATGTGGCCTACCGGTTGCTCGGCTCACTGGCCGAGGCGGAGGACGCGGTGCAGGAGGCGTACGCCCGCTGGTACGCGCTTCCCGACGGCCGCAGGAACGAGATCGCGGCACCCGGCGCCTGGCTGACGACGGTGACCGGGCGGATCTGCCTGGACGTGCTCGGTTCGGCGCGCGCCCGGCGCGAGCGCTACGTCGGCGCGTGGCTGCCCGAGCCGCTCCCGGACCGGTCCGAGTGGGCGCACGGCCGGGGCGGCGACCCCGCCGACCAGATGGTCCTGGACGAGTCCGTGAACATGGCGTTCCTCGTCGTCCTGGAGTCGATGACGCCGGCGGAGCGGGTGGCGTTCGTGCTGCACGACGTGTTCCGGTATCCGTTCGCGGAGATCGCCGAGGTCCTCGGCCGGTCGTCGGCGGCCTGCAAGCAGTTGGCCGCCTCGGCGCGGCGCCGGGTGGGCGCCGCGCGCTCCGAGGGCGTCGCCGCCGGCCAGGCGGACGCGGTGCGGCAGGTCAGGCGGGCCTGGGAGGCGAAGGACATCGCGGCGCTCGTCGGCCTGCTCGCCCCGTCCGCCGTGATGACCGCGGACGGCGGCGGTCTGGCGGGTGCCGCGCTGCGCCCGGTCGAGGGGGCGGCCCGCATCGCCCCGTACATGGTGGCGATCGCCGACAAGGCGCCGGGGCTGGAACTTCTGGAGCGCACGGTGAACGGCGCGCCGGGTCTCGTCGCGCTCCGGGACGGTGTCGTGCTGACGGTGGCCGCGTTCGATCTCGCCGGGGGACGGGTCGCGCGGATCTGGGTGGTGCGCAATCCGGAGAAGCTGCGGGCCTGGTCGGGCGAGGACTGACGCGCCCTGCCGGGGTGGTGACGCCCTGTGATAGCTTCCCCAAGCCAGTCGTACCTTTGTGCGTACTTGTACGTACTCGGGTCAGGGAATCCGGTGCAAGACCGGAACTGACGCGCAGCGGTGTGGGCGACGGGCGGGGCAACTGCCACTGGGCCGGGGGGAACCGGGCCCGGGAAGGCGCTCCGTCCGGACGACCCCGAGTCCGAAGACCTGCTGGCGGCCCCGCCCGTCCACCGGCCGGGGCGGACCGTTGGCCGGCTCCGCGTTTGAGCCCTGGACGCTAAAGGATCTCCCGTGCCCTTCGCACGTCTCGCCCGCTTCTGCGCCCTCGCGCCGATCACCGCGCTGCTGCTCACCGCGTGCGGCTCCGGCGCCCCGTCGGACCGCTCCGACGACGCGTCCGGCGCCGGTGTCACGCTCACCAACTGCGGGCAGCGCGTGCACGTCGCGCACCCGCCGCGCCGCGCCGTCGCCCTCGACCAGGGATCGGCCGAGATCATGCTGTCCCTCGGGCTCGCCGACCGGATGGTGGGCACCGGCACCTGGACCGACCCGGTGCGCCCGAACCTGGCGAAGGCGAACGCGAAGGTGCCGCGCCTCGCGGAGCGCTACCCGTCGTTCGAGACGGTCCTCGACACGGAACCCGACTTCGCCGCCGCCTCGTTCGGGTACACGCTCGGCAAGGGCGGCGTGGCGCCGCGCGCCTCGTTCGAGAAGCTCGGCGTGCCGACGTACCTCTCCCCCACCGACTGCGCGGACAAGGACAACAGCGGCGACGGCGACGGCGTCCGTACCGAGGCGCTGACGATGGACACGGTCTACGGCGAGATCCGGGACCTGGCACGCGTCTTCGACGTGCGCGAGCGCGGCGAGAAGCTGGTCGCCACGCTCAAGTCCCGGGTGCACAAGGCCGCTTCGGGCGGCGACGCCGACGGCGTGCGCGTCCTGTACTGGTTCTCCGACTCCAAGTCGCCGTACATGGCGGGATGTTGCGGCGCGCCCGGCGTCATCACGAACGCGCTCGGGGTGCGCAACGTCTTCGACGACACCCACGAGGAGTGGCCGCAGATCAACTGGGAGACGGTCGTGGACCGCGACCCGGACGTCCTGGTGATCGGCGATCTGACCCGGCGCTCCCAGTCGGCCGAGTCGGCGGCGCAGAAGATCAGGTTCCTGGAGTCCGACCCCGCGACGAAGAACATGAAGGCGGTCCGCGAGAAGCGCTACGTGCTGCTCAAGGGGCAGGACCTCAATCCGACGATCCGCACCGTGGACGGCGTGGAGAAGGTGGCGGCGGCGCTGCGCGCGTTCGGCCTCACCAAGTGACCCGGCCACACCAAGTGACTCGGTCTCGCCAAGTGACTCGGTCTCACCCAGTGACCCGCCTGCGCCCGGCGTCGTACGCGGCGGCGGGCCTGCTCGCCCTGTGCCTCTCGGTCGCCGTCGCCATCACGATCGGCCCCGCGCACATCGGGGTCGGTGACGTGTGGGCGTCGGTCGCGGCCCGGCTCGGCTGGGGCAGCTCGGACCTGTCGCCGATCCGCGACGGGATCGTGTGGAACCTGCGGCTGCCGCGCACCCTGCTGGCCGCCGTGTGCGGGGCCGGCCTCGCGGTCTGCGGCACGGTCCTCCAGGCCCTGCTGCGCAATCCGCTCGCGGACCCGTTCGTGCTCGGCGTCTCCTCCGGGGCCTCGACCGGCGCCGTCCTGGTCGTCGTGCTGGGGATCGGCGGGGGCGCCCTGTCGGTGTCCGGCGGCGCGTTCCTGGGCGCCGTCTGTTCCTTCGGTCTGGTGCTGGTGCTCAGTCACGCGCTGGGCGGGACCACGGACCGGGTGGTGCTGTGCGGTGTCGCGGCGATGCAGCTGTTCTCGGCGCTGACCTCGTTCGTCGTCCTGACGGCGGCGGACGCGGAGACCACGCGCGGCGTCCTGTTCTGGCTGCTCGGTTCGCTCGGCGGGGTCGGCTGGACCGAGGTGTGGCTGTGTCTGGCCGTCCTCGTGGTCACGCTCGCGGTGTGCCTCGGGTACGGGAGGACGCTCGACGCGTTCGCGTTCGGCCCCGAGGCGGCGGCCGCGCTCGGTGTGCGGGTGGCCCGCACCCGGCTGGTCCTGCTGTGCGTGACGGCGCTGCTGACGGCGGCGCTGGTCAGCGCGGCGGGCGCGATCGGCTTCGTCGGCCTGGTGCTGCCGCACGCGGCCCGCGCCCTGGTGGGCCCCGGCCACACCCGGCTGCTGCCGGCCACCGCGCTCGCCGGGGCCGTGTTCCTGGTGTGGGTCGACACGCTGGCCCGGACGGCTCTCGAACCGCAGGAGGTTCCCGTGGGGGTGGTGACGTCGCTGATCGGCGTGCCCGCGTTCGTGTACGTGCTGTGGCGCGGCCGGAGCACACGATGACGGCGGGGCTCGGCGCCGAGCGCGTGGCCCGGTCGGCGGACGGGACGCTGATCCTCGACGGGGTGAGCCTCGCGCCGAAGCCCGGTTCGGTGACGGGAATTCTGGGGCCGAACGGGTCGGGCAAGTCGACGCTGTTGCGGCTGCTGGCCGGGGTGCTCGCGCCGACGGCCGGGGTCGTCACGCTCGACGGCGATCCGCTCGCCGAGGTCGGGCGCAGGGAGGCGGCGCGCCGGATCGCGCTGGTGCAGCAGCAGTCCGACACGCAGGTGGAGCTGACGGTCGCGGACGTGGTGCGGCTCGGCCGGATCCCGCACCGCAGAGCGTGGTCGCCGGCCTCGGCGGCGGACGAGCGGGCGGTGCGCTCGGCGCTGGAGCGCAGCGGGCTCGCCGACCGCGCGGACCGGCTGTGGCACACGCTGTCGGGCGGTGAGCGGCAGCGAGTGCAGATCGCGCGGGCGCTGGCCCAGGAGCCGCGTGAACTGCTCCTGGACGAGCCGACGAACCATCTTGACATCCAGCACCAGCTGGAGCTGCTCGACCTGGTCCGCAGCCTCGACCTGACCTGTGTGGTCGCCCTGCATGACCTGAACCTCGCGGCCACGTACTGCGACGAGGTCGTCGTGCTGCGCGCGGGCCGGCTCGTGGCGGCCGGCACCCCTGGCGCGGTCCTGACGGAGGAGCTGGTCGCGGACGTCTACGGCGTACGGGCCAGGATCACGCACCCGGACCCGGAGGCGGGACCGCACATCCGTTTCCTGGGTACGGTCTGAGTCCGCGGGACGCGCCGGTCACTCGAAGCGGTCGGTGTCCCCCGCGCCGTGCCGGACGATCTCGGCCTCGCCGTCGGAGAAGTCGATGACGGTGGTCGGCTCGGTGCCGCAGTCGCCGGAGTCGACCACCGCGTCGACGGAGTGGTCCAGCCGCTCCTTGATCTCCCAGCCCTGGGTGAGCGGCTCGTCCTCGCCGGGCAGCAGCAGGGTGCTCGACAGGAGCGGCTCGCCGAGCTCGGCGAGCAGGGCCTGGGTGACGACGTGGTCGGGGATGCGGACGCCGACGGTCTTCTTCTTCGGGTGCTGGAGCTGGCGCGGCACCTCGCGGCTCGCGGGCAGGATGAAGGTGTACTTGCCCGGTGTGGCCGCCTTGATGGCGCGGAACACGTCGTTGTCGATGTGCACGAACCGGCCGAGCTGCGCGAAGTCCTGGCACACCAGCGTGAAGTGGTGCTTGTCGTCGAGCTGGCGGATCGCGCGGATCCGCTCGACCCCCTCGCGGTTGCCGAGCCGCGCGCCCAGCGCGTAGCAGGAGTCCGTCGGATAGGCGACGAGCGCCCCGTCGCGGATGCTGTCGGCGACGGCCGTGATCAGGCGCGCCTGCGGGTTCTCGGGATGCACGTCGAAGTACCTGGCCATGCCGCGAGCGTACGGGATCGGGCGGGCGCGTCCGGGGTACACGGCCGGGAATCGCGGGCACGTGCGACAATCCCGGCGCGACAATCCCGACACCCGCACCCCCTGGTCCCCCGCGCGCACAGGCCGACGGACCATACTGGTCGGGCCCCGTCCGCTCACAGATCGACTCCATGGCCAAGAAGAAACCTTCCGCGAACCCCGCCCCCGCGACTGTCTGGCCGGCCCGTGGCCGCCACACCGGTCCCGAGCCCGAGCAGGACGTCCGGCGCAATCTGATCGCTCTCGAAGCGGCCGGGGTGCTGGACGGTTTCCTGGATCTCGATCCTGCCGACGCCGCGCGCTCCACGGCGATGCATCCCCGTGACGAGGACGCGGACCCGGGCCCCGGTGCCCGGCGCGTCTTCGAGGCCCGCTGGCGGGTGGACGGCGACGTCACCGTGCGGGCGCAGCTGACGACGTACGAGCCGGAGGCCCGGCGCCGTGAGACCGAGGGCGGCGTGCCGTGGGTCCTGGCGGCGGAGGCCGAGGCCGACTGGCAGCCGCACTGGCCCTCGCCCGCGACGATGTTCTGGCCGGACAGCGAGCGCGTGCCGTGGGACCACGAGACAGTGGCGGGGCTGCGTGTCCGCGCGACGAACCCGCTGCCCAAGGACGACGACGCGGTGCGCCGGCTGCTGCGGGAGTGCTCGCGCGACAGCTGGTACACGCATGTCGTGGTGCACGAGGCGATGACCCCAGACCTGCGGGGGCAGCTTCCGGTCGTCGCGTCGCTGCCGCCTAGCCTGCGGCACCGGGTGATCGAGCACCGGGCGGCGCCCGAGCTGGCGCAGATCGTGGACTTCGCGCTGCGCAAGGAGCTGGACGTGCGGCTGCCGCGCGGCGGCGCCGTCGTGCTGCCCGCGACGCCCCGCGAGCCGGGGTACGAGCCGGAGGCCTTCACGGTCCGCAGCGTGTTCCTGGACGGGTCGGAGCAGCCCGAGCTCCTGGACCGGGTCAGGGCCGCGGCGGCGCTGCCGAGGCCGCTGTCCGCGGAGGCGGAGCGGGTGGTGAACCGGCTGCGCAAGGGCTGGCATCTGCTGACGCCCGAGGAGGAGCTGGCGCACGCGCAGGACATGGTCGGCCGGTACGCGGAGGCGCTGGACGCCATGACCAAGTCCCGCGACCTGTACAAGGAGGCGGCCGAGGCGGCGCAGGCCGCGCTGGCGGAGGCGGGCTCGGCGGCGCCGCGTCCGGCCACGCCCGTGGCCCGGCCGGACGGTTCACCGCTCGGCGCCCTGTCGAAGGCGTTCGGCCGTTTCCGGGACCCGAACCGCTAGGGCGTGTGTCGAAAGTCCCGTCGTCCGCCCGAAGGGCGGGCCCCGCGGTGTCCGGTGCGTGCGATCGCAAGGCGCCGGAGCGTCCTCATAGCGGAGCTATGTGGACGTTTCGGCAACGCCGCGAGCGTGCGTGCCGGGCGCCGCGGGGCAGGCGGGACTTTCGACACACGCCCTGGTCGTCAGTCCGCGTCGGGTGTGTCCGGGCTCTCCGGGGACTCCGGCGCGGACATCCGCAGGGCGATCTCCTGGAGCAGTTCGGTGGAGCTGACGTCCCTGCGGCCCTCGTCGTGCACCAGGGCGAGCTGGGTGAACAGGAAGGCGAAGGCCTCCACGAGCGAGACGCTGGCCGGCATCAGGGCGGAGATGGTGATCTCGGCCGCCTGTTCGGCGGTCGCGCCCGCCGGGATCTCGACGGTCGGGAAGACCTCCGAGACCAGCCGCCCCAGCTGGGTGACGTCGGTGTCGAGCTGCTCGCCGTCGGTGAGTCTGCGCACCATCTCCTGCGTCTCGGTCAGCACGCCGATCGCCCGCAGGATGATCTCCCTCTGTTCCATGGTGCGAGCCTATGCGGCACGGGCCCCCGTCCGTGCAACGTGCTCGCAACGTCCTCGTGGCTTGACTGGCCCGTCATGAGCGACGAACCCCGCGTGGAGCTGACTCCCGAGGCCGCCGCGCTGCTGCGGCGGCTGCGGGAGTCCCACGGCCCGCTGATGTTCCACCAGTCCGGCGGCTGCTGCGACGGCAGCGCCCCGATGTGCTATCCGGACGGCGAGTTCCGCACCGGTGCGGCGGACGTCCTGCTCGCCGAGCTGGCGGTGCCGGGGGTGGCCGAGCCGGTGCCGTTCTGGATGTCGCGGAGCCAGTACGAGGTGTGGAGCCACACCCGGCTCATCGTGGACGTGGTCGAGGGGCGTGGCAGCGGATTCTCGCTGGAGGCCCCGGAGGGCGTCCGCTTCCTGATCCGGTCCCGGCTGCTCGGCACCTGACCGCGCCGCGTCACTCGTCCCGCACGGCCGTGAGCCCGTTGAAGACGCCGACGTAGGCCGTGCCGTCCGGTCCGAGGGTGACGGGCGCCCAGTTGTTGTCGTAGGCGATGCCCGTTCCCACGAGCCGCTTCCACCGGGTCTCGCCGGTGTGGAAGTCGACGGCGGTCAGGTACCAGGCGTCGATGCCGAGCTTGTCGGGCTTCTTCGTGTACAGGTACAGCAGCCCGTCGGCGGTGGACAGCTTCGGCACGGTGGACGGGGAGCGTTCCTGGCTCTCCCAGACGGTGTCGCAGCCGCTGCCGTCGGGGCGGACGTCGATGCGGGTGACGCCGCCGACGACGCTGCGGCCGAGGGTGAGCGACGTGATGTTCTCGTAGCCGTAGTTGTTCTCGACGACGAGACTGTTCCCGTACGAGATGAGGGAGTTGTCGGTGGTGGAGGCGCCGGAGCCGAAGACGGGGATCTTGCAGACGAGGCGCTGTGCGTCGGGGACGCCGGGGTCGCGCCGGTAGACGAGGACGTTCATGCGGTCGTCGGCGTTGTCGGTGATCGCGACGTAGTTCTCGCGCTCGCCGAAGAGGTCGGGGGTGGTGCCCGAACCCTGGTTCACGGAGCCCGGTTTGGTGCCGGTGCCCCGGTCGTAGGTCTGGCGCCACACGACGTCGGGGGTGCCGTCGGCGGTGGCCTGGAAGCTGTAGAGGGCGTGGTCGGTGACGATGGAGACGCCGTCCCGGGCCACGGAGAACGAGTTCTGGATCTCCTCGCCGTCCAGCCGGATCGAGCGGATGGTGCCGCTGTCGGGGTCGACGGTGCCGACGCGGCCCTGCCGGGTCACCCACCAGATGCGGCCGTCCCAGTCGGGCATGACGGAGGTGACGGGGTCGCAGGTGCCGCTGGGGTAGAGGTTGGTCCAGCTGACGCAGTCGTGCGGGACCTGTCCGGTGAGGTCCCAGTCGTCGGTCACCCGGAAGCTCCAGGTGCCGTCCGCGGCCTGTTCGTGGGCGAGCCGGACGATGTGCTGGCGGGAGTCGGCGAGGACGAGCCGGTCCTGCTCGTCGAGGTAGGAGTAGGCGCCGCCGGACGTGTCCTTGAAGATCTTCGAGAAGTCGAGGCGGGTGATGGCCTCGACGGTGGACGGCCGCTGCGGGAGCTGGTACTCGGCGAGCGTCGCGAGGCTCTTCGGGTCGAGGAGTTTGACGAGGAAGCCGGTGAAGGTGCCGCAGACGGTGACGATGCGGCCGGCCTTGTCGAAGGTGACGGTGGCGCACTCGCCGCCGAGGGCGGCCATCTTCTCGCTGCTCACCGTGGGGCGTACGCCGCGCGGCCCACTCCACGGGTAGGTGCCGCTGCCCCAGGCGTCGGCGTGCATCCCACTGCGGCCGTTGGCGGCGAGGTACGGGTGCTGGTCCGGGGTACGGCCCGTGACCGGGCGGGGGACGGCGGGCGCGCCCTCGTACTGCGGGACGAGTCGGAATCCCGGCGCCTTGGGGATGTCGTCGGCCGAGGCCACGGACGGGCCGAGGACACTGGCGCCCGCGACGACGAGGGCCAAGGCGAGGGCACGGGCTAGGGCACGGGCGAGGCTTCTTCGCTGCGGCATGCGCCGAAGCTAGGCCGACTCCCTTGAAGTGTCCATGTACATACGGGAGTTGTTCACGAACCCGAAACGATCACCCCGGGGCGGGCCGGTGTCACGGGTTGAGGCCGCTGACCAGGCCCGCCGTGGCGTTGATGCCGTCATGGATGGTCGGGGCGGCGCTGGTACCCGCGAGCAGGAAGCCGAGCATGACGCACACCAGGGCGTGCGAGAGCTTGAGCGCCCCGTTGCGCAGGAAGATCACCGCGACGATCAGGAGCAGCAGCACGATGGAAATGGACAGAGACATCGCCGAACCTCCTCCGCCACGCCCACGCCGTGGCTTTCGGCCGCAAGTGTGGCGCAGCGGAGGGCTCGTCCCGGGGCACGACCTGTCCCCCGAAAGAGTGTTAACGGGCGGTCACCGGTCGTACGTTTCCAGGAAGGCCTGGAGTCCGGCGAGGTCGTCGGTGTTCAGGTGGTCGACGTCGGCGGCGGTCAACTCGGCCCAGACCGCGTCCCGTTGCGGACCCGCGAGGTCGGGGGTGGCCCAGAACCTGACGCGCTGTCCGGCGGCGTGCGCGGCGCCCACGATCTGGCGCAGCTTGTCGCGTTCGGCGGCGGGGATCGGGCCCACGCCCTGCCACGTGAAGTTGTTCGCCCAGTTGTCGCTGATCAGCGGTACGAAGGAGGCCGGGGCGGCGGTGCCGAGGTCGGCGAGCCGGCCGTCGTAGAAGGCGCGGCGTGCGGTCTGGGCCTCCATGGGGGCACGGGCGGCGCGGTCGCCGGAGACGACCGCGGTGACGGGTCCGGGGCGCACGCGGCCGTAGGCGTAGGTCGTGAACAGGTGGCGGTGTCGGCCCAGTTGGCGGTCGAGTTCGAGGTAGGTGGCCGCGCCGTCGGTCTTGATGTCGACGAGCAGTTGAAGCGGCACGCGGTGCCCCCGGTACACCGATCCGTGGTTCGCCCGGACGCGGGCGGCGAGCGGAGCCAGGTAGAGGGATTCCAGGGTGCGGCTCGGGTCGAGATCGACGGGGTCGTGGGCGACGAGGAGGTCGCCGTCGACGAGGTAGACGTCGGCCTCGACGCTGTTGAAGCGGTGGTCCAGCGCGTCGAACAGCGGCCGGGGGTGCTCGTAGTCGTTGTGGGCGTGGGCGCGCGACAGGGGCCGGGGCCCGCGCGGCCCCTGCCCGTCCGCCCGGGCGAGCTGGGGCGCGGCGAGACCGGTGGCCAGGGCGGCGGCGAAGGTGCCGAGGGCTCTGCGGCGGGTGGTCGGGGCCATGATGCCTCCCGTGGTGGGCCGTTGAGGACACGGGTGAGTATGCGCGGCCCGCCCCGCCAAAAGGCAGCCCCCGCAAGGGAGTTGTCCGGACCGTCGCCCATGGTTCACCGGGGGCGGCGGCACGCATCCAGCCCCGGTCAGATACGCCCCGAGAGGGGCGCGGAGAACCGCGCGCCCAGCCCCGACGACGCAGCACCCGGCAACGGCGGCATGGCGGAGCCCCAATGATTCAGGCACCCGGCACCTGGGTGCCGCCTTGCCCACCCGTGCCGCCCAAGGCGGCGGCACGCCACATGTATCCGGGCCCGGAGCTGGACGCGAGGCAGGTCGCCGGGCCGAACGCGCCGGGAGATGGGCTGGGGCCAGGGCGGCGCCCCATCAAGCGCGGGGGCACGACAGGCCTCGTAAGGGGCGCGGGGAACTGCGCGATCAGCCACGATGGCGCGGCAAACGGCGATGATCCTCGCCCCCTACGGCGGCGGCGCTGCCGCCGAGGCTCAGGTCCACTGAATCGCGCGCTCGGCGTCGAGGTGCTGTCACCTCGAAGGCCGGGGCCGCACGCTCCAGTCCAGAATCCGCCCGCACCAGCGCTCCAGCAACACCCGATCGTGCCCCACAGCCAACACCCCGGCCCCGCTCTCCCCGCGATACTCCTCCACCACCCCGACCAACGCCGCCGTCGTCGACGCATCGAGCATCGCCGTCATCTCGTCACAGATCAGCCACCGCGGCCGCAGGGCAAGCGCCCGGGCCACGCAGGCGCGCTGGAGCTGGCCGTCGCTGACCTCGTGGGGGCGGCGGGCCAGCAGGTCCGGGCCGAGTCCGACCCGTTCGGCGAGTTCCGCAACCCGGGCGGTGGGGTCGAGCCCGTTCGCGCGCAGGGGTTCCGCGACGAGGTCGGTCAGGCGCAGGCGCGGGTCGGCCGAGAGACGGGGCTGCTGGAAGACGACGCCGAAGGCGGTGCGCTGTGCGCGGGGCGCCCGGTGCCGCCAGCCGCGGACGGGCTCGCCGTCGAGGACGACCTCGCCGGCGTACGGCTCGTGCAGCAGGGCCGCGACCCGGGCGAGCGTGGACTTGCCGCAGCCGCTGGGACCGAGCAGGCCGACGCTCTCGCCGGGTTCCAGGGTGAGGCTGACGTCCCGCAGGACGGGCTCGCGGCGGTCGTACCCCGCGGTGACGCGGCGCAGCTCAAGCATGGACGGCCTCCCGTACGGGGTGGTGACAGGCGGTGCCGTCGAGGAGCGGTGGAAGCCGGTCGCAGGCGGCGTCGGCGCGGTCGCAGCGCTCGGCGAAGGCGCAGCCCGGCGACAGCGCGCCCAGTACGGGCGGCATGCCGGGGATCGGGGTGAAGTCCCGGTCGGGCAGGGCGTTCAGGAGGCCGCGGGCGTACGGGTGCCGGGGGCCCGGCGGGCCGAAGAACGGGGCGGCGTCGGCGAGTTCGACGATGCGGCTCGCGTACATCACGGCGACGCGGTCGGCGATGCGTGCGGCGGCGGCGAGGTCGTGGGTGATGAGCAGCAGGGCCCGCTCGTCGCCGATGTGCCGGCGCAGTTCGTCGACGGTGCGGTCGACGAGGTCGCGGTCGAGTCCGGTCGTGGGTTCGTCGGCGAGCAGCAGTGGGGCGTCGCCGACGAGGGCGAGGGCGGTGGCCGCGCGCTGGGCGAGGCCACCGGAGAGCTCGTGGGGGTAGCGGTCGAGGTGGTCGGCGGGGAAAGCGGCGCGTGCGGCGGCGGCTTCGACGGCGGCGCCGAGCTCCGGGCCGCGCCGTCCGATGCCGGTCAGTTCCCGTACGGTCTCGGCGAGTTGGGAGCGGACGGTGCGGACGGGGGTGAGGTGGGCGGCGGGGCTCTGCGGGACGAGTCCGACGCGCCGGCCGCGCACGGTGCGCGCCAGGGTCGCCTCGTCGGCGCCGAGCAGGTCGAGGCCGTCGACGCGTGCGCTGCCGGCGGTCTCGGCGTTGGCGGGGAGGAGGCCGAGCAGGGCGGAGGCGAGCACGGACTTGCCGCAGCCGCTCTCGCCGACGAGGGCCAGGCACTCCCCCGCCGCGAGGTCGAACGAGACGTCGCTGACGGCGCGTACGTACGCGCCGTCGCGCATCCGGAACCGGACGGAGAGGCCGTCCACCGAGAGCACCGGGGTCACAGGGTCAGCTCCGATCGGCGGCGCGGGTCGAAGCGTTCGCGCCAGGCGCCCGCGAGGCCCGCGATGGCGAGGGTCGGCACGATGATGAACAGGCCGGGGAACAGGGTGGGCCACCAGTCGCCGGCGAGGAGCGAGCCGCGCGCCGACTGGACGAGGGTGCCGAGGCTCGCCTGGTGGGCGGGGAGGCCTAGGCCGAGGAAGGACAGGGCGGACTCGTGCCAGACGGCGTGCGGCACCATGAGGACGGCGGCGAGCGCGGCCCGCGGCAGGACGCCGGGCAGCAGGTGCCGCACGGTGACCCGCCATCGGGAGGCGCCGCCGGAGATCGCCGCGTCGATGTAGGGCCGCGAGCGCAGGGAGAGTACTTCGGCACGCACGATCCGAGCCGTCGACAGCCAGTGGGTGAGTCCGACGGAGATCACGACGGGCCAGACGCCGGGGCGGAACATGGCGACGACGAAGATGCCGAGCAGCAGGTGCGGCACGGAGGAGAAGGCGTCGACGACGCGCATCAGGCCCCGGTCGAACCAGCCGCCGAGGGCGCCGGCGAGCGCACCCACGGCGGTCCCGATGACGGTGGCGACGACGGCGGCGACGACCCCGACGAGCAGGGAGACGCGCAGGCCGTAGACGCAGCGCAGCAGCAGGTCGCGGCCGACGTCGTCGGTGCCGAACGGGTGCGCCCAGGAGGGCGGTCGGAGCTTCGCGGCGAGGTCGACGGCCTGCTGGTCCAGCTGGGTCAGGGACGGCACGAGCAGGACGGCGAGCAGGACGGCGGCCACGATCAGGGCGGAGGACCGGACCCGCCACGCGCGCGTGGAGCGTCGCCGGGTGCCGTGCGTGCGCCAGGTGAGGGTCCGGTCAGCCATCGAAGCCCACCCTCGGGTCGGCGAGGCCGTACAGCAGGTCGGCGGCCCAGTTCCCGGCGAGGACGGCGAACGTCGCGAGGACCGTGAGGGCGGCGAGCAGCGGGAAGTCGACGGAGGTGGCGGCCTGGACGGTGGCGGCGGCGATGCCGGGCCAGCTGAAGACGGTCTCCACGAGGAGTGCTCCGGTGATGAGTTCGGGGACGCGCGAGCCGATCAGGGTGAGCACGGGCAGCGTGCCGGAGCGCAGGGCGTGCCCGAACAGGACGGTGCGCGGGGCGAGTCCGCGGGCCTTGGCGCCCCGCACCGGGTCCTCGTCGAGGGCTTCGCCGACGCCTTGGCGCACGTAGAGGATGAACCAGGGCAGCTGCGAGACGGCGAGGACGCCGGCGGGCAGGACGAGGTGGGTCAGCACCTGGCCCGCAGCGATCGTGGTGGAGCCGGTGTCGGTGAGGCCGCCCGCGGGCAGCACCCCGAGCTTGAGGGAGAACAGCCAGACGGCGAGCAGTCCGAGCCAGAACGGCGGGGCAGCCTCCAGGGTGTACGCGAGGGAGGTGACGGCGCGGTCGAGCAGGCCGCCCTGCCGGCGCGCGGCGAGGACACCGAGGAGGGTGCCGACGACGATCGCGGCGAGGAAGGCGGTGGCGGCGAGCAGGACGGACCAACCGAGGCGTTCGCCGATGACCTGGGCGACGGGCTGGCGCATGACGGCGGAGTCGCCGAGATCGCCCCGGAGGGCGGAGATGAGCCAGTCCCACCAGCGGCCGGTCAGCGGCCGGTCGACGCCGAGGTTCTCGCGGAGCTGGTCGAGGTTCTCCTGCGACGCGGTGAGTCCGGCGGTGCCCGCGTAGGCCTTGACCGGGTCGAAGGGGGAGGCGGCGGCGACCGCGAAGACGCCGAAGGTGACGGCGGCCAGGACGGGCACGGCGAACAGGATCCGCCGGCCCGTCAGACGGGCCATCGGCCCCCAGGGGAGCCGCCTGCTCATGCGTTCCAGTCCTCGACGTTCCACCAGGGGCCGGAGGCCAGGCCGTGGTCGTGCGGCTCGACCTGGGTGGTGAGGTCGCCGAAGCGCCGGTCGACGACGTAGAGGTGGTCGATGTGCGTGAGGAAGGTGTAGCCGGGGTCCTTCACCAGGGCGCGCTGGATCGTGTCGTACGCCTTCTGGCGCTCGGCGCGGTCGTCGGTCCTGCGGGCCGCTTCGAGGGCCCTGTCGACGCTCTTGTCGTCGTACCAGGCCATGTTGTTGAAGCCGTCGCCCGCGAGCGTGGACCTGAGCAGGCCGTACTGGTCGAAGTCGGGGTCGGCGGGGGCGCCGCCGCCGGCGAGGACGGCGTCCTCGGGCATGCGGGGCATGATGACCTCCCATGTGCCGGACTCGACCTTGATGTCGATGCCGAGCTTCTTGGCGTCGGAGGCGTAGGCGAGGGCGTGGTCCTGGCGGAGCTTGTCGCCGGTGAGGTACCAGAGCGGGAAGGCGGCGCGGGCTCCGTCCTTGGTCCGGATGCCGTCGTCGCCCTTCTTCCAGCCGGCGTCGTCGAGGAGCTTGTTGGCCTCGGCGAGGTCGTGCGTGCGCTCGGTGCCCCGCGTGAACCAGGGGCTGTCGGTCGGGACCGGCCCGTAGGCCTCCTTGCCGGCGCCTTCGAGGATCTGGTCGACCATGGCCTTGCGGTCGACGCCGAGGTCGAGGGCGCGGCGGATCGCGGTGTCGCCCGTGACCTTGTTGCCGGTGGGCAGGGTGACGAGGCGGTAGTCGAAGCTCTTGGCCGCGTACGTCTTCTTGTCGCCGTCCTTCGCGAAGGTCCTGGCGAGGTTCGGCGGGAGGATGGCGCCGTCGAGGTCGCCGGAGCGCAGCCGGGTGGCGCGTACGTCGTCGTCCTTGATGACGGCCATGGTGAAGTTCTCGATCTTCGGCCTGCCGCCCCAGTAGTCGGGGTTGGCCTTGAAGACGAGCTGCTCGCCCTTGGACCACTTGACGAGTTCGTAGGGGCCGGTGCCGACGGGCTTCGTGGTGAAGGCGCCGCTGTTGACGTCCTGCTTCGCCGCGATGTGCGCGGGGGCGATGGGCAGGACGGTGCGCTCGGCGAACGGCGCGTAGGGGTACTTGAGGTGGAAGACGACGGTGTCGTCGCCCTTCGCCTCGACGTCCTTCACGGCGTCCAGCTCGGTCTTCGAGGCGTTGTTCGTCTTCTTGTCGAGGATCGTCTCGTAGGTGAAGACGACGTCCTTCGACGTGAACGGCTCGCCGTCGCTGAACTTCACGCCCTCGCGCAGCCGGTACGTGTAGGTGCGGCCGTCGTCGGTGACCTTCGGCAGGGCGGCGGCGAGCGCGGGCTTCAGCTTCATGCCGGCGTCGTGGGTGAGCAGCCCGTCGAAGATCTTCGAGTTGCCGTCCTTGCCGTAGCCGAGCAGGGGGCTGAGGCTGTCGGGCTCGTAGGCGATGCCGACGACGGCGCTGTCCGAACCGCCCCTGGCGCCGCTGCCGGTGCCGTCGTCCGGCGCCGCGCAGGCCGCGGCGGTCAGCGCGAGTGCGGTGACCGCCGCTCCTGATATGACGCTCCGTGCCGGACGTGCCACTCCACCCACCCCTGTTCAAGATCCATTGCTATTGCGCAAAGCTGTTGTTGCGAACAGCTCGCAATAATGCCATCTCGTCAAGGGCGGGCAAAGACGGGGTCAAGCCATGTCGCTCCCGGCGGGTCGGGTCACGGTGCCCACAGCTCCACCAGCTCGGCCAGCTCCTCGCGGTGCCGGCCCGCGGTGCCGAGCGCGATCGAGTCGGCCTTGGCCCGCTTCAGGTAGAGGTGGATGGGGTGCTCCCAGGTCATGCCGATGCCGCCGTGCAACTGGAGCGCCTCCTCGGCGGCGTGCACCGCGACCGGCGCCGCATACGCCTGCGCGACGGCCACCGCGATGTCGGTGTCCTCGCTGTCGGCGGCGAGCGCGTCCGCCGCGTTCCGCGCCGCGGCCTTCAGGTTGACGGTCTCTAGCCAGAGCTGGGCAAGGCGGTGCTTGAGCGCCTGGAAGGAGCCGACCGGGCGGTTGAACTGGTTCCGCTCGCGCGTGTAGCGCACCGTCTCGGTCAACAGCCACTCGGACAGACCCAGTTGCTCGGAGACGAGCAGGCCCGCACCGGCGCGCAGGGCGCGGCGCACGGCCGGTGCCGCGGTCGGCGCGAGGAGGCGTCCGGCGGCGCCGTCCAGCGTGACCGAGGCGAGCGGGCGGGTGCGATCGAGCGAGGTCTGCGGGGTGACGGCCACCCCGGTGGCTCCGGCGTCGACCGCGAACAGGCCCTCGGCCGTGGGCACGAGGAACACGTCGGCGGCGGACGCGTCCGCGACCCCGGTGACGGCGCCGGTCAGCGTCGCCCCGTCCGCGCGGACGCTCCACTCGTCGCGCGGTGCCCGGTCCGAGAGCGGCACGGCGAGCGCGCCGATCGTGCGGCCGGAGGCGAGCGCGGCGAGCAGGGTGGTGGCCTCCTCGCCGTCGCAGGCGAGCAGTGCCTCGGTCGCGACGACGGCGCTCGTCAGGTACGGGACGGGGGCGACGGCCCGGCCCAACTCCTCCAGGACGACGGCGGCTTCGCGGTGCGTGGCCCCCTGGCCGCCGCGCTCCTCGGGCACCAGGAGTCCGGCCAGGCCCATGCTCTCGGCGAGGTTCTTCCACAGGGCGCGGTCGTGCGGTTCGTCCGACTCGGCGCGGGCCTGGACCGTCGCGGCGTCGCAGTGGTCGGCGAGCAGGTCACGGACCGCCGAGCGCAGGGCTTCCTCTTCCTCCGTGTAGAGGAGGTCGGGCTGGTGGCTCATCGGGACAGGTCCTTCCAGGCGACGTCCTTGTCGGTGCGCGGCTCGGGCGGCAGGCCCAGGACGCGCTCGGCGACGATGTTCAGCAGGATCTCGCTCGTCCCGCCCTCGATGCTGTTGCCCTTGGCGCGCAGGTAGCGGTAGCCGGCCTCGCGGCCCTCGAAGTCGACGAGCTCGGGGCGGCGCAGCGTCCAGTCGTCGTACAACAGGCCTTCCTCGCCGAGGAGTTCGACCTCCAGGCCGCTGATCTCCTGGTTGAGCCGGGCGAAGCCGAGCTTCATGCCGGCGCCCTCGGGGCCGGGCTGTCCCGCGACGAGCTGCTGGCGCAGGCGCTCGCCGGTCAGCCGGGCGACCTCGGCGTCGACCCACAGCTTGACCAGCCGCTGGTGCAGGTCGTGGGTGCGCAGCTCGGGGCGCTCGCGCCAGGTCTTCGCGGCGATGCCGATGAGGCCGCCCTCGCGCGGGATGCGGGCGCCGCCGATCGCGACGCGCTCGTTGTTGAGCGTGGTCTGGGCGACCTTCCAGCCGTCGCCGATCTCGCCGAGCCGGTGGGCGTCGGGGATCTTGACGCCGGTCAGGAACACCTCGTTGAACTCGGCCTCGCCGGTGATCTGGCGCAGTGGCCGCACGTCGACGCCGGGGTCGGTCATGTCGCACACGAAGTACGTGATGCCCTTGTGCTTGGGCACGTCCGGGTCGGTGCGGGCGATGAGGATGGCGAAGCGCGCGTTGTGCGCGCCGGACGTCCACACCTTCTGGCCGTCGACGGTCCAGGTGTCGCCGTCGAGGACGGCACGGGTGCCGAGCGCGGCGAGGTCGGAGCCGGCGCCGGGCTCGCTGAACAGCTGGCACCACACCTCCTCGCCGGTCCACAGCGGCTTGAGGAAGCGCTGCTTCTGCTCCTCGGTGCCGTAGCGCAGGATGGTGGGGGCGGCCATGCCGAGCCCGATCCCGTTGCGCCGCGGGTCGTTGCCGGGGGCGCCCGCGGCCGTCAGCTCGGCGTCGACGACGGCCTGGAGGGCGCGCGGCGCGTCGAGGCCGCCGAGGCCCTGCGGGTAGTGCACCCAGGCGAGTCCGGCGTCGAAGCGGGCCCGCAGGAACTCCTCGCGGGGCGTGTCGGCGGGCGGGTGCGCGGCCAGGAACTCCTGGGTCAGCGCCCGCAGTTCAGCGGCGTCGACGCTCATGCGGCGGCTCCTTCCGTACGGGCTTCCAGGCCGGGCACGACGACGACGCGGCCTGTGGTGACACCGTCGGCGACGCGCTGCACGGCGGCCGGCGCCCCGGCGAGCCCGACGCGCTCGCTGACGAGGGGCTTGATGGCGCCGCGCGCGGCGAGTTCCGTCAGCTTCTCGTGGCAGTGCGGGATGAGCTTCGGGTTCTTGCTCGCGTACAGGCCCCAGTGGAGGCCGAGGATCGAGTAGTTCTTGACCAGCGCGTGGTTGAGGGCCGGGCTCGGGATGGTGCCCGAGGCGAAACCGACGACGACGATGCGGCCCTCGAAGGCGACGGTCTTGGCGGACTGGGTGTACGCCTCGCCGCCGACCGGGTCGTAGATCACGTCGGCGCCGCGGCCTCCGGTGGCCTCCTTGACGGCGGCGATGACGTCCTCGGAGCGGCGGTCGACCACGACGTCGCAGCCGAGCTCGGCGGCGACCTTCGCCTTCTCGGGGCCGCCGACGACGCCGATGACACGGGCACCCGCGGCCTTGCCGAGCTGGACGGCGGCGCTGCCGACGCCACCCGCGGCGGCGTGCACGAGCAGCGTCTCGCCGTCCTGGAGGCGGGCGCGCTGGTGCAGGCCGAACCAGCCGGTCTGGTAACCGATGTGCAGGGCGGCCGTCTCGGCGTCGTCGAGCGCGTCGGGTGCGGGCAGCAGGGCGCGCGCGTCCGCGACGGCGTACTCGGCGAAGCCGCCGTACGGCAGCACCGGGTTGGCGATGACGCGGCGGCCGTCCTCGGTCTCGCCGCAGATCTCCACGCCCGGGGTGAACGGCAGCGGGGGCCTGACCTGGTACTGGCCGCGGCAGAGCAGGGCGTCCGGGAAGTTGATGTTGGCGGCGCGCACCTTGAGCAGGACCTGCCCGTCGCCGGGCACGGGGCGCTCGACCTCTTCGAGGCGCATCACCTCGCTCGGCTCGCCGTTCTCGTGCACTTGCCATGCCTGCATGCGGGGCCTCCACGGGACTGCGTCGTCACACCGGGTTCCACGGCCGGTCGCTGACCGGCCCAGTCGCATACTAAGCGGTCGCTTGCCGCCTTGTGAATGCCTCTCGGCGAATGCGCCGCCGGGTCATTCCTGCGGGCCGCGCGCGGGTCTGGCCCGTACGTGCATCCGCTCGCCCTGCGGCCCGAAGAGGCTGAGGAACTCGGCCGGCCCCTCGCCCGTCGATCCGAACCAGTGCGGTACGCGCGTGTCGAACTCGGCGGCCTCGCCGGGCCCGAGCACCACGTCGTGCTCGCCGAGCACGAGGCGCAGCTTGCCCGAGAGCATGTAGATCCACTCGTAGCCCTCGTGCGTCTGCGGGTCGGGCTCCTGGCGGCGCTGCGGCTCGATCACCTTGTACGCCTGGAGTCCGCCCGGCTGCCGGGTCAGCGGGAACATGGTGCGTCCGCCGTGCACGATCGGCTTGGCCCGCACGCGCGGGTCGCCCACGGGCGGCGCGCCGACCAGCTCGTCGAGCGCGACCTGGTGGGCGCGCGCGATCGGCAGCAGCAGCTCCAGGCTGGGCTTGCGCAGGCCGGACTCCAGACGGGACAGGGTGCTCACCGAGATGCCGGTGGCCTCCGAGAGCCCGGTCAGGGTGGCGCCACGCTCCTTGCGCAGGGCGCGCAGGCGCGGCCCGACGCCCGTGAGCACGGCCTCCATGCTCTCGGCGGGCTGCTCGGCCACGGACTCTCCGGCCGTCTGGGTGTGCGAGTGCGACGTCATGCTTCCATTGCAGTTTCGGCAAAGCTGTTTGTCAATACGCTCGATCCGGTGCATCTTCGAGAGCGGGAGACGGCAGGAGATTCCGCCGTTCCGGTGCAGCGAGGTGACCATGATGAGCAACCCAGATTCCCAGCGGGACGAGTACGACGTCGTCGTGGTCGGCGGCGGCACGGCCGGCCTCTCGGCGGCCCTGATCCTCGGACGCGCGCGCCGCTCCGTGCTCGTCGTCGACGCGGGCGAGCCGCGCAACGCCCCGGCCGCGCACATGCAGGGCTACCCGTCCCGCGACGGCATGCCGCCCGCCGAGTTCCTGGCCGTGGTCCGCGAGGAGGTCGCCGCGTACGGGGTCGAGCTCGTCCGGGACCGGGTGACGAAGGCGGTGCCGGACGGCTCCGGCGCGTTCGACGTGACGCTCGCCGGCGGCGCCGGCGTGCACGGACGTCGGCTGGTCGTCGCGACCGGCCTGACGGACGAACTCCCGGACGTTCCCGGCGTAGCCGAGCGCTGGGGCCGCGATGTGATCCACTGCCCGTACTGCCACGGCTACGAGGTGCGGGACGAGCCGGTCGGGGTGCTGTACTCGCCGGCCGCCGGCATCCATCAGGCGCTGCTGTTCAGCCAGTTGTCGGACGACGTGACCCTGTTCCTCGGCGCCCACGGCGAGGAGGCGCTCACGGACACCGAGTGGCGGCTGCTGACAGCCGCCGAGGTGAGCGTCGTGACGGGTGAGGTGGCGGAGCTGGTCGTGACGGACGACCGCCTCACCGGGGTCCGCCTCGCCGACGGCCGGGTGGTCCCGCGCACCGTCGCCGTCGTGGCGCCCCGCATGACCCCGAACGACTCCCTCCTGTCCGACCTCGGCGCCGACACCCGGGACACCCCCGCGGGCCGCTTCCCGGCGGTGGACCCGACGGGCCTGACGAGCGTCCCCGGCGTCTGGGCGGTGGGCAACGCGACGGGCCCGGCGGAGCAGGTGGTGAACGCGGCGAGCGCCGGCTACCGCGCGGGCACGACCATCAACATGGACCTGCTCCTCACGGACCTGGACCGGGTCGCGGCGTCCACGGCGTGAGGGGATCCCGGGCCCGCGCGGGCATGGAAAGGTGACGCCCCGCGCGGTATCCATGCGCGCATGGACTCCACGACCTCGCTGCCCGGACTGCCCGCTCCTCCCCCGCCCGGCGCCCACGCCCTGCCACCGGGGACCTATGACGGGCGGCTCGTGCTGGTGACCGGGGGCGGGACGGGTCTGGGGCGGGCGGTCGCCGCCGAGTTCGCCCGGCTCGGCGCGGCCCTGCTCCTGGTCAGCCGCCGCGAGGAGCATCTGGCGCCCGCCCGCGCGGAGTTGGCGAAGATCCCCGGCGCGGGTCCGGTGACCTCGCAGCTGTGCGACATCCGGGACGCGGACCGGATCGCCGAGGTCTTCGACGCGGCGCTCGCCTCGCACGGCCGCCTCCCGGACGTGCTGGTCAACAACGCGGCGGCCAATTTCCCCGTCCCGTCGGAGGACGTGTCGCCGAACGGCTGGCGGGCGGTCGTGGACATCACGCTCACCGGTACGTTCCTGATGACACGGGAGTTCGGCCGCCGTCACCTCGCCGCGGGCACCCCGGGTTCGGTGATCGCGGTCGGGGCCTCGTACGCGTGGACGGGCGGTCCCGGGTTCGCGCACAGCGCGGCGGCGAAGGCGGGCGTCAAGAGCCTCGTCGAATCGCTCGCGGTGGAGTGGGGCCCGTACGGGATCCAGGTCAACGGCCTGGTGCCGGGGCTCATGCCGCACGAGGACATGACCGCCGACATCCGTACCGGACTCGACCGCGCCCCGGACCCCGGCGCCCGACAGCCGGCCCTGCGGACGGGCGCGCCGAGGGAACTCGGCTGGGCGGCCACCTTCCTCGCCTCGCCCTACGCCCGCTTCATCAGCGGGCACACCCTCGTGGTGGACGGGGCGAACTGGCAGCGGCGCGACCTGGTGAACGCCCCGGTGACGCCGGTGCGCGAGCAGCTGGGCCGCGGCCCGTTCGCCCCCTAGGCCGTGTCCGGAAAGTCGATCGCTCGTTACTCCGTTCGTGGTGCGGCGACATGAACTGACGGATGAGTCTTGGGCGTTGATCGCTCCGTT
>NZ_JBVHMU010000004.1:0-581409 GCF_055558275.1 Streptomyces sp. NPDC025806 | reverse complement strand
TTGGCACGCTGTTGAGTTCTCAAGGAACGGACGCTTCCTTTGTACTCACCCTCTCGGGCTTTCCTCCGGGCGCTTCCCTTCGGTCTTGCGTTTCCGACTCTATCAGACCGTTTCACCGGCCGATTTCCTCGGGGTCTTGCTGGTCTTGCTTTTTCGCTTTCCGGCCTTTCGGCCTTCCTGCGGTGTTGACTCTATCAGATCCTTTCGGGCCTGATTCCCAGTCAACCGGGTTTGTCGTTGCGACCTGTTGGGCCGTTCCGACTGGTGAGACTTTAGCGGATTCCCGGCCCCCGACCTAATCGGGGTCCCGCTCTTTCGAACGTGGATTCCTCATTTCGCAAAAGCACGCGCAAACGGCACGACGAAGCTCGTCGAGCGTTTGAAGAGTTCTTGCGGAATGGCTGTCCGGGGACCGACCGGGGTCGGTGCTCACGCGGGACAACTCGGAGAACAGTACGGATCGGCCCGGGGCGTGTCAACTTCACGCCCCGGGCCGTCGTGCGGTCAAACAGCGTTGCCGTCAGCTGTTGCCGGAGGCCAGCTCGCGGCTGCGGTCGCGGGCCGCTTCCAGGGCGGCGATGAGCGCGGCCCGGACGCCGTGGTTCTCCAGTTCGCGGATGGCGTTGATGGTCGTACCCGCCGGGGAGGTCACGTTCTCGCGGAGCTTGACCGGGTGCTCGCCGCTGTCGCGGAGCATCGTGGCCGCGCCGATGGCGGACTGGACGATGAGGTCGTGGGCCTTGTCGCGCGGGAGACCGAGCAGGATGCCGGCGTCGGTCATGGCCTCGACCAGATAGAAGAAGTACGCGGGGCCCGAGCCGGACAGGGCCGTGCAGGCGTCCTGCTGGGACTCGGGGACGCGCAGGGTCTTGCCGACCGAGCCGAAGATCTCCTCGGCGTGGGTCAGGTGCGCGGCCGTGGCGTGCGTGCCGGCGGAGATGACGGACATGGCCTCGTCGACGAGCGCGGGGGTGTTCGTCATGACGCGGACCACCGGGATGTTCTCGGGGAGGCGCTCCTCGAAGAAGGTGGTCGGGATGCCCGCGGCGCCGCTGATGATCAGGCGGTCGGCCGGGACGTGCGGGGCCAGCTCCGCGAGGAGGGTGCCCATGTCCTGCGGCTTCACGGTGAGGATCAGGGTGTCGGCCTGCTTGGCGGCTTCCTGGTTGGTGACCGGGGTGACGCCGTACCGCTCGCGGAGTTCCGCGGCGCGCTCGGGGCGGCGGGCGGTGACCATGAGGTCGGCCGGGGCCCAGCCGCCGCGGATCATTCCGCTGAGCAGGGCTTCACCGATCTTGCCCGTACCGAGGACGGCGACCTTGTGGCGGGGGTGCTGGCTCGTCTCACTCATGGGGGCATCCTCGCACCGGGCGGGGCGGGAGCCCGAGCGCTGTCCGGCAGTCGGACGCGGTCAGGCGGTGCGGCGGCGCAGGGTGGCGGCGCCGAGGCCCAGGACGAGGAGCGCGCAGCCGGCGACGATCAGGACGTCCCGTACATAGGCGGTGGTGAGGTCGGTGTGGTGGAGGACCTCGTTCATGCCGTCGACGGCGTACGACATCGGCAGGACGTTCGAGATGCCTTCGAGGACGGGCTGCATCTGGTCGCGCGGGGTGAACAGGCCGCAGAGCAGGAGCTGGGGGAAGATCACCGCCGGCATGAACTGGACGGCCTGGAACTCGGAGGCGGCGAAGGCCGAGACGAACAGGCCGAGGGCCGTGCCGAGCAGGGCGTCGAGGAGGGCGACCAGGAGCAGCAGCCAGGCGGAGCCGGTGACGTTCAGGTCGAGGCCCCACAGGGCGAGGGCCGTGGCGAGGACCGACTGGAGGATCGCGAGGGCGCCGAAGGCGAGGGCGTATCCGGCGATGAGGTCGCCCTTGCCGAGGGGCATGGCGAGCAGGCGTTCGAGGGTGCCGGTGGTGCGTTCGCGCAGGGTGGCGATGGAGGTCACCAGGAACATCGTGATGAGCGGGAAGATGCCGAGCAGTGAGGCGCCGATGGAGTTGAAGACGGCGGGGCTCGCGTCGAAGACGTAGCGCAGGAGTACGAGCATCACGCACGGGACCAGCAGCATCAGGGCGATGGTGCGCGGGTCGTGGCTGAGCTGGCGCAGGACGCGGCGGGCGGTGGCGAGGGTGCGGTACGGGTTCATGGGTGCGTCCCGGGGGCGGGGGCGGCGTTCGCCGCGTCGACGAGCTGGAGGAAGGCGGCCTCGACGGTGTCGGTGGCGGTGCGGGTGCGCAGGGCGTCGGGGCTGTCGTCCGCGAGGAGGGTGCCGTCGCGCATGAGGAGGAGGCGGTGGCAGCGCTCGGCCTCGTCCATGACGTGTGAGGAGACGAGGAGGGTGGTGCCCTGCTCGGCGAGGCGATGGAAGAGGTTCCACAGGTCGCGGCGGAGTACGGGGTCGAGGCCGACGGTCGGTTCGTCGAGGACGAGGAGTTCGGGGGTGCCGAGGAGGGCGACGGCGAGGGAGACGCGGCTGAGCTGGCCGCCGGAGAGGGTGCCGCTCAGGGCGTCGGCGTGGTCGTTCAGGTCGACGTCGGCGAGGACGCGTTCGACCTCGGTCCGGCGTTCCTCGGCGCGGGCGCGTCCGGGCAGGAGTATGGCGGCGAAGTAGTCGAGGTTCTGCCGGACGGTGAGGTCGAGGTAGACGGACGGGGCCTGGGTCACGTAGCCGACGCGGGAGCGCAGGTCGAGGTGGCCGGCGGGGCGGCCGAGGACCGTCAGGGTTCCGGTGACCTTGGCCTGGGTGCCGACGAGCGCGCGCATCAGGGTGGACTTGCCGCATCCGGAGGGGCCGAGGAGGCCGGTGACCTGGCCTCGGTGGACGGTGAAGTCGAGGTCGCGCAGGACGGTGTGGGGGCCGCGGACGACGGTGAGGCCGGTGGCCTCGACGGCGGGCGTGACGGGGTCCCGGGGGCCCGGGCTTTTATTCATCACGTGATGAATAGTCCTCCGGCACGCAGGTGCCGTCAAGGACCGGGGCGGGGGTGCGTGCCGGGGCCTCCGGCGGGGGGCAGGTGGCTTTGGCGGGGGCCGGTGCCTTTGGCGGGGCCTGCTGAAGCGAGTGCCCGGCAGGCCTCCGGCGGGGGTCCGGTGGCTTTGGCGGGGGCCGGTGCTTTGGCGGGGGCATGGTGCCTTGGCGGGGCCGGTGCCTGTGGCGGGGCCGGTGCCTGTGGCCGGGCCTGCTGAAGCGGGTGCCCGGCGCCGGGGTGCCGCGTGCCGCTCCAGACGGCGGGCGTGACCTGCACAGGCCGGATTCTGGGACGGATGCGCCCCGTCAGGGGCGCGGGGAACTGCGCGCTCAGCCACGACGACGCGGCACCCGGCGATGATCCTCGGCGCCTACGGGGGCGACGCTGCCGGCGACCGAAAGGGGTGCCCGACACCGGGGTACTGCCCGAGGCCGGGCGCCGGGCCGACGCCCCCGGAGGGGGCGGGTGGGTGGGGGAAGGGCTCGGGCTGGGGGCCAGGGCGAGCGGAACACGTATCCGGCGCCGGCGACTCGCGCGCGGCGGGCGCCGAGGTACCGCCCCAGGCCAGGTGCCGGGCGGCGCTACCGGCGACCGAAAGGCGTGCCCCGCACCGGGGTGCTGCCCGAGGCAGGGCGCCGGGCCGACGCCCCGGAGGGGCAGGCGTGACAGACGCCGAAGGCGGGGCTTGCCGTGCACGGGGCGGGGCGGGCCGGTCCACCGCCCCCTTAAGGAACGGGACCGGCACCCCCTTAAGGAAGCGGACCGGTCAGGGCTTGCGGCCCTGGCCCTTCTTCTTGGCGGGGTTGCGGGTGCGCCGGCCGGCTCGGCGCTCGTACTGCTCGACGGCGGTCTCGTACTCCTGGCGCCGCAGCTTCTCGCCGGGCGCCTCGGTGAGGCAGCGCAGGGCGTAGGCGACGAGCACTCCGACGAAGCCGATGGTCAGGAACCCGCGCAGGGAGGCCTGCTTCTCGGGGTCGGGCCGCTGGGAGAAGGAGCTCCAGGTCCGCGTGAAGGCGAAGGCGGAGCACACCGCGAACATGACGATGAGCAGACCCTCGACGAACGCGCCGACGTCGGCCAGCGCCAGCCCCTCGTAGGCGAAGCGCAGAACGAAGCAGCCCGCGGCGGCCAGGACGAGGGCGCCGAGACCGGCCCCGGCACGGGTCACCAGGTACGAGCCGCTGTGATCGACCCAGGACGTGCCGAAGAAACGGATCGCCTCAGGGCGGGGGCCGGGGGTCGTGGGTGCGTCGCTCACGGGTCCGATTATCCCCGGACCGGCCCGCGCGAGGCGCAGGCCGGTCGGGACACGGCGGTCAGCCCAGCTTGGAGACGTCGCGGACGGCGCCCTTGTCGGCGCTGGTGGCCATGGCGGCGTAGGCCCGCAGAGCGGCGGAGACCTTGCGCTCGCGGGACTTGGGGGCGTAGACGCCGCCCAGGGCCTCGCGCCGGGCGGCGAGCTCGTCGTCGCCGACCAGCAGCTCGATCGACCGGTTCGGGATGTCGATGCGGATGCGGTCGCCGTCCTGGACGAGCGCGATGGTGCCGCCGGCCGCGGCCTCGGGCGAGGCGTGACCGATCGACAGGCCGGAGGTGCCGCCGGAGAACCGCCCGTCGGTGACGAGCGCGCAGGCCTTGCCGAGCCCACGCCCCTTCAGGTACGAGGTCGGGTAGAGCATCTCCTGCATGCCCGGCCCGCCCTTGGGGCCCTCGTAGCGGATGACGACGACGTCGCCCTCCTTGACCTCCTTCATGAGGATCTTCTGGACGGCCTCGTCCTGCGACTCGCAGACGACGGCGGGGCCCTCGAAGGTCCAGATGGACTCGTCGACACCGGCGGTCTTCACGACGCACCCGTCCACCGCGAGGTTGCCCTTCAGGACGGCGAGGCCGCCGTCCTGCGAGTAGGCGTGCGCGACGTCGCGGATGCAGCCGCCGGCCGCGTCCGTGTCGAGGGAGTCCCAGCGCTTGGACTGCGAGAAGGCGGTGGCGGAGCGCTCGCAGCCGGGGGCCGCGTACCAGAGGTCGGTGGCTTCCTCGGTCGCGCTGCCGCTGCGCACGTCCCAGGTGTCGAGCCACTCCTTGATCGACGGGGAGTGGACGGTGTGCACGTCCTCGTTGAGGAGCCCGCCGCGGTACAGCTCGCCGAGGATCGCCGGGATGCCACCGGCGCGGTGCACGTCCTCCATGTAGTACGTCTTCGAGCCCGCCACGTTGGGCGCGACCTTGGCCAGGCAGGGCACGCGGCGCGAGACCGCGTTGATGTGGTCGAGGTTGTAGTCGACCTCGGCCTCCTGGGCGGCGGCCAGCAGGTGCAGGATCGTGTTCGTGGAGCCGCCCATGGCGATGTCGAGCGCCATCGCGTTCTCGAACGCGGCGTGGGTGGCGATGTTGCGCGGCAGGACGGAGGCGTCGTCCTCCCCGTAATACCGCTGGGTCAGCTCGACGATCGTGGAGCCGGCGCGCTCGTACAGGGCCTTGCGGCCGGTGTGGGTGGCGAGCAGCGAGCCGTTGCCCGGCAGGCTCAGGCCGATGGCCTCGGTCAGGCAGTTCATCGAGTTGGCGGTGAACATGCCGGAACAGGAGCCGCACGTCGGACAGGCGTTCTCCTCGATACGGAGGATGTCCTCGTCGGAGATCTTCTCGTTGACGGCCTCCGACATGGCGTCGACCAGGTCGAGGGTCCGCACCGTGCCGTCGACCAGCGTGGCGCGCCCGGACTCCATCGGGCCGCCCGAGACGAAGATCGTCGGGATGTTGAGGCGCAGGGCGGCCATCAGCATGCCGGGCGTGATCTTGTCGCAGTTCGAGATGCAGATCAGCGCGTCCGCGCAGTGCGCCTCGACCATGTACTCGACGGAGTCGGCGATGAGGTCCCGCGAGGGCAGGCTGTAGAGCATGCCGCCGTGCCCCATCGCGATGCCGTCGTCGACGGCGATGGTGTTGAACTCACGAGGAATACCGCCGGCCTCGACGATGGCCTCGCTCACGATGCGTCCGACGGGCGCCAGGTGCGTGTGCCCGGGCACGAACTCGGTGAACGAGTTGGCGACGGCGATGATCGGCTTCCGGCCGATGTCCGCACCGGGTACACCGGAGGCCCGCATCAGGGCGCGTGCGCCCGCCATGTTGCGACCGTGGGTGACTGTGCGGGACCTCAGCTCGGGCATCGTCGCTCGCTCCTTAAGGCGGAAAAAGACTGTTTACGAGCCTACGCCGCCGCTCCACACCCTGGACACAGTGCCCGCATATCGATACGACCGTCTCACCGACCCTCGCGCCGACCCTGCTACTGAACCCCGCCCAGATGCCCCTGCACCACGGGCGCGATCCGCGCGACCACGTCCTCCAGCTCGGCGGAGGCGAGCGGCTCCACCTTGATCACGTACCGCAGCATGGCGGTGCCCACCAACTGGGCGGCGGCCAGCGAGACACGGAGCTCGGCCTCCCCCTCCGCCACGTCCAGCCGCCCGGCGATCCGCCCCAGCAACTGCTCCACGATCAGTCGGCGAAAGACGGCCGCGGCGGTCTCGTTGTTGACGGCGGACCGCACGATGGCCAGCAGGGGCGCCCGCGTCACCGGGTTCTCCCACACCCCGAAGACGAACCGGGTGAGCCGCTCCCCCACTCCGTCGAGCGGGCCCTCCTCCACCACACCGGGGACCCCGAGAGCCGGCGCGAAGGCCACCTCCACGGCAGCCGCGAACACGGCCTCCTTGGTCCCGAAGTAGTGATGGACCAGAGCGGAATCCACCCCCGCGGCCTTGGCGATGCCCCGCACCGAAGCCTTCTCGTACCCGCGCTCGGCGAACTCCTCACGGGCGGCGTCGAGAATCCGCTCCCGCGCCCCGCCGCCCTCGCTCCGCGCGGGCCGCCCCCGGCGCCGTACGGTCATGACCCCGGAACCCGCACCGCGGAGGCGAGGTGCAGCCGCGTAAAAGCAAGCGCCTCCGCCAGATCGGCTTCCCGCTCGGCGCTGGACATGGCCCGCCGGGTGTTGACCTCGATCACCACGTGCCCGTCGAAACCGCTCACGGCCAGCCGCTCCAGCAACTCGGCGCAGGGCTGTCCGCCCCGCCCGGGGACGAGGTGCTCGTCCTTCCCCGACCCGTTCCCGTCGGCCAGGTGCACATGCCCCAGCCGGTCCCCCATCCGCCCGACCATGTCCAGGGCATCGGTGCGAGCGGTGGCGGTATGACTCAGATCAACGGTGAAATGCCGGTAGTCGTCCTTCGTGACGTCCCAGTCCGGCGCGTACGCGAGCATCTCTCGATCGCGATATCGCCACGGATACATGTTCTCGACGGCGAACCGCACATCCGTTTCATCAGCCATCCGCCACACACCGCGCACGAAATCCCGCGCGTACCCCCGCTGCCACCGAAACGGCGGATGCACGACCACGGTCGACGCCCCCAGCCGCTCGGCCGCCGACTTGGCCCGTTGCAGCTTCACCCACGGATCGGTGGACCACACCCGCTGCGTAATGAGAAGACACGGCGCGTGAACGGCCAGAATGGGCACCCGGTGATAGTCCGAGAGCCGCCGCAGCGCATCGATGTCCTGGCTGACGGGATCGGTCCACACCATGACCTCGACGCCGTCGTACCCCAGGCGCGCCGCGATCTCGAAGGCCGTAGCCGTCGACTCCGGATACACGGAAGCCGTGGACAGCGCGACCTTCGCATCCGGGATGCGCACCACTGGTTCTGCCACGGGGACAGACTACGATCCCGATTCCCCGAGAGGGCCCGCACACCGGAACGTGCGGCAAAGCTCACGACGCCCCCCACGGTCGGTCAGGTACGAGACGGCAGGGACCGCACGGGGCATGTCCGCGCGCAGCACCGAGCACACAATTCCCCGCACCGTGCAAGCGGCGGCGCCTCCGAGATGGCGAGCACGGACATGCCCCGTGCGGTCCCGAACCCACCCCGACACCTGTAAGGACGATCGGAAAGCCGCCAAAAGAGCCCAGGCGCCCACCCTCCCTTCAAGCGGGATCAAGCCCCAGGCAGATGATCAAGCTGCCGCAGAATGACACCCTCCCGCAGCGCCCAAGGGCAGATCTCCAACGTCTCGACCCCGAAGAGATCCATGGCGCCCTCGGCGACCAGCGCCCCGGCGAGCAACTGCCCGGCCCGCCCCTCGGACACCCCGGGAAGCTCGCCCCGCTCCGCGGTGGTCATCGAGGCGAGCCGCGGCACCCAGTCCTCCAGGGCGCTCCGCTTCAACTCCCGCTGCACATACAAACCGTCGGCGGACCGGGCGGCCCCGGCCAGCCGAGCAAGCTGCTTGAACGTCTTGCTCGTGGCCACCACATGATCGGGCGCCCCGAACCGGCTGAACTCCCCGACCGTCCGAGCGATCTGCGCCCGCACATGCCGCCGCAGCGCCTTCACATCGGCCGGGTCGGCCGGATCCCCGGGCAGCCAGGCGGAGGTCAGCCGCCCGGCGCCGAGCGGCAGCGACGCCGCGGCGTCGGGCTCCTCGTCGATCCCGAAGGCGATCTCCAGCGAACCCCCGCCGATGTCGAGGACGAGCAGCTTGCCGGCGGACCACCCGAACCAGCGCCGCACGGCGAGAAAGGTCAGCCGGGCCTCCTCGGCCCCGCTGAGCACCCGCAGCTCGACCCCGGTCTCGTCCTTGACCCGGGCAAGGACCTCGTCCGCGTTGGTGGCCTCGCGCACGGCAGAGGTGGCGAAGGGCAGCATCTCCTCGACGCCCTTGTCCTCGGCGGCCTCCAGCGCCCCGCGCACCACACCGATCAGTTGCTCGACCCCGTCGGCCCCGATGGCTCCACGGTCGTCGAGGAGTTGAGCGAGCCGCAGATCGGCCTTGTGCGAGTGCGCGGGCAGCGGGCGCGCGCCCGGGTGGGCGTCCACCACGAGCAGATGCACCGTATTCGAACCCACGTCGAGGACACCGAGTCTCATGTACGGCACGCTACTGCGCCCGCGCGCCGCCCGGTCCCCCGAGGCGGGTGCCGGGGTCTTCGCGGGGGGTGCGGCACGCTTACTCTGGACCTGTGCCCAAGACGAAAAAGGCCAAGGCCGACAAGGCCGACAAAAAGAAGTCGGCACCGCAGAAGCAGGACGCGACTCGACAGCAGCAGCAGCCGGACGAGAAGCCCATCGACTTCCCGAGGGCATGGGTCGAGTTCCCGGACCCGGCGGACGACGAGCAGGTCTTCCGCTGTGATCTGACATGGCTGACCTCTCGGTGGACGTGCATCTTCGGCAGTGGCTGCCAGGGCATCCAGGCCGGCCGCGCCGACGACGGCTGCTGCACCCTGGGCGCGCACTTCTCGGACGAGGACGACGAGAAGCGCGTGGCGGAGCACGTGGCACGGCTCACGCCGGACATCTGGCAGCACCACGACATCGGCGTGGAGACGGGCTGGGTGTCGAAGGACGAGGACGGGGAGCGCCAGACGCGCCCGTACAACGGCTCGTGCATCTTCCAGAACCGGCCGGGGTTCAAGGGCGGCGCGGGCTGCTCCCTGCACATCCTGGCGATCAAGGAGGGCCGGGAGCCGCTGGAGACGAAGCCGGACGTGTGCTGGCAGCTGCCGATCCGCCGCACCTACGAGTGGATCGACCGCCCGGACGACACGCGGGTGCTCCAGGTCTCGATCGGCGAGTACGACCGCAGGGGCTGGGGCCCGGGCGGCCACGACCTGCACTGGTGGTGCACGTCGGCGACGTCGGCGCACGGCGCGGGCGACCCGGTGTACGTGTCGTACCGCCCGGAGCTGACGGAGCTGATGGGCGAGGCCGGCTACGCGAAGCTGGTGGAGCTGTGCGAGGAGCGCCTGGCGGGCGCCCGCAAGAAGCTGCCGCTGCTGGCCCCGCACCCGGCGGACCCGGCCTGACGCCTCGCTGACGCTCAGGACGTCGAGGGCGCCGGGTCACTGGGCGTCGTCGGATCGCTCGGCGACGGGTCGCTCGGCGTCGGGCCGGGATCGCTCGGGGTCGGATCCGGATCGCTCGGCGACGGGTCACTGGGCGTGGGATCGGGATCGCTGGGCGTCGGATCGCTCGGCGTCGGGTCGGGATCGCTGGGCGTGGGCCCGGGATCGGAGGTCCCGGGGCCCGGCCCCGGCGCCCCGGTCGGTCCAGGCCCCGTGGGCGCGGAACTCCCGTACCCCTCGATGGAGATGACGGTTCCGGAGGGGCCGACGGCGACGCGGGCGCTCCAGTGCCCGGCCGGTTCCGTGCGGTGATCGACGTAGACCTGGATGGTGACGGATTCGCCGGGCCGGAGCGTGCCGGAGGAGCGGCTCAGGTAGAGCCAGGAGGCGCTGGTGGACGCGGACCAGGCGACGGGCGAACTGCCGGACGCGGTCAGGGTGATGAGGGTGACGTCACCGCTGGGCTGGGCCTCGACGGTGAGCCGCCCGGGGCCGTGGGCGCCGCGGGAGGGCGGCGTGATGACTTCCACGGAGACGTCGGAGGGGCGCCCGGCGCCATCGGTGAAGTGCGGGTCGGGGGTGGTGCGGGCGTTGCCCGCGTTCTCGTACGCGCCGCCCGCGCGGTCCCCGTCGAGCTCGCCGACGCCCGCCTCGTTGGCGCTGACGGAACGGCCGTCGGTGCCCTCTCCGGTCTGCGGCCCTCGGTAGGCGGCCCAGAGGGCGAGCACGGGGGCGGCGACGACCGTGGCGACGACGGTGGTGGTGACCGCGCGGGAGCGCAGCCGGTCGCGCCGGGCTGCACGGTCCTTGGGGTCCATGGGGAAGCCTCGCCGGTCGAAGCGCGGGGCGCCCGGGTGCGGGGCGTGCATCGCCTGGTGCAGGGCCGCGCGCGGGGCCTCGACGAGGGGCAGCGCGGCGGGGGTGACGGAGGTGCCGGGCCAGGCGCCGGGGGCGGCGCGCTCGGCGGTGCGGCGGCAGCGCGGACAGTCGTCGACGTGCCGCACGAGCTCGCGGCGCAGGGCGGCGGAGAGCAGCAGCTGGTGGTCCCCGGTGAGCCGGGCGACGCTGGGGCAGGTGCCGGTCTCGACGACGGCGAGGGCCGCGCGGGTCCGCTCGACCTCGCAGGCGGCGGAGGAGAGCAGCTCGCGGGTGACGGCGGGGTCGGTGCCGAGGGCGGCGGCGACTTCGCGGGGCGAGAGCTGGTGCCGGACGGCGAGCTCCAGGGCTTCGCGCTGCTCGGGGGTGGTCCCGGCGGCTTCGGGCCAGGCGAGCTGGGCGAGCTGCCGGCGACGCTCTTCCGAGACCGAGACCGAGACCGACGGCGAGACCGAGGCGGAACCGGACCGGGAACCCGAGCCCGAGCCCGGACCCGGAGCGGAGGCAGAGGCGGAGCCACTCGCGTGGGCCCCCTGCCGCCGCCGCTTGGCCTCGGCCATCCGCCGCAGGCACGACCACCGGGCCAGGGCGTACAGCCAGGCCCGCCGGTCCGCGGCGGCGTCGGGCGCCCGGCTCCCGCGCCGCTCGGCGAGCGCGAGCGCGTCACCGAGCGCGGCGATCGCCTCGTCGTGATCGCACAGGACGGAGAGGCAGTACGTGAAGAGGCCGTCGAGACACGGCTCGTAGCGCGCGGGCGGGCGCTGCGGAACAGCGCGGGGCGCCGGTCGCCTCGCCCCGGCGCGATGCGCCCGGTGTGCGCCGGTGGTGTGTGTGGAGGGTTCCGGCCTGCTGCTCATCACCTGTGCGACCGTAGGGGCCGGTGCAGGGCCTCTCCGGCGCCTTGAGCACATTTAATCCTTACGGGTGAAACGATCCCTCAAAAGGGGACAGGAAGCCCGTATTCCGTGGCCAGCGCGCCTACACGGGGCGACGAAAGCGCTCACCACCGCGCCCGCGCCGGAGGCTCTGTCAGTGCCGCCCGCTACGGTTCGTGGCATGGCTGCCCGTACCAAATCCGCCAAGGACCGACCGTCGTACCGCTGCACCGAGTGCGGCTGGCAGACGGCGAAGTGGCTCGGCCGCTGCGCCGAGTGCCAGGCGTGGGGCACGGTCGAGGAGTACGGCGCGCCCGCGGTCCGCACGACGTCCCCGGGCCGCGTCACGACGTCCGCGCTGCCCATCGGCCAGGTCGACGGCAAGCAGGCCACGGCCCGCCCCACGGGCGTGCCCGAGCTGGACCGGGTGCTCGGCGGCGGACTCGTACCGGGCGCGGTGGTGCTGCTCGCGGGCGAGCCCGGCGTGGGCAAGTCGACCCTCCTCCTGGACGTGGCGGCGAAGTCGGCGAGCGAGGAGCACAAGACGCTCTACGTGACGGGCGAGGAGTCCGCGTCACAGGTGCGGCTGCGCGCGGACCGCATCAAGGCGATCGACGACCATCTGTACCTGGCGGCGGAGACGGACCTCGCCGCGGTCCTCGGCCACTTGGACGCGGTGAAGCCGTCGCTGCTCATCATGGACTCGGTGCAGACGGTGGCCTCTCCGGAGATCGACGGGGCGCCGGGCGGCATGGCGCAGGTCCGCGAGGTGGCGGGCGCACTGATCCGGGCGTCCAAGGAGCGCGGCATGTCCACGCTCCTCGTGGGCCACGTGACGAAGGACGGCGCGATCGCGGGCCCGCGTCTCCTGGAGCACCTGGTGGACGTGGTGCTGCACTTCGAGGGCGACCGGCACGCGCGCCTGCGCCTGGTCCGCGGCGTGAAGAACAGGTACGGGACGACGGACGAGGTCGGCTGCTTCGAGCTGCACGACGAGGGGATCACGGGCCTGGCCGACCCCAGCGGCCTGTTCCTGACACGGCGTGCGGAGCCGGTGCCGGGCACCTGTCTGACCGTCACCCTGGAGGGCCGCCGCCCGCTGGTGGCGGAGGTGCAGGCGCTGACGGTGGACTCGCAGATCCCGTCGCCGCGCCGCACGACGTCCGGACTGGAGACCTCCCGCGTCTCGATGATGCTGGCCGTGCTGGAGCAGCGCGGCCGGATCAGCGCGCTCGGCAAGCGGGACATCTACTCGGCGACGGTGGGCGGCGTGAAGCTGTCGGAGCCGGCCGCGGACCTCGCGATCGCGCTCGCGCTGGCGTCCGCGGCGAGCGACACCCCGCTGCCGAAGAACCTGGTGGCGATCGGTGAAGTGGGCCTCGCGGGCGAGGTCAGACGGGTCACGGGGGTGCAGCGCCGACTGGCCGAGGCGCACCGGCTGGGCTTCACGCACGCCCTGGTCCCGGCCGACCCGGGCAAGGTCCCCGCGGGCATGAAGGTGCTGGAAGTCGCGGACATGGGAGAGGCGCTGCGGGTGCTGCCGAAGGGCCGTAGGCGAGAGGCCCCACGGGAGGCCGAGGAGCGCCGGTAGACTTTGCCCTGGTCTCGCCCGTGCGTGCGAACGCGAAGGAATCCCAGGGCACCCCAGAGTCTGCGATCCGGAGGAGTGCAGTGGCAGCCAACGACCGGGCGGCAGCTCCCGGCAAGTCCGGAGGGAGTTCCGGTGCGGACGGCCTGATGCGCGCGTCACTGAGCGCCGTGGCACCCGGCACCGGCCTGCGTGACGGCCTGGAGCGCATCCTCCGTGGCAACACCGGCGGTCTCATCGTCCTCGGTTCGGACAAGACGGTCGAATCGATGTGTACGGGTGGATTCGTCCTCGATGTCGAGTTCTCCGCGACGCGGCTGCGCGAGCTGTGCAAGCTCGACGGCGGCATCGTCCTGTCCTCGAACCTGGACAAGATCCTGCGGGCCGGCGTGCAGCTGGTCCCGGATCCGACGATCCCGACGGAGGAGACCGGCACCCGGCACCGCACGGCGGACCGGGTCAGCAAGCAGGTCGGCTTCCCGGTCGTCTCGGTCTCCCAGTCGATGCGCCTGATCGCGCTCTACGTGGACGGACAGCGCCGGGTCCTGGAGGACTCGGCCGCGATCCTGTCCCGCGCCAACCAGGCACTCGCCACGCTGGAGCGCTACAAGCTCCGCCTCGACGAGGTCGCCGGCACGCTCTCCGCGCTGGAGATCGAGGACCTGGTGACGGTCCGGGACGTGACGGCGGTCGCCCAGCGCCTGGAGATGGTGCGCCGGATCGCGACCGAGATCGCCGAGTACGTGGTGGAGTTGGGCACCGACGGCCGCCTCCTCGCCCTGCAGCTCGACGAGCTGATCGCGGGCGTCGAGCCCGAGCGCGAGCTCGTCGTACGGGACTACGTGCCGGCTCCGACGGCCAAGCGGTCCCGCACGGTCGAGGAGGCGCTGGCCGAGCTGGACTCCCTGCACCACGGCGAGCTGCTCGAACTGCCCATCGTGGCCCGCGCCCTGGGGTACACGGGCTCGCCGGAGGCCCTGGACTCGGCGGTGTCGCCGCGCGGCTTCCGGCTCCTGGCGAAGGTGCCGCGCCTGCCCGGCGCGATCATCGACCGGCTCGTGGAGCACTTCGGCGGGCTGCAGAAGCTGCTCGCGGCGAGCGTGGACGACCTCCAGACGGTCGACGGCGTCGGCGAGGCCCGGGCGCGCAGCGTGCGCGAGGGGCTCTCGCGGCTGGCGGAGTCCTCGATCCTGGAGCGGTACGTGTAGTTCCGCGCGTCGACGCGTACGAGGAGGGGCGGGGCCGATGCGGCCCCGCCCCTCTTCGTGCTCACGACTCCTCCGCGTGGTGCCGGTCAGTCGGCCTTGAGGCGGAAGGACGTCTGGTCGCCCGCCAGTTGCGCGCCCTTGACCTCGACGAGGTAGGTGCCGGGCGTCGCGGAACCGGCCGAGGGCGTCGCGCACTGCGGGGCGCTGGGCCGCTTGTCCCAGGTCACGGTGTGGCTGACCTTGCCGCCCGCCGGGACACGGAGCAGCAGCATGCCCGCGCCGGCCGGGCAGTCCTCGGACGACCAGAAGGTTTCCTTGTCGTCGTCGGCCTTCGTGATCGTCATGACCGCCGTGCGCGGGCCGAGATCGACCTTGCAGGCCTTGTCGGCGGTGCTCGTGACGGTGACGACGAGCTCAGGCTTGTCGTCAGGACCGTAGGCGTTGCGGACGCTGCGCACGGAGAGTGTCACGCTGCCCGCGGTGCAGTCCGGCAGGCTGGACCCGGCCGGGACCCGGTCGCCCGAGGTCGCCCCGCCGCCGCCGGACCCGGAGCCCGCGCCGTCGGAACTCCCGCCCGAGCCACCGGAGTCGGCCCCGTCGCCCGAACCACCGTCACCCGAACCACCGTCACCCGCGTCGCCGGAGCCGGAGCCGCCGGAGCCCGACTCGTCGCGACCGCCGGGGTGTTGGCTGATCGCGGGGCCCGTGCCGGAGGGGCCGGGCGTGATCGACTCGGTCGGGTGCTTGCCGTCGGTCCCGCCGGCGCCCTTGTTCCCCGTACCGCCGCCGAAGTTGACGACCCATACGACCAGCAGCGCGAGGAGCGCCACGACGGACACCAGAACGACCCTCCGGCGCCAGTAGATGGAGGAGGGAAGCGGCCCGATCGGATTGCGCAGAGATCCCACGGCTCAAACCTTACGAGAGATCGGGCCGTTGTCCGGCGCCCACCCGCCGCCCAGGCCCCCAAGTTTTCAGGATCATCATCATGCCTCCTGTCTTCCGGCAGGGGTCACACCCGACCACCGCCTGATGTGACGGCTCCGGGAGTTGCGTACTGTCCGTCACCATGGGAACCATCGACTCCGATCTCTATCGCGACATCCTCGAATTCGCCCACGACACTCCGTCCTGGTTCCAGGACCTGATGGAGATGTGGACCGAACTCGGTCTGCTGCTGTTCGCCGTGCTCTTCGTCGCCGCCTGGTGGCGCGCCCGCCGGGGCGATCCCCGGGCCTTCGCCGTGGCGGTGCTCGCGCCGCTGGGCACCGCCGTGGCGTACGTGGCCAGCGAGTTGATCAAATCGGGGATCGACGAGGAGCGGCCCTGTCGCGCGGTCGCCGGGGCGCTGCCCTCCCTGATCGACTGCCCGGTCTACGGAGACTGGTCCTTCCCGAGCAACCACTCGACGATCGGCGCCGCCGCGGCCGTCGGGCTCGCGCTCGCGTGGCCGAAGATCGGCTGGCTGACGGTGCCGATGGCGATCCTCATGGCGTTCTCCCGGGTGTTCGTCGGTGTGCACTACCCGCACGACGTCGCGGCCGGGCTGCTGCTCGGCACCCTGGTCGCGTTCCTCGTGGTCGGCCTGTGCGCGCGGCCGGGTGCGCGGGTGACGGTGGCGATGCGCGGATCGGGGATCGGGCTCGTGCGATGGTTCGCGGGGCCCGGGAACGGGGGCTCCGAGGCCGGGGGCGCCTACGCGTCGGGGCGCGGGGCACATCGGCGCTGAGGCGCCGAGTCCGGAATCCGGGTGCGGGGCGGGCGGCACTGTCAGTGCAGCAGCCCCGCCTCGTACGCCACGATCGCGGCCTGCACCCGATTTCTGACACCCAGTCGGTCCAGGACCGCGCTCACGTACGCCTTGACAGTGCCCTCCACCAGATGGAGGCGCGCGGCGATCTCCGGGTTCGACAGGCCGGCTCCGACCAGGCCGAGGACCTCGCGCTCGCGCGGGGTCAGCGCGGCAACGCGGTCGCGGGCCGCGGCCTCCCGGGTCAGCCGGCCGCCGCGCCCCAGGCCGTCGATCACGTGCCGGGCCACGCGCGGCGACAGGAACGCGGCGCCGCCCGCCACCGCCCGCACGCCCGCCATCAGTTCGTGCGGGTCACCCGACTTGAGCAGGAAGCCGGTGGCGCCGCCGGCCAGGGCGCGGGTCACGTACGCGTCCTCCGAGAACGTCGTCAGCATCGCCACGGCCGTGCCGGGGGCCGCCGCCACGATCTGCTCCGCGGCCGTCAGACCGTCCAGGCGGGGCATCCTGATGTCGAGGAGAGCCACGTCCGGGCGGTGCGCCTGGGCCAGCGTCACCGCCTCGCGGCCGTCCGCCGCCTCCGCGACCACCTCGAAGTCGTCGCCGGACGCCAGGATCGCGGCCACGCCCGCTCTGATCATCGCCTCGTCGTCGGCGAGGAGGACTCTGATCTTCCGGCTCTGCTTCTCTTCCTGCTTCTGTTCCTGTTCTTGTTTCTGCTTCACTGGCCCGTCCTCGGGATCAGGGTCTTGTCGATGAGGGCGTGCGGTGCCTTCGCCGCGAAACACAGCCTGAAGTGGTCCACGCTCACGAAGAGCTCGCCACTCGCCCGGTAGTACCGGCAGTCCGCGTCCGACGGGGGCGGGGTGGGGGCGCGGTCCACCGGCGGGTCGCTGATCGTGAGGGCGGGTAGCGCCTCCTCCGCCTCGGCCTTCGGGGTGCCCAGGGGGAGGGTGGCGTAGGCCCGGGGGGTCAGTACGGCGTGGGTGGTCCGGTAGGCGTACCAGGTGAACGCGCCGGCCGTCAGGACGGTTCCCGCGACGGCCGCCGCGATGAAGGCGCGGGCCGTTCCCGGTGGGGTGGTCGGTGTGCGGGGGTGAGGGGTGGTCGGGGCGGGGTGGTTCCGGGTGGGCGGCAGGGTTGCTCTCACCCGGAAGCCCTGCTCGTGCGGGCCCGCTTCGAAGGTGCCGCCCAGGTCTGTGACGCGGGTGCGGAGGGCCTGAAGGCCCGTTCCTGTTCCCGTTCCTGAGCCTGCTTGTGTGCCTGTTTCTGTGGTTCCTCGGGAGGCTCGGGCAGGGGGTTCGGTGGTCGTCACCGTGATCGTCAGGTTGTTCGATGTCTGGGTCGTCTCCACCATCACCTCGGCGCCCGGCGCGTGCTTCGCCGCGTTCGTCAGGCACTCCTGGACGACGCGGTACGCCGTGCGGTCCTCCGGGGGCGGGGTGCCGAGGAGGTGGACCGGGAGGCCGGAGTCCGCGGCGCGTTCCACCAGTTCGGCCACCGTCTCGCCGGGTGGGGCCAGGGGGGCCGGTTCGTCGTCCTCCTCGCGGAGCAGGCCGATGATGCCGTGCAGGCGGTCGGTGGCGTCGGAGGCCGCGGCCCGGAGTTCGGCGGCGGCCCCGCGGTGAGGTTCCGGCAGGTCCTTGGCCACCTGGAGGGCGCCCGCGCGCAGGGCGATCAGGCTCAGTTCGTGGCCAAGGGAGTCGTGCATGTCCTGGGCGATCCGGGCCCGTTCGCGCAGCCGGGCGCGGTCCGCGACGATCTGGTGCTCCCGTTCCAGCTGCTCGGCACGGGCCCAGCCGGCTGCGGCCAGTTCGCGGCTCTGGCGGCGGTGGCGGCCGGCGAGCCAGGGGAACACGGCGCCGAACAACAGCGTGCCCATGAGCACGAGCCACTCCGCCACGGGGTCGACCTGGCGGACGGCGATCTTCGCGGTGCCGGCCGCTGCGAGCGCGGCGAACGTGAGCAGGGCGGGGCGGGTCGCGGAGGCGCGCAGGCCCATCAGGTACGCGAGGACGACGAGGGCGACGCTGTACGAGAGCGTGAACAGGGACGGGGCGATGGCCAGGCCGGGGGCGGCGGCCAGGCCGAAGGCCGTGGCGGGACGGTGGCGGCGGTGCAGGACGGTGGCGGCGGCGAGGACGGCCAGACCGGCGGCGGGCCGCCAGAGCGGTGCGGGTTCTTCCAGGTGCAGCCATGCGGTGGCCAGTACGGGGACGCCGAGCGCTGCCCACATCCCGAACGGCGCGATACCCCGTCTGTTCATCCAGCCGAACCTACAAGCCCTCCCGCCTCTCTCGCCCCTGCCGATCGACAGGGTGCCCCTACCCGTGCGGGGGATCCGCGGTGGGGTGGCGGGCGGCAAATGGGCGGTCGGGGCGGCGTGGGTGCGGGGAGGCGGGGGGTCGGGCGGGGCGGGCGTGGCAGGATCGGGAGTGCCATGACTGCGCCCACGAAGACCCCCAGCGATCGCTCAGACCTGCACGGACCGGTCATCGACTGGTTCACCGAACACGCCCGTGACCTGCCCTGGCGCCGCTCCACCGCCGGCCCGTGGGGCGTGATGGTCAGCGAGTTCATGCTCCAGCAGACCCCGGTGAACCGCGTGCTGCCCGTGTACGAGCAGTGGCTCACCCGCTGGCCGCGGCCGGCCGATCTCGCCAAGGAGGCACCCGGCGAGGCCGTCCGCGCGTGGGGACGGCTCGGCTATCCGCGCCGCGCCCTGCGCCTGCACGGCGCGGCCGTGGCCATAACGGAGCGCCACGGCGGGGACGTACCCACCGGGCACGCCCAGCTGCTCGCCCTGCCGGGCATCGGCGAGTACACGGCCGCCGCCGTCGCCTCGTTCGCGTACGGGCAGCGCCACGCCGTCCTGGACACGAACGTGCGGCGGGTCTTCGCGCGCGCCGTGACCGGCGTCCAGTACCCGCCGAACGCCACGACGGCCGCCGAGCGCAAGCTCGCCCGGGCGCTGCTGCCGGAGCAGGACGCGACCGCCGCGAGCTGGGCCGCCGCCTCGATGGAGCTGGGCGCGCTGGTGTGCACGGCGAAGAGCGAGGAGTGCCACCGGTGCCCGATCGCCGCGATGTGCGCGTGGCGGCTCGCCGGGAAGCCCGCGCACGAGGGCCCGCCGCGGCGCGGCCAGACGTACGCGGGGACGGACCGTCAGGTGCGGGGCAAGCTGCTGGCCGTGCTCCGGGACGCCACCGGGCCGGTGCCGCAGGCCGCGCTCGACCGGGTCTGGGACGAGCCGGTGCAGCGGGCGCGGGCGCTGGACGGGCTGGTCGACGACGGGCTCGTCGAGCCGCTCGCGGGCGGTCTGTACCGGCTTCCCGCGAGCTGATTCCGGGTCCGTTACACAACCGACGGGCAGCCGTGCGTTTGTCGAAGGCTGGAACGGACAACGCCGTGACAACGCCTCCGTAGCTTCTTCACCGAGACCGCACCCGACCGGTGCGGACCACGGGGAACGGGCAGGAATCGGGAGGCGGTTGCTCATGTCGCACGGCGGTGAGGTGCTCGAGTTCGAGGAGTACGTCAGGACGCGGCAGGACGCTCTGCTGCGCAGCGCCCGGCGCCTGGTGCCGGACCCGGTCGACGCCCAGGACCTGCTGCAGACCGCGCTCGTGCGGACGTTCGGGCGGTGGGACGGCATAGCCGACAAGCGGCTGGCCGACGCCTACCTGCGCCGTGTCATGATCAACACGCGGACCGAGTGGTGGCGGGCGCGCAAGCTCGAAGAGGTGCCGACCGAGCAGCTGCCCGAGTCGGTCGTGGACGACTCGACGGAGCAGCACGCCGACCGCGCCCTGCTGATGGACGTCATGAAGGTGCTGGCTCCGAAGCAGCGCAGTGTCGTGGTGCTGCGACACTGGGAGCAGATGTCCACAGAGGAGACGGCCGCCGCGCTCGGCATGTCGGCCGGAACCGTGAAGAGCACGCTGCACCGGGCGCTCGCCCGGCTCCGCGAGGAGCTGGAGAGCCGTGACCTGGACGCCCGCGCGCTCGAACGGGAGGAGCGGGAGCGTTGCGCGGCCTAGGCATACGTGCCTCTCGGAGCGTCGAAGTACTGAAGGCGGGGAGTCCGGTGGTCGCCGGGTTCGCCGCCCTCGGGTTTTTGGCCGCTCTGCTGGTCGGGTGTTCGGCCGGTGGCACGGGCGCCCGGGACGAGGGACCCGCCAGGACCGCGCCGGTCGCCTCGGCCGTGCCGTCCCCGGCCGCCAGCCCCGTCGCCTCCGCGACGCCGAAGGCGGTGGACGCGGTGCGGCTGGTGAAGGACGATCCGAAGGTCAGCGCCGACATCAAGCGCGATCTGAAGCCCTGTGTGGCCGACGAGTACCCCGTCGACGTGAGTTACGGGACGCTGACCGGCGGGCCCGCGAACGATGTCGTGGTGAATGTGATGACCTGCGGTGACGCGGTCGGGATCGGCACGTACGTGTACCGCGACGAGGACGGCACGTATCGGAACGTGTTCCAGGCCGAGGAGCCCCCGGTCTACGCGGAGATCGACCGGGGTGATCTCGTGGTCACCAAGCAGGTGTACGAGAAGGGTGACTCGGTCGCCTCTCCCTCCGGCGAAGAGGTCGTCACGTACCGGTGGGACGGGGACCGCTTCGCCCAGCAGGGGCGTATTCACAACGACTACAGCCACGCGGTGGGCGGGGAATCCCCCGCTCCGGCCGCCACGGACGACGCCGGCTGAGCACGGCCGAGGATGGGAGACCACATGGGCGAGCGCAAGGGTGAGCAGACCCACGTGCTGTTCGTCGAGGACGACGACGTGATCCGCGAGGCCACCCAGCTCGCCCTGGAGCGGGACGGCTTCGTGGTCACGGCCATGCCGGACGGGCTGTCGGGCCTGGAGGCGTTCCGTACGAACCGGCCGGACATCGCGCTGCTCGACGTCATGGTGCCGGGCCTCGACGGGGTCTCGCTGTGCCGGCGGATCCGCGACGAGTCGACCGTGCCGGTGATCATGCTGTCGGCGCGGGCCGACTCGATCGACGTGGTGCTCGGTCTGGAGGCCGGCGCCGACGACTACGTGACCAAGCCGTTCGACGGGGCCGTGCTCGTGGCCCGGATCCGGGCCGTGCTGCGCCGCTTCGGGCACGCGGGCGGTCCGTCCGCGGCCGCGGCGGGGGCGGCCGCCGAGCCTGCCGGGACCGACGGGGGCGTGCTGCGCTTCGGCGATCTGGAGATCGACACGGAGGGCATGGAGGTGCGCCGGGACGGGAAGCCGGTGGGCCTTACGCCGACCGAGATGCGGCTGCTGCTGGAGTTCTCCTCCGCTCCCGGCACGGTGCTGTCCCGCGACAAGCTTCTGGAGCGGGTGTGGGACTACGGCTGGGGTGGTGACACCCGCGTCGTCGACGTCCACGTCCAGCGACTGCGCACGAAGATCGGCCAGGACCGCATCGAGACGGTCCGCGGCTTCGGCTACAAGCTCAAGGCCTGACCGGCCCGGCTGATGAGGAAGCACATATGAGGGGGACGGCGTTGGGCGCCCGGTTGCGGGGGCTGCTGCCGCGGCGGCTGCGGCGGGGGCTGCACACCGGGGTGCGCTGGAAGATCAGCGTCGCGATCGCGCTGGTCGGCGCGCTCGTCGCGGTGGCCCTGAGCCTGGTGGTGCACAATGCGGCCCGCGTCTCGATGCTGGACAACGCGCGGGACGTGCAGGACGAGCGGATCCAGTTCGTGCAGCGGCAGTACGCGGCGCGCGGCGGGAATCTGCCGGTCGGCTTCGAGGTCAACGACCCGTCGCTGCCGCGCGAGCTGCGGCTCAAGGCACTGTCGGGGCGCCGCGCCACGTACGTCTCCGAGTCGGCCAGCGGAGTCCCGGACATCTGGGCCGCGGTCCCGCTCGGCAACGGCGACCTCCTCTCCGTGCACTCCCGTTTCACCGACCGCAGCACCGACGTCATGAAGGACCTGGACCGGGCGCTGATCATCGGCGCGATCTGTGTCGTGTTCGGGGGCAGCGCGCTCGGGGTGCTGATCGGCGGTCAGATGTCGCGCCGGCTACGCAAGGCGGCGGGCGCCGCGCGGGACGTGGCGCAGGGCCGGGCGGATGTCCGGGTGCGGGACGCGATCGGCGGGGTCGTCCGGGACGAGACCGATGATCTGGCGCAGGCCGTGGACGCGATGGCGGACGCGCTCAAGCAGCGTCTGGAGGCCGAGCGCCGGGTCACGGCGGACATCGCGCACGAGCTGCGCACGCCGGTCACGGGTCTGCTGACGGCGGCCGAGCTGCTGCCGGCCGGGCGGCCCAGCGAGCTGGTCAAGGACCGGGCGCAGGCGATGCGCACGCTCGTGGAGGACGTGCTGGAGGTGGCCCGGCTCGACAGTGCGGCGGAGCGGGCCGAGTTGCAGGACATCACGCTCGGCGAGTTCGTCAGCCGGCGGGTCGCGGCACGGGGCGGGGACGGCATACGGGTCGATGTCGTGCACGAGTCGGAGGTGACGACGGACCCGCGCCGGCTGGAGCGCATCCTGTTCAATCTGCTGGCCAACGCGGCGAAGCACGCCCGGCCGCCGATCGAGGTCAGTGTGGAGGGGCGGGTGGTCCGGGTCCGTGACCACGGGCCGGGCTTCCCCGAGGACCTCCTGGAGGAGGGCCCGAGCCGTTTCCGTACGGGGGCGGCCCATCGTGCGGGGCACGGTCATGGGCTCGGCCTGACCATCGCCGCCGGGCAGGCCCGGGTCCTGGGGGCGCGCCTGACGTTCCGCAACGTCCGCGCGCCGGGGGCTCCGCCCGGGACGCCGGCGGATGGAGCCGTGGCCGTGCTCTGGCTCCCGGAACATGCCCCGACGAACACGGGCAGCTTCCCGATCGTCCGGCTCCCGTAGGGGGTCCGCCCGGTCTCGTCGCCGGGTGCCGCCCGGTGGGGCTTCTCGCGCAGTTCCCCGCGCCCCTGGAGATGCGCACTTCGTGCGCAATCTCCATAGGGGCGGCGCCCTATCGGGGAAATGCGGCGCGAAGCGCCATGCATTTCAGGGGCGCGGGGAACTGCGCGACCAGCCCCCACCGGCCCGCACCCGGCGACGAAAGGGATGGACCCGAGCTCAGTCCCGCGGCGCCGGCGCAGCCCCCCGCAGCGCCACCTCCCGCACAAAGAACGCCGCCACCAGCGCCCCCACAGCGATCACGGCCCCCAGCAGGAACGCCGAGTGCGTACCGGACGACACCGCGAACTGGTACGCCTCCCGCACGGGCGCCGGCAGCTTCGCGATGCCCTCCGCGTTGAGCTGCGTACCCGCGCCGAGCGCCTTCCCGCCGAGGGCCCCCGCCCGCTCCGCCATGACGTGCTTGACCCGGTCGTTGAAGATCGCGCCCATGACGGCGACGCCGAACGAGGAGCCGAGCGTGCGGAACAGCGTGGTGGAGGAGGACGCGACGCCCATGTCCTTCAGCTCGACGCTGTTCTGCGCGACGAGCATCGTGATCTGCATGAGGCAGCCCATGCCGGCGCCGAGCACCGCCATGTAGAGCCCGGAGGTGAAGCGGGAGGTCTCCGTGTCCATCTGGGCGAGGAGGAAGAGTCCGGCGATCATGAGCGCGCCGCCCGCGATGGGGAAGAGCTTGTACTTGCCGGTGTTCGTGGTGACGCGGCCCGCGATCAGCGAGACGACCATCATCGAGAGCAGCATCGGCAGGAGCAGGAGCCCGGAGTTGGTCGCGGACGCGCCCTGCACGGACTGCTGGTAGAGCGGCAGGAAGAGCACCGCGCCGAACATCACGAAGCCGGTGATGAAGCCGATGACGGACATCAGCGTGAAGTTGCGGCTGCGGAAGATGTGCAGCGGCATGATCGGTTCGGCGGCCTTGGTCTGCGAGAAGACGAAGCCGACGAGCGAGGCGACGCCGATGCCGATGAGCTCCATGATCACGGCGGAGCCCCAGGCGTACTCGGAGCCGCCCCAGGTGGTGACGAGGACGATCGAGGTGATGCCGAGGGTGAGGAGCGCCGCGCCCAGGTAGTCGATCTTTCCGGAGGAGCGCTTCTTCGGGAGGTGCAGCACCGCGGTGATCATGACGAGGGCGACCGCGCCGATCGGCAGGTTGATGTAGAAGGCCCAGCGCCAGCCGAGGTGGTCGGTGATGGTGCCGCCGACGAGCGGTCCGCCGATCATGGCGAGCGCCATGACGCCGGCCATCATGCCCTGGTACTTGCCGCGTTCCCGGGGCGGGATGAGGTCGCCGATGATCGCCATGACGCCGACCATCAGACCGCCGGCGCCCAGGCCCTGGACGGCGCGGAAGGCGATGAGCTGGCTCATGTCCTGGGCCATGCCGCTGGCCGCGGAGCCGATCAGGAAGATCACGATGGAGGTCAGGAAGGCGCCCTTCCTGCCGTACATGTCGCCGAGCTTGCCCCAGATCGGGGTGGAGGCGGCGGTGGCGAGCGTGTAGGCGGTGACCACCCAGGAGAGGTGCTCGAGGCCTCCGAGATCGCCGACGATCGTGGGCATCGCGGTGCCGACGATCATGTTGTCGAGCATGGCGAGCAGCATGGCGATCATCAGCGCCATGAGCACGACGCGCACACTGCGCGGCTGTTTCGCCTGCTCCTTCACCTGCTCCTGGTCTCGTATCGCTGCTTCGGCCATGATCCCCACTCCCCCGGGTCGCGCTGAGAGACGTACTAGAGACCGGGACTTACTTGTCGCCCGGCTAGTTGCTTACAATGGGGAAAGTAGAGCGACTACTAGCCGGGCGTCAAGTAAGTTTTCTCCCAAGAGGACGCCAGGGGGACGAGAGAGGCAGCCGGGCCATGGTCACGGGCAGCAGCAGCAAGCCGCAGCGCCGCGGGAACACGCGCCAGCGCATTCAGGACGTGACCTTGGAGCTCATCGCGGAGCAGGGGTACGAGAAGACGTCCCTGCGGGAGATCGCCGAGCGGCTCGGCGTCACGAAGGCGGCGCTCTACTACCACTTCAAGACCAAGGAAGACATCGTCGTCAGCCTGTTCACGGACCTGATGACGCCGATCGACGACCTGATCGCATGGGCGAAGGAGCAGCCGCCGTCCCTGGAGACGAAGCGCGAGATCCTGACCCGTTACAGCCTCGCGCTGGTCGGGGCCGCCCCGCTCTTCCGCTTCATGCACGAGAACCAGGCGACGATGCGCGAGCTGAGCATCGGCGAGAACTTCAAGGGCCGGATGCAGGAGCTGATCGCCTACCTGCCGCCCGAGGACGCCACCCTGACGGACCGGGTGCGCTGCATCAGCGCGCTGTTCTCGATGCACGCCGGGATGTTCGTCCTCCAGGACGACGAGAGCGACCCCGAGGAGCGGCGCAAGGCCGTCCTCGAGGTCGCCACGGACCTGATCGTTCAGGCCCACCAGCACGGAGGCTGAATCAGACGCGCACGCCCTGCTTGTTGAGGAACGCGACGGGGTTCACGGCCGAGCCGTAGTTCGGCGTCGTGCGGATCTCGAAGTGCAGGTGCGGGCCGCTGGAGTTGCCGGTGTTGCCGGACAGGGCGATGTGCTGGCCCGTGGAGACGTGCTGGCCGGGGCGGACGTCGATCCGGGACAGGTGCGCGTACTGGGAGTACGTGCCGTTGGAGTGCTTGATCACGATGGCGTTGCCGTAGGCCGGACCGTCACCGGCGCCGTTGCCGCCGGTCTTGACGACGGTGCCGCTGTGGACGGCCTTCACGTTGGTGCCGATCGGCACGGCGAAGTCCTGGCCGGAGTGCTTGCCGGTGGACCACATGCTGCCGCCCTGGGCGTAGCCGGCGGAGAGCGTGTACTTGCTGACCGGGTCGATCCAGGAGGCGGCCTTCTTGGCGGCGGCCTGCTTCACCGAGGCGGCCTTGGCCTTCGCGGTGGAGGCGGCCTTCGCCTGAGCGGCGGCCTGCGCCTTGACGACGGTGGCGGTGGTGGCCGCCGGGGCGCCGCCCGCCTGGGGGGCACCGGCGGCGAGCGCGGCCCCGCTGCCCAGAACGGCGGACATTCCGAGACCGGCGGCCACGACAGCGGCGCGCTTGCGGAAGACCGACGTGCCGGGACGGAGGGACGTGATGCGCTGCGACATGCGGGAGACCTCTTCGAGCTTCGGGGACATTCGGGTCCTGCCGCCCACCGGCCCGGGACGGGCCCGACGGGCATGAAGGGACCCGGCACACGTCCTCGTGTCACCGGGTCGGCCATCCCTTGGTAACCCGACTCCCCGGCTCCGCCCAAAAGCCTCATCTACTACGAAAGGTCGTACCGGAGCCCCGGCCGGTATACCCCTTGACGCCCCGCACGCCTGATTCGTCCTCTGCCGGATTTATCCCTCGATCACGGGTTTACGCCCACTTCGGGGCCGTGCGGCACGGCCTCGCGGGGGCCCCACCCCCACCCGAACCCCAAAACGGACAAATCACCAGAACCCATCGGCCGCGTAACAGCGGCACCCCAGGGCGCCCGGTCCACTATTCCACCTAGTACCGGACAAAACGCCTGTGCGGCATGTCACCGGGGCGCAAGATCGAGAGACCCCTGGTTGTGACCGGGGCTACAGATCCACACCCTCGCGACGCCCCCAACTCCCCTGCCCGACAGGCACGGTGTCCCTACTGTCGGTGCGCAAACCCTGGACACTACCGGCCGGTAACCCTACGGTTCCTCCCGCGCCACCCTCGACGACAAGCATGCACGCGACAACTCCAGCGTGACCGGACGTGAGAGGAACCCCCCGCACATGACCCCCCAGAACCGCCCCTGGGCGCGCCGCGCCGCCGTCACCGCCGCCTCGGCAGCCGCCGTCCTGACCCTGACGGTGCCCGCCGAGGCCGCGACGAGCGCGCCCGCCGGTTCCACGAGCACCACGAGCACCACGGGCACCACCAGCACCGCCACGGCCACCGCCACCACAACCGCCACCACAACCGGCGACGTCGACTACGCGACCTGGCAGCGCGACTGCCAGGCCGTGGCCGACCAGGCCCTGCCCTATCTGAAGCAGCGCATCGCGAGCGCCCGGCCCGGCGAGAAGCAGGCCATCGTCTTCGACATCGACAACACCACGCTGGAGACGGACTACGGCTTCCGCTACCCGCAGCCCCCGAACCGGCCGGTCCTCGACCTCGCCCGGTACGCCCAGGACCGCGACGTCGCCCTGTTCTTCGTCACCGCGCGCCCCGGCATCATCAAAGGCGTCACGGACTACAACCTCGAGCACGTCGGCTACCAGGTCGACGGACTGTACGTCCGCGGCCTCGTCGACCTGTTCAAGAACGTCGCCGACTACAAGACGGCCCAGCGCGCCGCGATCGAGGCCAAGGGCTACACGATCATCGCGAACGTCGGCAACAACACCACGGACCTGACCGGCGGCCACGCGGAGCGCACGTACAAGCTCCCGGACTACGACGGCCAGCTCTCGTAACGCGCGTACGGCACGAAAAAGCGTGAGGGGCCGGTGCTCATCAAGAGCACCGGCCCCTCACGTCATGGCCTGCCGAGGCCGGAGGCTTACGCCTCCTTGCTCAGGTTCGGTCCGGCACCGCCGGCCGCCTGCTCGATCGGCGGGACGTCGGGCAGCGCCGACTTCTCCTCACCGCGGAAGGTGAAGGTCTTGTTCTCGCCCTCGCCCTCCGTGTCGACGACCACGATGTGGCCGGGGCGCAGCTCGCCGAAGAGGATCTTCTCCGAGAGGGTGTCCTCGACCTCGCGCTGGATCGTGCGACGCAGCGGACGCGCGCCCAGCACCGGGTCGTAGCCCTTCTTGGAGAGGAGCTCCTTGGCGGACTGGGAGAGCTCGATGCCCATGTCCCGGTCCTTGAGGCGCTCGTCCACCTTGCCGATCATCAGGTCGACGATCGCGAGGATGTCCTCCTGAGTGAGCTGCGGGAAGACGACCACGTCGTCGACGCGGTTGAGGAACTCGGGGCGGAAGTGCTGCTTGAGCTCGTCCGAGACCTTGTTCTTCATGCGCTCGTAGTTGGTCTTCGTGTCGCCCTGGGCCGCGAAGCCCAGGTTGAAGCCCTTGGAGATGTCACGGGTTCCAAGGTTGGTCGTCATGATGATGACCGTGTTCTTGAAGTCCACGACGCGGCCCTGGGAGTCGGTCAGGCGACCGTCCTCCAGGATCTGGAGCAGCGAGTTGAAGATGTCCGGGTGGGCCTTCTCGACCTCGTCGAAGAGGACGACGGAGAACGGCTTGCGGCGCACCTTCTCGGTGAGCTGGCCGCCCTCCTCGTAGCCCACGTAGCCGGGAGGCGAACCGAAGAGACGCGAGACGGTGTGCTTCTCGCTGAACTCCGACATGTCGAGGGAGATCAGCGCGTCCTCGTCGCCGAAGAGGAACTCGGCGAGCGCCTTGGACAGCTCGGTCTTACCGACGCCGGACGGGCCGGCGAAGATGAACGAGCCACCCGGACGCTTCGGGTCCTTCAGACCAGCGCGGGTACGGCGGATCGCCTTCGAGAGAGCCTTGACGGCGTCCTTCTGGCCGATGACCCGCTTGTGGAGCTCGTCCTCCATGCGCAGCAGACGCGAGGACTCCTCCTCGGTCAGCTTGAAGACCGGGATGCCGGTGGCGGTCGCGAGGACCTCGGCGATCAGATCGCCGTCGACCTCGGCGACGACGTCCATGTCGCCGGCCTTCCACTCCTTCTCGCGCTTGGCCTTGGCGGCGAGGAGCTGCTTCTCCTTGTCGCGCAGCGAGGCGGCCTTCTCGAAGTCCTGCGAGTCGATCGCGGACTCCTTGTCGCGACGCACGTCCGCGATCTTCTCGTCGAACTCGCGGAGGTCCGGCGGCGCGGTCATCCGGCGGATGCGCATCCGGGAGCCGGCCTCGTCGATCAGGTCGATCGCCTTGTCCGGCAGGAAGCGGTCCGAGATGTACCGGTCGGCCAGCGTCGCGGCCTGGACGAGGGCCTCGTCCGTGATGGAGACGCGGTGGTGGGCCTCGTACCGGTCGCGCAGACCCTTGAGGATCTCGATGGTGTGCGGCAGCGACGGCTCGGCGACCTGGATGGGCTGGAAGCGGCGCTCGAGCGCGGCATCCTTCTCCAGGTGCTTGCGGTACTCGTCGAGCGTGGTGGCACCGATGGTCTGGAGCTCACCGCGGGCCAGCATCGGCTTGAGGATCGAGGCGGCGTCGATGGCGCCCTCGGCGGCACCCGCACCGACCAGCGTGTGGAGCTCGTCGATGAACAGGATGATGTCGCCGCGGGTGCGGATCTCCTTGAGGACCTTCTTCAGGCGCTCCTCGAAGTCACCGCGGTAGCGGGAGCCGGCGACCAGCGCGCCCAGGTCGAGGGTGTAGAGGTGCTTGTCCTTGAGGGTCTCGGGCACCTCGCCCTTGACGATGGCCTGCGCGAGGCCCTCGACGACGGCGGTCTTGCCGACGCCGGGCTCACCGATCAGGACCGGGTTGTTCTTGGTGCGGCGCGACAGGACCTGCATCACGCGCTCGATCTCCTTCTCGCGCCCGATGACCGGGTCGAGCTTGGACTCACGAGCGGCCTGCGTCAGGTTGCGGCCGAACTGGTCGAGGACCAGGGACGTCGAGGGGGTGCCCTCGGCAGGGCCGCCCGCGGTGGCGGTCTCCTTGCCCTGGTAGCCGGAGAGCAGCTGGATGACCTGCTGCCGCACCCGGTTGAGGTCTGCGCCCAGCTTGACCAGGACCTGGGCAGCGACGCCCTCGCCCTCACGGATCAGGCCGAGCAGGATGTGCTCCGTGCCGATGTAGTTGTGGCCCAGCTGAAGGGCCTCGCGGAGCGACAGCTCCAGGACCTTCTTGGCACGGGGGGTGAAGGGAATGTGCCCGGACGGGGCCTGCTGGCCCTGACCGATGATCTCCTCCACCTGCTGGCGGACCGCCTCGAGCGAAATCCCGAGGCTCTCCAGGGCCTTAGCGGCGACACCCTCACCCTCGTGGATCAGGCCCAGGAGAATGTGCTCGGTGCCGATGTAGTTGTGGTTGAGCATCCGGGCTTCTTCCTGAGCCAGGACGACAACCCGCCGCGCGCGGTCGGTGAACCTCTCGAACATCGTTAATCGCTCCTCAGAGCGGTCAGGCAGTAAGGGGGCTGTCCCCTCCCTGTCCTTCCGCAGCTTAGTCCCGCAAGCGGGGACCGCTCATTCCAACTGCCGACACCCGTTCATGGCCTCCTGCCCCGAACGCCGACATCTGCTCCAACCCGATGGTGCGAGACGATGTTCCCGCAGGCCAGGCAGATACCCTCACCATCACTACGCCGATGGCGAACGCGAGCCGCCCGACCCGTGCGTGTCGCCCCTCTCACTAGGGATGTCTTACCCGCAGGGACTGACACTCCATGCGGCGCGCGCCGGTTCCCTCCGCTACGGGCGAACACCCTTGCGCCACTCGCCACGCCTCGCGCGCCCCGGAATGACCACGCTCCGCGTCCGGATCGGCACGACGCGTAACCCGAAACGGTTCCGCGCGGTTTCTCCTGGCATGGTTCCCTCGCCGCGCAGCACGTCGCGAAGCACGTCGCGCACCACGGTCCCGATCCCGCGCCGCCCGATGCAGGTCCGCCAGGACCTGGTGCGGCGCTGGTACGAGGACGAGCTGGGCTGGGCCGCCGTGTCCGGGCCCGAAGGCGTACTGCTGCGCACAGGGCTGCGGTTCGACGTCCTGGAGGTGCCGGCCGACGCCGGGTTCGCGATGCTGCGCCGGCTCGATCCCCGCTCGCCGGTGGCCGTGCGCGGGGAGACCATGCAGCTGCTGGTCGCGGCGGGCGCCGCGGACGAACTGCCGGGGCTGCTCGACTGGCTGGAGTGGGGGGCGCTGCCCCTGGACCTCGTGGCCGTCGGGGCGGGCGGCTTCATGGCCGCGCCCACGCCCCCGGAGTGGTCCGGCACGCAGGAGGCCGCGGTGTGGGTGCGGCCCCCCGAGCCCGGGCGCGAGGCGGAACCGGTACTCCCGGCTCTGACGACGTTGGCGGCCTGTCCGGCCGGGTCGGTCGTGGGGGGCGGTGGGGGCGCCCCCGATCTCGTACGACTCGTGGACACGGCGGCGACTCACTGCCACCGGGCCCGGCTGCGTCGTGCACGGTCGGGACCGACGGCTCAGCCGTTGGCCTTCTCGTAGGCCTCACGGACCTTCTGCGGGACACGGCCGCGGTCGTTGACCTCGTGGCCGTTCTCCTTGGCCCAGGCGCGGATGGCCGCGGTGTCCTGGTTGCCACCCGACGCGGCGCGGGCCTTGCCCCGACCGCTCGCGGCACGGCCCCCGGTGCGGCGGCCACCCTTGAGGTACGGGTCGAGCAGACCGCGGAGCTTGTCCGCGTTCGCGGTGGTGAGGTCGATCTCGTAGGTCTTGCCGTCGAGCGCGAACGTCACGGTCTCGTCCGCCTCGCCGCCGTCGAGGTCATCGACAAGAAGGACCTGAACCTTCTGTGCCACCGGATTTCCTTTCATCGAAATCTGAAGGGCGGCCCCCCTGCGACCACGGCCGCTGTATCGCCGTCCCCTTGTGATAAGCACTACTGCAGTACGTCGGAAAGCAAACCGCTTTTGCCCGAAAAACACAAACCCCTGGCCGGGATACGCTGCCCAGCACAGCGAGGAACATGCGCGTAACGGACATTCAGACATAGCGAAGCGCCGTGTACGGCTGCACTGAATACCGAACAGCGATGATCACAGATGCAGAAGCATCCGGCTGTTGCCCAGGGTGTTCGGTTTCACTCGTTCGAGACCGAGGAACTCCGCGACGCCCTCGTCATAGGAACGCAGGAGCTCACTGTAGACATCGGTGTCGACGGTATCTACGGGAGTCTCACCGATCTCCACGAAGCCGTGCTTCGCGAAGAACTCGACTTCGAAGGTGAGGCAGAAAACGCGGCGAACACCGATCCAGCGCGCGGTCTGCAGCAGCTTCTCCAGTACCTGGTGCCCCACACCGGCGCCCTTGACCTGAGGATTCACCGCGAGGGTGCGGACTTCCGCGAGGTCTTCCCACATGATGTGGAGCGCGCCGCAGCCGACCACCTCGGCGTTGTCGTCCCGTTCCGCGACCCAGAACTCCTGGATGTCCTCGTAAAGCGTGACGGTGGCTTTGTCGAGCAGGATCCCCTGGCGGCTGTAGGCGTCGAGCAGTCGGCGCACCGCCGGCACATCGGCGGTGCGGGCCCTGCGTACCGTGATGGCTTTAGGGGCCGATTCGCCGCCGGTCTCGACTTCGGGGAGCTCTGGTGCCATGAGCGGACGCTATCGCCCGGGCTCGCCGTCCGCTTCCCCGGGTCCCGGGCGGACTTCGGGCTGAACGATGCGCATGGCGTCCCTGAGCGCTTCCCGCTGCTCCGGCGACATCATGCCGAAGAAGGCGACGAGGGCCGCGGCGGGGTTGTCGCTCTGGCTCCAGGCCTCGTTCATGAGGGCGGCCGAGTAGGCGGCGCGGGTGGAGACGGCCTCATATCGATAGGCCCGGCCTTCCGCCTCGCGGCGCACCCAGCCCTTCTGGTGGAGATTGTCCAGAACGGTCATGACCGTCGTGTAGGCGATCGACCGTTCCTGCTGGAGATCCTCCAGCACTTCTCGCACGGTCACCGGGCGGTTCCACTTCCACACCCGTGTCATCACTGCGTCTTCGAGTTCTCCCAGGGGGCGCGGCACGAACAGCACAATAGTGGGAGAAGACCGGAATACACCCTGGGACATGACGGCGGAACGGGTGCCACGAGAAAGGGGCGCCCGTCCGGGCGCCCCTGTCGGGCCGTGCTGCGTGGAGGCGGAGCCGTCGGGCTGCGCTCAGTCGGAGTCGCCCGACCCCTTGCTCTCCTTGCCACCGAGGGTGACCTCGACGCGGCCGAGGATCGCGTCGACCGCGGAATCCTCCTTGGCCTTCTTGTCGCCGCCCTGCGACTTCACGATCACCGTGATGAGCGCGATGAAGAACACGGCCATCACTACCGGGGGCACGAGAGCGGAGACGTAGTCCATGCCCCCAGGGTAGCTAGCCCGCGACGAGGTGCTGCGACGGGGCCGGGGGCTGGGCCGGGCGCCGCTTGGGCGGGAAGACCTCGCCCGGGGTCGGCACCGGGCGCTGCGGGGTGGCCGGCTTCGGCTTGGCGGGTTCCTGCGCCGCGCCGGAGAGCCCGCCGGGGAGGGCGAGCAGCCGGGCGCGGGAGGCGGGGACGCGCGGGCGCTGCCGGGCCGCGAGCCGGTCCCGTACGCCCTGTTCGGCGAGGACGCGGCAGCGGTCGAGCAGGGCCGCGGCCTTCGGGTTGCCGCGCAGGGCACGCAGGGCGGCGAGATCGTCGGCGCCGGGCTTGTGGCCGACCGCCAGGGCGTCCGTCAGGAGGCTCAGATAGCCCGTGACGGTCCCGGGGAGGGCGGCCCGGTAGCGGTCGAGGTCCGCGAGCAGGAAGGCCCGCTGGCGGGCACTCTCGCGCGCGGCCTCGTCGACGGACTCGGCGAGCCGGAGGCAGTCCCGGACGTCCTCGTCCGAGGCGGGGGTGGGATGGAGGGCGAGGGCGAGGGCGCGTCGGAGCACACGCAGCTCTTCAGCACCGAACGCCATACCGCCGCGGTTTCCGTAGGGCGTGGGCATGCCGCGACAATACGGTCTAATCAGACAAATTTAATGAATTCCCGTTCGCTGGCGCGGCGGACGGAACGCGGCGAACGGCCCTCACGGGCGGCGCCGCGCCTTGATCCGTCGTAGGCCCAGGGCGCCGAGCCCGGCCACGACCGCCAGTGCGCCGGCGCCCGCCGCGAGCACGGGCCCACTGGGGCCGCCCCCGTCGGAGGCGGCCCGCGTCGCCTCGGCCACGGGCTTCCTGCTGGGCTCCACGAGAGGGCCGCCGGTGATCTTGGTGACGATCGGCACCGCGTTGTCGCCCGGGTGCGGGTCCTTCGCCGGGCGCGTGCTGCCCTGCTCGACGGCGAGGCGGCCCTCGGCGTCGCGCACCCGCCGGTCGAGCTTGAACTTCAGCGTCGTCTCCCACTTCTCACCGGGCTCCAGGGGGTGATCCGGCGAGCACGTGTACGCGCCGCCGCTTCGGCGCGCGCACTCCCACTGCCACTCGAGCTCGTTGTCGGGGTCCGGCGGCGGGGTCGGCTCCACGACCGAGGTGCCCTCGGGCGGGGTGATCCGCAGGTACGCGCCGTGGACGCGGCCGGGGCCCGCGTTGCGCAGCGAGAACGTGGCGTCGGCGGTGGTGCCGGTGCGGCCCGCGAGCTCGCCCGCGCCGGCCTTCAGGTCGGCCGTCTGGGTCGTGCTGACCTTGGTCTCGCCCAGGCTGAACTCGTCGTTGTAGCCGGACGCCCCGCCGGCGACCGCGCGGACCGTCAGTTCCGGCCCCTCGCCGCGCTTCAGGCCCGGGGCGGCGTCCGTGGTGAACGCGGTGGCGGGATCCTCCCCGTTGCCGGTCAGGCCCGACAGGTAGGCGTTGTACTGGAACGAGCTGTTGACCGTCTCGGCGGGCACCCCGACCGTGATCGGGGACGTGAACGCGTAGGAGCGGCCCGGGTCCAGCGTCCGGTCGAACCAGCAGTAGGCGGAGCGGGCGCTCGCGTACCAGCAATTGCTGTACTCCGTGCGGAAGTTCAGGCGCGGACTGCTGAACTCCACGCCGAAGCCGTGCGCCGGGACGCTGCCCGCGTTGCGCACGCGCGGGGTGAACGTGAAGTCGCCCCCGGCGGTGAGGCCCCGGCGCGGCTTCTCCACGCGCTCGCGCAGGTCGGCGCCGCCGATCCACACCTCCGTCTCGAAGGTGGCGTCGGCGCTGCCGGGGGCGCTGAACGTGTAGCGGATCGTGCCGTGGGCGCCCGCGCGGGCGCCCGGCGCCGCCTCGATGTAGAGCGCGTCGGGGTAGTTGCGCTTCCCGCGCGTGAGGGTGCCCAGGTCGCAGGTGAACGGCCGCGTCGTCCAGGTGTGGTCGCCGCACTCGCGCCGGGTGCGCAGCCGGGCGGTGCCCGCCAGGTCCGAGGCGTCGACCTTCAGCTCGACGCCCGCGCGCGTGGCGAGGCCGCCGCCGGGGCTCGGGTCGAGCCAGATCCGGTAGCCGCCGCTCGGGCCGACGCCGCGCTGCGTGAGGTACGCGTGCTCCGGCACGTGCAGCTCGACGGCCGTCCCGGCGGCCCGTGCCGGGACCGCCGAGGCACCGGACAGCGCCGCCGTGAGCAGCAGAGCCAGAGTGGCCGCACGGGTGGCGGCGCTCCGTATGACGGTCACGTGTTCGGTCCCCCGATGGAGTTGTGGTGCCGCTGAGGTGCGGCTCAGGTGCGGCTCAGGTGCGCGAGACGTTGCGTTCGTAGACGAGGCGCAGGCCGATCAGGGTCAGCCACGGCTCGTGCTCGTCGATGGCCGAGGCCTCGCCGAGCACCATGGGCGCGAGGCCGCCCGTCGCGATGACCGTGACGTCGTCCGGGTCGTCGGCCAGTTCGCGCGCCATCCGGTTCACCACGCCGTCGACCTGGCCCGCGAAACCGTAGACGATCCCGGCCTGCATGGCCTCCACCGTGTTCTTGCCGATGACGCTGCGCGGCCGGGCCAGCTCGATCTTGCGGAGCTGGGCGCCGCGCACGCCGAGGGCCTCGACGGAGATCTCGATGCCGGGGGCGATGACGCCGCCCGCGTACTCGCCGCGCGCGGAGACCGCGTCGAAGGTCGTCGCCGTACCGAAGTCGACGACGATCGCGGGGCCGCCGTAGAGCTCGACGGCCGCGACCGCGTTGATGATGCGGTCGGCGCCGACCTCCTTGGGGTTGTCCATGAGGATCGGGACGCCGGTCTTGATGCCGGGCTCGACGAGGATGGCGGGCACGTCGCCGTAGTAGCGGCGGGTGACCTCGCGCAGTTCGTGCAGGACCGCGGGGACGGTCGAGCAGATGGCGATGCCGTCGATGCCGTCGCCGAGTTCGTCGCCGAGCAGCGGGTGCATGCCCATCAGGCCCTGCAGCAGGACGGCGAGTTCGTCGGCGGTGCGGCGGGAGTCCGTGGAGATGCGCCAGTGCTCGACGATCTCCTCGCCGTCGAACAGGCCGAGGACGGTGTGGGTGTTGCCCACGTCGATGGTCAGCAGCATGGCGGCGTGATCACTTCGCTTCGCGCAGGTCGAGGCCGATGTCGAAGGTCGGCGAGGAGTGGGTGAGGGCGCCGACGGCGAGGAAGTCGACGCCGGTGCGCGCGTACGCCGCCGCGTTCTCCAGCGTGAGGCGGCCCGAGGACTCCAGGAGGGCACGGCCCGCGGTGAGCGCGACGGCCTCCTCGGTCTCCAGGGGCGTGAAGTTGTCCAGGAGGATCAGGTCGGCGCCCGCGTCCAGGACCTCGCGCAGCTGGTGCAGGGTGTCGACCTCGACCTCGATGGCCAGACCGGGGAAGGCCTCGCGAACGGCCTGGAAGGCCTGCGAGACGCCGCCGGCGGCGACCACGTGGTTGTCCTTGACCAGGGCCGCGTCCGACAGCGACATGCGGTGGTTGACGCCGCCGCCCATGCGGACCGCGTACTTCTCCAGGGAGCGCAGGCCGGGCGTCGTCTTGCGGGTGTCGCGGACCTTCGCCTGGGTGCCCTCCAGGGCGTCCGCCCACGCGCGCGTGGCGGTGGCGATGCCCGACAGGCGGCACGCGATGTTGAGCGCGCTGCGCTCGGCGGTGAGCAGGTCGCGGGTGCGGGTGGTGACCGACAGGAGCTTCTGTCCGGCGGTGACGCGGTCGCCGTCCTCGGCGTGCCGCTCGACCTCGAACTCGTCGGTGGCGACCACGGAGATGACGGCCTCGGCGATCCGCAGGCCGGCCACGACGCCGTCCTCGCGGGCGGTGAAGTCGGCGGTGGCGACGGCGTCTTCGGGGATGGTGGCGACGGTGGTGACGTCGACGCCGCCGGCGAGGTCCTCGGCGATCGCCATGTGGGCGATGTCCTCGACCTCCACGGGGTCGAGGCCCGCGTCGGCCAGGAGCTGGGCGAGCGACGGGTCGAGGCCGCACTCCATCGCGTCGTCGGCGCCTTCGTGCGCGCAGCCGCAGCTGTCGCCACAGGCGTTCGCCAGGGGGAGGTCGGGGGTGGCGCTCACGTCGGTCACTGCTCCTGAGGGTTTGCCGTTGCGGGGAAGTCTGCGGTCTGAGTGGTGTGTGTGGCCAGAGTGCGGTCCGGGTTGAGGCGTACGACGATGTGGCGCCGCCAGTTGGTGTCGTCCCGGTCCGCGTGGTCCTCGCGCCAGTGGCAGCCGCGGGTCTCCTCGCGGCGGCGGGCGGCGGCGACCAGGACGCGGGCCACGCACAGGAGGTTGGTGGCCTCCCACGTGTCGACGCCGGGCTCCGACGTCTTGCCGTTCTCGGCGAGCGCGCTGGCCGCCTCCGCGTGCAGCCGGCCGAGCTGGGCGGCGGCCTCGGCGAGCGAGTCGGCGGAGCGCAGCACTCCGGCGCCCTGCGTCATCACGCGCTGGATGGTGAACCGGGCCTCGGGCGGCATCAGCGGGTGCTCCGGCGTCGCGGGCTGCGGCACGGGCACCGGCACGCGCGCGTGGAGGCCCTCCGCGGCGGCCCGCTCCTGGATGTCGTCCGCGATCCGCTCGGCGTAGACCAGGCCCTCCAGGAGGGAGTTGGACGCCAGCCGGTTCGCCCCGTGGACGCCGGTGCAGGCGACCTCGCCGCACGCGTACAGGCCGGGGATGGTGGTGCGGCCGTGCAGGTCGGTGCGGACGCCGCCGGAGGCGTAGTGCGCGGCCGGGGCGATCGGGATCGGCTCGGTGACCGGGTCGATGCCGTGGGCGCGGCAGGCGGCCAGGATCGTCGGGAAGCGCTGCTCCCACATGTCCGCGCCGAAGTGCCGCGCGTCCAGGTACATGTGGTCGGTGTCCTGCTCCTGCATGCGGCGCGTGATGCCCTTGGCGACGATGTCGCGGGGCGCCAGCTCGGCGAGCTCGTGCTGGCCCACCATGAAGCGCACGCCGTCCCCGTCGACGAGGTGCGCGCCCTCGCCGCGCACGGCCTCGGAGACGAGCGGCTGCTGGCCCTCGGCGCCCTTGCCGAGGAAGAGCACGGTCGGGTGGAACTGGACGAACTCCAGGTCGCTGACCTCGGCGCCCGCGCGCAGGGCGAGCGCGACGCCGTCGCCGGTGGACACGTGCGGGTTGGTCGTCGCGGAGAAGACCTGGCCCATGCCGCCGGTCGCGAGGACGACGGCGGGGGCGAGGACGGCGCCGACGCCGTCGTGCTGGCCCTCGCCCATGACGTGCAGGGTGACGCCGGCCGTGCGGCCCTCGGCGTCGGTGAGGAGGTCCAGGACCAGCGCGTTCTCCACCGTGCGGATGCCGCGCGTACGGACGGCGTCGACCAGCGCGCGGGAGATCTCGGCACCCGTCGCGTCGCCGCCCGCGTGGGCGATGCGGCGGCGGTGATGGCCGCCCTCGCGGGTCAGCTGGAGCTCGCCGTCGGTCTCGTCGAAGTGGGCGCCGGTCGCGATGAGGCGGCGTACGGCGCCGGGGCCCTCGGTGACCAGGGTGCGCACCGCCCGCTCGTCGCACAGGCCCACGCCCGCGACGAGGGTGTCGTCCAGGTGCTGCTCGGGGGTGTCGCCGTCGCCGAGGGCCGCCGCGACGCCGCCCTGGGCCCAGCGGGTGGAGCCGTCGTCGAGGCGGGCCTTGGTGACGACGACGGTGCGCAGGCCCGCCGCCTCGCAGCGCAGCGCGGCGGTCAGACCGGCCACGCCGGAGCCGACGACCACGACGTCGGCGTCCACGGACCAGCCCGGGGCGGGCGCGTGCAGCCGTATGCCGGTTCCTGAGAAGGCGTTCATGGGCGGGCTCCGAACGTCAGAGGCAGGTTGTCGATCAGCCGGGTGGTGCCCACGCGGGCGGCGAGCGCGAGGACGGCCTCGCCCTCGAAGCCGTCGGCGACGTCCGTGAAGTCGGACGGGTCGACGAGGGCGATGTAGTCGAGCTGGACCGGGGGCCGCGCCCTGGCGGCCTCGTCGAGGACGTGCCGGGCCGCGGCGAGGATGGCGGCGGGGCCGCCCGGGGAGGCGACGGCGTGCGCGTCGGCGGCGGCGCGGGACTCGCCGAGGCGGTCGAGCGCGCGGGCGCGGGCGCGCGTGCTGGGGCTCTCGGCGGCGCGTGCGCGCAGCGCCTCCTGCGCGGCGTGCCGGTCGCGGCCCGCGAACAGGGCGCGGGACAGGGCGAGCGCGCTGCGGCGCTCGTCGGGCGACAGGTAGCGGTTGCGGGAGGACAGGGCCAGGCCGTCGGGCTCGCGGACCGTGGGCACGGCGCCGATCTCGACGTCGAAGTTCAGGTCGCGGACCATGCGGCGGATCAGGGCGAGCTGCTGGGCGTCCTTCTGGCCGAACAGGGCGACGTCCGCGCGCGTGAGGTGGAGCAGCTTGGCGACGACGGTGAGCATGCCGTCGAAGTGGCCGGGCCGCACGGCGCCTTCGAGGCGCTCGCCCATGGGGCCGGCGGTGATCCGCACCTGGGGCTCGCCGCCCGGGTAGACCTCGTCGGCGGACGGGGCGAACACGAGGTCCGCGCCCGCCTGTTCGGCGATCTTCAGGTCGGCTTCCAGGGTGCGCGGGTAGCGGTCGAGGTCCTCGCCCGCGCCGAACTGCAGCGGGTTCACGAAGACGGTGACGACGACCTCGCCGTCCTCGCCCGCGCGCTCGCGTGCCGTGCGGATCAAGGTGGCGTGGCCCTCGTGCAGGGCGCCCATCGTCATGACGACGACGCGCGGTCCGGTACGGGTGCGGGTGCGCAGGTCCGCGCCTTCGTGGACCAGGGTCGTGCTCATCGGGTCTCCTCCGCGCCGGTCGCGAGGACGCCCAGCAGGTCCTCGGCGAGCTCCGGCTTCAGCAGTCCGTGCGCGAGGGCGCGGTCGGCGGTCGCGCGGGCCATCGCGAGATAGCCGGCGACGGTCCCCGGGGCGTGCTTGCGCAGCTCGGTGACGTGCGCGGCGACGGTGCCCGCGTCGCCGCGCGCGACGGGGCCGGTGAGGGCGGCGTCGCCGGAGCGCAGGGCGTTGTCGAGGGCGGCGCCGAGCAGCGGGCCGAGCATCCGGTCGGGGGCGCTCACGCCCGCGTCGCGGAGCAGGTCCATCGATTCGGCGACCAGGGTGACCAGGTGGTTCGCCCCGAGGGCGAGGGCCGCGTGGTAGAGCGGGCGCATCTCCTCGGCGATCCACTCGGGCTCGCCGCCCATCTCGATGACGAGGGCCTCGGCGGCGAGCCGGAGCTCCTCGGGGGCGGTGACGCCGAAGGAGCAGCCGGCCAGGCGCTGCACGTCGACGGCGGTGCCGGTGAAGGTCATCGCGGGGTGCAGGGCGAGCGGCAGGGCGCCGGCCCGCAGCAGCGGGTCGAGGACCTTGGCCCCGTAGCGCCCCGAGGTGTGCACGATCAGCTGGCCGGGGCGGACGGCGCCGGTCTCGGCGAAGCCCTGGACGAGGTCGGGCAGCGCGTCGTCCGGAACGGTGAGGAGCACCAGCTCGGCCCGTGCGAGGACCTCGGCGGGTGTCACGAGGGGCACGTCGGGCAGCAGGGCGGCGGCGCGGCGCACGGACGCGTCGGAGACCCCGGAGGCGGCCACGGGGCGGTGCCCGGCCAGTTGCAGCGAGGCGGCGAGCGCGGGACCCACCCGGCCGGCGCCCACGACGCCCACGGTGAGGCGGGCGGGGCGGTCCTTGGGATCGGTGGGTTCGGGTCGGGGTGATCGGGGTTCGGGAGAGGCAGGGATCACGGGGTGAGGCCTTCCGTTCCAGTCCGCTCGGGGTACCGGACGATTTCTCGTCATGTTAACGCTATCTGCCCGGACGGGCCTCGGTCGCCCACGGACCGTGAGGCCGTACATAAATCGTGCGCCCGTACGAGAACCGGTGCGACATGATCCCGGCATGAGCGGAAGCTACGAGAGCGACGAGAAGGCGCGGGCCGCGCGGAGACTGGCCGCGTGGCGGGGCGCGGAACGCACCCTGGCGCACCGGCACGGCGAGGCCACGGTGGGCGAGCGGATGGCACAGATCGCCGCGGCGATGGGCGACGCGGCGGACGACGGCGTCGACCTCTACGGGAACGGGATCGTCGCCGAGCTGGAGGAGCGGGTCGCCGGGCTGCTCGGCAAGGAGGCGGCCGCGTTCTTCCCGACCGGCACGATGGCGCAGCAGGTCGCGCTGCGCTGCTGGGCGGGCCGCACCGGCAACCGCACGGTGGCGCTGCATCCGCTCGGGCATCCCGAAGTGCACGAGCGGGAATCGCTGACCACAGTGGCCGGGCTGCGCACGGTGCAGCCGACGACCGCGCCGCGCCCGTTCACCGCCCCGGAGATCGAGGCCATGGACGAGCCGTTCGGCACGCTGATGATCGAGCTGCCGCTGCGGGACGCCGGCTATCTGCTGCCCTCGTGGGAGGAGCTGGAGGAGGTCTGCGAGGCGGCACGCGCGCGGGACGCGGTCGTGCACTTCGACGGGGCCCGGCTGTGGGAGTGCACGGAGCACTTCGGGCGGTCGCTCGACGAGATCGCGGGACTCGCGGACACCGTGTACGTGTCGCTCTACAAGACGCTCGGCGGGATCAGCGGCGCCGTGCTCGCGGGCCCGGAGACCCTGATCGAGGAGGCCAGGGCCTGGCGGCACCGCTACGGGGGCCAGGTGTTCCAGCAGTTCCCGCAGGCGATCGCGGCGCTCGCGGGCCTGGACCGGGAGCTGCCGCGGCTGCCGGAGTACGTGCGGCACGCGCGCGTGGTGGCGCGGGCGATCCGGGAGGGGCTCGACGAGGCCGGGGTGGCGTGGTCGCGGGTGCATCCCGAGGCGCCGCACACCCACCAGTTCCAGGTGTGGCTGCCCTACGACGCGCAGGTGCTGACGCAGGCCTCCGTGGAGCAGGCGGAGCAGACGAAGGCCTCGCTGTTCGGGCGCTGGTTCCCGGGGGCCGGGGCGCCGGGAACCGCGTTCACGGAGGTCACGGTCGCCTCGGCGGGGCTGGACTGGACCGCCGAGGACGTCCGCGCGGCGGTGGCGGAGTTCGTCCGGCGCCTGCCGTAGCGCTCCGCTCGGGGGCGGGGTTTAAGGCGGCGGCGCCGCGGGGGTTCAGGTCGTTGCCCGGGTGCCGCGCCGTCTTGGCTGGTCGCGCCCGCGCGGCGGAGCCGCAGATTGATACGGCCCCGCGCCCCTGAAGGGCGCACTCCGTGCGGCCCCCAAGGACCCCGGGGGCCGCCCCGCGCGTCACCCGCCGAAACGGGACCTCAAGGCCGCGCGGAGGCGGCCGTGGGACGGGTGGCCGGACAGGACGGCACGGAAGCGGCGGTAGTCCCGCAGCTCGCGGAACACGGCCCAGTCGTGCGTGCCCGGCGCCGGCGGCGCGGGCTCGCCGTGCTGGGCGGCCCGGTAGACGTCGAGTGCGTACTGCTCGTGGAGGGGCATCGAAATCACCTCACTCATGTCGATTGTGGCGCTGTACCCCGGTACGGGCCTGTTCACCCGGCATCGGGGCCGCTGACCACGAGACTGCGCCCGCCCCGGACACCGGTCACGCCGATTGACGGGTCCCGTCAATCGGCGGCCGGACTGTCACAGGCGGCGTGCACCATGGGGTCATGAGCGTGAGCATCGACGTCACGGGGCTGCCCGTGGAGCGGATCCATGTCGTGCCCTCACCCCTGGCCGAGCTGGGCATGGCGCTGCACGCGCTGTCGGAGCCCGCGCACCACCCGGGGCTGCAGGGGTGGACGACGAGCGTGTCCGCCTGTCTCGACCCGTGCCTCGCGGACCGGCTGTGCGAGGCGGACTTCCTGTGGCGGTCGACGTACTCGGACGTGTTCGCGCCGTACTCCGGGATGCCGGGCCGGCGCACGCTGCCCGGGGCGACGCTCACCGAGGAGCTCGACCTGCTCGACAAGCTGTCGGACGAGGAGTTCGTGGACGCCGCCCTGGAGTTCACGTGCCAGACGGACTACGCGACGCGCGGCCCCGGCCGCCTCGCGGACCCGGCCGCGCGGGAGCGGGCGCTGGACCTCGCGGCGGCACGCGGCGCGCACCAGGTGCGCTTCACCCAGCGTCTGCTGGACGATCCGCCGGCGATCCGGGCCTGGTTCCGCGAGCTGCTGCAGGACTGCGACGAGGCGTTCTTCGCCGACATGTGGGCGCGGGTGCGGCATCCGCTGGCGGCCGACGCCCGGCACAAGACGCAGCTGCTGCGGCACAAGGGGCTGCGGGAGGCCCTGGGTTCGGTCTCCGGGGCGGTCTCGATGGACGAGGCGGGCGGCGCCGTGGTCGTCGACAAGCTGTCCGAGGGGCAGTCCTCGACCGGGGACGGGGGCCTGCTCCTGGTGCCGACGAGCCTGGGCTGGCCGCATCTGTTCGTCGTGCACCGGCACGGCTGGCAGCCGACGATCCTGTACCCGAGCGCGGCGCCGGGACCCGCCGCGCCGCCCTCCGTGGCGGAGCTGACCCTGCGCATGTCGGCGCTCGCGCACCCGGTCCGGATGCGCCTGTGCCGGCACCTGGCGCGGGGCTCGTACACGACGGGCGAGCTGGCCGACGCGTACGGGATGACGGCGCCGGAGATCTCCCGGCACCTGTCGGTCCTGAAGAAGGCCGGTCTGGTCACGACGCGGCGGCACGGCCGGTACGTGCAGCACCAGCTGGACCTGGGCCTGGTGTCCCGGCTCGGCGCCGACTTCATCGAGGGCGTGCTGCGCTGAGTCTCAGTCCAGGCGGATGTGCCGGACGCCGACGAGGGCGCGGCGGGCGCGGCCCTTCAGGGCGCCGTCCGTGTTCGGTGTCAGCGTCAGTCCGGACAGCACGGCGATGCGGTCGGCCGTTTTGGCGACCGTGGTGTCGTCGGTCCACAGATGCTCGGCGAACTCGGGCTCGCGCAGCCGCTCCAGGCAGTGGTCGAGCTGCCCCACGGCCCAGCTCTCCCGCTTCAGGGCGCCCTCCTTGCCGACGACGAACCGCAGGACGTGCCCGAGTCCGCGCTCGCGCAGGCGCCGCAGGACGGTCTCGCGGGAGGCGAGGAGCGTGAAGTGCCGTACGTCGTGACCCCGTTCGCGCAGCCCGCCGAGGATCTCCTCGTGGTGCGCGGGGTCGGTGAGCGTCATGGGGACGACGACGTGCCCGTCGTGCCGGGTGAGCGCGAGGTCGAGCGTCTCCAGGACGCCGGCCCGCCAGGCGGTCAAGTCCCGGAAGTCCTCGCGGAGTTCGGGCGGCAGCGTGCGATGCAGCCCGAAGCCGATGTGCTCCGGGTCGCAGACGACGCTGCCGGGCAGCCGTCGCCGCACCTCGTACGCGGTCTGTGTCTTCCCGCCACCGAACGGGCCGTTGATCCAGAGCAGCATGCGCAGAGCTTAGGGGGCAAGACGCCCCCTGGGCCCTGACGGTCAGCCGTGTCCGCCGCCCGCCCGGACCAGTCCGGTCTCGTAGGCGAGGACGACGACCTGGACGCGGTCGCGCAGGTCGAGCTTGGTCAGGATGCGGCCGACGTGGGTCTTCACGGTGGCCTCGGACAGCACGAGCCGCGCGGCGATCTCGCCGTTCGACAGGCCCTGCGCGACGAGGATCATGACCTCGCGCTCGCGCTCGGTGAGCCGCTCCAGCTGCTGGTGCCGGGGCTCCTTGGTGGTGCTGGGCAGCATCGGGGCGAACCGGTCGAGCAGCCGCCGGGTGGTGGACGGGGCGACGACCGCGTCGCCGCTGTGCACGGACCGGATCGCGGTGAGCAGCTCGCCGGGCGGCACGTCCTTGAGCATGAAGCCGGAGGCGCCCGCCTTCAGGCCGGAGAACGCGTACTCGTCCAGGTCGAAGGTGGTCAGGATCAGCACCTTCGGCGGGTTCGGCTCCGAGCAGATCCGCCGGGTCGTCTCGACGCCGTCGAGCTTCGGCATGCGGACGTCCATGAGCACCACGTCGACGGACGTCGAGCGCAGTACTTCGAGGGCCTCCACGCCGTCGCCCGCCTCGGCGACGACCTCCATGTCCGGCTGGGCCGCCAGCACCATCCGGAAACCGGTGCGCAGCAGCACCTGGTCGTCGACGAGCATCACCTTGATCGACATCGGGAGGGTCCTCACATCCGGGGGGCGGGGTGGAGCGGTGCGCGCGCCGGTACGGGGCCGGTGGCGCTGGTACGTGTCAATGCGTGGGCTTGAGAGGCAGCAGGGCGCTGATGCGGAAGCCACCGCCGGGGCGCGGGCCCGCGTCCAGCGTGCCGCCGACCATACCGACGCGCTCGCGCATCCCGATGAGGCCGTGGCCGCGGCCGTCGGCGCCGCCGTCCTCGTACAGCTCGTGCGGGGCGCCCTTGCCGTCGTCCTCGACGAGCAGTCCGAGCCCGTCGTCGAAGTAGACGAGCCGGACGCTCGCGCCGACGTCGGAGCCGCCGTGCTTGCGGGTGTTGGTGAGCGCTTCCTGGACGATGCGGTACGCGGTCAGCTCGACGCCGCTGGGCAGCGGGCGGGCGGTGCCCTCGACCTTGAAGTCGACCGGCAGGCCCGCCGTGCGCACCTGCTCGACGAGGTCCTCGATCTGCTGCACGTCCGGCTGCGGCACGTACTCGCCGCCCTCCTCGGGCTCGCCCGTGCGCAGCACGCCGAGCAGCCGGCGCATCTCGGCGAGCGCCTGCCGGCCGGTGCCGGAGATGGTCTCCAGGGCTTTCCTGGCCTGGTCGGGCGCGGCGTCCATGACGTAGGCGGCGCCGTCGGCCTGGACGACCATCACCGACACGTTGTGCGCGACGACGTCGTGCAACTCGCGGGCGATGCGTGCCCGTTCGGCCGCGACGGCGACCTTGGCCTGGGCCTCGCGCTCCCGCTCCAGGCGGTTGGCCCGCTCCTCCAGCTGCGCGAGGTAGGCGCGGCGGGTGCTGAGCGAGTCGCCGAGGACCCAGGCGAGGGCGAACGGCACCATCTGGAAGATGACGATGGCCAGGTGGCCCAGGCCGCTGGAGTGCTCGGTGGGCCAGCGCAGCTCGGCGAGCGGCGCCGCGCACAGGCCGCCGATCAGGCCGAAGCGGGACGCCCACTTCGCGCCGTTCGCCGCCACCGTGTAGATGATCACGAGCAGGGCGAAGTCGGCCACGACGGCCCGGCCGTCGAAGACCACCTGGGCCAGGCCCGACACGGCGGCGAGCACGAGCATCAGCTCGGGCAGCCGCCGCCGCAGCGCCACGACGACGCACAGGACGACGGAGAGCACCACGGCCGCGACGACGTTGGTGTCGTGCAGGGGCGCCCCGTTGACGGGACTCAGGCTCACCACGGACAGGCCGAGGAGGACGACGGCCCAGAAGCTGTCGACCCACGTCGGGTGTCTGCGGAGAAAGTCGTAGAGGCGCTGCACGTCACCCAGCGTAGGCAAGGGCGGGGTGTGCGGGGGTCAACCGGAGGACCGATCCGCGCCCGGCGCGCGTACTCCCCAAGGTGGAGGCGCGTGCGCCCCCTGCGCATAGCCTGCACGGGTGGATCACGTACGTCAGGACGAGAGGCGCGGCTGGCGCGAGGCCGCCGAGGAGGCGCTGTACGGGCCGGAGGGCTTCTACCGGGGGCCGGAGGGGCCCGCCGGGCACTTCCGTACGTCGGTGCACGCGTCGGCGTTGTTCGCGGACGCCGTCGCCGCGCTGCTGTGCCGGGTGGACGCCGCGCTGGGCTCGCCGGCCGCGCTGGCCTTCGTCGACATGGCGGCCGGCCGCGGTGAGCTCGTCACGCGCGTCCTCCGGGCGCTGCCCGCCGGTGTGGCCGCACGCGTGCGTGCCTGCGCGGTCGAGAAGGCGGAGCGGCCCGCGGATCTCGATCACCGGATCGAGTGGCTGGCGGCGCCCCCCGAGGGGGTCACGGGCCTGCTCTTCGCGAACGAGTGGCTCGACAACGTGCCGGTCGACGTCGTCGAGACCGACGAGGAAGGCGCCCCCCGGCTGGTGCTCGTCGACGCGGACGGCGCCGAGACCCTGGCGGCCGGGCCGCTGGACGGGCCGTCGCGGCGCTGGCTGGACGCCTGGTGGCCGCTGCCGGACGAGCCGGGGCTGCGGGCCGAGGTCGGGCTGCCGCGCGACACGGCGTGGGCGGCGGCCGTGGGCTGCCTGGAGCGCGGTCTGGCGGTCGCGGCGGACTACGCCCACGCGCGCGGGGCGCGACCGCCCTTCGGGACACTCACGGGATTCCGGCAGGGCCGCGAGACGTCGCCGGTGCCGGACGGCTCCTGCGACATCACCGCGCATGTGGCGCTCGACGCCTGCGCCGTGACGCCTCGGGCCCGGATCGTGCCGCAGCGGGCCGCCCTGCACGCGCTCGGCGTGCGCGCGGGCCGCCCTCCGCTCGCCCTGGCCTCGCAGGACCCGGCCGGCTACGTACGGGCGCTCGCGCGGGCCGGTGAGGCGGCGGAGCTGACCGCGCGAGGCGGTCTCGGCGACTTCGGCTGGCTGCTCGAACCGGTCGGGCTGCCGGGCGAGGACCCGCTCGCGGCCCTACTTGTCGATGTCGCCGACGACGAAGAACAGTGAACCGAGGATCGCCACCATGTCGGCGACCAGCGTGCCCGGCAGCAGTTCGGTGAGCGCCTGGATGTTGTTGTAGGACGCGGAGCGCAGCTTCAGGCGGTACGGCGTCTTCTCGCCCTTGGAGACGAGGTAGTAGCCGTTGATGCCGAGCGGGTTCTCCGTCCACGCGTACGTGTGGCCCTCGGGCGCCTTGAGCACCTTGGGGAGGCGCTGGTTGACGGGGCCCGGCGGCAGCTCGGCGAGCCGGTCCAGGGCGGCGTCGGCGAGGTCCAGCGCGTTGTGCGTCTGCTCCAGGAGGCACTCGAAGCGGGCCAGGCAGTCGCCCTCCTGCCGCGTGACGACCTTCAGGGTGTCCTGGAGCTCTCCGTAGGCGAGGTACGGCTCGTCGCGCCGGAGGTCGAAGTCGACGCCGGAGGCGCGGGCGATCGGGCCGCTCACCCCGTAGGCGTGCGCCGTCTCCGGGGTCAGCACGCCGACCCCGCGCGTACGGCCGCGGAAGATCTCGTTGCCGAGCACCAGGTTGTCGTAGACGTCCATCCGGGAGCGCACGTCCGCGACCGCGGCCCGCGCGCGCGTGGTCCATCCCTGGGGCAGGTCCTCCTTGAGGCCGCCGACGCGGTTGAACATGTAGTGCATGCGTCCGCCGGAGACCTCCTCCATCACGTTCTGGAGTTCCTCGCGCTCCCGGAAGGCGTAGAAGACCGGAGTGATTCCGCCCAGTTCGAGCGGGTACGAACCCAGAAACATCAGATGGTTCAGCACACGGTTCAGCTCGGCCAGCAGGGTCCGCAGCCAGACCGCGCGCTCGGGGACCTCCATGCCGAGCATCCGCTCGACGGCGAGCACGACACCCAGCTCGTTCGAGAACGCGGACAGCCAGTCGTGGCGGTTGGCGAGCATCACGATCTGCCGGTAGTCGCGCGCCTCGAACAGCTTCTCCGCACCGCGGTGCATGTAGCCGATCACCGGCTCCGCGTGCTGGATGCGCTCGCCGTCGAGCACGAGACGCAGGCGCAGCACACCGTGGGTGGAGGGATGCTGCGGACCGATGTTGAGCACCATGTCGGTGCTCTCCGCGGCACCGCCGATGCCGACCGTGGCCTGAGTCGTGGGCGTCATGCCGACAGTCTCTCCTACGTAGGGTGGGCTCATGGATACAGGGGCGAGGGGCACCACCGGCGCCGTGGACACTTCGGACGCGCCCGACGGACCCGACGGACCCGGTCCCGAGTGGACGGGCCTGCCCCGCGGCCTGCTGAAGCTGCGCCGGCTGCTCCTGGTGCTGTGGCTGGTGCCGGCCGCCGTGGCGGCCGGGGTGCTGCTCGGCGTGTTCGCGGGCCCGCCGTGGGCGGCGTTCGCCGCGGTGCCGCTGGCGCTGGCCGCCTGGGGCTGGCCGATGCTGGGGCGCAACTGGCGGTCGTGGCGGTACGCCGAGCGGGCCGACGACCTGCTGATCACGCGCGGGGTCCTGTGGCGCGAGGAGACGATCGTCCCGTACGGGCGCATGCAGCTGGTCGAGGTGACCTCGGGTCCGCTGGAGCGCCGGTTCGGGCTGGCCAGTCTCCAGCTGCACACCGCGGCCGCCGCCACCGACGCGACGATCCCCGGCCTGGTGCCGGCCGAGGCCGAGCGGCTGCGCGACCGCCTCACCGAGCTCGGCGAGGCCCGATCGGCGGGCCTGTGACGGCCCCGCACGCCCCGGACGACCTCCGGGACCCCGAGACCGCCACGGGCGCCGCAGAACGCCGCCTGCACCCCGTCACGCCCCTGCGCAGGGCGTGGGCGCCGATCGCCGTGCTGCTCGGCTGGGCCGTGCACGACATGGACGAGGCGCAGCGCCGGCTGGCCCAGCTGACCACGACGACGCTGGTCGTCGGCCTGGGTGTGCTCGTGCCGGCCGCCGCCCTGTACGGCTTCCTCACCTGGTGGTTCACGCACTTCTCGGTGACGGACACCGAACTGCGCATCCGTACGGGCCTGTTGTTCCGCCGCACCGCCCACATCCGGCTCGACCGGCTCCAGGCCGTCGACATCACGCAGCCGCTGCTCGCGCGCTTCGCGGGGGTCGCGAAACTCAAACTCGACGTCGTCGGGGCCGACAAGAAGGACGAACTCGCCTATCTGAGCGAGAAGGAGGCGCGCGCCCTGCGGGCCGAACTCCTCGCGCGGGCCGCGGGGTTCGCACCCGAGTCGGCGCACGAGGTGGGCGAGGCGCCTTCCCGGCAGATCCTGCACACGCCCCCGCGGATGCTCGCCACGGCGCTGCTCCTGACGGGCGCGCCCTGGGCGATGCTGCTCGCCGCGGTCGTCGTGCCCTCCTTCCTGTGGTTCGCCACCCACAACGTGTGGACGGTCGTCGCGGTCGCCGTGCCGCTGGCCGGCGGCGCGTTCACCAACAGCGCGGGGCGCTTCGTCAAGGAGTACGACTGGGCGGTCGGCGAGTCCCAGGACGGGCTGCGCATCGACCACGGGCTGCTGGACCGGGTGCACGAGACGGTCCCGCCGGGCCGGGTGCAGACCGTGCGCTTCGTCGAGCCGCTGCTGTGGCGCCGGCGCGGCTGGGTCCGGGTCGAGCTGCACGTCGCGGGCTCGGCGAACTCGGTCCTGGTCCCGGTCGCCCCGCGCGAGCACGCCGAGGACGTCGTCGCGCGGATCCTGCCGGGCGCGGCCGTGCCCAAGCCCGCCGACTTCGCCCCGCCCCCGCGCCGCGCCCACTGGTGCGTACCGGTGTGGTGGCGCTCCTACGGGGTCGCCGTCACGGAGACGGTCTTCGCGGCCCGGCACGGACTGCTCCGGCGCCGCCTCGCCCTGGTCCCGCACGCCAAGGTGCAGAGCGTGCGCCTCACCCAGGGCCCCTGGCAGCGGTACTGGCGGGTCGCGAGCCTGCATCTGGACACGGGCGCGAACAAGACGGTCACCGCTCCGCTGCGCGACGCCCAGGAGGCCGCGGAACTCCTCCGCGCCCAGGCCGACCGCTCCCGCACGAGTCGCCGCGACGCGCGGCCGGATCGCTGGATGACGCGGCGGTGAGCGTGGGGGGGGCGGTGCGGGTTGTCGCCGGGTGCGGGTGCGTGGGGGGCGCTGCGGGTCGTCGCCGGGTGCGGCCCCGGTGGGGGCTGGTCGCGCAGTTCCCCGCGCCCCTGAAATGCAGACCCTCCGGGTCGCATTTCCCCGAACAAGGTGCGGGGTGCCTGTGGTCGGGGGAAGGCACGGCGAAGCCGCATGCCTTCAGGGGCGCGGGGAACTGCGCGACCAGCCACCGCGGCGCGGCACCCGGCGGACCACAGCAGCCGCCCCCGACAGAGGCGCTCACAGCGCGAAAGGGCGCCCCGCGCTGTGCGGGGCGCCCTTTCGAGGACCACGTGCCCCGGGTGGGGCTCTCGGAGACGGCGGATCAGGCGCGCAGGGCCGTCCTGAGGTCGCCGACGTCGATCTGCTCGGTCTCGTCGTGCGCGGTCAGGTCGATGACCTCCTGACCGGTCACGGCGTCGGCGTCGGCGTCGGCGTCACCCTCGACATCGCCCGCGCCCGCGGCCACGGCATCCGCACCGGCCGCCTCGTCAGGCGCGGCCGAAAGCGCCGGGCGCTCCTGCCGGGCCTGCTCGGCGGTCAGCCGCTCCGCGGCGACGTCGGCCGCCAGCTCCTCGCCGACGACGTCGGCGAGGTCCTGCTCCTGCGCGGAGCGCCCCGTGCCGAAGAAGTCGAAGCCGCCGATCAGCGCCTTGCGCACGGGAGCCGGGGGCATCACGGTCGCGACGGCCGGCACCAGGGAGTGGCCGGACGCCGCCGAGGACTTCCCCCGGGAATCCGCCTCCTCCGCGACCTGGGGCTCGCCCGCCGCGGCCATCCGGTCGAGCGCCGCGTTGGCCTTCAGGTAGAGCGAGGGGGTCACGCCACCGCCCGGCGTCGTCGCGCCCGCGGGCGGCAGCGCCCTGGCCGGGGCGGCGCTCTCTATCGCGAGCCGGCGCCGGCCTTCGAGGGCGCTGGCCCGCTCGGTCTCCGCGTTCGCGTACCGCCGCAGCAGCGCGGCGTGCTCACCACGCAGCGCGGCCAGTTCGGCGCGCTTGGAGCGGAGCTTGGTCTCCAGGCGGGTGCGCAGTTCGCGCGACTCCTCGAGGTCGCCCTCCAGCTCGGCCACCGCCTCCTCGTGCCGCCAGCGCTCGCTCGCCGCGCCCCGGTTCAGCTCGGCGACCTGCTTGCCGGCGAGGCGGTCCCAGCGGCGCATCACGACGGCGCCGACCACGGCGGCGGCCGCGGCGACGGCGGTGATCCCGCGCAGGACCAGCGGATCGCCGGACAGCCAGGCGCCGCCCGCGCAGACGAGCGGCACACCGGCGATCACCGAAGGGGGCAACATGCGGTGCAGGGGTGGGGAATGGCGGTGACGTCCACGTGGCATGGCCAGAAACTTACCGCGCGTAGGCGAATCGCGAAGCCCCGCCCGGCAAAATCCGGGCAGACCCCTCGGGAAAATGGCCGAACTTGCGCTCATGACCGATCACTTGGCGTCACCCGACCTCGCGCGTCCGTCCCCGCACATCCCTCTCACCCTCAAGATCATTTACCGATGAGGCCCTTGGACTCCAGATATTCCTTCGCCACATCGGCCTCCTTCTGGCGCTCCGCGTCGACCTTCCGGTTCAGCTCCACCAGATCGTCGGTCGTGAGCGTCTTCGTCAGCTTCCCGAGCGCGTCGGCGATCGCCTTGTCACCCGCGTCCTTCGCGTTCACAACCGGAATGATGTTGTCCGCGTTCTGGAGCTTCTTGTCGTCCTCCAGGAGGACGAGACCGAAGTTCTCCAGCGTCGCGTCCGTCGTGGTCGTCAGGACCAGCTGATCCGTCCCGGTCTTCACCGCCTGCTTGGCCTGGGTGGTCCCGACGCCCTTGGGGTCGATACCCGCCACGTCGATCCCGTACTTCTTCTCCAGCCCCGGCGCGCAGAACGGCCGCTGCTCGCATTCGTCACCCGCCGCGATCTTGACCTTCTGGCCGGAAGCGCCGAGATCCGAAAGCGTCTTCAGCTTGTGCTTCTTCGCGAAGCTCTCGCTCACCGCGAACGCGTTCTGGTCCACGGCCCCGCCCGCGTCCAGGACCTTCAGCCCCTCCGGCCCGGCGAGCCCGCGCAGCGCCTTCACCGTGGCGTCGACATCGCTGGAGGCGACCGGCTCCGCCTTCGGCCCGTTCTTCTTCAGGTTGAGGAATTCGGCGAGCGTCGCCGCGTATTCGGGCACCACGTCGATCGCGCCCTTGGCGAGCTGCGGTTCGTAGATCTCCCGGTTCGCGACGGTCTTCACCGAGGCGTCGTAACCGGCGTCGTCGAGTATCTGCCGGTACAGCTCACCGAGCACCTTCGCCTCGGTGAAACTCGCGGCGCCGACGACGACCTTTCCCTTGCCGCCGCCCGAACCGCCGGAGCCCGCGTCGTCCTTGCCCTCCAGGCTGTCGCCGCCGCACGCGGCCAGCCCCGCTGTCAGCGCGCCCACCGCCACGGCCGCCAGTGCCGCCCTGCGTGTCCTGCTGTTCATGACTCTCCTCGTCGTACCGATGACCTTGCCGATGACTTTGCCGATGACCTTGCTGATGACTTTGCCGATGAGCTGGCCGAAACCGGATGAATCAACGCAGGGAAGAACCGCGCGAACGGGCTCACGCCCGCCCCCGCATCGGGTCGCACAGCCGCCCCACGGCCACGAACAGGCCCTCCACGACCAGCGCGAGCGCCGCCACGAGGACCGCGCCCGCGACCACCTGCGGCGTGTCCTGGAGGTTGAACCCGGCGGTGATGATCCGCCCGAGCCCGCCCTCGCCGGCCATCGCGGCCAGCGTCGCCGTCGCGATCACCTGCACCGCCGCCGAGCGCAGTCCGGTCATCACCAGCGGGTACGCCAGCGGCAGTTCGACCCGGGCGAAGACCTGCCCGCCGCTCATGCCCATGCCGCGCGCGGCCTCCACCACCGAACGGTCCACCTCGCGCACGCCCACGTACGCGTTCGTCAGCAGCGGGGGCACCGCGAAGAGGACCAGCGCGATCAGCGTCGGCACATCGCCGTGCCGGCCCAGCGGGGTCAGCGTGAGCAGCACCAGGACGGCCAGTGTGGGCACCGCGCGCCCCACGTTCGACACGTTGACCGCGAGGGCGCCGCCGCGGCCGATGTGCCCGAGCCACAGGGCGAGCGGCAGCGCGATCAGGCAGGCGATGCCCAGCGCGACGCCACTGAAGTACAGGTGCTCGGCGAGCCGGTGCCACACGCCCTTCTCGCCCTGCCAGTTGGCGCCGGCGGACAGCCAGTCGTAGGCGCCCGATATCGCGTTCATGCCACCTTCTCGGGCTCGGGGACCACCGGCGTAGCCGCCGCCGCGCGTCTGCGGGACCGGCGCGGACCCGGCCCGGCCGTCGCCCGCGTCCACGGCGTCAGCAGCCGCTGGAGTCCGAGCAGCAGCAGGTCGGCGAGGATCGCGAGGGCCACGCACAGGACGGACGCGGTCAGCACCTGTGCCTTGAAGTCGCTGTCGAGGCCGTCGAGGATCAGCGTGCCGAGGCCCCCGTAGTCGACGATCGCGCCGACCGTGGTGAGCGCCACCGTGGACACCGTCGCGATCCGCACCCCGGCCAGCAACGCGGGCAGCGCCAGCGGCAGTTCGACCTCCCACAGCAGGCGCAGCGGCCCGTATCCCATCCCGCGGGCCGCCTCGGTGGCCTCTTCGGGGACGGACTGGAGCCCCGCCAATGTGTTCCGCACGAGAATCGTCAGCGAATACAGGACGAGCCCGGTGATCACGAGAGCCGGGGAGAGCCCGAAAAGGGGCAGCAGCAGGGAGAACATCGCGAGCGAGGGAATGGAATAGAGCACGGTCGTCAGACCGAGCACCGGCGCCGCGAAAGCCCGCCTGCGGCGCGCGAGCAGCGCGAGCGGCAAGGAAATCAGGACGCCGATCACCACCGATGCGAGGGTGATGCCCACGTGCTGCACGGTCGCGTCGACCAATTCCTGGCTGCGGGTGCGCAGATACTCGCCGCACACCCACTCATTGCGCACCAGGCAGTTCTGCTCACTCACCCCGCCCGCCTCCCCCGTTTCCCCGAACGTATGCCGCCGGCCGTGCCCCCGCACGGTCGTCGCCGACACTTTTCGAACTGCGGACGACCCTAACCGCCGCCACTGACAACGGCCGATACCCTCCCCCTTCCCGCAACACCGCCGTCACACAACGGCGGGACGGTAGCGGCAGAATGGGGTCCCATGATCCGGTTCGAGCACGTCAGCAAGCGGTACGCGGACGGCACAACTGCCGTCGACGATCTGTCCTTCGAGGTGAACGCGGGCGAACTGGTCACGCTGGTGGGCCCGTCGGGCTGCGGCAAGACCACGACGATGAAAATGGTGAACCGGCTCATCGAACCGTCCGAGGGCCGGATACTCCTCGACGGCGACGACATATCCGAAATCGATCCGGTGAAGCTGCGCCGGCGTATCGGATACGTCATCCAGCAAGTGGGCCTTTTCCCGCACAAGACGGTCCTCGACAACACGGCGACGGTCCCGCACCTGCTCGGCGTGCGGCGCGCCGAGGCCCGCGCCCGCGCCGCCGAACTGCTCGACCTGGTGGGCCTGGACCCGAAGGTCTTCGGCGAGCGCTACCCCGAACAGCTCTCCGGCGGCCAGCGGCAGCGGGTCGGCGTGGCCCGCGCGCTCGCGGCGGACCCGCCGGTGCTCCTGATGGACGAGCCGTTCGGTGCGGTCGACCCGGTGGTCCGCGACCACCTCCAGACCGAGTTCCTGCGCCTGCAGCGCACGCTCGGCAAGACCGTCCTGTTCGTCACGCACGACATCGAGGAGGCGGTCCGTCTCGGCGACCGCATCGCCGTCTACGGGCAGGGCCGCATCGAGCAGTTCGACACCCCGGCCGCGGTCCTCGGCGCCCCCGCCACGCCTTACGTGGCCGACTTCGTCGGCGCGGACCGGGGCCTGAAGCGCCTCTCGGTGACGCCCATCGAGGAGAGCGACCTGGAGCAGCCGCCCGTCGTCCATCTCGACGACCCGCTGCCCCGCGAGCTCGACGCCCGCTGGGCCGTCGTCCTCGACGGCGAGGACAACCTGCACGGCTGGATCTCCGCCGGGCACGCGCGCGAGGCGGCGAAGGGCGAGACCGTACGGGACCACGCCCGCCGCATGGAGGCCTGGCTGCCCGTCGGCGCCTCCCTGAAGCAGGCGTTCGCGACGATGCTGCAGCACGACGCGGGCTGGATCGCCGTGATCGACGAACGCTCCGAGGGCCGCTTCCTGGGCGTCCTCACCCCGGCCCGGCTGCACGAGGCGCTGCGCCGCTCCACCGCGGCCGACGCCCAGGACGTCGCACGCACCGACGTGGACCTGGAGATCATTCGCTGAGCCGGGCGCTCATCCACCGGAGCGTCGCCGGGATCTCCCGCCGCCAGGTGTTGAAGTTGTGCCCGCCGCTGTCGAGGACGATCGACGCCACGCGCGCGGGCGGCTTCACCTTGCCCAGGAACGCCATCGTGTCCGGGTAGTTGTACTCGCCCTGTCTGCTGGTCGTCACCAGGAGGGACGTGTCGGGCGGCGGCAGCCGGTCGAGGGACCACAGAAGGTCCGCCCGGTTCTGCAGTTCCTGGTCGCCGTGGAACAGGTCGCCCGTCGTCGGGTCGAGCGCCGCCCTGTAGTACGCGGAGAGCCCGGCACCCGCCTTGTAGACGTCAGGGTGGTGCATGGCCAGCTTCAGGGCGCAGTAGCCGCCGGTGGAGTCGCCGACGATCCCCCACTGCTTCTCGGTGCGGTAGCGGGCGGCGACGTACTGCGGCAGGTCCCGCGCGAAGAAGGTCTCGGTGCGCGGGCCGCCCGGCACGTCCACGCACTCGGTGTCGCGCGGCGGCGCCACGGTCGGCCGGAGCATGACGAGGATCATCGGCCGCATCCGGTGCTCGGCCGCGAGCCGGTAGGCGGTCTGCGGATAGCGCAGCCCCTTGTAGAGCGCCTCCGCGGTGCCCGGGTAGCCCGTGAGGACGACGGCGGCCGGGAAGTGACGCCCGGCGTACCGCTGTTGGAAGTATTCCGGCGGCAGATACACGTACGCGGGGCTCGCGATGCGGGTGTCGCGCCCCACCACGTCGATCTTCTCGATGCGGCCCAGTGTGTCGGGCCGGGCGCCGGGCGGTGCGGTGAGGCCGCCCGCGGACACGGCGTGCACGGTCCGGGCGGCGCCGCCGGGACCGGCCTGGTCCGTGACGACGCCCTCGCCCTGCTCCCGGCCCAGCAGGTCGTCCCAGGACGCGTAGAAGCCGAACGACCGGTTCACCCCGAGGCCCACCGCGCAGAACAGCATCAGCTGGGTGGCGAGCAGCAGGGCAACGCGCCCGCTGACGGACCGCCAGGAGCGCTGCGCCAGGCGGGGCCAGAGCAGCACGGTGCCGAGGAAGAGGACCACGGCGAGCAGTACCGCGAGGGCAAGCACCTTGTGACTCGTGAGACCCATGGGATGTCTTCCGCCTCCGCGTCGACGTGGTGGGACGTGCCCCGTGCGGAGCAGCGGCTTTTCTCCTGCTTTCCTCACCCTTTACGGCTCTTTTCCGGGTGGGAGTGAACCCGCTTCCCGATGCCCCCGTCCTAGAGGGCGCACGTCGCGGATGCCCGATATGGATGTCCGTTCACGCTTCTCGCAGAACTACGGAAATGCGATGTTCGTCAGGATAGATGCGCAAAACCAGGACGCCGTTCCGGGACGATGGCGGCGCGCGGTGGGCGGCGTGGTGCGCGGCCCCCGCCCGGAGTCCGTGCCGGCCTGGATCGCCCGGGCCGGTCTCCTGGTCGGGCTGCTCGACGTCGCGGCCGGCGTCTTCCCGCGCTTCCGGCACAGCCGCATGCACGCCCTCGCCCAGGTCCTGCCGGGCACCCTCGGCCCGTACGCGGCCGCCCTCGCGCTCAGCTGCGGCGTCCTGCTGCTCCTGCTCGCGCACGGGCTGCGGCGGCGCAAGCGGCGGGCCTGGCGGGCCACCGTGGTGCTGCTGCCGGTCGGCGCCTGCGCCCAGTTCGCGTACCGGCACTCCCTCGCCGGAGTCGTCATCCCGCTCGCCCTGCTGTGGCTCCTCGCCCGGCACCGCGCCGAGTTCGACGCGCTGCCCGACCCGCGCAGCCGCTGGCGCGCGCTGGCGAACCTGGTGGTGATGGGCGCCGGTTCGCTGCTGCTCGGCCTCGCCATCGTGAGCGCGCACCCGGACAAGCTGACGGGCGACCCGAGCCTGGCGGACCGCCTGTCGCACGTCCTGTACGGGCTGTTCGGCGTCGACGGCCCCCTGGACTACGCGGGCCGCACCTCGTCCACGGTCGGGTTCTCGCTCGGCGCGCTCGGCATGCTCACCGCGCTCACCACGATCTACTTCGCGCTGCGCCCCGAGCATCCGGCGGCCACGCTCACCCAGGACGACGAGGCCCGGCTGCGCGCCCTTCTGGAGCGGCACGGCGCCCGCGACTCGCTGGGCCACTTCGCGCTGCGCCGCGACAAGGCCGTCGTGTTCTCCCCGAGCGGCAAGGCGGCCGTCTGCTACCGCGTGGTGTCCGGGGTGATGCTCGCCGGCGGCGACCCCGTCGGGGACGTGGAGGCCTGGCCCGGCGCCATCGAGCGCTTCATGGACGAGGCGCGGGCCCACTCCTGGACCCCGGCCGTCATGGGCTGCTCCGAGACCGGCGGCGAGGTCTGGACCCGCGAGACGGGGCTCGACGCGCTGGAGCTGGGCGACGAGGCGGTGGTGGACGTCGCGTATTTCTCCCTCGCGGGGCGGCCGATGCGCAATGTCCGCCAGATGGTGAAGCGGATCGAGCGCGCCGGTTACGAGACCCGCGTCCGGCGCGCCCGTGACCTCGCCCCCGCCGAGCTGGACCGGATCCGCCGCGCCGCCGACGCCTGGCGCGGCACGGACACCGAGCGCGGCTTCTCCATGGCGCTCGGCCGCATCGGTGACGCGGCCGACGGCGACTGTCTGATCGCCACGGCCCACAAGGCCCCGGACGCCGGCGGCTCGCCGGGCCCCCACGGAGACCTGCGGGCCGTCCTGCACTTCGTTCCCTGGGGCCCCGACGGCGTCTCCCTCGACCTGATGCGCCGCGACCGCACCGCCGACCCGGGGATGAACGAGCTGCTGATCGTGACCGCCCTCCAGGCCGCCCCGGAGCACGGCATCGCGCGCGTGTCGCTCAACTTCGCCATGTTCCGCTCCGCGCTCGCGCGCGGCGAGAAGATCGGCGCGGGGCCGGTCCTGCGGGCCTGGCGCGGCCTGCTCGTGTTCCTGTCCCGCTGGTTCCAGATCGAGTCGCTCTACAAGTTCAACGCCAAGTTCCGCCCCCGCTGGGAACCCCGCTTCGTGGTCTACGGCTCCCCACGCGACCTCCCCCGCATCGGCTGGGCCGCCATGCAGGCCGAGGGCTTCATCACCCTCCCCCGCCCCCGCCCCCGCCGCGCAGGAACCCCCGGTAATCAGCCCTGCGACGCGAGGCATCCCCCGCACAGCCCTACGCTGGAAGCATGAGCACGTCGCAGGTCCGCCGGGGCCACGTAGCCAATCTCCCCGCATGGGACCGCTGCGCGGTCATGGGAGTCGTCAATGTGACGCCCGACTCCTTCTCGGACGGCGGGCGCTGGTTCGACACCACCCGCGCGGTCAAGCACGGCCTCGACCTGGTCGCCCAGGGGGCCGACCTCGTCGACGTCGGCGGTGAGTCGACCCGTCCCGGCGCCACGCGCGTGGACGAGGACGAGGAGCTCAAGCGCGTCATCCCCGTCGTGCGGGGCCTGGCCGCCGAGGGCGTCACCGTGTCCGTGGACACCATGCGCGCCAAGGTCGCCGAGCAGTCCCTGGCGGCGGGCGCGGCGCTGGTCAACGACGTGAGCGGCGGTCTCTCCGACCCCGCGATGGTCCCGGTCGTCGCCGCCGCGGGTGCCCCCTTCGTCGTCATGCACTGGCGCGGCCTCCTCGCGGGCGACGCCGTGCACGGGCACTACGAGGACGTCGTCTCGGAGGTCGTCGACGAGCTCCGCGCCCGCGTGGACGCCGTCATAGCCGGGGGCATCGCGCCCGACCGCATCGTCGTCGACCCGGGCCTCGGCTTCTCCAAGGAGGCCGGCCACGACCTGACCCTCCTCGCCCACCTCGACCGCCTGCACGCGCTCGGCCACCCCGTCCTGGTCGCCGCCTCCCGCAAGCGATTCCTCGGCCACGTCCTCTCCGACGGGCAGGGCGCCCCGCCGCCCGCCCGCGAGCGCGACGCCGCCACCGCCGCCGTCTCCGCGATCGCCGCCCACACCGGTGCCTGGGCCGTCCGCGTCCACGAGGTCCGGGCCACCGCCGACGCCGTCCGCGTCGCCCGCGCGGTCGAGGGAGCCCTGTGACCCACACCGACATCCAGGCCGTCGACGACGCCAACCGCGCGTTCTACGAGGCCCTGGAGCGCGGCGACTTCGAGGAACTGACCTCGCTGTGGCTGGCCCCCGAGGACGTCGCCTACGCCGAGGACGCCGACCCCGACGACGCCGAGGACACCTCGATCAGCTGCGTCCATCCGGGCTGGCCGGTGCTCACCGGACGCGGCGAGGTCCTGCGCAGCTACGCGCTGATCATGGCGAACACGGAGTACATCCAGTTCTTCCTGACCGACCTGCACATCAGCGTGGTCGCCGACACGGCCCTGGTGACCTGTACGGAGAACATCCTCAGCGGCGGCCCCGCGCCCGAGGGCGGCGAGGAGCTCGGCCCGCTCGTCGGCCAGCGCGTCGTCGCCACGAACGTGTTCCGGCGCACCCGTGACGGCTGGAAGCTGTGGTCCCACCACGCCTCCCCGGTCCTCGCCGAGTCGGACGACGAGTCCGACCTCGACGCGGAGATCGACCGCCGGCTCGACGAAGGCCCGGACGGCGGCATCGACGGCGACCGGGGCGCGGACGGCTCACCCGCCTGAGTGGGTACCCGGCGCGAAAAGCGCCGGAATCGTGGGCGCGCGGTTGGCCGCGGACCCCCATGGGTAGGGGCGGCTACCAGCCGGAGCGCCGGATGTCCATAGCCCCCGCGGGCGAGCGATGTCCGTGCGCGCAGGTAGATTCGAACGAGCCGGCGCAGCGACCGCACATCGATGGGACCGGCTCCTACCGACGACTGCAGGAGTGATTCGCGTGGATCGTGTCGCGCTGCGCGGCCTCAAGGCCCGAGGGCACCATGGCGTCTTCCCCAAGGAGCGCGAGGAGGGCCAGACCTTCATCGTGGACCTGGTGATCGGACTCGACACCCGGGCGGCGGCGGCCGACGACGACCTGGCGAAGACCGTGCACTACGGCATCGTGGCGGAGGAGGTCGTGGCCGTCGTCGAGGGCGAGCCGGTCGACCTCATCGAGACGCTCGCCGAGCGCATCGCCCAGACGTGCCTGAAGCACGAGGGGGTGCTGGAGGTCGAGGTGTGCGTCCACAAGCCGGACGCGCCGATCACCGTGCCCTTCGACGACGTGACCGTCACCATCACCCGGAGCCGAGTATGAACAAGACGCAGTTCGACCCGACCGTCCAGCCGGTGCCGGCCTCCGTGGTCGAGCAGGTCGACGCGGCCGACAGCACGCTGTCGAACCCGAAGCGCGCGGTGCTCTCCCTCGGCTCGAACCTGGGCAACCGCCTGGAGACCCTCCAGGGCGCCGTGGACGCCCTGGAGGACACCCCCGGCGTCCGGGTCAAAGCCGTCTCCCCCGTGTACGAGACGGCGCCCTGGGGCGTCGACCCCGGCTCCCAGCCCTCGTACTTCAACGCGGTGGTGATCCTCAAGACGACGCTGCCGCCGTCCTCCCTGCTGGAGCGCGCCCACGCGGTCGAGGAGGCCTTCCACCGCGTGCGGGACGAGCGCTGGGGCCCGCGGACGATCGACGTCGACATCGTTGCCTACGCGGACGTCGTCTCGGACGACCCGGTGCTCACGCTCCCTCACCCGCGGGCCCACGAGCGCGCCTTCGTCCTCGCCCCCTGGCACGACGTCGAGCCGGAGGCCCAGCTGCCCGGCCGCGGCCCCGTCGCCGCCCTGCTCGCCGAGGTCACCCGCGAGGGCATCGCCCCGCGCGCCGACCTGGAACTCCGGCTGCCCGAGTAATCGTTAGGGTCTAGCGGGCACGGCCGCAGCCAGGCGGTCGTGGAAGACCGTAGACACGTGAAGGGCGACCACGGGGATGAAGCAACTGCGGATCAGGACGCTCGCCGGGCTCTTCGCGGTGGCGGGCGTCCTGTCCTGGGCGGGCGCCCGGCTGTGGAACGCGGTGGGCACGCTGCCCCGCGTCCCCCCGGCCGCCCCCGTCGTCCTCGCCCTGATCGCCCTCGTCCTGCTGGCGACGGCGCTCTCCATCCGGTCCCGTCTGAAGGCCCAGCGCGCCCGCCGCCCCGACGCGCGGGGCGTCGACCCGATGATGGCCGCCCGCGCCCTCGTCTTCGGCCAGGCCAGCGCGCTGGTCGCCGCGCTCGTCTCCGGGATGTACGGCGGCACGTTCGCGTTCCTGCTGGAGCACCTGGACGTGGCACCCCGCCGGGACCAGGCGATCTACGCCGGTTTCTCCGTCGTCGCGGGCATCGGCGTGATCGCCGCGGCCCTCTTCCTCCAGCACGTCTGCCGGCTCCCGGAGGACGACGACGACGCGAAGGGCACCGCCCCGACCACCTGAGCCCGCAGGGCTAGGGCCTTTCGTTTGGATCAGGCTGGATCAGGGAGCGGGGCGTGGTGCGTGCAGCTGCAAGGCGGAGGAGGGAGTCGACGCGGAGCGTCGGCGAGTGACGACAACGCCGCAGATGTGCGTGCCACGCCCCGCGAGCCCAGCCTGATCCAAACGAAAGGCCCTAGCGCGCCATGATGAGGCTCATCGCCTCGTTGCGCGTGGCGGGGTCGCGCAACTGACCGCGGACCGCCGAGGTGATCGTCTTCGCGCCGGGCTTGCGCACGCCCCGCATCGTCATGCACATGTGCTCGCACTCGACGACGACGATGACACCGCGCGGCTCCAGGATCTCCATCAGGGAGTCCGCGATCTGCGTGGTGAGCCGCTCCTGCACCTGCGGACGCCGGGCGTAGACGTCGGCGAGCCGGGCCAGCTTGGACAGTCCGGTGATCTTGCCGTCCGCCGACGGGATGTACCCGACGTGCGCGACACCCACGAACGGCACGAGGTGGTGCTCGCAGCTGGAGATGATCTCGATGTCCTTCACCAGGACCATCTCGTCATGCCCCAGGTCGAACGTCGTCGTCAGCACGTCCTCGGGCTTCTGCCACAGACCCGCGAATATCTCCTTGTACGCCCGGGCGACCCGCGCCGGCGTCTCCCGCAGGCCCTCGCGGTCCGGGTCCTCGCCGACCGCGATGAGCAGTTCGCGTACGGCGTTCTCGGCCCGCTTCTCGTCGAACTCGCCGATCGGGCCCTCACCGTGCAGCGTCACCGGGTCGGTCATCTGTGCCTCTTCCTCAAGCGAATGTCCGACGCGGCCCGTGTCCACGAAAAAGGCCGCGTCCCCCACACCGTAAAGCGTGGGGGACGCGGCCTGCATTCCGGGGCTGTCCCGGGCACCGGGGCCCGATCAGCTCTCGGAGCGGTCCTCCTTCACCGTGTCCACCGGGGTGGACTCGATGGCGGGGGTCGCCCCGTTCGCCCCGTTCGTCAGCGACAGCTCCTTGGGGGAGAGCACCGGCGGGCGGGTCGAGGGGGTGCGGCGGGAGGAGCCGGTCCACGCGGGGCGGGCCGGGCGCTTCACGATCGGAGCGAAGATCTCGGCGATCTGCTCCTTGTTCAGCGTCTCCTTCTCGAGGAGCGCGAGGACCAGGTTGTCGAGAACGTCGCGGTTCTCGACGAGGATCTCCCAGGCCTCGTTGTGCGCCGTCTCGATGAGCTTCTTGACCTCTTCGTCGACGAGCGCCGCGACCTCTTCCGAGTAGTCGCGCTGGTGCGCCATCTCACGGCCGAGGAACGGCTCCGTGTTGTCGCCGCCGAACTTGATCGCGCCGAGCCGCTCGGTCATGCCGTACTGCGTGACCATGGCACGGGCCGTGGTCGTGGCCTTCTCGATGTCGTTCGCCGCGCCCGTGGTCGGGTCGTGGAAGACGAGCTCCTCGGCCGCGCGCCCGCCCAGCATGTAGGCGAGCTGGTCGAGCATCTCGTTGCGCGTGGTCGAGTACTTGTCCTCGTCCGGAAGCACCATCGTGTAACCGAGGGCCCGGCCGCGGGACAGGATCGTGATCTTGTGGACCGGGTCGGAGTTCGGTGAAGCCGCCGCGACCAGGGCGTGACCGCCCTCGTGGTACGCGGTGATCTTCTTCTCCTTGTCCGACATGATCCGGGTCCGCTTCTGCGGGCCCGCGACCACACGGTCGATCGCCTCGTCCAGCATGTGGTTGTCGATCAGCTTCTTGTCCGAGCGGGCGGTCAGCAGGGCCGCCTCGTTCAGCACGTTCGACAGATCGGCACCGGTGAAGCCGGGGGTGCGGCGGGCGACGGCCGACAGGTCGACGTCCGGAGCGACCGGCTTGCCCTTCTGGTGGACCTTGAGGATCTCCAGACGGCCCTGCATGTCCGGACGGTCGACCGCGATCTGGCGGTCGAAACGGCCGGGACGCAGCAGCGCCGGGTCGAGGATGTCCGGCCGGTTCGTGGCGGCGATCAGGATGACGCCGCCCTTCACGTCGAAGCCGTCCATCTCGACGAGCAGCTGGTTGAGCGTCTGCTCGCGCTCGTCGTGACCGCCGCCCAGACCCGCACCGCGGTGCCGGCCGACGGCGTCGATCTCGTCGACGAAGACGATCGCCGGAGCGTTCGCCTTGGCCTGCTCGAAGAGGTCGCGGACACGGGAGGCACCGACACCGACGAACATCTCGACGAAGTCGGAACCGGAGATCGAGTAGAACGGGACGCCCGCCTCACCGGCGACGGCACGCGCGAGCAGCGTCTTGCCGGTACCGGGCGGGCCGTACAGCAGCACGCCCTTGGGGATCTTGGCGCCCACGGCCTGGAACTTGGCCGGCTCCTGCAGGAACTCCTTGATCTCGTGGAGCTCCTCGACGGCCTCGTCCGAACCCGCGACGTCGGCGAACGTCGTCTTCGGGGTGTCCTTGGTGATGAGCTTGGCCTTGGACTTGCCGAAGTTCATGACCTTCGAGCCGCCACCCTGCATCTGATTCATCAGGAACAGGAAGATGAGGGGCAGCAGGATGAAGGGGAGCAGCGTGATCAGAATGCCGACGAAGGCGTTCTGCTTCTCGGGGGAGACGGTGTACCCGTCCGGGATCTTGTTGTCCTGGAAGCGGGCCTGCAGGTCCTTGGCCACGTCGACGCCCTGGTCGCCGATGTAGCTCGCCTGGAACTTGCTGCCGTCCTCGCCCTTGAGCTTCTGGCCGTCCTTCAGCTCGATCTTGATGTTGTTCTCATCGCCGGTGGTGAGCTTGGCCTGCTTCACCTTGTCCTGGTCGATGGCCTGAATGACCTGGCCGGTGTCCACCGTCTTGTAGCCGCCGGACGAACCGACGACCTGCATCAACACGACCACGGCAAGGACGGCCAGCACGATCCACATGACCGGCCCACGGAAGTATCGCTTCACGTCCATCCATACGGAGCGATGCCGCCCCGTCCCTCCTGCCATAGTGAGTTTGATAAGGCTGTTTGAAGCTGTTTGAAGAACTGTTCTTCGGACGGTACCCCAGCATTGTCACCCGACGCCGCAGGGGACGACCGAGAATCTGCCCCTCGCATGCTCCAACGGCGGGAATCCCCTGAGGGTTCCCGCCGCCGCGACGAGCGCTGACGGGCGCTCAGCCGCCGTAGACGTGCGGAGCCAGGGTGCCGACGAACGGCAGGTTCCGGTACTTCTCCGCGTAGTCGAGGCCGTAGCCGACCACGAACTCGTTCGGGATGTCGAAGCCGACCCACTTCACGTCGATGTCGACCTTGGCCGCCTCGGGCTTGCGCAGCAGCGTGCACACCTCGAGGGAGGCGGGCTCGCGCGAGCCGAGGTTGGTCAGCAGCCACGACAGGGTCAGACCCGAGTCGATGATGTCCTCGACGATCAGGACGTGCTTGCCCTTGATGTCGGTGTCGAGGTCCTTGAGGATCCGCACGACGCCGGAGGACTGGGTGCCCGCGCCGTACGAGGACACCGCCATCCAGTCCATCGTGACGGGGGTGGACAGGGCACGAGCCAGGTCCGCCATGACCATCACGGCGCCCTTGAGGACCCCGACGATCAGCAGGTCCTTGCCCGCGTACTCCGCGTCGACCTTCGCGGCCAGCTCGGCCAGCTTCGCGTCGATCTCTTCCTTGGTGATGAGCACCGACTGAAGGTCGGTGCCCATGTCTTTCGCGTCCACCCGCATCACTTTCGGTCGTCCCACCGGCCGCCGCGACGTGAGCCGCCGAGTCAGCCTTGCCGGATGACCAGTCTGCCACCCTGACGCTGGGCGACGACTTTGCCCGGGAGATTGATCTCCCCCTGACCGCGCCAGCCGGTGATCAGGCGGTCGACCTCTTCGATGTGGCGGGCGAAGAGGGCACCCGCGGGAGCGCCGGCCTCGATGGCCGCCCTGCGCAGGATGCGGCGGCGTACGGCGGGCGGCAGCGCGTACAGCTTGGCGCATTCGAGGAGCCCGGCCGCGTCCCGTACGGATTCGGCGGCCTGCTGCGCCCAGGCGTCGAGCGCGTCCGCGTCGTCCCGGGACAACTGGGCCGTCCGGGCGAGTGCCTCGACGACACCCTTGCCGAGCGCCTTCTCCAGGGCGGGCAGCCCCTCGTGGCGCAGCCGGGAGCGGGTGTAGGCCGGATCGGTGTTGTGCGGGTCGTCCCAGACGGGCAGGTGCTGCACGAGGCAGGCCTTGCGGGCGGTCTGCCGGTCGAGCCCGAGGAAGGGGCGCCGGTAACGGCCGGCGGCCCCCGAGACCGCGGCCATTCCGGACAGGGAGCGGATGCCGGAGCCGCGGGCGAGGCCGAGCAGGACGGTCTCGGCCTGGTCGTCGCGGGTGTGCCCGAGCAGGACGGCGGCGGCGCCGTGGCGCTCGGCCGCGGCGTCGAGGGCGCCGTAGCGGGCGTCGCGGGCGGCGGCTTCGGGCCCGCCGGCGCGGCCCACGTCGACGGCGACGGCTTCGGCGGGGGTCAGACCGAGCGAGGTCAGGCGCAGGACGACGTCCTCGGCGCGGACGTCGGAGCCGGGCTGGAGGCGGTGGTCGACGGTGATACCGCCGGCGCGGACGCCGAGTTTGGGTGCTTCGAAGGCGAGGGCCGAGGCGAGCGCCATGGAATCGGCGCCGCCGGAGCAGGCGACCAGGACCAACGGCCGGTCACCCGCGGGGGGTTGGGGGTGCGTGTCGAGGATGTCGTGGAGGACGCGGCGGACCGCCAGGCGTATCGCTGCGACCGCAGGATGGGGACCCATGTCCGGTTCCCTTCATTCCGTTGTCTGAGGGGGTGGGGCGCCAACTATGAACCGATGTGGCACGGCTCAGTCGCTCAACGGTGACTCGGTGACTTCGGTCACGCAGAGTGTGTCGATGGTGACAGAAGCGAGCCATTCACCGAGCATTGCACGCCTGCCCACGACCCACGGTCCCTCGGATGGGTGATCCTGCGCCATTCCTGGCGTGGCCGATCGCGCGGGGCCCCCTCGCCGGGCTCAGTCCTCGCCGTGCGCGCCGCCCGTCGCGCCGTCCGTCTTGTTGTGCACCCGCGCGACCCAGTCCGCCGGTTTGGCGATCTCCGCCTTCGTGGGGAGCGTGTTCGGCGAGGTCCACACCCGGTTGAAGCCGTCCATGCCGACCTGGTCGACGACGGCCCGTACGAAGCGCTCGCCGTCGCGGTACTGGCGCAGCTTGGCGTCGAGGCCGAGGAGCTTGCGCAGGGCCAGGTCGAGGCGGGAGGCGCCCTTCTGGCGGCGCTCCTTGAACTTCTCGCGGATCTCTCCGACGCTCGGCACGACGGCCGGTCCGACGCCGTCCATCACGTAGTCCGCGTGCCCTTCCAGGAGGGACATGACGGCGGTGAGGCGGGCGAGGATCTCGCGCTGGGCGGGCGACTGGACCATCTCGACGAGCGAGCGGCCACCGTCGTCCTCCTCGGTGTCGGGGCGCCCGCCGGACAGCGACTGGACGGCCTCCCTGATGCGCTCCAGGAACGTCGACGGGTCGACGTCGGTCTCGGCGAGGAACGACTGGATCTCGCCCTCCAGGTGGTCCCGCAGCCAGGGCACGGCGGTGAACTGGGTGCGGTGCGTCTCCTCGTGCAGACACACCCAGAGCCTGAAGTCGTGCGGGTCCACGTCGAGTTCACGCTCGACGTGCACGATGTTCGGCGCGACGAGCAGCAGCCGGCCACCGCCGTCGGGGGCGGCCGGCAGGTCGCGGGTGGCGGGCGCGAAGGTCTCGTACTGGCCGAGGACGCGCGAGGACAGGAACGACAGCAGCATGCCGAGCTCGACGCCGGTGACCTTGCCGCCGACGGCGCCGAGGACGGCCGGTCCCGCGCCCGGGCCGCGGCGCTCCTGCATCTTGTCGAGCAGCGGCTTGAGGATCTCGCGGAAGCCCGCCACGTTGGCCCGCACCCAGCCGGGGCGGTCGACGACGAGGACGGGGGTGTCGTGCTCCCGGTCCGTGGCCATGCGCGTGTAGGCGCGCACGTGCTCCTCGGAGGACTTGGCGTGCCGGCGCAGCTCCGCGACGATGGCGCGCGCCTCGTCGCGGCTCACCTCCGGGCCGGGCCGTACGAGTCGGGTCGCGGTGGCCACCGCGAGGTTCCAGTCGACCATCCCTGATGAGGCAGCGCCGCCGATGCTCGTCATGCGTCAACGGTACGTGACCCCTCGCGTACGCGGAGGGGGTTGAACCCTGACGAAACCCTGAGTCCGGCCCCCGGGCTCAGCGGCAGCCGCAGTTGGCGACGGAGGACGCGAGCCGGTCCAGGCCCGCCTGGGCGGCCTGGGGTGCGGGGGCGCCCTCGGTCATGAACGCGAAGACGAGGAGGCGCCCGTCGGCGTCGACGACCGACCCGGCGAGGGCGTTGACGCCGGTGAGCGTGCCGGTCTTGGCGCGGACCAGGCCGATGCCGGAGGCGTCCGCGGGGTCGGCGTAGCGGCTGCTGAGGGTGCCGGTGAAGCCGGCGACGGGCAGGCCGGTGAGCACGGGGCGCAGTGCGGGGCGGTGCGGGTCCGCGGCCTTCGCGAGGAGGCCGGTCAGCAGGTTCGCGGAGACCTTGTCGGCGCGGTCGAGGCCGCTGCCGTCGGCGAAGTGGGCGCCGGCGAGCGGCAGGCCGAGCTTCTCGAGCTGCTTCTTGACGGCGGTCCCGGCGCCGTCGAAGTCGTGGGACTCGTCGGCGGCGATCGCGGTCTGCCGGGCCAGGGCCTCGGCGATGTCGTTGTCGCTGTGCGTCAGCATCCGCTCGACCAGGGCGGACAGCGGCGGGGACTCGACCTTCGCGACGTCCTCGGCCTGCCCGGACGCCTTGGAGGGGGCGGGGTCGCCCTTGGTGCGCACGCCGCGGTCGTGGAGCAGGCCCGCGAACGTCCGGGCGGCGGCGGCCGCGGGGTCGCCGTCGCGCGGGGCGGGCCCGCTGCCGGAGTCGTCGAGGCGGGCCTCGTCGGCCATGAGGGGGCTGACCCGGGCCAGGTTCTCGTTGGGGCCGATGGGGTGGGTGTCGGGGCCGGAGTACAGCGAGGTGTCGTAGGTGAGTGTGACTTCGGTCATGCCGTCCTTCTTGAGGGCGGCGGCGGTGTCGTCGGCGAGATCGCGCAGGCTGGCGGCGCCGTAGGGGTTCTTCTTGCGGGCGGTGAGGGTGGGGTCGCCGCCGCCGACCAGGAGGAGCTCCTTGCCGTCCTTCTCCAGCTTCGTCCGGGTCGCGATGCGGTGGTCGGGGCCCGCGGCGGTGAGCGCGGCGACGGCGGTGGCGAGCTTGGTCGTGGACGCCGGGGTGAGCGCGTCGCCCGCGGCCTTGCCGTAGAGCCGCTCTCCGGTGACGGCGTCGACGACGGCGGCGGCGCGGCGCGGGCCGAACGCGGCGTCCTTCAGGAGCGGGTCGAGGACCTCGGCGAGGGCGTCCTTCGCGGGGCCCGGCACGGACGCTCCGGGGGCCGCGAGGACGGCGGGGGCGCTGGGCGCGGCCGGGGCGGCGGGGGCCCTGCGGCCGTGATGTGCGCCACCAAGGGCCTCCGGAGAGGCCGCCCGGTCCGCCTCGGCCTTACGCTGACCCGAAGCGTCCCAAGGGCCGGCCGAGACCGCGACGACGGCCGCGAGGGCGAGACCCACCGCCGTCGCACCCACCGTCACGTGCTTGGTCTTGGTCAGCGCAGCGGTCTTCGCCACGCTCGTCAAGAGCTGCGAAGCCTTCAGTTCCGGCACCGCGGACCAGCCCCTTTCGCGATCACACACCTGCGTGAGGGACACTTAATCACTGCATCACCAGACGTTTGTGTTGATCATGGAGGAGCCACCGGTGGAGTTCGACGTTCTGATCGAGATCCCTAAGGGATCGCGGAACAAGTACGAGGTCGACCACGAGACCGGTCGCATCCGCCTCGACCGTCGTCTGTTCACGTCGACGGCCTACCCGACGGACTACGGCTACGTCGAGAACACCCTCGGCGAGGACGGCGACCCGCTGGACGCCCTGGTCATCCTGGACGAGCCGACGTTCCCGGGCTGCCTCATCAAGTGCCGCGCCATCGGCATGTTCCGTATGACGGACGAGGCCGGCGGCGACGACAAGCTGCTGTGCGTCCCGGCGACGGACCCGCGGATGGAGCACCTGCGCGACATCCACCACGTCTCCGAGTTCGACCGCCTGGAGATCCAGCACTTCTTCGAGGTCTACAAGGATCTCGAGCCCGGCAAGTCCGTCGAGGGCGCCGACTGGGTCGGCCGCACCGAGGCCGAGGCCGAGATCGAGCGTTCCTACAAGCGCGCCCAGGACCAGGGCGGTCACTGACCCCCGCGCCTGACGCACCGCGCCTGACGCTTCGCGTCGAACGGGCCGCACCTCCCCGACCGGGGTCGTGCGGCCCGTTCGTGTATCCGTGCGCATACTGAGGCGTACGGGAGGCAGACGCGTACGTAGTCGTACGAAGGGCGAGAGGTGTCGGAGCGGGAGTCGGAGGCGCCGGAGGACCGCAAGCCGCAGTCCGACGAGGCGCGCAGCGCGTTCACGCAGCCGAGCGGTGTCGCACCGCCGGCTCCGGTGGTGGAGGAGGATTCCTCGACCACCTCGGAGTTCTCGGTCCCGGAGGGGCTGAGCGTGCACGCGGCCGAGGTCGTGGAGGTGGAGGGCTCGGCCTTCACGCCGCCGAGGACATACAGCTCACGGCAGTCGCCGCCGGCGTTCACCCCGGCGCAGGGCATCCCGGTCGTGCGGCTCACCAAGGAAGCTCCCTGGCAGGACCGGATGCGCACGATGCTGCGCATGCCGGTGGCCGAGCGGCCCGCGCCGGAGAAGGTCCACAAGGAGGACGAGACCGGGCCGGCCGTGCCGCGCGTGCTCGACCTGACGCTGCGTATCGGGGAGCTGCTGCTCGCCGGGGGCGAGGGCGCCGAGGACGTGGAGGCGGCGATGTTCGCCGTGTGCCGGTCCTACGGGCTCGACCGGTGCGAGCCGACGGTGACGTTCACCCTGCTGTCGATCACGTTCCAGCCCTCGCTGGTGGACGACCCCGTGACGGCCTCGCGGACGGTGCGGCGCCGGGGCACCGACTACAACCGGCTCGCGGCCGTGTTCCGGCTCGTGGACGACATCAGCGACGAGGACGTCGAGGTGTCCCTGGAGGAGGCCTACCGGCGCCTCGCGGAGATCCGCCGCAACCGGCACCCGTATCCCGGCTGGGCGCTCACGGCGGCGAGCGGGCTGCTCGCCGGGGCGGCCTCGATCCTCGTCGGCGGCGACCTGATCGTGTTCTTCGCCGCGGCGATCGGCGCGATGCTGGGCGACCGGCTGGCGTGGCTGTGCGCCGGGCGCGGGTTCCCGGAGTTCTACCAGTTCCTGGCCGCCGCGATGCCGCCCGCGGGCATCGGCATCCTGCTCACGCTCGCCAGCGTCGACGTGCGGGCCTCGGCGGTGATCACCGGTGGACTGTTCGCGCTGCTGCCCGGGCGGGCGCTCGTGGCGGGCGTGCAGGACGGTCTGACCGGCTTCTACATCACGGCGGCGGCCCGGCTCCTGGAAGTCATGTACTTCTTCGTCGGCATCGTGATCGGCGTGCTGATCATGCTCTACGTGGGTGTGCAGCTGCACGCCGAGTTGAACCCGGAGGCCGCGCTCAAGGTCATCGACCGGCCGTACTGGCAGATCGCCGCGTCGATGGCGCTGTCCCTGGCGTTCGCGGTGCTGTTGCAGCAGGAGCGCTCCACGGTGCTCATGGTGACGCTGAACGGCGGGGTGGCCTGGGTCGTCTACGGGGCGATGCACGTGGCGGGCGGGATCTCGCCGGTGGCGTCCACGGCGGCGTCGGCCGGGCTCGTCGGCCTGTTCGGCCAGCTCTTCTCCCGGTACCGCTTCGCGTCCGCGCTGCCCTACGTCACGGCGGCGATCGGGCCGCTGCTGCCCGGTTCGGCGACGTACTTCGGGCTGCTGGCCATCGCGCACAACGATGTGAACGCGGGGCTCGTGTATCTGTCGCAGGCCGCGGCGCTGGCGATGGCCATCGCGATCGGGGTGAACCTGGGCGGCGAGATCTCCCGCCTCTTCATCCGCTCCCCCGGCGCGGAGGGCCGCCGCGCGGCCAAGCGCACGCGAGGTTTTTAGCGGGACCCGGTCCCGGTCCTGCCTGGTGAGGTCTCGTCGCCGGGTGCCGCCCGGTGGGGCTTCTCGCGCAGTTCCCCGCGCCCCTGAAATGCAGACCCTTCGGGTCGCATTTCCCCGATACGCCCGCGCCCCTGGAGATGGCGCACGAAGTGCGCATCTCCAGGGGCGCGGGGAACTGCGCGACCAGCCACGACGGCGGGAGAGCCGCCCACGAGGAGGAACCCGGCAGACGAAAAGGCGCCCCCCGACCCCGAGCGGCTAGCGACGAGCGTGGCGCCCCCGCGAGGACGACGCACCGGAAGAGTCCGGCGCCCCGTCCTGCTCCCGCTTCGCGGAGCGCTTCGCGCGGAGGAACTCGATCGCGATCGGCACCACGGAGACGAGGACGATCAGGATCAGGATCGCCTCGATGTTCTTGTGGACGAACTCGATGTTCCCCAGCCAGGAGCCGAGCAGGGTCACACCGGCGCCCCACAGGACACCGCCGATCACGTTGAACGTGATGAAGGACCGGTACCGCATCCCGGAGACGCCCGCGATGATCGGCGTGAACGTCCGCACGATGGGCACGAAGCGGGCCAGGACCAGCGACTTCGGCCCGTGCTTCTCGAAGAACTCGTGCGCCTTCTGCACGTTCTCCTGCTTGAAGAGCTTGGAGTCCGGGCGCCTGAAGAGCGACGGTCCGACCTTCTTGCCGAAGACGTATCCGGCCTGGTCACCGAGGATCGCGGCGAGGCAGATGAGCCCGATCGCGCCCCACAGCGGGAAGTCGAGGGTGCCGGCGGTGATCAGCAGACCGCAGGTGAACAGCAGCGAGTCACCCGGCAGGAAGAAGCCGATCAGCAGACCGGACTCCGCGAACACGATCAGGAGCAGGCCCCAGATACCGAACGTGTTCAGCAAATGGTCCGGGTCCAGCCAGCTTGGTCCGAGCGCAAGCGTCATCACGGGTCCGGGCTCCTGAGGGGGTGAGGGCAACGGCAATGCGGTGCCATGCAGATCGGCGATGCAAAGTTATCAACGCCGCGCGCGGGCACCAGGTTCCAGTGGCCCTCTCAGGATGCACTCCGGGTGAACTGTGGCAAACCTGTCGTTATGGGTATCGAAGACTTCGGCGGCGGCCAGAATCCGCAGGCGGATGTGCTCGTCGTCACCACGAACGACGTCCCGGGGTACCGGGTGCAGCAGGTGATCGGCGAGGTGTTCGGCCTCACCGTGCGCTCGCGCCACCTGGGCAGCCAGATCGGCGCCGGGCTCAAGTCCATGATCGGCGGCGAGCTGAAGGGCCTCACCAAGACGCTGGTCGAGACGCGGAACCAGGCCATGGACCGGCTCGTGGAGCAGGCACGCGCGCGGGGCGCCAACGCCGTGCTCATGTTCCGCTTCGACGTGACGGAGGCGATGGACGGAGCGGCCGAGGTCTGCGCCTACGGAACCGCCGCCGTCATCGCCCAGGAGACCACCGCGCCCTGAGCCGGGCCGGCGCCCTCACTCCCCCGCGTGCCGCTCCGCGTTCGCGCGGATCGCGTCGCGCAGGTGCTCGGCGACGCCCTCGCCCATGGCGTCGTAGAACGCCTTGAAGCGCTCGTCGGCCACGTACATGTCGCCGAAGCAGACGTGCATCTCGTAGGAGACCTCGAAGTAGTTCTGGCTGATGTGCCGCCGGTGCTCCTCGGCGAGTTCCATGGCCGCGGCGCCGGACGGCTGCTCGCCGGAGGTGACGAGGGCCGCGTAGCGGCGGCCCCAGTCCTCGACCTCCGCCTGGATGCGCTGCCAGTCCTCCTTCGTGTAGGTGGCGGCGCGGCGCTGGGACTCGGCCCAGGCCTCGGTGTTGCCCCAGCGCTGCTCGGCCTCCTCCTGGTACTGCTCGGGGTCCTTGTCCCCGAAGACCTCGAAGCGCTCCTCCGGGGTGAGCTGGATTCCCATCTTCTGCGCCTCCATGGCGTGTTCGACGGCCTCGGCCATCTTCTGCAGCTTCTCGATGCGGGCGGTCAGCACCTCGTGCTGGCGCCGCAGGTGCTCGCGCGGGTCGGTCGCCGGGTCGTCGATCAGGGCCTGCACCTCGTCCAGCGGGAAGCCGAGCTCCCGGTAGAAGAGGATCTGCTGGAGCCGGTCCAGGTCGGACGCGGTGTAGCGGCGGTGTCCCGCGTGGTTGCGCTCGCTCGGGACGAGCAGCCCGATCTCGTCGTAGTGGTGCAGCGTGCGCACCGTGACCCCGGCGAATCCGGCCACCTGGCCGACCGAGTGGACCGAGGAGGTCATGGCCGCTCCTTTCCCGCAGCGGTTCTCCGTACGTGCCCCAGCTTGGGTCCTCACGCCGCGTGAGGTGCAAGCCCGACGCCAGGGCGCCCGATATGCCCGTTCCGCGATGTCTGCCTAGGCTGGCGCGGGGGACGCCGCTCACGAAGGAGTCGCCGATGCCTCCGCTGCACCACGGTCCCGCGGACCGGTCCCGGGGACGCGACGAGCGCCCGATGGCCGTCAACCCGTTCTACGGCGCGGCCGACCCCGCGGCCGGGATGACCGACGCGCCGCCCAAGCACCGGCTGCCGGACGGTCCGCTCGCGCCGACGACCGCGTACCAGCTGGTGCACGACGAGCTGATGCTCGACGGGAACGCTCGGCTCAACCTCGCCACGTTCGTGACGACGTGGATGGAACCGCAGGCGGACGTCCTCCTGGCCGAGTGCCGGGACAAGAACATGATCGACAAGGACGAGTACCCGCGCACCGCCGAGCTGGAGCACCGCTGTGTCGCGATGCTCGCGGACCTGTGGCACGCGCCCGACCCGACGGCCGCGGTGGGCTGCTCGACGACCGGGTCCAGCGAGGCGTGCATGCTGGCCGGCATGGCGCTCAAGCGCCGCTGGGCGAAGCGGAACGCGGACCGCTACCCCTCGCGCGACGCCCGCCCGAACCTGGTGATGGGCATCAACGTGCAGGTCTGCTGGGAGAAGTTCTGCGACTACTGGGAGGTCGAGGCGCGGCAGGTCCCGATGGAGGGCGACCGCTTCCACCTCGATCCGACGGCCGCCGCCGAGCTCTGCGACGAGAACACGATCGGTGTCGTCGGCATCCTCGGCTCCACCTTCGACGGGTCGTACGAGCCGATCGCCGACCTGTGCGCGACGCTCGATCAGCTCCAGGAGCGGACCGGGCTCGACATCCCGGTGCACGTCGACGGGGCGTCCGGCGCCATGGTCGCGCCGTTCCTCGACCCGGACCTGGTGTGGGACTTCCGGCTGCCCCGGGTGGCCTCCATCAACACCTCCGGGCACAAGTACGGCCTGGTCTACCCGGGCGTCGGCTGGGCGCTGTGGCGGGACCCGGACGCGCTGCCCGACGACCTCGTCTTCCTGGTCAACTACCTGGGCGGCGACATGCCGACCTTCGCCCTGAACTTCTCGCGGCCCGGCGCGCAGGTCGTCGCCCAGTACTACTCGTTCCTGCGGCTCGGCCGGGCCGGCTACCGGGCGGTGCAGCAGGCGTCGCGGGACGTGGCGCGCGGGCTGGCCGAGCGGTTCGAGGCGCTCGGCGACTTCCGGCTGCTCACGCGCGGCGACGAGCTGCCGGTGTTCGCGGTGACGACGGCGCCGGACGTGACGGCGTACGACGTCTTCGATGTGTCGCGGCGGCTGCGCGAGCACGGCTGGCTGGTGCCGGCCTACACGTTCCCCGCGCACCGCGAGGACCTCGCCGTGCTCCGCGTCGTGTGCCGCAACGGGTTCTCGGCGGACCTGGCCGCCCTGCTCGTCGACGATCTGACCCGGATCCTGCCCGACCTCCGCAGCCAGCCGCACCCGCAGGTCCGCGACAAGGACGCGGCGACGTCGTTCCACCACTGACGCGCACCGACCCCGGTCAGTGCGCGGCGTACGGGTTCTCCTGCCCGTCCGCGAGGACCCCGACGAACGGCTCGCCCTCGCCCGCGAAGGTGTACGCGCCGCCCTCGATCCGGGCGACGAGCGCGCGGGTCCACTCGGCGCCGGTGTCGGCGGTGAACACCCAGTGGTTCATGATCTCGCCGATGTGGCCCAGCTGCTCCGGGCCGCCCTCGGGCGTGTAGTGCTCCGTGACGGACGCGCGCCACTCCTCGATGCGCCGCACCCGCTCCCGGAGCAGCGCGACGACCTCCGCGCGCGGCAGGTCGACCATGAAGCCGAGCGCGGCCGAGAGGGCGTCCGGCTTCTGGTCGCACGCGGTGAGGGACTCGCGCAGCAGGGTCAGGTACTCCCGCGTGCCGCGCTCGGTGACCTCGTACTCGGTGCGGGGCGGGCCGCCGGCCGTCGACGGCGCCACCTCGTGCGCGCGGAGCAGTCCTTGCTTCGCCATCTGCTTGAGCGCGTGGTAGATCGATCCCGGCTTCGCGTTCGACCACTCGTGGGCGCCCCAGTACTCCAGGTCGCTGCGCACCTGGTAGCCGTGCGCGCGGCCGTGCTGCCGTACGGCCCCGAGGACCAGGAGGCGGATCGCTGACATGCGCTCAGCGTAGAACCCGCGCACTTGCGCGGCCCCCGGGGATGTGCCCTCAGCCCTGCTGCGCGAGCCCCACCAGTTCGAACGCGGTCTTGCCGTCCAGGGACTCGCGGATGATGTCGGCGTGGCCGGCGTGCCGGGCCGTCTCGCGGATGAGGTGCAGGCCGAGCCAGCGCAGCGAGACCTCCTGGCCGTCGGGGAACCAGGGCTCGTCGGGCAGCGGGAAGGTGTCGTCCAGGCTGGGGGCGTCGTGGAAGAACTTCTCGGTGCGCCGCGCCACGTCCTCGTAGTAGTCGAGCAGCGACCGCACGGTGTCGGTGCCCTCGACCATCTGGAAGCCGATGCCGTACGACTCCGGGTCGCGCTTGGTGTCCGGCTCGGTCCGGCTCGCCAGGGCCACCCAGCCCTGTTCGACCTCGGCCACGTGCTTGACGAGGCCGCCGAGCGAGAGCTCGCTCGCGCTGGGCTTCGCGGCGGCCTGCTCGTCGGTCAGCCCCAGCAGGGTGCGGCGCAGGCCGCCGCGCTGCTCGGCGATGAAGGCCAGGAGCGCGCCGCGCTCGTCGCCGCGGGCCTCGGGGTTCACGTGCATGACCATCGGAAACACCTCTCGTCGTTCGCCGGACTCGATGAGAAGAAACTACGCGGGATGTAGGTCGGATCCTGTCCTCTTTGCGAGAGACGCACCGAGGTTCTGTAGTCGCGGGACCACCCCGCGTGCACGTGCATCTGCTCATGCAGAAGATCTTGGGCGAGGGCTATGATCCTGATCAGCCGGGGCAGTTGTCCCATGCACCCATGCACCACGAGAACCACCGGGGGAGCGAACCGTGCACCACGTGTACAACGGCATGGCGGCCACGGAGTTGCACGGAGTGGTCTGGCAGAAGAGCAGGCACAGCAACTCGCAGGGCTCCTGCGTGGAGTTCGCGAAACTGCCCGGCGGCAAGATCGCCGTACGCAACTCGAACTTCCCCGAGGGCCCCGCGCTCGTCTACACGCCCGCGGAGATAGAGGCCATGCTCCTGGGCGTGAAGGACGGGGAGTTCGACCATCTGACGGTCGCCTGAGCGGCGCCCGGCACTCACACCCGGAACAGGGCCCAGACGACTTTGCCGCTCAGCGCGCCGGCCATCGGGTGCCAGCCCCAGCTGTCACTGAAGGACTCGACGAGGAACAGGCCGCGCCCCGACTCGGCCGCGAAGTCATCGCACACGTCGGCCTCACGGGCCACCGGGCTGTCGTTGCTGGGGTCGCGCACCGCGCACACCACGCGTGAGGCCCAGCGCATCAGATGCAGCCGCACCGGCGGGTCCTGGTCGTAGGGCGTGTCGGCGGGCAGCGCGTGGCGCAGCGCGTTGGTGACGAGTTCGGAGACGACCAGGCAGATGTCGTCGAAGCGCTCGGGCACGTCCCAGTCGCCGAGCGTTCTGCGACTGAACTCCCTTGCGCTGCCCACCGCTTCGTAGCGGGCGGGCAGGGCGCAGGAGGCGGCGCTGGACACCGCCGAGGGATCGAGCGGGGGAAGACTCTGCCTCAACGCGTCGAAAGGCTCGAGCATGGTCGATCCGTTCGTCCCCATGCGAGGCACTCCCCATTTTCGCAGTACGTAGCGAGCGGTGGTGACGACCATGGTTCCGAATGCGCAGAACGGATGCAAGGGCAGATGCACGTGCACGCGCCGGACTTGACCATTCCCGTACCGCTTCTTGCTCATTTCTTCCCGCGACTTCTTCCAAGTTCTCACGCATCGCTTTCGCCTCTTCTCCCTTTCCGTAACCGTGCGAGTACGGGCCGGAGCGTTTTAGTGGCAGACTTCGGCCCCTGATGGATCAGGGAGGTTGGACGACGTGACCGCTGGGGAGTCCTGGGCGTCGCCCCAGGCGCTGGGGCCGGGAGGCGGCTCGGTGGTGCGGCGCATCCTGCTGGGCTCGCAACTGCGGCGCCTGCGGGAGTCGCACGGCATCACACGCGAGGCCGCCGGTTACTCGATCCGCGCCTCCGAGTCGAAGATCAGCCGCCTGGAGCTGGGCCGCGTGAGCTTCAAGGCACGCGACGTGGAGGACCTGCTGACCCTGTACGGGGTCACGGACGGCGCCGAGCGCGAGGCCCTCCTCTCCCTGGTCAAGGAGGCCAACTCCACGGGCTGGTGGCACAGTTACACCGATGTGCTGCCCGGCTGGTTCCAGACCTACGTGGGCCTGGAAGCCGCCGCCTCGCACATCCGCGGCTACGAGGCCCAGTTCGTGCACGGCCTGCTGCAGACCGAGGCGTACGCCCACGCGGTCGTCGAGCAGGGCATGCGCGGCGCCGCCCCCGAGGACGTCGACCGGCGCGTGGCGCTGCGCCTGGAGCGGCAGAAGCTGCTGGTCGCCGAGCAGGCCCCGGAGCTGCACGTGGTGCTCGACGAGGCCGCGCTGCGCCGGGTGCACGGCGGGCCCGAGGTGATGCGCGGACAACTGCGCCACCTGATCGAGCTGGCCGAGCGGCCCCGGATCACCCTCCAGGTCATGCCGTTCGACCGCGGCTGGCACGCGGGCGAGTCGGGCAGCTTCACCCTCCTCACGTTCCCCGAGTCGGACCTCTCCGACGTCGTCTTCCTCGAACAGCTCACCAGCGCCCTGTACTTGGACAAGCGCGAGGACGTCACCCAATACGAGAAGGCGATGACGCTCCTGGCCGAGCAGTGCCCGGATCCGGCGGAGAGCATCGGACTGCTCCAGCGACTACTGACCGAATTCGCCTGAATGCAAAGCGAGTTGGCTCATCTCTTGCCATAACTGACCGGTGCCGGACGTACGATGACGTCCCATCAGCCGTCCGGCGCTTCAGCAAGGGATTTGCCATGACGTCACAGTCCTCGCACACGTACTTCACCGATCTGGACCGGCAGTACATCGACGGCACGTGGCGCGAGGGTCGCGGGTCGTGGGACATCATCGACTTCAACCCGTACAACGGGGACAAGCTGGCGTCGATCACCGTCGCGTCCGTCGAGGAGATCGACGAGGCGTACCGGGCGGCCGAGCGGGCGCAGAAGGAGTGGGCGAAGACCAACGCGTACGCGCGCCGGATGGTCTTCGAGCGGGCGCTGCGCCTGGTCGAGGAGCGCGAGGCGGAGATAGCCGAGGCGATCATCGACGAGCTCGGCGGCACCCGCGTCAAGGCCGGTTTCGAGCTGCATCTGGCCAAGGAGTTCCTGCGCGAGGCGATCCAGCTGGCGCTGCGCCCGCAGGGCCGGGTCATCCCCTCCCCCGTGGACGGCAAGGAGAACCGGGTCTACCGGGTGCCGGTCGGCGTCGTCGGCGTCATCTCCCCCTTCAACTTCCCGTTCCTGCTCTCCCTGAAGTCGGTCGCGCCCGCGCTGGCGCTCGGCAACGCGGTCGTGCTGAAGCCGCACCAGAACACTCCGATCGTGGGCGGCTCGCTCGTTGCGAAGATCTTCGAGGACGCGGGCCTGCCGGCCGGTCTGCTCAACGTCGTGATCACCGACATCGCCGAGATCGGCGACGCCCTGCTCACCCACCCCGTGCCGAAGGTCATCTCCTTCACCGGCTCGGACAAGGTCGGCCAGCACGTGGCGACGGTCTGCGCCTCCCAGTTCAAGCAGGCGGTCCTGGAGCTCGGCGGCAACAGCGCGCTGACCGTCCTCGACGACGCCGACATCGACTACGCGGTCGACGCGGCCGTCTTCAGCCGCTACGTGCACCAGGGCCAGGTCTGCATGGCCGCGAACCGCATCCTGGTCGACCGCAAGGTCGAGAAGGAGTTCACGGAGAAGTTCGTCGCCAAGGTGAAGACGCTGAAGGCGGGCGACCCGCGCGACCCGTCGACCGTGATCGGCCCGGTCATCAACTCCACGCAGGCGGACGCCCTTTCGGCGGTCGTCGAGCAGGCGGTCACGGAGGGCGCCACGGCGCTCGTGCGCGGCGCGGTCGACGGCAACCTGGTCGAGCCGGTCGTCCTGGCCGGCCTGCCCGCCGACTCGCCCGTCCTGCGGCAGGAGATCTTCGGCCCGGTCGCGCTCCTCATCCCCTTCGACGGCGACGAGGAGGCGGTGCGGATCGCGAACGACACCCCGTACGGGCTGAGCGGTGCCGTGCACACGGGCGACGTCGAGCGGGGCGTGGCCTTCGCCCAGCAGATCGACACCGGCATGATCCACGTCAACGACGGCACCGTGCACGACGAGCCGCTGGTCGCCTTCGGCGGCGAGAAGCGCTCGGGCATCGGCCGGCTGAACGGCGAGGCGACCGTCGAGGCGTTCACCACGCAGAAGTGGATCTCGGTCCAGCACGGGCGCTCGCAGTTCCCGTTCTGACCTCACCTCGATCACGGAACGACAGCAGGCCCGGCCCCGGAAGGGGTCGGGCCTGCTGTCTTTGCCGGAATCAGCCGCGGAGTCGGCCGCGGGGTCAGCCGCCGTAGCGGCGCCGGAAGGCCTCGACGCGGCCCTCGGTGTCCAGGACCCGCTGCTGGCCGGTGTAGAAGGGGTGGCTCGCGTCGGAGATCTCGACGTCGAACACGGGATACGTGTTGCCGTCCGACCACTCGATCGTCCGGTCCCCGAGCTTGTCGGAGGCAGTGATCGTCGAGCGGGTCAGGAAGGCGCTGCCCGCCGCGCGGTCGCGGAACACGACCGGGGCGTACTCGGGGTGGATGCCGTTCTTCATGAAAGTCAGCGCTCCTCTCGGAAGTCGACGTGCCGGCCCGCCACGGGGTCGAACTTGCGCAGGGTCAGGCGGTCGGGGTCGTTCCGCCGGTTCTTGCGGGAGACGTAGGTGAAGCCGGTCCCGGCGGTGGACCTGAGCTTGATCACCGGTCGGAGTTCGTTGCGTGCCATGGACCCCAGTATATGGAAATGACTTCCGTTTTCAATAGCTGGCCGGGAGAGGTACGTCACCATGGCGGGGCGTGACGGCTGGTAACTTGCTGCGGCGGTCGCACGACGGGAGCGACCGCTGTGACAGCCGTGAAACAGGGGGAAGTTGTGCGCATCAGGAACGTACGGATCGTCGCGGGTGCCGTGGCCGTCGTGGCGGCGCTGGCCGTGACCGGCTGCAGCAGCGACAGCGGCGGCGGCAAGAAGGACCGGGGCTCGGACAGCGGCTCGTCCTCGTCGACCGACGGCGGCTCGACCGGCGGCGCGTCCGGTTCCACGGGCTCCGTGAAGGACACGGAGGGCATCTGGAGCGCCACGAGCGGCGGGCAGCCCGTCGTGCTCGTGGTCGGCGGCAAGCAGGCCTCGCTCAGCACGGGTGACGGGCACCTGTGCTCCGGCACGGTGTCCGACGGGGCCGCGCCGACGTTCGTCCTCAAGTGCGCGGACGGCAGCACGGACCGGACGACCGGCAAGGTCGAGTCCAACGACGGCAAGTCCATGCAGGTCAGCTGGGACGGCGGCAAGACCGACGCCTTCACCAAGTCCGAGGACGGCAAGCTCCCGGGCGGCCTCCCGACGGGCCTCCCCACGGGCTGACCTCCGGTCGAACCCGGTCCGGCCCGTCTCGTAGTCGACTTCCGGCCGGTGGGGGCTGGTCGCGCCCCGCGGCGGAGCCGCAGATCGATACAGCCCCGCGCCCCTGAAATGCAGACCCTTCGGGTCGCATTTCCCCGATGCCCAAGCCCCTGAGATGGCGCACGAAGTGCGCATCTCAGGGGCGCGGGGAACTGCGCGACCAGCCACGACGTACCGGTCACCCGGCGACGCTCAAGACGTGGCAGCCCGCTCCCCCGAATCCTTCACCCCCATCGGCGAAGCCTCCGTGTCCAGCGCGTCGGACAGGTCCCCCAGCGTCTCCAGCAACAACCCGGCGCCCCGGCGAACGACCCGGTCCGGAACCCCGTCCCCGTCCCAAGCGGCCAGCGCCTCCCGCACGGGATCCCAGCGCGGCACCCGCCGCTCACGGATCGCCCGCGCCCCGTCACGCGTCGCCTTGAGCAGCGCGTCGGCGAGGACGGACGCGGCCGGCACCGGCGTGGCCCCGCGCTCCGGCAGATGCGCCTCCATCAGCATCGCCACCCGCCCGAGATGATGCAGCGCCTCGGCCGCGTCGTCGGCCGCGGCCCGTGTGAGACCGCGGCTGCGCACCGGTTCGGTCTTGGCCCGGGCCAGCGCCTGTTCCCACGCGATGTGCGCGTCCCGCGCCTTGAGCAGCGCCTCCCGCACGTCCGGGCAGGCCTTGCCCTCGGGCCGGGCGTAGTGCCCGACGACGGCCGCCGCGTACTCGCCGAGCGCGACGAGCCGGTCGGCGAGCCGGGTGCGCAGGCGCGGGGTCTCCCAGGCCGGGTAGAGCGCGTAGGCCAGCATGGCGAGCAGTCCGCCGACCAGGGTGAGCACGACCCGTTCGACGACGGTCTGGTCCCAGCTCTCGCCGCCCATGCCGAGCAGGAAGACGACGTACGCGGCGATGCAGGCCTGCGCGGCGAGCTGCCCCGTGCGCATCAGCAGGTACATCAGTCCCGCGCACCCCACGGCGAGGGCCGCCGCCGTGTACGTGCCCGGGTGGGCGATCCGCACGATGCCGGTGGCCACCGCGACCCCGACGAGCGTGCCGGCGAAGCGGGCGACCGCGCGCGAGTACGTCTGCGAGAAGTCGGGCCGCATGATCATGACGGCGGACATGGGCGCCCAGTAGCCGTGCCCGAAGGGCAGCGCGTTGCCGAGGAGGTAGCCGGCGAGGGCGACCGCGGTGACCCGGGTCGCGTGCCGCAGGATCGGCGAGCCCGGCCGGGCCTCGCGGCGCACGGCCCGCGCGGCGGCGGGCAGCAGCCGGAAGAGGGACGGGCGGCGCAGGGAGGCGGCCGGGTCGGCGGGGCGGCGGCGGACGTCGTCGTCCTCGGTCCGGGTGCCGCCGGCCGTCTCCACGACGTCCCGCAGCAGCGAGCCGAGCCGTTTCGCCGCGCGCTGGGCGGGCCCGGTGAGGATCGCGCCGGTGTCGGGGCTGCGGAACGCGGCGACCGCGCCGCCCGGGATCGTCACCGGTTGCCCCTGGCGGATGGCGCGCGCGGCGGCGTCGAGGATCGAGCCGGAGCCGGCGAGCAGTTCCCGCACCCGGTCCCGCTCGGGGCCCTCCGCGGGCGCCCCGACGGCCGGATCGGCGAGCGAGGCGAGGACGGGCCTGATCCGCTCGGCGAGCCCGCGCGTGCCGCGCAGCTGGGCGGGCCGGGTGCGGGCCTGGCGCGGCGTGAGCGCGGCGGCGCTGCGGGCCAGCATGAGCGGCTCGGGGTCGAAGGGGGCGACCGGGTCGTGGCGCAACCGGCGCGCGTAGTCGGCCTCGGCGGCGAGCGCGTCGGCCAGCGCGTCCCGCTGGGCGCCCCAGCGCCGTACGGGGAAGAGGATCACCAGGGCCGCCTGGACCAGGCCGCCGACGATCATCATGGCGGCGTGCGCGGCGGCGCCCGCGACGGAGGTCGGCAGGGTGATCGTGACGAGCATCATCGCGACGTTCGACGAGGCGATCAGGCCGATGGTCGGGCCCGCCGCCCAGGCCAGTCCGGCGAGGAAGGTCCACAGCGCGAGCAGCGGCAGGAACAGGGCCAGGTGCGAGCCGGTGAGGTAGCCGACGAAGGTGGAGACGCCAAGGCTCGCGCCGGAGGCGAAGGCCAGCTCGGGACGCGGGCGCCAGCTCCGCTGGAACGTGGCGATGGCCGCCTGGAACGCGCCGAAGGCCGATCCGGCCGCCACCTCCGGCCCGAACAGCCACAGGCTCATCGCGATGACGAGGGCGAGTCCGGCGGCGCCGCGCACCGCGATCAGCGGTTCGAGCCGCTTGCGCTCGACGCTCAGCCCCGAGCGCGTGGTGTCCTTCAGCGCCCGGAACCAGCTCACCCGGCCAGAATACGGGGACTAAGCGGGATCAATCTCCTCGGAGGATGACGAACCGGACAGCCGGGTGCGGTCCGCCGCCGAGCGGCCCTCGTGCCAGCCCGCCTCGTCCGAGACGCCCCGCATCCGCGTCGTCACCGTCTCCGGGAACATCTCCTCCGTGCGGCCCGTCACCGCCACGTCCCGCGCGGCCAGCACCGGCAGCAGCTCCCCGCGCTCCTCCGTGACCTCGTCCGCGACCGCCGCCAGCCGGTCACCGATCCGCTGCGCGTACGCGGCCAGGAACGACTGCCGGAACGTCTTCGTACGCTTGCGGCCACCCGCCCGCTGCTCCGCCTCGGCCCGCGTCATCGCGGCCGTGGCCTGCACCAGGAGCGAGGTGTACAGCAGCTCCACCGCCTCCAGGTCCGGTGCGAAACCGACGACCGTGGAGAAGCCGAACGCGCTGTTCCACACCGCCTGGCAGCGGTTCGCCCCCGCGACCGCGGCGAGCAGCACCGCCTTCGCCGTCTCGTAGGGCGCGTCGACGCCGATCCGGCAGGCCGCGGGCGCGTCCTGCGCGTGCGTACGGGACGCGAGCAGCGCCTCGTCCACCGAGTGCCGGGCCATCAGCTCCTGCGCCTTCGCGGACAGCGCCTCGGCCTCCGGCGGGTAGCCGGTCGCCTCCGCCTTGGCGAGCAGCGCGCGGATCCGGGCCAGGGTGCGCGGCTCACCGGCCACGGGCACGCTCAGCGCCTCGCCGGGCACCGGGCCGACCGGCTCGATCGCGGGCAGCCGCAGCAGCAGCCGGTACAGCTCCAGGGTCGTCGTCGCCGCCGAGAAGCGGTCCGTGCGGGGGGCCTCGCCGGCGGGCAGGGCGTCGAGCTGCGCCGTCCAGCGCGGGGGCAGGACGTCGTAGCGGCCCGTCTCGGCGCGGATCAGGCGGGCCGCGAGGCGGGTGTGCGCGGTGTCGGGGCCCAGGTCCCGGACGACCATGCGGTGCAGATCGGCGGGCTGCCAGCCGCGCTCCCAGGCACGGCGCACGAGCTCGCGTCCGCGCCGGGCGAGCTCGGTGTCGGACGCGGGGTCGGCCGCGAGGAGGGAGGCGGCGGTGTCCACGTCGCCATCGGATCCGTACAGAGCCTCGGCGAAGGCGCGATCGACGGTGCCTTCGCTCATGTCCCTGTCTCCCTCTCGGTCTCCCGGTCGTCTCCCCGGCTTCGATGATCTCAGGGCCGCGGGGCGCCCGGGATGCCGGGCGGGGCGGGGCTGGGACGCTCGGGACATGAGAGTGGCACCGGCCCAGACGGACTGCGTGCTCGGGGCGTCGAGGTGCACGAGGCGCGGCGTCAGCGGCGCTCGGTGCCGCTGGTCGCGGAGGCGCGGCTCGGGCTCGTCGACCGGGAGGTCAGACGGCTGATCGACGAGGGCGGCGACAGCTGACCCCGGTGCCCGGACGCGGCCTGCCCGGGGATTGTCAGTGGCCGGTGTGAGACTCGCTGCATGACCGGACGATGGGTGCTCGCCCCGACCGAGTCCGGCGGCGCGGAGCTCGCGCCGCTGGGCGACGACGGGCTGCCCGCGGGCCCCGTCGTGCGCGAGCCGGACCTCGCCGAGGCGGTCCGCTCCCGGCCCGACGTGACCCGCTGGGTCTGGCGCGACACCCACACCGTGTACCCGAGACTGCTCGCCGCCGGCGTCCGCGTCGAGCGCTGCTACGACATCGAGGCGGCGGAGAACCTGCTGCTGGGCCACGAAGGGCGGCACGGCGAACCCCGCTCGGCGGCCGCCGCCCTGGCCCGCCTGCGCCAGGCCCCCGTGCCCGCCGATCCGCCGCCGCGCACGGCCGCCCCCGGCTCCCAGTCCTCCCTCTTCGAGCCCCGCCCGCCCGTCGACGTGCCGCTGCCCGACCTGGTCGAGGTGTATGCGGAGCAGCAGCGCAGACACGCGGCGGCCGAGTGGCCGGAGCGGATGCGGCTGCTCACCGCGTCGGAGTCGGCCGGGATGCTGGTCGCGGCGGAGATGCGCGCGGCGGGCCTGCCGTGGCGGGCCGATGTGCACCGGGCGGTGCTCGCGGAGCTGCTCGGCGAGCGGTACGCGGGCGGCGGCGAGCCGCGCCGGCTCGCGGAGCTGGCGGACGAGGTGTCGGCCGCGTTCGGCAGACGGGTGCGGCCCGAGCTGCCGGCGGACGTCGTGAAGGCGTTCGCCCAGGCCGGCATCAAGGTCGCCTCGACGCGCCGCTGGGAGCTGGAGTCCGTCGACCATCCGGCGGTCGCGCCCCTGATCGCCTACAAGAAGCTGTACCGCATCTACACGGCCCACGGCTGGTCCTGGCTCCAGGACTGGGTGCGGGACGGACGCTTCCGCCCCGAGTACCTGCCGGGCGGCACGGTCTCGGGCCGCTGGACGACGAACGGGGGCGGGGCGCTGCAGATCCCCAAGGTGATCCGCCGCGCGGTCGTCGCCGACCCGGGCTGGCGGCTCGTCGTGGCCGACGCGGCGCAGATGGAGCCCCGGGTGCTCGCGGCGATCTCGCGCGACCCGGCGTTCATGGAGGTCGCGGCCCAGTCCGGCGACCTGTACCAGTCGGTCTCGGACCGCGCCTTCTCCGGCGACCGCGACCAGGCGAAACTCGCCGTCCTCGGCGCGATATACGGGCAGACCTCGGGCGACGGCCTGAAGAACCTGGCGCTGCTGCGCCGCCGCTTCCCGCGCGCGGTCGCGTACGTCGACGAGGCGGCGCGGGCCGGCGAGGAAGGGCGGCTCGTGCGCACCTGGCTGGGCCGCACCTGTCCCCCGGCGGCGGGCGCCTCCGGGGCGGAGGAGGCGGGCCTCCCCCAGGACGAGGCCGCCCCCGACTCCCCGTACGGCTACGCCTCGACGAACTCCCGTGCCCGGGGCCGCTTCACCCGCAACTTCGTCGTCCAGGGCAGCGCCGCCGACTGGGCCCTCCTCCTGCTCGCCGCCCTGCGCTCCACCCTGGCCCCGCTCGCCGCCGAGCTGGTCTTCTTCCAGCACGACGAGGTCATCGTCCACTGCCCCGAGCACGAGGTCCCGGAGGTGACGGAGGCGATCGAGCGGGCGGCGGCGACGGCGGGGCGGTTCACTTTCGGCCAGACGCCGGTGCGGTTCCCGTTCTCGGTGGCGGGGGTGGAGTGTTACGCGGACGCGAAGTGAGCAGTCTTCAGCGGCGCCGGATCGCGAACTCGGCGCCGGGCGCGGCGTGTTCGACGGGGCCGTCGAAGCGCGTGGCCGCCCGGTCCACCGCCTCGCGCGGGGTGAGCGAGCGCCCCACGTGCGTGACGATCAGCCGTCCGGCGCCGGCCTTCGCGGCGGTCTCCCCCGCGTCCTCGGGCGTGTGGTGGACCCGTTCGGACTCCGGCACCTCCGCCGGGTGCCGGTCGCTGTCGGCCTCGCAGAGCAACACATCGCATCCGGCGGCCAGTTCGGTCAGGCTCGCGCAGGGGGCCGTGTCGCCGGAATACGCCAGGGAGCCGCCCGCGCCGTCGACCCGCAGCCCGAAGGCGGGCATGCCGTGGGCGACGGCCCGGCCGGTCAGGCGGAGGGGGCCGACGTCCACCTGGTGCCCGTCGTACAACTCCGTGATGGCGAAGGCTGATTCGACCGGGCTTCGGTCCGCGCCGTTCGTCAGGAACCCGGCGAGGCGGTCGGCGATGCCGGGCGGCCCGTACAGCGGGATCGGGGCGGTGAGGGTGAGGTCGGCGTAGAGCGCGCCGTAGTAGGCGGTGAGCAGGTCCGCGCTGTGGTCGGCGTGCAGGTGCGAGATCCAGATGGCGTCGAGTGCGTCGAGGCGCGTGTACCGCTGGAGCGGGCCGAGCGTGCCGCTGCCCGCGTCGACCCAGATACGGGCGCCGCCGCCCGTCACCAGATAGCCGGAGCAGGGATTGTCCGCGCTCGGATAGGGCGTCGCGGAGCCCAGGACCGTGAGGTGCAGCGTCTGATCAGCCATTGCGCGACCCTAGTGGCGGCGACGCTCTCCCGCCGCCCGTTAAGGTCGGGCCCCATGCACCCCGACGATCACGCCCTGCGCCCCGCGACCCGAGCCGACCTGCCGGTGGTCCTGGCCCTGCTCGCCGACGAGGACCGCGTCGTGGCCCCGGCGACCGTGGTCGTGACGGAGGCCCACGAGCGGGCCTTCGCGGCGATCGACGCCGATCCGCGCAACGAGATGCTGGTGCTCGTGGAGCCGGGCGGCACGATCGTGGGCTGCCTCCAGGCCACGTACATCCCGGGGCTCGGCAAGGGCGGCGCCGAACGGGCGCTGATCGAGGCGGTGCGGGTCCGCGCCGATCGGCGGGGGTCGGGCCTCGGCCGGGCCCTGATGTCCCGGGCGATCGAGCGGGCCCGCGAGCGCGGCTGCGCCCTCGTCCAGCTGACCAGCAACAAACAGCGGTCCGACGCCCATCGGTTCTACGCGGGGCTGGGGTTCGCGCGCAGCCACGAAGGCTTCAAGCTCCCCCTGTAGCCGAGCGCGGCGCCTCACACCGCCTGGGCCACGCCGAGCAGACGCACGGCCGCCTCCGGGAGTTCGCGACCCTTCAGCCACACCGCGTGCAGCAGACGGCGCAGCGGGACCGCCGGATCGACCTCGATCTCGCGCAACCGGCCGTGATCCACGTCCTCCTGGACGGCCAGCGCGGACAGCACCGCGGGGGCCAGGCCCTGGACGGCCGCGCTGCGCAGGGGCGCGGTGGAGCCCAGTTCGAGTATCGGCACGGCCACGCCGTCGTACGGACGCAGCGCCTTCTCCAGGGTCTCGCGGGAACCGGAGCCCGGCTCCCTCAACAGCAGGGGCGTGTCGGCGAGTTCGCGGCCCGAGAGCGGGCGGCGGCGCCGGGTCCAGGGATGGCCCGGGGCCACGACCACGGCGAGACGGTCGCGGCCGACGACCGTGCGGTGCAGGTCGTCCGGCACCCAGGGCCCCTCGACGAAGCCCAGGTCGCAACTGCCGCGGCGCAGCGCCTCGATCACCCCGGAGCTGTTGGTGACGGTGAGCCCGACGTGCGTGTCGGGCGACTCCTCGCGCAGCCCGACCAGCCAGCCCGGCAGCAGTTCCTCGGCGATGGTCAGGCTCGCGGTCACCAGGAGCCGCTGGTCCTGCCGGGACCGCAGTGCGGCGGCGCCCGCGACGAGCGCCTCCGCCTGCTCCAGCAGGGACCGCGCCCAGTCGCCGACCACCGCGCCGGCGGGCGTGAGCCGCGAGCCCGAGGTCGAACGGTCCAGCAGCTTCAGCCCCAGTCGCCGCTCCAGCGTCCGCATCCGGGCGCTCGCGGACGGCTGACTGATCCGCAGCCGCGCGGCGGCCCGGCCCAGACTCCCGGTCTCGGCGACGCAGACGAGCAGTTGCAGGGCGTGCAGATCGGGAAGCGGGCGCGGGGTGCCTTCGCCGGCTCGGTCAGCGGCGCGGTCGAACTCCGAGGTCATCGGCAGGCTCGTACGGTCATAGCCGAACCCTATGACCTGCCCCGGAGATCGCGTCTAGTGGGTACCACCGGCCCGGCGCACGCTGAGATCCATGGTTCTCACCGGTCCGTCACGCCAACGCCGCACGTCGGCGCCGCCCGCCGCCCCTCGCGCGGAGCGCCTCGCCCCGGGCCTCGCGCTCGCCGCGGCGGGCGTGGCGGTGGCGTACGGGATCCACCGGCTGCTGCCCGCCGTACCGATGCTCACCGCGGCCGTGGTGCTCGGCATCGCCGCGGCCCATCTGCCGGTGGCCGCTCCCCTCGTACGGGGTGCCGCGCGGCCCGGGCTGTCCCTGGCGGGCAAGCGGCTGATGCGGCTCGGCATCGTGCTGCTCGGCCTGAAACTGAGCCTCGGCGACGTGGCCGGGCTCGGCTGGCCGGCGCTGGTCATGGTGGCCGGCGTCGTCCTGGTCACGTTCTTCGGCACCCAGTGGCTGGGCCGCCGGATCGGCCTCTCCGCCGATCAGTCCCTGCTGGTCGCCACGGGTTACTCGATCTGCGGCGCGTCCGCGATCGGCGCGGTCAGCGGCGTGCTCGGCAGCAAGCCTGGGAATGCCGAGCGACACGAGGCGGAGGTCGCCTCCTCGGTCGCCCTGGTCACGCTCTGCGGCACGCTCGCCATCGCCGTGCTGCCCCTGCTGCGGACCCCGCTCGGCCTGGACCCCACGGAGTTCGGTCGCTGGGTCGGCGCGAGCGTCCACGACGTCGGTCAGGTCGTCGCCACCGCCCAGACGGCGGGCCCCGAGGCACTGACCGAGGGCGTCCTGGTCAAACTGATCCGGGTCGCGATGCTGGCCCCCCTCGTCGCGGGCGTCGCCCTGAGCCGCCGCCGCACCCACACCGACCCCACCACCTCCGCCGCCCGCCCCGCACTGCTCCCCCTCTTCGTGCTGGGCTTCCTCGCGATGGTCGCCCTGCGCACCACGGGCCTCCTCACCGCCCCACTCCTCGACGCGGCCGCCACCGCCCAGGAACTCCTCCTGGCCACCGCCCTGTTCGGCCTCGGCACCGCCGTCCACCTCCCGACCCTGGCCCGCACGGGCGGCACCCGCACGGCCCTGCTCGGCCTGGCGTCCTGGGTGCTGGTGGCGGGGGTGTCGTATGCGGGGGTGCTGCTGACGGGGTGACCGTTCCGACCCTGACCTCCGACCTTGTCGAGCCGACACCACTCGATCCGGACCCCGGTGAACACCGAAGCCCTGAAAGCGACCGCGGCAGGGAACCGTCTCGCACACGGGGGCCTTCAGCGGACAGCACCGACTCTGTCGTCAGCCGCCGCCGACGACCCGGAGGTGCTGCATGAGCTCATCCGCGACCCGCTCGTGGTCTCCGCCGGCCGGGATGCTCCAGTCGGTGTCGATGTCCCGCTCATAGGCGAGCTCGGAGGTGAAGCGGATGAGGTCGGGAGCCGGCAGGTACACGTCGCGTAGCCACAGCACGAACGTGGCGGCTTCACCGGCAGTGGCCGACCCCAGAGCGACCGTGTCTCGCGCCTCGCAGTCGGCAAACCCGTCGAACTCCTCACCGTCAGCAGCCACGGCCCAGAACGACAGCCGTGCCGCGTGCGCCGCCTCGGTCCGGCAACGCACTTCGGGGAAAGAACCACTGAGCGCCCGACCGAACGCGGCCAGATCCAGCCTCCAGCCCTGCGGATCCCCCAACGGGGTATAGAAGAGATAGGCGGTCCTGCGCATGCCGTCGTCCATGCGTTCCGTCCTCACCCCTGCCCCACCATCAGGGCCACCATGACCGCCACCACACCGACCGCGAAGCAAGCGAGTCCCACCCGGATCCAGCGATGCTTGGCGGCAACAATGCCACTCGTGTCGCGCAGCGCTGTCAGGAGCCCGGCCAGAGGATCTGTGTCGGTACCTCGAACGGCTTCAGCCAGTAGTCCTGACCGGGCGGCCAGCCGAATGTCGAGGAAATACGTCAGAGGAAGGCCCGGCCGCCACCGACTCGCCCGGTAGCGGGGAGCAGTGGCGAAGAGCAGAAATCCCACCGACAGGATCCAGGCGAGCGCACCGGCCCCGCCCAGTACCCGGCCTGTCCCGTGGAGCAGCACATTGCTCCATCCTCCGCTCAGCACCGCGCCCGCGCATACTCCGATCGCCCCGATGAGAACGGACGCCTTGGTGTCCGCACGGCCGATCTCGGCCCGTAGGTCGGCCAGTAAGTGTTCGGCGGCCCGCACCCCCACAGCTTCCTGCTGCCTTCCCTGCGCCCTGAGCACATCAACGGCACCGTCCAGGGGAGCGGGTGCCGCCGCCGTCGCATCAGTCATGTCGGTCACTCCTGCCGGTCACAGCGGACCCGAGTCGTGCGTGCTTGGATCACCTGTCGCTCCTACAGCACAGGGAAGACCGTCCAGGCGGCAGCTCCCAGACCGCTGAGCCACAGCGACCCCCGGTGCCCCAGCCGTGTGACCGCCTCGTGGACAGCCGTCAGCAGCGTGGCCATGCATCTGTGTCCCCCGCAGGCGAGCGTGCACACCGCGTCCCCGTACGCGTAGGCGAATGCCGGCGCATGACCCGAGATCCGGCGCTGGGCCCGAGTCCAGCAGTACTCCGGCAGCAGCAGCCCGGTCACCAGGACGTTCAACACGTATTCGATGGCCACGCCCACATGCCTGACCAAGGGGGCCGACGCCCACCTCAGCGCCACGTAGAGGCAGCCACCGATGGCCACGAAGGAAACGAGGGTGTGCAGCACCTCCGGCGGTGTGTTCACTCGCTCTCCTGCTGCAGGTCGGGGTCCTTCGCCCGCTCCAACTGCTCTCGGTAGAGGGGCTGCTTACGGGTACGGCCCTGGCCGGCGTCGATGAGCCGGGCCTTCACGCTCTCCAGGGCAGCCCGTGCGGTCTCCTCCACCATGTGGTCTTCGACCACTCCGCTGTCCAGCAGCCTCTCGATGATCCGGATCTGGTTGCCGCTCGCCTCCCGCTCATCGTCGCGGATGGAGGAGATCGCCAGCGGGATGTCACCCGGGTTCTTCGCCAGGTGTGCGCCCCATCGGGTCATCTCGCCTTGGGACAGCAACGTGGCATAGAAGTGGCTGCGACTCTCCAGCATTTCTTGGTCGTTGCCGTCCTGAAGCCGGGTCAGTTCGTGTGCGGAGCGCGTGCGCACCTTCGTGTAGTCGATGCTGCGCAGCTGGCTCAGTTGACTCATTGCCTCTTCATCGAGACCGAGCCGGACCTCACAGTGAATTTCCAGTCCTTCGGCAGTGGCCACCGGTTCGGCCATCAAGGCATCCATCACCGCCGCCTCGGCGGCGGCGCTCTTCTCGATGGCGTACTGGCGGCTTGCCCTGCGCATACGAGTGAGCAGGCGCGGTTCGACGAGCGCGCGAACATCGCGGATCTGCTTCTCGACGATCACGAGGGGATCGGTCACCCGCCAGGTCAGATCGATTTCCGCGGAGAAGAAGGCGGCATCGCCGTCACTGGGCAGGCGGTGTTCGAGGGCCATGTGCTGGATGCCCATCTCCACCTCATACAGGGTCCGAAAGTTCTTGCTCACCAGTTCTCCCCGAGTGGGCTGCTGATGAGGCAGATAGGTCTGCGGCCGCCCTCCGGCGGTGAGAAACACGAGAGCACGCTCGGCATAGGAGGGCGGGCTGTTACGAATGAACTCGAAGCGGTGCAAGGGTCGTACGCTGCGCACCGGATCGTTGAAGGTCGGCGTCATGTGTCTTCCTGCTCTCGGTCTAGGTGCGCCCGGGATGTCAAAGGGCCGCGGGCAACAGGTGCGGGCCGGGGCCCTCGGACAGTGCGGACCGCAGCCGTACGGCGGCCGGGCACGGCTGTCCCTCCGCCCGGCGGAGTCGACGCAGCAGATAGTCCAGCCGTTCTCGGTCGTTCGCGTTCCCTACCAGCTCAGGCAGCAGCCGGCGAAGCGCCGTTTCGACGTCGGACACCTCTTCGGGGTCCGCGGACGCCTCGGTACCCGGCGCGCCGAGCGTGGCCGGGACCTTGTCGAGCACCTTGGTGGCGGCCATCATCCGGCTGGACGCCTGGTCGGCGGCAAGGACCCAGCGGGAGAGAACCACCCGTGCGTCGTCACGCGCGGCACGATCCCCGAGCGTCCCTCTCCACAGGGTGACGATGTGGCGCCGGGCCAAGGCATCCTGGTCCGCCAACCACAGCAGCCGAGGCCAGGTTGCGCCGAGACCCGGCTCGAGCCGGCGCCGCCGTGCGCCCTGCAAGAACCCACTCGTTGCCAGCTTCCGAAGCGTCCCCTGGCTCTCCAGCCACGGGGCCATTCGTTCCAGAACGGAGGTGGCCGTGGGCCCCTGAAGCAGGGCGTCCAGCGTCTGTTCCAGCGCGAGCTGGAGGGCCGCGTCAGGAGCGGGATCCGCCGAGGCCATCCTCTCGATGTCCCGCAATGCGGTCGTGACGGCGGTGCCGCCCAGCAGGGCATAGGTCCGGGCTACCGTCCACCGCCGCCCCTGATCGCTGAGCCGGCTCCAGTCCCCGAGCAGTCGTCTGACCACCGTGCTCATTCCGTGCTCCGCAGCGGTATACAGGGCCCAGGCGGCCAGCTGCCGCTCCACGAGTGCTGCGGAAGAGGCCCAGCGACCCAGAAACCGATCGAAGCCGTACTCGAAGTCGCAGGCCGCCAGCACACCCGCCGTCACCGCGCCCCGCAGGCGTACGAGCGTCCGCTGGTCGACGACCAACTCGTCGAGCCAAGACAGCAGCGGCAACCTTGCCGCAGGGTGACTGGTCCAGACGTGACGCAGAACGGCGTCCCAGAGATGGCCGTTCTCGAAGGCGACGACGCGTTCAGGCAACCGACCCCACGGCGAGTCGGCTTCGTCGTCGTACTCCCGCGCACGGGCCAGGGCCAGGCGGTCCGCCCTGGAAGCCCCGAACACGGAGTATCCCGGGGCTCGTTCGGGTTCCTCCGCTGCGAGCAGCCGGACGTAGAGCCGATCCCCGAGATCGGCGACCAACGGGTACGGGGATCCGTCGAGAACCGCGAGCGAGATCAAGAAGCCTTTGTCGCGCAGCGTGATGGTGTCACCGCCGAACCAGGAGTCGACGATCGCATCCGCCGAGGCACGGCCGTAACCGGACAGTTCCTCGTCGTTGCACTGCCCTTGGGCGTACTCGATGAGCTTCCGTGCGAATCCCGCGGCCTCCCCAGGTGAGGGCCCCGCGCTCACGAACCGGCGGGTCTCCTCCATTTCGAGGAGTTCGCTCATCCTGATCTGGTCTTCCGATGTGGGCGGACCAGCCGGGCTGATCAGCTCCTTCAGATGTGCGTGGACGATGTCGGCCGGCCTCGGTGGCGTCCAGCGCTTGACGTCCACCCCGTCCAGATCGGTGTCGGTGCTCACCACGACGACGAACAGCCCGTCTGCCCCCAGTCGGCTACGGACGGCGTGCAGATGGACATCCCTCAGCGGAGCGTTCCTCCTGGTGACGGGGTCCATCACGAAGTGGGCCCTGCCCGGCCTGACATGCTCAGCCAGATCAGCGGGATCCGTCCCGGGATCCAGCGCAAGCACTTCGCCCGAAGCGTTGCCCACCTGCTTCAGCATGCGCAGCGCCGCAGTCCTGCGACCGGTGCCCGGGCGTCCTTGGACAACGAGGACGCGTTCCCCGGACAGGAGGTCACAGAGCTCGTCGTACCGACGGTTCGGGGCGAAGGTACGCTCCACACTCTCCAGCACCGCGGCGGGCACCGGACCGCTCGGCCGGAGCCGGGACAGCTGTTCCCCGTGCAGGTGCAGCCCGACGATCTTGTCGCCTGCGACGGCATCGCCGGACACCTGGGTGTCACTCATGACGTTCGCGCGACCAACCCGCAAGTGCGGGACGAGAGCGAAAAGTTGCTCGACTGCCTCCCACGCTCCGGGCGCATCGCTTCCTTGCTTGCCCGGCTCACCTGCTTCCGGTGCGTCTCCGGAGTCCACCGCCTGCCCATCCCCTTCGGGGGTGCCCTTGTTTCCGCGGTCGTCGTCCCGGAGATTCACGCGCTCGCCTCTCCGGATCGCCCACGCCGACCCCGCTCGGCCGGTACGTCCCCGACGTACTTGTCACCGGCCACGGCGTCCCCCTCGATGCGCGTTTGCCCCAGGAAGAAGTTCCCGGTGTGAGCCTGAATGGCGGGTACAGCACCACGGCCTGCCGGCGGGCCCTGGTCGGGAACAGTCGCGTTCGCCTCGGCACCGGCGGGCGAGGCGGCATCGGCGGGACCGCTGGTCCGGGCCCCGGCATCGTGGTACCAACCCACCAGTGTCACGCCTTCTTTGCTCTCGGTGGTCAGCTGATGGAAGTACTCCGGCCTCATGCCGTGGTGGCCCTGGAGCACCACGCTCCGGTGGACCGCCTCCGACACACACAGAACACTGGGCTCCGGCGTCGTCTTCAGCGCGGCCTTCAGTTCCTCCGAGTCCAGCAGCCGGAAGGCGTGGACAAGATCGCCGCCCACTGCCCCGTACTCGTCCAGCGCCACCTCCCCGGTGTGGACGACGAGGCGCAGCCGGACCTGAGCACCCGCTGCGGCCAGTCGGTTGTTGCTGATCAGTCGCATCGGGGTGGTGGTCAGCAGAGCCCTGATCACCGCGGGTTTGGGCACCGTGGGATCGATCAGGACAAAGACCCCGTCGCCCCGGTCCTCACTGCGATATTCGGTCGGCTCGACCCCGGCAGCCGCCATGGTCTCCGTCAGAACCGCGTACAGCATGCGGCGGATCACGGCCTGCTCACTGTCGAGACGGCCTCCCGATCCTTCGATGTCCATGAGCAGGATGGTCTTGTTGCTCGGTTCCGCCAAGGCACGTCTCCTCGGTGCGCGGTCGCCGGACCGTACGGCCTGGCGTCAGATGGACGGCAGTCGGATATGCGGCCGAAGCCGGTCCGGGCGATGGTGCCCCTACCGACCGTGCCGTCATCCAGGCTTCAGCAGCGCAGCTCGTGCTACTAGGACCATTGCCGCACTCGGAAGGTGACGGATTACCCAGAACCACCGATGCGCCGGAGCACCTCCGGCCTCACCACCACCAGAGATCGGCGGTGCGTCGTCACGATTCCGCGCTCCCGCAGATCACGCAGGAGCCGGGTGACCGCCTCCCTCGAAGAGCCCACCGACCCGGCGAGCTCCTGCTGGGTGAGGGGTACACGAACCCGAATGCCCTCCGGGACTCGCTCGCCATGCCACTCCGCGAGTTCAAGCAGAAGCCGTGCCAGCCTTTCCTTGACCCCCAGGGCCCCGAGTTCGAGGCGTTTGCGGTCACCGGCGCGCATCCGGTCGGTGATCACAGCCATGAGTCGGTGCGCTGCCGAGGGATGCTCCTCAAGGAAGGCCTTGAAGCGATCCGCTGCCACGACCACAGCCTGGACCGGCTCCAAGGCAGTCACGAAGGCGGATCTGGACGCATCGCTCAATGCCGCGCTTTCCCCCACGATGTCCCCTGGCCCACGCAAGGCAAGCAGCGCTTCATGTCCGCTGGGTGAGCCGTCTGTCACCTTCAGCCAGCCGTCAAGCACCATCAGCACGTGCGAGGAGGGCTCACCCTTGTTCAGCAGGACCGTGCGAGCGGGGTAGCGGAGCTCCACTCCTGACGCCAGCAGAGCCTTCCGGCATCTCTCGTCGAGCCGGGCGAGATAGGGGACGCGATCACCGGCCAGAACTGGGTCGCCCACGCGCGCCCTCTCCAGAGCCCCTGGCACCGCACGGCCAGCAGCACTCTCCATCGCGTACGTCCTCCCCGCAGCGGCAACTGCGCCGGGCGCCGCTGTCTCACCCGCCGAACGGGCGCCCGAGCCCTGGCCATTCTGGCTCAGGCCCACGCCAGAGGGCTGAGTTCCAGCCATCCCAGGCACGCCCGCTGTGAGGTAGGGGTCCGCCGGCCATCAGCGACCGCCGGCCTGTCGCCAAAGACCTGAAGCGCGCTGCGCCGCCGGAAATGACAGAACCCCCGCTGACCAGCGTCAGCGAGGGTTCTGAACTGAGCCGCCTTCGGGATTCGAACCCGAGACCTACGCATTACGAGTGCGTTGCTCTGGCCATCTGAGCTAAGGCGGCGCCGCCGCGCGCACCGGAGTGCGTCAGCAACGTCGCCAATCCTACACGGTCCCCGGGCGTGCTCCGCGCACCCTTTTTCGGGGGGCCGGGGCGGTCGCTAGCAGCGCTTTCCGTCCTTCGGCGGGGTGCCGGTCAGAAGGTAGTGGTCGATCGCTCCGTCGATGCAGGCGCTGCCGCGGCCGTACGCGGTGTGGCCGTCGCCGTCGTAGGTGAGGAGGCGGCCCGAGGAGAGCTGGGCGGCGAGGGACTTGGCCCACGGGTAGGGGGTCGCGGGGTCGCGGGTGGTGCCGACCACGACGATCGGGGCGGCGCCCTCGGCGGTGATGCGCTGCGGGGTGCCGGTCGGCTTCACCGGCCAGTACGAGCAGTTCAGCGACGCCCAGGCGAGGCCCGCGCCGAACACCGGGGACGCCTTCTCGAAGTCGGGCAGGGACTTCTCCACCTCGGCGGGCGAGGCGAACGCCGGGGGTGCGTCCAGGCAGTTCACGGCGGCGTTCGCGAACATCAGGTTCGTGTACGAGCCGTCCGGGTCGCGCTCGTAGTAGCTGTCGGAGAGGGCGAGGAGGCCCGCGCCGTCCTTCTTGGAGAGGGCCGCGGTGAGCGCGTCGCGCAGCTGGGGCCAGGCGCCCTCGTCGTACATCGCGGCGATCACGCCCGTCGTGGCGAGGGACTCGCCGAGCTTGCGCCCGTCGGGGTCGCCCGCGTCCAGCGGCTTCGCGTCGAGGTCCGTGAAGAACTTCTTCAGGCGTTCGCCGGCCTGCGCCGGGGTTCCCTTGCCGAGCGGGCAGTCGGAGCGGCCGACGCAGTCCTTCGCGAAGGACTGGAACGCGGTCTCGAAGCCGGCGGTCTGCTGCATGTTCAGCTCGCGCGCCGACAGCGACGGGTCCATCGCGCCGTCGAGCACCAGGCGGCCCACCCGCTCCGGGTAGAGCCCCGCGTAGGTCGCGCCGAGGAACGTGCCGTAGGAGGCGCCCACGTAGTTCAGCTTCTCGTCGCCGACGGCCGCCCGTACGAGGTCCATGTCGCGCGCCGCCTCGACGGTCGACACGTGCGGCAGCACCTCCCGCGAGGTCCGGTCGTGCGTCTCGCAGCCCTGCGCGAAGTCCTCGAACGACTTGCTCAGATCCGTCCGCTCGGCCGCGTCGTCCGGCGTGATGTCGGTCTGCGTGTACCGGTCCATGGCGCGCCCGGAAAGGCAGGTCACCGGCTCGCTGCGGGCGACTCCGCGCGGGTCGACGGCGACCATGTCGTAGCGGGCGCGGATCTGCTCGGGGTAGCCGATGCCCGCGTACGACTGGAGGTAGCCGACGGCCGAGCCGCCCGGGCCGCCCGGGTTGACCAGCAGGGAGCCGAGGCGCTTGCCGGGGCCGGTGGCCTTCTTGCGGGAGACCGCGAGGTCGATGTCCCCGGCGGCCGGCTTGTCGTAGTCGAGCGGCGCCTTGAGCGTGGCGCACTCGAACCCGGGGGCACCGCACTCGCGCCACTTCAGGGTCTGGTCGTAGTACCTGGTCAGGTTCTGCGGAGTGGACCGGGGCAGGGCGGTGAGCGCGGCGTCGGCGGAGTCCGCGGGCTGCGTCGAACAGGCCGTGACGCCCGTCAGCAGCAGGCCCGCGGCGGCGGCCAGCAGGGCGGATCGTCGACGGCGGGCGGGTCGGGTCAGGCGCCTGGAGTGCATCCGGCGAGCGTAACGCTCCGCGCGTCGGCCGTCACTTTACGTACCCGGCGGTCCTGAGCGGGCCTGCCCGATTTCGGCCGCGGCTCCGGCGGGGGCTGATCGCGCAGTTCCCCGCGCCCCTGAAGGCCTGCGGCTTCGCCGCGCCTTCCCCGACACAGGCACCCCGCACCTTTCTCGGGGAAATGCGACCCGAAGGGCTGCATTTCAGGGGCGCGGGGAACTGCGCGAGAAGCCCCACCGGCCCGCACCCGCCAACCGACCCCAGCCCCCCCCGACCCGATCAGCCCGAGCGCAGGGCCATCGTCATCGCCTCTACCGCCAGCAGCGGAGCGACATTGCGGTCGAGGGCCTCGCGGCAGGCCGCGATCGCCTCGATGCGCCGCAGCGTCGACTCCGGCGAGGTCTCGCGCGCGAGCCGCTCCAGGGTGTCCTGGACGTCCACGTTCGCCAGCGCCACCCGCGAGCCGAGCTGCAGCGCGAGCACGTCCCGGTACACCCCGGTCAGCTCGGTGAGGGCCAGGTCCAGACTGTCCCGCTGGGAACGCGTCCGGCGGCGCTTCTGCTTGTCCTCCAGGTCCTTCATCACACCGGCCGTGCCGCGCGGCATACGGCCGCCGCTCTGCGCGCCGAGCGCCGCCTTCAGCTCCTCGGTCTCCTTCGTGTCGACCTCCTCGGCCAACTGCTTGGAGTCCTCGGCCGCCGCGTCGACCAGTTCCTGCGCCGCCTTGAGACAGCCGCCCACGTCGGCGACGCGCAGCGGCACCTTCAGGACGGCGGCCCTGCGCTCCCGCGCGCGCGGGTCCGTGGCCAGCCGCCGGGCCCGGTCGATGTGGCCCTGGGTGGCGCGCGCGACCGTGGCGGCGACCTCGGGCTCGATGCCGTCGCGCCGTACGAGCATGTCGGCGACGGCGTCGACCGCCGGGGTCGACAGCGTGAGCAGACGGCAGCGGGAACGGATCGTGGGCAGCACGTCCTCCACGGAGGGCGCGCACAGCAGCCAGACCGTACGGGGAGCGGGCTCCTCGACGGCCTTCAGCACCGCGTTCGCCGACTTCTCGTTCAACCGCTCGGCATCTTCGACGAGGATCACCTGCCAGCGGCCGCCGGCCGGCGACGTGTACGACTTGCGGACCGTGTCGCGCATGTCGTCGGCGAGGATCTGCGTGCCGACCGCGGCCACCGTCGACACGTCCGCGTGCGTGCCGAGCAGCGCCGTGTGGCAGCCGTCGCAGAATCCGCAGCCCGGCGCCCCGCCCAGCGCCCGGTCGGGGCTCACGCACTGCAGCGCCGCGGCGAACGCCCGCGCCGCCGTGACCCGCCCGGCGCCCGGCGGCCCCGTGAACAGCCACGCGTGGGTCATCTTCGACGCGGCGGGCGGCGCGGTGCCCTGCGCCACCGCCGTCACCAGGGCGTCCGCGTCCCGCGCGGCCGCGTCCAGCGACCCCGCCACGCGCTCCTGACCGACCAGGTCGTCCCACACGGTCATGCGCCACCGCCCTTTCTTCGCCCTCCCCGCCATTGTGCCGGGCGCGACTGACAGCCCCCGAATTCCGGCTGACAACCCGGCCCTCCGCGCGATGGGATGAGGCCATGAGCGATCTACGGAACGGGCCGCCTGGTCCGCACGGCCCGCGCCATCTGCGGGTCGAGACCCTCGGCCCCGACGACACCCAGGCGCTGGCCGACTGGCGTCACATCCACAACACCGTCGTGCCCGTCGCCTCGGCGCTGCTCTCCCTGGACGACGTCCGCGAACGGGCCGGGCGCAACGTCCTGGAGCTCGCGTACGCCCCCGACGGCACCCCCGTCGGCTGCTCGACCGTCCGGCCGCCGCGCGACGGCGGCGCCGCGACCGTGATCTCGCGCGTGCTGCCCGAGCACCGCGGCCAGGGCTTCGGCACGGTGCTCTACGAGCGGGGGCTCGCCGCCGCGCGGGCGCTGGGCGCCGAGGCGGTCGAGACCGTCGTGCTGACGTCGAACACGGCGGGGCTGCGCTTCGCCGAACGGACCGGCTTCACGATCGAGGTCGACCGCTACCGGCTGGACGGCGACACCGTGGACTGGGTGGAACTCAGGCGGACCTGAGCCCCACCCCTCACACGAAGCGCCGTCTCAGCGACGGCGGCGCCGCCCGCGCTCGTCCTCGGGCTCGTCGTCCAGGCCCCCGAGCAGCTCGTCCGCGAGGGACGGCAGGTCGTCCAGCGGCGTCTCCTCCGCCCAGTCCGGGCGGGGGCGGCGCGGCCGGCCCTGCTCGTCGACCTGCGGCAGCTCGGCCGTGCGCTCGTTCTCCCGCTCCGGCGCGGCGGGCCGCTCGTCACGGAAGTAGCCCGGCGGGACCCGGTCGGAGGTCTCCTGGACCTGCGGCAGCACGGCCGTCTCGTCGGCCGCGGGGCGCGGCAGCTGCGCCGTCTCCTCGGCCTCTCGCACGGGCGGCTTCGGCATGACCGTGGTCTCCTCGGCGTCCGGTCCGGCCGCCTCGGGCCGCACGATCGGCGTCGGGACGGTCGTCTCGTTGTCCGGAACATCAGGAACGTCAGGAACATCCGGCGCGGCAGGCGCGGCAGGCGACTGGGAAGCGGCCGGGGCCGCCTTGGGGCCGGACTCCGGAAGCTCGACCTTGCGCAGGTTCGTCGTCGGCGTGTGCGCACTGCGCTGGGCCGCCTGGGCGGCCTGCGCGGCGAGCCGGCGGGCCTCCTCCGCGCGCAGCAGCGCCTCCTCGGCCTTGCGCTGCTTCTCCAGGCGGCGCTCCTCGGCCTCGGCCCGGAGGCGTGCCTCCTCCTCGGCCTCCTTGCGGCGGCGCTCCTCCTCGGCCTTGCGTGCCTTCTCCTCGGCGAGCAGGCGGGCCTGCTCCTCCTCGGCCTTGCGGCGGGCCTCCTCGGCGCGCTGCCGGGCCGCCTCCGCCTGGCGCTCGGCCTCGACGCGCTGCGCCTCCTCCAGCTCGCGGCGCTGGCGCTCCTCCTCCTCGGCGCGCAGCTTGGCGAGCTGCTCCTGGCGCTCGCGCTCCAGGCGCTCCTCCTCGGCCTTGCGCGCGGCCTCTTCCTCGGCCTTGCGGCGCGCCTCTTCCTCGGCGGCCCTGCGGGCCTCTTCCTGGGCCTTGATCTCGGCCTCGGAGAGGGGCAGCAGCTGGTCGAGGCGGTGCCGGATGACGGTGGTGACGCCCTCGGGCTCCTGGCCCGCGTCGACCACCAGGTAGCGCCCGGGGTCGGCGGCGGCCAGCGTGAGGAAGCCGGAGCGCACGCGCGCGTGGAACTCCATCGGCTCCGACTCGAGCCGGTCCGGCGCCTCGGTGAACCGCTCGCGCGCGGCCTCCGGGTCGACGTCGAGGAGCACGGTCAGGTGCGGGACGAGTCCGCTGGTGGCCCAGCGGTTGATCCGGGCGACCTCCACGGGCGACAGGTCACGGCCCGCGCCCTGGTAGGCGACGGACGAGTCGATGTAGCGGTCGGAGATGACGACGGCGCCGCGCTCCAGGGCGGGCCGTACGACGGTGTCGACGTGCTCGGCGCGGTCGGCCGCGTACAGGAGGGCCTCGGCGCGGTGGGACAGGCCGGCGCTGGAGACGTCGAGCAGGATCGAGCGCAGCCGCTTGCCGACCGGGGTCGCGCCGGGCTCGCGCGTGACGACGACCTCGTGGCCCTTGTCGCGGATCCACTCGGCGAGCGCCTCGGCCTGGGTGGACTTGCCGGCGCCGTCGCCGCCCTCCAGGGCGATGAAGAAGCCGGTCGCGGCGGGAGCCTGCGCCGGATCGTTCCCCCCGAGGAGGGCGTCGCGCAGGTCGTGGCGGAGCGGGACGCCGCTGCGGTCGTCGGTCTTGGCGAGGACGAGCGCGGCGACGGGCAGCAGCAGCGCGCCGACCAGCATCAGCGTGAACGCGGCGCCGCCGTGCGCGAAGACGAACTTGCCGTTCTCCAGGCGGTGCGGGCCGATGAGCGCGGCGAGGACCGGGGCGAACAGCACGCCGAGCGCGACGGAGACCCGTACGACGGCCTGGAGGTGCTCGGTGGTGCGGGACCTGCGGTACTCCTCGGTCTCCTGGTCGAGCAGGGTGTGGCCGGTGTGGGCCGCGACGCCCGCGGTGACGCCGGCGAGGGCGACGACGAGGAGGACGGTGGTGACGTCCGGGATGAGGCCGGCGGCGAGCAGGGCGATCCCGGTCAGCGCGATGACGAGGGCGAGCAGCCGGCGCCGGGACAGGGCCGGGAGCACGGCGGGCGCGCTGCGGATGCCGATGGCGGTGCCGCCGGTCAGGCCGAGCACGAGCAGCCCGAAGGTGACGGGGCCGCCGCCCAGGTCCTTGGCGTGCAGCACGGAGACGGCGACGGCGGCGGAGATCGCGCCGGCGATCGCGGCGCAGGCGAGGACGAGCAGCGGGATGGCGCCGGTGCGGCCCTTGTCGACGCCGGCCGCGGTCTTGGGCCGGCGCAGGCCTTCGAGCGGCGAGCGGGCGCGCGGGGTCTGGGTGTCCGGCAGCTCCAGGAAGAAGACGACGGACAGGGAGGCGGCGAACAGGCCCGCGCCCACGTAGGAGGAGAGCGCGGCCTGGTGCAGCGAGAACCAGTCGACGCCGGCGCCGATCAGGTTCTGCACGAGCGAGACGAGGACGAGGGCGGCGGCCGCGAGCGGCACCGCGAGGAACGTGGTGCGCAGCGAGAGGCGGCGCAGGGCGTCCAGGTGGTCGGGCAGCGGCCGGATCGCGGCGCCCTCCGGGGGCGGCGCGGGCAGCAGGGCGGGCGCCGCGCTCTCCTTGGCGACGGTCCAGAACCGCTCGGCGACGCCCGCGACGAAGGCCGTCACGAGGAGCAGCGCCAGCGCGTTGTCCGGCGTCCAGTCGATCCACAGAGGGGCGACGATCAGCAGGGCGGCGCGCAGTCCGTCGGCGCCGACCATGGTCCAGCGCCGGTCGAGCGGGCCGCCGGGCGTGGTCAGCGCGGTGAGCGGGCCGAGGAGCACGGCGCCGAACAGCAGCGTCGACAGGATCCGCGCCCCGAACACGGTGGCGACGGCGAGGGCCACGCCCCGGTATCCGCCGCCGAAGGACTCCTGGGCGATGGCCGCCTGCAGGGCGAGCACCACGAGCACGAGCAGCCCGAGTACGTCACCGACCCCGCCGACGAGCTGGGCGGACCACAGCCTCTTCAGCTGCGGTACGCGGAGCAGAGCGCGCACGGCACGCTCGCGGGAATCCGCCACCAGGGCGTCGTCGGGGGCCGTGTGGGGGGCCGTTGGCTGCTCGGCACGGGTCATTCGTCCAGCCTATCGGGACGCGCCGACAGCCATGGCCCCTGCCCGAACAAATGCCCGGGAGCAGGTACGACACGGGTGGGAACGCGAAAAGGGGCGCCTCAGGGCACCCCTTTTCGCGATGACTCGCCCTACGGAGACCTACTCCGCGGGCGCCGCCTTCTTCGCCGCGGTCGCCTTCTTGGCGGTGGTGGTCTTCTTCGCCGCCGTCGTCTTCTTCGCCGCCGTCTTCTTGGCGGCGGTCTTCTTGGCCGGTGCCTTCTTGGCGGCGGCCTTCTTCGCCGTCTTCTTGGCGGGGCCCTTGGCACGCTTCTCGGCGAGCAGCTCGTAGCCGCGCTCCGGCGTGATGTCCTCGACGGAGTCGGCCGCGCGCAGCGTCGCGTTGGTCTCGCCGTCGGTGACGTACGGCCCGAAGCGGCCGTCCTTCACGACGACGGGCTTGCCGCTGACCGGGTCCTCGCCGAGCTCCTTGAGCGGGGGCTTGGCGGCGGCGCGGCCACGCTGCTTGGGCTGGGCGTAGATCGCCAGGGCCTCTTCGAGCGTGATGGCGAAGAGCTGGTCCTCGGTCTCCAGGGAGCGCGAGTCCGTGCCCTTCTTCAGGTACGGCCCGTACCGCCCGTTCTGCGCGGTGATCTCGACGCCCTCGGCGTCGGTGCCGACGACGCGGGGCAGCGACATCAGCTTGAGCGCCTCGTCGAGGGTGACCGTGTCGATGGACATCGACTTGAAGAGGGAGGCCGTGCGCGGCTTGACCGCGTTCTTCCCCGTCTTCGGGGTGCCCTCGGGGAGCACCTCGGTGACGTAGGGGCCGTAGCGGCCGTCCCGGGCGATGATCTGGTGGCCGGAGACGGGGTCGGTGCCGAGCTCGAAGTCGCCGCTCGGCTTGGCGAGCAGCTCCTCCGCGTACTCGACGGAGAGCTCGTCGGGCGCGAGGTCGTCGGAGACGTCGGCCTTCTGGTAGCCCTCCTGGTCGCGCTCGCCGCGCTCGATGTACGGGCCGTAGCGGCCGACGCGCAGCACGATCCCGCTGCCCACCGGGAAGGAGGAGACCTCGCGGGCGTCGATGGCGCCCAGGTCCGTCACGAGCTCCTTGAGGCCGCCGAGGTGGTCGCCGTCCCCGTTGCCCGCGTCGGACGCGGAGCCGGAGTCGTCGCCCTCGCCGAAGTAGAAGCGCTTGAGCCACGGCACGGACTGGGCCTCGCCCCGCGCGATGCGGTCGAGGTCGTCCTCCATCCGGGCGGTGAAGTCGTAGTCGACGAGCCGACCGAAGTGCTTCTCCAGCAGGTTGACCACGGCGAAGGACAGGAAGGACGGGACGAGCGCCGTGCCCTTCTTGAACACGTAGCCGCGGTCGAGGATCGTGCCGATGATCGACGCGTACGTCGACGGGCGGCCGATCTCGCGCTCTTCCAGCTCCTTGACCAGCGAGGCCTCGGTGTAGCGGGCCGGCGGCTTGGTCGCGTGGCCGTCGACCGTGAGCTCCTCGGCGGACAGCGCGTCGCCCTCGGTGACCTGCGGCAGGCGCCGCTCGCGGTCGTCCAGCTCCGCGTTCGGGTCGTCGGCGCCCTCGACGTAGGCCTTGAGGAAGCCGTGGAAGGTGATCGTCTTGCCGGACGCGCTGAACTCGGCGTCGCGGCCGTCGGCGGAGGTGCCGGCGATCTTCACCGTCACGCTGTTGCCGACCGCGTCCTTCATCTGGGAGGCGACGGTCCGCTTCCAGATGAGCTCGTACAGCTTGAACTGGTCGCCGGTCAGACCCGTCTCGGCGGGCGTGCGGAAGCGGTCGCCGGAGGGGCGGATCGCCTCGTGCGCCTCCTGCGCGTTCTTGACCTTGCCGGCGTAGGTGCGCGGCTTGTCCGGCAGGTAGTCGGCCCCGTACAGCTGCGTGACCTGGGCGCGGGCCGCGGTCACCGCCGTGTCGGACAGCGTCGTGGAGTCCGTACGCATGTAGGTGATGAAGCCGTTCTCGTACAGCTTCTGGGCCACCTGCATGGTCGCCTTGGCGCCGAAGCCCAGCTTGCGCGAGGCCTCCTGCTGCATCGTCGTGGTGCGGAACGGCGCGTACGGCGAGCGGCGGTACGGCTTGGACTCGACGGAGCGGACCGCGAACGACGTGTTCTCCAGGGCGGCGGCGAGCGCTCGCGCGTTCGCCTCGTCCAGGTGCAGCGTGTTCGCCGAGCCGGCCTTGAGCTGACCGAGGGAGTCGAAGTCGCGGCCCTGGGCGATGCGCTTGCCGTCGACCGCGCTCAGGCGGGCGACCAGCGACGACGGGTCGGACGGGTCACCGGCGCGGCCGGTCGCGAAGGTGCCGGTCAGGTCCCAGTACTCGGCGGAGCGGAAGGCGATGCGCTCGCGCTCCCGCTCGACGACGAGCCGGGTGGCCACGGACTGGACACGGCCGGCCGACAGGCGCGGCATGACCTTCTTCCACAGGACCGGCGAGACCTCGTAGCCGTAGAGGCGGTCTAGGATGCGGCGGGTCTCCTGGGCGTCGACCATGCGCTTGTTGAGCTCGCGCGGGTTGGCGACGGCGGAGCGGATCGCGTCCTTGGTGATCTCGTGGAAGACCATCCGGTGGACGGGAACCTTGGGCTTCAGGACCTCCAGGAGGTGCCACGCGATGGCCTCGCCCTCGCGGTCCTCATCGGTGGCGAGGAAGAGCTCGTCGGAGTCCTTCAGGAGATCCTTGAGCTTCTTGACCTGCGCCTTCTTGTCGCTGTTCACGACATAGACGGGCTGGAAGTCGTGCTCCACGTCGACGCCGAGGCGGCGGACCTCGCCCGTGTACTTCTCGGGGACCTCCGCCGCGCCGTTGGGCAGGTCGCGGATGTGCCCGACGCTCGCTTCGACGACGTATCCAGGGCCCAGGTAGCCCTTGATCGTCTTCGCCTTGGCGGGCGACTCGACGATGACGAGTCGGCGGCCGCCCTGTGCGGTCTCGCTGGTCGGGGACAACTTCGCTCTTCTCTCCGGTCGGCGGTTCGGGCCGTTCTGGTCGGTCGGGTCCGGTGTGCGGCGCACTGCTTCTGCGGCACTGCTGCGGAGTGTGACGGTACCTCCCGCCGGTGTGTCAAACGGGAAAAGCACGCAGCAGCCACTCGGAACGGTAACCCGACTCTTCTTGATCCTGCCCCCGGACCGGCGAGCGGACGCCCGGCCTCCGGGTGAGCGGAAGATCACTGTGCGTGCCACGTTCCGGTCACGAGCGTCCCCATTGCGCTGCATTACGCCCCGGTCCGGCGCCCGTGCTCCACACCTTTATCTCCTCCTGACAGGATGGGGGGTGGCTGGGGGAGCCCGGGAGTCTGTCGACAGAGCCGCGGGGGCCTCCGGCTCGTCCCCGACGGCCCGAAGGCCGCACAGGCACATCCCGACCGCAGGAGCCCCTGATGTCCGACAGCAACCCGTACGGCCAGCAGCCCCCGCAGGACCCGAACAACCCGTACGGCTACCCGCAGCAGGGCGCGCAGCCCGGCTACGGCGCCGCCCAGGGCCAGCCCGGCTACGGCTACCCGTACGCCGGCTCCGCCCCGGCCGGCGGCTACGCCCAGCCGCAGCCCGGCGTCCCGGCGGCGTACGACCCGACCGCCCCGTACGGCTACGACCCGTACGGCCGCCCGTACTCGGACAAGCAGAAGCTCACCGCCGGCCTGCTGGGCATCTTCCTCGGCACCTTCGGCGTCGGCCGCTTCTACACGGGGCACACCGGGCTCGCCGTCGGCCAGCTGATCGTCGGCGTCCTCAGCTGCGGCATCGGCGGCCTGTGGGGCTTCGTCGACGGCATCGTCATGCTGGCCAGCAGCAACACGACGGACGCCCAGGGCCGCCCGCTGCGGCCGTAGTCCATGGCCTCCCCCCGTACGTCTCCAAGGATCCCGGCCGTCGCGGCACCGCTCACGGTGCTCGCCGCCGGGGTCGCGGGAGCCGTCTACCTGTACGGCACCGATCCGCACGAGCCGGGTCATCTGCTGCCGGTCTGCCCGTTCCGGGCGCTCACCGGGCTGCTCTGCCCGGGCTGCGGCGGCACGCGCATGGCGTACGACGTCCTGCACGGCCGCCTCGCGACCGCCTGGCACGACAACGCGCTCCTGCTGGTGGCCACCCCCTTCGCCCTGGCGCTGCTGGGGAGTTGGCTCTACGCGGGCCTGCGCGGACGCCGCCGTCCGCCGCTCCCCGGCACCCGCACCCAGTTCGCCCTGCTCGGCCTGGCCCTCACCTGGGGCGTGCTGCGCAACCTGATGTGACAGCACATCACATCAGGCTGCGCAAGGTCACGAACCCGCCACAATAGAGGGCTTGGGCGCTCGCGAGGCCCCCCGCTGCCCCTAGGCTCGGTCCGTCCGAGGTGCCGCCGTGTCCCCACCGGTGCGTTCTCTCTCGGCCATCCGCTCAGGCAGCCCGGTACAGCCGGGTCTGTTCAGTCTGTCCCTAGGAGCAACTCCCATGTCCCAGCCCTTCCCCGGCGCCACGCCCGAGGCCCCCTTCGGCGTCGACCCGCAGGGCCGCCCGTACTCCGACAAGCAGAAGCTCGTCGCGGGTCTGCTCGGCATCTTCCTGGGCTCGTTCGGCGTCGGCCGCTTCTACGTGGGCGACACGAAGATCGGTGTCTGGCAGCTCGTCGTCTCGATCCTGACCTGCGGCGCCGGCGGCCTGTGGGGCTTCATCGACGGCATCCTCTTCCTCACGAGCAACGACCGTACGGACGCCCAGGGCCGCGTCCTGCGCTGACGCGTCGTCCACACGACGAAGCCCGCCCCGGTCGGAACCGGGGCGGGCTTCGTCGTGACCGAGGGTCCGTGTCGCGCCGGCGTCAGAGCCGGCCGAAGCACCACACCGCGGCCAGCACGGCGAGCATCCCGACGCTGCCGGTGAGCACCGCCGCGGCGACCGGACGCACCCCTTCCGCGACCGGCTCGCGCTGCGCCGACCGCACCCCTGTCCAGAGCAGCAGCCCCGCCCCGAACAGCGCGAACACGGCACCCGCGAACACCGCAGGCGTACTCTCCATCGCCTTTGCCTCCCCCGGCAGTCGGCACCGCTGCGGGTGCTCAGGGCCGCGAGGCTCGCACGGGCGGGGAAACCCCGGGTGAACTCCCGTACAGCGCGGGGCGAAGTCCCGTCAGCCGACGAGTGCCACCGGCTCCAGGAAGCCCTGCTCGACGAGGGTGCGGATCTGCGCGGGCGTCCGGTCGCGCAGCAACACGGGCTCCTCGCCCATCAGTTGAGCGATGGCGTCCAGGATCCGGCCCGCGCTCAGCGTCCCGTCGCACACGCCCGCGAACCCGGCGCCGACGGTGTCCACCTTCGTGGCCCGGCGCATCCCGCGTCCCTGGCGCAGCACGACGTGCTCCGGGTCCTCGGCGCCCGGCAGTCCGACCTGCTCCTGGACGACCTCGCCGGACAGCTTGAACGCCGACTCCAGCAGCGCCGCGTCGTCGTTCGCCCGCAGCCAGTCGACCCGCGCGAAGTGGGCGCGCACGGTGTCGCCGAGCGGCTGCTCGACGGGGTGCGGCCACTCCTCGACGGTGATCGACGGCTCCTCGGCGGCGGACGCGCTCTTCCTGAGCGTGATCCAGCCGAAGCCGACGGCCTTCACCCCGGCGTCCTCGAACGCGTCGAGCCACGCGTCGTAGCGCGCCGCGTACTCGGCCGGGTCGGTGCGGTGGTCACCGGCGTCGCGCAGCCACAGCTCGGCGTACTGCGTGATGTCCTGCACCTCGCGCTGCACCACCCAGGCGTCACAGCCCCGCGGCACCCACGAGCGCAGCCGCTCCTGCCACTCCTCGCCGTCCACGTGCTGCCAGTTGGCCAGGAACTGGGCGTACCCCCCTTCGTTCAGTCGCTCCCCCGCCTGCTGAACGAGCGTGCGGCACAGATCGTCCCCGCTCATCCCGCCGTCCCGGTACGTGAGCCGGGCGCCGGGCGAGATCACGAAGGGCGGATTGGACACGATCAGGTCGTACGTCGCCTCGCCGACCGGCTCGTACAAGGAGCCCTCGGCGAGTTCGGCGGCCGGGACCCCGCTCAGGGCGAGGGTGAGCGCGGTGATGTGCAGCGCTCGGGAGTTGAGGTCGGTGGCGGTGACCCGGGTGGCGTGCCGGGACGCGTGCAGCGCCTGGATGCCGGAACCGGTGCCGAGGTCCAGGGCGGACGCGACGGGCGTGCGCACGGTGATCCCGGCGAGCGTGGTGGACGCGCCGCCGACGCCGAGCACGACGCCCTCCTCGCGGCTGCCGATGCCGCCGGCGCCGCCGACCGCGCAGCCGAGGTCGGACACGATGAACCAGTCCTCGCCGTCCGGGCCTCCATAAGGGCGCACGTCGACGGTCGCCGCGACCTCGGCGCCGTCGGTCTCGCGCAGCCAACCGCTCGCCACACACGCGTCGAGGGGCAGCACGTCCGCCAGGCGGGCGCGCGGCACGGGCTGCTGGAGCAGGAAGAGGCGGACGAGTGCCTCCAGGGGGCTCTCGCCGCGGGTCGCCCGCAGCGCGGGCACGGTCTCGCTGCGCGCGAGCGCCGCGTACGCGGGCGCCCCGAGCAGGTCGAGCAGCCCGTCGGCGGTGAACTCGGCTTTGAGCAGCGCGTCGCGCAGGGCGAGCGCGACGTCGGAACGGTCGGCGGCGGGCAGGTTGTCCAGGCTGGTACGACTCACCGTCCCATTGTGACCCGGGAACGGCCACGCCCCCGGCGCGCGGGGGCACCGGGGGCGTCGTGAGGCGTGTGGGGCCGGTGGGGCGGGCCCAGCGCTCAGGAACTCAGGAACTCACGGTCCCTTGGAACTCGGGAGCTCTTGGAACTCAGGAGTTCTTGGAGGCGGACGGCGTCGCGGCCGTGCTCTTGCAGCCTTCCTGCTTCTCCATGGCCTTGCCGACCTCGCCCGCCTGGAGCTCGGCGACGGCGTTGTCGCCGTTCTGGCTGAGCTTCGTCAGGCCCTCGCCGATGCCCTCCAGGCCCTTGGCGAACGCGGCCTGGTCGCCCGTGTCGAGCGCGTCGACCTTCTTCTTCAGGTCGGCGTAGCCCGTGGAGAGGGCGTCGAGCTCCTTGACGGCGTTCTGCTGCTTCTTCTTGCCGTCGTCGACCGGCGGCGGGCCGGCCTTCTCGACCGCGTCGGCGATGTCGCCGTACGCGTCGGAGAGGTCCTGGAACGCCTTGGAGTCGGCCTTCTGCACCTCCTCCGGCTTGCTGTTCTCCGAGCTCACCTTCTGGATCGAGTCATTGGCGGACTGGATCTTCTTCGCCGGTGCCACCCGGGCGTCACAGACCTGCTTGGCCCAGGAGTTCAGCTTCTCGTTGCTGTCGTCGCCGCTGCAGCCCGACAGCGCCAGTACCAGTACCGCACCGCCGGACAGTGCGGCCGCGAGCTTCTTGTTCACCGGATTGGTCCCTTCCATGGCTCTCGGCCCCGGAACTTACACGCCAAGTACACGACCATCCCACGCGAGGCGTTAGATATGACCAGTTTCTTCCCCTTTAGGGGCCATTTGCATCAAGGGAGAGAAGGCTCACGGGACACGAACCGGCAAACCCGGGACACGCGTGAGGCGGACGGCCCGTCAATCCGGGCCGCCCGCCTCCGTGTTGACCGCTGACACGCGGTCCTCGGCACGCTTCTAGACCATTACGGCACCACCGCCTGGTCGGCCGGATCCGTCTGCTTCGCGGCCGGTCCGGCGTCGTCCCCGTCCTCGTCGTCGACCGCGATGCCGCGCCGCTTGGAGACGTAGACCGCGCCGATGATGACGGCGAGGGCCAGCACCGCGATCACGACCCGCACGCCGACGCTCGCGTCGACCCCGAAGCTGAACTTGACGATCGCGGGCGCGATGAGCAGCGAGACGAGGTTCATGACCTTCAGGAGCGGGTTGATCGCAGGGCCCGCCGTGTCCTTGAACGGGTCGCCGACCGTGTCGCCGATGACCGTGGCGGCGTGGGCCTCGCTGCCCTTGCCGCCGTGGTGGCCGTCCTCGACGAGCTTCTTCGCGTTGTCCCAGGCGCCGCCCGAGTTGGCCAGGAAGACGGCCATCAGCGTGCCCGTCCCGATGGCGCCCGCGAGATACGCGCCGAGCGCGCCGACGCCGAGCGTGAAGCCGACCGCGATCGGCGCCATGACGGCGAGCAGCCCGGGCGTGGCGAGTTCGCGCAGGGCGTCCTTGGTGCAGATGTCGACGACCCGCCCGTACTCCGGCGTCTCCGTGTAATCCATGATCCCGGGGTGCTCGCGGAACTGCCGCCGCACCTCGTAGACGACGGAACCGGCCGAGCGCGACACCGCGTTGATCGCGAGCCCCGAGAACAGGAACACGACGGCGGCGCCGATGATGAGCCCGACGAGGTTGTTGGGCTGCGAGATGTCCATGTTCAGGTTCATCGGCCCGGCGTCGCCGACCTTCTCGCCGACGTCGTGGGCCGCCGAGAGGATCGCGTCCCGGTACGAGCCGAACAGCGCGGCTGCGGCGAGCACGGCCGTGGCGATCGCGATGCCCTTGGTGATCGCCTTGGTCGTGTTGCCGACGGCGTCGAGGTCGGTGAGCACCTGCGCGCCCGTGCCCTCGACGTCGCCGGACATCTCGGCGATGCCCTGCGCGTTGTCGGAGACCGGCCCGAAGGTGTCCATGGCGACGATGACGCCGACCGTGGTCAGCAGCCCCGTCCCGGCCAGCGCCACGGCGAACAGCGCCAGCATGATCGACGTGCCACCGAGCAGGAACGCGCCGTAGACGCCGAGTCCGATCAGCACCGCCGTGTAGACGGCCGACTCGAGCCCGATGGAGATGCCGGCGAGCACCACGGTCGCGGGTCCGGTCAGCGAGGTCTTCCCGATGTCCCGCACGGGCCGCCGGGTCGTCTCGGTGAAGTACCCGGTGAGCTGCTGGATCAGCGCGGCGAGCACGATGCCGATGGCCACGGCGACGATCGCGAGGATCCGCGGATCGCCGGACTTGCCGGTGACCTCCCCGATCGCCCCGTCGAGATCCGCGTACGAGCCCGGCAGGTACGCGTAGACGGCCACGGCGACGAGGACCAGCGAGATGACGGCCGAGACGAAGAAGCCCCGGTTGATGGCGCTCATCCCGGACCGGTCGTTCGCGCGGGGCGCCACGGCGAAGATGCCGATCATGGCCGTGACGACGCCGATCGCGGGCACGATCAGCGGGAAGGCGAGCCCCGCATCACCGAAGGCCGCTTTTCCGAGGATCAGTGCCGCCACCAGAGTGACGGCGTACGACTCGAAGAGGTCGGCGGCCATCCCGGCGCAGTCTCCGACGTTGTCGCCCACGTTGTCGGCGATGGTCGCGGCATTGCGCGGATCGTCCTCCGGAATGCCCTTCTCGACCTTGCCGACCAGGTCGGCGCCGACGTCGGCGGCCTTGGTGAAGATGCCGCCGCCGACACGCATGAACATGGCGATCAGCGCGGCCCCGAGCCCGAATCCCTCCAGCACCTTCGGCGCGTCGGCCGCGTAGACCAGCACGACGCAGGAGGCACCGAGCAGGCCGAGCCCCACGGTGAACATGCCGACGACGCCACCCGTACGGAAAGCGATCTTCATGGCTTTGTGCGAGGCGACACTAGGATCCTTTTCGGAATCCCCCGCGGCTGCTTCCCGGGCCGCGGCGGCGACGCGCACATTGCTGCGCACGGCGAGCCACATTCCGATATAGCCGGTGGTCGCGGAGAACAGGGCGCCGATCAAGAAGAAGACCGAACGGCCGGCGCGCTGATTCCAGTCGTCCGCCGGAAGCAGCATGAGCAGGAAGAAGACGACGACCGCGAACACGCCCAGGGTGCGCAGCTGCCGGCCCAGATAGGCGTTCGCGCCTTCCTGGACCGCACCGGCGATCTTCTTCATGGAATCCGTGCCCTCGCCCGCCGAGAGCACCTGGCGCACCAGGACTCCGGCCAGGGCGAGCGCCGCGAGCGCGACGACGGCGATGACGATCACGATCAGACGATTGCCGTCCGTCAGGTCCGCGGCCGCGAGATGTGAGGGGATGGAAGGCTCCGCCATTCGTCCTCCTTGACGCTTGGACTGAGCTCAAGACGTGGACGGATTGTAGGGAGAGGAACCTGATCAAAACAGTACGCGGGAAAAGATGAGATCGTCGACCCGGAGAGAAGCCGATAATGCCTCCAAGGCATTATCGGCCTCATTTCACGATCATCAAAGAATTCGACCCGGAAAGAGTTCGACAGGAAAGACCGCCGGCAAAGATCGACGGAAAGATCGACGAAGGGCCGATGGAAGGATCGACGGAAAGATCCAGAAACGAAAGAAAGCCCTGCTCACCGCGCGGGTGAACAGGGCTCGCTGTCTTCGTCGCCGCCCGTCAGACGGGGGGCTCCTCCGTGTCCGGCGTGGTCGGCCAGCTCATACGGATGAGGCCGCCGCTCTCGTCGGCGGTGACCTCCACGTCGTCCACGAGGCCGCTGATGACCGCGAGGCCCATGTCGTCCTCGCCGTCCGCCTCCGGCTCGCCCGCGGACGCCTGCGCGACCGCCGCGGCCCGCGGCGCCTCGTCGCCCACCTCGATGGAGAACTGCTTCTCCTCCTCGATCAGGGCCACGCGCACCGGCGCCGTCAGGCCGCTGCTCTGGTGCAGCCCCACGGCGCGGCTGCACGCCTCACCGACGGCGAGCCTGACCTCGTCGAGCACCGCCTCGTCCACGCCCGCCCTGCGCGCCACCGCGGCCGCCACGAGGCGGGCGGTCCTGACGTGCTCGGGAAGAGGACTGAAGCGAAGTTCGACGGTGGCCATGCATCCCCCTCGAAGTACGGGCGTGCTCGGGGAGACCGGGACGGCCTGGGCCGCCCGGTCCCCTGACTCTCTCGACCGGCTCAGTCGGTCGCCGCTACGGCTTCCTCGACCGAGGTGTGGATCGGGAACACCTTGGTCAGACCCGTGATCCGGAAGATCTTGAGAATGCGCTCCTGGTTGCAGACCAGGCGCAGCGAGCCCTCATGGGCCCGCACACGCTTGAGACCGCCGACCAGCACGCCGAGCCCGGTGGAGTCGAGGAAGTCCACGCCCTCCATGTCGACGACAAGGTGGAAACTGCCGTCGTTCACCAGCTCGACCAGCTGCTCGCGCAGCTTGGGCGCGGTATACACATCGATTTCGCCACCGACCTCGACGACCGTACGATCGCCGACGGTACGGGTCGACAGGGACAGGTCCACGGATCCTCCAGCACCTTGCTAATCGAGCGGTCGCCCCTCGGGGACACCTCGGCATGATCCCCCGGGACGGTTCGCCAGCCGCGATGGCATTCAATCACTTACCGGCAGGCGTGCACGACGCCTTGGAACATTGTCCGTCACGCCAGTGACACACTCGGAGCCGATGGCCAAGAATCACCGACCCGAACGACCTGCGGCGTCCACGGGCTCCCGACCCTCTCCCGGGGCGGTCCTGGAGCGGCTCGCCTCGGGTCCGAGCAGGGCTGCGCGCATCACCCATACGGAGCACTTGCCCCCTCGTGCGGGCCGTCATGCCGTGTGGCCGGACCGGATCCGCGCCGAGGTCGTCGCCGCCGTGCAGAAGGCCGGAATCGATCATCCGTGGGCCCACCAGGCGCTCGCCGCGGAGCACGCCCTCGACGGCGAGTCGGTGGTCGTCGCCACCGGAACCGCCTCCGGCAAGTCCCTGGCATACCTGGTTCCGGTCCTCTCCGGGCTGCTCGACGGCTCCGAGGCGCCGAACGGCCGCGGGGCCACCACGCTGTACCTCGCCCCCACCAAGGCGCTCGCGGCGGACCAGTGCCGGTCGGTGAAGGAACTTTCACAACCGCTGGGCAACGCGATCCGTCCCGCGGTCTACGACGGCGACACCCCCTTCGAGGAACGCGAGTGGGTCCGCCAGTACGCCAACTACGTCCTCACCAACCCCGACATGCTGCACCGCGGCATATTGCCCTCCCACGCCCGCTGGTCCTCCTTCCTCAAGGCCCTGAAGTACGTCGTCGTCGACGAGTGCCACACCTATCGCGGGGTGTTCGGCTCACACGTCGCCCAGGTGCTGCGCCGGCTGCGCCGCCTGTGCGCCCGCTACGGCTCCGAACCCGTCTTCCTGCTCGCCTCCGCCACCTCGGCCGAACCCGCCGCCTCAGCGGGCCGTCTGACGGGCCTGCCGGTCGTCGAGGTCGCCGACGACGCCTCGCCCCGCGGCGAGCTCGTCTTCGCCCTCTGGGAGCCGCCGCTCACCGAGATGCAGGGCGAGAAGGGCGCTCCGGTGCGGCGCACCGCCACCGCCGAGACGGCCGACCTGCTGACCGACCTGACCGTCCAGGGCGTCCGCTCCGTCGCCTTCGTACGGTCCCGGCGCGGCGCCGAGCTGATCTCGGTCATCGCGCAGGAACGACTCGCCGAGGTCGACCGCTCGCTCGTGCGGCGTGTCGCCGCCTACCGGGGCGGCTACCTCCCCGAGGAGCGCCGCGCCCTCGAAGCGGCCCTGCACTCCGGCGAACTCCTCGGCCTGTCCGCCACCACCGCCCTCGAACTCGGCATCGACGTCTCCGGGTTGGACGCCGTCGTCATCGCCGGCTACCCCGGCACCCGCGCCTCCCTGTGGCAGCAGGCCGGCCGTGCCGGACGCTCCGGGCAGGGCGCCCTCGCCGTCCTCGTCGCCCGCGACGACCCGCTGGACACTTATCTCGTCCACCACCCCGAGGCCCTCTTCGACCAGCCCGTCGAGTCCACGGTCCTCGACCCCGACAACCCGTACGTGCTCGCCCCGCACCTGTGCGCCGCGGCGGCCGAACTCCCGCTCACCGCACCGGACCTGGACCTCTTCGGCCCCGCCACCGCCGATCTGCTCCCGCAGCTGGAGGCCGCGAAGCTGCTGCGGCGGCGCACGAAGGCCTGGCACTGGACGCGCCGCGAGTCCGCCGCCGACCTCGCCGACATCCGCGGCGGGGGCGGCAACCCGGTGCAGATCGTCGAGGCGAGCACCGGCCGGCTCCTCGGCACCGTCGACGCGGCCTCTTCGCACACCACCGTCCACGACGGCGCCGTCCACCTCCACCAGGGCCGCACGTACGTCGTCCAGCACCTCGACCTCGACGACAACGTCGCCCTGGTCGAGCCCGCCAGCCCCACGTACTCCACCACCGCCCGCGACACCACGGCCATCTCCGTCCTGGAGACGGACGTCGAAGTCCCGTGGGGCGACGGCCGGTTGTGCTACGGCTCGGTCGAGGTCACCAACCAGGTCGTCGGCTACCTCCGCCGCCGCCTCATCACCGGCGAGGTCCTCGGCGAGACCAAACTCGACCTCCCTCCCCGCACCCTGCGCACCCGCGCGGTGTGGTGGACGGTCACCGAGGACCAGCTCGACGCCGCCCGCATCAACCCCGAGATCCTCGGCGGCGCCCTGCACGCCGCCGAACACGCTTCCATCGGCCTCCTCCCCCTCTTCGCCACCTGCGACCGCTGGGACATCGGCGGCGTCTCGGTCCCGCTCCACCCCGACACGCTGCTCCCGACGGTCTTCGTCTACGACGGCCACCCCGGCGGGGCGGGCTTCGCCGAGCGGGCCTTCCACACGGCCCGGGAATGGCTCGCCGCCACACGCGAGGCGATCGCCGCCTGCGAGTGCGAGGCCGGCTGCCCGTCCTGCATCCAGTCCCCCAAGTGCGGCAACGGCAACGACCCCCTGCACAAGCGCGGCGCGGTCCGCCTCCTCTCCGTCCTCCTCCAGGGCGCGCCCGCCCCGTCGGACCCGCCCCAGCCCGCAGTTCCTACGGGGGACTAGCCGACCCGGGTCCCGGCGGTACGGGCTCCGCCGATGCGGCCCCGCCGGGGAGCGGGCCGGCCGTCGAGCCCCGATCCGGGTCCAGTTCCGGTGACGGAGGAGGCTCCGGCCGCGAGCCCGGCTCCGAAACCGGCTGCGAAACCGGCTGCGAAACCGGCTGCGAATCCGGTGCCGAGGGTCCCTCGGGGCGCGAGCCCTATTCCGGGACCGGCTCCGGTGCCGAAGGTGTGTCCAGGTCCGAGACCAGCTCCGAGGCCGGAGGGACGTCCGGTTCCGAACCCGGCTCCGGTGCCGGAGGGACGTCCGGTTCCGAGCCCGGCTCCGAAACCGGACCTGGCGCCGGACCCGGCACCGGAGGGGTCTCGGGGTGAGGTCCGGAGGGGCCGGCACTGGAACGGAACTCCGCCGCGAACGGGCCCCGCCCCGCCGCCGCGACCACCTCCGCCACCTCCCCGCGCACCGCACAGCTCACGACTCTGGCTCCCTGCGCCCCGGCCACCCGCCCGGCCAGGGCACACGCATCGGTACCGCCCTCCATCCAGTGCCCCGCCGCCGCCAGTGCCGCCAAGTCAGCGGCGCCGCCCGCCCGGTGGCGGGCCTGCACCGCCTGGCCCAGGGCGAGCACCACCCCGAACACGGCCCCGACCGCGGCCATCGCCACGACGACCCACACCGTCGCCGACCCCCGATCGGCCCGCAGCCGCGAGCCCGTCCGGCTCCTCCACAGTCCTGCCCGGCCCCGCCCCGTCCTCCTCCTCACGTCGCCCCCGCCGTCTCCTCGGCCGCCGCGACCGCCTCCGCCCTCAGGTCCGCGGCGAGCGGCCCCGGCCCCGCCGACCGGGCCGACACCGTCACCCGCACCAGATCCCCTTCCCGGCTCACCACCACGCGCGCCCCGGGCGGCGCCGCCTCCAGTGCTGCCGCCCGTGCCTCGCTCGCCGGCTCCTCCCGGGCCACGGCGCGGGCACCGGCCCGCGCCGCGTCCACACACCGGATCTGCCCGGAGACCGCGAGCAGCCCCCAGACCAGCGCCAGCGTGAACCCCACGAGCACGGGCAGCACCACCGCCGCCTCCGCGGTCACGAAGCCCCGGTCAGAACGACCCATTGAGCGCCTTCCCCACCAGCTCCTCCAGGGCCGACATCACGGCCCCGCTCGTCATCACCTTGTAGAGCAGCCCGGCGAAGCCCACGGCCGCGAGAATCCCCACCGCGTACTCGGCACTGACCATCCCGGCGTCCCGCCGCGCGGACCGCACAGCCCGGACCCAACGCCGCACCCGCACGCCGACACCGCGACCCGTTCCCCGCCTGCCACGAACCTCACTGCCTCCGCCGCACGCACCGCATCCACTGCACTCACCGCATCCACGGCTCATCACAACCCCCTTGAACACCACGTTCGTTCACCTCTCGACACCCTTCACCGACCGACTCCTCCGCCCAGCACACCTCCCGTCAGTCCGATCACCACGGGCAGTACGCCGATCGCCAGGAACGCGGGCAGGAAGCACAGCCCCACCGGCGCCGTGACGATCACCCCCGCCCGTCTCGCCACCGCCGTCGCACGCCTGCCCCGCTCGGCTCTGCACTCCGCGGCGAACCGGGCCACGGGCACCGCCGCCGGCGCCCCTGACTCGCCGGCCCGCTCCAGGAGCCGCACGAGGCCTGCCGCGCCGGGCAGGAACGCCAACTCCCGCCACGCCGACGCCGCTTCACTGCCGAGGCGCACCTGCGCCGCACCCCGCGCAAGCCCTCGCCCCACGGGCCCGCCCAACGACTCCCCGACCGCCCGAGCGGCCCCGACCGGATCCGCCCCGGCCGCCAGGCAGGCCGCCAACAGCTCAGCCGCAAGAGGCAGTTGCCGGGCCACCCCCGCCCGCACATCCGCGCCGAGCGCCTCCGCCGAGGCAGCCGACGGACCCGCGCCCCTCCCCCGCGAACTCCACCACCCCAAAACCGACGCCACGACCAGCCCGACCAACACCCCGGCCCCGCCGCCGACCAGCGCGTACCCGGCACACCCCGCTCCGGCCACCGGTGCCCACCGCCGCACCCCCGCCGGCACCCGCATCCGACGCCGCCGCCGCGACTCGACCAGGGCCGCCTCCAGAACCGCCCGCACCCGGCGCCGTGCCGCCCGCGCCCTCAACCATCCCCACACCCCGTACGCCAACCAGGCACCCAGCCCGGCGACACACAGCACCACCCCCAGCCTGTGGACAACTCCAGCCATCGACTCAGCTCCGCCGAACACCATGGACACCCCAGACACCCCAGACACCCCGAACACGTCGATCACCCCGACCATCCCGTCACCCCCGCTCCGCCCCGCGCACGATCCGCACCGACCACCACAGCCCCGCCGCCTCCAACAGCCCGCCCACGACCAGGCACCCGAGCCCCGGCCCCGTGTGCAGCAGCACCCGCAGCGGGCGGGCCCCCAGCAGCGAGCCGAGCACCAGGCCGAACACGGGCAGCCCGGCGAGCATCACCGCCGTCGACCACGGACCCGCCAACTGCGCTCTCAGATCGGCCCGTTGATCCCGCTCGACCCGCAGCGCGTCCGCGAGCCGGTCGACCCCGACGGCGAGGCCCGCGCCCCGGTCCACCGCCACCCGCCAGCACGCGGCGAGCCCGTGCAGCCCCTCGGCTCCCGGCTCCCCGGCCGCCGCCCCGAGCGCCCCGGGGACATCACCGCCGAACCGCGCCGCGGCCACCACCGCGGCCCCGCCCGGTGCCCCCGACTCCCGTACCGCGACCGTGAGAGCCGGACCGGGCTGCCGCCCCGCGCGCACCTCGCCGGCCAGCAGCTCGCACAGCCGGATCACCGCGTCGCCCCGCCGATCCGCCGCCCGCAGCGCGTCCCGCGCCCTGCGTGCCCGCGCCACCCCGGGCACCGCGGCGGCCCCGAGCACCAGGGGCAGCGGCGACGCCCCGAGCACCCCGACAACCAGCCCGGTCGCCGCGCACGCCCACTCGGGACGCGCCCGCAGCCAGGCCCAGAACCGCCCCGGCCCCGGCCACAGAGCCACCGACGCGGCGCCACGCGCCTCGAAGGCCTGCCCCAACACCGCTCGCACTCTGCGCAGTTCGCCTCCCCGCACCCGCACGGCCCAGACCACGCTCAGCACGCCGAGCAGCGCCACCGCCACGACCCCGCTCACGTCGGATCACCGCGCATCCCCAGCAGTTCGCGCAGCCGCGCCCAGCCGGGCCCCGGCACAAAACCGCGCTCGCCCCACTCCAGCGCGGAGACGGTCCGCACCCAGCCCTGCGGATCCCGCTCCAGTACGTGGACCTGCGCGACCCGTCGCCGCCCGCCGCGGTCCCGTACGAGGTGGAGGATCACCGAGACGGCCGCCGCGAGTTGGCTGTGCAGCGCAGCGCGGTCGAGGCCCGCCGCCGTGCCGAGCGCTTCGAGGCGGACGGGGACGTCGCTCGCCGCGTTGGCGTGGAGCGTGCCCGAGCCTCCTTCGTGTCCTGTGTTGAGAGCGGCCAGGAGGGAGACGACCTCGGGGCCGCGCACCTCGCCGACCACGAGGCGGTCGGGGCGCATCCGCAGGGCCTGGCGGACCAGGTCGTCGAGGCCGACGGCGCCCGCGCCCTCCTGGTTGGCCGGCCGGGCCTCCAGGCGCACCACGTGCGGATGGTCGGGCCGCAGCTCGGCCGAGTCCTCCGCGAGGACGATCCTCTCCTGCGGCCCGACGAGGCCCAGGAGCGCGCTGAGCAGCGTCGTCTTGCCGCTGCCGGTGCCGCCGCTGATCAGGAACGAGAGGCGGGCGTCGAGCAGGGCCCGCACCACGCGGTCTCCGCCCGGCGGCACGGTGCCCGCCGTCACCAGCTCGTCCACGGTGAAGGCCCGCGGCCGTACGACGCGCAGCGACAGGCAGGTGCAGCCGACGGCGATCGGCGGCAGCACGGCGTGCAGGCGGGTCCCGTCGGGCAGGCGCGCGTCCACCCAGGGGCGGGCGTCGTCGAGGCGGCGGCCGACGACCGCGGCGAGCCGCTGGGCCAGTCGGCGCACCTCCGCCGCGCTCTCGAAGCGCACGCCCGCGGGCTCCAGGCCGCCGCCCCGGTCGACCCAGACCCGGTCGGGCGCCGACACCAGGACGTCGGTCACCGCGGGGTCGCCGAGGAGCGGCTCCAGCGGGCCCGCGCCCACCAGCTCGGAGCGGAGCCGGCCGGCCGCGCCGAGCACTTCGGCGTCGCCCAGGATCCGGCCCTGCGCCCGGAGCGCCTCGGCCACGCGCGCGGGGGTGGCCTCCGCCCCGTTCTCCGCGAGCCACTGGCGGACCCCGTCGAGCATGCGGGCCCCGACCACGGCGGTCATCCGACGCCCCCGGCGTCCGAACCGACGGCCGCGCGGTCCCAGAACTGCGCCGTGAACCGCCCGAGCGGGCCGCCCACTCCCGGCGGCTTTCCCGCGAGGACCCCGTTGTCCAGGGGCAGTTCACCCGCGAGCGGCAGGCCGAGCAGCCGGGCCGTCTCGTCGGCGCCGAGCGCGGCCGTGCCCCGGGCGGGCGCGGTGACGAGCCTCAGGTCGCGCAGCACCATGCCGACGGCGCCCGCCGTCCGCCGGGCGGCGGCGACCGCGCGCAGCTCGGGCGGGACCACGAGCAGGCCCACGTCGAGCTGGGCCAACGCCTCCACGGAGCCCGCGTCGATGCGTCGCGGCAGGTCCACGACGACGGTGCCTCCCCTGCGGCGCGCCGCGGCGAGCACCGCGCGCACGGCCTCCGGGGGCACCGCCGCCAGATCGCCCCGGTCCCAGCTGAGCAGCCGCAGGCCGTGCAGCGCGGGCAGGGACTCCTCCAGAGCGGTGGCACCGACGCGGCCTCGGGACTGGGCGAAGGCCGGCCAGCGCAGTCCGTCCGCGGCCTCGCCGCCGAGCAGCACGTCGAGCCCGCCGCCCAGCGGGTCCGCGTCGACGAGCAGCGTGCGCCGCCCGGCCCGCGCGGACGCCACGGCGAGCGCGCAGGCCAGCGTGGAGGCACCGGCGCCACCCCGGCCGCCGAGGACGCCGACCGTGAGGGCGGGCCGGCCGACGCCCTCCGCGACGTCCGCGATCCGGTCCATCAGCCACTGCTCGCCGTCCGGCAGCATCAGGACGTGGTCGGCGCCGATCTCGACGGCGCGCCGCCACACCCCGGGGTCGTCCTGGTCCCGGCCCACGAGCACCACTCCGTGCCGGCGGGGCGCGCCGCGCAGCCGGTCGGCCGCGTCGTCCCCGACCAGGACGAGCGGCGCGCCCTCCCATCCCCCGCGCCCGCCCGGCGCTCCGTGTCCGACCTCGGGCCGCACCCCGGCGGCCGCGCACAGCCGCAGCAGGTCGTCCAGGAGCCGTACGTCCTCCGTCACGATGAGCGGCGCCCGCCCCCGTGTCCCGGTGTCCCGCACCGGGTCCTGCGCACTCGTTCCCGTCATGATCCGATCCCCCTCTCACCGCGCCGCCCGCGTCCGCGAGCGATCCGCACCGCCGCGAAGGCCGGCGGGCGCAGCGCCGAACACCGGTCGCTCCGCACAGCTCGGCAATGCCGGACCGGCCCTCGGACCGCACCGGAACTTCGCGTGCGGAATCACCGTGCGGCGATCTCGGAAATCATGTGGATCTTGGACAATTCCTGTGGACGGCAGAACGCTTGTGGATATCTCGCTCACTCCAACAGGTGAACGCCGCGAGATCTGGCCCGAACCTCCCGCACAGCAGCCCAGAGGTCACACAGCGTGACGGAATGACGAAGTGCCGCTCGCGGCGTCGAAGCCGGGCGGCACGGTTGAACGGAGAAGGAAGAGGGCCCAAAAACGGGTCCGGACATGCGACGACCCCCGCCGGGGGGGAGAGCGGGGGTCGTCCCCACGGTCCGACTCGGGGGGGGAGGAGCCAGACCGGGTTAGCACGGTCGCGAACGATCCGTGACTTCCATGGTGTACCCGAGAGCCTTCTCAGGCAAACCCACGCGCCCGAGCTTACGCCGAATGGTGGGCGCCTATGCTCGAGCTCGTGGAAAACCCCTCCTTGACCCACTCCATGCCTCGCGCGGCGGCGTTCTTCGACCTGGACAAAACGGTCATTGCGAAGTCGAGCACGCTCACATTCAGCAAGTCGTTCTATCAAGGCGGGCTGATCAACCGGAGGGCCGTGCTGCGGACCGCGTACACGCAGTTCGTGTTTCTCGCCGGCGGCGCCGACCACGACCAGATGGAGCGGATGCGCGAGTACCTCTCGGCGCTGTGCCGCGGGTGGAACGTGCAGCAGGTGAAGGAGCTCGTCGCCGAGACGCTGCACGATCTGATCGACCCGATCATCTACGACGAGGCCGCGTCCCTCATCGAGGAGCACCACACCGCGGGCCGCGACGTCGTCATCGTCTCGACATCGGGGGCCGAGGTCGTCGAGCCGATCGGCGAGCTGCTCGGCGCGGACCGGGTGGTGGCCACGCGCATGGTCGTCGGCGACGACGGCTGTTTCACGGGCGAGGTCGAGTACTACGCCTACGGCCCCACGAAGGCGGAGGCCGTCGAGGAGCTCGCCCGCTCCGAGGGGTACGACCTGTCGCGCTGCTACGCGTACAGCGACTCGGCGACGGACGTGCCCATGCTGAGCACCGTCGGGCACCCCTACGCGGTGAACCCGGACCGCGCGCTGCGCCGCGAGGCGATCGCGCGCGAGTGGCCGATCCTCGACTTCCACAAGCCGGTTCGGCTCAAGCAGCGTCTGCCGCACCTGTCCGCGCCGTCCCGCCCGGCACTGGCCGCGGCGGTCGCGATCGGCGCGGCGGCGGCCACCGCGGGCCTGGTCTGGTACGCCAGTCAGCGCCGCGCCCGAATGCGTCCTATTTGAACCTAAAAGTAAAGAAGTGCGGCCAGGACTACCGCTCTCTTCAGGGGTGGAGTACAAAGGAGTCAACGGCCCGCGAGACCAAGGACATCCGAGAGGATCACCTTCAAACGCAACCAAGGCCCCACGGACCGAAGCATGAACGCAGGGCACCCACGCGACGTCGACCCGTCGATTACGGGCCAGCCGCACCAGGTGACGGGCAGAAGTTCCCGACCTGATGGGCAAGATATCGAGGACGCTTGGTAACCCGGCGGACATGCCAGCGGCGGTACGAGGACTCGTACCGCCGCAACCCTTTTCCGGGGCCTTTCCCGCCGGGAATTCCCGTCAGGCGGCGCCGCGCTGGAGCGCTTCGCAGACCGCCGTCGACTCCCTGACCCCGAACTCAACAGCCTTGCCGCAGTGGGCGATCCACGCCGCCATGCCCTCCGGAGTGCCGGAGACGTAGCCGTCGAGCGCCGCCGCGTACTGCGCCCGCCCGAGCTCCGCGTGGCCCACCTCCGCGGGACAGATCGACTTCGGGTCGAGACCGCTGCCCACCAGGACGATGCGCTCGGCGGCGCGCGCCACCAGCCCGTTGTACGAGGTGAAGGGGCGCAGCGCCTGGAGCTCGCCGTGCACCACGGCCGCCGTCACCAGGGCGGGCGCCTCGCTGCCCGCGATGATCAGCCGGGCGAGTCCGTCGAGCCGGCCCGCCACCTCGTCGGCGTCCGGCAGCGGCAGCTCCACGAGCGGCTCGTCGACCGGCTCGCCCGCCTGCCGGGGCCGGCCCACCGCGTCGCCCTGGTCGGCCGCCGCGACCAGGTGCAGCCGCGCGAGGACGCGCAGCGGCGACTGCCGCCAGATGGACAGGAGTTGGCCCGCCTCCGCGGTCAGCCGCAGGGCCGCGCCGACGACGGGTGCCTCCTTGTCGCCGTCGCCCCCGCTGAAGTCGGTGCGCCGGCGCACCTCCTCGAGCGCCCAGTCGGCGCCCGAGAGCGCCGCGCTGCCCCGCGCGCCGCGCAGCGCGGCCTCGGAGGTGACCTCGTTGCTGCGGCGGCGCATGACCCGGTGTCCGTAGACCCGGTCCACGGCCTTGCGCACGGAGGCCACGGAGTCGGCCACGCCCGGCAGGTCGGCCAGTGCGGCGAGGGGGTCGGCTGTCGTACTCATGCGTACGACCCTACGGGCCAGGGGGCGCCGCCCCACGAAGGAGTGGTCTTCTTCACGCCGGGTCGACACGGAGTGCGACACCCACACTACGCTTGGTGAACATGAAGATCGCTTTCGTGGGGAAGGGCGGCAGCGGCAAGACGACGCTGTCCTCGCTCTTCATCCGTCACCTCGCCACCACCGGATCGCCGGTCGTCGCCGTCGACGCCGACATCAACCAGCACCTGGGCGCCGCGCTCGGCCTCGACGAGGACGTCGCCGCCGAACTGCCGGCGATGGGCGCGCGGCTGCCCCTCATCAAGGACTACCTGCGCGGTTCGAACGCCCGGATCGCGTCCGCCGACACCATGATCAAGACGACGCCGCCGGGCGAGGGTTCACGGCTGCTGCGGGTGGGCGAGAACAATCCGGTGTACGACGCCTGCGCCCGGCGGGTGGAACTCGACGGCGGGTCCGTCCGTTTGATGGTCACCGGCCCGTTCACCGAAGCCGACCTCGGTGTCGCGTGCTACCACTCCAAAACCGGAGCGGTGGAGCTGTGCCTGAACCACCTCGTCGACGGCCAGGGCGAGTACGTGGTGGTCGACATGACCGCGGGCTCCGACTCCTTCGCCTCGGGTCTGTTCACCCGCTTCGACATGACGTTCCTCGTCGCCGAGCCGACGCGGAAGGGGGTCTCGGTCTACCGCCAGTACAAGCAGTACGCACGGGACTTCGGCATCGCCCTGAAGGTCGTGGGGAACAAGGTGCAGGGCGAGGACGACCTCGACTTCCTGCGCGCGGAGGTCGGGGACGACCTGCTGGTCACCGTCGGGCACTCGGACTGGGTGCGCGCGATGGAGAAGGGCCGCCCGCCCCGCTTCGAGCTCCTGGAGGAGACGAACGCGACGGCGCTCGCCACTCTGCGGGCCGCCGCCGACGCCACGTACGAGGCGCGGGACTGGGAGCGGTACACCCAGCAGATGGTCCACTTCCATCTGAAGAACGCGCAGAGCTGGGGCAACGAGAAGACGGGGGCCGACCTGGCGGCGCAGGTCGACCCCGGCTTCGTGCTGCGGGAGAGCCGGCCGAGCGTGGGCGTCACGGCCTGACGGTTCGGGTCGGTCAGGATCTGGCGGCCGGCGCCCCGGGCACTCCCTTGGGTGCGGGCGCGGGCCTGCCGGTCAGGAACGACGCCCAGCCCTGCTTCGGCGCCTGGCCGACGCCGAGGGTCGTGAGCTTCTTCAGGGTCTGCGGGTCCTGGGCGTCGAGCCAGTCGGCGAGCTGCCGGAAGCTGACGCAGCGCACGTCGGGCTTGGTGCAGACGGTCTCGACGGTCTCCTCGACGGCGCGCATGTAGACGCCGCCGTTCCAGGACTCGAAGTGGTTGCCGATGACCAGGGGCGCGCGGTTGCCCTCGTAGGCGCGGTCGAAGCCGGCGATCAGGCTGTCGCGCATCTGGTCGCCCCAGAACTCACGCTGGTCGGGGTCGCCCTGGGTGCTGGTGCCCGACTGGTTGACCATGAAGTTGTAGTCCATGGTCAGCTGCTCGTACTTGTGCCCGATGAAGGGGACGAGCTGCATGGACAGGTCCCACAGGCCGTTCTTCTTCTTGGGCCACAGCTGGTCGTTGACGCCGCTGGTGTCGTAGCGGAAGCCGAGGTCCTTCGCCGCCCGCGTGAAGTTCTTCTGCCCCTCCAGGCAGGGGGTGCGGGCGCCGATGAGCTCCTTGTCGTAGTCGAAGGGCAGCGGCGGCATGTTCTTCAGGCCGGCGTTCGTCTTCCACGACTTCACGAAGGTCTTGGCCTGCCGGATCTCGCTCTTCCACTCGGCGACCGACCACTCGCCGACGCCGCCGCCCTTGCCGCAGAAGTGGCCGTTGAAGTGGGTTCCGATCTCGTTGCCCTCGAGCCAGGCGCCGCGTACCTGCTCGGCGGTGTCGCGGATGCCCTGGACGTCGTTGAAGCCGATGTCCGAGCGGCCCGCCGAGTGCTGCGGCGCGTGGTACTGGCCGGCCTTGCTCTCCGGAAGCATGTACACGCCGCTGAGGAAGTACGTCATGGTCGCGTTGTTGGCCCGGGCGACCTTGCGGAAGTGGGAGAACAGCTTCTGGCTGTCCTCGCCCGCTCCGTCCCAGGAGAAGACGACGAACTGCGGGGGCTTCTGACCCGGTCTCAGCCGCTCGGGGCGGGGCAGATGCGGCTGCTGCCCGGTGTACGCGGTCGAGCCGTCGCCGATCGGGCGCATCACACTGCCCGGGGCGGGCGCGGCCGGGGCGGCCTTCTTGGGGCCGGGGGCGCCCTTGTGCGGCGGCGTGGACGTGGTGTCGCCGGTCGCGCAACCGGAGAGGACGGCGGCGCACGCCGCGGCGGCGGTGACGCCCGCGACGATCCTCCTGGTGGCGATCCGCTGGGTGGCGGCCATCTTCCGCCCACCTTCTTCCTGGGAGTCGGCTTGCGAGAACTGGCACGAGAAAGACCGTGCGAAATGCCCGAAATGCCCGGGTGCGCCGCCAAGGTCGCACGGGGCTCGCGTCGAATTTGTCCGACAAGCCGACCAGAAATCTTATTCACTCTCCGGGGTGAAGCAATGGACCATTTGCCCGATTAATCCTTCCCTGGCCTTTACTCTGCATTACGATCCGTTTACCGAGCGTTGATTCCTCTCGTTGCATTCACGCAATTCAGTGCGCACCGCACTGCTTCATCGCCTGCCACACCCCTGCCGCATCGCATTGCTTCATCCCGCCGCTGCACGCCGTGAACCACGGCCGCGATTTCCGACCCCTCACACCCATGGGGGTCCCCCACAATTCCGCGACCGCGCTGCACCCCGGAGGAGACGGGAACATGTCAGCCTGCGTACCCACCCGAGCCAGTGACCCCGACCGGACGGACGAGCCCACAGCCGCTCTCCGGACCGCCCACAGCCCACCGCCCGCACCACCCCGCCGATTCCGCGTCGCGGGCGCCGACCTGTCCGCGTCCGTCTCCGTCTTCCTGATCGCCCTGCCGCTGTCCCTCGGCATCGCCCTGGCCACCGGCGCACCCCTGGAGTCCGGGCTCGTCGCCGCCGCCGTCGGCGGACTGGTCGGCGGCCTCGTCGGCGGCTCCCCGCTCCAGGTCAGCGGCCCCGCCGCCGGTCTGACCGTGGTCACCGCCGAGCTCATCCAGCGCTACGGATGGCGCACCACCTGCGCCGTCACCGTCCTCGCCGGCGTCGCCCAGCTCGGGCTCGGCTGCCTGCGGGTGGCCCGCACGGCGCTCGCCGTCAGCCCCGCCGTCGTGCACGGCATGCTCGCCGGCATCGGCGTGACCATCGCCGTCGCCCAGCTGCACATCGTCCTCGGCGGCACCCCGGACAGCTCGGTCCTGGCCAACGTGGCGGCGCTGCCGCACCAGTTGGCCGTCGCACAGCCCGCCGCCGTCGCCATGAGCGTGCTCACCCTCGGGCTGCTCGTCCTGTGGCCCCGGCTGCCCGGCAGAATCGGCCGCGTCGCCCGCAAGGTGCCCGCCGCACTCGTCGCGGTGACCGCCGCGGCCACCGCCACCGCCCTGTTCGGCCTCACGCTGCCCGAGGTCGACCTGCCGTCCTGGAGCAGCCACGCGCTGGCCGGGCTGCCGGACGGGCCGGTGCTCGGCATCCTCGCCGCCGTCCTGACGACGACCCTGGTGTGCAGCGTGCAGTCGCTGCTCGGCGCCGTCGCCGTCGACAAGCTCGCCACGGCCAGGACCGATCTGCCGCCCGCGGTCCGCCGCTCGCACCTGGACCGCGAACTGCTCGGCCAGGGCGCGGCGAACATCGTGTCCGGAAGCCTCGGCGGCCTGCCCGTCGCCGGCGTGGCCGTCCGCTCCACGGCGAACGTGAACGCGGGAGCGGTGAGCCGGAACTCCACGATGCTGCACGGCGTTTGGGTGATAGCGGCCACGCTGCTCCTGGTCCCCGCCCTGGAGCTGATCCCGCTCGCCTCGCTCGCCGCCCTGGTGATGGCCGTCGGGATCCGGATGGTGTCCCTGCACCACATCCGCACGGTCACCCGCCACCGCGAGGTGCTCGTCTACGTCGTCACCACCGTCGGCGTCGTCGCCCTCGGTGTGCTCGAAGGCGTCGGTCTCGGCGTCGCGGTCGCCGTCGGTGTCGCCCTGCACCGGCTCGCCCGCACCCGCATCACGCACGAGGAGGACACGCACGGGGTCCACCATGTGCGGGTACGGGGGCAGTTGACCTTCCTCGCCGTGCCCCGGCTGAGCCGCGCCCTGCACCAGGTGCCGCACGGGGCGAGCTGCGTCGTCGAGCTGGACGGGTCGTTCATGGACCACGCCGCGTTCGAGGCCCTGCAGGACTGGCAGAAGTCGCACGTCGCCGAGGGCGGCGCCGTAGAGGTCGCCGGCCGGGCCGGGGCGCGGATCGCCGAGCCCGCGAGCGCGGCGCACTCGTGCTGCCGCCCGTGGACGCCGTGGCGCAACCACCACTGCGACGGCCACCGGCCCCAGGACGCCGCCACCGGCACCGCCGCGGGAGCCGCCCCCGAGGCAGAACGGCCGCGGCGCGGTGGGCATCAACTGGCCAGCGGCATCAGCGCGTTCCAGCGGAACACGGCGCCGCTGGTGCGCGGAGAGCTGGCCCGGCTGGCCCGCGAGGGGCAGCAGCCCACCCAGCTGTTCCTCACCTGCGCCGACTCCCGGGTCGTCACCTCGATGATCACGTCGAGCGGCCCGGGCGACCTGTTCGTCGTACGGAACGTGGGCAATCTGGTGCCGCTGCCCGGCGAGGAGAGCGGGGACGACTCGGTGGCCGCCGCCATCGAGTACGCCGTCGACGTGCTGAAGGTGCAGTCGATCACCGTGTGCGGGCACTCCGGATGCGGGGCCATGCAGGCCCTGCTCAGCAGCCCGCCCGACGGGGAGGCGCGGACGCCGCTCGGGCGCTGGCTGCGGCACGGGCTGCCCAGCCTGGCGCGGGCAGCAGACGCGGGGCGGCCCGGGGCGCGGCTCTCGGGGCGGGCGCCGGCGGACGCGGCCGAGCAGTTGTGCCTGACCAACGTCGTGCAGCAGTTGGAGCATCTGCGGGCGCATCCCTCGGTGGCCCGCGCGCTGGAGCGGGGAGCGCTCGACCTGCACGGGATGTACTTCCACGTCGGTGAGGCGCAGGCCTATCTGCTCACCGAGGGCGAGCCGGGCGGCGCCGCCCCGGACGACCCGGTCTTCGGCCATGTGGACGGGACCGAGGACACAGTGCGGGACACCGTCGGGGAGGGGCGTCCGCTGCCGCAGCGCAGCCTCGCGTAGGAGGTCGTACGGGCAGGGAGGGCGTGGCCGGAAACAGCGGCCACGCCCTCGGCATGCCGGGGAAAGCGTGACCGACTGAACCCGCCGGGCGTTCCGGACGTGGAGACGGGTGCGGAGCGGGCACCGGAACGGGGCCCGCACAAGATCCACAACAGGTCTAAACCAATTTCAGGGATGCCCTTGTCAGCAGGGGGCGCCGTCTGATGAGCTGTGGCCTGGGACACAACGGCCGCCCCGGCTGAGCACCGTAAGGGAGATGTCGTGAGCAACGAAAGCCTGGCCAATCTTCTTAAAGAAGAGCGACGCTTCGCGCCGCCGGCTGACCTGGCCGCACGAGCCAACGTCACGGCCGAGGCGTACGAGCAGGCCAAGGCTGACCGGCTCGGCTTCTGGGCCGAGCAGGCCCGCCGCCTCAGCTGGGCCACCGAACCGACCGAGACCCTCGACTGGTCGAACCCGCCGTTCGCGAAGTGGTTCGCCGACGGCAAGCTCAACGTCGCGTACAACTGCGTCGACCGGCACGTCGAGGCCGGGAACGGCGACCGCGTCGCCATCCACTTCGAGGGCGAGCCGGGCGACAGCCGGGCCATCACCTACGCCGAGCTCAAGGACGAGGTGAGCCGCGCGGCGAACGCGCTGACCGAACTGGGCGTCGAGGCCGGCGATCGCGTCGCCGTCTACCTGCCGATGATCCCCGAGGCGGTCATCTCGATGCTGGCCTGCGCGCGCATCGGCGCCGCGCACTCCGTCGTCTTCGGCGGCTTCTCCGCCGACGCCATCGCCAAGCGCATCGAGGACGCCGACGCCAAGGTCGTCATCACGGCCGACGGCGGATACCGCCGCGGCAAGCCGTCCGCGCTCAAGCCGGCCGTCGACGAGGCACTGACCCGTGCGGCCGGTGTCACCAACGTGCTGGTCGTCCGGCGCACCGGACAGGACGTCGCCTGGACCGAGGGCCGCGACCTGTGGTGGCACGAGACGGTCGGCCGCCAGTCCGCCGAGCACACCCCCGAGGCGTTCGACGCCGAGCAGCCGCTGTTCATCCTGTACACGTCCGGCACGACGGGTAAGCCGAAGGGCATCCTGCACACCTCGGGCGGCTACCTGACGCAGGCAAGCTACACGCACCACGCGGTCTTCGACCTCAAGCCGGAGACCGACGTCTACTGGTGCACCGCCGACATCGGCTGGGTCACCGGCCACTCCTACATCACGTACGGCCCGCTCTCGAACGGTGCGACGCAGGTCATCTACGAGGGCACCCCGGACACCCCGCACCAGGGCCGCTTCTGGGAGATCGTGCAGAAGTACGGCGTCACGATCCTCTACACGGCGCCCACCGCGATCCGTACGTTCATGAAGTGGGGCGACGACATCCCCGCGAAGTTCGACCTGTCCTCGCTGCGGGTCCTCGGTTCGGTCGGCGAGCCGATCAACCCCGAGGCCTGGGTCTGGTACCGGAAGAACATCGGCGCCGACAAGTGCCCCGTCGTGGACACCTGGTGGCAGACCGAGACCGGCGCGATCATGATCTCGCCGCTGCCGGGCGTCACCGAGACCAAGCCGGGCTCCGCCCAGCGCGCCCTGCCGGGCATCTCGGCGACCGTCGTGGACGACGAGGCGAACGAGGTGCCGAACGGCGGCGGTGGCTACCTGGTCCTCACCGAGCCGTGGCCGTCGATGCTGCGCACCATCTGGGGCGACGACCAGCGGTTCATCGACACGTACTGGTCGCGTTTCGAGGGCAAGTACTTCGCCGGTGACGGCGCGAAGAAGGACGAGGACGGCGACATCTGGCTGCTCGGCCGGGTCGACGACGTCATGCTCGTCTCCGGGCACAACATCTCGACGACCGAGGTCGAGTCGGCGCTCGTGTCGCACCCGACCGTCGCCGAGGCCGCCGTCGTCGGCGCCGCCGACGAGACGACCGGTCAGGCGATCGTCGCGTTCGTCATCCTGCGCGGCACCGCGAACGCGGAGGACGACGGGCTCGTCGCCGACCTGCGCAACCACGTGGGCGCCACGCTCGGCCCGATCGCCAAGCCCAAGCGGGTCCTGCCGGTCGCCGAGCTGCCCAAGACGCGCTCCGGCAAGATCATGCGCCGTCTGCTGCGGGACGTCGCGGAGAACCGGGAGCTGGGTGACGTCACCACGCTGACCGACTCCTCGGTGATGGACCTCATCCAGACCAAGCTGCCGGCGGCGCCCAGCGAGGACTGACCCCGCGCACACCTCGGGAACGGGCATCCGGCGAACGCGCCGGGTGCCCGTTTCGTGCGTATCGTGGCGACCACCAGGCACGCCACGCATACACCCGGTAGGGTGAAGGGCGCGTCAAGAACGCGTCATGATGTCCACAGGGTGTGCCGGGAAGTCTGGTCGGCGGTGTCCACAGCCGTACCTGACCGGAGGTCCCCACCCGTGAGCGCGCCGACGAAGAAGCCGACGGACAACCCGTCGAACAACCCCCGCAAGGTCCTGGGCCGGCTCTCCCTGCCCGAGCGCACCTTCGTCGCCGACGCGCTGCGCACCGAGACCGTCGGCGGTGTCCTGCTCCTGATCGCGGCGATCTCCGCGCTCGTCTGGGCGAACGTCCCGGCCCTGAGCCACAGCTACGAGACGGTCAGCCACTTCCACCTCGGACCCAGCGCCATCGGACTCGACCTGTCGGTGGCGCACTGGGCGGCCGACGGCCTCCTCGCCGTGTTCTTCTTCGTCGCCGGTATCGAGCTCAAGCGCGAACTCGTCGCCGGAGACCTGCGCGACCCCAAGGCCGCCGCGCTGCCGGTCGTCGCCGCGCTGTGCGGCATGGCCGTGCCCGCGCTCGTCTACGCACTGGTCAACACGGTCGGCGGCGGCTCGCTCGACGGCTGGGCCGTGCCGACGGCCACCGACATCGCGTTCGCCCTCGCGGTGCTCGCCGTCATCGGCACCTCGCTGCCCAGCGCCCTGCGCGCCTTCCTGCTCACCCTCGCCGTCGTCGACGACCTCTTCGCGATCCTGATCATCGCGATCTTCTTCACCAGCGAACTGAACTTCGCCGCGCTCGGCGGCGCCGTCCTCGGCCTCCTCGTCTTCTGGTTCCTGCTCAAGAAGGGCGTGCGCGGCTGGTACGTCTACGTGCCGCTCGCGCTGGTCATCTGGGCGCTCATGTACAACAGCGGCATCCACGCCACCATCGCCGGTGTCGCCATGGGCCTGATGCTGCGCTGCCACCGGCACGAGGGCGAGGAGCAGTCGCCCGGCGAGCACATCGAGCACCTGGTGCGGCCCCTGTCCGCCGGGCTCGCGGTGCCGCTGTTCGCCCTGTTCAGCGCCGGGGTCGTCGTGTCGGGCGGCGCGCTCGGCGATGTCTTCACCCGGCCGGAGACACTCGGCGTCGTGCTCGGCCTCGTCGTCGGCAAGGCCGTCGGCATCTTCGGCGGCACCTGGCTGACGGCCCGCTTCACCAAGGCGTCCCTCTCCGACGAGCTGGCCTGGCCGGACGTCTTCGCGGTCGCCACGCTCGCCGGCATCGGCTTCACCGTCTCGCTGCTCATCGACGAACTCGCCTTCACCGACGACCCCGTACTCACCGACGAGGTCAAGGCCGCGGTGCTGGCGGGCTCACTGATCGCCGCCGTGCTCGCGGGCGTCCTGCTCAAGATCCGCAACGCCAAGTACCGCGCCCTGTGCGAGGTGGAGGAGCGCGACGAGGACGCGGACGGCGTCCCCGACATCTACGAAGAGGACAACCCGGCCTACCACCTCCGTATGGCCGAGATCCACGAGAAGAAGGCCGCGGAACACCGGAGGCGTGCCGAAGTGGCGGGCGGGGCAGGCGATGACGACGGGCGTCCGGCATGATCTGAGGCCTACGGAAGTTCGCCCCGGAGAAATCCGCTACAGAAGAACAGGGAGTACGTGATGAGCGCACCCGACGGCAGCCCGGTCGGCGCCGAACGCAGCATCGGCCAGCTGTTCGCCTCGGCGACGACCGAGATGTCCGCACTGGTGCACGACGAGATCGCCCTCGCCAAGGTGCAGCTGAAGCAGGACGTGAAGCGCGGGGTCACCAGCGCGGCGCTCATCATCGTCGCCCTGACCATGCTGATCTTCTCGCTGCCCATGCTGAGCTTCGCGCTGGCCTACGGGATCAACGCCTGGACCGGCGGGCACAACGGGGAGGGCGGCTGGAACCTGGCCTGGTGCTTCCTGCTGTCCTTCGCCGGCAGTTTCCTTTTGTTCCTGCTGCTCACCCTGATCGGCGTCAAGATCCTCAAGAAGGCCAAGCAGAGCAAGGGCCCGCAGAAGGTCGCCGCCTCGGTCAAGGAGACGGCGGGCGTACTGCAGAACGCCAAGCCGCACCCCCGTCAGGTGACGCCGGGCGACCGTGTCCCCGAGGCCATCGAGGCTGTGGCACGCTCGACCTCATGACGGACCCCGCCACCCCATCGGCCCAGCCGCCCACCTCGGTCGTACGACTCGACGTCCCCGGGGCCCCGGACGTGCTCCACCGGGACGTCGCGGCGAACGGCGCGCGCTTCCACATCGCCGAGCTGGGTGACGGGCCCCTCGTGCTGCTGCTGCACGGGTTCCCGCAGTTCTGGTGGACGTGGCGGCACCAGCTCGTGGCGCTCGCGGACGCCGGTTTCCGTGCCGTGGCGATGGACCTGCGGGGCGTCGGCGGCAGCGACCGCACGCCGCGCGGCTACGACCCGGCGAACCTGGCGCTCGACATCACCGGCGTCGTGCGCTCCCTGGGCGAGCCGGACGCGGCGCTCGTCGGCCACGACCTCGGCGGCTATCTCGCCTGGACCGCGGCCGTGATGCGCCCCAAGCTCGTGCGCCGGCTCGTGGTGTCGTCGATGCCGCATCCGCGCCGCTGGCGCTCGGCGATGCTCGCCGACCCCAAGCAGACCTCGGCCGGGTCCTACGTGTGGGGATTCCAGCGGCCCTGGATCCCGGAGCGTCAGCTGGTCGCGGACGACGGGGCGTTGGTGGGCCGCCTGATGCGCGACTGGTCGGGGCCGAACCAGCCGGAGGACCAGGCCGTGGAGGCGTACCGGCAGGCCATGCGCATCCCGTCGACGGCGCACTGCTCGGTCGAGCCGTACCGCTGGCTGGTCCGCTCCCTGGCCCGGCCCGACGGCATCCAGTTCTACCGCCGCATGAAGCGCCCGGTCCGCGTCCCGACCCTGCACCTGCACGGCTCGCTCGACCCGGTGATGCGCACCCGCAGCGCGGCCGGCTCCGGCGAGTACGTCGAGGCCCCCTACCGCTGGCGCCTCTTCGACGGCCTCGGCCACTTCCCTCATGAAGAAGACCCCTTGGCCTTCTCGAACGAACTGGTCAACTGGCTGAAGGACCCCGAGCCCGACCGCTGACCCGACCGCTGACCCGACCGGTGATCCGGCCGGTCGGCGGACGGGTGGGAACTGCTGTCCTACGAACAGCCAAATGCCCGGCGCATAAGCCAATTGGGCGCCGCGCGGGCGGTTACCGACCATGAGGCCCGGGCACACGTCGGTGTATGGGCTGGACGCACGACTACAGTGACGCAGCACGCACCCGCCGCCCAGCGATGACGCTGGGCTCTCCCCAGAGGGGGGCGCCGCAGGATCACGCGGCGCACGACCCCCGGCTGGGCATTTCGCGCATCCTGCGCCGCAGGGCCCGGTGGATGTCCGCCCGGCTGCGGCACAGCGCCCGCGACTGACCTCGGCCGCCACCGCAGCACCACCTTCACCTCACAGGGCGCAGGCGTCCGTGTCGACCTCCTGGACCGCGGTGCGGCCCTGCTCGATGTCGCCGCGGATCTCGTCGCCGGTCAGGGCGTACCCCGTGTCCGCGTTGTCCAGGGACTTGGCGAAGACCACGCCGTAGACCTGGCCCTGGGGCGTCAGCAGCGGACCGCCCGAGTTGCCCTGACGGACCGTCGCGTACAGCGAGTACACGTCGCGCCGCACCGTGCCCCGGTGGTAGATGTCCGGGCCGTCGGCCGTGATGCGGCCGCGCAGGCGCGCGGGACGCACGTCGTACGCGCCGTTCTCCGGGAAGCCGGCGACGATCGCGCCGCCGCCGCGCTCGGCGTCGGTCTCCGTGAACCGGAGCGGGGGCGCCTTCAGGTCCGGCACGTCCAGGACCGCGATGTCGCGCTCCCAGTCGTAGAGGACGACCTTCGCGTCGTAGCGGACGCCCTCGCCGCCTATCTGCACGGTGGGCTCGTCGACGCCGCCGACCACGTGCGCGTTCGTCATCACGCGGCGGTCGGCGAAGACGAAGCCGGTGCCTTCCAGGACCTTGCCGCAACTGGGCGCCTGGCCCACGACCTTGACGATGGAACGCTTCGCCGAGGTCGCGACGGCGCTCTTGGCGAGCGCCGGGTCCGGCGGACTGACCTCGGCGATCGGCTCGTTCGCGAACGGGCTGAAGACCTGGGGGAAACCGTTCTGCGCAAGGGTGGAGGAGAAATCGGCGAACCAGGTGTCCGCCTGGGAGGGCAACGCCTGGGAGACCCCGAGCAGCACCTTGGAGCTGCGGACCTCCTTGCCGAGGGTGGGCAGCGTCGTCCCCGCGAGCGCGGAACCTATCAGCCAGGCCACCAGGAGCATCGCGCCCACGTTGACCAGCGCGCCGCCCGTCGCGTCGAGCGCGCGGGCCGGGGACCAGGTGATGTACCGGCGCAGCTTGTTGCCCAGATGCGTCGTGAAGGCCTGGCCGATCGACGCGAAGACGATCACCACGATCACGGCGACGACCGCGGCCGCCGTCGTGACCTCCGCGTCGTCGGTGGCCGCCGACCAGATCACAGGGAGCGTGTAGACCGCGACGAGGCCACCGCCCAGGAATCCGATCACCGACAGGATGCCGACGACGAACCCCTGGCGGTAACCGACGATCGCGAACCACGCGGCGGCGGCGAGCAACAGGATGTCCAGCACATTCACGTGGGCCACCCTGTCACGAGCGCCAGTCGAGCGGGACCGACTTCTCCCGGTCCCAGGGGCGCTCCCAGCCCGCGAAATGCAGCAGTCTGTCGATGACACCGGCCGTAAAACCCCAGACCAGAGCCGATTCGACCAGAAATGCGGGGCCGTGGTGCCCGCTGGGGTGCCTGGCCGTCGCCCTGTTCTCCGGGTCCGTGAGATCGGCCACCGGGACCGTGAAGACCCGGGCCGTCTCGGCGGGGTCGACGGCCGCGACCGGCGAGGGCGTGCGCCACCAGCCGAGCACCGGCGTCACCACGAACCCGCTCACCGGGATGTACAGCTTCGGGAGCACGCCGAAGAGCTGGACCCCGCTCGGGTCCAGGCCCGTCTCCTCCCAGGCCTCCCGCAGCGCGGCCCGCAGCGGCCCCTCGGCGCGCGGGTCCCCGTCCTCCGGGTCGAGGGCGCCGCCGGGGAAGGACGGCTGGCCCGCGTGCGACCTGAGCGAGCCCGCGCGCTCCATCAGCAGCAGCTCGGGGCCCCGCTCTCCCTCGCCGAACAGGATCAGCACCGCGGACTGGCGCCCCGCGCCGTCCGCGGGCGGCAGGAAGCGGCTGAGCTGCTCCCCGCGCACCGTCGCGGCGGCCTCGGCGACCGGGTCCAGCCACGCGGGCAGCCCGGCCGTGCTCAGCGTGACGTCCGGCCCGGCGCCGGGTCCCTCCGACGCCGCACCGCCCCTCGCGCGCTCTCCGTCGATACCGCTGATCTCGCTCACGTTCTTCATCGCCGCCCCCGTGACTCTCGTGATGGGCCCAACGCCCGACCGCCCTCGCTTCGTTCCCCGCTCACCCGTTCGTGGGATTCCCACGGGGCTCAGGAACCTCCCAGCGGCGGGGCCGGCAGACCGCCCGCGTCCAGGTAGGACTGCGGGGGCTTGAGGCGCTGTCCGGGCAGGCCCCCCTTCTCGTACTTCAGCAGCTTCTTCGCCTTCTCCGGGTCCGTCTCGCCTTCCCCGTAGGCCGGGCAGAGATGCGCGATCGGGCAGGCCCCGCAGGCCGGCTTGCGGGCGTGGCAGATGCGGCGGCCGTGGAAGATCACGTGGTGGCTGAGCATCGTCCACTGGCTCTTCGGGAACAGTGCGCCGACGGCCTGCTCGACCTTGTCCGGGTCCGTCTCCTCCGTCCACTTCCAGCGCCGCACGAGGCGGCCGAAGTGGGTGTCGACGGTGATCCCGGGGCGTCCGAACGCGTTGCCGAGCACCACGAACGCCGTCTTGCGGCCGACGCCCGGCAGCTTGACCAGGTCCTCCAGGCGGCCCGGCACCTCACCGCCGAACTCCTCGGTGAGGACCTTCGCCAGGCCCATGATCGACTTCGTCTTCGCGCGGAAGAAACCGGTCGGCCGGATCAGCTCCTCGACCTTCTCCGGGTCGGCCGCGGCGAGGTCCTCGGGTGTCGGGTAGGCGGCGAACAGCGCGGGCGTCGTCTGGTTGACCCTCAGATCCGTCGTCTGGGCGGACAGCACGGTGGCCACGACCAGCTGGAACGGGTTCTCGAAGTCCAGCTCCGGGTGCGCGTACGGGTACGTCTCCGCGAGCTCGCGGTCGATCCTGCGCGCCCGCCGCACGAGCGCGACCCGGCTCTCCGGCTTCGCGACGGCCTTCGCGGGTGCCTTCGCGGGTGCCTTCGCGACGGACTTCGCGGGGGCCTTCGCGACGGTCTTCTTCTTCGCGGGCTTGCCTGGCTCGGCGGGCTTCGCTGGCATCGGCTGGACGGCCTTCCCTGGGGGGACAGAAGGGTGGTCCGACGCCTGTTCGCCCACAGCGGAATCGAGATGGCCGGACACCGTGCCGACCCTCCGGACCTGCGGTCTCACCGGCGTTTTGGACACCCGGCCAGCCTAAAGGCAGCCACCGACATCCGTCCGGGAGCCGTCGGATCGGCCCCCGATTGGCCCCCTCCCCGTCGGGTTGCGGCGCGGGTGCGGCAAACTTGTGTCTGAGTGACTGATCACACTGTTTGGACCGTCCGGCAAAATGGGGACTGGTGAACACCGTGCCCCACGGTGCAGGCGACATAGGAGAGAAACTCGTGGACGACGTTCTGCGGCGCGCCCCGCTCTTCGCGGCGCTCGATGACGAGCAGGCCGCGGAGCTCCGCGCCTCCATGAGTGAGGTGACCCTCGCTCGCGGCGATGCGCTGTTCCACGAGGGAGACCCCGGGGACCGCCTGTACGTGGTCACCGAGGGCAAGGTGAAGCTCCACCGCACCTCCCCCGACGGCCGGGAGAACATGCTGGCCGTGCTCGGCCCCGGCGAGCTGATCGGCGAGCTGTCGCTGTTCGACCCGGGCCCGCGCACCGCGACCGCCAGCGCGCTGACCGAGGTGAAGCTGCTCGGCCTCGGCCACGGCGACCTCCAGCCCTGGCTGAACGCGCGGCCCGAGGTGGCCGCCGCGCTGCTGCGCGCCGTCGCGCGCCGCCTGCGCAAGACCAACGACCAGATGTCCGACCTGGTCTTCTCCGACGTGCCGGGCCGTGTCGCCCGCGCGCTGCTCGACCTGTCGCGCCGCTTCGGCGTGCAGTCCGAGGAGGGCATCCACGTCGTGCACGACCTCACGCAGGAAGAGCTGGCCCAGCTGGTCGGCGCCTCCCGCGAGACGGTCAACAAGGCGCTGGCGGACTTCGCCGGGCGCGGCTGGCTCCGCCTGGAGGCCCGCGCGGTGATCCTCCTGGACGTGGAGCGCCTCGCCAAGCGTTCCCGCTGACACCGGACGCCACAGCCCTACGAGGACGGGTCCCGCCACTTCGGTGTGGCGGGACCCGTCCTCGTAGGGCCCGCAGGGCCCTCCCCACAGCCGCAGACGTGCAGAGACGGAGAGACGCCACCATGACCTCGACCCCGCTGGACCCCGCAGAACTCGCCGCCCGCTTCCAGGCGGAGCGCCCCCGGCTGCGGGCCGTGGCGTACCGGATGCTCGGCTCGTTCAGCGAGGCGGAGGACGCGGTCCAGGAGGCGTGGCCGCGGCTCCAGCGGGACGGCGCGGACGAGGTGCGGAACCTGGCCGGGTGGCTGACCACGGTCGTCGGGCGGATCTGCCTCGACATGCTGCGCGCCCGCACCGCGCGCCGCGAGGACCCGCTGGAGGAGGGCGGCGCCGTCGAGATCCACGTGCCCGACCCGGTGGTCCGGCCGCTGGACCCGGTGCACGAGGCGGAGACGGCCGACTCGGTCGGGCTCGCGCTGCTCGTCGTGCTCGACACGCTGGCGCCCGCCGAGCGGCTCGCGTTCGTGCTGCACGACATGTTCGCCGTGCCGTTCGAGGATCTCGCGCCGATCGTGGAGCGCACCCCCGCGGCGACCCGGCAGCTGGCGAGCCGGGCCCGGCGCCGGGTGCAGGGCCAGGTGCCGCCCACCGACACGGATCTGAGCCGGCAGCGCGAGGTCGTCGCCGCCTGGGTCGCGGCCTCCCGCGCGGGCGACTTCGAGGCGCTGCTCGAACTCCTCGACCCGGACGTCCTGTTGCGGGTCGACGCGGGCCCCGGCACGGCGTCCAAGCTGGTGCGCGGCGCCCTGGAGGTGGCCGGTCAGGCCGCGCTGTACGGCCGGCTCGCGCCCTCCTCGTACGCCGCCTACGTGGGCGACGGCGTCGGGATCGTGGCCGCGCCGAACGGGACGCCGACGGCGGTCCTCGCGCTCACCGTGCGCGGCGGACGGGTCGTGGAGATCGACATCATCGTCGACCCGCCCCGCCTGTCCGGCCTCACCGGCGCCCAGTGGAAGTGACCGCCGGGCGCCGCCGGGCGGTCAGCCGGCGGACCACGGCGCGTCGTCGCCACCCGGAGCCACTCCCGCCGCACCGCACGACGCTGCCCTGACCACACCTCAGGCACACCACCGACGCCCGGGGGAACGCCCGGCCGACCGATCGGCCCGTGCCCACTCAAGGACGGGAGCCGGGTCTCTGCGGACAGCCCGGCCGGCAGGCCACGACGCATGGCCCCCGCCCGGCCGAACCGCCGACGCCCACGGGAGCAACCCGGGCAACCGGCCAACCGATCAACCCCTGCCCGCCCAAGCACCGGAGCCGAGTCTCCACAGACAGCCCCGCCGGCAGGCCACGACAGGTGACCCCGCCCAGCCGAACCATCGGCGCCCGCGGGAGCGACCGGGGCGCCCGGCCGACCGATCAGCCCGTGCCCGCTCAAGGACGGGAGCCGGGTCTCTGCGGACAGCCCGGCCGACAGGCCACGACGCATGGGCCCCCGCCCGGCCGGACCACCGACGCCCACGGGAGCAACCCGGGCAAGCGGATCGCGCTCACCCTGCTCACCCACGCGGCACGCAGGCCACGACGCATGGCCCCCGCCCAGCCGGACCACCGACACCCACGGGAGCGACCAGAGCGGTCGGCTAGCCGATCAGGCCGTGCTCCGACAGGTATTCGAGCTGGGCCCGCACCGAGAGTTCGGCCGCGGGCCACAGGGAGCGGTCGACGTCCGCGTAGACGTGCGCCACGACCTCGGGGGCCGTCCGCAGGCCGTTCTCGACGGCGGTCTCGACCTGGGCGAGGCGGTTGGCGCGGTGGGCGAGGTAGAACTCGACGGCGCCCTGGGCGTCCTCCAGGACCGGGCCGTGGCCGGGCAGCACCGTGTGCACGCCGTCGTCGACGGTCAGGGAGCGCAGCCGGCGCAGCGAGTCGAGGTAGTCGCCGAGGCGGCCGTCGGGGTGCGCGACCATCGTCGTGCCGCGCCCGAGAATCGTGTCTCCGGTCAGCACGGCCCGGTCGGCGGGCAGATGGAAGCAGAGCGAGTCGGAGGTGTGGCCGGGCGTCGGCACGACCCGCAGCTCCAGGCCGCCCGTCGTCACCACGTCTCCGGCGGCCAGCCCCTCGTCGCCGAGCCGCAGCGCCGCGTCGAGCGCCCGCACCTTCGAGCCGGTCAACTCGGCGAAGCGGCCCGCGCCTTCGGCGTGGTCGGGGTGTCCGTGGGTGAGCAGGGTGAGCGCGATCCGCTTGCCCAGCTTCTCCGCCGTGGCGATGACATGCGTGAGGTGCGCGTCGTCGAGCGGGCCCGGGTCGATGACGACGGCCAGGTCGCTGTCCGGCTCGGCGACGATCCAGGTGTTGGTGCCGTCGAGGGTCATCGCGGACGGGTTCGGCGCGAGCACGTTGACCGCGCGGGCGGTCGCGGGGCCCGAGAGCACCCCGCCGCGCGGCTGCCCGGGCAGGGCTGCGGCGTCCGACATGGTCAGTTCCCCCCGTTGGAGATGTGCTTGGTGAACTCGTCGTGTCCCGGCCAGGACAGCACCAGTTCGTCGCCTTCGAGCCGTGCCTGCGCGAGTACGGGCGTCAGATCGCGGCCCGCGGCGCCGGCGAGGGCGTCGGCCGCGGTCCCGTACGCGTCGAGCGTGCGCAGCGTGGCGATCGTCGGGGGCATCATCGACAGCTCGCCCCGGTCGTAGCCGGCGGCGGCCTCGCCGGGCCGGATCCACACCGTGCGGTCCGCCTCGGAGGAGTCGTCGCTGGTGCGCTGGCCGGCCGGGAGCGCGGCCACGAAGAACCAGGTGTCGTAGCGGCGCGGCTCGAACTCGGGGGTGATCCAGCGGGCCCACGCGCCCAGCAGGTCGGAGCGGAGCACGAGCCCGCGGCGCCGCAGGAACTCGGCGAAGGACAGGTCCCGGTCGACCAGGGCCTGCCGGTCGGCGGTCCAGTCGGCGCCGGTGGTGTCCTCCACGACGGTGTCCGGGGTGGGTCCGGCCAGCAGCACACCGGCCTCCTCGAAGGTCTCCCGCACGGCCGCGCACACGACCGCCTGCGCGTCCTGCTCCGGTACCCCGAGGCGCACCGCCCACTCCTTGCGGGAGGGGCCCGCCCAGCGGACCTGCCGGTCGTCGTCGCGCGGGTCGACGCCGCCGCCGGGGTACGCGTAGGCACCCGCCGCGAAGGCCATGGACGTACGCCGCCGCAGCATGTGCACCTCGACACCCCCGGCGTCGCGCAACAGCATGACGGTGGCCGCGCGCCGGGGCGTCGCGGGGGTCATCGTGCCGGCGGCGAGGGCGCGGATCCGCTCCGGCCACTCGGGGGGATACCACTGCCCGTTTGCCATGGCCGGAGGCTATCCGCTGACGGGCGGATGTTCGAGAGGCACCTGGTGCCCGCCCGAAGATCCGCCCGTCACCGGAACCGCCCAGGAGACGTCACGCCTCGGTGAGCTCCACCTGGAACTCGACCTCGACCGGCGCGTCCAGCGGCAGCACCGCGACGCCGACGGCGCTGCGGGCGTGCACGCCCTTCTCGCCGAGGACCTCGCCGAGCAGCTCGCTCGCGCCGTTGATCACGCCGGGCTGGCCGGTGAAGTCCTGCGCGGAGGCGACGAACCCGACGACCTTCACGACGCGCGCGACGCGGTCCAGGTCACCGGCGACCGACTTGATCGCCGCGAGACCGTTCAGCGCGCAGGTGCGGGCCAGGTCCTTGGCCTGCTCGGCGGTGACCTCGGCGCCGACCTTGCCGGTCAGCGGCAGCTTGCCGTCGACCATGGGCAGCTGCCCGGCGGTGAACACGTAGACGCCGGACTGCACGGCCGGCTGGTACGCGGCGACCGGCGGCACGACGGGCGGCAGCGTCAGTCCGAGCTCGGCCAGCCTGGCCTCGACCGCGCTCATGCCTGCTTCTCCCGCTTCAGGTACGCCACCAGCTGCTCCGGGTTGTTCGGTCCCGGCACGACCTGGACGAGCTCCCAGCCGTCCTCGCCCCACGTGTCCAGGATCTGCTTCGTCGCGTGCACGAGGAGCGGCACGGTCGCGTATTCCCACTTCTTAGCCATGGGGCCGACTGTAGCCGCCGAAGAAGAGGGTCACGTTCCGGAGGCTCCTGCGTGATCCGGGCACGTACTGGTTAGGCTCGAATACGTGAGCAGGCTCCAGGTCGTCAGCGGCAAGGGCGGTACCGGAAAGACCACGGTCGCCGCCGCACTCGCGCTCGCCCTCGCGACCGAGGGCAAGCGCACACTTCTGGTGGAGGTGGAGGGCAGGCAGGGCATCGCGCAGCTCTTCGAGACCGAGGCGCTCCCCTACGAGGAGCGGAAGATCGCCGTCGCGCCCGGCGGGGGCGAGGTGTACGCGCTCGCCATCGACCCCGAGCTGGCGCTCCTCGACTACCTCCAGATGTTCTACAAACTGGGCGGCGCCGGCCGCGCCCTCAAGAAGCTCGGCGCGATCGACTTCGCGACGACGATCGCCCCGGGGCTGCGGGACGTCCTGCTGACCGGCAAGGCGTGCGAGGCGGTGCGCCGCAAGGACAAGAAGGGGAACTACGCGTACGACCACGTGGTCATGGACGCGCCCCCGACCGGCCGCATCACCCGCTTCCTGAACGTGAACGACGAGGTCGCCGGGCTCGCCCGGATCGGCCCCATACACAATCAGGCCCAGGCGGTCATGCGCGTCCTCAAGTCCCCCGAGACGGCCGTGCACCTGGTGACGCTCCTGGAGGAGATGCCGGTGCAGGAGACCCTCGACGGGGTCGCCGAGCTGCGCGCCGCGAACCTGCCCGTCGGGCGGTTCATGGTGAACATGGTGCGGCCCGCACTCCTCGGCGAGGACGCCCTCGCCATGGCCCGCGAGAAGTCCGTGCGCCCAGCGGTCGCCGAGGCCCTGGCCGCGGCCGGCGTCGGCAGCGCCAAGCGGCTCGCGGGCCCGCTGATCACCCAGGCGGGCGAGTACGCGGAGCGGTACGCCCTGGAGCGCGCCCAGCGCGAGCTGCTCGCCGACGCGGGCCTCGCCCGGCACGAACTGCCGCTGCTCACCGAGGGCTTGGACCTGTCGGGCCTGTACCGGCTCGCCAAGGAACTGCGACAGCAAGGAATTCAGGGGACTCTTCGATGACGCTGGATCCGCGAGCTCCGCTCGACATCGACCCGCTGCTCGACGACCCCGCCACCCGCATCGTGGTGTGCTGCGGCAGCGGCGGCGTCGGCAAGACCACCACCGCCGCGGCGCTCGGCCTGCGCGCCGCCGAGCGGGGCCGCAAGGTCGTCGTCCTGACCATCGACCCGGCCCGCCGGCTCGCCCAGTCGATGGGCATCGACTCCCTGGACAACACCCCGCGCCGGGTGAAGGGCATCGACGACACCGCGGGCGGCGAGCTGCACGCGATGATGCTCGACATGAAGCGCACCTTCGACGAGATCGTCGAGGCGCACGCGGACGAGGAGCGCGCCCAGGCGATCCTGTCCAACCCCTTCTACCAGTCACTCTCCGCGGGCTTCGCCGGCACGCAGGAGTACATGGCGATGGAGAAGCTCGGCCAGCTCCGCGCCCGCGACGCGTGGGACCTCATCGTCGTCGACACCCCGCCGTCGCGCTCCGCGCTGGACTTCCTGGACGCGCCGAAGCGGCTCGGCTCCTTCCTCGACGGAAAGCTGATCCGGCTGCTGATGGCCCCGGCGAAGGTCGGCGGACGCGCGGGCATGAAATTCCTGAACGTCGGCATGTCGATGATGACCGGCACCCTCGGCAAGCTGCTCGGCGGTCAACTCCTGCGCGACGTCCAGACGTTCGTGGCCGCGATGGACACCACCTTCGGCGGTTTCCGCACCCGCGCGGACGCCACGTACAAACTGCTGCAGGCCCCCGGCACCGCGTTCCTCGTGGTGGCGGCGCCCGAGCGGGACGCGCTGCGCGAGGCCGCGTACTTCGTGGAGCGCCTCGCCGCGGAGAGCATGCCGCTGGCGGGTCTGGTGCTCAACCGGGTGCACGGCAGCGGCGCCGGCCGTCTGTCGGCCGAGCGCGCGCTCGCCGCCGCAGAAAATCTTGACGAGTCCGGCATTGTGGATCAGACGGCCGGGAAGGAAGAGCTTCGTACCTCTCCCGAGGCCCCCGGCACCGCCGAAAGCACCGCTGAAACCCCTGAAGCCGTCGAGACCGACGCAGCCGATGCAGCCGTCGCACCCGAGACTCCCACCGTGGCGCAGCTGACCGCGGGTCTGCTGCGCCTGCACGCCGAGCGCATGCAGGTGGTCGCGCGCGAACAGCGCACGCGTGACCGCTTCACCGCGCTGCACCCCGAGGTCGCCGTGACCCAGGTCGCGGCGCTGCCCGGTGACGTCCACGACCTGTCAGGCCTGCGGGACATCGGTGACCGGCTCGCGGCCGGTGGTACTCCGGCCGGAGCTGCCTGAGCCGTACGGGACCCACGGGTCCCGCGCGGCGCGCGCCGGGCGCTGTCACGCCACCCGGGCCGCGCTCTCTACCCGACGGCCGCGTACCGGTCGTCCTCGCAGTACTCGTGCGAGCCGTCCGCCACGTCCTCCTCGAGCTCGGCGGGCAGCAGCCCCGCACCGCGCTCGTACTCCGTCCGTGCCGTCTCAAGCAGCCGGCGCCACGACGTGACGGTCGGACGCCGGCGCAGCAGCGCGCGTCGCTCCCGTTCGGTCATGCCGCCCCACACTCCGAATTCGACGCGATTGTCCAGCGCGTCGGCGAGGCACTCGGTGCGCACGGGGCATCCCGTGCACACCGCCTTCGCCCGGTTCTGCGCTGCTCCTTGAACGAACAGTTCATCCGGATCGGTAGTGCGGCAGGCCGCCTGCGCACTCCAGTCGACTACCCAGCCCATACCGGCGCCGTCCTCTCCCGAATCGAGGCTCCCCCACGGCGGCAGCGGCATATTCACCGCCGCCAGTTGAGGACGTTACGGAAGGTGGGCACAGCGCAACACCCCCTTCGGGCCCAATCTTGAATGGTCCGAACGGACTATGCGTAAGCGGCAGATCACCCGACGGAGTGACCGAGGGACATGCGTAATAACCCCGGCAAAACGGGGCAGTTCATCTGAGCCAGAACGGGCGTCGGGCGACATATGAGGCGGATTCGGACACGTCCGGAACCCCGGAATCCGCGTGCGCGGGCGGGGACGGAAATGACTACAAGAGGCACGGAAAAAGTGCCGGGAACGATTCGGGGTCGTCCCACGTCTTGATACGAGACCGCACTGCTGTGACAGTTGAGTGCAGCTTAGGCCAAGGCATATACGCCTGTCCGGAGAATCAGAACGTAGGCTGCCCCCCATGGGAAAGAAGCGCTCGGCAGGTGGCGGCGGCGGTCTGTCGCCGGCCCAACAGGCCGCCAAGTTCCTCGGTGTCAGCGTGCTCGCCGGAGCCGTGCTCGCCGGAATCGCGCTGCCCGCGGCGGGCGCGCTCGGCCTCGCGGCCAAGGGATCGGTCGAGGGGTTCGACGAGATCCCGGCCAATCTGAAGACGCCCCCGCTCATGCAGCGCACCACCATCCTGGACAACCAGGGCGGCACGATCGCGACCGTCTACGCGCGCGACCGCACGGTCGTCCCGCTCGACGAGATCTCGCCGTACATGCAGAAGGCGATCGTCGCGATCGAGGACTCGCGCTTCTACGAGCACGGGGCCGTCGACGCGAAGGGCATCCTGCGCGCGATCAACGCGAACGCGCAGAACGGCGGCGTCTCACAGGGCGCGTCCACGCTCACCCAGCAGTACGTGAAGAACGTGTTCATGGAAGAGGCGGGCGACGACCCGACCAAGCTGGCGCAGGCGACTCAGCAGACCATCGGCCGCAAGGTCAAGGAGCTGAAGTACGCGATCCAGGTCGAGGACGAACTGGGCAAGAAGAAGATCCTCGCCAACTACCTGAACATCACGTACTTCGGCCAGCAGGCCTACGGCGTCGAGGCCGCGGCCCAGCGCTACTTCTCCCGGCACGCCAAGGACCTGAGCGTGCAGCAGGCGGCGATGCTCGCCGGCATCGTGCAGTCCCCCAGCCGCTACGACCCCGTCAACGACGAGGAGGAGGCCAAGCGCCGGCGCAACGTCGTGCTGCAGCGCATGGCCGACGTCCGCGACATCTCGCAGGCAGAAGCCGACAAGGCCAAGGCCAGCCCGCTCGGCCTCAAGGTGAAGCGCCCGCAGAACGGCTGCATCACCGCGGTCAAGGGCGCCTCCTTCTTCTGCGACTACGTGCGCGAGGTCTTCCTCAGCGACCCGGTCTTCGGCAAGTCGCAGGAGGCCCGCAGCAAGCTGTGGCAGCGCGGCGGACTGACCATCAGGACCACGCTCGACCCGCAGTCCCAGGAGTCGGTGCAGACCTCGGTCAAGAACCACGTCTACAAGACGGACAAGGTCGCCACGGCCGTCACCCTCGTCGAGCCCGGCACCGGCAAGATCGTCGGCATGGGCCAGTCGAAGCCGTACGGCACCGACAAGGACAAGAACGAGACGGTCCTCAACTACTCGGTCAACGCGGCCTACAACGGCTCGGGGTACGGCTTCCCGACCGGTTCGACGTTCAAGCCGTTCCTCGCCGCCGCCGCCCTGGAGGGCGGCACGCCGGTGACGCAGGAGTACCCGGCCCCGTACGAGATGCCGTACCCGAAGCAGGTGCAGACCTGCAGCGGGAAGCCGTGGGTCAACGACGGCGGCTACCGGGTGGAGAACGAGAACGAGTCGGAGGTCGGCCCCTATCGCCTCAAGGAGGCGATGGAGAAGTCCATCAACACGTACTTCGTGCAGATGCTCGGCGACACCGGCATGTGCCCGGTCGTCCAGATGACCGACAAGCTGGGCGTCGTGCAGGGCAACGGCAAGAAGGTCGACGAGGTGCCGTCCTCGATGACCCTCGGCTCGACCGGCCTGTCGCCGCTGACCATGGCCTCCGCCTACGCGGCGTTCGCCAACCGCGGCACGTACTGCACGCCGGTCGCCATCGACGCGATCACCGGTCCGAACGGCAAGGCGCTCAAGGTCCCGAAGACGAAGTGCTCGCGGGCCATGTCGGAGCAGACCGCCGACAAGATCAACACCCTGCTGAGCGGGGTGACCGACTCCGGTACGGGTCAGAAGGCCGGTCTCCAGAGCCGGGACAACGCCGGTAAGACCGGTACGACGGACGCTCGCAGGAACGCCTGGTTCGTCGGCTACACGCCGAACCTGTCGGGCGCGGTCTGGGTCGGCAGCGCCAGCCAGTCGGTCAAGATGGTGGACATCACGATCGGCGGCGTCTACCAGGCCAAGGTCTTCGGTGGTGAGGTGCCGGGTCCGATCTGGCGGGACGCCATGACGGGCGCGCTCGCCGGCAAGCCGGCGCCGACCTTCAACAAGGTGGACATCCCGGACCCCGACAAGGACAAGCACAAGGACCGGGACAAGGGCCGCGACAAGGGCCACGACGACGCGAAGCCGGGTGACGGCGGCACCGGAGGCGACAGCCCCTTCCCCGACGTCTCGCTCCCGCCGGACCTGATCAGCGGAGGCAACGGGAACGGGGGGAACGGCGGCTGGCGCCACTAGTTCCCCGGTCCACCGGCCAGTGAGTACATGAGAGGGGCGCCCCCGGCGGGGGCGCCCCTCTCACATGTCCGGGTGCGGCTGCTCTCAGCCGAGCAGCAGGCGCTTGACCGTCGCGGCGACCCGGCCGCCCTCGGCGCGGTCCCCCACCTTCGGCTTCACGATCTTCATGACCTGGCCCATGGCCTTGCCGCCCTCGGCACCGGCCGCCTTCGCCTCCTCGACCGCCTGCGTGACGATCTGCTCCAGCTCGGCGTCGGTCAGCTGCTGCGGCAGGTACTCGGCGAGCACCTCGCCCTCCGCCTTCTCGCGCGCGGCGGACTCGTCACGCCCCGCGCCCTCGAAGGCCTCGGCCGCCTCGCGGCGCTTCTTCGCCTCCTTGACGATCACGGCCTGCACCTCGTCGTCGGAGAGCTCGCGCTTCTCCTTGCCCGCGACCTCCTGGGTCGTGATCGCGGCGAGGGTCATCCGGAGCGTCGAGGAGCGCAGCTCGTCACGCCCCTTGATCGCGGCGTTGAGGTCGTCCTGCAGCTTCGACTTGAGCGTGGTCATGACTCGATTGTCGCAGGTGTCACAGCGTCAGCGCCCGCGGATTTCCCCGCCCCTCCCCCGGACGGACCGCGCCGTTCGTCTGACACGATGGACGTATGCGCGCGCGATACGGGATTCCCCTGAAGGTCTCAGCCGGCGTCGCGGCGGTGGGAGCCGCCGGACTCGCCTACTCCGTGGGCTTCGAGGCCCGCTCCTTCCGGCTGCGCCGGGTGACCGTCCCGGTCCTGCCCGCGGGCATGCGACCGCTGCGCCTCCTCCAGGTCTCCGACATCCACATGGTGAGCGGACAGCGCAAGAAGCAGCGCTGGCTGCGCTCGCTCGCCGGTCTGCGCCCCGACTTCGTCATCAACACGGGCGACAACCTCTCGGACCCCGAGGGCGTCCCGGAGGTCCTCGACGCGCTCGGCCCGCTGATGGAGTTCCCCGGCGCGTACGTCTTCGGGTCGAACGACTACTACGGGCCCAAGCCGCGCAACCCCGCCAAGTACCTTTTCGAGAAGGCGCAGGGCCGCTACGGGCTGAACGGGAACCCGCCGGTCGTCGGCGCGATCCACAACCCGTGGGAGGACCTGCGCGACGGCTTCGACGAGGCCGGCTGGCTGAACCTCACCAACACCCGGGGCGTGCTCAAGGTCGCCGGGATCGAGCTCGGCCTCACCGGCGTGGACGACCCGCACATCAAGCGCGACCGGTACGCGGAGGTCGCGGGCGGCCCGCTGTCCGGCCCGGACTTCTCGTTCGGCGTCGTGCACGCCCCGTACCTGCGCTCCCTGGACGCCTTCACCGCCGACGGCTACCCGCTGATCCTCGCCGGGCACACCCACGGCGGACAGGTCTGCATCCCCTTCTACGGCGCCCTGGTCACCAACTGCGACCTCGACACCGACCGCGTGAAGGGGCTGTCCACGCACGAGGCCGGGGGCCACACCTCGTACCTCCACGTCTCGGCCGGCTGCGGCGCCAACCGCTACACCCCCTTCCGCTTCGCCTGCCCGCCCGAGGCGACGCTCCTGACGCTGACCCCGGCGCGCGTCTGACGCTTCGGCTCGCCCGGCGCGGCGGGCCGTTCTAGCGTGGCGGCATGATCACCCCCGATGCCGATGCCGCCGTACCCGTACCGGAGGAGGCCGGAGCCACGCCGCTCCGGCGCCGCTCCGCGTCCCTGGCCGCCGCCTTCCGCGCGCTCGTCGCCCTGGCGGCGGCCACCGGCATCGTCATCGACCTCTCGATCAGCAACAGCGCGCTGCGCGTCCTGAGCTACTTCACGATCCAGTCGAACATCCTGGTCGCGGTCGTCCTCGCCGCCGGCGCGCTCCGGGCCTGGACGGGGCGTCCCGCGCTGCCGCCCCTGGTCACCGGCGGCACGCTCCTGTTCATCGGCATCACCGGGCTCGTCTACCACCTGATCCTGGCCAACGACTCCAGCGGTTTCTCCATGACGGACGACGCCGCCCAGGCCGTCCTGACGGGGCCCCGCCAGGTCTCCAACCAGCTCCTGCACACGGTCACCCCGATCGGCACCGCCCTCGACTGGCTCCTGTTCACCGCCCCCGGCGCCCTGCGCCTGCGGCACGCCGCGCTCTGGCTCACGTATCCGCTGGCCTACCTCGGCTTCGCCCTCGTCCGCGGCGCGATCATGACCCCGGGCACGCCGGCCCGCTACCCGTACCCGTTCCTGGACGTCGACCTGCACGGCTACGCGGGTGTCCTCGGCAACGGTCTGACCTTCGGTCTCGCCTTCTACGGGCTGGCTCTGGCCCTCGTCGGACTGGACCGGATCCGCCCCGCGATCGCCCCCGCCGAAAACCGGATTTCGTCTCAGGCCGCCGGTCCGCTAAAGTAATCGATGTCGCCGCGACCTGCAGAACAGCAGAGAGCGGAGCAACGACATCGGGGTGTAGCGCAGCTTGGCAGCGCGCTTCGTTCGGGACGAAGAGGTCGTGGGTTCAAATCCCGCCACCCCGACAGCTGAAACACCAGGTCAAGGGCCTGATCCTCACTGAGGATCAGGCCCTTCCTGCGTTTCCGGTGATCCTTTGGGAGAAATCTGGGAGACGATCTTGAGGAAGCTTCCCCCGCTGCACTGCTGATGCGGAACGCGAAGGCCGGGAGAGACTGGCCCCAGCCCTGCGCAGCAGCGAATCGCGCCTGCGGCGGCTGGGGTGCCTACAGACTGGGAAAGACTCCCAGGAAGTCGCGTACGCGACGACGATGCCGCGCACAATGGCGAACGACTCACGGAGCGCATGTCGTCGCAGCGACGAGTGCCCCCGAAGCCTGCGAAATCACCCGGCACCCGGGTTCGCGAACGGCACGGCGGCAGATCAGCCGCGCCACTCGACCAGGACGAGAGTGGCGTCGTCCGAGGTGGCTTCGCCGCGTGCTCGCTTGAGCGTGTGGGACAGGTCCCGTGCCACCGCGCGGACCCCTCGGTCCGCCTTCTCCAGCTGGTTCACCCAGTCGATCAGCTGGTCCTCGCCGAACTGTTCCTGCCCGCTCGCGTGCTCCTCGATCAGGCCGTCGGTGAAGCAGAGGATCCGGTCCCCGGGCATGAGGGTCACCTCGCCGACCTGTGGCTCTGCTCCTCCGAAGCCGACGGGGAGGGTGGTGGGACTGTCCAGACGGCCGATGACGCGGTGCTCCCGAATCAGGACGGGGGCGGGGTGCCCCGCATTGACCCACTGGAGACGACCGGTGGTCGTGTCCAGCCGCAGCATCTGCGCCGTGACGAAGTGGTCGGGGGCGAACTGCTCGGCCACGGCCCGGTCCATGAACAGGTAGATCTCGGACAGCTCGACACTGATGCGGCGGGCGTGCCGGTACGCGCCGATGGCGACGGTCGCCATGGTCGCCGCGTCCAGGCCGTGCCCCATGGCGTCGATCATGGCGAGGTGGAGGGTGTCGCCGTTGAGGGCGTAGTCGAAGCTGTCGCCGGCCACGTCGTAGGCGGGTTCCAGGACACCGGCGACGGCGACGCGCGGCATGATCATGACCAGGGGTGGCAGGAGTGACCACTGGATCTCCGCGGCGACACTCATCGGCTCGCTGCGGCGGGCACGGAAGAAGAGGTCGGTGTGGCCGTTCTTGGTCTGCAGAAGGTCGGCGACCAGCCCCGCGATCCTGCGCAGGAGTCGGCGGGCGTCCTCGTCGACCGCGTCCAGGGTGACGGCCAGGACGCCGGCCTGGTCGCCACCGTCGAGGAGCGGCACGTGGACGCGTGCTCCGTCGGCCAGCGCCGTCTCGACCGGGAGCGACGCGAGGAAGCACCGGCCGGCATCCGAGCCGTCGATGGGCACGGGCTCGCCGCCCGTCAGCCCTTCCACGAGCAGAGGAACGAGCCTCTGTTGCCCGTAGTCCTGAAGGAGGATCTGCGGATTCCTGCCGCCCAGCCGGGCCACCGTCTCGGCGACGACCAGCCCGATCCGGTGGGGCGGCAGCGCGTGCGCCCGGTCCAGGATCGTTCCCAGGAGCTCCTCCCCGAAGCTCTCCGAGCGATCGGGTGTCCCGAGCGGTCCGACCGTCATCCCGTTGCCTCCTACCGAGCGGCGATGACCTCGCCCGGCCCTGCCGTACGGGTCGGATGCCGCGCCGCGACCGGATACCGGAGCCGCCCGCATCAGAGATGTGGCCTTCAGGATGCTTCTCGGCGGCAGGTCACGCCACCCGGCCACCTTGTCACCGTGCGGAGGCACGGGCCGCAGGCGGCCGACGACGACCTCCCCGGGCCCTCCGGTCCGCCGGGGCCGGAGGCAAACTCGCTCAGCCGCCCTCTTCCTCCTCCGCTTCCATGAGACGGATGCCCTGGTGGGTGAGCGAGACCATCCCGGGTGTGTTTCCCGGCTCCCAGTCGACGGTGACCAGTCCCTCGCCCGCGAGATAGGAGCAGGCGGCGGCGAGATCCTGCTCCGGGATGCGCAGGTCGTGGTTGAGCGCGGCTCCGGTGATGCCGAGCAGACGGTTTCCTTCGGCGGCCACGTAGAGCGCCTGGAGAATCTCCTGGCGGTACCGCTGCCGCTCGTGGAGTGTCGCCATGGCCGCGTGCTCCTGTCGTCGTGTGGTGGTCGTTCGTGGCCGGTCAGGGTTCCTCGGTGTGGGGTCCGGGGCCGGTCGGCTGTCTGCTGGTGGCGAGCCAGGTGCGGGCGGGGCCTGCGGCGGTCTCGGTGTCGACGGTGAGGTGGAGCCGTGTGCCGCCACCCGGCGCCGGGTAGCTGCGCTGTTCCGCCCCGGCGAAGCACCGGCGGATCACTTCGGCGACCGCGCGGGCGGCCTCGGGGGCGGCGGAGACGATACAAATCTCGGCGTGTCCGCCCTGTGGCAGGGGCTCGTTCTCGGTGGGGTGCAACACGCGGGCTCCGTTCGGGGACAAAGCCGAGAGGCCGGCGGGTGGGTTGTCCCTGGTGTCGGGTGCCCCACCCGCGGCCTTCGGTCAGAGGAGTGGTCCGGGGTCAGGGCCAGGTGCCTGTGGGCCGGCGATCGGTGATGCGTTCGGGCGGCCTGGAGTTGCCGTGGCCAGGGGGACGGCGGAGCGAGGGGTAGGGGTCGCTGAAGTGGTGTGCCGCTATGCGTGCGTCGTGCTGGACGTTGAGCCGGTGGATCAGGCGTGTGCCGAGCGCGATCAGCAGCGCGCCTGCCACGAGCGCGATCAGGGTCTCCATGTCCTCACCTCCCCGTGTGTCCCGGCAGCGGGATCATCCGCGCGCCGACCACGGGGTGCGCCGCTGGGTGCGACCGAGCTGCCGGGGCGGCCCCGCCGTCGGTCTCCCAGGCGTCTTCGCTGCTCCGCGCCTCCCGCGTACGGCGGCCGGCCGCGGCCTCGCCGGACATCAGCGCGCCCGCGGTGAGGACGCTGCCGGGGACGGCGGCGGCGGTCATCAGCCGGGCCGCAGAGGCAGGTTCGGTCTCGGGAGGAATGACGAGCAAGTCGCAGCGGCCGGTCGTGTAGGACAGCAGGATGACCTTGTCCGGGTCCAGCTCGGTGAACCAGCCCACGTGCAGGACGTGGCCGGTGGCGGCGACCTTGCGCGGGATGACGGGCCAGTGGCCCGGGTTCACCATGACGCGCGTGATGCGGCCCCAGCGTCCTTCGAGGGCGTCAGCCAGCGGCGGCAGTTCGGCTGCCAGATCGCGCGAACGGGGCCACCAGGCGCCGTCGAGCTGCCCGGCGAGGGTGGTCTTCGGGGTGAGCGACAAGCGGGCCGGAAGTCCTGGGGTGAGGGCGCGGTTCGCTGTCCTGTCGAGGATGGTGGTCATGGCGGACCTGCCCCCGGGCTGCCCGTTGACAGCCCGGTTTTTCGTGTTCCCCGGAAATGACACCTGCGTGGAAGCGGGTGCTCGAAATACTTCCGGTACTTCCAGCGTACGTCTGCGCAGCCAGTTTTCGGCCTGGTACGGGGAGATATTTCCGGTTCGTACGGGCGAGTATGCGGCGCCGGGCGGACATGCGGGAGCCGGGGTTACCGTGGGAGTACGGCACAGCCCGCCCCCGCCGGCGGCCTGCCGCCCTCTCGGGCGCGGCCGTGACGGGCCGCGGCACCGCACTCGTAAGGAGCGGACCCACCATGGCCGATCCCGACATCCCGCCCCTGCCCCCCAAGCTCCTGCCGGACGAGATCCATCACGCGGTACGCCCCGGTACGGCTCTGCTCCGGCTGGAGACGACGCACTCACGGCAGGGCATGCTCGACGGGGCCTGGTGGCCGCGCACCCGAGACGTGGAACAGGAGGTTCCCGCGCTGGTGTCCGTCCTGACCGAGCACCTCGGGCCCATCACCCGAGTCGGCCTGGACGCCACCGCGTGGGACGAGATTCCGACCCGGCTGATCATCGACGGCCAGGTCGTCCACCTCGACTCCTTCCCCGTCGCCGACGACACCGTCCTGATCACCCGCGGCGACAACGACCACTTCGCACTGATGGTGGTGCCGCCGGACACGGAACCTGATACCGCCCGCACGGCCATGGCCCGCGCGGTCCACGCCGACAACATCACGCCGGCCACCGAGCTCCTCGTCGCCACACCGCCCGAGGGCGGAGGCGCGGCATGATCCTGACGGCAGACATCCGCGAGTGGCGCAACCAGGCCGTGGTGGACCCCGGCGGCCACAAGATCGGCGAACTGGAGTCCGTCTACGTCGACACCAGCACCGACGAACCGGCCATGGCCACGGTCCGCGTTGGCCTGCCCACCCGGCACCGCCTGGTGTTCGTCCCCCTAGAAGGGGCGACGGTGGGGCCCGGATACGTGCGGGTCACCCACGACAGGAAACTGGTGAAACAGAGCCCCTCCATCGGCACGGACAGTGTCCTGCCCTTCGAGGACGAGGAAGCCGTCTTCCACCACTACGGCCTTGCTTACGAACCCGGTGCGAACGGCGAACGGCAACTCGCCCGACGCTGAGCACCCGACCCTTGAGGAGGCGGCCCCCATGACACTCTTCCTCGCCCTGATCATCGTCGCGATCATCCTGGGCCTCATCGGCGCCGTCGCCGACGGACTCCTCTTCCTGCTCTTCATCGGCATCGCGGCACTCGTGGCGGACCTCCTCTACATGACTCTGCGCACCCGCCACGCCGCCCGCCACCGCCCGCTCCGGTGACCTTCGGGGACGGGTCTGGAAGGTCGCGACGAAGCCCCAGGTCTCCGACCCGGGGCCGCTGTCCACCATGCGGACGCGATGCTGCGCGCCGCTGCCGACGTACACGTGGGATCAGGCCAACATCATCGAGCAGCCGCCACGGCGGCATGCCTCTCGATCGCACCTCTCACCTGGGGAATTAAGAACCTCGCCGACGTGCTCATCCCGCCACTGCACGGGCAGACGAGAAGAAGCTCCCAGACACCTCGGAGAAGACCCGCCGGGCTCCTTGGCCAGAAGCAAAGGAGATGATCGCCGAAGCCAGGAGGGCCCCCTCCGGGCATCCCTCCCGTCGATACCTCGCGGCTCAAGTCGTGGACTGGAAGGGCCACATCGTCGTCACGGTCTTCGCCCACGCCGCGCTGGAGGGCAAGACCTTGCACTTCGTTACCCGCCCTCAGGTTCTTGCACCGCTCAAGGGCGAAGCCTGCGCCGAGTCCGCGAAGGGCTGGGAACTGATCGGGAAGGTCCTGCCCGCGCCCGTCCACGCCGCCGGCGACACGATCGCCCTGGCGCACCGGTCGTACGGCATCATCATCCGCGCCCTGGGGACCCTCGTGTTCGGCGCGCTCGCACAAGCCATGCGCCAGCAGGCGGCAACGGCTCTAGACCAGTCGGCGAAGGACGACGACAAACCGGTAAGCCTGCGCGAGTACTGCGCTCACATCGAGCCGGAGGACATGCACCAGACCGAGGACGCGGCCCGGCACATCTCCATCCTCCAGTCGCGGATGTTCAGCGCCGTCACCGCCTTCCTCGACGACCACGACGTCTTCACCGGCGACTTCAGACGTCAGGCGGACCAGGTCGTCACGCATTTCTTCATCAGCGGCGACCACAACCAGGTGAACACCGGAACCGTGCACGGCAACCAGGCGCAGAACAACCAGACCGACGGTGCAAAGGCGAAGGGATGACCATGCGACGACGCGACGCGAGCGGCGGCGGGATGCACATCACCGGCAGCGGCAACCAGATCAACACGGGGAGAGTCGGCGGCGACCAGCGACAGGTCTTGGTCAGCGGGAGCGCCGAGGACACCTCGCTCGTCCTGGCCGCACAGACGAAGCTGGCCGAGCTGAAGGCCGCCCTTGAAGAGCACGCCGCCGAGCTGAGCAACCCAAGTCTCGCCCACCGGACCGCATCCCGGATCGGCGAGGAACTGAACAGCCCATCCCCTGACCGGCGGCGCATCACGGAGAACCTGGAAGACCTTGGACTGGCTGTCGGCGCCGTGTCGTCCGTCATCACCGTCCTCCAGGGGCTCGCAGCCGCGGTGGCCGCATTACACGGCTGAGAGCCGACCAACGAGTGGCATCGCTGGGAGCCGTCTGGGAGCAACCCGCTCCCCGAGCCTCTCGCACACCGCCCGAGACCGCCCCACCTCAATGCCCTGACCAGGCAAAACACCAAGGTCAAGGGCCTGATCCGGAAGCGGATCAGGCCCTTGCTGCGGCTCCGGTGATCGTTTGGGAGGACTCTGGGAAAGCCATCCCGGCATCTTGTTCACCCGGACCCGCAACATCCTTCCCGCAGACGGCACTCAGTGGGATGCCACGTTCGCCGCCGGGCTGACATCTCCCGCCTGTACGAAGAGATCCCTCAAGGAGCCCTGTGAGCCCCACCGTGCACCCCGCCAAGGGCCCTTTGGCCGCGACCTTCCTCGACCTTCCGGCCGGAAGCCCCGGAGGAAGCGTCGAACTCTTCCTCGACCTGTACACCGGACCGGCTCCGCTCATCCCCGCACGGGCGTTCATGCTGGCCCCGGCCGGCCCCAGACCCCCGGTCCCCGCCGGACTCGACCTCCTGACAGCGACCGGCAAGTGCCTGGAAGGCGCCGCCTTCAGTCGCTACGTATCAGCCCTGCGGCAGGCCCTGGTGACCGCGATCAGCCCGGCCCGGATCGGCGTCCTGCACCTCCAGCACCTCACCTTCGGTGCTACCCCGGCCTTGATCCGCGCTCTTCCGTCGCACCCCAGGATCGCGCTGGTCCACGGCACCGACCTGCTCTTCGCGGAGGCCCATCGCGACCAACTCCATGTGCTGCGCGAGACCGTACGCGCCGCCGACGCCATCGTGGTGCCCACCACGGCGATGACCGACCGCCTCCTGAAGCTCGCCCCGCGGACCGACCGCCGCAAGATCGTCCATATCCCCTGGGGCGTCCCCGACCGGCTGCTCAGCGATCCGCCGCCCCGGCCCGCGCACACCTCCTCCGCCGCCTTTCGACTGCTTTACGCCGGGCGGCTGACCTCGGAGAAGGGCGCCGAGCACCTGGTCACGAGCCTGGCGCCCCTCCCCGGTGTCGAACTGAGCATCGCCGCCCCCAGAGCGCAGTTCCATGCCTTGGCCCCGCTCCTCCGGAGAGCTGGCGTGCGCGTCCACTACCTCGGCTGGCTCCGCCGCCCGCAGCCGTGGAAAGCCTTCGCCGAGCACGACCTCCTGGTCATTCCCTCCACGACGCTGGAGGCCATGGGCCTGGTCGCCCTGGAGGCCCAAGCCTGCGGACTCCCCGTCCTGTACCAGCCCGTTCCCGGCCTCAATGAAGCCCTCGCCGCGTCCGGAGCAACCACCGACTTCACCCACTCCGCCTCGCTCGCCCGCGACCTCGAGCGACTCAGAAACACGTCTGGCCTGCTCCCCGCTCTCCAGCAGGCCGGCTACGCGAACGCCGCCCGCCACCCGCTCTCGGCGACCGCCGCAGAACTGACCGGACTCGGCCGGCAGCTCACCTGAACGGGGCTGCGGACCGCGCCCAGACACGCCATTGCCGCACCCTCTCCGCCACGTCACTACGCTGACTCGGCGGGACACCGATCGCGAACAGGGAGACCATGACGTACCGCACCGACCGCATCGAGCAGCTTCTGAGCGAGGGCGTCCGCGACAAGGTCTACCCAGGCGCTGTCTGGGCCGTCGGTGACGCCGACGGAACCCACGCCCAGGGAGTCACCGGAGTCCTCGACCCCGCCGAGCCGGACCGGCCGATGCAGCGGGACACCGTTTTCGATGCCGCCAGCCTGACGAAGATCCTCGCTGTGTGGGCCTCCATCGGGACGCTGTGGGGAGAAGGCAAGCTCGACCTCGATGCCCCGCTCGGCCCCTTCTGGCCCGAGGCCGACGGACACCCGTTGGGAGCCGTGACGGCCCGCAACCTGCTGACCCACACCGCGGGCCTTCCACTGCGGGCCCAGCTGAAGAACCTGTACGGCACCGACCCACAGGACGTCCGCGACGGAGTCCTGCACGAGGCACTGCGCAGGTCGCCGGGCGAGGCGGTCGACTACACCGACCGTGCCGCCCTCATCCTCGGATACCTGGCCTAGCACCTTTCCGGGCAGCCGCTCGACCACCTCTCGACGGATCGGACATGGCAGCCGCTGGGCATGAACGCGACCCGCTTCGGCCCGCTCCCTGCAGAGGTTGCCGCGCGCTGCGCCCCGACCGAGCTCGACCAGGACAGTGGCACCCACCTCAAGGGCATCGCCCACGACTTCTCCGCCCGGCTCCTGGGCGGCGCGTGCGGCATCGCCGGCGTCTTCACCACCCTGGACGACCTCGGCATCTTCCTGCGCCACATGCTCACCGCCACCCCGGGAGGAGCTGGGTTCGGGCCCGACTGGACCACAGAGTCACTGACCGTCCAGACCGGTGGCCTGGAGCCCGTACGCGGCCTGTTCTGGCACCCGGCGCCCGGCACCGACCCCGCCGACGACGTCTGGGTCCACTACGGCTTCACCGGCACCGGCATGTGGATCTCACCGCGCCAGGGCCGATGGGCGGTGCTCCTGACCAACAAGCTCTACTACACCCGCGACCGACAGCACCTGGCGGAAGTCCGCAATGCCTTTCGCTCACTGGCCTTCTCCTGACACAAACCTCGGGCAGGCGCTCACCTGGGGATGACCAGGTCCCGAAGCTGCGACGGGGTAGGTCCCTTGTCGCGATAGATCAGGATGCCAACGGTGATCACCACCAGGGGCAGCAATGCGGTGAGCGCGGCATCGGGCAGACCTGCGAACGCCGCCACCGCCATCGCGGAGATGACGACACCTCCAAGTGCCACCAGGCGCAGCCCCTCACGATGAACGACCTTCGGAGCATCGCCGATCTGCTCCTCGTCGAGCAACTGGCTGACCTTTCCTGCGGCATAGCGCTCGGCAATGGTCAGCAGCATGACCGCCATGTCCTGCAGGGCCTGCTTCGGATCCGAATCCTGCCGGGCTTCAGCTTCCCGCAGGGCACCGACTACGCGGCCGATGTGGTCTGCCGTGGCTCGACGTTGATGCGCTCGTGCCCTGCCTCGCCGTATGCGGGGAGCCTGCCACAGGACCCGTTCAACCGTGCTCAACGAGACCTTGGGGACGTCATCCCCTGCGTCCTCATTGCTCAGTTTCTCGAACTCGCGACCGCACTCGACCGCAGCCAAGACCAATGCGACGACAGGCCAGCACAGCGAGAAGTCAGCACGGCTCCTGTCTCCCCATCTGCGCGACTTGTCCCTTGACCTCCGCTCCCGCTGCGCTGGTCGCTGGGCGACCACCATCAAGACCCTGACGAGCAAGGAGAAGAGGCCCATCATGACCATCACCAGGATGAGATAGCGGAGCCCCGTGAAGGCATCCTCTGGCCAGTTCCACGACCGCACTGAGTCCGCGAGAGCAGTCGCCATCGATCGGAATTCCTCGACTGAAGTCTTGGGGTGGGGGGACTCGTCAGTCGGCGGCGGGCGCCAACTCAGGACTTCCTGCGCATTCCATGCCACATAGATATAGGACGTGAAAAGTGCCCCCGAATCAGGGAGAGAGATCTGCGCCGCGTACCACCACCGCACCACCCACTCAGGAGTGAGTCCCTGCTCCACAGGGACGGGCCTGTCGGCGAGCGTCGACGGCAGGACCTCGTGCGCTTCTCTCAGCAGGGGCTCCGCATGATCGACGGCGACCCTGCGTCGGTGCTGCCGAACAGCCCGGCCCACTGCACGTGCTTGCGCCCGCACCCAGTTCTGAAACGGGACGTACGACCATATGAGGATGGGGATGCCTATGAGGCCGCCAAGATAAAGAAGTGTCAGAAGTACCTTCACGCCCCGCAGTCTTGCCGATCAGGGGAAGGCATACTCCTCTGCCCGCCCGCGGTCGACCCGCTGCACCGGTGCCTCACCCCGCCGCCGAGAGACCGAAATCCGCTCCGGAGATGGCAGCGAGAGCGGCAGTGACGTCTTGGAGGGGCGCCTGCAGCCCGACGAGGGCGGCCCGCATGGCCGGCGCCTGGTCCCAGGCCCGTTCGTGATCGAGCGCACCGGTGTCCGGGCCGCGCCGGGATTCCCAGTCACGGAGTCGCGGATGCCATTCCGTGGTGAAGGGCCGCAGCACGCCGTTGAGCAGGCGGTCCGCCAATGCCTGCACCGAGTCGGGGGCAAGGGCGGGCGTCTGGAGGCCCACGCTGTAGCGGTGCAGAGTGTCGCGGGTGAAGGAGAAGAGGCTGTGCAGGGACGTCAGCGCCTCGCGCAGGCTGCCCCCGTCCGCAGGCAGCGGCTGCACACCGATCCGGCTGACCAGTTCGACCTGCAGGTCGAAGGCAGCCATCCGCTCTGTCTCACTCATGGCCATCGGCGCGGTCTCCCTCCGCCCACCGGGGACTGATACCACGCCCAGCGTAGTGGCGGCGCCCAGGAGAGAGAGCACTGTCCGACGCAAAGCCTCCGCGCGGGCCGGGTCTGGCTCATGGTTGCGCCAGGCGTGGTCCATCACCGGGTGCAGGCGGTGGCCGTCGGGGCTGGGCTCCAGCAGACCACGCGCTGTCAGTTCGGCCAGCCCCGCCGCCGCACGACGGCGCGCGACCGTCGGCTGCAACCCCTCGGCCGTGAACACCGCAGAGGCATCGGCTTCGGTCACCGGAAGCGGGAAGCGCGCACCCGCGCAGCGCAGCACGTCCCTGGCCTCGACCGGAGCGGTCAGCGCATCACGTACGTAGTCCGCGGTGATCTCCTCACCCGCGAGGACGTCGAGCAGCGACCGGCCCGGTTCGTAGAGCCCTGCAACAAGGCTCGCGGCATCCTGCCCCGCGCGAACGGCTCGTCCCAGCAGTGCGAGAGCCCCGGAGTGCCCTCCGACCGCGTACACCACGTCGGATCCGCCGCCGAGCACAGCGGCGGCCTCCTGCGGCAGCGGCTCCAGGTCGAGGTGCTCGCCGAGCCCTCCATAGGCACGGCTGCGGGTGAGCAGCAGGGTACGTACGGCCGGGTGCGGAGAGGCCAGCTCCGCGGCGGCGCGGGGTGGCAGTCCGCACGGCACGTCGTCGACGATGTACAGGCAGGGGCCGTTGTCGAGGAGGTCGCCGGCCGGTGGGCGCGGTGCGTCGGCCCGCGCCCAGTGCACACCACCGGGGAAGGCCGCCCCGAAGCGCATCGCGTACTCCCTGGCGAGCCGGGTCTTGCCGATCCCGGGCATCCCGCGCAGCTGCACGGGCCTGGCCACGGTGCGGCCGGTGACCAGGGGGGCTTCCTGCGCGTGCAACGCACTGTGCAGCCACCACAGTTCGGGGAGTCGGCCGGCGAACTCGCCAACGACTGAAGGCAGCACGCCGTGCAGGCGCGGAGGCTTGATCTCGAGCGGCATGGGGCCCGCCACCTGGCCCAGATGACGGATTACGTCCGCTGCGAGCTCTTCGTCACGGCCGTGCCGAGTGTCGCGGAGCTCCACCGGGTGAATGTGGTCGGTGGAAGGCTCGGGGTTCACGACCAGGACCCGGCGCCGCGGATCACCCTCGCTCAGGCCGGCGAGGAACGCCGCGGTCAACTCCCATTGGCAAGCTGGGCGTTCCGGATAGCCGGTGGAGTAGTACGCGAGCAGAACGCGGGACTCTGCGAGGGCACGGCGGATAGTGGCGCTGATGCCTGCAAAGCCCGCGACGGCGGACTCGTCGGTGAACACCTTCAGTCCGGCCTGGGTCAGCGCTCGATGCAGTGGCCGGACCCGGTCGGCGTCCCTGCGGCTGTAACTGAAGAAGACGTCCCACACGATGCCATACCCTACTGTGGGGATCCGGGGAGGCGATCATGACGCAGTCCGGCGAGGCACCGCGGCGTGGACGCGGGACACCGGCGCAGGTGACAGCGAAGCTGACGATTCCATTCGTCGGCGAGGTGTCCGGCGTGTGGGAGCCTGCGGATGCCGAGCGTACGGCCGCATGGCAGTTGTACTTCCAACTGGCCAGCCGGGTAGCGGTGGTTCCGCTAGAACGCGAACAAGGCGTTCTTCGCGAGGCGCTGAGCTCGCTCTACTCCCTCTACGACGTCACACGCGGAATCTTGCACGAGCACGGCCCGGCGGTCGCGCCTCCCGTACCTCCGGGACGCCTGACGTTCGGCGTACTCGCGATGGTGACCCTCAATCGTGTGCTGCGGCCCCTGCTGACGATTTGGCACCCGAAGCTGGCGGCGTATGAAGCCATGCGACCTGCCGACCAAGACCCGGTGACCTACGAACGAGAGTGGCCGGAGGCCGACGAGTTGCGCCACCAGCTGGCGGCCACGCGTGAGGCCCTGCGCTCCCTGGCCCGGACCCTCCAGCAGGTCGCGGGGGTAGGCGACTTGATCGACCTCCCGGTGCCCCAGCCGCCGCGGCTTCCGTCACCGCCTCGCCCGCGTCCCATCGATGGGCGCTCTGAGGCCCCCCCCCGCTGATTAGAGAGGGCCTTCTGGCGCTCGCGGCTTGACCAGTGTTCCCCGACGGCGGCCCCCACCTTCTTTGATCTTCGGTCCGGCACCCTGATCGCCAAGCGAAGAAGTACGCGTATCCAGGAGAAGCGCAGAAGTGCCCTCACTGCCCACTGCCCCTGGCACAGGACCGGGCGCCGCCAGGCGCCCATGTCGCCACATGCTCTGCCCTTACTCGCAGCGTCGGCAAGGGCCCGTCTGCTGAAGCTTGCCTCTCGGGGTCCCAGAGCCAGAGGTCGTCGCCCGACCGTTCAAAGGCGAGCACAGGATGCCCCGTAGGGAGGGGGCCGTTCTCAACCGCCGGCAGGTCGACGACTGGCCTGACACAGACGAGCGTGCCGTCCAGCCCGAAGTATGGAGCAGGGTCCTTGCCTTCGGCTGCCGCATGAGCCGTACGTGCCGCTGCCGACGTCACAAGATGGAGGCTCGTGGTCGTGATCGTGAGCATGTAGACGACGGCGATGGCCATCACCATGGCCATATTCATCGCCTTGCCCCCACCGATCCAGTAGAAGTACCGAGCCCATCCCATCATCGCAAGGCAGACAAACAGAACGCAGGCGCTAAAGAAGACGGGCTTCACTGCGATCCCGTAGGTCCACACGGGATCGACAGAAACGGCGTCCACCGGGATACCGAAACCATCGTTGAGGTATCCGGCTTGCAGGAAGTGCCCAGCGAACGGCAGAACCCAAGGCAACGGCAACACCAGAACGGGCGCCAGAGCGACCGCATGCCGCGCCAAACGACTCAACCGCCAGGCGTGCCAAATACCGCGACCCACAAGCCAGGTGAGCGCCACCAGAAGGGCACCGCCCAATACGCCGACCGGACCACCGGCGCCAACTCCCGCCTCCACATATCCCGCGGTTGCCATGCCCGTCACCAGCAGGGCCCCTGCGCCGAACCGCACTAGCCCGGGTGCCTGGGCGGCTCCTCCAATCACCCATCGGCCCAATATCCAGGCGACCACCACCAAGGGCAGCGCGAGAAGTCCGCGCCAAGGCCACGGAGCCAAGTGTGCCAACCAGCCGTACGCGAATAGCGCCAGGACCACGACTCCACGAATGGCCAGTCCTGCACGGCCATGCCACCACTCGTCACGGTCCGCGTCCGAAGCATCAACATTCGGACCGTCACCGGGCCGTGCTCCGTGCCTTCCCTCGACGAACGTAACGCCGCACACCGCACGTTCCAACGCCGCCTCGGCTTCTGCCTTACTGCCCGGTCCCACCAGCCGCACCGTGCGGTGAACATCTGCTCGACCCATCGCGACCCACGACTTTGCGAGCCACATTCGCAGAGCGCCTCCGCCCCAATTGGGCTCCCGGTACATGTGCCAGAGGCTGGTGGGCCGTTCCTCCCGCTCCCGAGGAACGAGGCCGGCCTGCTCCACCTCCACATCGGGACGATCTGCGGTCAGCGCCCTCACTTGCCGTTCGGCCTCCGCGCGCGCTCCCCACTCTGCCCCGGCGAACCACACGTCTAACCGATAGCGCACCTCGGCAGGGCGGTCAGCCTCGCTGTCGTCATCCATGTCGTCGAGGCGCCTCACTACCCACTGCGCCTCCTCGAACCGAGCTCGTACCAGTGCCTCCTCCACCGGGTCGCGGCGCATGCGGACGATCACAGTGACGCGACGATCGCCTGCGCGCCGGGGAACGACGCTTCCGGATGACAGGGCAGGAGACGACTCCGGTCCCGCCCCCTCCACCTCGGCGGGAGCCGCATTATCACCCCGCGGCGATCGCGAACGCCGGGGCCTGACAAGGCTGCTCAACAACATCACCACGATCCTCCGATGCAGTCTGAGGGGCGTCGGAAGCTTGTCCAGCCAAGAATCCTTGCATGCGCCGTGCCGGACGGATTCACCCGATCCTGGTGGAGCGACTCCGCAGGCGAAGAGTGGATCCGACCGGGAGGGATCAAGCCAACATCGTCAGGCTCTGGCCCGCCCACAGCAGCCCGACCATGCGCTCCAGTCAGCAGATCTTCACTCCGCTCACTGAACGCATCCGGCCAGACGATGCCCCGCCGACTCCCGCCATCCGCGCCTCCCGGATACCTCTGATCTGTGCGGGCAGGATGTGCCTGCACCAGGCGGAGCTCTCGGGGGAGGTGGCGCATGTCTCTGCTGCCGTGGCGGATGCCGCCGAGGGGCCGTTGTTCTCCACCAGCGTGCAGAGGCAGGGCTCCGCGGACCCACACCCCAGCATTCCCCTGCAGCCTTGCCCGTACGAGGCAAGCGCCGCAGCCAACCGTCGCCCCTGGCGGGACACCTACAGCCAACGCGACGACACCCCGAGCGCAAGTGCAGTCACGCGCCAGCTCGCGTGCATCATGCATGAGCGCGTCGACCGTATCGGCCAGGCTCGTGACCTGGTCGGCCGCTGGCAGGACCGCACACTCGGGCGGCGGGAACGCAAGATACGGCGACTACCCGACATCGTCGGTGAACAACTCGCTGCATGGAGTCTGAACAACGTGCTCAACGCACGTAAGCGACCAGCCCCGTCATTCGGCTTCAGTCTGGCTCCGGTTCTGACGCACGCGGTTGCGGCCCGCCGTCAACAGCGAGTACGTGGGCTGCTTCTCGCGAGCACGGCCGCGCTGGTCACTGCACGTCACCCGTGGGGGGCTGGGGCCCTCGCGGCTATCTCAGTGCTGTACCACGTACTCGTCACCGCCGGCCGCTTCAGTGCTCTGGTCCGCTGGGGTCTCAGTGGCTTGGTGCCCATAGCCGTGACCGGCGCCGGCGCCTTCCTTGTCTGGACCCGGCTAAAGGCGCACTCGTCCGCAGTCGCATTCGCCGTACAGGACGCAGTGTCGGCTGGAGTGTGGCTGACACTTCTCCTCACCGCCATTTACGCCCTCGACGGCTGGGTCGCCCTGGGGTATGCCCACTCCCTGCGCCGGACACGCGAGTACATCGCGCGACGCCCACGGCTGGCCCCTCGTGCCGCTACCAAGATCGCTGGATGCGAGTCGGCGGAGCTCTGGCAGAGCACCCCGTACCTGAAAGAGGGCACCGGACGGCACCGGTTCATTGGCGCCGGTCTCGATCCATGGCCGTCAGGCGGGCCGCGCATCCAGCTCACCCCGGCCCGCCGCGCGAATGACGACGAGGGCGAGGACAGAGAAAAGACCGTACCGGCCAGCGGCGAGAACGGAATTCTCAAGTTCGAGGCCGACGAACTGCTCGACAAGGTACGCGACGAACTTGAACGCCTCAGCGGCACCCTCGTCGAGACTCACGCCCTGCCCCACTGCGATGTCTTCGAGACACTCGCCGTGCCCCAGAGCCGCTGGAAGAGCCTCCCGTGCGTCCCGGATCGCCCTCGGCCGGGACCGGGCAGAGAGAGGTCCAAGGCACCCGAGCGGGCACCCTGGCCCGAGGCCGGCGAGATGATCGCCGAGGGGCGACAAGCCCCCTCCGGACATCTCTCACGGCGCTACCTGGCTGCCCAGGTGGTCGATTGGGAAGGCCAGACCGTCGTGACGGTATTCGCGCACGCGGCGCTGGAAGGCAAGACGCTGCACTTCGTAACCCGCCCGCATGTGCTCGCTCCGCTACGCAAGGAAGTCAGCGCCGAACCCGCCCGGGGCTGGGCACTCCTCCGCAAGATCGTGCTCACACCGGCCCATGCTCTCGGTGACACGATCGCCCTTGCCCACAGCTCGTACCTCGTCCTCCTGCGCGTACTGATCAGTCTCCTACCCGGCGTATTCGGACGTGCATTGCGCCAGCAGGTGGCCAAAGCACTGGACACGGAAGGGAACCCGCGGGACGACGCCAAACCAGTCAGCCTGCGTGAGCACTGTGCCCTGGTCGACCCAGAAGACATGCACCAGGCCGAAGACGCTGCCCGACACATCTCCATCCTCCAGTCGCGCATGTTCAGCACTGTCAGCGCTTTCCTGGACGACCACGGCGTATCCACCGGCGAATTCCGGCGCCAGGCAGAACAGTTCGTCACCAAGGTCTTCATCAGCGGAGACCACAACCAGGTGAACACCGGCACCGTGAACGGCAATCAGACACAGGCTAACCCGGCAGAAAACACGACGGCGAAGGGATGACAATGGGAATCTGGCGAGCGCGGCCTGACGCGGGGGGCGGAGTGCACATCACTGGCAGTGCCAACCAGATCAACACCGGACGTGTCGGCGGAGACCAACGGCAGATCCATATCGGCGGCACGCCTTCGGATACCGCCCAGCATCTGGCAACGGCCCGAGCGAAGCTGGCCGAGCTGGCTGCCGCACTGGAGGAACACACGGCGGAGCTCAACAACTCCGATCTAGCCCACCGGACAGCCACACGCATTGCTGAAGAACTCGACAGCCCGACCCCTGACCAGCGCCGTCTGACGGAGAATCTCGAAGATCTCAGCCTTGCCGTCGGCGCCGTGGCATCCGTCGTCACTATCGTGCAGGCCCTCACCACTGCGGTGACCGCCTTGTACAGCTGACTGTCCGATCCTGCGGACGAGCTGGGAGACATTGGGGAGCCGACCTGCTCTTTGAGCCCTTCTCATTCCGCGCGACACCGACTGAGCCCACCTATCTGACCTGCGGAAACGCCATCGATGCTGGCAGAGTTAGCAACCGAACCTCATTCGGGACGAAGAGGTCGTGGGTTCAAATCCCGCCACCCCGACAGCTGAAACACCAGGTCAAGGGCCTGATCCTCTCTGAGGATCAGGCCCTTCCTGCGTCTTTGGTGATCCTTTGGGAGAAATCTGGGAGACGATCTTGGTCGAGGTCTCCCGGACCGGTGACCTGCGCTCCCTCAAAGGCCCCGTCAGATCCCTTCCTCGACATCGCGGGTGGCACGGGGCAGCTCGGCTACGAGGATCTGGGCCGCCTCGGTGACGTTGTCGGTGCGGACGGCGCGGGCCATGGCCGCGCGGGCGGCGTCGGGGTCCGCGCCGGGCGGGACGACCATGAGGGCGAAGTGGTCCTCGTCGCCCCGGGTGATCAGCGCGGTGTCGTCGCCGACGGGAAAGGAATCGAGGTGCACGACCCTGCCCTCGACGGTCAGGCGGGTCGGCACGCCGTCCCAGGCAGTGGCGTCCAGACCGACACGGGTGATGGGGCCGAGGTGTTGGGTCAGCGCGGTGACGAGCGGGGGGACCTCCTGCTCGACATCCCGTGTGCGAGGCCACCACGCCCCGTCGAGGATTCCCGTGCGGGAAGGCGTGGTCTCCAGCCGCAGCAACGCCGTACCCGGCCCGACGGACTCGTGGATGGCGTCCGGCAGCAGGCGCTCGGGGGCGGAGGGATTACCGGGATTACCTGCGTCTGTCATGGCTGAACCACCTGTTCGCGAGGGTGCGTCGCACTGTGCCGGATCGGCGCCGCGGCAGGTGGTGGGCGCCCGCCGACGAGCCCCCGCCCCTTCACCGTACTCCGGGCGCCAGTGCGTCCGCGCTGTTCAGGCGCGCGGTCGGCGGGACGTACGGTGGGGGTACGACGAGCGAGTCTGCCGAGCAGTACTCCCCGTTCGACATCGCTTCCGCCCGGCGGGAGTGCCCCGGGGTGAAAGGAGGGTGCCGCTGTGGCCCCCAACGATTCAGAGCCCGCAGAGCCCCTGCCGACGCCGGGACACGCCGAGGTCCGCATCGTCGCCGCCACCCCCGATGCCGCCCGGGCGGTGGCTGAGGTGCTGCGGCGCTGCTTCGCCGGCGGGGAGCAGCGCAGTTACCCCGCTCCCGGCGGGGGCACCCGGCTCCACCTCACGGTCGACACCACGCACACGGCTGAGCCGGCCCGTTCCTGGCTGGCCACCAGCAGGCCGTCCCGCGGGACCGGCCCGCACTCCGAGGAACCCTGACACGGGAGGTCCGGGCGCGCCGGTTTGGTGTGGCCGGGCGGGCCGCCGGGGGCATTCTGGGAAGGGCTCCGCAGTCCGTTGGGAGGCCCCGGATGACCATCGGACGGCATGCGCACCGCGAGGACGACCGCTCGGAGAGCTTGGGGGAAGGGCTGCTGGGCGCGTTCCTCGACCGTGCGCACGAACTGCACCCTGACCAGGTCGGGCCAGTGGTCGCCGAGGCGGTGACGCGGCTGGGCGGCCGTGACATCCAGGTGCTGCTCCAGGACTACGGGCAGAGAACGCTGGTCCCGCTTCCCGGCGAGGGCCTGGCGGACGGCGGGCCGCTGCCCATCGACCGCTCCGAGGCCGGCCGGTGCTTCCTCACCGCCCGCGTCATCGAGGCGGCGCTGCCCAAGGGCGTACGCGTGTATCTGCCGCTGCTCGACGGTGGCGCGCAGGCCGGCGTCCTGGCGCTCACGCTGGACCGCGTCACCGACGACGACCGCCGCATCCTGCCCAGGCTCGCGGGACTCGTCGCCGGCCTGGTGAGGACCAAGAACCGCTACACCGATCACTTCTTCCGCACCCGCCGCAGCGAACCGATGAGCGTCGCCGCCGAGATCCAGTGGGCGCTGCTGCCGCCCCTGTCCATGACCATGCCGCAGGTGGCCGTCGCCGGAGTGCTGGAGCCAGCCTACGACGTGGCCGGCGACAGCTTCGACTACACGCTGAACGGCTCGGTCCTGCACTCGCCATGCTCGACGCCATGGGTCACGGCCTGGACGCGGCCACCATGGCCACGGTCGCCATCGGCGCCTACCGGCACGCCCGCCGGATCAGCGTCGAGCTGGAGAACATCTATCACTTCATGGACGAGGCCATCGCCGCACAGTTCGCCCCTGACCACTTCGTCACCGCCCAGATGATGCGCCTGGACACCGACACGGGCCGCCTCCAGTGGGTCAACGCCGGACACCCCGCCCCCTTGCTGATCCGCGACCATCACGTCATCGGCCGCATCGAGGGTCCCACCACCCTCCCTGTCGGATTCGGCGGAGCACAGCCCAAAGTCAGCGAGCTGCTTCTCGAACGCGGGGACCGCATCCTCTGCTTCACCGACGGGCTGGTCGAGGAACACGCCGGCGGGCAGGAGCAGTTCGGCGAGGAGCAGCTGATCACCTGGATCCACCGGCTGGACCGGGCCGACCGAGGCGTCCGCGAAGTCGCCCGAGACCTGTCCCACATGCTCATGCGGGCCCGGGGGGACACCACCTCCGACGACGCCACCCTCGTCCTCGTCGAATGGCGTGGCCCTTTCCCTGGCGGTGTGAAGTAGTCGGGCCCGAAACGCCCGGGCGGCCCCGCGCCGGAGTACGGTGAAGACACCGGGAGCAATTCGCGCACCCGCGTCCGTGCGGACGCCGTTCTCGGCGCTCACAACGATGGGCGCCTCACCGGCACCCAGGGACCAGGTCGACCTCATGACCACTCCCGCCCCTCTCCGTCCGGCGCGCCTCACGCTCACACGGATACGTCCTCTGCCCGGATCGCTGGACGGTGCGTGGTGGCCGTACTCGCGTGACCTCAGCACGGAACTGCCGTCTCTGGTGGATGCCGTGACGGAACGCTGCGGGCCGGTCACGCTCATCACCGTCGGCCCCTCACGCTGGGACGCGAGTCCTCGCGAGGCCCTCGTCAACGGTCACGTCGTTCACGTCGAACGGTTCATCGGACAGCACCCCGACCTCTTGATCCTGCGCTCCTACGGGCTCGGCCGCTGCGACCTCGTCGTGGTCCCGCCCGAGACCGCGCCCGCCTCCGCCGCCCGGATGATGGCCGCGGTCCCCGGCACCGGTGCCACCGGCCAGGCGGACCAGCGGGGCACCGGGGCAGCTGACGCAGGACGGGGGCTCACGCCTTCTCCGCCGCCCAGCCCTGTCGTCGGGGCACGCATGCTTCCGCTGCCGCGCAGCATGTGGAGGTGACCCCGTGGAAACCTTCGTCGCCGTCGCGGTGATCGCCGCCATGATCATCATCGGCGTGCTCCTGATCCACCTGCTGAACACCCAGAACGGCATCCGGATCGCCTCGTACCGCTTCAGCGCTCCACTGCCCGGAGTCATCCGTCGCAGGCGCCACCGGCACAGGGCAACGAAAGGCCCGGGGCACATCGCGTGAACCGAGCGTAAATTGGTGGATACCTGAAGTATTCGGCCAGACCGCACGCGCGGCCCGGCCTCGATGATTGACAGATGCGGGCAGCCGGGAGCCGTCCGGGACAGGATCGCGACATGGATGGCAGCACAACATCCGGCCGGGCCGCGCCGCGCGGCGACGCCGGCGTGTACGAGATGCCCCTGCCCCGGCTGAAGCTCACGCCGGCGTCCAGCCACGGGCCGCTGGACGGGGCCTGGTGGCCGCGCTGCGACGCGCTGGAGCTCGAACTGCCCGCACTGATCGGGATGTTGAACCCGGCTGCGGGAGCCGTCACCGGCGTCACCGTGGACAGCGCGTGCTGGCCGGACGCCCCGCGGACGGTCATGACACCCAGCCAGGTGATCCGGGTGACGGAGACGCTCCTCGCCTCGGAAGAGCACGCGGTCACCCTGGACTGCGGCACCCTGGGGCGCTGGGAACTCCTGGTGATCCCACCCGATGAGCCACGCGGAACGGCCACTGTGCTGATGAACGGCGCCGCGGACCCCGAGAACCTGCTGTCCGCCCCGCGCCTCCTGGCGCTCGCCGAGGGCGGTGTCGGCGGAGAAGCCGCCTGGGAGTCGGAAGGGGGGCCCGCGGCCAGCCGAGCCTGACATTCGGGGGAAGCCACCCGCGGCCAGACCATCGGCGCCCGTGCCCGCCCGCCTCATGGACCATGGCATGGGAGCCGACGGAAGCACCGAACCCAACGGCCGCGCCAGCGCGCCTCCTTGAGAACGCGCCGCGCGCTGGGGGCCGGCCCGCTGATCACCGCTGGACAGGACATGGACCGAACGGTGACCGGGAGCGCCCGGTCACCGTTCGGAGTCGGCATCGTCTGCGCATGCCCGCGTTCAGCGCCCATCGCCGCCCGCCGACTAGACCTGAGTGCGCAGCAGCGCGTCGAGAACACGCACCGGTGAACGGCGAGACGTCACCAGCCGGGCATCGAGCGCCGTCTCCCACTGCTCAGTCAGACCAGCCATGAGACGGCTTCACCAACCTGCGCGGAGGCGAACCGCAAACAGACGCCGCTCCAGCGGAACTGCCTGGGCTGCGGGCAGGAGTTCACCACCACCTCCAGCGCCCGCAGGTCATACTGCTCGACCGAGTGCCGCCTCACGGCCCGCACCGGCGCCGACGCACTCGATGACCGTGTCTGTCCGGTTTGCGAGACGACTTTCCAGGCGCCCAGGACCACCCGCCAGCACTACTGTTCCCCGGCCTGCCGTCGAGACGCGGACCGCAAACGCGGACAGAAACGCGATGAGGAACGGGCCCGCCGACTGGGCGAGACACCACCGCAGGCACCTCGTCCCACTCTTCCGCCACCACCCAGGCCCGTCACTCGGACCAGCGGAAGCCGTCACGTCGCGGCCGAGCGCGACCCGTTGGAACCGACCGCGACGCGGAGTTGTCCGCACTGTCAACAGCCCATCACCATCGTCGCACTGCTGGCCACCCCAGAAGCCGCCCGGCCCGCAATCCCTGGACCCGGCGTCGTTCCGCTTCGGAGAACTCCCTGATCAACTCCGGCTGACCCGCCACTGATCTCCAGGGCCCGGCGACCTGACGGTCGCCGGGCCCTCACACGTGCTCTTGCTCGCCAGTTCCCCCACATCGTTGAACCTCCAAACAAGTGACGGGAAGAGCGACTCTGAAGAATTTCAAAGAGCCCTATCAACCCCATCGAGGCCACCGATGAGTGGCCCGGCCAGCCCTGGACCGCCCGCGCCCCGGGCCGGGAAGCCGCCGTCCTCACCCACCTCGGCGCCGAACACATCCAGTCCGGCGACTGGGAACGAGGCACCTGGAACATCCAGCCCTGGCACGAGGGCCCCGACCTCCAGCACCTGTGGGCCCACACCCGCAGCGACGGCACCGCCCCCGACGTCCAGACCGCCCTCGAGTGCGCAAGCGCGCTGGCCGACCTGCACGAGGCCGGCTGGGCCCACGGCGACATCCAGCCCGCCCACTTCCTCATCGGCCCCGACCGCACCCACCTCATCGACCTGGCCCTCGCCAAGGGAAAACCCCTCCCCGACGCTGTCGACTTCCCCTTCCGAGGCTGCCTCGTCCACTACGAAGCACCGGAAATCTCCGCCGCCGTCCTCGCCGAAGGCCACGCCATCCCCTCACAGGCCGCTGACATCTACGCACTCGGAGCGACCCTGCTCATGGCAGCGACCGGCAAGCGAGCGGTGATCTACCCGGACGACGCCCCCAGGCCGGTTCAGCGCGCCGCGATCGTGGCGGGCTACCGCCGGGCGGTGACCATGCCCGGACCGATGGGGCCGATCGTCGTCGAGATGCTGCGGCACTCCCCGGCGGAACGGCCGTCCATTGCGGAGGCGATGAGCGCCCTTGCCGACACTGCCTGACGTCCACCGGTCAGCCCCACCCATCCGGCGCTCATAGCTCGACCCCGGCGTCTCGCATGCGGCGAGGAATCCCTTGCCAGTCCTCCATCGCTCCGTACAGCAGCTTCTGCAGACGTTCCTTACCCTCGGCCGTCAGGACGTCTTGCAGACATGCGCACGCGGCCAGGTCCCTGCTGTTGATGAGGCAGACGTAGACGCCGGCGATCTGCAGGCCACGCGCAGCTGCTGAGAGCTTCGCATCAATGGGAAGGGGGATCCGCCGGGCCAGCTCCTGGGCGAAGACCCGCTCAATCCTGGGTCGTCCCAGGAGGCCGAAGAGCCCGCCCGCCGCCCGGCCGACAGCTTCGTGCAACCGATCCTTTCCATTGAGGATGTTGCGTGCCAAGCGGGCGAGGTCTTCACAGCCTCTGCGGCGGTGGCGCTTCGTGAGGGCCTTCCACGTCTCATCCGAGACGTAGGTGGGTGCCCGCTCCGCAATGACCGCGGTACCTCCCTGCCCGATGACGTCCAGGCACAACCGCGCAGCTTCCTCGGCTCTTTGGCGATCGCGGACATGCGGTAGGGGCGTCTGCCGGGGTTGCGGCCGAGCCCGGGCAGCCGTGTTCCGCGGCGCGGCGGGTCGCTGGGGTGTTCGGCGCGGGGGTTGGGCACGCCTCGCGGGGCTCTTGCGGGGAGTGGGAACGTGCCCAGCCGGACGGCCACGATGGAGGTGGCATCGCACGTCCGGTCCAGTCACACGCTTCTTGCATAACGTCCGGTCGTTGGTCTGTGCACGACACCGATACACCATGCCGGGAGTGTGCGGTCCCGCCGGGAACCCGAGCAAGAATGCCCATTCGGCCAGGGCTGCGCCCGGGATCCGCTGCGTCCCCCGACCGATGCGGGCTGCGCGGGGCGGCCAAGTCCCGCTCCGCGGCAGGTAGTCGGCAGTGCCGATGCCCCATAAAACCGGCCTCCGGTAGAATGCGGAAGGCGGAAGCAGCCTCGGGTGGATCCCCTCCCAGGCCATCGCCCGGGCGGCGGGAAACCCCCGCACAGCGATCTTGTTCGATGCTCCGTGCGAGGCCGACTGCAACGGGTGATCCCGAGGCAGAATGAGGTCGCTATGGACCCGAATGCCTTCCAGCTCGCCGCTCACGGCCTCATACTTCGGCAATGGACGAGTGACGATCTCGATGTCATGCAAGAGCTGTTCGACGACCCCGATGTCGCTTATCGGACGCCCTTGGAGTCGCCGTTCGACCAGGCCGCCGCGCTGCGATACCTGCACAGCGCGCAACAAGCCCGACGCGGGAACGAGCGGATCCACCTGGCCATCACCACCGACGGGCAACAGGCTCTGGGAGAAGCCCTGCTCAACCAGGACACCGGCAGCATCGGCTACATCGTGGGCGCCGCTCACCGGGGACAGCGGCTGGCCCTTCGGGCACTTCGAGCAGTGACCGAGTACGCGCACACCAACATCGCCCTGTCGCGAGTGATCCTGGAGATCGAACCCGGCAACCACGCCAGCATCGCCGTCGCGCGCTCCGCCGGCTTCCACCCCACCCGCTCGGCACCTGAGACCGTCACCGACAAAGGCCGGACCTACGAACTGCTCACTTGGGAAAACCGCCTGACCAGTGGTCGAGGTCAAAAGACAAGCTGAGGCCGTGCGCCCCGATCAGCGCCACCTGCAAACGCGCACCAGCAACCGCTTCCCAGGCGCCTACGCGGCGCGGCACCCCACCGCCGTTGGGAGAAATCTGGGAGATGAACTCCCTCGGAACACCCACCGAGACCCATCGAGACCAAGCTCCACCAAGCCTCTGACCTGCACGAATGCCTTCCGGCCTGGTGGCAGCCTCACTCGAACCTCATTCGGGACGAAGAGGTCGTGGGTTCAAATCCCGCCACCCCGACAGCCGTAAGACCAGGTCAAGGGCCTGTTCCGCGAAAGCGGGTCAGGCCCTTCCTGTGTTTGCGGTGACCGTTGAGCACCGTCGACAATCGTCAACACCGCCGTCGGCGGCGACTGGCCGGGCAACCCCGACAGTTCGACGTGGGCCACCGACGACGGCGCGAGGTACCTGAAGGTCTCCTCGATCACGTACACCCCGTACTACCCCTGAGGGTCCGCCGGGCCTACTCCTCGCCGCCGACCTTCGGGTCCTTCGCCTGGTCGTAGATCTCCTTGCCCGAGGCGTCGTAGGCATGGATGTAGGTGCGCGGCCCCGCGTCGTCGCGCGGGTCGGCGGGGGCCTCGGCGGTGCCGACGGCCGCGTAGGCGAACGCCCCGTCCGCCATGGTCGCCGGGTACTCCTTCGGGTCGTCGTCATAGCTGACGGTGACCTTGGCGACGTCTGCCGAGTAGTGCCCGGCGCCCAGTGCGAGGTACCGGTGGCGGTCGACGCGGGTGCCGGTGGAGTCGAAGTACTCGATCATGCGGCCGGTGCCCCACAGCCGGTCGTTGATGAAGGTGGGCGGGTGATCGATGCTGCTTCCCTTGTCGCCGTTCGACTCGCACTGCACGTACTGGCCCGCGGAGTTCACGGCGAGGAGCACGCCGTCCCAGCTCTTCGCGGCGACGGGAGTGCGGACCGCGAGCACGACCCGGTACCGGGGGGCCTCCGCCCCCATGCAGGAGGAGAGGATTCTGGCGGCGGTCGCGGCCGGGATCGCGGGTGTCGCCGTGTCGGTGGCGGTGAAGGAACCCGGGGCGGGCCTCGCGGACCGGTGATGGCCCTTGGTGCCCGGGCTCGGGGACGCGGTGCTCTTCGGGTTCCCGCCGGGGAGCGCGCTGCCGGTGGTCCCCCGCTCGGCGCCTCCTGTCCCGCCGAGGACGGCGACGGCCGCGACGCTCACTGCCGCGACACCCGTGGCCACGCTCAGCGGCACACCCCATCCGCGGCGAAACGAAGGACGCTTGTCCTCGGGACCGATCTTCATGAGCAGCTCCTCTCGCATCCGCCGGTGGTCCGGCAGATCACGATCGGAAGGAGCCGCGGGAACGCCCTGCGCGTCCTTCATCGTGCGACCTCCTTCGCGTTGACGGGATTCCTCGGACTGAACGACCCCACGGACGTGCCTGCGCCGGCGAGGTCGGCCCCCAACTTGCGCCGGGCCCGGTGCAGTCGGGACTTCACCGTTCCGACCGGCACGTCCAGCACGGTCGCGGCCGCCTGCTGGTCCAGGCCCGACCACACGCACAGCTCGATGACCTCGCGCTCGTGACGCGGCAGCCGGGCCAGCGCTCGGTGGATCTCCGACATGCGACGTTCGTCGTCGACCCGGCCCGCGACGCGGTCCGCGTGATCGCCCACCGCCGCGCCGACCGACTTGTCGTGCGAGACGAGCCGGCGCAGCAACGCCTCGGCCCGCCGCAGCCGCCGCCTCGTGTTCGACAGCAGGCCGTCGGCGATGCCGAGCAGCCACGGCAGAGCCGAGTCCCGGTCGAGCACCGTCCGTGACCTGCGCCGCCAGGCGTGCAGGAACACCGTCGACGTAAGGTCCTCGGCCTCGGACCAGTCGGCCGTCCGCCGGAACAGGTAGTTGTAGACGGCCTTCCCGTGACGGTCGAAGATCCGGCCGAACGCCTCTCGGTCGCCGTCGGCAGCTCTCGCCCACAGCTCCCGGTCGGACATCCCTCCGCCCGGTGCGGAACGATCAGCGTCGTTCAGTTCCATGCCCTGTATGTGTCCGGCACCGGGCCGAAGGTTCCCGCGACATCGATTCTCCTTCGCCTGCGACAGCGGGATCGCCCGGCCTTGTGGGGCCACTGCCCCGCTCGTAGCATGACCTGAACGTTGATTCAGCTCATCGGACGCGACGGGACACCGGCAATGACGCGGGATCTGACCGACCTGACCGCCTTCGCTCGCACCGTCTTCGAGGCGCAGCCCTTCAGCGGCTTCCTCGGGGCCGAACTGGCCGCCGTCGGGAGTGACTCGGCGGAGATCCGGATCGCGAACCGGCCCGAGCTCCGGCAGCAGCACGGGTTCGTGCACGGCGGGGTGCTGAGCTATCTCGCCGACAACGCGCTCACCTTCGCCGGTGGCCTCGCGCTCGGGGGTGACGCCCTCACCGCCGAGTACAAGATCAATTACTGCCGGCCGGCCGTCGGTGATGTCATCGTGGCCCGGGCGACGTCGCTGGTGACCACGCGGCGGCAGGCGGTGTGCCAGTGCCTGATCTTCATGGAGCAGGACGGCGAGGAGCGGCTCGTCGCGGTGGCGCAGGGAACGATCGTCGCGGCGGGGGCGGGCGCCACGGGCTCCGGCGACTAGACGCCGGACAGGCGGGCCGTGAGGACGCGGGCCCGGTTCTGCTGGACCGCGCCCGCCTGGGAGGCCGCGAAGCGCAGCAGGCCCGGGGGTGTCCTCAGGTGGAGGGTGTCGGTGACGACGCTGCCGGACGCGTGGCGGTCGATGGTGAAGCGGTAGCTCATGCGGACGCGGGCGGGGCTGCGGACCTCGCCGGAGATCTCTGCGGAGTCCGGGAGCCGGTCCGGGGCGGCGACGAGGGTGACGTCGATGATGTTGTCGTGCGTGAGGGCGCCGAGGAAGCGGAAGCGTTCCACGGCCGTGTAGTGCACGGTCCCGGTCTCCTCCGCGCGGCGCACGTCCCGGACGGCGACCAGGAGCGGGGACAGGCCTATGTAGTTCGACGGTTCGGCCAGGTGCGCGAAGACCGCCTCGGGCGGCGCGGTGATCTCGAACCGGTGCGTGAGCTCGGTGGACGGCACCTCGGGCCCCCTCGGGTACGGCGCGGCAGGGCGGTGATCATCCCATCGCGGGGGCGGAGTTCCCAGCCCTGGGCGCCGGTCCGTTCAGAGGTCGTGGGCCGTCGCGTGGCGGGGCTGGTAGAGGCCCAGCTCGCCGCCGCCGGGGAGGCGCAGGGCGGTCTTCACGCCCCAGCCGGCGTCGGTGACGGGTTCGGTGAACTCCACGCCCTTCGCGGTGAGTTCGTCGACCGTCGCCGTGATGTCGTCGCACATCAGGTACAGCTCGTGCGCGGGCCGGTCGGCGGGGTGGACCGCGGCCTCGGCGGGCGGCAGCCGGAACACGAGCCAGCCGTCGCCCGCGTCGACGTACGCGTACCCGAGGACGTCACGCAGGAAGGCACGGTCCGCCGCGGCGTCGCGGCTGCAGAGGATGACGTGGGCGCCGTTGATCATGCGGGCGACGCTACCGGGGCACCCCGGCGATCGGGGGCACGCCGGGCGGACACTGGCTCCATGACGGTGACGATCTGGGTCGACGACTGGCAGATGCAGTGCTGCGGCGACAGCTTCGGGCCGGGAGACGTCGTCTCCTGGCGCCTGGAGGAGGCCGATCCCGCGGACTACGCCGATCTCCTCGGTCAGGAGCGGGCCGGCCAGATCGGCTTCCGCGAGGAGCATCACGGGCCGGAGGAGGACCTGGCGCCCAGCCGGCTGCGGGTGCTGACCGTCGCGGAGGTGCACTGCCGGTACGAGATTCCCTCCGACGGCCCGACGAACAGGTACCGGCCCGTCCCGGGCACGGCCGAGCTGGTGCCGGTGGACGGGGAGGCGGACGGGTGGGCGAAGGCGCGGCCGGGGGTCGACTTCGTCGGGTATCTCGTCACCGCCGAGCGGTGCGGGTGACCTCGGCGGTGCCTCCCGGCGGAAGACTCAGCCCTGTTGCCGCGCCCTGATCAGGTCCCGGTACCAGGTGAAGGAGGATCTCGGGGTGCGGACCTGGGTCTCGTGGTCCACGTGGACGAGGCCGAAGCGCTGGTGGTAGCCCTCCGCCCATTCGAAGTTGTCCAGCAGGGTCCAGGTGAAGTAGCCGCGTACGTCCACGCCCTCGGCGACCGCCGCGTCGACCGCGCGGAGGTGGGTCGCGAGGTAGTCGATGCGGTCCGGGTCGTGGATCGCGCCGTCGGTGGAGCAGCCGTTCTCCGTGATGTGGATCGGCGGGAGGGTCGTGGGGTAGCGGTCCTTGAGGGTCAGCAGCAGCTCGCGCAGGCCGTCGGGGACGACGGGCCAGCCGAAGGCCGTACGGCGGTAGCCCTCGATCGGGGCTTCCTCGAAGGGCAGGGCGTCGGGGGACGCCGGGGCCTGGATGCGGGTCGGGTTGTAGTAGTTGATGCCCAGGGCGTCCAGGGGGGCCGAGATCAGGGTCAGGTCGCCGTCCTTCACCGAGCCGCCGAGGGTGGGATCGGCTCCGTAGGCGGACAGGTCGGGGTAGGTGCCCTTGAGGAGCGGGTCGTTGAAGAGGCGGTTGTGCAGGGTGTCGTAGGCGTCGGCGGCGGCGATGTCGGCGGCCGTGTCCGAGGCGGGCCAGACCGGGGTGCAGTTGTTCGCGATCATCACCTCCAGGCCGCGCGAGCTCAGTTCCCGTGACGCGAGTCCGTGGGCGAGGAGTTGGTGGTGGGCGACCGGGAGGCAGTCCAGGAACAGGGCGCGGCCGGGGGCGTGCACGCCCAGTCCGTAGCCCCAGACCATGTGGATGAACGGCTCGTTGAGAGTGATCCAGCGGCGGACGCGGTCGCCGAGGCGGTCGGCGACGATCGCGGTGTACTCGGCGAAGCGGTGGGCCGTGTCACGGTTCATCCAGCCGCCCTCGTCCTCCAGGGCCTGCGGGAGGTCCCAGTGGAACAGGGTCGGCACCGGTTCGATGCCGCGGGCGAGCAGGCCGTCGACGAGGCGGTCGTAGAAGTCCAGGCCCCGGGGATTGACCTGGCCGGCGCCGGTCGGCAGGACGCGGGACCAGGCGATGGAGAAGCGGTAGCCGGTGAGGCCTGCCTCGGCCATCAGCGCGAGGTCCTCCTCGTACCGGTGGTAGTGGTCGCAGGCCGTCGCGCCGGTGTGCCCGTCGCGGACGGTGCCGGGGCGGGCGGTGAAGGTGTCCCACACCGACGGGCCGCGGCCGTCCTCCTCGACGGCGCCCTCGATCTGGTACGACGCGGTGGACGCGCCCCAGACGAAGTCCTTCGGCAGATGGTCCAGATCCAGATGCACGGCCGACCCCCAAGCTGGAAAACATGAGCAGCCCTCACGTTAATCGCCTCGGTGGGATGATGGAAGCGTGAATCAAGACCGCACTGCAGGGACGTTGCGCCGGCTGCCGGTCCAGAAGCGCAGCGTCGAGCGCTTCGAACGGCTGCTGGACGCCTGTGCCGAGATCCTCGACGAGGTCGGGTACGCCGCGCTGACCACCAAGGAGGTGGCCCGCCGGGCCGAGGTGCCGATCGGCACGCTCTACCAGTTCTTCTCCGACCGGGAGGGGCTGATCGGCGCGCTCGCCGCCCGCAACCTGGAGCTGTTCCTGGCCCGGGTCACCGACCGGCTGGAGCGCGAGGCGCCCGACGGCATCGCCGGGATCGTGGACGTGACCGTGGACGAGTTCGTCGCGATGCGCCGGACGATCACCGGGTTCGGTGTCGTCGACTTCGGCGCGGTGGGCGAGGACCACGTCCTGGAGCCGACGCGGGACAACAACACCGCGGTCGCCGGGCGGTTGCGCGCGCTGACCGGCGCGCTGACGGGCGTCCCGGACGACGACGAGCTGGACCTCGCCGTGCGGGTCGCCCTGGAGTGCGCGGACGGCGTGCTGCAACTGGCCTTCCGCACCGACCCGCAGGGCGACCCCCGGCTGATCGCCGAGTGCAAGCGTGTCCTCAACTGCTATCTCGGCGACCGCATCGTGCCTCAGCCGGCGTAGACGCCGACCTCCTTCAGCGAGTAGCCCCACTGCGTGCCGCGTTCGAGGCCCTTGATCCGGACGTAGCGGGCCTCGGTCTTGTCGAACCGTGCCGTGTCCAGGCCGCCGTCACCGGTGGTCGTGGACCAGGCCGTCGTCCAGTTCTCGCGGTCCGTGGACAGCTCGATCCGGTACGACTTCCCGTACGCCTTCTCCCAGTCGAGGGTGACGCGGCCGACCTGCTGCGGGGACCCGAGGTCGATCCGCAGCCACTGGTCGTCGTTCCACTCGCTGGCCCAGCGGGTGGAGTTGTCGCCGTCCACCGCCCGGCCGGGCTGGAAGCTCTCGAAGGGGTTCCACCACTCCGACGAGGACGCCCAGGCGCCGACGCCGGCCGTCGCGAGGTTCTTCCCGGGCGCGTACTTCTCGGTGTTCGCCCAGGTGCGCAGATAGGACTCGGCGCCCGTGAAGAGGTCCTTCACGACGTCCTCGCCGCCGACGTTGCGGATGTCCTGGATCCAGTCCGGGACCATGCCGTAGTGCGCGCCGCCGTCGGTGTTGAAGTCCCAGGTGCGCTCGCCGGTGGTCTGCTTGTCGATCACCGAGCCGCCGTCGAAGCTGCGGAAGGGGTACGTCACCGGGTTCGGGGCGTCCTTGCCGCGCGGGGCCGGCCAGCCGCCGACGCCGTTCATGTCGGTGCCGTAGCCGTAGCCGACGTTGTACTTCTCGCGCAGGTCCTTGGTGCGGGCCGCCTCACCGACGAAGCCCTTGGACTGACCCATGTACTGAGCGGCGAACCCGCCGAGCTTGTAGAGGCGTTCGGTCCAGCCGAGGTCCATCCAGCTGTGCGAGGAGATGACGCCCGGGTACTTCTCGGACTCGAGGATGTCGAGGGACTGGCCCACGGCCTTGACGCTCATGTGGTCGAGTTCGAGCATCATGTTGCGCTTCATCATGCCGCGCACCGCGTACGCGCCCAGGTCGGTCAGACCGCGGGTGTTGCACTGTGCGCCCGACGCGTAGGTCGGGACCTCCTCACCCTCCGGCAGTCGCTTCTCCGCCTCCGGGGCCGGTGCGTTGCCGATGGGGTTGTCGTGCTGCGGGCCCTTGCAGTCCTCCGTCTTCCAGTAGGTGCCGGTCGACAGGAACTGGCCCACGTTGATGGCCGTGCCGAGCGCGCCGGAGTCGTAGCGCACGCCGCACAGGGCGTTGTCGAACTTGTGGCACAGGAACATGCTGCTGACGCCGAGCTTCTTCAGCTCGTCCAGGCCGCGGTCGATGTCGTCCTTGCCGCACTGCGCGATGTCGAGAACCTGCTTGCAGCCGAACGGCTCCGAGGTCTCGACGCCCAGGACGACGGCCAGCTTGCCCTGCTCGACGACCTCGCGGGCCTGCGAGCTGTTCGTGACGATCCGGAACCAGCCCTTGCCCGGGCCGCCGTACTGCTTGTCGATGAAGTCCTGCATCTCGTAGGTCTTCTTCGCCTCCAGCCGGATGGCGTCCATCTCGTCGCAGCCGCGGTCCTTGAAGAAGTAGACCGAGCAGATCACGCCGTTGGTGACGAGGTCGTTGACCAGGACGCGCTGACCGCCGCGCCAGGCGCGCTCGATCCAGGCGTAGTAGTTCTGCTGGTGGGTCAGCGAGTCGTGGGCGGGCCAGTCCTTGAACGTCGGCCAGCCGACGGGGTCGTGCTTGCCGTCACCGCCCTTCGTGATCATGTCGAAGATCGCGAGGCTGCCGTCGGGGTAGTGCTCGGGGCAGTCCTTGAGCGCGTCGGCGACGCCCTGCTCGGAGAACGGCTTGCCGCAGATCAGGCGGCCACCGAACCCCTCGTTGGACATGATGTGGTCGTGGGCGTCGACGAAGCCCCTGACCCGGCCCTGGGCGTCGGTGCCCTTGAAGGGCTCGCCCGTCACGTCGATCTGCGAGTCGGGAGCCGGCCGCGCGGTCGGCTCCCACCAGTGGGGCTCCGCCGCGGAGCCGGGCGCCGGAGCGAGCACCAGCGCCAGCACGGCGAGAAGCAGCGACATCACGCTGAGGGATCTGAGTCTGTGCCGCGAAGGCTGAACGTTGACCATGGGGGAGATCCTTAAAGATGAGCCGGGCTCACATTCCGTTCTCAAGGTAGGGATCCCGGGCCGCAACGCCAAGACCCGGTACCGAGGAATCGGCACCGGGTCGTGAAATCAGGGCGGAAAACGGCGAGTTCAGGCCTCGCGGGCGTCGGCCGGCTCGTCGTGCTTGCCCAGGCGCAGGTGCTCCACGTGGTACAGCGCCTGGTCGAGAAGCTCGGAGACGTGGTTGTCGTAGAGGGCGTAGACGATGGAGCGGCCCCGGCGCTCGCCCGCGACCAGGCCCAGGTTGCGCAGCAGGCGGAGCTGATGGGAGCAGGCCGAGGGCTCCATGTCGACGGCCGCGGCCAGGTCGCCGACCGCGCAGGGGCTCTCCTGGAGGCGGGCCAGGATGCGCAGGCGGGACGGGGTCGCGAGGGCCTGGAGGGTGGCGGCCACATCGGCGACGCCGACGGTGTCGAGGCGCTCGCGCGTGGTGGCGCTGGTGGTCGTGCCGGCTCCGTGACCCATACGGGCATCCTACCTACGACACCTGAAGACCTGTTCACATGAACCTGTATGGTGATGACCTCAGCCGTCAGCCGACCTTGAGGGGTCTTCGTCATGCCGCCGTACGTGCTTGAGCAGGAACCGGTCGCCGACCGGGCCGCCACCGGTGCGCCGAGCGTCCCGCCACGCGGGCGCACCCGCCTGCTCGCGCTGCCCGAGGTGCGCTGGGCGCTGGCCGCGCTCGTCCTGTTCCTCGGCGCGCTCGCGCTGGATCTGGGCGGGGCGCCGGGCTGGCTGTGGGGCCCGCTGTACGCGGCCGTGTACGTGACCGGCGGCTGGGAGCCGGGCTGGGAAGGGCTCAAGGCCCTGCGCGAGAAGACCCTGGACGTGGATCTGCTGATGGTCGTCGCGGCGCTGGGTGCCGCGGCCATCGGGCAGGTGCTCGACGGGGCCCTGCTGATCGTCATCTTCGCCACCTCGGGCGCGCTGGAGGCGGTCGCGACGGCCCGTACGGCGGACTCGGTGCGGGGGCTGCTCGATCTGGCGCCGACCACGGCGACCCGGGTCGCGGCCGACGGAACCGAGGAGAGCGTCCCGGCGGCGCACCTCGCCGTCGGGGACCTCGTCCTCGTCCGGCCCGGCGAGCGGATCGGCGGCGACGGGCAGGTCGTGGACGGGGCGAGCGAGGTCGACCAGGCGACGATCACGGGCGAGCCGCTGCCCGTCGCGAAGCACGCCGGGGACGAGGTCTTCGCCGGGACGCTCAACGGCACGGGCGTGCTCCGGGTGCGGGTCACCCGCGATCCCGCCGACTCCGTGCTGGCCCGGATCGTGCGGATGGTCGAGGAGGCCGCCGAGACCAAGGCGCCGACGCAGCTGTTCATCGAGAAGATCGAGCAGCGCTACAGCCTGGGCATGGTCGCCGCGACCGTGCTGGTCTTCGCGGTGCCGCTGCTGTTCGGCGCCGCGGTGCAGGACGCGCTGCTGCGGGCCATGACGTTCATGATCGTGGCCTCGCCCTGCGCGGTCGTCCTGGCGACGATGCCGCCGCTGCTGTCCGCGATGGCGAACGCGGGGCGGCACGGTGTGCTGATCAAGTCCGCTGTCGTCATGGAGCGGTTGGGGCAGGTCGACGCGGTCGCGCTGGACAAGACGGGGACGCTGACCGAGGGCACGCCGCGCGTCGTCGAGGTCCGTACGGTCCCCGGGTCCGGGCTCGACGAGGAGGCGGTGCTGCGTCGGGCAGCAGCCGCCGAGCACCCGAGCGAACACCCGCTGGCTCGCGCGGTCGTGGAGGCCGCCGCCGCCCGCGGTCTCACCCCGCTCCCCGCCGCGACGGACTTCACGGCCCACCCCGGCACGGGCGTGGCGGCCACGGTCGACGGCGTACGCGTCACGGTGGGCGCACCGCACCGCGCCGACGGCGACACCGCGGCCCCCGACGCCGTCCTCGACGCAGTCGGCCGGATCGAGGAGCACGGGCGGACCGCCGTGCTGGTCGGGGTCGACGGGCAGGTCGTCGGGGTGCTCGGGATCGCCGACCGGGTGCGGGCGGACGCCGCCGGGGCGGTGCGCGGGCTCGGCCTCCTGACCGGGAGCGCCCCCGTGCTCCTGACCGGCGACAACCCGCGCGCCGCCGGGCAGTTGGCCGCGGGGCTCGGCATCACGGACGTACGGGCCGGGCTGCTGCCCGAGGACAAGGTGGCGGCCGTGCGGGAGCTGGAGCGGGCCGGGCGGCGGGTGCTCGTCGTGGGCGACGGGGTCAACGACGCCCCGGCCCTGGCCGCCGCGCACACCGGCATCGCCATGGGCCGCGCCGGTTCCGACCTGGCGCTCGACGCCGCCGACGCGGTCGTGGTCCGCGACGAACTCGCCGCCCTCCCCACCGCCGTGGCCCTCTCGCGCCACGCCCGCCGCCTCGTCGTCCAGAACCTGCTGCTCGCGGGGACGTTCATCACGGCGCTGGTCGCCTGGGACCTGTTCGGCACGCTCCCCCTGCCTCTCGGCGTCGCCGGCCACGAGGGCTCCACCGTCCTCGTCGGCCTCAACGGCCTGCGCCTGCTCACCGACCGGGCGTGGCGGCGCGCGGCGGCCCCCGTACGGGCGGCCGACTGAGCGGAGTATCGCGCTCCGTACAACCCTCGGCCGACGCCGCCGGTCTGCGAGTCGTACGCGCGCCCGGCCCGGCCGAGATCCCTTCGGCCGGGCCGGGCCTGTACCTGCCGAAGGAGTGCTCTTGCCCCCGCCCGGATCCGTGCCGGCCTCCGCCCGCGTCCGCCGCCTCGCCGTGTCCTGCGCCGCCCTCGGCCTGCTGAGCGCGAGCCCCGCCGTCGCCGCCGACGACCGGCCGCGGCTGGAGGTCACCCCCGTCGTCGAGGTCGACCCCTTCAAGGCGACGGAAGGGCTCGGCACCTCCGACGAGCAGACGGAAGTGAAGCTGACGGGGGTCGACGCCGGCGACGCCGGACGGTACTCCTTCGTCATCGACGCCTCCGGGGTCGAGAAGCTCATGACCGACAGCGCCTTCCTGCCCTGCGACAAGGACGGCGACTTCGTGGGCGCGTGCACGGGCGACGACGTACGCGGCCCCTTCGGCGGGGGCACGCTGTCCGTGGGGCTGGACCTCAGGACCCCGGCGCGCGCCTCGGCGGCCGGGCGCTCCGGCACCATCGAGGTCACCGCCAAGAAGGACGGCAGGACCGTCGACACGGCGCGGATCACGCTGCGCGTCACCGCGCCGGGCCCCCGCTTCGACCGGGCGCTCCCCGGCATCACCGACGCGCGGCCCGGCTCGAGCGTCGCGCTGCCGAGCGGATTCACCAACTTCAGCCGCCGCACGTACCGTTCGCTCGTCCTGGGCGTGTCGTTCTCCGACGGCCTGGTGCCGGTCGAGCGGTTCCGCAACTGTCGGTACGAGCCGGTCCCCGCCTCCGGGTCGGGCACCACCCCGGGGCACTCGCCCGGGATGCTCTGCACGGTCACCGGCACCGTGAAGCCCGGCGGCTCCTACAACCTGGACCTCGGCGCCGTACGGCTCGGCCCCAACGCGGCGTGGGACACGGTGTACTACGCGAGCGAGATCCACGAGCCGGGGAAGTCGAACGTCCCCCCGGTGCCCGGCAGCCGCGCCGGCACCGGACGCACCCTCACCTTCACCGAGCGGCCCGCGGACGACACCACGTACCTGCGCGACGAGCTGCTCCACCTCCGCACCCGCATCGCTTCGACCAACAAGCCCGACTTCTCCGTCAACCCGGTCACGCTCAAGGGCACGGTCGGCGACGTCGTGAAGGCCGAGTTCTTCTTCACCAACAACGGGCCGGGCACGGCGAGCGCGGTCTTCGACGGGGAGGAGGACAACGAGACCGCCGGCGTCGTCGAACTGACCGTCCCCCGGGGCGTGACCGTCGTCCGAGCCCCCGAGACCTGCCACGCGCAGGAGCGGAAGACGCAGAAGGAACAGGTGCGCTACCGCTGCTCGCAGCACCGGCTCCAGAAGGGCGACCTCATGACGCCCGGTCAGTTCGAGAACTTCCCCTTCGCGTTCCGCCTCGACGAGCCGAGCCGCGGAGTGCGGACAGACGGATGGGTCCGGGTCAGGACGGAGTTCGACCTCACCGAGAACGACGCGCACCCCGAGGACAACCGGGCCCCGGTCAGCGTGGACGTCGAGGGGCGGGCCGAAGGCACCTCCCTCAAGGGCGACATGGGCGCGAGTCCGCCCGTCTGGGGCATCGGCGCCGTGGGCGCGGGCGCCGTCGGCGTCCTCTTCGGCGCCGCCGTCCTGCTGCGGCGCCGCACCACGACCGGGGAGACGGAGCAGCACCAGTGACCCTCACCAGATCCCTGCGCCGCGGTCTGAGCCGAGCTCTCGGCCCGGCCCTGCTGGCCCTGTGCGCCGCCGGCCCCGCCGCCGCGAGCCCGCCCGCCCCCGACCCGGCGCCCGCCCTCGCCCTCGTCGTGGACCACGCCTCCATGGTGATCCCGTCCCGGGGCGGCAGCGGCTTCCAGGCGCCCACCCCCGACACCGGTATCTGGCTGAGCAACACCGGGCCGTACGCGGGCACGAAGACGGACGCCACCGTCACCGTCGACGCCCGCGCGCTCAAGTCCCTGGCCGACGGCGTGAAGGTGCCCTGCGACCCGGACGGCGACCTGCTCGGCGTCTGCGAGAACGTCCGCGGCGTGGTGCGCGGGATTCCCCGCCGCATCGGCACGCTGCACCTCGGCACCGGCCGGGCGAGCGCGGTCGGCTCGTCCGCGAAGGTCCGGATCACGGCGAAGGACGCACAGGGGAATCGCGCCGAGCACCGCGTCGACGTGACGTTCCCCGAGGGGCAGATTCGGGTCGACCGGGCGCCCCGCGCCGTCAAGGGCGTCGCGCCCGGCTCGACCGTCGAGGCACCGGCCGGGTTCACCAACTACTCCCTCAAGCCGGTCCGTTCCGTGCGCTGGACGATGACGCTGTCCCCCGGGCTCACCCCCGCCGCGGCCCCGTACCGCAACTGCACCTCGATCGAGGACGCGGGCGGCGCGGGCACCACACTCACCTGCTACCTGAAGGGCCCGTTCGCCCCGCTGAAGTCCTACGACCTCGACTTCGGCGAGCTGACCGTGGCGGACACCGCCCTGTCGGAGACGATCGGGCAGGACCTCACCCCGTTCAGCAGCCCTCCGAGCGACCGGGCCGGCGAGGGCCCCGTGCTGACCGCGACGGCCCGCACCCACGCGGACGCCGCCGTCCTGAAGGACCTCGGGCGCTCCGGCGACCGGGTCAGCAGCACGGTCGCCACCACCAACACCACGGACTTCGCCGTCACCGGAGCCACCCTGAGGGGCGCGGTCGGCGACGAGGTCACCGCCGAGCTCTCCGTGCGCAACAACGGCCCCGGCACCCGCGCGCCCGACCTGAAGGAGAGCTCGGGCGAGCGGGCGCCGGTCACCCTGCGCGTGCCGGACGGGCTGACCGTGGTGAAGGCGCCCTCGCGCTGCTTCGGGCACAGGGCCCCGCGCCCGACCCGCTCCACCGACTCCGCCCTCGGCCTCGGCAAGCCCGGCGGCCGTCGCTACACCTGCGGCGGCACCGGCGGCGTCCTGATGCCGAAGGGCGAGTCCCTCACGTACACGTTCACGTTCCGCATCGACAGGGCGTCGGTCGACGGCACGGACGCCGTGACCACGATGTACGGGGCCCACGACCCACGCCGGGGGAACAACACGGCCGATCTCACCGTGGACGCGGCGTCCGCACCGGCCGGCCCCAGGCTCTGGCTCACGCTCGGCGGCGCGGCCCTCGTCCTCGCGGCGATCGCGGCGTTCCTGCTGGTCCGGCGCCCCTGGGCGCGAGACGGGAGCGCCTAGCGAGCCGGCATGTACCCTTGACGGAGCAAGCGAAGGGGAGTAGCCCCGCGAACCGGTCGTCGACACACTGGAACCCCCGGGTTCCCGGTGGCCGGGCCCCCGCCGATCGGGCGAGGGCGGGCGAGACCTTCGACCAGGCAGTAGCAGTACGCCACGTCGCGCGATCCCGTGCGCCGTGTGTCCGAACGCTGCCGGGTCGAGTGGTCCTCCCCGCGCAGAGGGTGGGTTCGCGACGATCCGGCCGCCCCACAGAAAGCGCCCCCGATGCATCTCGACCCCCTGGCGATCCTCACCGCCTTCGGGCTGATCTTCCTCGCCGAGCTTCCCGACAAGACCATGTTCGCCTCGCTGGCCATGGGCACGCGGATGAAGCCGCTCTACGTCTGGTTCGGCACCTCCAGCGCGTTCGTCGTGCACGTGGCCATCGCGGTCGGCGCCGGTTCGCTGCTCTCCCTGCTGCCCGGCTGGAGCGTGAAGCTGGTGTCGGCGCTGATGTTCGGCTTCGGCGCGTTCATGCTGCTGCGCGGCGGGGACGACGACGAGGAGGGCGACGAGGCCGGCGGCAAGACGGTCACCGGCTTCTGGCCGGTCTACGGCACCGCGTTCATGGCCGTGTTCATCAGCGAGTGGGGCGACCTGACCCAGATCACCACCGCGAACCTGGCCGCCACGAACGGCACCTGGTCCACCGCCATCGGCTCGGCCGCCGCCCTCATGTCGGTGTCCGCGCTCGCCCTGGTCGCCGGCCGGTTCATCGCCAAGCGGGTGCCGCTGAAGACCGTCCAGCGGGTCGGCGGCGTCTGCATGCTCGGCCTCGCGATCTGGTCCCTGGTCGAGGTCTTCACCGGCTGAGCCACGGCCGTTCACGACCCCGCGCACGACCCCGCGCACGACCCTTGTGGATACATGAACGTATCGAATACATTCATGTATCCGATCGGGAGGCGGCGGCGATGACGGACACGCCCGGCACCACTGGCACCACCATCACCAAGCGGCGCGCCCGCACGCGGCAGCGGCTGCTCGACGCCGCGCTCGACGTGTTCGCCGAGGAGGGCTTCGGCCGCTCCACCGTCGAGCAGGTCTGCGAGCGCGCCGGGTTCACGCGCGGCGCCTTCTACTCGAACTTCTCCTCCCTCGACGAGCTGTTCCTCGCCCTGTGGGAGGAGCGCTCGGCCCGCATGCTCACGGACCTGCGGGCCGCGCTCGCCGGGCTCGACCCGGCCGGCCCCGAGGCCACCGTGCGGGCCGCGATCGACGCGACCCCGCTGGACGAGGCCTGGTACCGGATCACCGCCGAGTTCACCGCGCACGCCCTGCGCACCCCCGGCCTGCGCCGCGTGGTGACCGCCCGCGAGCACGCCATCCGCGAGGCGATCCTGCCCGTCTTCGTGACCGCCCTGGACCGGCTCGGCCGCCGGGTGCCCGACGAGGAGGCGCTCGGCGACGCCCTGATCGCCGTCCACGACGGCACGGCCGTACAGGTCCTCATGCAGCCCGACGACCCGGCCGTACGGGCCCGCCGCCAGGCCCTCTTCATGAACGTACTGAACGCTTACAGCACCCCTAGGGAGACCCCGTGAGTGACACCAGTGCAGACGTCATCGTGGTCGGAGCCGGGCTCGCCGGGCTCGTCGCCACCTATGAACTGACCCGTGCGGGCAAGCGCGTCCTGCTCGTCGACCAGGAGAACGCGGCGAATCTCGGCGGTCAGGCCTTCTGGTCGCTCGGCGGACTCTTCCTCGTGGACAGCCCCGAGCAGCGCCGCATGGGCATCAAGGACTCGTACGAGCTGGCGCTCGCGGACTGGCTGGGCTCGGCCGGCTTCGACCGGGAGCGCGAGGACCACTGGCCGCGCAAGTGGGCCGAGGCGTATGTGCGGTTCGCCGCCGGGGAGAAGCGCGACTACCTGTACGGGCTCGGACTGAAGGTCACGCCGAACGTGGGCTGGGCCGAGCGCGGGGCCGGCACGGCCACCGGGCACGGGAACTCGGTGCCGCGTTTCCACATCACCTGGGGCACCGGGCCCGAGGTCGTCCGCGTCTTCCGGGAACCGGTCATGGAGGCCGCCACGCGCGGGCTCGTCACCTTCAAGTACCGGCATCGCGTGGACGAGTTGATCGTGGAGGACGGGGCCGCGGTCGGCGTGCGCGGCGCGCTCCTCGCGCCCTCGGACGAGCCGCGCGGGGTCGCCTCCTCCCGCGAGACGGTCGGCGACTTCGAACTGCGCGCGCAGGCCGTCGTCGTCACCTCCGGCGGCATCGGCGCCAACCACGAACTGGTGAAGAAGAACTGGCCGGTGGAGCGGATGGGCCCGGCGCCGGAGTCGATGGTCACCGGCGTCCCCGCGTACGTCGACGGGCGCATGCTGGAGATCAGCGAGACCGCGGGCGCGTCCCTGGTCAACCGGGACCGCATGTGGCACTACACGGAGGGCCTCAAGAACTGGGACCCGATCTGGCCCGGCCACGGCATCCGGATCATCCCCGGCCCGTCCTCGCTGTGGCTGGACGCGGAGGGCAAGCGGCTGCCCGCGCCCCTGTTCCCCGGGCACGACACGCTCGCCACGCTCAAACACATCACCGGGACCGGGCATGACCACACCTGGTTCGTCCTGACGCGGGCCATCGTGGAGAAGGAGTTCGCGCTCTCCGGCTCGGAGCAGAACCCCGACATCACCGGCAAGGACCTCAAGCTGGTGCTCCAGCGTGTGAAGAAGGGCGCGCCGGGCCCGGTGCAGGCCTTCCTCGACCACGGCGAGGACTTCGTCGTCCGCGACAACCTGAAGGCCCTGGTCGCGGGCATGAACGAGCTGACGCCCGACGCGCCCGTCTCCTACGAGCAGGTCGAGCGGGAGATCGTGGCCCGCGACCGCGAGGTCGGCAACGGCTACTCCAAGGACCTCCAGCTCATGGCGGTCCGCAACGCCCGCTCGTACCTGCCCGACCGCATCACGCGCGTCGCGAAGCCGCACCGCCTGCTCGACCCGGCGCAGGGCCCGCTGATCGCCGTACGCCTCCACCTGCTGACCCGCAAGACGCTCGGCGGCCTGGAGACGAACCTGGACTCGCAGGTCGTGCGGCCCGACGGCACGGTCTTCGACGGGCTGTACGCGGCCGGGGAGGTCGCCGGGTTCGGCGGGGGCGGCGTGCACGGGTACAACGCGCTGGAGGGCACGTTCCTCGGCGGCTGCGTCTTCTCCGGCCGCGCGGCCGGGCGCGCGCTGGCCCGGAGCCTCGCGTGAGCGCCCGCGGCACGGCGCTCGTCACCGGCGCGTCCTCCGGCATCGGTACGGCGGTCGCCGCCGCGCTGGTGCGGCGCGGGTACCGGGTCTACGGCACCAGCCGCGACCCGGAGAAGGTGGACTCCCCCGTCGAGGGCGTCACCTACCTCGCCCTCGACCTCACCGACGACGCGAGCATCCAGGCGTGCGCGGCTGCCGCCGGACCGGTCGACGTGCTGGTCAACAACGCGGGCGAATCGCAGAGCGGCCCCTTCGAGGAACTCCCCATGGACGCGGTCCGCCGGCTGTTCCAGATCAACGTCCTCGGCGCGGTGCGGCTCAGCCAGCTCGTGCTGCCCGGGATGCGGGAGCGGCGGCGCGGGCGGGTGGTGATGGTCGGCTCGATGCTGGCCAGCTTCCCGCTCGCCTACCGGTCCTCGTACGTGGCGTCGAAGGCGGCGATCAAGGGGTTCGCGAGTGCGGCGCGGCGGGAGTACGCGCCGTACGGGGTCGGCATCGTGACGGTCGAACCCGGGTCCATCTCGACCGGGATCAGTGAGCGGCGGACCCAGTACGTCGGGGAGGCGTCGCCGTTCCGGGCGGCCTACGACACGATGCTCTCCGCGTTGAACCGGAACGAGGCGGCCGGGATTTCCGCGGAGCGGGTCGCGGCGAAGGTATTGGTTGCCGTCGAGGCGCCGCGCCCTCGGTCGTTCTATGCGGTCGGCAGCAATGCGCCGGTGGTGTTCGCGTTGCGGCGGGTCTTGTCGCGGGGGGCCGTGGAGTCGATGGTGGCGCGCAAGCACGGGTTGCGCCGCGGGTTCTGAGGTCTCGTCGCGGGGTGCGGGTCCGGTGGGGCTTCTCGCGCAGTTCCCCGCGCCCCTGGAAGGCTGCGGCTTCGCCGCGCCTTCCGCAGATGAAGGGCGCCCCGCACCTTGATCGGGGAAATGCGCCCGAAGGGCATGCATTTCAGGGGCGCGGGGAACTGCGCGAGAAGCCCCACGCACCCGCGGCCGACGGCGAAGGGGCGGAGTTACGGCGCCCGGCGCGGCACCATAGGACGCATGACTGAGAGCACCCGGGCCGCCATGCCCGACTGGGAGGCCCGGTTCCGCGCCCCCCGCGTATCGCTGCCGGACTGGGCGGAAGACGCCCCGCACCGCTCCCTGTTCGTGTCGAACGCGACGGGGACCTACGAGCTGTACGCCTGGGACCGGGACACGGGCGAGCAGCGCCGCGCGACGGACCGGGCGAACGGGACGACGGACGGCGTGCTCTCCCCGGACGGCGCGTGGATCTGGTGGTTCGACGACACGGACGGGGACGAGTTCGGGATCTGGCGGCGCCAGCCCTTCGCGGGCGGCCCGGACACCGAGGCGGTGCCCGGACTGGCCGCGTCGTACCCGGCGGGCCTGGCGCTCGGCCGCGACGGGCGCACGGCCGTGGTCGGCCGGTCCACGGACGAGGACGGCACGACGATCCACGTGGTGGCCCCGGGCGCGGACGCCCCGGCCGAGATCTACCGGCACCGGGAGTCCGCGGGCGTCGGCGACCTGAGCCACGACGGCACGCTCATCGCGATCGAGCACACCGAGCACGGCGACGCGATGCACGCGGCGCTGCGCGTGGTCCGGCTCGACGGCACGCCGGTCGCGGAGCTCGACGACACGAAGGGCGGCACCGAGGAGCTGGGCCTGGAGGTGCTGGGCTTCGCCCCGGTCACGGGTGACACCCGGCTGCTCGTGGGGCACCAGCGGCGCGGTCGCTGGGAGCCGATGGTGTGGGACGTGGCGTCCGGCACCGAGACCGATCTGACGCTCGACCTTCCGGGCGACGTGTCGGCGGAGTGGTACCCGGACGGTTCGGCGCTGCTGATCGCGCACAGCTTCGAGGCCCGCGGCGACCTGTGGCGCTACGAGTTCGCGACGGGCGCCCTGACCCGGGTGGACACCCCGCGCGGCACGGTCTCGGGCGCCTCGGCGCGGCCCGACGGCAGCGTCGAGTACCTGTGGTCCTCGGCCGCCGAGCCGCCGGTCGTGCGCTCCACGTCGGGCGAGGTCGTGCTGGACCCGCCGGGCTTCACGGCCCCGCTGTCGGTGCCGGTCGAGGACGTGTGGGTGGAGGGCCCGGGCGGCCGTGTCCACGCCCTCGTGCAGCGTCCGGCCGGCACGAGCGGCCCGCTGCCGACGGTCTTCGAGATCCACGGCGGCCCGACCTGGCACGACTCGGACGCGTTCGCCGCGGGCCCGGCGGCCTGGCTGGACCACGGGTACGCGGTGGTCCGGGTCAACTACCGCGGCTCGACGGGCTACGGCCGGGAGTGGACCGACGCGCTCAAGCACCGGGTCGGCCTGATCGAGCTGGAGGACATCGCGGCGGTCCGCGAGTGGGCCGTCTCCTCCGGCCTCGCGGACCCCGAGCGGCTGGTCCTTGCGGGCGGTTCCTGGGGCGGCTTCCTGACCCTGCTCGGCCTCGGCACCCAGCCGGGCGCCTGGGCGGTGGGCCTGGCCGCGGTCCCGGTGGCCGACTACCCGGCGGCGTACGAGGACGAGATGGAGGCCCTGAAGGCGCTGGACCGGACCCTGTTCGGCGGCTCGCCCGAGGAGGTCCCGGACCGGTACGCGGCCTCGTCGCCGCTGACGTACGTCGACGACGTGAAGGCGCCGGTGCACATCTCGGCGGGGCTCAACGACCCGCGCTGCCCGATCCGTCAGATCGACAACTACGTGGACCGGCTGAAGGCCCGGGACGCCGTGCACGAGGTGTACCGCTACGACGCGGGGCACGGCTCGCTCGTCGTCGAGGAGCGCATCAAGCAGGTCGCCCTGGAGCTGGACTTCGTACGGCGCCACCTCCCGTAGGCGCGGGCGCGGACGTAGGCGGGGCCGCGGTACGGGTCCTTATATCGGACCCGTACCGTGGAAGGCGTGTACCGGTTCCTGCTGACGCCCCGCTGGTGGGGGATCAACGTCTTCGTCCTGCTGGCGATCCCGTTCTGCATCTTCATGGGTTCCTGGCAGCTCAGCCGTTTCGAGGACCGGGTGCAGGACCACCGGTCCGTGACCGAGCGGACGGCGGCGAACGAGAAGTCGAAGCCGGCGCCGCTGGCGTCGCTGCTGCCGGTGGACAAGGTGACCTCGGGCAAGCGGGCCACCGCGACCGGGCGTTACGACCGTCAGTTCCTGGTCCCCGACCGCGACCTCGACGGCCGCACCGGCTTCTACGTGGTGACGCTGCTGCGCCCCGAGGGCGCCGACGGCTCGGGCGGGGCGCTCCCGGTGGTCCGCGGCTGGCTGCCCGGCACGGCGTCGGCCGCGAAGGCGCCCGCCCCGCCGAAGGGCGAGGTCACCGTGGTCGGCGCGGTGCAGGCCGCGGAGTCGGCGGGGGCCAACGGGGTGTCGAACACGGGCGGTCTCCCGGCCGGTCAGGTCGGAGTGATCAGCGCGGCGTCGCTGGTGAACCTGGTGCCGTACGCCGTCCAGGACGCCTGGGTCACGCTCGACACGGCGGACGGCGGTATGACGGCCGTGCCCGCCACCACCCCGCAGGGCAGCGGCCTGGACCTCAAGGCGTTCCAGAACCTGGGCTACACCGGTGAGTGGTTCGTCTTCGCGGGCTTCGTCGTCTTCATGTGGTTCCGGCTCGTGCGCCGCGAGGCCGAGGCCGTGCGCGACGCCGAGCTGGGCCTGGTCGAGGCCGAGGAGCCCTCCCAGGCTCCTCAGCCGACCGGCTGACCTGCTGCTTTCTCCCTCAGGAGGCGGGCAGCACGCCCGTCTTGTACACCGTGCCCTGGCACGCCCCCGGAATGGTGGCGTCCGCACTGGGCGCCCCCGGCTCCGCGGTGTGCTCCACCAGGACACTGCCCTGCGCCGGGTCGTCCGAGCCGAGCTGCGTGGAGAGCCCCGAGTCGGTGCTGTCCCCGGCGCCGGTGGTCTGCTCGGTGGGCGTCGGGGACGGGGACGCGGTGCCGCCGTCGCCGCCGCCGGAACCGCCGTCGGTGCCGCCGCTGGAGGGCCCGCCGGTCGCCGGGCACTGCCCGGACGGCACCCAGGCGAAGCGCACCTCGTACGACATCCCGGGCTCCAGGATGAGCTGGCTGGGCTCCGTGGACGGGTCGGGCAGGCCGGTCGCCGCGTCGCCCGAGGTGTGGTCGACGACCGCGACCTTGGCCGGGTCCGCCGCGCCCTGCGCGGTCGCCCCGACGACACCCGAGCCGTCGATCGTGCAGTTGCCCGACGAGACGTTCGTGACGCGGAAGGAGCCGTAGACCGTCCCGTTCGCGTCCGCCACGCCCACGTTCGACACCGGGGCACCGAGCTCGCTCGCGTCGCAGACCGGCGCGCTGGCCGCGGCGGCGGTGCTGCCGCCGCCCGGCCGGTCGGTGGACGTCCCGCCGGTGTCGCGGCCCTTGCCGCCCCCGCGGTCCTTCTTGCCGTGCCCGGCCTTGTCCTTGGACCGGCCCGGTCCCGTGCCCTTCTCCTTGCCCGAGCCGCCGCCCGAGGCCTTGCCGGCGTCGACGCCGCCGTGCGTGGCCTCGCTGTTGCCGGCGATCGAGGGGCGGTCGTTCGACGCGTTCGTGTTCGTCACGTGGAGCACCGCGGGCACCGCCATCGCGACGAAGACACCGGCGGCGATCGCGCCGACCGCCGCCTGCCGCTTGCGGGCCCGGCGCGCGGGCACCGCCTTGCGCAGCTGGTCGAGCGCCGCGTCGGAGGGGGCGATGTCGGACACGGCCTGCCGCATCAGGCGCCGCAGCGCCAGTTCGTCCTCGCCGGGTCCGGGAGCGGCCCCGGGATCTTCGTCGGGGTCCGCCGCGCCGGCCGGGCGGCCGGATCCGTCGCTCACTGTCGCGTCCCCTGCGTGGTCTGCGTGTCCTGCATGTCCTGCGCGTCCTACGTGTTCTGTCCGTACGTCCGGGGTGTCGTCCCGCTCCTGGGCGCCGAACCGTTCCTCCGGGCCCTCACGGCCTGCGTGGCTCATACCGGCGCCTCCTGCATGGCGACGCGCAGCGCCGCTATGCCACGCGACCCGTACGCCTTCACCGAACCCAGGGAGATCCCCAGCGACTCGGCGACCTGCGCCTCCGTCATGTCCGCGAAGTAGCGCAGCACCAGCACCTCGCGCTGACGCCGCTGGAGACCGCGCAGCGCCTTCTTGAGCGCGTCCCGCTCCAGCAGGTCGTACGCGCCCTCCTCGGCACTCGCCATGTCCGGCATCGGCTTGGTGAGCAGCTTCAGGCCGAGGATGCGGCGGCGCAGCGTGGAGCGCGACAGGTTCACCACCGTCTGGCGCAGGTAGGCGAGCGTCTTCTCCGGGTCGCGCACCCGCTTGCGGGCGGAGTGCACGCGGATGAACGCCTCCTGGACCACGTCCTCGCACGAGGCCGTGTCGTCCAGGAGCAGCGCCGCGAGACCCAGGAGGGAGCGGTAGTGGGCGCGGTACGTCTCGGTGAGGTGATCGACAGTCGTGCCGGCCGCCATCGAGTCGTCAGCGCCCTGCGCCTGTGCCGGGATGCTGGCCGGCCGTGTCGCGGGCATGGGGGCGATCACCGGCATTCCGCCGGCCGCGCCCACCCGGGGCCGGCGCACACCGAGGGGAGGCCGCAGGGCCGCGCCCCGTGCCTGAACCGCTGTGAAGTCGAGTACCTCTGCCACGCCTGTTGGACACGCTTCCCCCCGTCAGGGTTGTACGCGTCCGGCATCCGATGTGCGACAGAATCCGCCATCGCCGCGATTGACGCCGTGCCCCATGCCGACATGCGTACCTGCTCTTCCCCTATGCCCCGATATACCTCGTCCGCCCGAGGCCACCGAAAGGCGACCGCAAAGACGCTCCCCGCCCTGCGCGCGGTTGCAGGACGGGGAGGGAAATCTCGGACGCACGACGACACCGGCGCAGGATCCGCACCGGCACCCCTCTCACAGAACTTACACAGATCCTACGTTTGGATCTTCGGAAGGGAAGGGGGGTGCCCGTAATACGAACAACTGCACCATGTGAACGGACGCCGGAGCCGGTTCAGCAGGGGGTTCAGGAGCCGGTTCAGGAGCCGGTTCAGGGAGTGGTGCACTCCGCGGCGATCAGCTCCGCGATCTGCGCCGTGTTCAGGGCCGCGCCCTTGCGCAGGTTGTCCCCGCACACGAACAGCTCCAGGCCGCTCGGATCGTCCAGCGAGCGCCGTACCCGCCCCACCCACGTCGGATCCGTACCGACGACGTCGGCGGGGGTGGGGAACTCGCCCGCGGCCGGATCGTCGAAGAGCACGACACCGGGCGCCGTCGCGAGGATCTCGCGGGCCCGGCCCACGGTGACCTCGCTCTGGAAACGGGCGTGGACGGTCAAAGAGTGCGCGGTGACGACCGGGACCCGGACGCAGGTGACGGCCACCGGCAGCTCGGGCAGACCGAGGATCTTGCGGGACTCGTCCCGCACCTTCATCTCCTCCGAGGACCAGCCGTCCTCGCGCAGCGACCCGGCCCACGGCACCACGTTGAGCGCCACCGGTTCGAGGAAGGGACCCGTCGCGTCGCCCACGGCCCGGCGCAGATCGCCGGGGCTGGTCCCCAGCTCCGTACCGGCGACGAGGGCCAGCTGGGCGCGCAGCGTCTCGACGCCGGCCCGTCCGGCGCCACTGACCGCCTGGTACGAGGAGACGACCAGCTCACGCAGGCCGAACTCGGCGTGCAGCGCGCCGATCGCCACGATCATCGAAAGAGTCGTGCAGTTCGGGTTCGCGACGATCCCGCGCGGACGCACGCGCGCCGCGTGCGGATTGATCTCGGGGACGACCAGCGGGACGTCGTCGTCGAGGCGGAAGGCGGCCGAGTTGTCGACGACGACGGCACCCTTGGACGCCGCGATCGGCGCCCACTGGGCCGCCACCTCGTCGGGTACGTCGAACATGGCGACGTCGACCCCGTCGAAGACCGACTCGGTCAGCGCGACGACCTCGGTCTCCTCGCCGCGCACGGTGAGCTTGCGGCCCGCCGAGCGCGGCGAGGCCACCAGCCGGATCTCACCCCAGATGTCCGCGTGCTGGGACAGGATCTGGAGCAGCACGCCGCCGACGCTCCCGGTCGCTCCCACGACCGCGAGCGTCGGACGCCGCTCTGATCTCACGGCCATCAGCGGCCGGTGCCTCCGTAGACCACGGCCTCGTCGGACTCGGAGTCCAGGCCGAAGGCGGTGTGCACGGCCCGGACCGCCTCGATGACGTCCTCGGCGCGGGTGACGACCGAGATGCGGATCTCGGAGGTCGAGATGAGCTCGATGTTGACGCCCGCGTCGCTGAGCGCCTCGAAGAACCCGGCCGTGACACCCGGGTTCGTCTTCATACCGGCGCCCACGAGGGAGATCTTGGCGATCTGGTCGTCGTAGCGCAGCGAGGCGAAGCCGACGGCGGCCTTCTGCTTCTCCAGGGCGTCGATGGCCTTGCGGCCCTCGGTCTTGGGGAGCGTGAAGGAAATGTCGGTGAGACCCGTCGACGCGGCCGACACGTTCTGCACGACCATGTCGATGTTGATCTCGGAGTCCGCGATGGCGCGGAAGATCTTCGCGGCCTCGCCCGGCTTGTCGGGGACGCCGACGACGGTGACCTTCGCCTCGGAGGTGTCGTGCGCGACACCGGAGATGATCGCCTGCTCCACGGGCTCTTCCCCTTGCTGCTTCTTGATCGGCTCGTTGCTGACCCAGGTGCCCTGCAGTCCGCTGAACGAGGACCGCACGTGGATCGGGATGTTGTACCGGCGCGCGTACTCCACACAGCGGTGGAGGAGCACCTTGGACCCGGAGCTGGCGAGCTCCAGCATGTCCTCGAAGGAGATCCAGTCGATCTTCCGCGCCTTCTTCACGACTCGCGGGTCGGCGGTGAACACACCGTCGACGTCCGTGTAGATCTCACAGACCTCCGCGTCGAGCGCGGCGGCGAGGGCGACGGCCGTCGTGTCCGAACCACCACGCCCGAGGGTCGTGATGTTCTTGCCCTCCTGGCTGACGCCCTGGAACCCCGCGACGATGGCGATGTTGCCCTCTTCGATGGAGGTCCGGATGCGTCCCGGCGTGACGTCGATGATCCGGGCTTTGTTGTGGACGGAGTCGGTGATGACGCCTGCCTGGCTGCCCGTGAACGACTGGGCCTCGTGGCCCAGGTTTTTGATCGCCATGGCCAGCAGGGCCATGGAGATCCGCTCTCCGGCGGTCAGCAGCATGTCGAATTCGCGCCCGGCAGGGATCGGGGATACCTGCTCGGCGAGATCGATCAACTCATCCGTCGTGTCACCCATGGCCGACACCACGACAACCACCTGGTTGCCGTTCTTCTTGGCGTCGACGATGCGCTTGGCGACCCGCTTGATGCCTTCGGCATCTGCAACGGAGGAGCCTCCGTACTTCTGCACGACAAGGCCCACGTGCGCTCCTCGCTCAGTCCGTCTGTCACCGCTCGTACGTATGCGTACCGCGGTCGGCTCAGTCTAACGAGCGGCCGAAATCCGCCCCAGCTTTACCGCATCGTGAGATGTCCCGCTCACGAAGTGATCGCTGGGTTTCCTGGTGCCGACCGGCCGCTCCGCACGAGCGCATGCCCAGCCGCATCCGCGGCAACCGGGAAAGTGGGCCAGGTCACTTGACCGGACGAAGCCCGAGCGGACCCGCGATCTCCTGCGCCATGACCTGTCCGGCCTCTTCCTCCAGCGTGCCCTCGGCCCGGCTCAGCGCCTCGTCCGTGTCCAGGCCGTCCAGATCGTCCAGCGGCTGGTTCAGCCGCACGTGCGCGACCAGCGACTGCAGGGCGCGCAGCGTCGCCGAGGCCGTGGAGCCCCAGTTCGAGAAGTACGAGAACTGCCACCACCACAGGGCCTCGGTGACCCGGCCCGCGCGGTAGTGCGCCATGCCGTGCCGCAGATCCGCGATGACGTCCGCGAGGTCGTCCGAGATCCGGGCGGCGACCGGCGCCTTGCGCGGCTCGTACGGGTCGAAGACCTCCGAGTAGACGTCGACCGGCTCCAGCATCCGGGCGAGCCGCTCGCGCAGCTCGTCCACGTCGCCCTCCGGGCCCAGGTCGGGCTCGTAGCGCTCGTCCGGGACGATGTCCTCGTGCGCGCCGAGCCGGCCGCCCGCGAGCAGCAGCTGCGAGACCTCGAGCAGGAGGAACGGCACCGCCGAGTCCGGCTCGTCGCCCTTGGCGACCTCGGTCACCGCGACGAGGAACGACTCGATCTGGTCGGAGATCTGGACGGCGAAGTCGCCCGGATCCCGGTTGGTGGCGTGCAGCGTGGCGTCAGACATCTAGCAGTCGTCTCCCCTCGAAGGCACGGCCGAGGGTCACCTCGTCCGCGTACTCCAGGTCGCCCCCGACGGGGAGGCCGCTGGCCAGGCGGGTGACCTTCAGGCCCATGGGCTTGATCATCCTGGCGAGGTACGTGGCCGTGGCCTCGCCCTCCAGGTTCGGGTCGGTGGCCAGGATCAGCTCCGTGACCGTCCCGTCGGCCAACCGCGCGAGAAGTTCCCGTATACGCAGGTCGTCGGGTCCCACCCCCTCGATGGGGCTGATGGCGCCGCCGAGCACGTGGTACTTGCCCCGGAACTCACGGGTGCGCTCGATCGCCACGACGTCCTTGGGCTCCTCGACCACGCAGATGACGCTCAGGTCGCGGCGCGGGTCGCGGCAGATGTTGCACAGCTCCTCCTGCGCGACGTTCCCGCACGTCGCGCAGAAGCGGACCTTGGCCTTGACCTCCATCAGCGCCTGCGCGAGGCGCCGCACGTCGGTCGGCTCCGCCTGAAGGATGTGGAAGGCGATCCGCTGCGCGCTCTTGGGACCGACGCCGGGCAGCCTGCCCAGCTCGTCGATGAGGTCCTGGACCACGCCTTCGTACACGGAGTGCCTTCGCCTTCAGGTCGTGTGCGGTGTCTGGATACGCACCGCTGTCTTGATACGTACGGTAGTCGGATCCGGGGCTAGAAGGGGAGGCCCGGGATCCCGCTGCCGCCGCCGAGGCCCTGGGCCAGCGGGCCGAGCTTCTGCTGCTGGAGCGACTGCGCGTTCTCGTTCGCCGCCTGGACCGCCGCGACCACCAGGTCGGCGAGGGTCTCGGTGTCCTCCGGGTCGACCGCCTTCGGGTCGATGACCAGGCCGCGCAGCTCGCCCGAGCCGGTCACCGTCGCCTTGACCAGGCCGCCGCCCGCCTGCCCCTCGACCTCGGTGCGCGCCAGCTCCTCCTGCGCCTTCGCGAGGTCCTGCTGCATCTTCTGGGCCTGCTGGAGCAGCTGCTGCATGTTGGGCTGGCCACCACCGGGGATCACGATGAGCTCCTTGGTCTGTATGGACGGTCTGTACGGACTGTCTGTCCGAACGAGCCTACGTGGTCCCGGGGGCGCACGCCCCGGCATGTCGCGCTGCACTCTTTCGAGTGAGTCGGCCGGGGTCCCTATACCTGATCAACGGCCACTTCTGAGCGGATACCCCTCGAAAACGGGAACATGGCCACCCATTGGGCGGTAGGAAGATGCTGCACATTCAGCCCCATCCGTACCAGCCCAGGGAGTGCCGGGTGAGTCAGCCGGAGATGCAGCCCGAGGGTCCGTCGCAGGCGGACCCCGGCGGGGGCGGCGCGCGCACCGGTGACCTCTCGGGGCGCGCGTTCCCGCTCGGCGACTGGGGCGAGCCCGCCGAGCGCCTCGACGAGCTGTACCGCTGGGTCGAGGAGGGCGCCCTGCGCACCGCCTCCTGGTACCTCGCCGACCGGGTCCGCAAGCGGCGCGCCGCCCGGACCCTGCGCGCCGGCGCGGCGCTCGGCGCGGTCTGCGGAGCGGTGCTGCCGCTGCTCGACCTGACGCGGGTGATCCGCGGCGGGGCTCCCTGGGGCTATCTGGCGCTGCTGCTCGCGGTCGCGTGCGTGGTCGGAGACCGGTACTTCGGGCTGACCTCAGGGTGGATAAGGGACGTCGCCACGGCGCAGGCCGTGCAGCGACGGCTCCAGGTGCTGCAGTTCGACTGGGCCTCGGAGAGCGTGCGCGAGGTGCTCGGCCCCGCCGAGGGCACGGCCGGCGAGGCCGCCGAGCGCTGCCTGTCCGTCCTGCGGCGCTTCTCCGAGGACGTCACCGAGCTGGTCCGCGCCGAGACCGCGGACTGGATGGTCGAATTCCGCTCGGGCCCGGCCCCGCTCGGCATGCAGTCCTCCGTGCCCGGCCCTCCGCGGCCGGCCGAGGTCCCGCCGCCGGGCCGCTTCCCGCTCCCTCCGGGCACCCGCCCGAACATGCCCCGCCAGCGACCGCCGGAGCCGCGCTGAGCGGTGGGGCTAGGCTGGCGATTTCGTACGGTCGTTTCCGCATCAGTAACGAACCGACCACGACCCACTGACGTCATCAGCATCGACAGCGGCGACGAAGCCGCAGCCGGCCGACCCGAGGGATCCCATCCGTGCCAGTCTCCGACGGCCTCGCCGTCACCCGCAGCACCCTGCGCCAGCAGATCGCGGACGCGCTGCGCGACGAGATCCTCGGCGGGCGGCTCGCTCCGGGGCAGGAGTTCACGGTCAAGGAGATCGCCGAGGGGTACGGGGTGTCGGCGACGCCGGTCCGTGAGGCGCTGGTCGACCTGAGCGCGCAGGGGCTGCTCGACTCGGCCCAGCACCGCGGCTTCCGGGTCCACGAGTTCTCGCTGGGCGACTACCGCTCGATGATCGAGGCCCGCAGCCTCGTCGCCGACGGCATCTTCCGGGGCCTGTCCGAGAACCCGCCGGACGATCCGCGCCACCCCGCCGCGCTGGCCGGGGTCCGGCGCCGCGGCGAGGAGGCCGCCCGCGCCGCGGGGGCCGGCGACCTGAACGTGCTGATCGGCTACGACCTGCGCTTCTGGCGCGAGCTCTCCGCGCTCTTCGGCAACCCGTACCTCTCCGACTTCTTCCACCGGCTGCGCGTCCAGTCCTGGATGTGCGCGGTGCCGCACCTGCGCCGGGCCGGCGATCTGCGCGGGCGGCTCTGGTCGGGGCACTGCGATCTCGTCGACGCGCTCGTCGCCCGGGACGCGCACGCGGCGCACGCGATCGTCGCCGCGTACAACGAGGACGCGCTGGTCCTCATCGAGTCGCTCTCCAAGAGCTGACCGTTCCCGGGCTGATTCCCGGCCCCCGATGGGTACCTGCAAGGCAGGGCGGCACCGCCGTGTCGCCCATTACGCTGGCGTACGCCGGGAACCCCCGGTGCGAACGGAGCCTCGAAGGAGCCCCCTTGGCCTGTGACCTGTGGCTGGTCCCCCTGGTCGACGTGCTGTGCCACAGCCCCGACAATCCCTTCGCCGAGGAACTCGCGCTCTACGACAGGGCCCTGCACGACGCGGGGCTCCCGCCGGTGCCGGTCCACGCGTACATGCCGGGACTCTCCGGTGACGTGGCCCCGGTCGCGGGGTTCGACTACGACGCGCTGCACTTCCTGCGCCGCGCCTATCTGCTCCAGCTGTGCGGGCTCGAAGTGACGCCGGTCGACGAACTCGGCGGGGACTACGAGCAGTTGCTGGAGATGTTCGAGTCGGCGGCCCAGGGCTCGCACCTGGTCTGGCACTACGACCACGCGGGCGCGTACGTGCCCGTGGACTTCGCGGCCCCGCTGTCCGACGACGAACTGCTCGCCGGGGGCGGTCCGCTGGGCTCCTCGCACGCGCTGTTGCGGGAGCTGGAGTTCGTGGCGCCGGCCATCGGGATCGACCCGGCGAACCCTCCGCTGCCGCCCGTGCCTCCGGCGGCGCCCACGTCCCTCGAGGAGCCGGCCGCGTCCGTCCCCCTGGACGACAGCCCGTTCGCCCGCGAGCGCCACGTCTGGCTGGGCCTGCACCAGGCAGCGACCCGCAGCCTGGCCCAGAGCTCGATGATCATCTTCAGCTGACCCCGGCAGTCCCGAGCGGCCGGCCCCTGAAGGCGCACGAAGTGCGCCTTCAGGGGCGCGGGGAACTGCGCGAGCAACCACGACGGCGCAGCACCCGGCGACGGCGACCGGCCGCACGGCGCGATCCGTTCAGGGACGCGCCACCCCCGACCGGGCCGCCTCCGCCGACACACCCGCCTCGCCCCCGGCAGGGACCGGCTCGGCGGGGCGGTACGGGATGGCCAGAGTGATCAGCGCCCCGATCACCGCCACTCCGCACCCGATCAGCATGCCCGTACGGAACGCGTCCTCCGACGGAAGCGTGACCCCGCCCGCCGACACGGTCATCTGCGCCAGCACGACCCCGATCACGGCGGCGGAGGCCGACGTACCGATCGACCGCATCAGCGTGTTGAAACTGTTCGCGGCCGCCGTCTCGGACTGCGGCACCCCACTCATGATCAGGGCCGGCATCGCACCGTAGGCGAGCCCCACCCCCGCCGTGATCACACACATCACCAGCGTCAGCTGCCACGCACTGCTCATCAGGAACCCGGAGATCCCGTACCCGAGGGCGATCACGACGCTGCCGAGCAGCAGCGTGACCTTCGGCCCGTGCTTGCCGGACAGCTTCCCGCCCAGCGGCGCGACCGCCATCATCATCAGGCCGCCCGGCATCATCCACAGCCCCATCGCCATCATCGACTGCCCGAGCCCGTACCCGGTCTCCTTCGGCAGCTGCAGCAGCTGCGGCACGATCAGCGACGAGGCGTACATCGCGAAGCCGACCACGACCGACGCCGCGTTCGTCATCAGGACCTGGGGGCGGGCCGTGGTGCGCAGGTCCACCATGGGCTGCCGTACCCGCAGCTCCCACAGCCCCCAGCCGAGCAGCACGACGACGGCGACGGCGAACAGGCCGAGCGTCGTCCCGCTCCCCCAGCCCCAGTCCGCGCCCTTCGACACGGCGAGCAGCAGCGCGACGAGGCCGACGCCGAGCGCCACGGCCCCGACGTAGTCGAACCCGCCCGTGACCGGCGCCCGCCGCTCCGTGTCCGGCACGGCGAACTTCAGCAGCGCGGCGATGGTCACGCTCAGGCCCGCGGACACCCAGAAGAGCACGCGCCAGCTGCCGTAGTCCGCGATCGCCGAGGCGAACGGCAGGCCGAGCGCGCCGCCGATGCCGAGCGAGGCGCTCATCAGGGCGATGGACGTGCCGAGCTTCTCCGGCGGCACCAGGTCGCGGAGCAGGCTGATGCCGAGCGGTACGAGACCGACGCCGAGGCCCTGGAGGCCCCGACCGACGACCATCGTGGTCAGGTCGGAGGCCAGCGCGGCGACGACCGAACCGGCGATCAGCGGCACGGTCGAGACGAGCAGCATCCGCCGCTTGCCGTACAGGTCGCCGAGCCGGCCCATGATCGGCGTGGCGACGGCGCCCGCGAGCAGGGTGACGGTGACGACCCAGGTCGCGTTCGACGGGGAGGTGCCCAGGATGCGCGGCAGCTCGCCGAGCAGGGGTACGACCAGGGTCTGCATGACCGAGGCCACGATGCCGCCGAACGCGAGTACGGCGACGATGCGCCCGGGGTGACCGGTGGGCGTGGCCCCGGGCTTGCTGGCTTCCACGGCGGTTGGGCTCCTTCGTCCTTGGGATGTGCACCGTACAATTCATATGCACGATGCACAACACATGTACGGTGCATATCGCCGTGATATACCTGCCGGTAAGCGGAGGAAGGACGGGTCGAGGTGGCTGAGGTGGCTGACGCGAGCGAGGGCTCCGGTGGCGACAAGGACGCCACGATGCGGCAGCTCGAGTTCGAGACGATGCTGTTCAACCGGCACGCGTATCTCTTCGCGCACCGCGCCAGAGCGTCGATCTGGAACCTCGACCGCAGCGCCTACATCCTGCTCACCCGGATCCAGCTGGTCGGCCCGATGTCGATCGGCCAGCTGAGCGAGGCGACCGGGCTCGACGCGTCGACGCTGAACCGGCAGACCGCCGCGATGACCCGGCAGGGGCTCGTCGAGCGCATCCCCGACCCCGACGGCGGGATCGCCCGCAAGTTCCGGATCACGGAGGAGGGCGAGCGCGCGCTGGACGGCGACCGCGCCCGCAACCTCGGCATCCTGGAGGACCTGATGGACGACTGGTCCCCCGCCGAGGCCGCGACCTTCACCGCCTCCCTCCACCGCCTCAACCGAGCGATAGAACGCCTCGACGGCCGCCCCTGGCCCCGCCCCTGACCGCCCCGGCGCCCCGCAGACGCGCCCCGTCAGGGGCACGGGGCTGTATGCACGTGCGGCTCCGCCGCGCGGGCGCGAGCAACCACGACGACGTCGCAGACAGCAGCCGCGCCGACAGCAGGCAAACGCGCCCCGTCAGGGGCGCGGGGAACTGCGCGAGCAACCACGACGATGGCGCACCCGGCGACGACGCCCAACCTCAGCGGCGCCCCCACCCCGATCCCCCGCAGCGCGCTACGGCAACGCCAGCGCCCACGCCCCCGCCCGGACCGCCCAGGTCCGTCTGCGCACCGGCCCCCCGATCACCGCATCGGCCCGGTACCGGAAGTCGGCCCCCGAGACGGTCACGCTCCGGGCGGCTACCCGGACCGCCCCACCGGCGGCGCCGACCCGCACCTCGACCTGCGCGAACCCCGCCCCCGCCGCCACGCACACCCCGTCGACCGGCTGGTCCAGATCCACCAGCGTCACGCCGTCCGCCTCCACCCGGAGCCGCGCCGCCGCCCCCGGGGCCGAGGCCGCGCCACCCGCCGACCGCGCCCCCCCGAACCCCCGCACCAGCGACCGGCACGTCCGCAGGAACGGCAGCCCGTGCCCCGCGGAGCTCTCCCCGGAACCGGACGGCCCGACCGGCGGGATCCGGAGCTCGCCGAGCACCACCCCGTCGCTGTCGTCGACCAGCAGGTCGAGCCGCCGCTCCACCCCGTCGAGCGCCGCCCGCGCCGCCGCGACCGGCCCCACCGGCACGCCCAGGGAGTGCGCGAGCCCCACCGAGGCCCCCACGGGCACCATCGACACTACGGCGTCACCCAGCTCCCGGTCCCGGTGCAGCAACGACACGGCCCGCAGCAGCGCCCGGTCGTCGCCCACGACCACGGGCCGTCTCCCGCCCCGCCGCGCCAGGGCCCGCGCGAACTCCGCGGGCCCCTCCGGCAGGCACACCTTCGCGGTCGCGGCCGCGCACAGAACGTCCTTCGCGATCCGTACGGACTCCCCGTCCGCACGCCGCGCCGACGGGTCCACGATCACCAGGAGCTGCCGCGACAGCGCCTCGCCCACGCGGTCCGACGGATGGTCCAAAGCCGCCACCTCGGCTCCGCCTCGCTTCCTCGGGTAGCATCTTTGTGCAAGAGCCCCTTGCGCTATTGCGCCAGGGGCTTCGTCTATTCCGGGGTACCCCAAGGTTCACGAAGGCTGTGACGCACATCAGCGGCTGCGGCCCCTGACCTTGGACATGCCCCGCCCGGAAGGGGTGTACGCCTGTGCCCGCACTTGTGCTGCTCGGTGCTCAGTGGGGTGACGAAGGCAAGGGAAAGGCCACCGACCTGCTCGGTGGGTCCGTGGACTACGTAGTGCGCTATCAGGGCGGCAACAACGCCGGCCACACGGTTGTCGTAGGCGACCAGAAGTACGCGCTGCACCTCCTCCCTTCCGGAATCCTCTCCCCGGACTGCACGCCGGTCATCGGAAACGGTGTCGTCGTCGACCCGTCGGTCCTGCTCTCCGAGCTGAGCGGTCTGAACGAGCGCGGCGTCGACACGTCCAAGCTCCTGATCAGCGGAAACGCTCACATCATCACGCCGTACAACGTCACGGTCGACAAGGTGACGGAGCGCTTCCTCGGCAAGCGCAAGATCGGCACGACCGGGCGCGGCATCGGCCCGACCTACGCGGACAAGATCAACCGCGTCGGTATCCGTGTGCAGGACCTCTACGACGAGTCGATCCTCACCCAGAAGGTCGAAGCCGCCCTCGAGGTCAAGAACCAGCTCCTGACCAAGCTGTACAACCGCCGCGCGATCGAGTCGCAGCAGGTGGTGGAGGAGCTCCTCGGCTACGCGGACCAGATCAAGGGCTACGTGGCCGACACGACCCTGATCCTGAACAACGCGCTCGAGGAGAACAAGGTCGTCCTCTTCGAAGGCGGCCAGGGCACGCTCCTGGACATCGACCACGGCACGTACCCCTTCGTCACCTCGTCGAACCCGACTGCGGGCGGCGCCTGCACCGGCGCCGGCGTCGGCCCGACGAAGATCAGCCGCGTCATCGGCATCCTGAAGGCGTACACCACGCGCGTCGGCGCGGGCCCGTTCCCGACCGAGCTCTTCGACCAGGACGGCGAGGACCTGCGCCGCATCGGTGGCGAGCGCGGTGTCACCACCGGCCGTGACCGTCGCTGCGGCTGGTTCGACGCGGTCATCGCCCGCTACGCCACCCGCGTCAACGGCCTGACCGACTTCTTCCTCACCAAGCTCGACGTCCTCACCGGCTGGGAGCAGATCCCGGTCTGCGTGGCCTACGAGATCGACGGCAAGCGCGTCGAGGAGCTTCCGTACTCCCAGACCGACTTCCACCACGCGAAGCCGATCTACGAGAACCTGCCCGGCTGGTCCGAGGACATCACGAAGGCCAAGACCTTCGCCGACCTCCCCAAGAACGCGCAGGCCTACGTGAAGGCCCTGGAAGACATGTCCGGCGCCCCCATCTCGGCCATCGGCGTCGGCCCCGGCCGCGACGAGACGATCGAGATCAACTCGTTCCTGTAACCCAGGACGCGTCCGCACCGACGCCCCGGTCCGCCATCCCGGCGGACCGGGGCGTCGGCCTTTCTCCGGGTCAGCCCTTCGCGTTCTGTCTGCGGACGATCTCCGTGATCCAGGTCGGGGCGTAGGGGGAGGTGCAGCCGGGTGGGGTCGGGTGGTCCTTGAGGACTTCGAGGCGTTCGCCGATCGCCAGGGCGCGGGGGCGGAGGGGCTCGTGGGAGATGCCGATCTGGGCCAGGCAGTGGTTCATCGCCCACTGGAGGCGGTCGGGGGCCTGCTTCATGCCGGACTCGATCGTGTCGAGGAGGGCCGGGAGGTCCAGGCCAGCCGGTTTTTTTGCCACGCGGTCCGTGGTGAGGGCCCATCCGGCGCTCGCGACGGTCGGGTCGGGGTCCGTCAGCCAGGCCCGGCGGAGGTCCTCCGCGTGCGGGCTCTTCTTCACGACGTAGGAGACGAGCCAGTCGTGGACCTTCGGGGTGCGGGCCGTGCGGAGCATGGTGTCCAGCTCGTCGCGGGGGAAGGCCTTGGGGCGGGCGACGAGGAGGGCCAGGAGTTTCGCCGCCGTGTCGTCCGTGGACCAGAGGGAGCGGGCCAGGTCCTGGTCGGGGCCGATGCGTTTGGCGAGGGCGCGGAGCTTGGTGAGGTTCACGCCGTGGTCGTCGCCGTGCCGCTCGTTGACGGCGCGCGCCTTGGGGTCCTCCAGGGCGGCCAGTTCGGCCTGGGCCTGCGCGAGCGTCGTCGGCGGCGTACGGGTCACCGTTCTGTCCTCTCGCTTCTCGGTCATTCCGTTCAGTCCGGTTCAGTTCACACGGTAGCCCCCCTCGGCCCGATGTCAGCGGTCCGCCATTTTCGGTGTCTCCGGTCCCAACTCTGCTGTTCTGCCCCATACTTGACGCCCCCATGACGTCAAGGCCAAGGGATCGCGAAGATGGGATTCCCGAACGACGAGGGCGCGACGGAGTTTCTGCGAGCGTTCCGAGCCGCCGTCTACCCCCAACGGTGGCAGGTGCTGAAGCCGGAGAGCACGCCGCTGCCCCCGGTCCTGCTGGACACGGGCGGGTCCGGCGACGAGCGGTGCCGGCGCCGGCAGCGCGTCCTCGAAGCGCTGGAGCGCGCGCTGCGGACCGAGGACGGGCGGGCCGTGGCCTACTCGCGCCCCCAGCAGCTGCCCGCCGACCGGCCCGGCGAGGAACTCCTCACGCTGCGCGTCGGCCGCGATCTGCGCAGCCAGCCGCCCCACCATGTCGGCGAACTGCGGCTGCGGGACTTCGAGTTCGTCGCCCGGATGGTCACGTACGCGATCGAGCTGGCCCGGATGCCCGCGGAGGGCGACGGGGCTCTCACCGGCAACGAGCTGAGCGACCGGCTCCAGTCCCGGGCCCTGCGCGACGCCCTGTACGAGCTGCGGGTCGCGGAGCCGAGCGGGCTCGCGCACCATCTGGCGAAGCTGGCGCCCGCGCCCGACGGTGGAAACCTCGTCCTCGCCTACCTGTCGCGCCTGCTGTCCCACCCCCTCTTCCACAGCCTCCCGCGCAAACTGTGGGACCGGCGCTGGGGCCACCGCCTGCTGCGCTCGCGCCGCTACCGCTGGTACCGCGACTGGCTGCGTCTGGCGCACCCCGCCCGCTCGGTCTTCGACCAGGTCGGCGATTCCCTCGTCGCCCAGGGCCTCGCGCTGCGCGGGCCGGAGCACGAGCGGCAGAACGCCCTGTTCGAACTGGAGAAGCTGCTGCTGCGGGCGCTCCTGTCGGATCTGCACCGCGCGCACCCGGCACGCTTCGCCGGGCCGTGGAAGCGCCGCCGCCGCACCCGGCGCGTGGTCCTGCTCGAACTGCCCGCCGGGGACAGCGCGCAGGGCCGCGACGCCGTGCGGTTCCTGCAGGCGTACCGCAGCGCCTACCGGGCTCCCGGCTCCGCCTCCCTGTTCGTGGTCGGCGCGGGCGAACCGGACGGATACCCGGAGGCCGCCGGGCAGACCTGGCACCGGCGGGACGTGGAGAGCCTGGCCGTCGTGGGCCAGCACCTGACCGACCCGCCCGCCGAGCACGCGGACGCGGAGGCGGCGCCCTGGCTCCTCGGCCGCCGCTTCGCGGACCCGGCGTTCGCGGGCGAGGGCCTGCCGGTCGCCCGCCTGCGTCCGCCCGCGCCGGTGTGCGGGCCGCGCCTGGAGGCCACCGCGATCGGCGTCGTGCTGGCCGCGCTGGTCGCGACCGGTGCGGTCCTGGGGCCCCTGGGCGGGCAGGGGGAGGAGACGTACGCGCGCTGTCTGGACGGGAGCGCCGTCTCGCGGAAGGCGGGGCCGCCCGAGGAGATACGTGACGTCGACGCGGCCCCGAACCTGCTGAGCGACGACGATCCGATGGCGGCCTACCGCACGGTGCGCGCCCAGATCGACGCGAACAACGAGCGGGCCGTCGCCGACGAGCGGGCCACCGCCTCGGCCCCGGCCGACGACCAGTACGTCGTCCGCACCGTCGTGTACATCGCGCCCTCCCCCAGCGAGGGCGCGTACAAGGCACTGTCGGAGCTGCGCGGCATCTGGCTCGCGCAGGCCCGCATCAACGCCCAGGCGCACCGGGACGAGACCCGCGGCGGCGTCGAACTCCGCGTGGACGTACGGGACGCGGGACCGCACTTCGAGCGGGCCGAGAAGGTCGCGGACGGCATCGTGCGCGAGGTGCGGCGCACCCGGCAGGCCGGCGACCACACGACGGTCGTGGGGGTCGTCGGGTTCGCGGAGAGCAGGGCCGAGACGAGGGCGGCGGCCGGCATCCTCAGCGACCACCAGGTGCCGGTGGTCAGCACGACGGCCTCCGCGGACGCGATGGCGCAGGCGGGCCCGTACTACCGGCCCATGGCACCCAACGACGACCGGGAGAGCACGCTCGCCGTACAACTGGCCCACGAGGGCGCCGTGATCGCGACGGACGGCCCCGCGCACGGGGCGCGACGCTGCGAGTCGGCGACCCAGGCCGTCGTGGTGAGCACCCCCACCGACCTCTACAGCAACGAGATCGGCCGCGAATTCGTGAGGAAGTTCGGCAAGGCGGAGCCCGGCGGCGCCAAGCTGCTCCCGTACACCGGCGAGGCGGGCGCCCCGGCGGAGATCGGCCGGCAGATCTGCGCGTACCTCAAGGGGAACCCGCGCACCGTCGTCTACTGGTCGTCCCGCGTGGCCAGCCTCAGCACCTTCGTGGACAACTACCGCGACACCGCCTGCGCGGGCCGGAACCTGACGGTCATCGCCGGGAACGACGTCACGAACGCGGAGCTCAACGGCGACTTCAAGTACGTGCCCTGGCTGCGGCTCTACCACACGGCACACGTGCTGCCCGTGGGCCACGAGCTGGCGAACAGCGAGGCGACCGGGTACGCGGCCAACTACGCCTACTACGTGGGCGCGGACGACAAGTGGCGCAACGACGGGCACGGGCCGATCGCCTTCGACGCCTTCCGGGTGCTGAGCCAGGCGGCGAACGGCGCCAACCGCAGCAACCGGCAGGAGGTGACCACCGCCGCGGTGAAGTCCGCGCTCGACAGCGGCGTCGAACTGCTGGGCAGCAGCGGCGCCATCCGCTATCCGCAGAGCAACCCCGGCTCGAAGCCGCCGCGCGACAAGGCGATCGTCATCGAGGTGGCCACCGAGGGCGAGCCGCGGCTCGTGGCGTACTGCGGCGCGTTCGGCCTGGACGAGCCCCAGACGGTCACCGAGTGGGGGCCGAGCGGCAGCCGGCTGCCCTGCCCGACCGACTCGCGCTGAGACCCCCGCCCGCTCAGGCCGCCGTCAGCCCTCCTTGCCGTAGGTGAGGACCTGGCGGTGGCCGGTCGAGTCGATCAGGATGCGGCGCAGCTCGCCCGAGGACAGGATCGTCACCGTGCTCGGGGTGCCGGGGCGGCAGGCGACCGGCGGTTCGGCGACGACCGCCTCCGTGCCCTGGACGTTCAGCGTGGAATCGTCGGCGGAGGCGAGCGCGCCCTCGAACTCGCAGTGGTACGGGGAGCCGCTGTCGAGCGTGCCGTCCTGGGTCAGCTTGAGCACGGTGTCGCCGGGCTCGCCCTGCTCGATGACGAGGGTGCGGGTGATGGGCCCGTAGTCGTTGGTCTGCTCGTTCGTCCACGTGCCCAGGAACTTGGTGGGGATGTCGCCCGCCCCGGCCTGCGCGGAGTCGGACTCCGACGGGGAGTCGGGCGGCTCGGTGGACTGCTGCCCCGGGGTCGTCTCGCCGCCCTGCTGCGAGGGCGCGGCCGAGGACTGGCCGGACGGCGTCGGGTCGTCGCCGCCCTTGCCCTCGGACGAGCCGTCGCTCTTCATCAGCGCGTACACCGAGCCGCCCGCGCCGAGCGCCACGATCAGCGCGACCGCGACGAGCGCCGCCGTGGAGCGGCCCCGGCGCGGGGGCTCCTGCGGCGGGATGCCTACGGGGGCGACGCCGGGGCCGTAGGGCGGCGTCTGGTTCCACACGGGCTGCGGCTGGGGGTGCGGTTGGGGGTAGCCGTACGCGGGCGGTGCCGGGGGTGTCGGCGCCGGGGTGTCCTGGCCGACGATCATCGTCGGGAGATGGTCGAGCTGCGCCCCGCCCGGCGCACCCGGGGGCGGCGGTGTGTCCGGATCGGCGGCCTGCGCCGGGGCGGGCGGCAGCGCGGGCCGGGACGGGGCCGCCGGCAGGGAGGCCTGCTCCGGGTCCTCCGAGTCGAGCAGCTGCACGGCGTGCCGGCCCAGCTGCGCCACGAGCGCGCCCGGCAGCCACGGGTCACGCGTGCGCCCGCCGTCCCCGAGCGTGTCCTCCGCGCCCGTCCGCTCCAGGATGTCCTCCAGCGTCGGCCGGTCGGCGGGCCGCTTGCGCAGACAGTCCCGTACGAGCTCCTGGAGGCCCTCCGGAAGCCCGTCGAGGTCCGGCTCCTCCTGCGCGATACGGAACATCAGGGCGTGCACCCCGCTGTTCGACGTGCCGAACGGCAGGGCGCCGGAGGCCGCGTAGGCGAGCACCGAGCCGAGGCAGAAGACATCGCAGGCCGGGGTGATCCGGTCCCCGCGCACCTGCTCCGGCGCCATGAAACCCGGGGAGCCGACGAGCGCGCCGGTCCGCGTCAGACCGCCGTCCGTGACCGTCTCCATGGCGCGCGCGATGCCGAAGTCGATGACGCGCGGGCCGTCGATCGTCACCAGCACGTTCGACGGCTTCAGGTCGCGGTGGATCAGGCCCGCCGCGTGGATGTCCTGCAGCGCGTGCGCGAGGCCCGCCGCCAGGATCCGTACCGAACGCTCCGGCAGCGCGCCGTGATCGTGCGACACGACTTGCTGGAGCGAGGGGCCCGCCACATAGCCGGTGGCCAGCCACGGCACCGCGGCCTCCGTGTCCGCGTCGAGCACCGGCGCCGTCCACGCGCCGCCGACCCGCTGCGCCGCCTGCACCTCCTGCCGGAAACGGCTGCGGAACTCCTCCTGCTCGGCGAGCTCCTCGCGCACCAGCTTCACGGCGACCGTGCGACCGCGCTCGGAGCGCGCCAGATAGACCTGCCCCATCCCACCGGCCCCGAGCCGCCCCAGCAGCCGGTACGCGCCGATGTGCTGCGGGTCGCCCGGCCCCAGCCGGTCCAGTCTGTCCATGTCGCGCCACCCTCCCCCGAATCGTGACCAACAGCACGAGAATAGTGCGGGCCTACGACACAGAGGACCGATGCGCCTTCTACGGTTCCGTAACGCCGGGGAACGGCCGGGGAACCCCGACAAACTGTCGCGTTCGGCGGCGGCGGGCGTACAGGACGCCGATGGTGCGCCCACACTGCGGACATCTACCCTCGGGCTCATGACCCCTCAGCCGAATCCCCAGGTCGGCGCCGCCGTCAAGGCCGCGGACCGCAAGCACGTGTTCCACTCCTGGTCCGCGCAGGAACTCATCGACCCGCTCGCCGTCGCCGGCGCAGAAGGCTCCTGCTTCTGGGACTACGAGGGCAACCGGTACCTCGACTTCACGTCCGGGCTCGTCTACACGAACATCGGGTACCAGCACCCGAAGGTCGTCGCGGCGATCCAGGAGCAGGCCGCCACGATGACGACGTTCGCGCCCGCGTTCGCCGTCGAGTCCCGCTCGGAGGCCGCCCGCCTCATCGCCGAGCGCACGCCCGGCGACCTCGACAAGATCTTCTTCACCAACGGCGGCGCCGACGCCGTCGAGCACGCCCTGCGCATGGCCCGTCTGCACACGGGCCGCCCGAAGGTGCTCGCCGCGTACCGCTCGTACCACGGCGGCACCCAGCAGGCGATCAACGTGACGGGTGACCCGCGCCGCTGGGCCAGCGACACGGGCTCCGCGGGCGTCGTCCGGTTCTGGGCGCCGTTCCTGTACCGGTCCCGCTTCTTCGCCGAGACAGAGGAGCAGGAGTGCGCCCGCGCGCTGGAGCACCTGGAGACGACGATCCAGTTCGAGGGTCCGGCGACGATCGCCGCGATCATCCTGGAGACCGTGCCGGGCACCGCGGGCATCATGCTGCCGCCCGCGGGATACCTGGCCGGGGTGCGCGAGCTGTGCGACAAGTACGGCATCGTCTTCGTCCTCGACGAGGTCATGGCGGGCTTCGGGCGCACCGGTGAGTGGTTCGCCGCCGACCTGTACGACGTGACGCCGGACCTGCTGACCTTCGCCAAGGGCGTCAACTCGGGCTACGTCCCGCTGGGCGGTGTCGCGATCTCCGGCGCCATCGCGGAGACCTTCGCCAAGCGGCCCTACCCGGGCGGTCTCACGTACTCCGGGCACCCGCTGGCCTGCGCCGCGGCCGTCGCCACCATCAACGTGATGGAGGAGGAGGGCATCGTCGCGCACGCCGCGAAGCTCGGCGCCGAGGTCGTGGAGCCGGCGCTGCGGGAGCTCGCCGAGCGGCACCCGTCGGTGGGCGAGGTGCGCGGCGTCGGCATGTTCTGGGCGCTCGAACTCGTACGGGACCGGGAGACGCGGGAGCCGCTCGTGCCGTACGCGGCCGCGGGCGAGGCCAACGCCCCGATGGCGGCCTTCACGGGCGCCGCCAAGGCGAACGGTCTGTGGCCCTTCGTCAACATGAACCGCACGCACGTCGTGCCGGCCCTCAACATCACCGAGGCCGAACTGAAGGAGGGCCTCGCCGCGCTGGACGCCGCGCTGGCCGTCGCGGACGAGCACGTGGCCTGAGCGCCCGCTCCCGGAGCCCGCGGCCGTCTTCCCGGCCGCGGGCTCCGTCCGGCCTCGGCGCCCCCGCCGCAGGGGCCGAGGCCGGCGTAGTACTTGAGGGGGACGGGCAGGGACCCTTCCTGGTGGGGACGACCCGGGGTGGTGGGGGAACCTACCGTGAGGTGCATGACCGAGACGACCACCTCCGCCGGCCCCGAGCTCAGCCTGGTCAAGGCGGCCCTGAGCGGACTGCGCGCGGACCTGTTCCGGGACGTACGCGCCTACCGCCCCCTGCCCCGCGCCGCGTCCGACAGCACGTGGCTGCGGCTGTTCCCGCTGCCGATGCGGGACCAGATGCGGGTGCTGCCGCACGTCGGCGTGCTGGGCCTCGCCCTGCTCACGTTCGCCGTCGGCGCGGAGAGCGTCAGCTTCGGCGCCGACGCGTACGTCGCGGTGCTGTGCGGCCTCCTCGTCGGGGCACCGGTGGCGCTCACGCTGCTGCGGCCGGTCCTCGCGTGGTGGGTGTCGCTCGGCGCGGCCGCCGTCCTCGTCTTCGTCACCGGCGGCTCCCCGACCCCGTGGCCCGCGGGCAGCCTCGTCGGGCACACCCTGGTGATGATGATCGTCGCGGCCCGCACCGGGCCCCGCACGGCGGCCGGCATGTGGGCGCTGAGCACGCTCTACGGGATCGTCGTCACGCCGCTGACCGGCGGCGACTGGTACTACAGCGACGCCCTCCCGATGCTGGTCGCCTCCGGCCTCGCGGTCGCCCTGGTGACCCTGGTCCAGGTCAACCGCTCGGCCCGCCGCGAGGTCGCCCAGGAGCGCACGGCCGGCGCCGTCGAACGGGACCGCCGCACCCTCCTGGAGGAGCGCACGAACATCGCCCGTGAGCTGCACGACGTCGTCGCCCACCACATGTCCGTCGTCGCCATCCAGGCCGAGGCCGCCCCGTACCGCGTCGAGAACCCGCCGCCCGAGCTGGAGCAGGCGTTCGTCACGATCCGGGAGAACGCGGTGGCGGCCCTCACCGAACTGCGCCGGGTCCTGGGCGTCGTACGGGCCGAGGACTACGAGGCGCCCGACGCCCCGCAGCCGACCCTCGCCGACCTCGACCGCCTCCTGGAGAACGTGCGCGAGGCCGGGACAACCGTCGACAAGAGCGTGACCGGAGCCGTCCGCGCCCTGCCGCCCGGCGTCGAACTGTCCGCGTACCGCATCGTCCAGGAGGCCCTCAGCAACGTCCTGCGGCACGCCCCCGGCGCCCCGGCCCGCGTCGAGGTCGCGTACGTGCTCGGCGGGCTCGGCCTGCGGATCGTGAACGGGCCGCCCGGCGCCCTGGTGAAGCCCAGCCCCGGCGCGGGGCACGGGGTCACCGGCATGCGGGAGCGGGTCGCGATGCTCGACGGCGAGATGACCGCGGGGGCGACGGAGGACGGCGGCTACGAGGTCGCGGTGTTCGTGCCGGTCGCCGCCGCGTCGGCCGCGGAGGACGACGCATGATCAGGGTGCTGATCGCCGACGACCAGATGATGGTCCGCGAGGGCTTCTCGGTGCTGCTGGGCGCCATGCCGGACATCGAGGTCGTCGGCGAGGCGGTCAACGGGGCGGAGGCCGTCGCCCGGGTCCGCGAACTGCGCCCCGACGTCGTCCTCATGGACATCCGCATGCCGGAACTGAACGGCATCGACGCCACCCGCGAGATCGTCGCCGCGGACGAGGGCGCCAAGGTCCTCGTCCTCACCACCTTCGACCTCGACGAGTACGTGTACCAGGCGCTCCGCGCGGGCGCCTCGGGCTTCCTCCTCAAGGACGCCTCCGCCCGCCAACTCGCCGACGGGGTCCGGGTGGTGGCCTCCGGCGAGGCGCTGCTCGCGCCCACGGTGACCCGCCGCCTGATCACGGAGTTCTCCAAGCTCGCCGAGACCCCCCGGGTCCGCGCCGAGGCCTACGGCGAGCTGACGGAACGCGAGACGGAGGTCCTCGTCCTCATCGCCCAGGGCCTGTCGAACGCGGAGATCGCCACGCGGCTCGTCGTCGCCGAGTCGACCATCAAGACCCATGTGAGCCGGGTCCTGGTGAAGCTGGGCCTCCGCGACCGGACCCAGGCGGCGGTCTTCGCGTACGAGGCCCGCCTCGTCACCCCGGGCTGATCCGGCCGTCCGGGCGCACGGGCCTACCCCCGCCCCGGACGGCCGGACTAACGTCCGCTCATGAACGACACCGTCACCGCCTTCGACCCCTGGTCCCCGGAGTTCCTGGCCGACCCGTACCCCGCGTACCGCGCCCTGCGCGCGGCCGGCCGGGTCCACCACTACGAGCCCACCCACCAGTACCTGATCCCGCACCACCGGGACGTCTCCGCCCTGCTCCGGGACCGCCGTCTGGGCCGCACCTACCAACACCGCCACACCCACGAGGAGTTCGGCCGGACCGCGCCGCCGCCGGAGCACGAGCCGTTCCACACCCTCAACGACCACGGCATGCTCGACCTGGAACCGCCGGACCACACCCGCATCCGCCGCCTCGTCTCCAAGGCGTTCACCCCGCGCACGGTCGACCGCCTGCGCCCCTACGTGGAGAAGCTGGCCGGCGACCTCGTCGGGGACCTCGTCGCGGCCGGCGGCGGCGACCTCCTGACGGCCGTCGCGGAGCCCCTCCCGGTCGCCGTCATCGCGGAGATGCTCGGCATCCCGGAGTCCGACCGCCCGCTGCTGCGCCCCTGGTCGGCGGCGATCTGCGGCATGTACGAGCTGAATCCGCCGGAGGAGACGGCGCGGGCCGCGGTGCGGGCGTCCGTCGAGTTCACGGCGTACCTGCGCGAGCTGATCGCCGCCCGCCGCACCGACCCCGGCGACGACCTGGTCTCCGGCCTGATCGCCGCCTACGACGAGGGCGACCGGCTGACCGAGCAGGAGATGATCTCCACCTGCGTACTGCTCCTGAACGCGGGCCACGAGGCCACGGTCAACTCCACGGTGAACGGCTGGGCGGCGCTGTTCCGCCACCCCGGACAGCTGGCCGCCCTGCGCGCGGACCACTCCCTGGTCCCGTCCGCGATCGAGGAGCTGATGCGCTACGACACCCCGCTCCAGCTCTTCGAACGCTGGGTCCTGGAGGACATCGAACTCGACGGGACGGTCATCCCCCGGGGCTCGGAGGTGGCGCTCCTCTTCGGCTCCGCGAACCACGACCCGGAGGTCTTCCACGACCCCGAGCGCCTGGACCTGACCCGCGCCGAGAACCCGCACATCTCCTTCAGTGCGGGCATCCACTACTGCATCGGCGCCCCGCTCGCCCGGATCGAACTCGCCGCGTCCATGCGGGCGTTGCTGACGCAGGCCCCGACGCTGCGGGCGACGTCGGAGCCGGTGCGCAAGCCGAACTTCGTGATCCGGGGCCTGGAGGGACTGCCCGTCGCACTCTGAGTCCGGTGCGGTGACCGGCTAGTTCGACAGGTCGCGGCGGCGCAGGGCCGCGAGCCCCGCGGCGACGAGCACCGCCGCCAGACCGGTCAGGACGAGCACCGGGGGCCAGGACATCTCCCCGCCGGGCAGCTTCGGGAGGTGACCGAAGGGGGAGAGGTCCATGACCGCCTGCGGGAGCTTCAGGGCCGGGCCGAGCCAGCCGAGGAGCAGGGCCGCCCCGGCCACGGCCCAGCCGGCCGGTGCGGCCTGCGGGGCGAGCCCGTACAGGAGCACGGCGACCGCGCCGAGCACCCACACCGCGGGGAGCTGGACCAGGCACGCGGCGAGGATCGGGCCCAGGTCGTGGCCGTATCCGGCGGCCAGGCCGAGCCCGCCGAACAGCATGATCAGCACGGCCCCGCCGAAGGCGATGACCAGGTGACCGGCCGCCCAGCGCAGCCGGCCCACCGCTCCGCTCAGAACGGGTTCGGCCCGCTGTCCGGTCTCCTCGGCGTGCAGGCGCAGCACGGCCTGGACGACGTAGAGCGAGGCGACCATGCCGAGCATGCCGACCATCGCGGCGAGGAACGCGTCGGTGAGCCCGGACTGGCCGCCCATCCGCTCGATGATCTCGCGGGTGTCCGCGCTGCCGCCGACGAGATCGGTGGCCCCGTTGGTGACGCCGCCGAGTGCGGCGCCGGACGCGAGGAAGGCGAGGGACCAGCCGAGGACGCTGCCGCGCTGGAGCCGCCGGGCGAGGGCGCCCGCCGAACCGAGACGGCCGCGCGCCGGTCCCGGGCGGCTCGGCAGGAAGCTCATGCCGAGGTCGCGCCGCCCGGCGAGGACGTACGCGGCTGCGCCCTGGGCGAGCACGGCCGCGGCGAACAGGAGCAGCACCCACCAGCGTTCACCGGCGTAGGCGCGGGTGTTCTCCAGCCAGCCGATCGGGGAGAGCCAGGTCAGCACGGACGATCCGTCGACGCTTCCGGCGTCACCGGCGGCGCGCAGCACGAAGGCCACGCCGAGCAGGCCCGCGGTCACGCCGCGGGCGAGCCGGGCGCTCTCGGTGAACTGGGCGACGATCGCCGCCATCGTCGCGAAGACCATGCCCGCGCCGCCCGTCGCGAGGCCGAGCGCGAGCGCGCCCGCAAGCCCGTCGCCGGCCGTGACGGCCATGCCGACGGTGATGAACACGGCGATCGTCGCGTTGGCGATCAGGGCCGTCAGCAGGGCAGCGGTCAGCGGGGCGCGCCGCCCGACCATCGCGGCGGACACCATCTCCTGGCGTCCGCTCTCCTCCTCGTCGCGGGTGTGCCGGACGACGATCAGCAGGCTCATCGCCGCCGCGAACACAGCCGCGTACGCGCCGACCCGCCACACGGTGAGCCCGCCGAGGGAGTCGTCGAGGGCCGGTCCGTACAGGGCGCGCAGGGAGCTGTTGGTGCGCATGGTGTCGAGCACGCCGGCCCGCTCGGCGTCGGTCCCGTAGAGGCCCTTGAGGGTCTTCGGCATGGTGACGACGGTGAGCGCGACGACGTAGATCCAGACGGGCATCATGATCCGGTCGCGGCGCAGGGCGAGCCGCAACAGCGTCCCGGTACCGGCGAGTTGGCGGCTGCCGCCGGTGCGCGGGGCGTAGCCGGTGGCGATGACGGCGGCGTTCATCGGGCCACCCCTGAACCGGCGGCCCCGGCGAGGTCCTCCTGGTAGTGGCGCAGGAAGAGCTCTTCGAGGGTGGGCGGCGTGCTGGTCAGGGACCGTACGCCGGAGGCGGTGAGGGAGCGCAGTACGGCGTCGAGGTGGTCGGTGTCGACCTGGAGCCGGACGCGGTGGCCCTGGATGTCGAGGCCGTGCACGCCGGGCAGGTCCGCCAACCCGTTCGGCGGGCCCGCGAGTTCGGCGGTGACGCTGGTGCGGGTGAGGTGGCGCAGCTGGGCGAGGGAGCCGCTCTCGACGGTGCGGCCCTTGCGGATGATGCTGACGCGGTCGCACAGCTCCTCGACCTCGCTGAGGATGTGGGACGACAGCAGGACGGTCTGTCCGCGTTCGCGGGCGGCCTCCTCCACGTACGCCTGGAAGACCTCCTCCATCAGCGGGTCGAGCCCCGAGGTGGGCTCGTCGAGGATGAGCAGGTCGACGTCGGCCGCGGCGAAGGCGGCGACGAGCGCGACCTTCTGCCGGTTGCCCTTGGAGTACGTGCGGCCCTTCTTGGTCGGGTCCAGCTCGAAGCGCTCGACGAGTTCGGCGCGGCGCCGCTCGTCGAGGCCGCTGCGCAGCCGCCCGTACAGGTCGATGACCTCGCCGCCGCTGAGGTTGCGCCACAGGGTGACGTCGCCGGGGACGTACGCGACCTTACGGTGCAGGTCCACGGCGTCGGCCCAGGGGTCGCGGCCGAGCATCTGCACGGCGCCCGAGTCGGCGCGCAGCAGTCCGAGGAGCACGCGGATGGTGGTCGACTTGCCGGCGCCGTTCGGCCCGAGGAAGCCGTGCACCTCGCCGGCCTCGACGTCCAGGTCGAGGCCGTCCAGGGCGTGGGTCCTGCCGAACGACTTGTGCAGTCCGGAGACCGTGATTGCCTTCGTCATGATTCTGAAGCTACGCGGACTTCACAAATTTGTGAAGTTAAGGAAGCGTATAAACTCGATGGCTCAGGCAGCGACGGCACGGGCAGGGGAGATGATCAGGACATGAGCGGCGCCGGTGACGAGACGAGGGATGTCGACACCCCGGACCCGCGCGCCCGCTTCGTCGAACGCTTCGCGGGCCAGCTGGTCGAGGCCGGCATGCCACGGATGCCCGCCCGGATCTTCGCCGCGCTGCTCGCCTCCGACTCCGGGGCGCTGACCTCGGCGGAGCTCGGCGAGCGGCTCACCGTCAGCCCGGCCGCCGTCTCCGGCGCGGTGCGGTACCTCACGCAGCAGCACATGGTCACGCGCGAGCGCGAGCCCGGCACACGGCGCGACCTCTTCCGGGTCCACAGCAACCAGTGGTACGAGGCGCTGGGCAACCGGGACAGTGTGCTCAAGCGCTGGGAGGACGCCCTGCGCGAGGGCGTCGACAACCTGGGCGCGGACACACCCGCGGGCCGCCGCATCGGCGAGACCCTGGCCTTCTTCGAGTTCATGCAGCTCGAACTGGCCGGAATGATGAACCGCTGGCGAGCCCACCGCAAAACCCTGGGCCTGGACGACCCCCAGCCCCACTGAGCGCCTCCGTCGCGGGGCGCGAGCAACCTGCCCCTGGGGGCGCACGAAGTGTGCCCTTCAGGGGCGCGGGGAACTGCGCGACCAGCCACGACGGCGCGGCACCCGGCGACGACGAGCGACCCCCACGGCGCCGCCGTCAGCGCCCCATCCGCGGCGTCACCAACCCGGACTCATAGGCGAAGACCGCCGCCTGGGTGCGGTCGCGCAGGCCCAGCTTGACGAGGATGCGGCCGACATGGGTCTTCACCGTCTGCTCGGCGACGACGAGACTCGCCGCGATCTCCGCGTTCGACAGCCCCTGCGCGATCAACACGAGGACCTCCGCCTCGCGTTCGGTCAGCTCGGCGGGCCGCCGCCCCGGCACGGACGCCGCCCGCGAGGCCCCGTCGGACAGCCGCGCGTACTCGGCGATCAGCCGCCGCGTGACGGTCGGGGCGAGCAGCGCCTCGCCGGAGGCGACGACGCGGACCGCCTCCGCGAGCTGCTCCGCGGAGGCGTCCTTGAGCAGGAACCCGGAGGCCCCCGCGCGGAGCGCCTCGTACACGTACTCGTCCAGGTCGAAGGTGGTGAGGACGAGGACCCGGACGGCCGGGTGCGAAGCGGTGACCCGGCGGGTCGCCTCGATGCCGCTGAGCTCGGGCATCCGGATGTCCATGAGGACGACGTCCGGGTCGAGCTCGGCGACCTGCGCGAGCGCGTCGAGCCCGTCCACCGCCTGCCCGACGACCTCCAGGTCGGGCTGGGTGTTCAGGAGCACGGTGAACCCCTGCCGGACCATCATCTGGTCGTCGGCGATCAGGACCCGGATCGGCATGTCAGGCGTCTCCCCCAGTACGTGAACCCGTACGCGAACCCGTACGAGAGCCCGTACGTGAGCCCGTGCGGGAATCGCCGGGCGCGGGCAGGAAGGCCCGCACCTCGTAGCCGCCGGTGACGGCGACGGGCCCGGCGTCGAGCGTGCCGCCCAGCATCGCGGCGCGCTCCCGCATGCCGAGCAGCCCGTGCCCCGCGCCGGGCGAGGGCGCCGCGGGCCGCTCGGGCGCGGTGTTGGTGACCCGGACCCCGAGGCCGTCGGCGCGGTGGTCGAGCGCCACCTCCACCGTCGAACCGGGCGCGTGCCGCAGCGCGTTGCTCAGCGCCTCCTGCACGATCCGGTACGCCGACAGTTCGACGCCGGGCGGCAGTGGGCGCCGCTCCCCGGTGGCGAGGACGGTCACGGCGAGCCCCGCGGCCCGGGTCCCGGCGACGAGCGCGTCGAGCCGGTCGAGGGTGGGCTGCGGGCGCTGCGGCGCGGCGGCCGTACCGGGATCGTCCGACCCGGCGACCTGCTCCGCGGCGTCGCCGGCGTCCTCGGCGTGCTCGGCACGCAACACCCCGAGCACCCGGCGCAGTTCGGCCAGCGCCTCCAGGGCGCTGGCGCGGATGCCGTCGAGGTTCTCCTTCAGGGCGTCCGGCGGGTTCTCGACCAGGTGCGGGGCGACCTGCGCCTGGATGGAGATGACGGACATGTGGTGGGCGACGACGTCGTGCAGCTCGCGGGCGATGTTCGCGCGCTCCTCCAGGACCGTCCGGCGGGCCCGCTCCTCCGCCGTCAACTCCTCCTGCACGACGAGCCGGTTGCGCGCCTCGCTGCGGCCGCGCAGCGCGACGCCGAGCAGCGAGACCACCGCGAACACGACGACCGAGAGCAGCGTCGTCGACGAGTACCGGGCGATGTCGGCGCCGGTGCTCTGCACCAGCGGCCCGGCCAGCGCGCTCAGCGCGAACGCGACCGCGGTCGCCCGCGTCGGCACCCGCAGCGCGAGCAGCAGCAGCACGGCCCCGTGGGCGATGACCGAGGGCGCGGCCCACGGCCACGCGTCCTCACCGGACGCGGCCTGCCCGGACAGCCAGGGCAGCGCGAGCCGTGCGACGAGCACGCCGGCGAGCAGGGACACCCAGAACGCGAGCGCGGGCCGCCACAGCGCGAGCAGCATCGCGCCGCCCTGCACCCCCATGAGCGCGACGGCGGCCGGCGTCCCCAGGTGGTAGCCGGCGCCGATCTGGTCGATGCCGGAGAGGGTCGTGCCGAGGGCGATCCAGGCGAGCAGCAGATGCGGCGCCCAGCGCAGGAAGCGCGGCCGGGTCAGCGGCGGCAGCGGCCCGCGCTCGAAGGTGAGCAGATCGCGCCGCAGGGAACGCAGCAGCGCCCCGAGTTCGTCCCCCTCGGCTCCCCCGCGCTGTGTCCGGCCTCCCGCCATGGCCCCCACCTTAGAGGGCGGCACCGGCACCCGCCGGTTCCGCTCAGCCATGCCGGACCACGGTCCGGGGGCGCCGGGCGCGCCCCGCCCGCACCACCCGGGAGCGGCCCCGGCCGCCCTGCTCGTACGTACGGAACGCCGCCCAGCACACGGCCAGGGCGAGCGCGAGGACCGGCAGCCACGCCGCCCGCGCCGCGACCCAGCCGAGCGAGTCGGGCACGGTGTGCAGGCCGGGCAGCCGGCCCGCGAGCAGGCCCGTCGCGGTGACCGCCATCAGGGCCGTCTGGTGCCACAGGAAGATCGTCATCGCGAACAGGTTGACCACCGCGACCGCCGCCCAGGCCGCAGGCCGCCGCAGCCAGGACCGCAGCCGGTCCAAAAGCAGCAGCGCGAGTCCGCACTGGGCGAGCCCGAAAGTGACGGCGGCGAGCGTCGGCGGGTTCAGGTTCGAGACGGGGGCGCCGGGCACGCCGACCATCGACGCCGGGTACCCGGCCCACAGGACGAGCCCGGCGGTCGCGGCGGCGCCGCCGACGAGGAGCACCGCCCCGGCCCGCCGGCCGAGTGCCTCCCGCGTCCAGGCCGCGCCGAGCGTGTACGGCACGAGCCAGCCGGCCGCCAGGTTGATCCAGCCGAGCCAGGCGGGGCCGCCGAGGCCGAACCGTACGAGGTCCACGTGGAGGACGACGGCCAGCGGCCACAGCGGGTTGAGCCGGGCCACGAGCGGGGTCGCCGCCGTCAGCGCGGCGAACACCAGCAGGAACCACAGCGGGGACAGCGCGAGCTTCCCCAGGGTGTGGACGGTGGCGTACGGCACCCCGGACAGGAGCATGCCGAGCGCCGCCGCCGTCCACACCACGAGCACCGCGGCGACCGGCCGGAACAGCCGCCCGAGCCGGGCCGTCAGCCACGCCCCGTACGTCTCGCCGCGGGCCCGCGCCGACGCGTACCCCTTGGTCGCCATGTGCCCGCCGACCAGGAAGAACACGGCGAGGGTCTGGAACAGCCAGGAGACGGGGGCGAGCCAGGGCAGGTGCTGGAGCGGGCTCGCGGTGTGCAGGGCGCCATCGCCGCCGGGCACCAGGGCCGTGACGAACCAGTGCCCGAGGACGACCCCGCAGATCGCGAGGGCGCGCAGCGCGTCGACCGCGCGGTCCCGGTGGGCGGGGGTCGCCGCGTCGATCCGGCGGACGAACGACCGTGCGGGGAGCAGGAGTTCACGCATGAGGAGCCTCCGTCACATCGGACACGTCTGCGGGCAGGTGGTCGGTGCCGGGCTCCGCGCCCAGGACGATGCGGGCCATCGCCGCGAGGGAGGGGGTGCCGGGCCGGAAGTAGTCGCTGTGGCCGCCGTCGCCCGCGGCGAAGACCCGTGCGCCGAAGCCGGGCGAGACCGGGTCGGCACCGAAGCCGACCGTCGTGCCGAAGAACCCGGCGCTCACGTGCGGCACATGGGCGATCCAGTCGCCGCCGCCCCGCGCCGCCCACACCCGGGCCCGCGTGCCCAGCTCCGCGGCACGGTCGGCGCCGGTGCCCGGGCTGCCGACCAGGACGAGGTCGGACACCGCCGCCGGGCCGCGCAGCGCGCCGGCAGCGCGCCCGCACACCACGGACCCGTACGAATGGCAGAGGAGGCTGACCGAGGGGCGGGGTCCGCCGACGGCGAGCGACCTCAACTCCCGCACGGATGCGACGAGTCGGGGCGCCGCCTCTTCGGCGCGGCCCGTGGTCGTGACGGCCGGGCTGACCGTGTCCGGTGTCTCGTAGCCGAGCCAGGCGACGATCGCGGCCCGCTCGCCGAGCCGGTCGCGCAGGGCGAGGGCGCCCGCGCGGAACCGGTCGTAGGTGTCGAGGGACGTGTCGGAGCCGGGCACCAGGACGGCGATCCGGCGGGCGTGGGCCAGATCGCCGAACACCTCGACGGCCCGGCCGGAGCCGCGCGCGTCGAAGTGCAGGAACGTCCGGCCGGTGGAGGCCATCTCCCGCAGCTCACGGGCGCGGCCCGTCGCGCCGTACTCCGTGGCCGTCCGGGCGGCCTCGCGGGCCACGGCCCGGTTCGCCGCGTACGTCGCGTCCAGCGAGCCCGCGGTGACGGGGCCGGTGCGGGCCGGCGGCGGGGCGGGGATGTCGGGGTGCGCCGCCGCCGAGACCGGCACCGCCACGGCGCCCGTCACCAGCGCCGCGAGCAGCGCCCGGCGGATCCGTCCCGGCCAGCGGCCCATGGCGTCACTCCCCCTCCGGGCACCGCCGTCCGGCGCCTCTGGAAAGGAAGTTATGAATCACGGGCCGTAACCGGCATCACGCCACGGAGCCAACCCCGCGCGTAGCTCCCAGGTATCACACGTCATACCCGGGTAGGGGTACTCCTTCTCAACCAGGCGCTCTACCAGGCGAGTTGGGCGATCTCCTCGGCGACGACCGCGCACGCGTCGGCGGCCGGGTCGATCAGCGGGAAGTGGCCGACCTCCTCCAGGTACGTGACGCCCACGACCTCGCCCGCCTGCGCCGCCGCGTCCGCGTACGCCTCGGTCACCGCGAACGGGACGGTCGTGTCGGTGCGGCCCTGCACGATCGTCGTGGCGATCCCGGTCGGCAGCAGCAGCGACGGATCCGCCCACGGGCGCCGCCGCTCGAACAACTCCGGGCTGCCGCCCAGGAGTTGCCCGCTCGCTCCGCCGCACACGCCCAGCTCCTCCGAGAGCGCCAGATCGGCGATCGGGGCGAGCGCGACGACGCCGCGCAGCGCGGGCGCGGCCGGGGTGAACCAGGGGGCGTCCGCGGGCAGTACGTGCCGGGCCGCGGCCCACAGCGCGAGGTGGCCGCCCGCCGAGTGCCCGGTGACGACCGTGCGGCGCACGTCCGCGGCGGGCAGGTGCGCGGCGACGAGCGCGGGCAGCGCGTCGAAGGCAGCGGCCACGTCGTCGAAGGTCTCCGGCCAGCGCCCGGCGACGGGACCCTCCGCCCCCTGGTGCGGCACGGCACTCCCGCGCCGGTACTCGACGTTGGCGACGGCGAAGCCGCGCCGGGCCAGGTAGTCGCAGAAGGGACTCAGATGCTTCCGGTCGTAGGGCGCCCGCCAGGCGCCGCCGTGCAGGGCCACGACCAGCGGGGCCGTGGCCACCGCCGTCCTCGGCGCATGGAAATCGATCACCTGGTCCGGGTGATCTCCGTACGCGGCGCTGACGTCCGGCTCGACGACGGGGTGCGAGAAGGCCGACGCCTCCTCGGCCGCGTCGCGGGCGGCGGCTTCGTCCGGCATGCTCCAACCTCTCGGCTGTCATGGTCGACGGTGCCGGTCCATGTCCGGGGCACCGCGGGGTACGCGGACGCTACCAGGCCCGTGACGTGCGCCGACGCCCCGCCCGATGAGGACGGGGCGCCGACGGACGGTCCCGTGTTGATCAGGTCACCCGAGCGTGTCGGCGAGGACCCGCGCCGCGCGCTCCACCTCCGCGAAGGACAGGTACAGCGGGGTGAATCCGAACCGCAGCACGTCGGGCGCCCGGAAGTCGCCGACGACTCCGGCCGCGATCAGCCGCTCCATGATTTCGCCCGCGTCCTCGCAGGCCAGCGCCACCTGGCTGCCCCGCTCGGCGTGCGCGTCCGGGGTGACCGTGACGACCCGCCCCTCGGGCACGTACGCGGCGACGCACTCCAGGAAGAAGTCCGTCAGGGCCAGCGACTTGGCCCGCACCGCGTCCACGCTCACGTCCGGCCGCGACCAGACGTCGAGCGCCGCCTCGAGCGCCAGCATCGACAGGATGTCCGGCGTCCCGACCCGGCCGCGCACCGCGCCGTCGGCGGGCGCGTACTCGGGCCGCATGCCGAACGGCTCGGCGTGCGAGTTCCACCCCGGCAGCGGCGAGTCGAACCGGTCCTGGAGCCCCGCCCGCACGTACAGGTACGCGGGCGAACCCGGGCCGCCGTTCAGGAACTTGTAGGTGCAGCCGACCGCCAGGTCGACCCCGTGCGCGTCGAGCCCGACCGGCAGCGCGCCCGCGCTGTGGCACAGGTCCCACACGCTCACGGCGCCCGCCGCGCGGATCGCGGCGGTCAGCGCGGGCAGGTCGTGCAGCCGGCCCGTGCGGTAGTCGACGTGGTTGAGCAGCACCGCCGCCGTCCGCTCGCCGAGCGCGTCCGGCACCTCGCCGGGGGCCAGCGGGCGGACCGTGCAGCCGGTCATCCGCGCGGCCGACGCGGCGATGTAGCCGTCCGTCGGGAACGTGGAGGCGTCGACCAGGATCTCGTCCCGGCCCGCGTCAGGGCCGCCCGACAGCCGCACCGCACCCACAAGTGCCTTGAACACATTGACACTTGTGGAGTCGCCGACGACGATCTGCCCGGCCGCGGCGCCCACCAGCGGCGCGATCAGGTCGCCGATCCGCTCGGGCGCCGTCCACCAGCCGGACTCCGTCCAGGACCGGATCCGCAGCTCGCCCCACTGCCGCCGCACGACGTCCTCGACGGCGCCCGGCACGCTCGCGGGCAGCGCGCCCAGCGAGTTCCCGTCGAGGTAGACCACCTCGTCCAGGACGAAGTCGCCGCGCACCGCCGCCAGCGGGTCGGTGGAGTCCAGTTCGCGCGCCCGCTCGATCAGGTCAGACATGGGACCTCGCCGTCCACAGCTCGGGGAACACGTTCTTCTGCGCGCGCTTCTCCAGCCACGCGACACCGGCGCTGCCGCCCGTGCCGGTCTTGGCGCCCATCGCGCGCCGCGTCGCGACCAGGTGGTCGTTGCGCCAGCGCCAGATCAGCTCGGCGACATCGGTGAGCGCCTCGCCGAGCCGCGCCAGCTCGCCGCTCTCGTCACCGGCGTACAGCTCGGTCCACACCGCCTCGACCTCGGGCGAGGGCTCGTAGCGCTGCGACACGTCCCGGTCCAGGACGGCCCGCGGCACACCGTGGCCGCGCCGGGCGAGCAGCCGCAGCACCTCGTCGTACAGGCTCGGCTGGTGCAGGGCCTTCTCCAGCTCCGCGTACACGCGCGGGGCGCCCCGGTGCGGCACCAGCATCGACGCCGACTTCTCACCGAGCAGGAACTCCATGCGCCGGTACATGGCCGACTGGAACCCGGAGCCCTCGCCGAGCGCGCTGCGGTACGAGTTGAACTGGGCCGGGGTGAGCTGTGCGAGCGGGCGCCACGAGTCGTTCAGCGCCTGCAGTTCGCGCACCGAGCGCTTGAGGGCCGCCACGGCGGTGGGCACGTCGTCCTCCGCGAGCGCCCGGCCCGCGGTCTCCCACTCGTGCACGATGACGGTGAACCACAGCTCCATGACCTGGGTGGTGACCAGGAAGACCATCTCGCCCGGGTCGTCCGAGCGCAGGTGCTGGAGGTGGGTGAGCACATCGGCCTGGACGTAGTCCTCGTACGGCGTCGTGCCCGCGAAGTCGAGATGCGGGGTGGCGGGTGCTTCCGCGTCCTGGGGGGTCGCGTCTTCCGCTACGTGATCCGCGTCGTGGGACATCGCTGTCTCCTGAATGTGTATCCGGGTAGCGGTCCGCCCTGCCGTTACCGGCACGGGGCCCCGGTCCCCACCTGCATCCTCCGCAATCCTCCCCCGAAACGGCAAGGCCCGCCTGATCACAGGCGGGCCTCGACTCGGTCCTGCTTATCCGAGGGTCTGCGCGGCGGTCTCCGAGGAATCCTTCAGGAACTGCGTGCAGCGCTCGTACTCGGCCTGCTCCCCGATGTCACCGGCGGCCCGCGCCAGCGCGTGCAGGGCCCGCAGGAAGCCGCGGTTCGGCTCGTGCTCCCACGGCACCGGGCCGTGGCCCTTCCAGCCGTTGCGCCGCAGCGCGTCGAGCCCGCGGTGGTAGCCGGTGCGCGCGTAGGCGTACGACTCGACGACACTGCCCCGCTCGTACGCGGCGTCCGCGAGCTGCGCCCAGGCGAGCGAGGACGTCGGGTACTTCGCGGCGACGTCCGCCGGGTCGGTGCCGCCCGCGAGCAGCTCCCGCGGCTCCGGCTCGTCCGGCAGGTGGGTCGGGGGCGGTCCCCCGAGGAGGTTCTCGTGAAGGCTCATGGGTCCAGTGTGCCGCGTGCGCCCGGCGCTCAGCCCGCCACCCTGCGCACCGCCCTGACGAGGGCGTCCACCCCGGCCTCCGCCTTGCCGCGCGGGCAGCCCACGTTCAGCCGTACGAAGCCGGGCGCCCCGTACACGGAGCCGGGCATGATCGCGACCTTCTCCTCCTCGACGAGCACCCGCTGCAGTGCGGCGTCCTCGGTGATCCCGAGGGGTCGCAGATCGATCCAGGCCAGGTAGCCGGCCTCGGGCACCCGCCAGCCGAGCTCGGGGAACGCGGCACCGAGCCGCTCCTCGACGAGCCGCAGATTGCCGTACGTGTACGCGCGCAGGGCGTCCAGCCAGGGGCCGCCCTCGCGGTAGGCGGCGATGTGCGCGGTCAGCGCGAGCACCGGCGGCGACTCCAGGCCCTCGTCGTGCCCCATCCTGCGGACGAACTCGGCGTGATCGTCCGGGTCCCCCACGAAGCCGTAACTGCCGCTCAGCGCCGGGAAGTTGAAGGACTTGCTGCCGGAGGTGACCAGCGCCCAGCGCAGCCCGTCCCCGTACCGGGTCCACGGCAGGTGGCGCCGGCCCGCGTGGACGAGGTCGGAGTGGATCTCGTCGCTGATCACGGCGACGTCGTGGGCCCGGGCGAGGTCCGCGATCCGGCGCAGCTCGGCGTCGGTCCACACGTGCCCGGTGGGGTTGTGCGGGGAGCACAGGACGAGGACGCGGCTGTCGGGGCGGGCCAGTTCCCGCTCCAGGCCCGCCCAGTCGTCGACGCCGACGGCGCGCAGGTCGCGGCGGGCGCCGAGCACCGCCTTGCGGAAGCCGTCGTAGGTGGGGGTGTGCAGGACGACGCCGTCGCCCTCGCGGGTCCACATGCGCAGGAGCTGGGCGATCTGGTTGAGCACGGAGGGCCCGAACACGAGCCGCTCGACGTCCACCTCGGTCGCGTACCGGTCCCGGTACCAGTCGCGGATCGCGCCCTTGAAGTCGTCGTTGCGCCAGTCGGTGTAGCCGAACACGCCGTGCGCGAGCCGTGCGCCGAGCGCCGTGAGCACCTCGGGCGGGCACGCGAAGTCCATGTCGGAGATGGTGAACGGCAGCAGGTCCGGGTCCGGGAAGCGGTCGGTGATGCCGTCCCACTGGACGCACCAGGTACCGCGCCGGTCGACGGGGGTGTCGAAGTCGTACGTCACTGAGGGGCCCTCCGGGCAGCGGGGAGAACGGCCAAGGGAACGGGACGGGCCCGGCGCCCCCTCGCAGTGCCGAGGGAGGGCCGGGCCCGTGGGAACACCGGTCGGGCTACTTGATGCGGGTGCCCGAGGAACGCAGGTTGGCGCAGGCCTCGACGACACGGGCCGTCATGCCGGTCTCGCCCTTCTTGCCCCACACGCGCGGGTCGTACGTCTTCTTGTTGCCGACCTCGCCGTCGACCTTCAGGACGCCGTCGTAGTTCTCGAACATGTGCCCGGCGATGGGGCGCGAGAAGGCGTACTGGGTGTCGGTGTCGAGGTTCATCTTCACGACGCCGTTCTCCAGCGCGGTGTGGATCTCCTCGATCGTGGAGCCCGAGCCGCCGTGGAAGACGAAGTCGAACGGCTGCGAGCCGGCCGGCCTGCCGTACTTCGCGGCCACGCCCTCGTTCAGCTCCTTGAGCAGGTCGGGGCGGAGCACCACGTTGCCCGGCTTGTACACGCCGTGCACGTTGCCGAACGAGGCGGCCAGCAGGTAGCGGCCGTTCTCGCCGAGGCCGAGGGCCTCGACCGTGCGGATCGCGTCGTCGACCGAGGTGTAGAGGTTGTCGTTGATCTCGTGCGAGACGCCGTCCTCCTCACCGCCGGTCGGGGTGATCTCGATCTCCAGGATGATGTTCGCCGCCTTGGCCTTGGCGAGCAGCTCCTGGGCGATGTCGAGGTTGTCGGCGAGGGTCTCGGCCGAGCCGTCCCACATGTGCGACTGGAACAGCGGCAGACCGCCGTCGGTGACCCGCTTCGCGGAGATCTCGATGAGCGGGCGCACATAGCCGTCCAGCTTGCCCTTGGGGCAGTGGTCGGTGTGCAGCGCGATCTTGTTCGGGTACTTCGCGGCGACGACGTGCGCGAACTCGGCGAGAGCCTGCGCGCCCGTCACCATGTCCTTCACGCCCTGGCCCGAGAGGTACTCGGCGCCACCGGTCGAGATCTGGATGATGCCGTCGCTCTCGGCCTCGGCGAAGCCCTGGAGCGCCGCGTTCAGGGTCTGCGTCGACGAGACGTTGATGGCCGGGTAGGCGAACTTGCCCGCCTTGGCCCGGTCGAGCATCTCGTTGTACTGGTCCGGAGTTGCGATGGGCATCTGCCGTCTCCTCGTCAAGCGCGCATTGCGGGGGTTTGGGTTGTTCTGGTGTCTTTGACCGGTGGTCCGACCCTCACCAAGCACCATGGGGTGACATCATCGTCGCCGCCATCTTTCCAGACTTGTGGGGTTACCGGCCGGTCACGTCAGTCCAGGCCGAGCTCGTCCTTCGAGAACGCGAAGAGGTACGGGACCCCGGCGCCCTCGGTGATCTTCTCGGCGGCACCCGTGGCCCGGTCGACGATCGTCGCGACGCCGACGACCTCGGCCCCGGCCTCCCGCACGGCCTGCACGGCCTCCAGCGGCGAGCCGCCGGTCGTGGAGGTGTCCTCGACGACGAGCACGCGACGGCCCTTGATGTCCGGGCCCTCGACGCGGCGCTGCATGCCGTGCGCCTTCGCGGCCTTGCGGACCACGAACGCGTCGAGGCGCTGCCCGCGCGCGGCGGAGGCGTGCAGCATCGCGCCGGCGACCGGGTCGGCGCCCATCGTCAGACCGCCGACGGCGTCGAAGTCGAGCTCGGCCGTCAGGTCGAGCAGCACCTGCCCGACCAGCGGGGCGGCCTCGCCGTCGAGGGTGACCCGGCGCAGGTCGACGTAGTAGTCGGCCTCCAGACCGGAGGAGAGCGTCACCTTGCCGTGCACCACGGCCTTGTCCTTGATCTGCTGGAGCAGCGCGTCGCGCACGTCGTTCGAAGTCATGCCTACGAGCTTAAGGGCCGCGTTTTACAGCCGTCGCCAGGTCCAGGTGGTGCTCGCCTCCAGCGGATCGACGGGGGTCAGGAGCCGGGGCTGCGTGTTGAGGCCGTTCGGGGGGCCGGTCTGCGGTTCGACGCAGACGGCGGCGTCCTGCTCGTCGTAGACGACGACCCACGCCTCGCGGCTCTTCACGTTCAGCTCCAGCTGCCCCGGCCAGGTGAGCGTGACGTCGACGCCGTCCGGCATGCCGAAGCAGTCGTCCCACGGGCCGGGCTTCGGGTCGATCCGGTGGCCGGTGGGCAGGTGGTCGTCGCCGCGCTCCTCCTGCCAGGCGGCGTCGAAGTCGATCCGCACGTCCTCGCCGCCCAGGTTCCGGTTGAACCAGGGGTGCCAGCCGGCCTGCGCCGGGAACGAGTCGCCGTACGTCTCGATCCCGAGGGTCAGCGTCAGGCTGTCCTCGGTGAGCGCGACGATCTGCGTGACCCGCCCGGGGTGCGGCCAGGGCTCGGCCAGGTCGTACGTGAACACGGCCTCGGCCGCGCTCGTACGGGCCGTCTTCCACTCGGCGTCGCGGGCGAAGCCGTGGATGGCGTGCGGCGGCGAGTTCAGCGGCATCTGGCGGACGTGCCCGCCGTCCAGGAACCGGCCGTCCCTGATCCGGCCGCACCACGGCACCATCGGGAAGCAGCCGTACTTCTGCCCCTGCCGCAGCAGCTCGGTCCCGGCGATCTTCAAGCTGCTCACCCGGCAGCCGTTGCCCGGCGCCACGGTCACTTCCGCGTCGCCCGCGGTCAGCGTCGTCTCCTGAGTCGTCACGAGCCTTGAGCCTAGGCGGTGTCGGGGCGGCGCACCGTCAGCGGCGCCTGCGCAGGGCGCGGCCGACGACGATCACGGAGGCGACGACGAGGGCGGCGGCGGGGGCCGCCCAGCGCAGGGTGGCGCTCGCGGCGGCGCCCTCCGGGCCGGGGACCGGGGCGTAGCGGCCGCGCGGCGGGGCGTGGTCCACCTCCTCGGCGCTGCGGCCGATCATCGTGCGGCGGGCGTGCGCGGCGGCGGGCTCCGCCGGGAGCTCGCCGTTCTCGAAGTCGCCCTCGTAGTCGCCCTGGAAGTCGGTCTCGGGGCCGAGCGAGGAGGGCGGCACCTCGGTGTCGTACACGGACACGACCTCCGGCTCGACCGAGCCGTCCCGCCCTTCCGCGCCCTCGCCGTCCTCGTCGTCCTCGTCCTCCGGTTCCTCCGCGCCCAGGTCCTGGCTCTCCGCGCCGAGGTTCTCCGCGAAGCGGCCGAGCAGCCGGCGGGCGGCGGAGGTCACGGCGTCCTCGTCCAGCTCGGCCACGCGGCCGTCGCCGGTGGCGGTGCCGGTGAACGTGACGCGGGAGCCGCCGTCCGACGCGGCGACCCGGGCCGTCAGCTCGAAGGCGACGGTGCCGGTGCCGCGGGCCTCCGTGCCGTCGCCGGTCAGCGTGAACGAGCCGTCCGGGGTCTCGGTGACCTGGACGCCGCCGCGGTACGTGATGGCGGTCCCGCCGATGCGCACCTTGAGCCGGCCTCCGTCGCCAGAGGCGTCGCGCTGGAACCCGGGCAGGGCCCGGGCCACGCGGAGGGGGTCGCAGAGCACCGCCCTCAGGGACTCCGCCGGGACCGGAACGAACACCTCATGCTCCATGCCGCCCGAGCCTAGCGACGCCGCCGCGAACGTGTCTCCCTCTTCGCCGGGGCGACCCCGGTTTCGTACGGGTCCGCGGCCCGGTGGGGGCTTGTCGCGCAGTTCCCCGCGCCCCTGAAAGGCTTGCGGCTTCGCCGCTCAGCCTTTCATCGAGGAGGTGCGCCCGAAGGGCATGCACCTCAGGGGCGCGGGGAACTGCGCGACAAGCCACGACGGCGCGGCAGACGAACGGCGGCCGCGGGTGGCACTCACCCGGGCGCGACCAGCCCCACCGGACCCGCACCCGCGACCCCACCCCGGGCGGCTAGCCCATGCGCGTCAATAACGCGGATGCACGAGCGTCGACGGGGCGCGGTCGGGATCGATCGCCGCCGCGCCGGCCCCCCGCAGCCGAGGCGTGACCCCCTTCCCCCCGACGACATAGCCGGGGCCGTACCCCACCACCCGGAAACCGGCCCCCCGCACGGTCGAGGCGACCGTTCCTCCACCTCGCACCACCACCCGCCCCCCGTCCCCGAGGACCCGCCCCACCAGCCCGTAGAACTCCTCGGAGTACAGCTTCGCGCTGTCCACCGAGAGCGCCGGGTCCGGCAGGTCCGAGACCACGAGGTCATACCGCTCACCCCGCGCGGCAGCGCCCCGTACGCGCGCGAACACGTCCCCCGTGACCACCCGCACCCGGGAATCGGAGAACGCCCGCCCGTTCAGCGCCACGAGCCCCGGATCCGTCCGGGCCAGCCGCACCACCGCGGGGTCCGTGTCGACCAGGTCCACCCGCCGCACCCCGCTCCCGCCCGCGCGGAGCACCTCCCCGGCCGCCACCCCGTCCCCGCCCCCGAGCACGAGGACCCGCTCGTGCGGCCCGCCCCCGAGCGCGGGCCGTACGAGCCGGGCGACGCGGCGCCGGGCGCCGGGGCCGCCCGCCCGCAGCCGCCCGTCGAGGTAGAGCCCCGGCGGCCGGCCGGAGTCTCCGGTGAGGACGATCTCCTGCTCGGCGCTCTGCTCGGCGACCCGCACGGGCGCCCCGAACAGCGCCTCCCGCGCCGCCCGCTCGAACGCGTCGACCTGGAGCCACGCGAAGGCCAGGACGGCGAGGACCGTCGCGTTGGCCACGAGGAGGAGCCGCCGGCCGCGCGGGCTCAGGTCGCGCCGGAAGAGGCCGAGGACGAGGGCGCCGCCCGCCACCGCGTTGACCACCCCGGTGAGCAGGGCGCCGGTGAGCTGGCCGAGCATCGGCAGGAGCAGGAACGGGAAGGCGAGCCCGCCGACGAGCGCGCCCACGTAGTCGGCGGCGAACAGGTCGGCGACGGCGCCGCCGGGGTCCTGTCTGCGGATCCGCTGGATGAGGACCATGAGCAGCGGCACCTCGGCGCCGATCAGCACGCCGATCGCCAGGGAGAACCCGACGAGCAGGAAACGCGGGCCGTCCCGCCAGGCTCCGCCCCAGTCGCCGGTCCAGGCGAAGACCGCGTACAGGGCCATCGCGCTGCACCCGCCGACGAGCGCGAGGACGGCCTCGACCATGCCGAAGCCGGCGGCCGCCCGGTAGCGCAGCCGTTTGGCGGCGAGCGAGCCGATGCCCATGGCGAAGACCATGACGGACAGCACCACGGAGGCCTGGGTGACCGAGTCGCCCATCAAGTACGAGGCGAGCGCCACCAGTTCCAGCTCGTAGACGAGGCCGCAGGCCGCGCACACGAAGACACCGGCGAGCACCAGGAACCGGCCCGTGCCGGGCTTCACCGGCAGCGGGGCACGCTCCGGCGCGCCCAGGGGCCGGGGCGTCCCGGCGCCCCCGGGCGGGGCGGGCGCGTGCGGTTCGATCACCCCTGGAACGCTACGTCACCGCATGACCGCACCCTGTCACCCACACGTGTGGAACAGGGGCCGGGGCGCATACCCCGCACCGGGCCGCTGACCTAAGCCATCGCGACGGCGGGGACGCGGACACCGACCCGGCTCCGGGTGGCGACGAGTTGACCGTCCTGCGGGTAGGCGTGCCAGGTGCGCCAGTGCACCTGGCCCTCGTGGCGGTGGGCGAGCATCGCCGTGAAGGCGTGCGGGCTGCCCGGGAAGACGCCCGCGAGCCCGTTCGGATGGTCGGCGACGAGGGCGAGCAGTTCCTGGGCGCGGCCCGCGAACTGTCCTTCCGTCAGATGTTCGACCCGGGCGGCGAATTCGTACTCCCAGTCGCCCACCCGCTTGGCGACGCCGAGCGGGAGCGGGGTGCTGCTGCCGGGCATACAGGCGACGGTCTCCGAGCAGGCGCCGCTCTCCTCCTCGAGGAGCACCTGGTGAGAGGCGCCGAGAAGACGCAACTGCATCTTCGCGCCCGCGAGTTCGATGTCGAGTGTGGCGAGCGCGGGAAGCGGCTCGCGCCCGAGTGTCCAGGCCAGGTCGGCCGCACTGGTGTCGGAGTAGGCGGTGTTCAGGGTCGTGAGCATGGGTCGGCTCCGCTAGCACGCAAAGGGAGATGGGGCCGGCTACGTCAAAGGGACCGGCTCGTGCCCACGCGAACGCGATGAGTACGTAGTACGAGGGCTGAGTTGACGCTTAAAGGGAATCATGGGCGGCCCCGACCTCACAGCGTTTTTACCCAACTTTCGGAGGGTTTCCATCCCCTCGGGCGCCGTGCAGCTCAACTGTTCAACTTTCCGTGCGACCTTTCGCGCCCGGCGCACCACCTGCGGGTACCTGACCGGACACGTGTCCGAGTCCCCCGTGGGTGCACACGTACGCCCGCACACGCGTGCGGCCCACCCGGACACCACTGCCCCGTGTCAGTGGTCCCCGCGTGGGCCGCACCCACCGGGCCGGCGTCAGCTGCCGCCGCCGCACCCGCCCCCACCGCCGCACGACGAGCCTCCGCCGCACGACGAGCCGCCGCCGCAGGAGGAGCCGCTGCCGCACGAGTGGCCGTGGTGCCCGGACGAACCGGAGGACGACGAGGAGCAGGAGCTCCCCACGGACGAGCTCCCGCCACCCGCCCACCAGCTGTTGCTGCTGCCGCTCCGCGAGCCGCGGGCGCCGCTCTTCTTCAACGACGTGCGCCGCGACTTGCTGCCGCCCGCACGCGCCGTTCCGATCACGATGGCGACGACCATCGCGACGAAGACCACGATGACGACTGCTTCCATCACCGGTCCCCCTTCCGTTCCCCCGAACCCTCGGAATCCCCGTGATCCCCGAGGGCCGCCGCTACCGGCGTGGAGTGGGGATTCCCGCACCGGATCGAAGCCAAAGCAGAGTTGAGGAAGTCCAGAGGTTCGGCGGAGGATGGCCCGCATGACCTCCAGCGCGCGTCCTCTGCTGAACCGCCGTCTCGCCGAGTTCGGGACCACGATCTTCGCGGAGATGTCCGCGCTGGCCGTGCGCACCGGCGCCATCAACCTCGGGCAGGGCTTCCCCGACACCGACGGGCCCGAGCAGATCCGCGAGGCCGCGGTGCGGGCGCTGCGCGACGGCCGGGGCAACCAGTACCCGCCGGGCCCCGGAATCCCCGAGCTGCGCACCGCGATCGCGGACCACCAGCGGCGCCGCTACGGCCTGGAGTTCGACCCGGACACCGAGGTGCTCGTCACCGCCGGCGCGACCGAGGCCATCGCGGCCTCACTGCTCGCCCTGGTCGAGCCCGGCGACGAGGTCGTCGCCCTGGAGCCGTACTACGACTCGTACGCGGCGAGCATCGCGCTCGCGGGCGGCACCCGGGTCCCGGTGACCCTGCGCCCGCACGAGGGATCGTTCCGCCTCGACCTCGACGAGCTGCGCGCCGCGATCACGCCCCGCACCCGGCTCCTGCTGATCAACACCCCGCACAATCCGACCGGCACCGTCCTGACCCGCGCCGAGCTGACCGCCGTCGCCGAGCTCGCCGTGGAGCGGGACCTGCTCGTCGTCACGGACGAGGTGTACGAGCACCTGACCTACGACGACGCCGAGCACGTGCCGCTCGCGACGCTGCCCGGGATGCGCGGGCGGACCGTGACGATCGGGTCGAGCGGCAAGACGTTCTCGTTCACGGGCTGGAAGGTCGGCTGGGTGACCGCCGCGCCGGAGCTGGTCACCGCGGTCCGCTCGGCCAAGCAGTTCCTCACCTACGTCTCCGCGGGCCCCTTCCAATACGCGATCGCCGAGGCGCTGGCCCTGCCGGACTCCTACTTCGAGGAGTTCCGCGCCTCGATGACCGCCAAGCGGGACCTGCTCGCGGCCGGTCTCACGGACGCGGGCTTCACCGTCTTCCGCCCCCAGGGCACCTACTTCGTCACCACCGACATCCGCCCCCTGGGCTTCGACGACGGCTTCGCGTTCTGCCGCGCCCTGCCCGAGCGCTGCGGCGTCGTCGCCATCCCGAACGCCGTCTTCTACGACGACCGCACGGCCGGCGCCCCCTTCGTCCGCTTCGCCTTCTGCAAGCGCGACGAGGTCCTGAGCGACGCGGTGACCCGCCTCAAGGCGTAGCCCGGGAGGGCCCGTCCGGGCGGGTTGTCACGCCGCCGCGCCGCGTCACCCGCGCGGCCCACCCGATCCGGGCCGAGCTGGGGCCGGGCGGAGGCGTTCGGGTGGCGCGGGGCCCGCGCGCCGCTCAAGGTGCGGTGATGTGACCCAGCAGCAGTTCGCGCCGGTGGCCGGGGAGCGGGACCGGGCGCCCGTCCCCGTGCCGCGCCGCCTCCGTCCCTCGCGGCGCCCCTCCTCCGCCCTGATCGCGCTCGGTCTGTTCGCCGCGGCCCGGCTCACCGGGGCCGCGGCCGTCGCGGTCGCGGCCGGGCTCGACGGGCAGCGGCCGTTCGCCGTGCTCGGCCGTACCTGGGACTCGCTCTGGTACCTGGGGATCGCGGCGCACGGCTACGGCGCCCGCACCCTGCGCTTCGGACCCGACATCGTCCAGAGCGACCTCGCGTTCTTCCCGCTCTACCCCGCGCTGATCAGGGCCCTGCGCACCCTGCTGCCGTTCCTGTCCGGCGGCGCCTGCGGCCTCCTGGTCGCCTGGGCCGCCGCGCTCGCCGCCGCCCTCGGCATCCACCGCGTCGCCGCCCGCCTGTACGGCCCGGCCACCGCGACCCTGCTCGTCGTCCTCTGGGGCCTGCTGCCGCACGCGGTCGTGCTCTCCCTCGGCTACACGGAACCGCTGCTCACCGCGCTCGCCGCCTGGGCGCTGTACGCGGTACTGAACCGGAACTGGCTGTGGGCCGGCTCCCTCGCCGCCCTCGCCGGGCTGGCCCGCCCCAACGGCTGCGCGGTCGCCGCCGCCGTCCTCGCCGCGGCCCTGCTCGAAGTCTTCCGCCGCCGCGGGCGCGTCGTCCCCAGGCTGTGGACGGGCGCGCTGCTCGCACCGGTGGGCTGGTTCGCGTACGTGCTGTGGGTGGGGGTGCGCACCGGGGATCCGCTCGGCGGCTACTTCACCGTGCAGCGGCGCTGGGGCTCGTCCTTCGATCTCGGGGCCGGCGCGGCCCGCACGGTGCAGGGGCTGCTGCTGCACGGGGACCGGTTCGCCGTGCCCAGGACGCTGACCCTGCTGATCGTCGCGGTCGCCGTCCTGCTCTACGCGCTCCTGCTCCTGGACCGCGCCCCGCTCCCGCTGCTCGTCTACAGCGGGGTCCTGCTGCTCGTCGCGGTCGGCGGCTCCGGCTTCTTCGAGTCCAAGCCGCGCTTCCTGCTGCCCGCGTTCCCGCTGCTGCTGCCGGTCGCGGCCGCCCTGGCCCGGACATGGAGAACCCGGCCCGCGCAGGCCCTGACGGTCCTTGGCGCACTGGCCGGGTTCTCGACGGCGTACGGGGCGTATCTCGTCGTCCACGCGCACACCCCGCTGTAGCCGGGTCCTGCCTCGGTACTACTCCGAGTCGTCCTCGGGCTTCTCGTCCTCGGCCGAGTCGACCTCGGCCTCCAGGCCGAGCTGCTCCACGAGCCAGCGGTCGAACTCGATCGCGGCGCGGACCCAGCTGACGGTCGACGACACGAAGTGCTCCAGGGAGACACCGGTGCCGATCAGCATCTGGGCCTCGCCGATGAGGCGGACCTGACCGTCGTCGTGGGTGTGGCTGTAGACCTTCGGCCACAGCGTCCGGCGGTTCCAGTCGTCGATGGACTCCAGGAGCTGCGGCTTGGACTCGATGCTGTGGGGGCGGTCGTAGAACGTCCGCACCGAGAAGACCTGCTGGTCGTCCTCGCCGCGGAACATGAAGTAGGTGCGGAACTCCTCCCACGGCGCGGCGAGGTCACCCTCTTCGTCGAGGACGTACTTGAGTTCCATCTGGTCGAGCAGCTGCTTGACCAGGTCCTGGTCGGGGATGACGGGGCCCGACGGTCCCGCCCCCTGGGGATCGGGCTGCGCCCCGAAGTTCGGAATCGAGGACGGGTCGATGCTCATGTCTGTCCCTTCGTATGGATACAACTCATCCTCTCTCAGAGGGGGCCCCCGGGGGCAAGCCCGGCCCCCCGTCTGCCATGACCTGTTCGCTCCCGGCGTGCGGCCCGGTGGGGGCTGGTCGCGCAGTTCCCCGCGCCCCTGAAAGGCTTGCGGCTTCGCCGCTCAGCCTTTCATCGATGAGGTGCGCCCGAAGGGCATGCACCTCAGGGGCGCGGGGAACTGCGCGAGAAGCCCCACCGGGCCGCGGCCGGCGAACGACCGCACCCCGGCAGACGCGCCCCCGGCCCCTACAGCGACTTCCCCGTCGCGGGCCCCACGATCAACCCGTCGCCGAAGGCATCCACCCGCACCGTGTCCCCGTCCGTGACCTCCCCGGAGAGGATCTCCCGGGCGAGCCGGTCACCGATGGACGTCTGGACGAGACGCCGCAGCGGCCGCGCCCCGTAGGCCGGATCGTTGCCCTCCCGCGCCAGCCAGTCCAGCGCCGCGTCGGTGACGTCGAGCGTGAGCTGCCGCTCGGCGAGCCGCTTGGCGAGCCGGTCGATCTGCAGCCCGGCGATGCGCCGCAGCTCGTCCTTCTCCAGCGCGGAGAAGACGACCAGGTCGTCCAGCCGGTTCAGGAACTCCGGCTTGAAGGAGGCCCGTACGACATCCAGGACCTGCCGCTTCTTCTCCTCCGCCGAGGTCAGCGGCTCCACCAAGAACTGGCTGCCCAGGTTCGACGTGAGGATCAGGATCGTGTTGCGGAAGTCGACCGTGCGGCCCTGGCCGTCGGTGAGCCGCCCGTCGTCGAGCACCTGGAGCAGCACGTCGAAGACCTCGGGGTGCGCCTTCTCCACCTCGTCGAGCAGCACCACGCTGTACGGGCGCCGCCGCACCGCCTCGGTGAGCTGACCGCCCTCCTCGTAGCCGACGTAGCCGGGGGGAGCTCCGACGAGCCGGGCCACGGAGTGCTTCTCGCCGTACTCGCTCATGTCGATGCGGACCATCGCCCGCTCGTCGTCGAAGAGGAAGTCCGCGAGCGCCTTGGCCAGCTCGGTCTTGCCGACGCCGGTGGGGCCGAGGAAGAGGAAGGAGCCGGTCGGCCGGTCCGGGTCGGCGATGCCCGCGCGGGTGCGCCGGACCGCGTCCGACACGGCCCGTACGGCCTCGCCCTGCCCGATGAGCCGCTTGCCGAGCTCGTCCTCCATGCGCAGCAGCTTCTGCGTCTCGCCCTCCAGGAGGCGTCCGGCGGGAATGCCGGTCCAGGAACCGACGACGTCGGCGATGTCGTCCGGCCCGACCTCCTCCTTGACCATGAGGTTTCTAGAAGATTCAGTGCGGGCGACCTCCTCCTCGGCCTCGGACGCGGCCTCCAGGTCGCGCTCCAGGGTCGGGATCTCGCCGTAGAGCAGCTTGCTGGCGGTGTCGAAGTCGCCGTCGCGCTGGGCGCGCTCGGCCTGGCCGCGCAGCTCGTCGAGCTTCTCCTTGAGCTCACCGACCCGGTTGAGGGACTGCTTCTCCTTCTCCCAGCGGGCGGTGAGGCCGCGCAGCTCCTCCTCCTTGTCGGCGAGGTCGCGGCGCAGCTTGTCGAGGCGCTGCTTGCTGGCCGGGTCGGTCTCCTTGCTGAGGGCGAGCTCCTCCATGCGCAGCCGGTCGACGGAGCGCTGCAGCTCGTCGATCTCGACGGGCGAGGAGTCGATCTCCATGCGGAGCCGGGAGGCGGCCTCGTCGACGAGGTCGATGGCCTTGTCGGGCAGGAAGCGGGAGGTGATGTACCGGTCGGAGAGGGTCGCGGCGGCGACGAGCGCGCTGTCGGCGATCTGCACCTTGTGGTGCGCCTCGTAGCGTCCCTTGAGTCCGCGCAGGATCGCGATGGAGTCCTCGACGGACGGCTCGGCGACCAGGACCTGCTGGAAGCGGCGCTCCAGGGCGGGGTCCTTCTCGATGCGCTCGCGGTACTCGTCGAGCGTGGTCGCACCGACCATGCGCAGCTCACCGCGGGCGAGCATGGGCTTCAGCATGTTCCCCGCGTCCATCGCGGAGTCGCCGCCGGCGCCCGCGCCGACGACGGTGTGCAGCTCGTCGATGAACGTGATGATCTGGCCGTCGCTCTCCTTGATCTCGGAGAGGACGGTCTTGAGCCGCTCCTCGAACTCGCCGCGGTACTTGGCGCCGGCGACCATCGCGCCGAGGTCCAGGGAGACGAGCCGCTTGTTCTTGAGGGACTCCGGGACGTCGCCCTTCACGATGCGCTGGGCGAGGCCCTCGACGACGGCGGTCTTGCCGACGCCTGGCTCGCCGATGAGCACCGGGTTGTTCTTCGTGCGGCGCGAGAGCACCTGCACCACGCGGCGGATCTCCTGGTCGCGGCCGATGACCGGGTCGAGCCGGCCCTCTCGCGCGGCGGCGGTGAAGTCGGTGCCGAACTTCTCCAGGGCCTTGTACGAGCCCTCCGGGTCGGGTGTGGTCACCCGGCGTCCTCCCCTGCTCTTCTCGAACGCCTCGGCCAGCGCCTTGGCACCGGCCCCGTTCTGGATCAGTACGTCACCGGTCGCGCCGCCCTTCGCGGCGGTCCCGATCAGCAGATGCTCGGTGGAGAGGAACTCGTCGCCCAGCTCCTTCGCCCGCTCCGCCGCGTCGGCGATGACCGCGAGCAGTTCGCGGCTGGGCTGCGGGGGCGCGACCGTCGAGCCGGTCACGCTGGGCAGGCCCGCGAGCACGCGCTCGGCGCCGGCCCGCACCGCGGCCTGGTCGGCCTCGACGGCGGCCAGCAGATCGACGATGTTCTCGTTGTCCTGGCCCTCCAGCAGGGCCAGGAGCAGATGCGCCGGGGTCAGATCCGGGTGTCCCCCGGACACGGCCCGGCTGGTGGCCGCGTTGATCGCGTCACGGCTCCGGTTCGTCAGCTCGGCGTCCACGTACTCGTTCTCCTCCACGTCCGACCCCGCCCGGGGTCCACCTACGGCAACTCTGACTTATTCAGTGTACACAAAGTTGAGTCTATTCCGCTCAAGGTAAGACGGGGAGGTGTCCCGGGATAGGTTCCGGGCATGGCGAAGCGCATCGACCTGGACGATCCGGCGCAGGCCTTCCTTGACTTCTGGCGGGAACGGCACCTGTGCACCCTCACGACCCTGCGCGCGGACGGCACCCCGCACGTCGTCCCGGTCGGGGTGACCTACGACGCCGAGCGCCGGGTGGCCCGGGTGATCACGAGCCGGACCACGCGCAAGGCGGTCCATGTGCTCCAGGCGGCGGGCGCGGCCCGGGCGGCGGTCTGCCAGGTGGACGGCCGGCGCTGGGCGACGCTGGAAGGGACGGCCACGGTGCGCGCGGACCGGGAGAGCGTGGCGGACGCGGAGCGGCGGTACGCGGAGCGGTACACGCGTACGCCGAGGCCCAATCCGGACCGGATCGTGATCGAGATCGCGGTGACCCGCGCGACGGGCAACGGCGTCTTCGACGACTGAGCCGCGCGGCGGCGGTCCGGGTATGTACGAAAACTGCAGCGGCGCCACCGTGGTTCAGGTTCCACGGTGACGCCGCTGCGGGGGGAAGCACCTGCGCGATCTACAACGACGGGGGAATCGCGTCAGGCACTGCGGGGGGTGGCTGTGGTGCCGGTCGTCTCGCCGACCAGCTGGTGATCCCGCTGGTCGAGGTTGACGAAGATCATTCCGTACCGGACGACGGTCCGCACCGGCTGGGGGGCGCCGCGCGGGCGACGCAGACACCGGTAGGCCCGGATGTCGTCGTCATCGTCCCGCGCCACGACGATCGGCTCCCCGAACAGGGTGACCATGAGCGAGTCACCCGGATTCGGGATCGCCGTCACGAGATCGACCGTGTGCCAGCCGGACCGGTAGGCGATCGCCATCTCGCGGCGCAGGGATTTGTCGTCGGGCGGCGTGATCATGCCGCGCCGTTCCCGGGGGCGACACGCCCCCACGCCACGTCGTCGGTGCCGGTCGGGACATCCACGGTCGAGGAAGAGACGACAGCGTGTGTGCCGACCTGCGCGGAGCCCCACGCGACGTCACCAGGAGCGCCGGCGACGCTGAAGGCGCCGACTGCCAGCGCGCCGGCGGCGATCGCCGCACCGAGCGCCGAGCGAATCATCCTCTTACCCATGTCGGCCTCGTCCTTACTTGATGGCTTCGTGTCCCCCGCTCCACAAGACCATGACTCATTCGGGCCCATGCAAACCACAGAAGCGATGCATCATGTTCCTGCACGTTCAGGAGCCTGGGGGGTGGAGATTTGACCACATCAAGCACAAAACCGACACATCCGCATCCAGTCACTGAGCTGTGCCCGGACGGAGAGCGCCTTTACGCCACCGCGCTGAGCACCGGCCGCCTCGCCCGCAGCGAGGTGGACGTCGCACCGTGCCTGCTGGAGTTCGCGTTCCTGCACCCGGACCCGGACGACGCGCACTGGCTGCGCCCGGTTCCCCCGTCCGTCGTGCTGGCCCAGCGCCTTCAGCCCATCGAGCGGGAGATCCAGGACCGACGGCGCCTGTCCGTCGACCTGGCCGCCGCCTTCCAGCCGTTCATGGCCATCAGCGCGCAGATGCCTCCGACCACACACGCCATCACCGTTCTGGAGGGCGTGGGCCGGATCAACGCCGCCTTGGACAAGGCCATCGCCGAGAGCAGCGCCGAAGTGCTGACAGTACAGCCCGGAGGCGGCCGTTCCGAGCATCTCCTCAGCGAGGCTCTGGAGCGCAGCAAGCCGCTCATAGAACGCGGTATCTCGATGCGCACCCTGTACCAGCACACCGTCCGCTACAGCCAGAACACCTTCGCGTATGTGGACAAGATGGCCGGGGCGAGGGTCGAGATCCGGACACTCGAGGAACTCATCGAGCGGCTCATCATCTGCGACCACGACGTGGCCTTCATCCCCGCTCAGGCCGGTGACGCCATCGCCCTGGAACTGCGCCACCCCGGCCTGGTGCAGTACCTGATCAACGTCTTCGACCTGCTGTGGCGCCGCGCCACCCCGCTCAACGACGACGTCCCGTACGAGGCCACCCCCGAGGGCATCACCGGCGTCCAGCGCTCGATCGCCAAGCTCCTCATCGAGGGACACGTCGACGAGGCGATCGCCCGGCGTCTCGGGATGAACGTGCGCACCTGCCGGGCCCACATCGCCAAGATCGCGGCGGCGCTCGGCAGCGGCAGCCGCGCCCAACTCGGCTACCTCATAGCCCAGTCCGGAATGCTGGAGCGCGAATCGTGACGCCGGATCCGCACGAGCACGCCGTCGAGGAGATGTGCGCCCCCGGATCAGCCCTCTACTCCCGGGCCCTGCGCGAGGGCCGGATAGCCTCCCAGGAGGCCGAGGAGGCGCCCTGCCTGCTGCGCCACGGCCTGCTCCGGCCCGCCGAGCACGAGACGGGGTGGCTCCACCCCGTGGCCCCCGCCGTGGCACTGCCCCGGCTGCTCGACACGATGGAGCACGAGATCAGGCGCCAGCGCAGCCGCGAGACGCAGCTGGCGGACTTCTTCGCCCCCCTCATCGCGGAGGACACCCAGCGGGCCACCGTGCCCAGCACCCCCATGTTCACCGTCCTCATGGGCTTCCAGCGCATCAACCAGGCCATCGACGAGGCGGCCGACTCCGCCTCACGGGAACTGCTGACCATCCAGCCCGGCGGCCAGCGCCCCCCGAAGGGACTGGCCGAGTCACTGCCCCGGGAACAGGAACTGCTCACCCGCGGCTGCCGCATGCGCACCCTGTACCAGCACACGTCGCGCCACGCCCCCGCCGTCACCGCCCACTACGAGCAGCTCACCGGCGACGTGCAGGTCCGCACTCTCGACGAGGTCACCGAGCGGCTCGTGATCCTGGACCGCACCGTCGCCTTCATACCGGCGAACCAGGACCGCACGGTGGCCCTGGAGATCCGGCACCCGGCCCTGATCACCTATCTCGCGACGACGTTCGAGCGGCTGTGGCGGCTGGCCACGCCCATGTTCCCGTACGCGCGGGACCTGGACTCGGCGGCGTCCTCCGACGGCATCACGGCCCGGCAGCGGACCATCGCGACCCTGCTGATCGAGGGGCACACGGACGCCGTCATCGCCGAGCGCCTCGCCATGAACATCCGCACGGTCCGCGTCCACATCGCCAAACTCGCCGCCACGCTCGGCAGCGACAGCCGCGCCCAGCTCGGCTACCTCATCGGCCGGTCGGGAATCCTGGACCAGGACTACTGACCGGCCGGTCGCCGGCTACTTCGTCAGCCCCGCCTCCGCACACGCCGCCGCGTACTTCGCCGTGCAGATCTCGGACACCTTGAAGAACTTGTCCTTGATCACCGTGGACTTGATGTTGTCCCGCTTCAGCGCCACGACACTCACGCTCGCGGTACGGATCTGCTTCGTGGTCGGACTGTTCGTGCGGTCCGCCGCGAGCGCCTCGAACTCGATCGTGCGGCCCTGAGCGATCCGCACCGCCATCTCGGCGGCCGTCGCGGCCTCCTTGGCGTACGGCTTGTAGATGCTCATGTACTGGTCACCGGTGAGGATCCGCTGCACCGCGGCGAGCTCCGCGTCCTGCCCCGTGATGGGCGGCATTTTCGTCACACCGGCCTCACGCAGCGCCTCGACGACCCCCGCGGCCATGCCGTCGTTCGCCGAGTACACCCCCGCGATGCGGCTCGCGCCGATCGAGGCGATGGCCTGCTTCATCTCCGCCTTGGCGTTCTGCGCCTTCCAGTCGGCGGTGTCGTAGGACTTCGCGACGGTGACCGTGTTCGCCAGCTCGGCGCGCGCGGCCTCCTTGAACTGGGCCGCGTTCGGGTCGGACGGCGCGCCGTTGATCATGACGACCTGGCTGCGTTTGCCCGCGTTCTCGCCGAGAGCGAGGAGCAGTTCCTTGCCCTGGGTCTGGCCGACCAGCTCGTTGTCGAAGCCGACGTACGCGTCGACGGGGCCCTGCGCGAGACGGTCGTACGCGATGACGGGGATCCCCGCGTCCTTCGCCTTCTGGACGGACGGGGCGATCGCCGCGGCGTCGACCGGGTCGACGATCAGCGCGTCGACCTTGGCGTCGATCATGCGCTGCAACTGGCGGCTCTGCTCCTTCGCGTCCTGTTCGGCGTTCGCGTAGACCAGCTCGCCCTGGTTCTCGGTGAGTTCGGCGACCTTGGCCTCGATGCCCGGGTGATCGAACTTCTCGTAGCGGGTCGTCTCCTTCTCCGGCAGGAGCAGGCCGATCTTGACATCGTTTCCCTTGTGCGTGGGCTGGCTGCTGCCACCGTCCCCACCGGGCAGCAGGCCACCACAGGCCGAGAGCGAGACCAAGAGGACGGATACGACGCCGGTCGTCGTGACGCATCGTATGCGCGTGTTCATGTGCGGATACCTCCCTGACATGGCCGCAGCGGTGCGACCGAGGTGGCTCGAAAGCCAACTCGGCCGCCCACCCAGCGTCAAGAGGTGAAGCCACACTGCAACGAAACCGGGTCCTTAGCTTCCTTTTATGAAGACATATGAAGGCGCACGGGACCCGCGGGCACGGGCGGGATTCAGACGCCGGCCGGGACCCGGTCGAGGAAGCCGTGGACCGCGCGGATGCGGCCGTCCTCGTCGAGCACGACCACGTCGAAGCCGGCGACCGGCGCGGACCCGTCGGCCTCGGAGACGAGCTCCCAGCCGAAGCGGGCGATGCCGTGGTGCCCGTCGACCGCACCGAGCGGCCGGAAGAAGAAGCCGGGGAACTGCTCGTGCGCGGCCCCGATGACCGCGGCGACGCCCTCGTGCCCGGCGACGTCCGCGAGCGGGTCGGTGTAGGTGCCGTCCTCGGTCCAGGCGGCGGCGACGGCCTTGGCGCGGGCCTCGGCGCCGCGGGCGTTCCACGCCTCGAAGTAGCGGTCGGCGGCGGTCTCGTGGAAGGTACGGCCCTGTGCGGTCATGACGGTCGCCTCCTGCGGATCTCGGATGTCGGGGCCGGAGCCCGAGCGGAGTGCGCCGCCCGGGTTCCGGTGACTTCAGAGTGCCGGGACGCGGACCGGGGGTCGATTACGTGCCAGGTAATGCGGCCGGTACGGAGGCGATACGGGGCGGGGCTCAGCCCTCGTACTCGGTCAGGTCGATCGCGTACAGCCGCATGCGGTCGGCCTCGCCGGTGAACTCCATGCCAAGCTTGGTCAGCACCTTCTCGGAGGACGTGTCGCCCTCCGCGGTGGCCGCGACGACCCGGTCGACGCCCCGGTCCTGGAGGGCGAACTCCAGCGTCGCCTGGGCGGCCTCGGAGGCGTACCCCTGCCCCCAGAACTGCCGGCCGAGCCGCCACTGGATGCCGATGTGCCCCGCGATCGGCGCCGGGGCGTCCGGCACGTAGAGGCCGACGGCACCGGCCAGCTCGCCCGACCCGAGGAGCTCGACGGCGAAGACCCCGAAGCCCTCGTCGTCCCACTCCTCCTCCCAGCGCTCGATGTCCTCGGCCGTGTCGTCGAGGGAGCGCGGCGCGCCGTCGCCGACGTACCGCATCACCGCCGCATCGGCCTGGATCTCGGCGAGCGGGGCGAGGTCCTCGTCGGGCAGCCAGCGGCGCAGGAGGAGGCGAGGGGTACGGATCTCGGTCATGGGCCCAGTATGGGCGGGCCCATGACCGTGCCGCCTACCGGTCAGCCGCCGGTGGGATACGAGATGTCGTCGACGCGGATCTTGTGGATGTCCGTCGCCGGCGAGAGGTTCCCGGAGGAGTCGTACGTGAACGCCCGGTACTCGTAGACGCTTCCGTCCACGGGCAGCGGGTCGCAGACCGAGGCGGTGGCCGTCGTCTGGCGCGGGTCGTAGCCCTTGTGCAGGACGACGGTCCAGGCCTCGGTGCCCGCGAGGCGGCGCTCGACCTGGAAGCCCGTGAAGTCACGGATCGGGGCGGGCGTCGAGTCGGACGCGGCCACCCACACGCCGGCGTCGCAGCGGTCCAGGGCCAGGTCGGGCGCGTAGTACGGGCCGATCTGGTCCGGGATGTTGAGCCAGACCTCGTTCTCGGCGTACGCGTTGAGCGAGCCGTTGCCCACGTACTCGGTGGTGCCGCCGTCGTTCGTGACGATCACCTTGTACTGGTTGGCCTCACCGTCGGCGACGACCGGCTCGGTGGTCCAGGTGTTGCCCTTGGTGGTGCCGATGGCCACCCACGTGCCGCGCCCGTCGACCATCTCGTTCGAGTAGACCGTGTAGTGGTCGAACTGCGGCTCGGTGTTCTGCGTCCACTTCAGGCTGACCCGGCGGGTCGCGGGGTCGTACGAGCCGGTCATCCCGGTCGCCGTCGGCACCGGCCGCACGATGGTGTCGGCCGAGCCGGACGAGGTGTTGCCGGCCTTGTCCTTGGCGCGGACCTCGTAGTAGTACGGCGTCCGGTCGTCGGGGTTGACCAGCGGGTCCGTGTAGCTGCGGGCGGTGGTCGTGGACGCGACCTTCGTCCACGTGCTCCCCGTCCGCGCCTCCCGCCGGTACAGGCTGTACCCGGCGAGGTCCATCTCCTTGTTGGCGGACCAGGAGACGGTCGTGCGGCGCGTGGTGGTGTCGTACGCGGTCTTCACACCGGTCGGCGCGAGCGGCTTCACGGAGTCGTACGTGGCCGAGGTGCGGGGCGCGTACGTGTAGGCGACCTTGGCGGCGCCGGACCAGTTGACGTAGTCGACGCGCAGGGTGTGCTTGCCGGACGGCATGGTGAGGTTGACGCTCTTGGAGCGGGCGGTGTCGCCGGTGCCCTGCCAGAGGTCGATCTTGCGGACGCCGTCGAGGTACACCCGCACCCCGTCGGTGGCGGACACGCCGAACGTGAACGGACCGCCGGAACCGAAGTCCCGCGTCACGCTCCACCGCACCCCGAAGTTGTTCGAGGGCACGTTCGTGGCCGGGCTGCCGGACCAGTTCTGGCTGATGGCGCTGTCGCAGTCGGTCTTCACCGGCGTCCCGGAGAACGTCGTGTTCTTGTAGAAGGACCGCTGGTAGACGTTGGTGGAGCAGGTGGTGGCGGCGGCGGCCTGGGGAGCGACGGCCAGCAGCCCGCCGACCGCGGCGACGGACAGCGCCCCCGCGACAGCGGCGGCGCCGGATCTCTTCTTGTGCAACGGGATCCTCTCGGCCTCTCGGACGAGGCATGAAGACAAAGGGGTGGGGAGCGGCGTATCGGCTTCATGACCCCTGACCTGGCCGGAAGGTTGTACGAAGCCCGTACACCCGCCGTACAACCAAGCGCACCCTCCATGTGTCTTCTCCACACCCGGACGAAGATCCGGACCGTCCTGCCTGTCCTGCCTGTCCTGCCTGTCCTGCCTGGAGAACCATGCGAATCCGTACGGCCGCCACCGTCGCGGGCGGCGCCCTCGTGCTGCTCCCGTTCCTCACGCCCGCCGCTCAGGCGGACACCCACAAGGGCGACACGACGTTCACGTCGGTCACGTTCAGCAAGTCGACCGTGAACGTCGGCGTCAGCACGACCCAGTACCTGACGGTCACGGCCACCGCCAAGGACGGCTCCGGGATCAAGGGCATCTACGGCGGCAAGCTGGTCAGCCCGGCGGGCCGCATCGCGTTCCCGTACTCCGCGTCCTGCACCCGGCCCACGTCCACGACGATGAAGTGCGTCTGGAAGTACTCCTTCGACGCGAACGCCTCCGACGACTACGCGGACCTGCGCAACGCCGACGCGGGCACCTGGCACCTGGACGCCGAGGCGGCGGCCACCGACCAGGACTTCTACACCCTGGACACCAGCAGGACGGTCAAGATCAAGCGGTACGCGAAGCTGACCGCCACCCAGGCCACCCCCGAGCCCGTCGTCAAGGGCCGCACCCTGACGGTGACCGGCACCCTGACCCGCGCCAGCTGGGACTCCAACGCCTACTGGGGCTTCGCCGGCAAGTCCGTCTCCCTCCAGTTCAAGAAGTCCGGCACCTCGACCTACACCACGCTCAAGTCCGTGACGACGGACAGCGCGGGCAAGCTGAAGACGACGATCACGGCGAACGCGTCCGGCACCTGGCGCTGGAAGTTCGCGGGGTCGGGCACGACGAGCCCGGTGACGGCCACGGGGGACAGCGTGGCGCTGAAGTAACGGTCCCGGAATGCGACCGTCCCCGGCCCCGGCGGCCGGGATTTCGTGCCCCGGCACCCTGAGCAGAAGGAGATCGGACCGTTGAGACTCGGCGCCCTCGGCAGTGGCATGGCGCTGGCGACCGCGATGGTCGCCCTGAGTGCGGGTTGCTCCAGCCCGCCGTCGGACGGTCCTTCTTCGGCAGAGCCCAGCGCGTCGGCTCCGGCTCGTCCTCGCCCGGACAGCCTGTCGGCGAAGATCGGGGCAGAGGTCGAGAAGGGGTTCGGATACTCGGTGCGGGACGCGACCGACGCCGGGCGGACGGTCGACCTGCGGCACGTCGACCTCTGGCGGTTCTGCCTGGAGAGCAAGGCGGGCCAGCCGAAGACGGTGGACCTCGGAGCCGTCCCGTACGGGGAGAAGTGCCCGGACCACTGGGATGCGCACATCCCCGAGATACGAACACCTCGCGTGACCGGGAAGAAATTCGCGAACGCCTACCAGTCTCTCCTGGAGAAGGGCTACGACAGCCTCTCCATCGATGTGCTCTACGGAAGCGAGGGCGTCGTCGAGCAGGCAGACATGTCCCGCGTCGACGGAGAGGTCTGCAAGCAGTCCCCGAAGCCCGGTGCTCCCTTCGACCCGTCGGAGAACGTCAAGCTCTACGTCGCGATGGGGAATTGCCCGAAGCGCTGACGCCGCGCCCGACCGTCGCGAGCCGCACCTCGGCCCAGACGGTCTTCCGGGGAAATGGCCCCTGGGTGACACCCCACCGCTCGGCGAGCGCCTCGACGAGGACGAGTCCGCGCCCCGACTCCCCGTCCGCAACCCGGAGTTGAGGGAGCCGGTCGGCGCGGGTGTCGGTGACCTCGATGCGCAGGACACCCTCGGTCACGTACACCCTGAGGACGAAGTCGCGGGCGGGGAGGCGGCCGTGCGTGACGGCGTTCGCGGTGAGTTCGGCGACGACGTGCGCCGCGTCGTCGAGGGCGTGGGCGAGGCCCCAGGTGCGGAGTTGTTCGACGGCGAGGAGGCGGGCGAGGCGGGCCGCGCGCGGGGTCGGGGACAGCTGGACGCTGAAGTTCTGTCGATTCACATCACTCAGCGTGGCCGCCCCCGCATACCCTGATCCGCGACTCGCCCGTCACGTACGGTCACTGTCCAGCGTTTGTCCAGAGCTGTACAGGCTGTCCAAGACCCTTGGTGGGTAGGGCGGTTCACGGAACGTGGGCGGGGAGCCGAACGGGCGGGAGGGACGCGCGGATGACCGGTGCGACGGACGGTGACGGCTGGGAGATCGAGCCCGGTGACGTACAGGGAGCGGCGGTGATCGCCCTGGTGGGACACCAGCTGAGAGCGCTGCGCGAGGCGGCCGGCCTCAAGGTCTCGGAACTCGGCGCGGCACTCGGCTACGGCGAGGGCATCGTCTACAAAGTGGAGTCCGGTACGCGGATCCCGCGCCCTGAATTCCTGGACAAGGCCGACGACGTGCTCCGCGCCAACGGCCTGCTCAAGGCGATGAAGCCGGATGTCGCCGAGGTCCGGTACCCGAAGAAGGTGCGGGACATCGCGGCGCTGGAGGCCAAGGCCGTCGAGCTGACCTCGTACTGGAACCACAGCCCGCACGGCCTGCTCCAGACCCCCGAGTACGCACAGGCCCTCTTCTCGATGCGCCGCCCGGCACTGTCGTCCGAGCAGATCGAACGCGCGATGGCGGGCCGCACGGCCCGCAAATCCATCTTCGACCGCGACCCGTCCCCCGCCCTCAGCTTCATCCAGGAAGAGGTCACCCTGCGCCGCCCCATCGGCGGCCGCACCGTCCTGCGCGGCCAGCTCGAACACCTTCTGGAACTCGCCCAGTTGCGCACGGTAGAGATCCAGGTGATGCCGACCGATCGGGAGGATCACGCGGGGATGAGTGGGAACATGGACGTGCTGAAGTTCGGGGACGGAACGGCGATCGGGCGCTGCGACGGCCTCTACGCCGGGCGCCCTGTCTCCGACCCCAAACAGCTCCGCAGCATCGAACTTCGGTGTGGCATCATCCGAGCCCAGGCTCTCTCGCCCAGGGAGTCCCGGGCCTTCATCGAGCGCATGCTGGGAGACCTATGAACCGCGAGACCACCGCCGGGGAACCGACCGAGCTGGCCTGGTTCAAGAGCACCTACAGCAGCGGCGGAGACGAGCCCGACTGCGTAGAGATCGCCCACACCCCCGGCACGACCCACGTACGAGACTCCAAAAAGTCGGAGGGCCCGCGCCTGGCCGTGAGCGGAACGGCCTGGGCCGGCTTCCTGGGCGGTCTGTGAGAACGGCGGAGTCCATCAGCTGATACGCCGCGTGGCCCCCTGCCGGTCGGCAAGGGGCCACGCGATGTCACACAAGTCAGTCCTTCGGCCGCTTGGGGCGCCAGACCACCAGGGCGCTGGTCTGCTGGACCTCCTGGTACGGGACCAGGTCGCGGCGGTACGAGGCGTGGACCGCTGCCTCGCGTTGCTGCATGGCTGCTGCCGCGCCTTCGACCGCCGAGGAGAGTTCCGCCACGCGGGACTGGAGGGCGGCCACCTGGTTCTCCAGCTCGATGATGCGCTTGATGCCGGCCAGGTTGATGCCCTCTTCCTGCGACAACTGCTGGACGGTGCGCAGCAGGTCGATGTCGCGGGCCGAGTAGCGGCGGCCGCGCCCGGCCGTGCGGTCGGGCGAGACGAGGCCGAGGCGGTCGTACTGGCGCAGGGTCTGCGGGTGCAGGCCGGACAGCTGGGCCGCCACCGAGATCACGTACACCGGTGTCTCGTCGGTCAGTTCGTACGGGTTGCTTCGTCGACGGCCGTCCATCTGGCTCAGGCTCCCTTCGCCGCCTGGAACAGTTCTGCCCGCACGTCCGTGTCCTCGGTCGCCTTGGCGTACGACTCGAGGGCCGAACGGGCCTCGTCGGTCAGGTCCTCGTCCCTGGGGACCGCGACCTCGACCGTGACCAGGAGATCTCCGCGCGTGCCGTCCTTACGGACGGCGCCCTTGCCGCGGGCCCGCATCGTCCGCCCGTTCGGCGTGCCCGGGGGCAGCTTCAGGGTGACGGACGGGCCGCCGAGCGTGGGCACCTTGACCTCGCCGCCGAGCGTCGCCTCGGTGAACGTGACGGGCACGGTCACCGTGAGGTTGTCGCCCTTACGGCCGAAGACGGGGTGGGCGTCGACGTGGACGACGACGTACAGGTCGCCGGCCGGGCCGCCGCGCTCACCGGGTGCGCCCTTGCCGCGCAGGCGGATGCGCTGCCCGTCGGAGACCCCGGCGGGGATGCGCACCTGCATGGTGCGGGAGGACTTGGCGCGGCCGGAGCCCTTGCAGACCTCGCAGGGGGTCTCGGCGATGAGGCCGCGCCCCTTGCAGTCCACGCACGGGTCGGTGAGGGAGAAACCGCCACCGCCGCCCCGCGAGACCTGCCCGGTGCCGACGCAGGTCGGGCACACGCGCGGCGTGCCGTTCTTGTCGCCGGTGCCGGAGCACGCCTTGCAGGGGGCCTGGGACGACATACGGAGAGGCACCGTGGCCCCGTCCACCGCCTCGGTGAAGTTGAGCGTCACCTCGGACTCGATGTCCTGGCCCCGGCGCGGCTGGGTACGGGCACCCGTGCCCGCGCCCGCGCCGCCCCGGTTGAACAGGCCGCCGAAGACGTCGCCGATGCCGCCGCCGAAACCACCGGAGCCGGGCTGGCCCCCGCCCTGGGCGCCGCCTCCGAAGAGGTCGCCCAGGTCGAAGTTGAACGAACCTCCGCCGCCGCCGGGACCGGGGCGGAAGCCCCCGTTCCCGAACAGTGCGCGGGCCTCGTCGTACTCCTTGCGCTTCTTGGCGTCACCGAGGATGTCGTTCGCCTCGGAGATCTCCTTGAAGCGCTCCTCCGCCTTGGGGTTGCCCTTGTTGGCGTCGGGGTGGTTCTCGCGCGCCAGCTTGCGGTACGCCTTCTTGATCTCGGCGTCGGTGGCGTCCTTGGGGACGCCGAGGACCTTGTAGTAGTCCTTCTCGATGAAGTCCTTGGTGCTCATCGGCCCCGACGTCCCTCCTCACTCATTTCGTTGCGCGTGTGTACGTCAGCCCTTGTCCGGGCCACCGTCGTCCTTCTCGGCGTCCTGCTCGGAGGCCTCGTCGGACTTGCCCTGCGCGCCCGGCTGCGGCTCGGCCACGGCCACCCGCGCGGGGCGGATGGTGCGCTCGCCGATCCGGTAACCCGGCTGCAGGATCGCCACGCAGGTCGTCTCGGTGACGTCCGGCGCGTAGCTGTGCATCAGGGCCTCGTGCACGGTCGGGTCGAAGGGCTCGCCCTCCTTGCCGAACTGCTGCAGGCCCATCTTCGCCACGACCGTCTCCAGCGACTCGGCGACGGACTTGAAGCCGCCGACCAGCTCGCCGTGCTCACGGGCGCGGCCGACGTCGTCGAGGACGGGAAGCAGCTCGGACAGGAGGTTCGCGACGGCGATCTCCTTGACCGTGACGCGGTCCCGCTCCACGCGGCGCCGGTAGTTCTGGTACTCGGCCTGCAGGCGCTGGAGGTCGGCGGTGCGCTCGCCGAGGGCGGTGCGCACCTGGTCCAGCTGTGCCGTGAGGGCCACATCACCTGCGGACGAAGCGGAAGCTGAGTCCCCGGCCGGGGCCGCCCCCTCCTTGTCGGAGGGAGCGGACTTCGGCTCGGCGTCGTCGGCGCCGGAGGGGACGTCAGGCTTCTCGTTCTCCTCGAAGCCCGGGGTCTCCTCCGTCACGCGGCACCGTCCTTGCGGTCCTCGTCGACGATCTCGGCGTCGACGACGTCGTCGTCGGCCTTGGCGTCACCCTGCGGGGCGTCGCCCTCGGGACCGCCGGCGGCCTGGGCACCCTGGGCGTCGGCGTACATGGCCTGGCCCAGCTTCTGCGAGACGGCGGCGACCTTCTCGGTGGCGGTGCGGATCTCGGCCGTGTCCTCGCCCTTGAGCTTCTCCTTCAGCTCGGCGACGGCGGACTCGACCTCGGTCTTCACGTCACCCGGAACCTTGTCCTCGTTGTCCTTGAGGAACTTCTCCGTCTGGTAGACGAGCTGCTCGCCCTGGTTGCGCGACTCGGCGGCCTCGCGGCGGGCGTGGTCCTCCTCCGCGTACTTCTCGGCCTCTTCGCGCATCCGGTTGACCTCGTCCTTCGGCAGCGAGGAGCCACCGGTGACGGTCATCTTCTGCTCCTTGCCCGTGCCGAGGTCCTTCGCGGTCACGTGCATGATGCCGTTGGCGTCGATGTCGAAGGCGACCTCGATCTGCGGGACACCACGCGGGGCCGGCGGCAGACCGGTCAGCTCGAACATCCCGAGCTTCTTGTTGTACGCCGCGATCTCGCGCTCGCCCTGGTAGACCTGGATCTGGACGGACGGCTGGTTGTCCTCGGCGGTGGTGAAGATCTCGGACCGCTTGGTCGGGATCGTCGTGTTCCGCTCGATGAGCTTCGTCATGATGCCGCCCTTGGTCTCGATACCAAGCGACAGCGGGGTCACGTCGAGGAGCAGGACGTCCTTGACCTCACCCTTGAGGACACCGGCCTGCAGGGCGGCGCCGATGGCGACGACCTCGTCCGGGTTCACGCCCTTGTTGGCCTCGTTGCCGCCCGTCAGTTCCTTGACGAGCTCGGCGACGGCCGGCATACGGGTCGAGCCACCGACGAGAACGACGTGGTCGATCTCGGAGAGCTGGATGCCCGCGTCCTTGATGACGTTGTGGAACGGCGTCTTGCAGCGCTCCAGGAGGTCGGACGTGAGCTGCTGGAACTGGGCGCGCGTGAGCTTCTCGTCCAGGTGCAGCGGGCCCTCGGCGGACGCCGTGATGTAGGGCAGGTTGATCGTGGTCTCCGTGGAGGAGGACAGCTCGATCTTGGCCTTCTCGGCCGCCTCGCGCAGACGCTGGAGCGCCATCTTGTCCTTGGCGAGGTCCACGCCGTGGCCGTTGTTGAACTGCTTGACCAGGTAGTCGACGACGCGCTGGTCCCAGTCGTCACCACCGAGGTGGTTGTCACCGTTGGTGGCCTTCACCTCGACGACCCCGTCGCCGATCTCGAGCAGCGAGACGTCGAACGTACCGCCACCGAGGTCGAAGACCAGGATGGTCTGGTCGTCCTTGTCGAGGCCGTAGGCCAGGGCGGCGGCCGTCGGCTCGTTCACGATGCGCAGGACGTTCAGGCCCGCGATCTCGCCGGCCTCCTTCGTCGCCTGACGCTCCGAGTCGTTGAAGTACGCCGGGACGGTGATGACCGCGTCGGTGACCTTCTCGCCCAGGTAGGCCTCGGCGTCCCGCTTCAGCTTCTGCAGGATGAAGGCGCTCATCTGCTGCGGGTTGAAGTCCTTGCCGTCCAGGTTGATCTTCCAGTCAGTGCCCATGTGGCGCTTGACCGAGCGGACCGTACGGTCCACGTTCGTGACCGCCTGGCGCTTGGCGACCTCGCCGACCAGCACCTCGCCGTTCTTCGCGAAGGCGACGACGGACGGCGTGGTCCTGGCGCCCTCCGCGTTCGTGATGACGGTGGGCTCGCCGCCTTCGAGAACGCTGACGACGGAGTTAGTCGTGCCCAGGTCGATGCCGACCGCACGTGCCATTTCGATTCCTCCAGCTGACTACTTGAGTGGAACTGGCTCAAGGGTGCACCACCCCACCCCTCCCCGTCAACAGACCTGAGTCGATCCCACTCAACTTTTATTCAGCCCTTATGGGCAAGCAGATTGCCGACGCGCCGCGAGGGGCCGGGAGTTGGACTCTTCCCCGCGCCCTTATGTACCTAATATCCCTTATGGAGTCGCAGCCGCCCCAGGTAGCCGTACTGATGACCTGCCGCGACCGACGCGCCTCGACCCTCGCCGCCCTCGACGCCCTCGCCGCGCAGACCGGGCTGCCGGCCGGCACGCGCGTACGGGTCCACCTCGTCGACGCGGGGTCCTGCGACGGCACCGCCGCGGCCGTGCGCCGCGCGCATCCCGGCGTCCAGGTCGCCGAGGTCGGGCCCGACGTCTACTGGAGCCACGGGATGCGCCTCGCGAGCCGCAACAGCCGCGCGGCCGGGCTGCCCGAACCGACGCATCAGCTCTGGCTCGGCGACGCGGTGCGGCTGCGGGCCGGGGCGCTCGCCGAACTCCTCGCGACCGCGCGGCGCTTCGACGACGCGGCGATCGTCGTCGGGGCCGTCGTGCACGCCGGGGTCACCGTGCGGTCGGGGCGGTCCGCGCCGCCCGGGCTCGCCCTGGTGGAGCCGACGGGGGCGCCGGAGCGCTGCGCCACGTACGACGGGGACGTGGTGCTGGTCCCGTGGGCCGTACGGGAGCGGGTCGGGGACATCGACAAGGTGTTCCGGCACGGGATGGGGGATCACGATCACGGGTTGCGGGCTCGGCGGGCCGGGGTCGCGGCGTATGTGGCTCCGCGGGCCGTCGGGGAGTGGGCCGGGGATCGTCGCGGGGTGCCCGGGTCCTCGGAGCCGGGGATCGGCGTACGGGAGGCTCTCCGCCGGGTCGCCTCCGAGGCGGAGCGGCCTGTGTGGCCGTGGGCGGTGTACTGCGTGCGGCATGCGGGGGTTCGGGCGCCGGGGTTGATCGTGGCGCCGTATCTCCTGACGGCACTGCGGGCCGGACGTACCCGGGGCCGCGGCCACCGGGGTGCCCCTTCTTGAACGTGGCCGGGTGCGGGCCGGTGGGGGCTGATCGCGCAGTTCCCCGCGCCCCTGATGAGGCTGCGCCTCATAGGGGAAATGCGACGCGAAGCGTCTGCATTTCAGGGGCGCGGGGAACTGCGCGGCCCGCCCCCACTCAGCCGCGGTCGCGTACGAGACCGGAGGAACCGTGCTGGATGGCGGCGGCGTACACATGTGCCACCCGCTCCAGCCAGCGCTCCGCCGCGTACGACTCCGTATGGACGGCGCGGCAGTGCTGGGACAACCCGGGAAAGAGGCGCTCGGCCACATCGAGGGCCGACCCGAGAGGCGCCGCCCAAGAGGCCACCGTGCCGGTCCCCTCGGCCCGGACGGCCCGCGGCACCGCCACACCCCCGACAGCCAGCACGGGCACCCCCGCGGCCAGCGCCTCCGCGTAACAGACGGGCAGATCCTGCGCCGCGCGCCCGGGCACCACGAGCCCCCGGCGCCCGACGAGCCCGGCCCGCAGGCCACCCCGCCCGACCGGCCCCGAGAACCGTACGGACGCCGGCGCCGCGGCCCGGCAGGCCCCTTCGAGCGGCCCCGCGCCGAGCACGTCGAGGCGCCGGCCGTCCGGCCAGCGGCGCAGCAGGTCGAGGATCCCGGTCTCCGGGGCGAGCCGGCCCACATAGGTCCAGGGCCCTTCGGGGGCGTCCGGCACGCTCGGCGCGGCGGGCGCGAAGTCGGGGATCAGGGCGAGGCGCCGCAGCGGCACTCCGGCGCGCAGGTACTGGTCGCGGGCCGGTTCGGAGCGGACGACGAGGCGGTCGGCGCGGCGCAGCAGCGGGTCGCGGTCGGCGCGCGCCGCGCGGGCCTGCGGCAGCGCGGCGAGCCGGTGCAGGACGCCGGCGGCGGCGCTCTGGGGCCGGGTGTCGCGCAGGGTGGCGACGAGCGGGCCGGTCCAGTCGGCGGCCCAGCCGCGTCCGGCGCCGGTCGCGGCGTGGTGGACGTGCGTGACGTCGGGCGCGAGGGCCCGCAGCGCGCTGAGCGGCCCGCGGCTCTGCCCGGTGACGACGGTGACCGGGCAGGGCGCGCGGCGGCGCGGCGCCGCGTGCAGCGGCCCGCCGGCCGCGGTGACGACGAGATGGACGTCGTGCCCCGCGCGGACGAGCGCGGCGGCCTGGTCGAGCACCGCGGCGTTCTCCCCGCCGGGCCCGCCGGGCCCGTGGAACCCGTGCACCAGCGCGATCCTCACGCGACCACCGCCTCAACCGATGTCCCGCACCCACCAGAACCGAGCCCGACCCTCCGCGCACCGGCCGGCCTCCGCCTGCCCGCGCCCGCACCCCCGCCCGAGGCCCGAGGCCCCGCGCGGAAACCGTCCACCAGCGCGATCCTCACGCGACCACCGCCCCGTCCGGCTCCCCGCACCCACCGCGACCGAGCCCGACCCCCGGCGCGCCCTGCGAGGGGCCCGTCATGCGAACGCCGCCTCTCCCGCGACCCCGGTCCGTACGAGGGCCAGGTCCTCCCCGAAGGGGCCCGCTCCGGCGAGGATCTGGGGGAGTTCGGGGTGGCGGTCGACCTGGAGGAGGACGCGTTCGCCGGGGGCGACGACCTCCTCCCACATGCCGTCGAGGCGGCGGGTCCAGCGGGTGTCGCGGTCGCCGAGGGCGTACGGGAGCACCTGCCAGGCGGTGTCGCGGGAGGCGGCCCGGCGGACCCCGGCGCGGGGGCCGCCGAAGGGCTCGAAGGAGACGATCCGGCCGCGGTATCCGGCCCGGCGCAGGCCGCGTCCGAAGCCGCCGTCGTGGGCGCCGGAGTCCAGCACCAGGTCGATCTCGTCCTGGACCAGCCGGCGCACCAGCTCCCGGGCCCCGCCGAACGTCCTCATGTGCGTACCCCTTCGGTTCGTACCGCCTCTGTCGCCTCGGAAGCCTTCGGGTCGCGCAGCGCGAGGAGCACGGCGAGCGCGAGCGCGGCGGCCGGCCACCACACGGCCTCGGGGCCGAGCGCGCCCCGGTGGAGCAGGACGCCGACGACGGTGGTGAGCGCGGTCGCGACGCCCAGGGCGACGGCCGCGCCGGGCGCGGTCAGGCCGAGCCGGCGCAGGCGGTGCGCGAGGTGGCCGGGGCGGCGGGCCCGGCGCCGGGTCACGAGGGCGAGCACGGCGTCGGCGGCGGGCACGGCGGTGAGCGCGAACAGGGAGGCGGCCGGTTCGGGCGCGGTGTGCTCCGCGTTGACCAGGAGCGCGGCGCCGGCGACGAGGAACCCTGTGTAGAGGGCCCCGCAGCCGCCGGCCCGGGCCCGCGCCGGGTACCAGGCGTGCATCAGGTGTCCGGTGAGCGCGGCGGCGAGCAGCGCGAGGAGCACCGCGAGCGCGCCGAGCCCCTCGGCGCCCGCGCACACGCACAGGCCGAGCGCGGTGACGACGCCGACGGTGCCCATGACGCCCTCGGAGGTGTCGAGCTGCCGGAAGGCGCGGGTGACGAAGACGATCCACAGCACGGCGAGCGCCCCGGTGAGCGGCCCGAGCCCGGCGAAGTGCACGACGACCGTGGCCGCCGCGACCTCGACGGCGATCCGCAGCCGCGCGTCGAGTCCGCCGGGTCGCAGTCCGTCGGCGAGCCCGAGCAGGCCGACGACGGTGGCGCCGGCGAGCAGCGCGGTCGTCGCCGGGTCGAGCGGCACGGCGCCGGTCAGGGCTCCGGTGGCGGCGAGCGCCCCGGTGGCGGTGACGAGCGCGAGGCCGCCGACGCGCGGTGCGCCGCGCAAGGCGACGCCCCGGCGGCGGCGCCGGCCGAGCGCGAGGGGGCGCAGGGCGGCGGTCAGCAGGGTGGTGAGCAGCAGCGCGGCCGACGCGGCGGCGGTCCCGTACAGCACGTCAGCCCCGGGCCGCGGTGGCGAGCGGCGCGGTGGGCCGGCGGGCGGCGGCGTCGGCGAGGGCCGCGTCGACGATGTCGTCGAGGGTGCGGCGGGGCCGCCAGCCGGTGAGGGCGCGCAGTTTGCCGGTGTCGGGGATCCGGGTCGGGTCCTCGTCGCCGGGTGCGCCGGTGTCGTGGGGGACGAAGCGGAGCGGGGACGGGGAGCCGGCGCGCTCGACGACGAGGCCCGCGAGGTCGGCGACGGCGGTCGGCTCGCCGCAGCCGACGTTGATCACCTCGCCGACGGCGCCGGGGTGGTCCAGGAGCCGCAGCAGCGCGTCGGTGACGTCGTCGACGTGGGCGAGGCAGCGCCGCTGGGTGCCGTCGCCGTGGACGGTGAGGGGCCGGCCGGCGAGCGCCTGCGCGGCGAAGGTCGGCACGACGGCGCCGCAGCCGGGCGCCTGGCGCGGTCCGGCGGTGTTGAACAGCCGGGCGACGGTGACGGGCAGGCCGTGTTCGCGGTGGTGGCCGAGGGCGAGGATCTCGTCGACGGCCTTGGCGGTGGAGTGCGACCAGCGGGCCACGGTGGTCTGGCCGAGGATCCGGTCGTCGGTCTCGGCGAGCGGGCCCGCGCCGTTCTTCCCGTAGATCTCGGAGGTGGAGGCGAGCAGCAGCCGGCGGCGGTGGCGCAGGGCGGCGGCGACGACGGTCTCGGTGCCGCGCACGTTCGCGGTGAAGGAGTCGAGGGGGCGGGCGGCGACGCGGGCGCCGACGGTGGCGGCGAGGTGGACGACGACGTCGCAGCGGCCGGTGAGCTCGTCGACGAGCCGGTCGTCGAGGACGGAGCCGCGCACGAAGCGCAGCCCGCGCTGCGGCCAGGCGCGGTCGAGGTTGGCGCGGTCGCCCGTGGAGAGGTCGTCGAGCACGACGACGGTGTGGCCCCGGTCGAGGAGGGCGTCCGTCAGATGCGAGCCGATGAAGCCCGCGCCGCCGGTGACCAGGTAGGTGAGAGCGTCCATCGGGCCCCTCGACTGATTGCGGTATCGGGATGACACCGGGGGGCTCGCCCGTCCGGATACCGACTTAAGGTAATCCGTTATGTCCAAATATGGGGCGAATAACACGATCTATCGCGCGGCGCAGCCCGAGTCCGCCGCCCGGCCCGGTGAGTGGTACCTCAGCGACACAGATCACGACCCTGGCGACTACATTGCGACCGGGTAAGTGGGTAGTCTCAGACGGACTGCATAAGTTACCGCTTAGTAATCAATCGTCGGTCACCAAAGAGACCTCCCCTCGCAGGCCCGAGGAGCCCCCAATGCAACTCGCCGCGATCATCGTGTCGCTGGTTCTGATCGTGGTGGGCGCGGCGCTGTTCGTCCGTGCTCTCCTGCAGATCTACAACTTCATGCGGCTCGGCCAGAACGTGCCCAAGGGCACCCGCACGGACGATCCCGCACAGCGCACCCTCACCGTGGCCAGGGAGTTCCTCGGCCACACCCGCATGAACCGCTGGGGCGTCGTCGGTGTCGCGCACTGGTTCGTGGCGGTGGGCTTCTTCTCCCTGCTGCTGACGATCGTCAACGCCATCGGCCAGCTGTTCCAGGCCGACTGGCTGCTGCCGATCATCGGCGAGTGGGCGCCCTACAACGTCTTCGTCGAGTTCATCGGCACCATGACGGTCCTGGGCATCGTCGTCCTCATCGCGATCCGCCAGCTGTCCCACCCGCGCAAGCCGGGCCGCAAGTCCCGCTTCGCCGGCTCCAACTTCGGCCAGGCGTACTTCGTCGAGGCCGTCATCCTCATCGTCGGCGTCTGCATCTTCATGCTGCACGCCCTCGAAGGCGCCCAGCACCACGTCGACAGCTACGAGGCCTCCTTCTTCATCTCGTACCCGGTCGTCAACGCGCTGGAGGGCCTGGACGTCTCCACGCTCCAGAACCTCACCTACTTCTTCGCCGGTCTGAAGATCGCGACCTCCTTCATCTGGATGATCACGGTCGCCCTGAAGACCGACATGGGTGTCGCCTGGCACCGCTTCCTGGCCTTCCCGAACATCTGGTTCAAGCGGAACGCCAAGGGCGACACCTCGCTCGGCGAGCTGCTCCCGATGACCTCCAAGGGCGAGCCGATCGACTTCGAGGACCCCTCGGACGACGACGTCTACGGCGTCTCGCAGATCGAGCACTTCTCCTGGAAGGGCCTGCTCGACTTCTCCACCTGCACCGAGTGCGGCCGCTGCCAGTCGCAGTGCCCCGCCTGGAACACGGGCAAGCCGCTCTCCCCGAAGCTCCTCATCATGTCGCTGCGCGACCACGCGCACGCCAAGGCGCCCTACCTGCTCGCGGGTGGCGGCAAGTCCATGGAGGGCGAGGAGAAGGCGACCGAGGAGCAGCTGAAGGACGTCCCTGCGGCCGCCCTGGCCGAGGCCGAGCGCCCGCTGATCGGCACCGCCGAAGAGAACGGCGTCATCGACCCCGACGTCCTGTGGTCCTGCACCACCTGCGGCGCCTGCGTCGAGCAGTGCCCGGTCGACATCGAGCACATCGACCACATCGTCGACATGCGCCGCTACCAGGTGATGATCGAGTCCGCGTTCCCGTCCGAGGCGGGCACGATGCTCAAGAACCTGGAGAAGAAGGGCAACCCCTGGGGCCTCGCCAAGAAGCAGCGCCTGGAGTGGCTCAAGGAGCTCGACTTCGAGGTGCCGGTCGTCGGCAAGGACATCGAGGACCTCACCGAGGTCGAGTACCTCTACTGGGTCGGCTGCGCCGGCGCCCTCGAGGACCGCGCCAAGAAGACCACCAAGGCCTTCGCCGAGCTGCTCAACATCGCGGGCGTCAAGTTCGCGATCATGGGCGGCGACGAGAAGTGCACCGGTGACTCCGCCCGCCGCCTGGGCAACGAGCCGCTCTTCCAGCAGCTCGGCCAGGAGAACGTCATGGCGCTCAACATGGCCTTCGGCGAAGAGTACGACGACGACGGCAAGGTGACGGAGGAGTCCAAGAAGCCCCGCACCGCCAAGAAGATCGTCGCCACCTGCCCGCACTGCCTCAACACGATCGGCAACGAGTACCCGCAGATCGGCGGCGACTACGAGGTCATCCACCACACCCAGCTGCTCCAGCACCTGGTGGACGAGGGCAAGCTGATCCCCGTGACCCCGGTCGAGGGCATCATCACGTACCACGACCCCTGCTACCTGGGCCGCCACAACAAGATCTACACGCCCCCGCGCGAGATCATCGGCAAGGTCCCGGGCCTGCGCAACGAGGAGATGCACCGCCACAAGGAGCGCGGCTTCTGCTGCGGCGCCGGCGGCGCCCGCATGTGGATGGAAGAGCGCATCGGCAAGCGCATCAACAACGAGCGCGTCGACGAGGCCCTGTCCCTCAACCCGGACATCGTCTCCACCGCCTGCCCGTTCTGCCTCGTCATGCTGACCGACTCGGTCAACGGCAAGAAGAACGACGGCAAGGCCAAGGAGTCCATCCAGGTCGTCGACGTCGCCCAGCTGCTCCTCGACTCCGTCAAGACGCCGGCCGACCCGGCGGGCGAGACGGAGAGCGAGGACGCGCCGGAGCCGGAGCCGGTCAAGTAGCCGGTCGACCGGGAGGCGTCAGCCTCTGAGGCGGTCTCCCGTACGCCATCGAGGGCATCCCGTGTATGCACGGGGTGCCCTCTTTGTCGTAAGAAAGCTGCTGTAAGGGCCGTACAACCCTTCCGGTTGATCCCGTGTCAAACGGTATGTCGGAAAAGGAACGGGCCCTTTCCGGCCGTCCCCCCGCGCTGCCCGGCCCTCCGTCAGCCCAGGAGCCGCACGTGCGCAAGAACCGTTCGGCCGCCCTCGCAGCGGCGTCATTCCTTCTTCTCGGCGGCATGTTCATCGCCACCGCCCCGTCCGCGTACGCCGGCACGCCCGGCGGGACCCGTGCGAACGACCGCAACACCGACTTCAACGGCGACGGCTACGACGACGTGCTCGTCGGCGCGCCCGGCGCCACCGTCGGCGGGCACACCGGCGCCGGACTCGTCACCGTCCAGTACGGCGGGTCCGGCGGCATGGGCACCACCCGCTCCGCGGTGTTCAGCCAGGACACCACCGGGGTGCCCGGCGCCGCCGAGACCGGGGACGCGTTCGGCCAGGCCGTCGCCACCGGCGACCTCGACGGCGACGGCTACGACGACGCGATCGTCGGCGCGCCCGGCGAGGACCTCGCCTCCCTGGCCGACTCCGGCGGCGGCGTCGTCTTCTGGGGCACCCCCAGAGGCCTCACCGGCGCCGACAGCACCTGGCTCCAGTCCGACGAACTCGCCGCCGGACGCCACTTCGGCTCCGCGCTCGCCGCCGCCCACTTCTCCGACGAGACCCCCGGCGACCTCCTCGCCGTCCTCGACAACGCCGGCCTCTCGATCTACCGCTACGAGACGGCCCCCGCCGCCGCCCGCAGCACCGGCAAGAACCTCGCCCGCGAGTCCCGGCGCAACTTCACCCGGAACGCGCCCGCCGCCCGCGCCGCCCAGGACGAGCCGGACGGCATCCAGCCCATGTCCCTCACCACCGGCGACTACGACGCCAACGGCTTCGCCGACCTCGTCGTCTCCGGCACCTCCATCGGCTCCGAGCCCGGCCACGGCTGGTCCTACGTCCTGCCCGGCACCGCCTCCGACGCCGACCCGCTGCCCATCCTCGCCGTGCGCGGCGGCCCCGTCGTGGCCTCCGGCGACGTCAACGGGGACGGCATGGACGACCTCATCACCGGCGAACCCCACAGCCCCGACGACGGCGGCGAGACCCTGACCGGCGGCGTCGTCGGCGTCCACTACGGCTCGGCCACCGGCCCCTACGGCGCGCCCGAGTGGTGGACGCAGAACACCACCGGGGTGCCCGGCACCGCCGAGAAGGGCGACGGCTGGGGCAGCGACCTCTCGGTCGGCGACACCAACGGCGACGGCTTCGCCGACCTGGCCGTCGGCGCGTCCGGCGAGGACATCGGCACGGTCGCCGACGCCGGCGCGGTCTGGGTGCTGCGCGGGTCCGCGGGCGGCCTCACCGCGACCGGCGTGAAGGACTTCAACCAGAACTCGGCGAACGTGCCGGGCACCGCCGAGAAGGGCGACAAGTTCGGCGCGCAGGTCGCGTTCACCGACCCGAACGACGACGGCCGCTTCGGGCTCCTCGCCTCGGCGCCGGGCGAGAACACGAACGACGGCGTGATCTGGGTCTTCTCCGCCGGATCGGGCGGCGTCACCGCCACGGGTTCCTGGACCTACGGCGCCGGCTCCCTCCACGCCCCCTACCAGAACGCCCGCTTCGGAGCCGCCATCGACGACTGACCACGGCCCGCGCCCCTGAGACGGCGCACGAAGTGCGCATCTCAGGGGCGCGGGGAACTGCGCGAGAAGCCCCACCCACCCGCACCCCACGTGACGCAGTAGCCACCCCCCGCCCCTTAACCTCCCGCCCGCCAAAAGCCATCATGTTCCGGTCACACACACAAAAAAGCGGGCGGGGACACACGGTGAACGCGAGAACCAGGACACTCGGCATCAGCGGAGCACTGGCGCTCGCCCTCACCCTGACCCTGGCGGCCTGCTCCGGCGACGGCACCTCCACCGACAAGACCGACTCCTCGGCCCTGTCCGCCAAGAAGGCCCACACCCAGAGCCGCCCGATCCCCGAAGGCAAGGGCAGCAAGGTCCCCTCCGACTTCAACGGCGACGGCACCCCCGACCTCGTCCTCGACGACCTCGCCCACCAGGGCCTCGGCGACGACCCCGGCATCGGCATCGTCTACGGCCGCAAGAAGCACGGCCCCGACCCGGCCACCCGCCAACTGCTCTCCCCCGCCAAGTACGCCGCCCCGACCAAGGGCCAGATCCCGGCCGCGTTCAGCTCCGAGGCCGCCTGCGACCTCAACCGCGACGGCTTCTCCGACCTGGTCGTCTCCACCGACCCGCCCTACGACGGCCAGGGCCGGCCCCCCGTCCCCGTGCAGATCCTCTTCGGCTCCCCCACCGGCATCTCCGGCAGGGCCGTCACCCTCCGCATCCCGGACAAGGCCCGCTTCGGCAACGACTGGCCCGACCAGCCCGTCTGCGGCGACTTCGACGACGACGGCGACGGCGACCTCGTCGTCCACGCCAGCGGCGGCCGACTCACCTTCCTGCCCGGCCCGTTCACCCGCGCCGGAGCCCCCCGCGGCACCGCCCGCCTCGTCCAGGCCTCCGGCAACCTCCCGGCCGGCCCCGCCTCCGACCTCGACGGCGACGGCGCCGACGACGTCCTGGTCCGCGCCCACACCGGCACCGCCCGCTCCGCCCTCGTCCGCGGCGGCCCGACCGGCCCCGGCCGCCCCGGAGCCACGTACCCGGCAGGCGAGGACGTGGCGTTCGGCCGCTTCGGCACGACCCCCGGCGCCGCCGTCCTCACCACCACCGGCATCACCCTCTACGGCCCCCAAGGCGCGGCGGGCCGCACGGTGAAGCTCCCCGCGCCGACCGGATCGGCCCTGGACGCGGGCGACTTCGACGGCGACGGCCGCACCGACCTCGTCGTCTCCGGCGACTCCGGCGACCCCGTCCGCATGCTGCACAGCGGCACCAAGGTCCTGGCGGGCCCCTCCGTGAAGGGCCGCGTCGTCGCCGTCGCGGACTTCGACGGCGACGGCAGGGACGACCTCGTCCTGCAACGCGCCGCGGCGGACGGCGACACCGACACGGTCGAAGTGCTGCGCGGCATCACGGAGCCCGTGCTCGCCTCGTCCGACCCCGCCGTCACCTTCTCCACCACGGAGTTCACCGGCTGACACAATTTGTCATCAGCCCCGTACAACCCTCGCGCCCCACGACGAGTCTCCTGTTCGCCGAACCGCCGATCATGCCCAGGACAACTCCGGGTGAACGACGGCGAAACCGGCACCTCATCGTCGCGGATGCCCGCCAGGCATCCCCTGCAGCAGGAGCCACGTATGGCCAAGCACAGACACCTCCTCACGGCGACCGCCGTCGCCGCGGCCCTGACCGGCGCCCTGATCGTCACCGGCACGGGCACCGCCACGGCCGGCGACTCCGTCCACCACCACGAGGCCGACTTCAACGGTGACGGGTACGGCGACGTCGCGTTCTCCGCGGGCGACGCGACCGTCGCCGGCTACAAGGAGGCCGGCTCGATCGTCGCCCTCTACGGCTCCGCGTCCGGCGTCACGTCGAGCAAGCGCACCACGATCACCCAGAACTCCCCGGGCGTCCCGGGCGGCGCCGAGAAGGCCGACCACTTCGGTTGGGTGAGCGCCTACGGCGACTTCAACCACGACGGCTTCGACGACCTCGCCGTCTCCGCCTCCTACGAGGACATCGACGGGGACACCGACGGCGGCATGGTCACCATCCTGTGGGGCTCCGCCGGCGGCCTGACCGGCGGCACGACGCTCCCCGACCCGGCCGTCTCCTCCCACGACCGCTGGGGCCGCACCCTGGCCGCGGGCGACTTCGACGGCGACGGCACGGACGACCTCGCCGTCGGGTCGTCCAGCGCCACCGTGTACGTCTACAAGGGCGGCATCACCAAGTCCGGCACCACGGGCGGCCGTTACACCATCAAGCCCGCCATCATGAGCGGCGGCTCCAACGGCCCGCTCAACCTCACCGCCGGCGACGTCAACGGCGACAAGCGGACCGACCTCGTCGTCAACGGCTACGAGACCAGCTCCGAGATGGGCTGGAACACGAACTACTACATCCCCGGCTCCTCCTCCGGTCTCACCATGAGCGGCGCCAAGACGCTCAAGCGCGGCATCATCACCGGCATCGGCGACGTCAACGGCGACGGCTACGCCGACATCGTCACCGGCCAGGACTGGGACCCGGAGAAGGACGGCTCGGAGTACCCCTCCGTCCCCGAGTCCGTCGTCGGCGGCCAGGTCCACATCACGTACGGCTCGGCCTCCGGCCCGGCCGGCACCACCAACGTCACCCAGGACTCCGGCAACGTGCCCGGCGGCTCCGAGCGCGGCGACTGGTTCGGCGGCGAGGTCTCCCTCGGTGACGTCAACGGCGACGGCTTCCAGGATCTCGTCGTGGGCGCCGCCGGCGAGAACCTCGGCAGCCCCTCGGTCGTCGACACCGGCTCCGTCACCGTCCTCTACGGCTCCCCGAACGGCATCGACACGATGTCCGGCACCCAGTTCTTCGCCCAGTCCACCCCCGGCGTCCCCGGCGACGACGAGGCGCACGACTACTTCGGCTCCGAGGTCAAGCTCACCGACGTCACCGGCGACGGCAAGTCCGACCTGATGGTCGGCGCGATCGGCGAGAACGACTTCAACGGCGCCCTGACCTACCTCCCGTCCAACGGCACCAAGATCACCACGACGGGCGCCCGCTCGATCTCCACGACAGCCGCCGGCGTCAGCACGGACGGCTACCCGGAGTTCGCCGCGAACGCCGCCAACTGACCGGCCCGGCTCAGCCACGCACCACCACCCGGCGCCCCCGCCCCAGAACGGGGGCGCCGGCCCAGCACCTGATCCCGGAGTCCCCCATGCACAAACGCGCCCTCCTCCTCGCCGCCACCCTGACGGTGTCCGGCGCCCTCGCCCTGCCGGCCACGCAGGCCGCGGCGGCCCCCGCCAAGTACGCCGACGACTTCAACGGCGACGGCTACCGCGACTACGCGTACCCCAGCTTCAGCGACGGGGACGGCGGCAGCGTCGCCGTCGTGTTCGGCACCGCGAGCGGCCCCGGCACCGCCGACGCCCAGCGCATCAGCCAGGCCAGCCCCGGCGTGCCCGGCGCCGACGAGGCCGACGACGAGTTCGGCGAGGTGCGTGCCGCCGCCGACTTCGACCAGGACGGCTACGGCGACCTCGCCGTGGCAGCGGTCAACGAGAAGAACTCCCAGGGAGCCGCCCGGGGCGCCGTGACCATCTTGTGGGGTTCACCGAAGGGCCTGTCCACCGGCACGACGGTGGCGAACAAGAACCCGGTCGGCGGCATGGGCCGGGACCTGGCGACCGGCGACTTCAACGGCGACGGCCATCAAGACCTGGCCCTCGTCAACGGTGCGGTCACCTACGTCTACCGCGGCCCGTTCACCCGCTCCGGCACCACCGGCACCGTCACGAAGCTCGACAAGACGACGTCCTTCTACTCGACGGCCCTGATCTCGGGGAAGGTCAACGGCGACGGCAAAACGGACCTCGTGATCATCGGGGACGTGGTCACGTCCTCGTACTCGGCCGCCGACGCCTGGTTCATCAAGGGCGGATCGAGCGCGCTCACCTCCGGCAGCACCCTCCGCCTGGCCTCCATCGACGGCGACGTCGGGCGCGCCGAACTCGGCGGCGACGGCGTCATCGCCGACTTCGACAAGGACGGCTACGGCGACATCGCCGTGGGCACGCCTCTCTACTCGAGGCACAAGGGCCGACTCACCGTCTGGAAGGGTTCCTCGTCGGGCCCCTCCACCAGCACCCGCATCACCCAGTCCTCCGACGGCATGGCCGGCACTCCGGAGAACTACGACAACTTCGCGTCGTCGATCTCCGCGGGCGACGTCAACGGGGACGGCTATCAGGACCTGGCGATCGGTGTGCGCGACGAGGCGATCGACGGTAAGGACAACGCGGGCGGAGTCCACGTCCTCAAGGGCCGCGCCAGTGGTCTCTCCGGCACCGGCTCCCAGTGGTTCGCCCGCAACACCCCCGGCGTACCCGGGCCGCTGAACCCCTACGACGCCTTCGGCGATGTGGTGCGGCTGCGCGACGCGAACGGCGACGGCACGGCCGACCTCTACGTCGACGGCGGAAACGGCTCGCTGAGGCTGCCCGGCTCCGCGACGGGTATCACCACGGTGGGCGTGACGGACATCTCCGAGCCGCCCGTCTCGGCGTACCTCCCATGACCCCTAGGGCCACCCCGTAAGGGATGTCACAGCTCAGCGGCAATGCCGGGCCCGATCCCCTCGGGCCCGGCACCGGGTCGTCGAAACCAGGTACGTTCGACTACGTGGCTGGATTCAGGAACGGACGCGGCCGGGACAACCGCGAAGCGCCGCAGCAAGGGCACCCCCCGTACGGACAACCGCAGCAGTACCCGCAGCAGCCGTACGGGCAACCGCGGCAGGCGCCCCAGCAGGCGCCTCAGCAGCAGTGGCCCCAGGGCGGCGGGCACGGCGAGCCGGAGTACTTCGGCGGCGCCGGTCCCGACCCGTACGCGGCGAACAACCCGGGCCACACGCAGGCCTTCTCGGTGCACGACGACCCGTACAACCAGGGCGCCACGTACCAGGCGGGCGCGGCCCCGGCGGGCCCCGTCGGCCCCCGCCTGCACTGGAAGGAACTCCTCTCCGGAGTCGTCCTGCGCCCCAACCAGACGTACCTCCAGATGCGGGACTACGCGATGTGGGGCCCCGCCCTCGTCGTCACCTTCGTCTACGGCCTGCTCGCGATCTTCGGCTTCGACGGCGCCCGCAAGGACGTGATCAACGCGACGATGTCGTCGGCGATCCCCTACGTCCTGACCACCGGCATCGCCGTCACGATCAGCTTCTTCATCCTCGGCGTCGTCACGCACACCCTGGCCCGCCAGCTCGGCGGCGACGGCGCATGGCAGCCCACGGTCGGCCTGTCCATGCTGATCGCCTGCCTCACCGACGCCCCGCGCCTGGTCGTCGGCATGTTCCTCGGCGGCGACGAGATGTTCGTGCAGCTGCTCGGCTGGGCCACCTGGCTGGCCGCCGGCGCCCTGCTGACCGCGATGGTCTCCAAGTCCCACGACCTCCCCTGGCCGAAGGCCCTGGCCGCCTCCGCGATCCAGCTGATCGCCCTGCTGTCGATCATCAAGCTGGGCACGTTCTGACGCTCTGAGCACACGCACAGAAGGGCCCGGCGCCGTCGTTCGTGCGACGGCGCCGGGCCCTTCTTCACATCTGCTGTGGCTCAGGCGTCGAGGACCTGGTCGTCGCGCTTCACGACGGGCGGCTCGACGGACCACGGGAAGTTGATCCAGTCGTCCGTGCGCTTCCACACGTACTCGCACTTCACCAGCGAATGCGACTTCTCGTAGATCACGGCGGACCGGACCTCGGCCACGTGGTCGAGGCAGAAGTCGTGGACCAGCTTCAGCGTCTTGCCGGTGTCGGCGACGTCGTCGGTGATCAGCACCTTCTTGTCGCTGAAGTCGATCGCGTTCGGCACGGGCGCGAGCATGACCGGCATCTCGAGGGTCGTTCCCACGCCGGTGTAGAACTCCACGTTGACCAGGTGGATGTTCTTGCAGTCCAGGGCATATGCGAGGCCGCCCGCGACGAAGACGCCGCCGCGCGCGATGCTCAGGATGACGTCCGGCTCGTAGCCGTCGTCGGCGATGGTCTGCGCGAGCTCGCGCACGGCGCCGCCGAACATCTCGTACGTAAGGTTCTCGCGCACGTCACTCATGTTGCTGCCGCTCACACCTGGGTCCGATGGAAATTCTGGAAGGAGCGGGAGGCCGTCGGCCCACGCTGCCCCTGGTAACGCGAACCGTATCGCTCGCTGCCGTACGGGTACTCGGCGGGCGACGACAGCCGGAACATGCACAGCTGGCCGATCTTCATGCCGGGCCACAGCTTGATGGGGAGCGTCGCGAGGTTCGACAGTTCCAGCGTCACGTGGCCGCTGAAGCCCGGGTCGATGAACCCGGCCGTGGAGTGCGTGACGAGGCCGAGGCGGCCCAGCGAGCTCTTGCCCTCCAGGCGCGAGGCCAGGTCGTCGGGCAGCGAGATGACCTCGTACGTCGACGCGAGCACGAACTCACCCGGGTGCAGGATGAACGGCTCGTCGCCCTCCGGCTCCACCGTCCGGGTCAGGTCCGCCTGCTCGACGCTCGGGTCGATGTGCGGGTACTTGTGGTTCTCGAACACCCGGAAGTAGCGGTCGAGACGTACGTCGATGCTCGACGGCTGCACCATGGATTCGTCGTAGGGATCGATCCGCACCCGCCCGGCGTCGATCTCGGCCCGGATGTCCTTGTCTGAGAGAAGCACTCACTGAGGATACGCAGAGCGCGGGGGCCCGCCACAATCGGCGGGCCCCCGCGCTGAGCCACTGCTTCCGCCTGCCGCTACCGCTTGTCGGATCCCACAGGAACCGAGTGCCGGAGCCGGGCGCACCGCGGGCACCGGATGAGCCGGCCGGGACCGAGTCGGTCGGCCTGCTGCATCGGGAACGAAGCGGTGCTGAACACGTGCCCCTCGGCACATCGGACGACGGTGCGCTCCATCGAGTCCATCAAGTCCCGGAGTCCCTTCCCCACGAGCCATGTGGTCAGTTTCCTGACCGACGACGGGGTCACATTACGGGATGAAAGGGACGCGAATCCACGCGGCACTCCGCCTCTGAACAACCCTCGCGCGGTCCCCCCACCGTACGCCCCAACTCCCTTCACCCGCAGTCACTTCCAGGCCTCGGAACGCAGCCGGGCCCCGGCGCTCACGCGCCCGGGGCCCGGGATGAGGTACAGTGTCCGCGAGTACGGATCATCGCAACGGCCGTACTGTGCGGGTGTAGTTTAGTGGTAGAACATCAGCTTCCCAAGCTGAGAGTGCGAGTTCGATTCTCGTCACCCGCTCCATAAGAAACCCCCAGGTCGTAGACCCGGGGGTTCTTTGTTGTCTGGACCTGTTCAGCTGTCGCGCACCACATCCGCACCATTACGGCTGTCGGGCGGCTCCTTGTGGTGCTTCGCACGCTGAGTGCGCACCATCTCGTCGAGCCCGTCGGCGACCTCACGCTGACGCTCGTGATCGGAATGCTGATAGATCAGCGCGGCCTTCTCCGATGACTGCCCCGCACGGACCATCGTGTCCTTGAGCGTGGCGCCGGAGCGCGTCGACAGCGTGTGACCGGTGTGGCGAAGATCGTAGAACCGGAAGCCCTCCGGAAGGCCCGCCGTAACTCGAACCCGACGCCAGACCTTCCCGAACGTGGTGCGACGGAAGGCGCCGCCGCGCTCCCCGACGAAGAGCAACCCGTCCGGCCTCTTCTCGGCCCACCAGTCGAGATGCCACTGAACCTCGCGGCGCAGGAAGGCCGGGAGCACGACGACGCGGGCGCCGGCATCGGACTTGGTCGGCCCCGGGGCGCGCCGGCCGTTTGTGCGCTCAGGCTCCGCTACCCGGACACGAACCACGAGGGCGTCAGGGTCGACATCCCTACGCCGCAGACCGGCCAGCTCTTCCGGTCGCATCGGACCGTACGCACCGAGGTAGACCATGAGGCGCCAGCGGGGACCGATCGCGTCGGCGAGGGCATCGACCTGGGCGACGGTGGCGACCTGTCGCTCGGCAGCGGATTCCTTGCCCGCTCCCTTGATCCGGCACGGATTGCGACTGATCAGGTCGTCGTCGACGGCCGTCTCCATGATGGCTTTGAGGAGGCGGTACGCCTTGGCAACTGTGGTCTTGGCCTTGGTGGTGCGAAGGCGCTCAGCCCGCCATTCCCGGACGCGAGGAGCCGTGATCTCGTCCAGGTCCAGCGTGCCGAAGGTCGGGAGGATGTGCAGCCGCAGGAGGTGCTTGTACAGATCCTCGGTGCGAATGGCCAGCTCACGCTCCTCGACCCACTTCTCCGCGTAGACACGGAAGTTGACCGCCCCGGCGTCGGGAGCGCGCCAGTCCCCTCGACTGAGGTCGGCCTCGACCTGGGACAGCCAGACCTCTGCGTCCTTCTTTGTCTCGAACGTCTCGTCCGCGCGAACCCGCTCCCCATCGGGGCCCAGGTAGGAAGCGGTCCAACTGCCTGAGCGGTACTGCCGCACGGCACCGAAGCGGCGGCGTCTGCCCTTCTTGTTGGCCATCAGGCAGCCCTCCGCAATCCCGCACGGCGGATTCGGGCGGGCTGGACGGTGTGTTCGGTGACGTAGGACGACACGGCGCTTTCGGGGATACGGACGTGTCGGCCGACCCTGACGAAGGTGATGCGGCGTTCCTCGATGAGGCGACGTGGGAAGCGAACCGTGGTGCCCAGGGCTTCGGCGACTTCCGCGACGGTGAGCAAGCGGTCCACGGTCACCACTCCCCCTCGTCGACGGATACGGCCAGGGCCTCGCGGGCGGTGTCGCGGTTGAGTTGGAGGCCGCGGGCGATGGTGGCGGCGAGGGCGGACTCGCCGGGAGTGTGGCCGTGGCCGGCGTATTGCCAGTCGGCCAGGACAAGGACGGTGTCCGGCTTGAAGTCGGGCGTGCCGAGCACTTCGTGTTCTTGGGCGGCGCGGAAGTCGGCGCGGGCCTGGCGGAGTTCGCCGAGGGTGGTCGAGTAGCGGCGGGACTTGGAGCTGAAGTGGCCGCGGAAGCCGAGCATGTGCGCCCAGGCCCAGAGGCGGCGGTCCGGGTAGAGCGGGTCGAGGTGCTTGCAGGCTTCGATCAGGCGGCGGGTGTGGTCGGGGACCTGGTGGCGTTCGAGGTCGGCGAGTTCGGTGATTCGGCGGTCGAGCGTGCCGGTGTTCTCGGCGGCCTTGGTGGCGTACTTGGCGATGTACGAGGCCACTGCCTGTTCGGTGATGTCGGAGCCGTCGCCGAAGGCTTTGACGGGGCGTACGTCGAGTTGCTTGCCCCAGTGGAAGGTGCGTGCGGGCTGGTCGTCGGCGGCCGGGACGGACACGGAGGTGTAGCTGTGCGAAGCAGCTGCGTGGATCGCGTCGGTGAGGAGTGTGACCGTGGCCCACGACGGCGGCGGGGCCTCTGGGCCGTCCGGGCCGTCGATGCGGATCACGGCATGGAAGTGCAGGGCTCCGCGCTTCTGGAACTCGGCGACCTTGCCGTACGAGAGGCGGGCCGACTCCTTCAGCTCCCGTTGGGAGAGGCCGGCGCGGGCGGCGATTTCGCGGCGGAGGCGGGTCGTGAAGCGCATCCACAGGTCGCCCGCGTGGTTGTTGAAGAGGACGGCGGCGGCGTAGTCGTACGTCGTCGGGTCGAGGGCCATGCCGAGGGCCGGGTCGTCGGACGCGTGGCGGGTGCCGCAGCGGCAGGCTCCGGAGTCGGGGCGGTTGTGGACCGGGCCGAAGGACGGGGCGGTGAGGGTGGCGAACACGCGCGGGTGGTCGCGGACCGTGGAGGGAATGTCCCGGCGGTCGTCTCCGGCCAGTCCGGCACGGATGAGGTGGTAGGTGTCCCCCGCGTACGTCCAGGCGCAGGACGGGCAGCGGGAGGCGCGGCGGTTGCCGCAGGCGAGGCGGAGGCGGCCGCCGGGTTCGGCCTCGGTGGAGTAGTGGTGCAGGGTCTCGCCGGTCGTCTTGTCCTTGGTGAGGGTCCAGCCGGTGAGGTGGATCGGGTCGGCGCAGCCTCCGGTGCGGCGGATCTGGTCCTGCCAGCGGTCGTAGTCGTCGGCCGAAGCCACCCTCAGCAGGTCGCCGAGGGTCACCGGGTCGAGCAGGGTGTCAGACACGGGTGCCCTCCCGTGTGGAGGGGTGGGTGTGGGCGGTCATGCTGGGGGTTCCTTCCGGTTGTGAGATCGGTAGATCGGTTGGGGCACGGCTCCCGGGCGGCGGATGCTTGGCGGTATCGAGGTCGCCCGGGGGCCGGTCAGCGGCGCTTGTGCTCGGAGGAGATCAGCGAGCGGATGACGAGCGCGCAGATGGCGAGCGAGACGCCGGTGATGGCGACCGCGAGGAGCATCGAGACCAGGACGGCGCCGACGACCAGGACCACGGCCGTACCGCCGCCGACGAGGGCGACCAGGGCGCCGGGCGTGAGCTGGACCGTGGGCCGGGTCGAGGCCGGCGCGGCGATCGGCGCGGCTGTCGGCGCGGGCGCCGGGGTGTACTGCGTGATGCTGGTCGGCTCGACGACGACGGCGTGCGGGGTGACGATGCCGGTCGGCTGGGGCATGGTCGGGATCTTCGGACGGAACATCGCGGAACTCCCTGCGGCAGGTGGTTACTTGACAGCTGTATCGATGACCGGGGAGAGCAGGCTGTCGGCGAGGAGGTAGCCGCCGAGCAGGAGCACGGCCACGAGCCACCAGGGCGGGCGGATGAGCTTGATGCCGAGGTAGCCGACGGCGATCAGGGCGAGCCAGAGCGGGACGTGCATGGCGGTGGCCTCCTAGCGGACGTTGCAGCGGTGGGTGCGCGCGGCGAGCTGGGCGGCGCTCTGGCTGGAGTAGTCGGAGGACCAGCCGCAGCGGTCGGCGGTGCAGACGGCGGCGTGCCGGGTCTGGCCACGGCGGTCGCGGTGGGTGCCGATCTGGACGGGGCCGATCCGCATCACGGAGTGGAAGTGGTCTCGGGCAGGCATGGGCGGTTCTCCTTTCGAGTCAGGCGAGTCAGGCGAGTTGGGCGGCGATGGCGTCGGCGAGCTGGGGCGGGACGCCGAGCCGGGCCCGAAGGGTGTCGGTGTCGATCGCAGTGCCGGTCCGGGCGTGGTGGTCGTCGGCGACCTTGCGGGCGTGGTCGACGAGGGCGGCAGGGACGGGCGGTGTCGGGATGACGGCGGCCGGAAGCGCGGGAGCTTCGTCGGCCGCGGGAGCCTGCGGGGCTTCCGGCTCCGGGGCGGACGTTGCGGGAGCCGGGATTGCGGGTGCGGATTCCGCGTCTACGGGCGCCGGCCGATCCGGCACTCGCACCTCGTCCGTCTCGTGGGCGGTGTGGGCGAGGAGCGTTCCGCCGAGGAAGGCGAGGGCGGGCCAACCGGCGACTCCGAAGCGGAGCCAGGCGGGAGGGTGGGCCAGGTCGAGGAATCCGGCCGTGGCGACGTTGGCGCCGAGCGAGGCCACCAGCGCGATCACGAACCAGGCCCAAGCCAATCGGGACGGGCCGTCGCTGCGGAGCCGACGCCAGGCGGCGACGAGCAACAGGTCGACGCTGACCGGATAGGCCCACGCCTTCCAGCCGTCCTGTCCGGCAGCGGCAGCGAGGTCGTGCAGATGAGCGAAGGAGAGCGCTCCGGCGATGACGGCCTGGACGAGAACGGCATCCGGGCGGATCGCGGTCCGGATCATTCCGAGCCCTCGCCCGGGTATTCGGGCCCGTCAGCCGGGTCGTAGCCGGGAGGCAGGGGCGGGACGACATCGCGCGGAAGCGAGACGGCGATGGCCGGGCCCAGCACGGCCACGAACTCCTCGTCGGCGTGGGCCAGTTGTGCGTACCGGGCCAGTGCGCCGAAGAGCTGGACAGTGCGTTCGAAGTCCTCGTAGGCGTCCACTGGTTCACCTCCGATTTCAGGCATGGGTGGGGTAGGGACGTGGCGCGGATACGGTCGCGCCGGCCGAGGTACGGGAGTGGTCAGGCCGTGGCGGGGACGGCCTTGGAGAGCGGCGTACTGGCCGAGGAGAGCGGGGCGACGGCGGGCCGGAACGGTGCCAGCTCGGGCAGGTCCGGGGTGCGGTCGGCGTGCCGGTTGCAGATGTTCACTGCCTCGCGCAGCGAGGTGTGCGGGGCGCGGATGCGGGCCCATCCACCAGTCGAGTCAGCGGCTACGGCGATGCCGGGCGACTCGGTGGGGATCTGGATGGCGGCGAGGACGGCGTCCGGGGCGATGTCGCCGAAGGCCATGTTGGCGCTGGACTCGTCGTTGACGCGGTGCGCGGTGCGGCCGGTGAGCTGGGCACGGAGCATCGTGATGCCCTTGCCGAGTTCGGAGCCGAAGCGCTGGCCGCAGATCTCCAGGTAGATGCCGGCGGCGCGGCCGAGCTGGGCGAGCCGGACCAGGTCGGTGATGATCCGGTCTCGCCGCTTCTCTTCTTCCTTGCTTGCGAAGAGCGCGAGTTCGGCGACCTCGTCGACCAGGACGACGACGGGGATCGGGCGCAGGTCCTCGGGCAAATCCCAGATGTCGGCGGCGATCTCCGCGTCGGGGACGTTGACGCTGACGCGCTGCTCGGCGCGGATGAGCTGGTAGACGGCCTCCATTTGGGCGACGAGCGCGTCGAGGAGTTCGAGGGCGGTGTCCGGGTTGTCGGCGAGGGCGGAGAAGCGGCGGGCCAGCGGAAACAGCTCGACGCCCTGCTTGCAGTCGATGCCGACGAGGGCGACGTTCTGCGCGGCGAGCCCGGCGACGAGGTTGCGCTGGTAGACGGACTTGCCGGACTCGGTGGCGCCGAGGGTGAGCCCGTGCGGGACGGCCCGATAGTCGCGGTAGTGCACGGCGCCGTCCTCGCGCAGGGCGACAGGGATGCGCATCGGATTGGTGTCGATCTTGGCCGGCATCTGCACCCGCTTGAGCACGTCATAGCCGGTCATCCTCAACTCGACGACGCCCGAGCAAAGTTCTCGTGAGGTGACGCCGTACATGCCGAAGGAGTGGCGAAGTCGGTCGGTCGCGGCGGAGACGTCGAACGCGTCCTGTCCCGGGCGGAGCTTGAGCCGTAAGACAAGGCCAGTACGGGTCGGCCGGAAGCGAAGGATGCGCGGCGCTCGCGGCTCGGGCACCGGGCGATTGGTGATCCGGGCGAGCGAGAGGCGCCAGCGCGACGGCGGGACGGTCAGCCCGCAAGCGTCCATGACGGAGGCGTAGCGGATGGCGACCCGCACGGCGGCGAAGGTGACCCCGAAGGCCATCCAGTACCAGGCGGGGCGCCGCCACCGCAGGAGCACTGCGGCAGCGACGACCAGCACCAGCGCGACCGTGAAGCCGGTCATGATCAGGCCGCCTTCGGCTTCATAGCAGCCGCGGCGAGCGAGGTGACCGCGACCGCGCGGAAGGCGATGCCGTGCCGCTTCTGACCGTTGAACTCGTTCTCCCACGGGCGTGCGATCAGGCCGGTGAGCGCGACCGGGGTGCCCATGGTCAGCTCGCCGGAGACGCCCGGCTCCGGGACGGTCACGGAAAGGATCTCCACCTCGTCGTTAGCCGCGAACATCACGTCCACGGTCAGCAGCTTCGCGCCGGTCTCGGCGTCGAGGGCGAGTTCGCCGGTCCGGCGGTCCTTGACCTTGGGTTGCGGGTTCTTGGCGACCATCACGGTGGCGGTGGAGGTGTCGACGGGGATCTGACGCACAGCGGATCACTCCTATATAGATGCTGAACTCCGCCACTCATGTACATGAGTGACATGAAGAAGAGTGCACCACTCCTATACATGAGTCAACCCGCCGCGACAGATAAGTCACGACGGGCTGTGGAGAGTTGAGCGAGCGTCAGTCGGCGGCGGGGATCCGGTACTCAAAAACGAACTGGTCAGCGGCCATGAGGGTGTCGCACACCTCGACCACGCGACCCTCGGTCGTCACGGCCTCACGGACCAGATGAATCACGGGAGCACCGGGACTGAGCGCCAGCTCGGACGCCTCCGCCTTGGAGGCCGAGCGCGCTTGCAGCGTCTCGACGAACTCGGCGAACTCGTGCCCGTGGTCTTCGAGTCGGGCATAGATGCCACCACCGCCGGGGTTCTCGGCGAACAACTCGGGGATGTCCTTGACGACGCCCCACGGCAGGTAAGACGTAGCCGTCTCGACGGGCGTGCCGTTCCGGAAGTAGAGGCGCCGGCGGGCGAGCACCTGAGTGCCGGCCGCCACGCCCAGCCGCTCGGCGGCATCCGCGGGAGCCTCCATGGGCCCGATGTAGAGCACGCTCACCTTTGCGGCGGCGCCGGACTGCGCGGACTCCGCCAGATATGCAGCCTTGCCGCCCTGCCGATGGGAACGCCGGAAGCGGTCCGACGAGCGGAGCCGTACCGGTGGCCGATCCTTCACGATCGAGCCCTTGCCGTGCCGGGTCTCCACGAGCCCACTGGCCCGCACCTCGACCATGGCCTTGCGAATCGTCCCGCCGGATACGCCGTAGCGCTCCACGAGCTCCGACTCACTCGGCACCATGTCGCCGGGCTTGAGGACTCCTCCCCTGATCTGCTGAACGATGTCTTCAGCGATCTGCACGTACCGAGGTACGGCCCTCCCCTCTCCTACCGCAGTTCCCATAGTCCTTCTCTTCCTCCTATGCTCCTGTACATGAGTAACAGCGCCCGGGAAGGCCAGTCAACGCCGCTGCACTCCGTGTCGGTGGCCGGAGTGGTGGTCCGCGACGACGGCCGACTCCTGGCGATCAGGCGCGCGGACAACGGCACCTGGGAACTGCCTGGTGGCGTACTCGAACTCGACGAGCCTCCGGAGGCCGGCGTCGCCCGCGAGGTCCTTGAGGAGACTGGCATTCACGTCGCGGTGGATGAGCTGACCGGGGTCTACAAAAACACGACGCGAGGCATCGTGGCTCTGGTCTTCCGCTGCAAGCCGTCCGGGGGCACCGAGCGCACGTCCAGCGAATCGACGGCGGTCGACTGGCTCACGCCCGAAGAGGTCGCGGAGCGGATGTCCGAGGTCTACGCGATCCGCCTGCTGGATGCCTTGGATGGGGCGGGCCCGCACGTGCGGAGCCATGACGGCAAGCGCCTGACGCCCGCGCGATAGAACTTTCCCTACTTCATCAAGGCCCGCGCACGGCGCGGGCGCGCGCCGCCTGTGCGGCGCGGCCTGCCTCCTGTCTCCGCCCCGGCTGGCCGCGCCCGTCGGCGCGCTGCGCGCAAGCGGGCAAAGGCGGGACGTCATCCGCGGGCACAAGATGATGCCTCCGGCGGGGGATCGGCCGGCACCGGGATGGAGGGGGCGCCGTTCCCGTCCGCGGGCTCATCGTGGTGAGCGTGGGGGCTCCCATCCCGTCCACCGTCGACCCAGGCAGAGCCGAGCAGACGCGGCCCATGGCGTCCAGGTCGTTCGTACAGTGGCGCGCTCCACCTGGACGCCATGAACCACGCCCGCTCCACGGTGTGTGGGTCGACGGCGGACGGGATGGGAGCTGGGGTGGGGCATGGGTTGAGGTGAACGGGGCAGCATGCCCCGTGACGGCAGGCGTCTTTGATCAGGCGGCTTGGCCCGACTATGAAGTTAAAAGTGGTATCCGCGTTTTCCTGACGGTCAGCTGTTCCTGATGCGAGTTTGAGTACTTAGGATGACTTCAAACGCAAGCAACCGAACAAGCTCGATGTCCGGCCACAAAGACTCCGCTTCGTCGCTTTGCGGAAGCAGCGCCGGGACGCTATCGAACTTCGGGTCATCCTTGGCATGGACAATTCTGTTGCGAATCTTATATACGCGGTCAGCAACCTGCTGACTCAGAGATACCTGACGATTTTCCGGGTTGATTGAGTCCGTGATGCCCCTGATGGGCCCGTTCTTAGTGAAATGTTTCCCCCAGTCGCGCTCGGTGAAGAAATCTTGCAAGGAACCCCCGCGGACGAATTCCTCAAGCAGAACCCGCAATTGCGCGGACTCAGAAGAGCTTGCAGCATTCTCCCCGACTGCCAGGATTCGCATCAAAAACTTGTCTTGGTGACGGTCGAAACGTTGGTCCGAGAGCTCTAGCTCCAACTTGCGCAAAGCGCTTCTCCGAGTCGCCACCGGGAAGAAATTCTCAAGTACTTGATAGTAGGAGAGGAAGGCCAGGGGTGGGTTTCCTGTTGCGCTGCCAGCGAAGCCGAAGAGGACAGATACTTCTGGGTCAATTCTGGTCTGAGGAAACCGGACTACACGACTAGCGCGCTCACGACGAATCAACTGGCGCCGGTCGTATTTCGGAGGCCACCGCACGAGCCGGGTTTTAACCCCATTGCGAACTTCGAGTTCATAAACAAGAGAATTCAAGATTGGCTCCGCTGCGGACTCCAGGTCCTCTTGTTTCATCGAGTGCCCGAAATCGATTTTCAAGCTGAGAAAAAACCTCGCCCGATTCCTATATCCTGAGTTCGTCAATACATGACATGCCGGCGAAGGTCCAGAGATTTCTACGCACGCAGCCTCATCCGTGAGATGCAGTCGAGGCGCCTGGTCTCTGGTGGCGATCAGATCTTGCAGGCTCAGAAAAGGTTCAGCACCGCCAGTGTGCCTGCAAACCGCATCCACATCCTCCGGGACTGAATGCATGAAAGATCGCATCAGGGAACTGTTAGCTGCGATGTAGCCATTGGGACGAATGAGTACCTCGATGTAGCCGGAATTCGGAATTGCAATCCCGGCCCACCTTTTACAGAGAAAAGCGCCGCGCTGAAGCTGGTTGAGCAAATCGGCGGCGCGGTCTCGGGGAAGCAGGGTTCCCGCATGGGAACCTTCATCCCAATTCGGGTGAGAGGAGAAGGTCAGATGGCTAGTGCCGATTTCTTTAAGGTCGATATTGTGGCTAGCTAGGTCTCGGACCACGTTCTTCTCGGTCGAGGTCAACTCCTCGGGTGGAGCTGCTGCGTTGGTCTCGTCCGAGTCCGGATCTGCTCCCTCTTCATCTACCTCGACCCAGTCACTGTCCTGCGCAAGCTCTGACATGGTTCCGCCCCCTTCATGCTGTGGTCAGGAATGCTAATCGGAGCTACCGACCCGAGGAGGAGGTTTGGGCTAGAGAGCTGCGTTGGGGCGAGAACGGGTATGTCACTGGTGGCGGTTGTACAGCAGCGCGATATCGCAACTGCAACAGCCATCTTCGGCCCCCACCGCTTGCTAGGGGCCTCGCGGCGGTCGGTATGGCCGTGGCTGACCGATCTGGCTAGAGCTACGGATAGAAGGCTGCGTGCCACAGTCGTGCCACATCGTGCGGTCAACCACGGTCAATGAGGGCTCGATGCAGTCGAGATGCGCCGTTCGCTCGGGCTGCCACTACAGCCGGATTGACCTGGGCACCCTCGCTACCGGCCACGACCGCCCTTACAAGGCAGATGCCCAGCCCACTCACCGGTTCCAGACCCGTTGAAACTCTTCGGCTGGGATGGCTTCCAGGGGGTCCTCTTCCGGATCGATCGCTTGGCCTGTCAGGCCACCGCGCTCGTCATCCAGGTGCTCCCAGCTATACCGGTGGAGCTGGCCGGCCGAAGTCAGCTCGGCTTGCTTGAGGACGATCAACTCGCCACGGTCGGAGACCGCTTCGATGTACCAGCGGCCACCCTCCTCGTCCTCGTGGCGGAAGTAGTGCCGTAGGGTGGCGCGCTCGTCGAGTGCTCGGTAGTACGCCACGATCTCCGCGATGCGCTCCAGGTCAGCCACGGAGTCATAGTGCCAGGGTGCGACGCACGGTTGCGCAGTTCTGACATCTACGACTGACATCAACGGCGCGGGACGCCAGCACTCCTAGGTGGTGCAGCATGAACGGCGTGGCTGGGTGGTCACCCGGCAGGGCCGAGCAGTGATCGAACTCCTAGTGCGGTGGTCACGCAGTCGCGGAGGGGCCCGGTCGACTTCCGGGCCCCTCCGCCATCGAATCTCTGCCTTGCTAGCTGAACGCCGCCGCCGGCAACCTAGGGCCTTCGCCTCCGTGTTCGCGGCCGTTGGGATCTGGTTGCGACAGGCGCTGGCCTCGGCTCGTTGCCACCCTGAGTGCCGTCCTCAGGCCTCCAGCGAGGTCCACCGCCAGGAGCCGCATGTCGCTCGGCGCCACCTTCTCTTCCGCCAGCAGTTCCGCTGCCTGTTCCAGGAGTTCCGCGGCCATACCGAGTTGGATGGCTTCGGTGTTGTCCGCCAGGCGCGACAGGTAGCTATCGGCGTCGTCGGAGCTCAAGTAGCAAGGTTTGCCCTCGGGGCCCGACCACGGAAGAAGACGCAGTTCGATGGGAGACGTCATCCTTCCCTCCTCTTCTTTAGGGTCACGGGGTGGGTGATGAAATACGCGTCCGTGCGATGGCCGGGGAACACCAGCTGGGCCGCCTCGACCACACGGCCCGTGCCGTCGACGGCTACGCGCGTGATGGCGAGGACGGCCAGGTTGGGACTGATCCGGAGGATCTCCGCTTCCTCGAGGGTGGGCGGGCGGGCAGTGAGGCGCTCCCGGATTTCGGCCAGTTGCGGGTGGAGAACCGTCAGCGTCTCGTCGAAGCCCGCGCGCGAACTCGACTCACAGAGCCGGCCAGCTTGCGGTAGATCGCACGGCACGTAGATGCGAGCGAGGCTGTGCGGCGACTCCCCCTCGTTGCGGACGCAGAGGTACTGAGTGAGCCGGCTGTTTGCCGGTACCTCCAGCAGGGCGATCAGGTGCCCTTGCGCCTGGAGGCGGGTGGTGCGAACGCTGACGTGCAGTGACGGGTCAACTGCGTTGCTCTCGCCCAGGATTCGGCCTCCACCCACATACGTGATCCGGCTGGATGCGCGACGAACGAAGTTCCCCTTGCCGTGGACCTTCTCCACGAGGCCTTCGCTCTGGAGGAGCGTGAGGGCACTCCGCAACGTCGGCGTGCTGACCATGTACCGCGAGGCGAGGCTCGACTCGGAAGGAAGGCGTTCGCCGGGCTTGAGTCGGCCGGTCGCGATCTGATTCCGGATGTCGTCGGCGATGGCTTGGCGACGGGAAGGCACGGGCGCACTCACCGCCTTCTCAAGACTCGTAGGGCGATGAGCCGCGTTCGCGCGTGCATGGTCAGGAGTTCGCCGGACTCGAACCGAATGCGCTTGGCTCCTCCGGGAAGCCGGAAGAGATCGACTACGCGGTGCGGACTACCGCCGACATCGATGACGTCGCCCCGCTGCACGCTGTCCACGGTGATCTCGACTGGAGCGGCCATCACGCCGCTCGGCACCCACCCCCTCACTGAGTCACCTCCTGCGGGCTGCCCTCGCCGACCGCGGAATGGCACCCACAACCGCACGACTCATAGATCAGAGGGACGTCTGACGTCGAAGCGGTCGGAGAGGACTGCAGACACGCACGGTGGGTGCCGATGCAACACGCACTCGACCGGTAGGGAACGGTCGCGCCCCTCGTGATGCCAGGCGGCTGGCAGGGCGGCATCAGAGAGCCCCCGCAGACACGAACTGTCCGCACACAGGGCGATCGGAAAGCGCAATCGGTGACGCTTCGATCAGCGGAGGGCAGGGACCCCAGTCATACGGGGCACACCATGCGGTGGTGGGGCAGACGGTATGGCGAATACGGTTGAACACGCTGACCAGCTCCTATCGCTGACGGCCGGACCCCCGGACCTCACTCGTCGCGGGGGTCTCTCTACGTACGGCGGCCCATAAGGTGCGGCCGCTAAGGCTGTTGGCCAGGAGTCCGAAGCGATCGGCCCCCGCCACTGCTTCCAGGGCCTCCCGCCATGACTCAGCGGGGAGGGACTCCGGTACCTCCGCTTCGATCGACGTGAGGTGCCGGTGTCGCTGCAGCCTTGGAGTGAGTCCGAGGGCGGTCAGCCGAGCGGCGATGTCTTCGGCGCGCGCATCCGAAGCAGCAGACACAGCTCCGCCCCCGTCACTCGGAAATCACTCTCGGTTAAGCTAGTTAACTAGATTAGAGCTAGTGGACTAGATTTTCTATATGCCTGAGCAGCCGCCGTATCTCCGCATCGCTGACGTGCTCCGACGTCGGATCGCGGAGCATGAGTGGACGCCGGGGGACCGGCTCCCTTCGCGCGCCCAGATCGCCGAGGAGTGTGGCGTCGGCGAGAATGTGGTGCGCCGAGCGCAGGAACTGCTGATCTCCCAGGGCGTATTGGAAGGTCGCGCCGGTTCCGGGACCTATGTAGCCGCGCCCCGTCAGCGTGTACGCGTGGTCCGCTCGTCGGCGCGCGAGCAGCCTGACGGTTCCCCGTTCCGCACGGACATGCGAGCTGTGGGCAAGCAGGGTGACTGGGAGAGCCGCACCGAGGCCAAGGTGCCGGCACCCGCCGAGATCGCGGAGCGACTGGGCATCACCGAGGGCGACCTGTGCGTCCGCACCGTGTACGAATTCCTGGCAGACGGCAGGCCCGTGCAGCTATCGACGAGCTGGGAGCCGTACGACCTCACCGCCGGAACCCTGGTCGTCCTCCCCGAGGGCGGCCCACACTCTGGGGCGGGCGTCGTGAACCGCATGGCCGCCATCGGGATCACCATCAGCCACGCCGTGGAGCAGCCGGAGCCGAGGCAGGCGAGCGCCGAGGAGGCGTCGCTTCTGGGCATTCAGAAGGCCGCGCTCGTCACGCACATCCGACGGACGTACTACAGCGATCAGGGGCGGCCCGTGGAGACGGCGGACATCGTCGTACCCGCCGCGCTCTGCGAGATCGTCTACGAGATTCCGATCGGTCGATAGCGGGGCAACACTCTGCATCGACGAGCGAACTGAGTCTTTGGGAAGGGGACCGACAGCACAAGGGCTTGCGGGATGATCCTGGTCAGTGTCCAGGACGGCTCAGTGCGAGGGACGAGCATGACGACTGATATCTGGATGAACGTGATCACTGGGGTCGCGACAGGTCTTGCGGGGGTCGCAGCCTTCTTGAGGTTACGGCGGTTTCCTAAGGATTTTGACGAGGACCTGAAAGAAGAGCGCGAGCGTCTACGAGAGCAACTGTCTGCCCGGGAGTTGCGAGTCGGTGGTGACCTACACATCATCCACAACGGCGCCGCCTCCGATTCAGCGAGTCGCCCGGAGGATGGTCAACTGGCCGACGTCCGCGCCGCGCTACAGCGGATCGATGATGATCGATTCGCTGAACTGCTCATTGACTACTACGCCTACGGCCTCACCCAAGCGCGGAGCAGTTTCTACACCAGCCAGCGGTTCGCCGGCCTGGGCACCCTGATCCTGCTCTTCGGAATCGCGCTTGCAGTCTGGCGTTCTGAGACGACGGGCGACCTGTACCTCGGAATCGTCACCAGTTCCGTTGGTGCTGTCATCGCGCTCATCGGCCAGTTGTTCCACCGTCGCGCCGATATCGCTCTACGTCACATGTCAGACCAAACCGATGCGCTGCGTGACGACATGCGGACCGAGCGGTCGACTGAGCAAGCGATCCTGCTGCTGGCGGATGTTGCCGATCCTGAAGTGAAGGCGCGACTTCAAGCAGGGTTGATCATGAAGCTGGCAGGAGCTGAGCTGCCCGCCTTGACCAACGGAACCTACCTGCCTCCACAGCAGCACAAAGAACGGTGCGAGGCTCCGACAGGCTCCGGCGAGTAAGTGGCGCGCTACAACGCTCCCCCTGCACCACAGTCGCACCAGATCGGCCGGGGAACGGCGGGGAACCACGGTGAACGCAGTTCAGCCCAGCAAGGCCCCAGACGAGCCATTCACGCAGGTCAGCGGCCGTATCAGCCCCAGATCCCCCCAGCTTCCCAAGCTGAGAGTGCGAGTTCGATTCTCGTCACCCGCTCCATCCGACCCCCGAGTCGTCGACTCGGGGGTTTTTGTTTTTCACGGTTCGTTTGCACGGATCGTCTTCACGGTTCGTTTTTCACGGGGTGGCGCGGGTCGCGAACTCCTTCAGGAACAGGGCCTCCACGTGGGCCATGTGCTCGATCTCCGTCGGGTCGACGCTCTCGTTCGGGGCGTGGATGAGGCAGCGGGGTTCCTCCACTCCCATGAGGATGATCTCGGCGCGGGGGTAGGCCGACGCGAAGACGTTGCACAGGGGGATGGAGCCGCCCTGGCCGAGGAAGGCGAGGGGTTTGCCGTAGACCTGGCTCATGGCTTCGCCGAGGGCCGTGTAGGCGGGGCCGTCGGTGGCGGCGCGGAAGGGGGAGCCGGTGCTTTCTGTCTCGACGGTGACGCGGGCGCCCCAGGGGGCTGCCTCGGTGAGGTGTTTGGTGAGGGCCTCGCGGGCGGTGCCGGCGTCCATGTCCGGCGGGACGCGGAGGCTGACGCGGGCGCGGGCGGTGGCCGGGACGGCGGCCGCGGAGCCGACGACGGGCGGGCAGTCGATGCCGAGGACGGTGACGGCGGGCCGGGCCCACAGGCGGTCGGCGACCGTGCCGGTGCCGGTGAGGTGGACGCCGTCCAGGACGCCGGCGTCGCGGCGGAAGGTCGCCTCGTCGTAGCCGACGCCGTCCCACGTGCCCTCGCAGTCCAGGCCGTCGATCCGGGTGGCGCCCGTGGCGGGGTCGCGCAGGGTCGAGAGGGTCTGGATCAGGGCGGCGAGCGCGTCGGGGGCGGGGCCGCCGAACATGCCCGAGTGGATCTCGCCCTCGAGGGTGTCGAGGGTGACGACGAGGTTGGCGAGGCCGCGCAGGGTGATCGTCGCGGTGCCCGTGCCGACCTCCGCGTTGCCGGTGTCGCACACCAGCAGGGCGTCGGCGAGGAACTCCTCCGGGTGCTCGGTGACGTACGCCTCCAGGCCGCCCGTGCCCTGCTCCTCCGAGCCCTCCGCGACGAATTTCAGGCCTACGGGGATGTCGTCGCCGAGCGCCCTGAGCGCGGTGAGGTGCATGACGATGTTGCCCTTGCAGTCCGCGGTGCCGCGCCCGTACCAGCGGCCGTCGCGTTCGGTCAGGGTGAAGGGCGGGGTGGTCCAGGCGGCGTCGTCGAGCGGCGGCTGGACGTCGTAGTGGCAGTAGAGCAGGACGGTGGGCGCGCCGGGCGGGGGCGGGCGGTGGCCGATGACGGCGTGGCTGCCGTCGGCGGTCTCGACGAGGTGCACGTCGCGCAGGCCGGCCTCGGCGAAGGCGTCGGCGACCCAGCGGGCGGCCTTGTGGCATTCCTCGGGCGGGTACTGGCGGGGGTCGGCGACCGAGGGGACGGCGACGAGGTCGGTCAGGTCCTGTTTCGCGCGCGGCATCAACGCCGCGATGCGTGCGGCCAGTTCGGTCATGCGTCTCGCCTCACCGTGTCGTCGGTCTTCAGGTCGTCGAGCTTGTCCTTGAACGTGTCGAGTTTGTCGGGGCAGTAGATCTTCAGGATCTCGGCCTCGGCGCGCAGGGCGCGGGCGTCTCCGATGATCGGGCGCTGGCCGACGAAGGCGGCACCGTTGGAGACGTTGATCTTCCACAGGGCCGATTTGAGGGCGCCGGCGGGGTTCTCGCAGACGGTGCCGCCGTCGGTGCCGAGGGCGCGCTGGATCGTCCCGGTGTCGGGGCGCGGGTAGCCGGCCTCCTCGGCGGCGTCGGCGAGCTGGTTGGCCTTCTTCGCGGCCTCGTTGCCGGTCTTCACGCTCTCGTACTGGATGACGCCGATGATGGCGAGGACGATCAGGAGGACGATGGCGCCGATGTAGATCCACTTGTGTTCGGAGGCGAAGCGGGTGGGGCTCATGACGTGCCGCCTTCCTCGGCGGCCTCGGTGCGCCAGCCGGGTTTGCGGAACTTGAGGAACGCCCACGGGATGAGCAGGCCGAGGATGATCAGGCCGGAGCCGATGAGCAGGACGTACGACCAGACGCTGCCGCTGCCGAACTGCGAGGGCGGTACGAAGCCGATGGCGAGTGCGGCGAGGGAGGCGAGCAGGCCGACGGTGCACAGGAGGCCGAGGGCGGGGACGCGGTAGCCGCGCGGGTGGTCGGGCTGGGTCTTCCGCAGGCGCACCGCGGCGACGAACATCAGCAGGTAGACGATGAGGTACACCTGCGTGGTGATCGTCGAGAAGATCCAGTACACGTTGGAGACGTTCGGGATCAGCGCGTAGAGCAGGGCGATGACGGTGGTGACGACGCCCTGGGTGACGAGGATGTTCTGCTGGACGCCGAACTTGTTGAGCTTCTGCAGGAACGGCGGCAGGTAGCCCTCGCTGCGGGAGATCTCCAGGAGGCCCTTGGAGGGGCCGGCGAGCCAGGTCAGCATGCCGCCGAGGGCCGCGGAGATCAGCATCACGGCGGCGATCGGGGTCATCCAGCCGATGTGGAAGTGGGAGAAGAAGGCGTCGAAGGCCTGCATCACGCCTGCGGTGAGGCTGAGTTGGTCGGCGGGGACGACCCAGCTGATGGCCAGCGCGGGCAGGATGAAGATCAGCAGGACGAGGCCCATCGCCAGGAACATCGACTTCGGGTACTCCTTCGCCGGGTTCTTCAGCGAGGAGACGTGGACCGCGTTCATCTCCATGCCGGAGTAGGAGAGGAAGTTGTTGACGATGAGGACCAGGCTCGCGAGGCCGGTCCACGCCGGCAGGAGGTGGTCGCCGGTCATGGGGGCGGCGGAGGCGTTGCCCTGGCCGAGGAAGACCATGCCGAGGACCACGAGGACGGTGCCCGGGATGAGCGTTCCGATGATCAGGCCCCAACTGGACAGTCCGGCCAGGGCTTTGGTGCCGCGCGAGGACACCCAGACGCCGGTCCAGTACAGGACCATGATGACGATGGCCGTGTAGAGGCCGTTGGAGGCGAGGGACGGGTCGATGACGTACGCGATGGTGCTCGCGACGAAGGCGAGCAGGCTCGGGTAGTAGAAGATCGTCATCGCGAACTGGCACCACACGGCGAGGAATCCGAGCGGCTTGGACAGTCCCTCACTCACCCACCGGTAGACGCCGCCCGACCAGCCGGAGGCGAGTTCGGCCGAGACCAGAGCGGTCGGCAGCAGGAACACGATCGCCGGGACGAGGTAGAGGAAGACGCAGGCCAGGCCGTAGACGGCCATCGTGGGCGCGGCCCGCAGGCTGGCCACCGACGCGGTCGTCATGAGGGCCAGGGTCACCCAGGACAGGGTCGGCCGGGCGGCCGTGCTCACCTCCGTCCGGGCGGCTTGTTGCGGAACGTCCGCCGGAACGTCCATCGATGCCATCAGGCCCTCCTGGGAGCTGCCGACGAGGTCGGGGTCAGCCTCGGTGGGCTCACGCCCGGGCGCGAGACGAGTGGGCCGTTCGGGTGAGGTGGGGTGGGGTGGGTGGGGCTTGCTCCGGGGGCCGGTCGACCGGGGCCGCGCGGGGCGGGGCCGGTCCCGGGGCGTGGAGCGACGCGAGGCCGCGGGGGCGGAGCGGGATGGGGGCAGGGGCCCCGGTGCCGGCCCCGGTCCCGGTGGTGCGGCGGGGCTCGACGGTCCGACGGAGCCTGGCGCCCCGGCGGGGACCAGCGATCCGGCGGGGCTCGATGAATTGGTCGTGTTTCTGTCCCGGCTGACGGGGCTGCTGCTGCGTACCTCCGGTGAGGGCGCGCACCTGGTCGAGCGGGCGGTCGCGGACAGTGCCCGCACGTTCGGGGGTTCCGCGTCGCTGCTGCTGGTGCCGGAGGCGGCGGCGCTGGCGGTGACCGCGGCGGACGGCGGGACCCGGGCCGTCACCGTGCACGGTGTCCCCGAGGTGTTCCGGCTCGATCAGGTCGCCGCGTTGCAGCCGCTGCTCGACGAGGTGCGGAGTGGCCGGATCGGGCTCGCGGCGGCGGATCGCCGGCTGGCGGCGATCGTGGCGGCGCCGGCCCCGTACCCGTGGTGGCTGAAGTTCCTCGGGATCGTGCTGTTCTCGCTGGGGTTCGCGCCGCTGATGCAGCCGACCTGGTACGAGATCGGCGCCACGGCCGTGCTGGGCGCGCTGGCCGCGGGGCTCGCGGTGGCGGCGGAGCGGGTGCCGGTGCTGGAGCGGATCCTGCCGCTGGTGGTGTCGGTCGTCGTGTCCGTCGTCACGATCGAGGTGTTCGCGGACGATCCGGCGCGTGGCGGTCCGGTGCTGCTGATGCCTCCGGCGCTGTTCTACTTCGTGCCCGGCGACTATCTGAGCGCGGCCACCGCCGAGTTGTCGGCGGGCCTGATCACGACGGGTGCGATCCGGCTCGTCTACTCCGTGTTCCTGCTGGTCCAGCTGTATCTCGGGGTGCTGCTCGGCGTCGTCGTCACCGGCACCGACACCCGCGCCCTGTTCGACGTGGCCGCGGACGCGGATCTGCCCCGGTGGGCGCTGTTCCTGGCGTGGATCGTGTTCACGGCGGGAACGCTGCTGGCGTTCGCGATCCCGGTGCGTTTCTTCGTGCCGCTGCTGCTGCTCGTGTACCTCACCGTGGGTGTGCAGTCGGCGTTCACGAAGCTGGTCGGGGAGACGGGCGGGACGTTCGTCGCCGCGGTGGTGCTGGCCGCGGCGGCCACGCTGATCGCGCGCCGTCCGGGCCGTCCGCCCCGGCTGATCCTGCTCCTGCCGGGCTTCTTCACGCTGACCGTCGGTTCGCTCGGTATGCGGGGTCTGACGACACTGGCGGGCGGCCACGTCATCGCGGGCTTCCAGGACCTGATGAAGCTGATCACGATCGTCACGGCGCTCGCGGTGGCTCTGGTGGTGGGCGGGGTGCTGGCGGAGGGCGGGGGTCTGCGGCGTACGGCCGGCCGGGACGTGACCGAGCCCCTGTGACATTCCTTGATCGCTTTTCGCTCTCGTAGCGGGGGCCGGAGACACCGGCTGCCCCAGAAGGGCTCAAGTGCTTCTCAAACGCGTCGTGTTGACCGTGGGTGTCGTCGTCGCCGCGGGTCTGCCGACAGCAGGGACCGCCGTGGCGGGGCAGGAGGCGGCGGCGGCTCCGATCACCGCCACCGGCTACGCCTCGGGCTCTCCCGCACTGGTCACGCTCGACCCGGTGACCGGAGACGTCACCCGGACCCTCGCGCAGGACGCCGACCAGGGCGTCCTGTCCCCAAAGGGCTCCACCGTGGCGTACGTCCAGCGTGACGCCACCTGCATCCCGCAGCCCGAGGGCTGCATGTACGCCCGGAACCTGGTGCTCGCCGGCAACGACGGCAGCGACCGGCGCGTGCTGGTCCCGGGCATCGCGCCCGAGACGAACGAGGCCCCGTACGTCGGACACCCCGACTGGTCCCCCGACGGCAAGCGGATCGTCTACTCCAGCCCGCGCGGCATGGAGTGGATCAGGAGCGACGGCTCGGGGCAGGAGGTGCTGACGACGGCGGGCGGCGCGGGCACGTTCTCGCCGGACGGCAAGAGCGTCGCCTTCGTGCGGACCAGCAGCTACGAGACGCCCGACGGCCGGGAGTACGGCAGGGACGTCTGGGTCATGGACCTCGCCACCCGGGAGGCGCGTCAGATCAGCACGGCCCGCAACGCGTCGTCCGCGCCCGTCGACTGGTCCCCCGACGGGCGGCGCATCGCCTACGTCACCGAGAACGGCCTGACCACCGTCGACGTGGCGACCGGCGCCACGACGGAGCTGCAGAGCACCTGGACGACCGCCCTCAGCGGCGTCCAGGGCCCGGTCTTCTCCCCCGACGGCACCCGGATCGCGTTCTCGGCCGTGAACGACGTCGACGCCACCCGCGGCGTCTACGTCGCCGACGCCACGGACGGAGGCGACGTCCGGCTTCTGACGGGCGAGACCGCGATTCCCACGGACTGGCTGAACGACTGAGGAACACCGGCCGCGGACCCGCGCTCTCACGTCGCGGGCCCGCGGTCGGCCGTGGGGGCTCCGGCCCGCCGTGATCCGGACGGGGGCCGGCTAGGTCGTGGGGCCGCGGCCGGTCGATGTCAACTGCCAGGCGTGCGCGAAGAGTTCGGGGAGGGTGCGGGTGGGCAGGGGGACGGGGTTGTCCAGGCAGCCGGTGCAGGAGCGGTCCACGCCGAGGAGTCGGGCCTTCCATGCCTCCATGGGGTGGTAGGGCTTGGCCGCGGGGATCCATTCGCCCGGGAGGAAGACGCCGCGGCCGGCGCGGGCTCGCTTGTCCTCGGTGACCAGGCCACGTTCGACGAGGGTGGCGGCCGCCTTCTGGTGGCGGGCGGGCTTCCAGGCGTTCCAGGTACAGATGTTGCGGTCCGTGGGGGCGGCCAGGGTCAGGAGCTGGAGGTAGAGGGCCGCCGCGTCCTCGTCCACTTCCAGGGCACCGGCCACCTCGGTCAGCAGGGCGGGGGCGGAGCAGGCCGGATTCGACTCGTACGCGCCGGGCGGGAGCGGGGCGTGCTCGATGCGGTCCATGAGGCGGGCGCAGACCTCGTCGCGCAGCCACTCCACGTACGGGAGCTCTTCGGCGTAACGGTGGTGCACGCGGGCCGAGTTCAGGACCTGGGTGCGCTCGTCGGCGCCCAGGAACGCCGGGCGGAAGTACAGCGAGGGCTGCATGCGGTCGCCTCTGCGCTCGGCGACGCCGTCCACGACCACGGTCAGGCCGTCGTCGAAGCTCTCCTCGCTGAGCGGCTCCGGGCCCTCGGTGTAGGCGTGCGGGCCGAAGCGGTCGCGGACGTCGGCCGCCCGGCGGCCCTGCGTGGCGCTGAGGATCCCGGCGTCGAGGAGCAGCCGGGGGTGGTTCAGGCGCTCGCGCAGGGCGCGGACGAGGCCGGGGGCTCCCGAGCGGACCGGGTCGCCGGCGGGCAGTTCGGCGTAGACGTGGAAGAGGTGCGGGACGACCGTGCACAGGGTGTCCCGGAAGTCGAACAGCTCCCCCTCCTCCCCCGTGGTCGGGAACGGCTGGTACTCGCTGTTGCGGATGTAGGTGTCCAGGTCGGTGCCGAGGCCGCGGATGTCGGCGTGGTCGGTGAACGCCGCGCAGAAGCGGGACGCGGACAGCCGGGGGGTGTGCAGGTCGAGGACCTTCTCGAAGGTGCGCCCGGGGACGACGGTCCGCCGGCCGTAGCGCTCCCGCCACGCATGCGCGAGCCGCTCCGCCACCGCGTGCGTGCCCTGCGGCTCCCACAGCTCGGCGGGGTCGTCGGGCAGGACGTCCGCGGCCAGGTCGAGCCGGCCCGGCGGGCCGGCCCGGTGGGGCTCGCGGGCGCCGTCCTCGATCTCGTTCACCTTGAGCCGCAGGGAGGTGCGCCGGGCGGCGTCGAAGTCGGTGAGCCGGCCGCCTTCGAGCATCCCCGCCAGCGCGAACGTGGCCGCCGCGCGGCTGATACCGGTGCCGTTCCGCAGCAGGGTGACGGCGTCGAGGTCCCACGGCACCGGGCCGCGCTCCCGGACGAGCCGCACCAGCCGGCGGACCTGCTCGGCGCTGCCCCAGCCGCCGGCCGGTACGTCGCTCACCTCGGTGATCGTCCCCAGCTCGGGCGGCGGCGCCTGACCCGTCCGCAGGTCGACGAAGGTCCGCAGCCGGTCGGCCCGCCAACCGGCCACGACGGCCGCGCCCCGGTCGTCGCGAACGGCCGGGGGCGCGCCCTTCTCCAGCCGCACCACGCCCGTGCGCAGGCGGGCCGCCGGGTCGGCGAAGGGGCTGTCGGCCCAGATCTCGAGGAGCGCCAGCAGCCGGAGGCGCCGGTCGTCCCGCATGGGCTCCGCGGCGGCGCGCAGTGCGACGGCGCCGATCCGGCCGATGAAGCGGATCCAGGACCCCTCGCCCGCGATCCCGGGTCCCTCGCCGGACGCGGCCGGCTGCCAGGTGCCGGCCAGATATCGCCCGGCCCGCTCGATGGGTGCCAGTCGCTCCCCGCCGGTGCCGCACCAGTACCCGCTGCCGCGTACGAGGCCGTCGAGCGCGACCCCCAGCTGGAAGTCGTCCAGTGCCCTGAAATCGTCCCGTGCACTCAGCAGTTCGTCGTCCGCCGTCATGTCGTCCCCCCGTCTCACCGCGCCACGCCGCCCCGTCGGCCCTTGCATCGATCATGGCGTACGGGTCTGACAGCGCGGGGAGTCGGTCCGGGGTCGGGCCCCGGATCAGTAGCGGTGGCCCGGCCAGTCCGGGTGGGTCCAGCGGGGTTCGTCGTGGAGGGCCAGGAGGTTGATGCGGCGGCGTAGTTCGTCGGGGGCGTGTGCCGATGCGAGGCGGGGGGACGCCTCGGTCAGGAGCCAGGTGGCCAGGGTCGTGCGGAGGGCGTCGCGGTCGGTGTCGTACCAGTTGCCCTGCCAGGGGAGGTCGTCGCCGAGGAGGTCGTACTCCCATTCCGTGGCCGCGAGGATCAGGTGCGCGTCGCTGACGGGGCCCGTGGTGCGGGCCCAGGTGGCCAGGTAGGGGTCCAGGGTGCCGGAGGCCTCGGCGCAGACGGACAGGACGTCGTGGGCGGGGGCGGGCGGGGCCGGGTCGGTGAGGGTGTGGGTCCACCAGGCGTCGAGGAAGTCCCGTACTGCCGCTGCCTGTTGGGCGGGCCACTGCTGCCAGCGACCTCGGGCCATGGAGCCGCCGGCTTCGGCGAGTCCGTAGACGGTCTCGCGGTCGATGCGGCCCGCGGCCAACTCCCTTGCGAACTGGGGGAGTATGCGGCGCAGTACCGCGCCGTGGTCGGTCCAGTCGATGGCCTGCCAGGTGCGGTGCAGGAGGTCCGGGTCCAGCTCGATGTCGGGGACCTTGAGGAGGGCCTGCTCCTCCTCGCTGCCCCAGTGGCAGGTGCAGTTCGCCTCTTCGGGGATCGCGGTCATGCCGCGGAAGGTGACGGCGAGGGTGTGCAGGGCCTCGTCGAGACGGCGGCGGGTGAGGGTGAGAGGGGTGGTCGGGTCCGTGTCCATGTGAGGGCGGCCTTCCGGGGACTCCGGCGGGGGCGCTGGCCCGGGCCGAAGAGAGACACCCTAGTCGGTCCGGGGGGTGCGGGGGCGAGCCGTTTTCTGGTTCAGGAAGGTGACCGTCAGGTGGGCGGTGACGGCCGTGATGACGATCAGGGGCATCTGGTCGTGGGCGTCCTTGCCGAGGAGGAGGACGCTCAGGACGGTGCTGCACAGGGGCAGGCCCATGACGGCGGTGCCCGCGGCGGTCATGCCGAGGGCGAGCGCCGGGGTCGGGCCGAGGCCGGGGAGCGCGGCGCAGGCCACGGCCGCCGCCGCGCCGATGAGCAGGGCGGGGAAGATCGGGCCGCCGCGCAGGCCGCCGAGGCTGATGGCCCAGGCGAGGCCCTTGCAGGCGACGAGGGCGAACAGGGCGCCCACCGACCAGGCGCCGGGGTGCGCGGCGAGTTCGCCGAGCATGGCCTGCCCGGAGAGCGCGGCCTCCTCGGGCGAACGCCCGGTGATCAGGGCGTACGCGGAGAGGCAGACGCCGACCGCCAGAGCGCAGGCCACCGTACGGGTCGCCGTGTGGGAGCGGGCGGTCCAGTGGCCGGTGCCGTGGCCGAGGCGGCGGGCCAGGGTGATGGCGGCGGCGATGAGGACGGCGAGGGGGATGCCCCAGAGGAAGTCGGCGGCGTCGGGGTTGGCGTTCGGCGGGACGCTGGGCAGGGACAGGCCGCCGATGGTCAGGCCGGTCCACTGGCCGAACCCGGTGAAGACGAGCGCGCCGGACGCGCTCGCGGCGAGGCAGGGCAGCAGGAGGACGACGAGTTGGGCACCGCCGAGCCCGGCGGCCTCCAGGAGCAGGATCGCGGCGACGATGGGGCCGCCGAGGATCGTGGAGATCGCGGCGGTGGAACCGGCGGTCGCGACGACGCCGAGCGCCTGCGGGTTCTGGGCGCCCTTGATCCGGCGTACGGCGAGCAGGGCGAGGGCGCTGCCCACGGCCATCAGCGGTGCCTCGGGGCCGAGGACGCCGCCGAGGGGCAGGACGGTGAGGGCGGCGAGGACGACGCCGGGGAGTTCGCGGGGGCCGATGGGGTCGCCCGCGCCGAGTCCGTCGGCGGGGAGGTGGCCGCCGCCGCCCGGGAAGCGGGTGACGATCGGGGCGAGGATCAGGCCGGCGAGCGCGAGTGCGGGCAGCGGCCACCACCAGGGGGCTTCCGCGTAGCCGACGGCGTCGGGGAGCGCGGTCCAGATCTCGTGCTGGAGCCAGTGCTGAAGGCTCACGAAGAAGAACGCGGCGAGGGCGATCGGGACGCCGAGGAGGACGGAGAGGAGGAGCAGGCGAAGGTAGGCAGGGGTCAGCAGGAGCCGGGCGGGGGACGCGGGCGGGCCGTCGCCGCGGGGCGCGGCGGTGTCCTCGGCTGCCGTCATGCGGGCCCCCTCGTCGTTCGCCCCCGGCCGCCCACCGGGCCGGACCTCTTGCCGTCATCCAAGTCCGGGCCGGTGGCGCGTGCACGTGGCGGTGGGCCGAACGAGGGTCACGTACGGGGCGCCGGTCGGTTCACCCAGCGGTCCAGGGGCGGGGCCTGGGCCAGTACCGCGCCGATCGTCAGCGCGAACGTGACGGCCGCGCACAGCACGATCAGCCAGGACAGCATCGCCAGGACCAGGCCGAAGGCGCCGTACTCGCCGAGGGCGCGGTTCAGGGCGACGGGCAGGTAGACGCGGGCGCCGAGGCTGAGCGCGGTCGTGGCGGCGCCGGCCAGGACCGCGCCGGGGAGCAGCGGCAGCCAGGGCAGGCGGCCGGCCAGCAGGAGGTGCTGGGTCCACAGCCAGACGCCGGTGCTGAGAAGGAAGAACAGGGGGACGCCGAGGAGGCCGCCGGCGCCGAAGCCCTCGCGGATCGGGCCCTGGAGGAAGACGAACAGGACGAGGGCGAGCAGCCACACCACCCAGCGCCAGGCGGTGATGCGGGTCGAGGCCTTCGGCAGGCCCCAGGCGCGTTCGCAGACCCGGACCATGGCGCGGCTGAAGCTCGTCGCGGAGGCGAGGGCGACGACGAGACCGATCGCTCCGCTGGTGTCGCGGATCTCGTCGTCCGCGTCGGAGTTGACGACCCGGGCGAGTTCGTCGGCGGTGGCTCCGGAGAGGCCGAACATCGTGCGGACGGAGTCCTGGAGCTGGGTGCCGACGCTGTGCGGGGCGAAGGCGGCGATCGCGAACAGGAGGACGGAGGCGAGGAAGGCCTGGGCCGCCAGTCGGGTCGCCGAGTCGAGGAGTCGGCCCGTGACCAGGCGGGCGATCACCTCGGTGATGACGGGGGCGCGGCGCTCGGCTCTGGCCTGGAGTGTCTTGAGGCGAGTGATCAGGTGCGGGGCGCCCATGTCTCGGAGTATCGCGGGGCGGGACCGGGTTCGCCCGGGGGAGCGCGTCTGCGGGGTGATCGTCTCATCGCCGGGTGCGGGCCGGTGGGGCTTCTCGCGCAGTTCCCCGCGCCCCTGAAATGCAGACCCTTCGGGTCGCATTTCCCCGATGAGGCGCAGCCTCATTAGGGGCGCGGGGCTGTGTCTCTTTGCGGCTCCGCCGCGTGGGCGCGACCAGCCACGACGCATCCGCACCCGGCGACGAAACGGTCACCCGTCCCGACCAACCCGTGTCGCCCCCGGAGCGGCCCCGCCGTCCCCTGGAAGCAGCCCGAAGAAGAGCCCGAAACAAAGCGCACCCCCGATCGAGAAGAGGCCCCGATGACCCGTGCTGCCGTCCGGAGGATCTGCGTCGGGATCGTCGTAGGGGCCATGGTCGGCGGGCTCGCCACCGGCTGCGGGGACGACGACGAGAAGAAGGCGGATCCGCTGCGCGGGCAGCAGTGGGCGCTGGACACGCTGCGGCTGCCGGACGCGTGGAAGGACGCGGAGGGCGACGACACGGTGATCGCCGTGGTCGACAGCGGCGTCGATCTGGACCACCCGGATCTGAAGGGCCGCCTCGTCGACGGATACGACTTCGTGGACGGTGACAAGAAGCCGCAGGACGGCTTCGGGCACGGCACCCACGTCGCGGGCATCGCGGCGGCCCACACCGACAACGGCATCGGCGTCGCGGGCGGCGCCCCCGCCGCGAAGATCATGCCCGTGCGCGTGCTCGGCGACGACGGCACCGGCAGCAACGGGAACATCACCCGGGGCATCGTCTGGGCCGCCGACCACGGCGCCGACGTCATCAACCTCTCCCTCGGCGAAGGCCCGTTGATGTCGAACCTCCTCCAGGGCGGCATCCTGAACGCCGCGATCCAGCACGCCCACGACAAGGGCGCGGTCGTCGTGGCCGCCGCCGGGAACGACGGCGCCGCGACCCAGCCGTACAAGGTGCAGACCCCGGTGCTGGTGGTCGGGGCGAGCGATCGGAACGGGCAGCCGGCCGAGTTCTCCAACTTCGGTGCGCAGAACGCCGTCTCGGCGCCCGGCGTCGGCATCATGTCGACGCTGCCGACGTACGGGGTGGAACTGACGACGAAGAAGAACGGGGACGTGAACGACTCCGGGTACGGGGCGCTGGACGGTACGTCCATGGCCGCCCCGTACGTGGCGGCCGTCGCCGCGCTGCTGCACCGCGAGGGCAAGAACCCGGACGACATCATGCGGATCGTCCGGGACACGGCGAAGAACCCGGACCATGTGCAGAAGCTCGGGCTCGGGGTGGTGGACGCGAAGGCCGCCGTCGACAGCGCCGACGACTGACCCGCCCACTTTCCGCCAGGTCAGAGACCTGCGGGAAGACGGTCGAGGAGCGCCGCGAAGTCCGAACCCGGCGGCAGCGTGCCGAAGGCCTGCCCGCGGTCGCCGGCCAGCCGGGTCGCGCAGAACGTGTCGGCGACGGCGGCCGGCGCGTGCCGGACCAGGAGCGAGCCCTGCAGGACGAGCGCGGCGCGTTCGATGACGCGGCGGGCGCGCAGCGGGGCGTCCTCGGTGAGCGTCAGCTCGCCCTGGAGCTCGCGCCAGGCGGTGTCGAGCCGCGCGTCGGCGCCGGACGCCGCCTCGATCTCCGTACGGAACGCTTCGAGGGAGGCGGGTTCGCGGGCGAGGGCGCGGAGCATGTCGAGCGCGTTGACGTTGCCGGAGCCTTCCCAGATGCCGTTGAGGGGGGCGTCGCGGTAGAGGCGCGGCATGCCTGACAGTTCGTCATATCCGTTGCCGCCGAGGCATTCGAGGGCTTCGGCGACAGCGGCGGGCTGGCGCTTGCAGACCCAGTACTTGGCGATGGCGGTGGCGAGGCGCAGGAAGGCGCGCTCGGAGTCGTCGCCCTGCTGGGCGCGGTCGGCGGCGCCCGCGAGGCGCAGGGCGACGGTGGTGGCGGCCTCGGACTCGACGGACAGGTCGGCCAGCACGTTGCGCATGAGCGGCTGGTCGATGAGCTTGGCGCCGAAGACGGAGCGGTGGCGGGCGTGGTGGGCTGCCTCGGCGAGGGCGGCGCGGGTGCCGGAGGCGGAGCCGAGGACGCAGTCGAGGCGGGTGCTCGTCACCATGTCGATGATGGTGCGCACGCCCTTGCCCTCGGCGCCGACCAGCCAGGCGACGGTGTCGTCGAACTCGGGCTCGCTGGAGGCGTTGGAGCGGTTGCCGAGCTTGTTCTTGAGGCGCTGGATGCGGAAGGTGTTGCGGCTGCCGTCGGGCAGGACGCGCGGCACGAGGAAGCAGGACAGGCCGCCGGGGGCCTGGGCCAGGACCAGGAACAGGTCGTTCATGGGGGCGCTGGTGAACCACTTGTGGCCGCGCAGCCGCCAGGTGCCGTCGGGCTGCGGGGCGGCGGCCGTGGTGTTGGCGCGCACGTCGGTGCCGCCCTGCTTCTCGGTCATCCCCATGCCGGCGAGCAGCCCGGCCTTCTCGGTGGGGGTGCGCAGGCCGGGCTCGTATACGCGGCTGGTCAGCAGGGGTTCGTACGTCTTGGCGAGGTCGGGGGCGTGGCGCAGGGCGGGGACGACGGCGTACGTCATGGAGACCGGGCAGCCGTGTCCCGCCTCGGTGCTGCTCCAGACCATGAACCCGGCGGCGCGGGCCACGTGGGCGCCGGGGCGTTCGTCGGCCCAGGCGCTGCCGCCGAGGCCCTCGGAGATCGCCACGTCCATGAGGGAGTGGTAGGCGGGGTGGAAGTCGACCTCGTCGACGCGGTTGCCGTAGCGGTCGTGGGTGCGCAGGACCGGCTCGTACGTGTTGGCCTCCTCGGCCCAGCGGCGGACCTCCTCGCTGCCCGCGCGGCGGCCGATGCGGTGCAGGTCGTCGAGGGACCAGGCGGCGCCCTCGCGGCGCACGCCCTCCAGGAGGACCGGGTCGTCGGCGACGTCGTGGCCGGTCAACGGCGGGGCCTGGTTGGTCACTTCGTGGGTCACGGCGGTGGGCTTGCTCTGCACGGTGCGTGCCTCCTGTGACGGGACGAGACGGGGTGGGGTCAGGGCGTCGGCGCGCCCGCGCAGCGCAGCGCGGCGGCGGTGAGGTCGGCGAGGAGCTGCTCGGTGCCGTCCGGGTCGGGGTCGGCGAGCGGGTCGACGAGGGCCTCGCCGATGGCGCCGGTGAGCACGGCGGCGGTGATCTCCGCGTTCTGCTCGGGGAGCCGGCCGACCGCGATGCCCTCCCGGACGACCTCGGCGTACAGGGCGCGGTAGCGGCGGCGGAAGTCGAGGCGTTCGGCGCCGACGGCCGGTTCGGCGGGGGCGGCGAGCAGGGCGTAGGCCAGGCCCCGGTTCTCCAGGGCGCGGCGGGCGAAGACGTCGACGCCGCGGGCGAGGCGCGCGACGGGGTCGCCGGGCTCGTGCAGCACCTGCCCGAGGACCTCGACCTCTCGTCCGGCGGCCCGCCGGAACACCTCGACGGCGAGCGCGGCCTTGGACGGGAAGTGCTGGTACACGGACCCGGCGGCGATCCCGGCCGCGGCGGCGACCGCGGTCACGGAGGCCTGCGCCCAGCCGACCTCGGCGACGACGGCGGTGGCGCGGGCCACGAGGTGCTCACGGGCGGCTTCGAGCCGGCCGAGCTCGGCGGGTGTCTTCCGGTAGGCCATACAAGCAGTGAACCATCATTCAGTTCTTTGCACCATGGCCCGCCGGCAAGTCCTTCGAGGGCCCCTACGCGCTGCGTCTGACCGTCCCGTAACGACGGAAGCAACGACAGACATAAGGTGCATACCTGACCTTGGGCGTCCTAGGGTTGCGGCTACGTGACGCGTGAGCCGCACGAGAAGGTCCGTCCGTGAATGAGCACCAGCCGCAGGCCCCCGCCCCTCCGGTTCGAGCCGGCCCGCCCCGCCCCGGGCCGCCGCAAGGTCCTCGCGTTCCTCCTCGGCACGCTGATCTGGCTCGCTGCCGGTGTCCTCGCGGTCGTCCTGCTCGGGCAGTCGTTCATCCTGCGGCACCTGCTGCTCGCCGTCCTGGTCTCGTGGTGCGTCTTCGGGATCGCCCTGGCCTTCGGCAGCGCCTCCCGGCGCCGAGAGGAGGGGAAGGCCTCGTGAGCTTCCTCGACGTCCTGCTCGTGTTCCTCGCGTTCTACCCGGTCGTGACCGGCGCCGCGTGGATGGTCGGCGGGGTCGCCTTCCGGCTCCTCGACGAGCGGCCCGACGCGATCGAGCCGCAGGGCGGCTGGCCCGGCGTCACCGTCCTCGTCCCCGCCTACAACGAGGAAGCGGTCATCGCCCGCTGCGTCGAGGCCCTGCGCCGCGTCGACTACCCCGACCTGGAGATCCTCGTCCTCAACGACGGCTCCAAGGACGCCACCGTCGCCGCCGCCCGCGCCGCCGCCGGGGACGACCCGCGCGTCACCGTCGTCGACGACGGGGTGAACCTCGGCAAGGCCGACCGCCTCAACGACGGGATGCGCCGCGCCCGCCACGACCTCGTCCTCGTCCTCGTCACCGACGCCGACACCCACCTGCACCCCTACGCCGTGCGGCACCTCGTCGCCCGGATCGAGCGCTCCCCGCGCTACGCCGCCGTCGCCGGCAGCCCCCGCGTCACCAACCGGGGCAGCGTCCTCGCCACCATGCAGATGCTGGAGACGGCCTCGCTGATCGGTCTGATGCGCCGCACCCACGCGCTCGCCGGGCGGGTCGGCACCGTGGCGGGCGTCCTCGGCCTCTTCCGGCGCGACGCCGTCCTCGCCGTCGGCGGCTACGACCCCCGGATGGCCACCGAGGACATCGAGCTGACCTGGCGGCTCCTGGAGGCCGGGCACCTCACCGGCTTGGCCCCGCACGCCCTCGTCGGCATGCAGGTCCCGCAGACCCTCAGCGGCATCTGGGCGCAGCGCACCCGCTGGGCCCGCGGCCAGGGCGAGGTGCTGCGCACGCACGGCCGCACCGTCGCCCGCGCCCGGCACCGCGGCATGTGGCCCATCGCCGTCGAGGCCCTCCTGTCGTACGTCTGGGTGCTCACCATGCTGGCCGCGATCGTGTGGGGCGTCGTGCACTGGATCGGGCACCCGGGCGACACCGAGTTCCGCTGGATGATCGCGTGGGGCGTCGGGATCGCCGTCGTCGCGATGCTCCAGATCGCGATCGCGGTCGCCGTCGAACTCCGCCTCGACCCACGGCTCCTCTACGCCTGTCTGCTGCTGCCCCTGTATCCGCTCGCCCACTGGACCATCAACGCGCTCGCCGCGATCACCACCCAGACACAGGGCCTGCTGCGCGGCCCGCGCAAGCAGCGGGTCGTCTGGGACCTGCCCCGCAGCCCCGGCTGAGACGGGCCGCACGCCCCCGGCTCACCAGGTCTCCGTCTCCCCCGCCCCGCGCGCCGGCTCCGGCGTCGTGCCCCGGGCCCGGGCCCGCAGCCGCATCGCGAGCAGCGGGAAGACCAGGACGGAGATCATCGCCGCGCCGACCAGGGCCGCCGCGTCGCTCTGCGCCAGCACCCCGTCGTCGACGCCGATCGCGGTGATCGCCACGACGAGCGGCAGGCAGGTCGCCGAGTACAGGGTCAGGGCTCGGCGGCTGAGCGGGCTCAGGTCGCGCGGGGCCAGGACGTACGCGGGCAGACCGCGGACCACGACGAACAGCACCAGGAACACCGGCAGCAGGATCAGCGGGCGGCCCCCGTCGAGCAGCGAGGCCAGGTCGAACTCGATGCCGGTCACGATGAAGAACAGCGGCACCAGGAACCCGAAGCCCATCGCCTCGACCTTCTCCAGGATCTCCTCGCTGCTCTCCGGCGCCGCCCCCACCAGCACCAGCCGGGTCAGCAGGCCCGCCGCGAACGCGCCGAGCAGCACGTCCAGGCCGAAGGCCTGCGACAGCGCGAGCATCGCCACGAGCAGCAGCATCACGAACCGCACCGCGAACTGGCCGCTCGTGTGCAGCGTCGTGCGGATCACCTGGCTGAACCAGGGCGGGCGCGGGCGCAGCGCCCAGAACACGGCGGCCGCGGTGATCGCCGCGAACACCGCGAGGACGACGGTGGCCGTGCCGGGGCTGCGCCCGCTCAGCAGCACCGCCATCGCGATGATCGGACCGAACTCGCCGACCGCGCCGAACGCCAGCATCACCGTGCCGAACCGGCCCTCCAGATCGCCGCTGTCCCGCAGGATCGGCAGCACCGTACCGAGCGCCGTACTGGTCAGGGCGGTGCCGATGATGACCGTACGGGCGAGGTCGAGCCCGGTGAGGGCCAACGCGATCGCGAGCCCCAGGGCCAGCGACACGACCCACGCGGCGACCGACCGGCGCAGGGTGTCGCCCTTGATCGCGGCGAACTCGATCTCGTAGCCGGCCAGGAAGATCAGCATCGACAGGCCGAGGTCGGACAGCACGTCGACGACCTCGCCGCCGTGCGCCCAGCCCAGCACGTCCGGCCCGATCAGGATGCCGAGCACGATCTCGAAGATGACGACGGGGATCCGCGCCCAGCGGCCCACCCCGTGCGCGAGCAGCGGCGCCGCGACCGCCGCCGCCATGATGAGGATCAGCGTCCCTGCCTGCCCCACACCCGCCCCCGTTCCCTGCCGACTCCGGTGCGTTTCCGGTACACACCGGTGCTTCGACCATCGGCGCGAGGGGCCCCGCGCGCACCCGAGAGCCGACCGTGCGGGTGAGGGACCGCCCCGGCGCCGCCTCCCGGGCCCGGCCCGGCACAGGTGTTTCAGTGGGCCGCATGCCAGAGCAGGAACAGCAACAGCAGGAACAGGTCCGCTCCCTGGACCGCAAGGGCGGCCCCGGGCACACCGTGCTCCTCGCGCTCGCGCTCGCCGTCCCCGCGGTCAAGGTCGCGTACACGGTCGGCGGCCCGGAGAGGGCCCGGGACGTGTTCGTCGGCATGGAGTTCGGGAACTGGCCGGACGTGCTCATCGGCATGATCCTCACCGAACCGCTGCTCGGGGCCGTGCTCGGGATCGTCGCCTCCCGGATCGTGTTCGCGCTGTTCGCCGCGCGGGGTGCCGTGCCGAAGGGCGGCGGCCTGCTCGGCACCGCCCGCCGCCTCGCCCTCACCGTCGCGAACCCGCTCGCCGTCGGGATCCTCGCCGGGTGCTTCTACGGGCCCTGGTGGGGGCTCGGCACCGGGCTCGTCGCGTTCGCGCTCCGCGAGGGGGTGGTCGTCGAGTACCGGGCCGGCCGGCGCGGGCGCCACCACCACGACCCCTCGTACGAACCGGGCCCCTGGCTGCGGCGGATCAGCGGTGCCGAGCTGTGGGTGGCCGCCGTGCTCACCGTGCTGGTGCTCCCGCTCCTGGCCGTCGGCACCGCGCTCGACGGGCGGGCCTGGACCTCCGTACTGCGCTGCCAGGTGCAGGAGGGGCGGCACGTCGACGCGCAGCGGGTCATCGAACTCGGGCGGAAGGGCAACGGGGTGGTGGGCTGGAGCCTCGACACGGAGGAAGTGGTGAACGGGGCGGGGTGCGAGAGCACGGGGTCCCTGCGGGTGCGGGACGCCTGGTGGGAGTGAGACCCCTTGTGAGGCAGGTGAGGGTCTGCCATCGTCCGGCGGATGGGACTCAGTCGTAGGCACGTGCTGGGGATGCTGGGGGCGGCCGGAGTGCTCGGGGTGGTGCCCGTCGGGTGGGCCGGGGCCGCTCGGGCCGCGGACGGGGCGGCGCGGGTGCTCGCCAACACCGTCGCCGTGTTCGCCGGCACCGCGGACTCCAACTCCCGTACGGAGACGGCCGCCAAGCGCGCCGCGATCGAACGCACCGCCCGCGCGAACCTCGCCGCGCTCGACGCCGCGACCGGTGACGCGGAACTCTTCCCCGGCCTCCCCCTCGGCACCAGCGACCCGAACCTCACGACCACCTACCAGCGCCTGTACGAGATCGCGCTCGCGACCCGGACGCCGGGCATCCCGCCCGACCTGTACGGGAGTTCGGCCGTCCAGGACCGGGTGCTCGACGGGCTGGCCTGGCTGCACGAGCACTTCTACGGCGACCAGTCGAAGGGCTACTACGGCAACTGGTTCTCCTGGGAGATCGGGATCTCCCAGCACGTCACCCGCACCCTCGTGCTGCTCGCCGACCGCGCCCCCGCCGAGCTCGTCACGACGTACCTCGCCTCCATGGACGCGTACCTGCGCAACGGCAAGGACGGCGACGTCGACCTCGACTCCCGGTTCCACACCGGCGCCAACCTCGCCGACCTCACCACCAACCGGATCCTCCAGGGCGCCCTCGTCGCCGACGAGGCCCGCATCCGCAAGGCGCTCACCGACCAGCTGACCGTGTTCGCGACGATCGACCCGTACGACCTGCGGCACGGCGTGACGGACGGCTACTACGCCGACGGCTCGTTCCTCCAGCACTCCTCCGTCGCGTACACCGGCTCGTACGGGAAGGGCCTGCTCAGCCGGGTCGTGCAGACGCTGAAGGTCCTCGACGGGAGCGGCTTCGCGCACGGCGACGCACTGGTGCCGGTGGTGCACGGGTGGGTCCGGGACGGGTTCGCGCCGCTGATCTTCGAGGGCTGGATGATGGAGGCCGTGAAGGGGCGCGCGGTGTCGCGCACCGGCACCGGGTACGACGACGTGGCCGTGATCGTGGAGGCCGTCGTCGACCTCGCCTCACTGTCGGACGGCGAACCGGCCCGCGCCCTGAAGAGCTATGTGAAGCACATCCGGGCCGGCTCCCGCAGCGCGCTCGACCCCACGTCCTTCGTCTCCCCGCTCAGCATCGTCCGCTACGCCGACCTCCTCGCCGACGCCTCCGTCCCCGCCGCCGACCTCAACCCGCCCGCCCGGACGGTGGCCTTCAACGCCATGGACCGCACCGTGCACCGCCGCCCCGGCCACGCGTTCACGCTCTCCCGCAGCTCGGACCGGATCAGCAAGTACGAGTACATGAGCGGCGAGAACCTGATGCCGTGGTTCCAGGGCGACGGCGCACACCACCTGTACCTGTCCGGGCAGGACCAGCGGCAGGCGTACGGCGTCGACCACCTCGCCACCGTCTCCCCGTACGGCCTCGCGGGCGTCACCGCGCCCGTCGAACCCCGCGCCACCGTGCCGGAGGCGTACGGCGGCAAGCTCTTCTACGACAACCCGGACCACCCGCTGAACTTCACGGCGTCCAGCGCGTCGCAGAACCGCTACGTCTACTTCCCGACGGCCACCGGCGCGCACTCCGGCGGCGCGGTCCTCGGCGCGTACGGGGCGGTCGGCTGGGTGCTCACGGACGACGTGCCGTGGCGGGACAAGGCGGCCGGGATCCTCCCCGACGACTTCGTGGCGTACCGCTCCGCCCGCGCCACCCGCTCCTGGTTCCTGCTGGACGACGAGATCGTGCTGCTCGGGGCGGGGGTCGGGGACGCTCCGGGCGCGGGCCGCGCGGTGACGACGACGCTCGACGCGCGGATCGCGGCGGTCGGCGACGCGGTGTCCGTGACCGAGGGGGACTCCTGGGTGCGCTGGGCGGATGCCACACAGGGCACGGCGGTCGGCTACGTCCGGCTCGGCGGACCGGCCGCCGAACCCCGCCTGACGACCGTCACCCGCAGCCGCCGCACCGTCCGCCTCACGAACCCGGACACGGCCGTCACGAAACAGGTCTTCTCCCTGACGATCGAGCAGCCGCCCGGCGCCGGACCCACTGCCTTCGCGTGGGCGCTGCTCCCCAACGCCACGGCGGAGGCGGCCCGTTCGTACGACGCCGTCCGCGTCCTCGCCAACACCCCGCGCCTCCAGGCGGTCCGCCACGAGGGCCTCGGCCTGACCGCGCTGAACGGTTTCGGGGCGGGGACGCACCACGTGGCGGGGCTGAGCGTCGACGGGGCCGCGTCCGTGCTGGTGCGCGGGCGCGGGGACGAGGTGGCGGTCGCCGTCGCCGACCCGACGACCGCCCGCGACACCGTCACCGTGACCCTGCGCGGGCGGACCCTGCGCAAGGTCTCCGGCGACGACGCGGTGCGCGTCCGTGTCGTGCCGGGCGGAACCCGGCTCGACGTGGTCACGCGCCACCTGTACGGACGCAGTCTCACCGCCCGCCTGGAGGGCTAGTTCGTCGAGTACAGGTACTTCCAGGCGCTGTACTTCGTCGTGTTCACGTTGTCGCCCGAGCTGCCGTTGACGTACACGGCGCGGACCCGGAACTTGTAGCCGGCCGCGCCGACGGCGCCCATGTTGACCTTCGTGGTGCCCGCGGTGCCGAGATTGAAGTACTCGCTGCCGCCCGAGCGCCAGGCGCCGTCCGCGTAGACCTGGAGGTCGAGGCGGAACTTGCGGCCCGTGTAGTAGTTCATCGACGTCGTCACGTAGATCGTCGAACTCTTGTGGAACCAGTAGTACTTGTGCGAGCCGATGGTCCCGGTCTTGTAGTGGTTCGACGGCGCGACCGAGGAACGGGCCCGGGTGTAGACGGTGTTGGTGACCGTCTTGGGCTTGTAGCGGGCGTCGCCCGCGTAGACCGCGGAGAGCGTGACGTCACGCGTCAGGTCGAGGGTGACGGACAGGTTGCCGCTGGAATTGACCGTGCCCGACTTCACCAGCTTGTTCGGCCGGTCGCTGCCGTAGGGGTTGGCGTAGATCTCCACCTTGCGGTTCTTGTACGTGGTGCCGAGGTGCGCGGTGAACGTGACGTCGCTGCCGTACTCGTAGACGTTCTTGTTCTTGTTCAGCGTGAGCGTGGTGCTGTTGCGCGAGACCTCGACCGCGTCCGACTTGCTGACGGGGGCGTGGTCCGCGTCGCCCGCGTAGGACACCTTGTAGGTGACCTTGCCGCCGACGGACGGGGTGTCGGTGAACGAGTACGTGCCGTCGGCCTTGGTGGTGACGGTCTTGACGACCTTGCCGCTCGGAGTCTCCAGGTCCGACCTGGTGACCGTCAGCTGGACGGGGGCCGTGAACGGCACCACCGAGCTGATCTTCCCGGAGGCCGTCAGTGACGTGGCGCGGGTGGCCGTCGACGGGGCGTTCACCGTCAGGGTGGGGGCGGTGCGGTTCGGGTCCGTGTAGGTGTGGAGGCGGAAGGCGCCCTCGTAGTTGTCGGAGACCGCGAACAGGGTGGAACCGTCGGGCGTCCAGGCCACCGCCCCGGGGACCAGGGTGTCGTCACCGCTGGAGACGGTGGAGGTGCGCCCGAGCGCGTAGCTGCGGATGGCGGTGGTCCCGCCCGGGCGGTAGACGTGGACCGTGGAGTCGTACAAGGGGGAGCTGCCCTCGGCCACGTTCCCGGAGGGCGAGACCGCCACGGCGGAGCCGAAGCCGCCGGAGGGGTAGGTGCGCACGGGGCTGAGGTCCGTGGCCGAGTAGGCCGAGGGCGCGGACCCGCTGCCGCCCGCCACGAACAGCTCGGTGCCGTCCGGGGAGAAGGCGAGCTGGCGGTGGAAGGAGCTGTCCAGGCCCTTGACGACCCGCTGGGTGGCGGTGGTGCCGGACAGGTCGTACACGGCGGCGACCCCGCCGGAGGTGTTCGGGTCCCCCGCGGCCAGTTCCTTGCCGTCCGGCGACACGGCGATGACCGGTGCCCCGTAGAAGGTGTAGGAGCCGACCTGGCCGAGGGCGGGCTCGGGGGTGGGCTGCGTGGTGTCGAGGGAGCCGAGCGCCCCGTCACCGGACGGGCCGTAGCTGAACCACAGGACGTCGCCCGCCACCGCGAGGTCCCGCGGCGCGTCGGCGCTGCCCAGCGCGTAGGAGCCCACCGTGGTGCCGGCGGCCGTGTCGATCTCGGCGATGGTGTCCGTGTCCGTCACGGCCGCGTACAGCCGCGAGGAGTCCGCCGACAGGGCGAGGCCGCGCACCCCGGCCAGGCCGGTGATGCGCCGCAGCTGGGCGCCGGCGTAGTCGGTGACGACGATGGCGTCGCTCTGCGGGTCGGAAAGATAGATCCGCTTGTGCACGCCGTCGACGGCCATGTCGCCGACGGACTTGACGCCTAGGGTCTTCGCCGAGTCGGCGACGGCGGTGCCGGATCCGGCGACGCCGAGCGCGGCCGAACCTGCGAGGACCGCGACGGCGGTCGCGGTGGAGAGAGCGCGTCTGCGCAAGGGTGTCGAACCCCCCTGGGTGGACCGGCGGCGAAGCGCCGCCGGTGATGCTGTGGGAGCACGCGGACGTCCGGGCGCCGGAGGTACCCCCCACCGGAGAAGCCACTGGTCAACGCGGGCTCGAAGACGGCTGCATCGTAAGTCACCCAGGGGGTCGGCGGACAGGGGGTTCCGTCCGCCTTCTTCCGCCCCGTCCCGCACACCGTCCTACGCGTCGTCCTCCAGGTCGCCCTCGGTCTCCAGGTAGACCTGGCGGAGGGCTTCCAGGACCTGGGGGTCGGGCTTCTCCCACATGCCGCGGGACTCGGCCTCCAGGAGGCGCTCGGCGATGCCGTGCAGGGCCCAGGGGTTGGCCTCGGAGAGGAACTGGCGGTTCGTCTCGTCGAGGACGTAGGTCTCCGTGAGCTTGTCGTACATCCAGTCGGCGATGACGCCGGTCGTGGCGTCGTAGCCGAAGAGGTAGTCGACGGTCGCCGCGAGTTCGAAGGCGCCCTTGTAGCCGTGGCGGCGCATCGCCTCGATCCACTTGGGGTTCACGACGCGGGCGCGGAAGACGCGGGACGTCTCCTCGACCAGGGTGCGGGTGCGGACCGTCTCCGGGCGGGTGGAGTCGCCGATGTACGCCTCGGGGGCGGTGCCGCGCAGGGCGCGGACGGTGGCGACCATGCCGCCGTGGTACTGGAAGTAGTCGTCGGAGTCGGCGATGTCGTGCTCACGGGTGTCCGTGTTCTTGGCGGCGACCGCGATCCGCTTGTAGGCCGTCTCCATCTCGCCGCGGGCCGCACGCCCTTCCAGGCCGCGGCCGTACGCGTAGCCGCCCCACACCGTGTAGACCTCGGCGAGGTCCGCGTCCGTGCGCCAGTCCTTGGAGTCGATCAGCTGGAGCAGACCGGCACCGTACGTGCCGGGGCGGGACCCGAAGATACGGGTGGTGGCGCGGCGTTCGTCGCCGTGCTCGGCGAGGTCGGCCCGCACGTGGGCCCGCACGTGGTTGTGCTCGTCCGGCTCGTCGAGCGACGCGGCCAGCCGGACCGCGTCGTCCAGCAGGCCGATGACGTGCGGGAACGCGTCGCGGAAGAAGCCGGAGATGCGCAGCGTCACATCGATGCGGGGGCGGTTCAGCTCCTCGTACGGGATCGCCTCCAGACCGTTCACGCGGCGGGAGGCGTCGTCCCAGACGGGGCGGACACCGAGCAGGGCAAGGGCCTCGGCCACGTCGTCACCGGCGGTGCGCATGGCACTCGTGCCCCACAGGGACAGGCCGACGGAGGTGGGGTACGCGCCGTCGTTGTCCTGCCGGTACCGCTCGACGAGGGAGTCGGCGAGGGCCTGCCCGGTCTCCCACGCGAGGCGGGAGGGGACGGCCTTCGGGTCCACGGAGTAGAAGTTGCGGCCGGTCGGCAGGACGTTGACGAGGCCGCGCAGAGGGGAGCCGGAGGGGCCGGCGGGCACGAAGCGGCCCTCCAACGCCCGGACGGAGTGGTCCAGTTCGGCGGTGGTGGCGGCGAGACGGGGCACGACCTCGCGAGCGGCAAAGTCGAGGATGGCGGCGACCCCTTCAAGCCCCTCCGGCGATCGAGGAGCGGACCATTCAAGCCCCTCCGGCGATTGAGGAGCGGGGTCCGGGGCGGAGCCCCGTGACGGTGCGCCGATCGCGGCCACGGCATCCGACACCGCGCCCGGCTCCCACCCGGCGGCCTCCATCGCCTCGACCAGGGCGCGGGCCTGCTCCTCGACGGAGTCCGCCGCGGTACGGGTCGCCGCCGACTCGTCCAGCCCCAACGCCTCCCGCAGCCCCGGCAGGGCCTCCGTGCCGCCCCAGATCTGGCGGGCCCGCAGAATCGCGAGGACGAGATTGACGCGGGCCTCGCCCTGCGGCGCGGCGCCCAGGACGTGCAGGCCGTCGCGGATCTGCGCGTCCTTGACCTCGCACAGCCAGCCGTCGACGTGGAGCAGGAAGTCGTCGAAACCGTCGTCGTCGGGGCGGTCGTCCAGGCCGAGGTCGTGGTCGAGCTTGGCGGCCTGGATGAGGGTCCAGATCTGGGCGCGGATGGCCGGGAGCTTCGCCGGGTCCATCGAGGCGATCTGGGCGTACTCGTCGAGGAGTTGTTCCAGGCGGGCGATGTCGCCGTAGGAGTCGGCGCGGGCCATCGGCGGCACGAGGTGGTCGATGAGCGTGGCGTGGACGCGGCGCTTGGCCTGGGTGCCCTCGCCCGGGTCGTTGACCAGGAACGGGTAGATCAGGGGGAGGTCGCCGAGCGCGGCGTCGGGGGCGCAGGCGGCGGACAGGCCCGCGTTCTTGCCGGGCAGCCACTCCAGGTTGCCGTGCTTGCCGAGGTGGATCATCGCGTCGGCGCCGAAACCGTGGTCGTCCGAGGACGCGGCGATCCAACGGTAGGCCGCCAGGTAGTGGTGGGACGGCGGGAGATCGGGGTCGTGGTAGATCGCGATCGGGTTCTCGCCGAAGCCGCGCGGCGGCTGGATGAGGATCAGCAGGTTCCCGCGGCGCAGGGCGGCGAGCACGATGTCGCCCTCCGGGTTGCGGGAGCGGTCGAGGAACATCTCGCCGGGCGGCGGGCCCCAGTGCCGCTCGACGGACGCGCGCAGCTCCTGCGGCAGGTCCGCGTACCAGCGCTTGTAGTCGGCGGCCGGGATGCGCACCGGGTTCTTGGCGAGCTGCTCCTCGGTCAGCCAGTCCTGGTCGTGACCGCCCGCGTCGATGAGCGCGCGGATCAGCTCGTCGCCGTCGCCGGAGACGAAGCCCGGGATGTCGGTGGTGTCGCCGAAGTCGTAGCCCTCGTCGACGAGTCGGCGCAGGAGGGCGACGGCGGAGGCGGGGGTGTCGAGGCCGACCGCGTTGCCGATGCGGGAGTGCTTGGTCGGGTACGCGGACAGCACGAGCGCGAGCTTCTTGTCGCCGGCCGGGATGTGGCGCAGGCGGGCGTGGCGCACGGCGATCCCGGCGACGCGGGCGGCGCGCTCGGGGTCGGCGACGTAGGCGGGCAGCCCGTCCTCGTCGATCTCCTTGAACGAGAACGGCACGGTGATGAGCCGCCCGTCGAACTCGGGCACGGCGATCTGGCTCGCGGCATCCAGCGGGGTGACGCCCTCGTCGTTCTCCTCCCAGTCGGCGCGGGAGGAGGTCAGGCACAGCGCCTGGAGGATCGGCACGTCGAGGCCGGTCAGGGCGCCCGCGTCCCAGGACTCGTCGTCGCCGCCCGCGCTCGCCTCGGCGGGGCGGGTGCCACCGGCCGCGAGGACGGTCGTGACGACGGCGTCGGCGGCGCCGAGCGCGTCGATCAGCTCGGGCTCGGGGGCGCGCAGGGAGGCGACGTAGAGCGGCAGCGGGCGGGCGCCGGCCTGCTCGATCGCGTCGCACAGGCCGTGCACGAACGCGGTGTTGCCGCTCATGTGGTGGGCGCGGTAGTAGAGCACGGCGACGGTCGGGCCGTCGGTCTGCGCGGCGGGGCGGTCGAGCGGGCCCCAGGTGGGCGCGGGGGCCGGGGGCTCGAAGCCGTGGCCGGTGAGCAGCACCGTGTCGGACAGGAAGCGGGCCAGGTGCGCGAGGTTCGCCGGGCCGCCGTGCGCCAGGTACTTGTGGGCCTCGGCGGCGATGCCGACGGGCACCGTGGAGGCGGCCATGAGCTGGGCGTCCGGGGCCTGTTCGCCGGTGAGCACGACCAGCGGGACCCCGGCTGCGGTCAGCCGGTCGATGCCGTCCTGCCAGGCGCGGACGCCGCCGAGGAGGCGGACGACGACGAGGTCGGCGCCGTCGAGCAGCCCGTCGAGGCCGGTCCCGACGTCGATCCGGGACGGGTTCGCGAAGCGGTACGTGACCGGGGCGTCGGCGAGGGTGTTCGCGGCGCGGGCGCTGAGCAGGTCGGTGTCGGACGTCGACAGGAGCAGGATGCGCTGCGCTGGCGTAGCCGTCTGCGAGGGCTGCTGAGACATGCGTCGTCTGGCCTTCCTCGGGGTGTCCGCGCCCCGGGTGGTTACGGACGGCGGGAGTTCCTGGCTCGCCCCCGGTGGGGGCTCACAGTGGCGGGACCGCGCCGGAATCGCACCGGGCTTCCTCCCCTGTCGCCGTCGCTGGCGATGTGACGGCCCGGACGGGACCGCCGCCGCTCATCGTACGGGGCGGGCGGGAAGCCCGATACGGGACGCTGCTCACAGCGGGAGTGCTGGTGAGGCTGGGTATGCTCCCCGGCATGCCCTCCGCCCCCATACCCCCCGGCCCCGGTACGTCCGGTACGTCCCGGGGTGACGCCTGCCCCGGCGCGCTGCGGCTGCACGCGGCGGACGACGGTTTCCTGGCGCGGGTGCGGGTGCCGGGCGGGGTGCTCGGGGTGGCGCAGGCGCGGGCGATCGCGGAGGCCGCCGGGCGGTTCGGGGACGGGATGCTGCACCTCACCTCGCGCGGGAACGTGCAGATGCGTGGGTTGCGGGACGGGTGCGGCGGGGAGTTGGCGGAGGTGCTCGGCGGCGCCGGGCTGCTGCCGTCGCCGGCCCACGAGCGGGTCCGCAACGTCGTGGCTTCGCCGATGTCCGGGCTCGACGGGGTCGGGTTCGTCGACGTGCGGGAGTGGCTGACGGCGCTGGACTCGGCGCTGCTCGCCAGCTCGGTGACCCCTGGCCTGTCGGGCCGTTTTCTCTTCGCGCTGGACGACGGGCGCGGGGATGTCGCCGGGCTCGGCCCCGATGTGCTGCTGCGTGGTCGTCCCGACGGCTCGGCCCAACTGGTCGTCGGAGACGCCGAGTTCGTCGTGGGATACGAGGACGCTGCGCGGGCTGCGGTGATCGCGGCCGAGTCTTTCCTCGCGTCAGCCTCGGAAGTGACGGGACGTCGTGTATGGCGCGTCTCCGAACTGGGCGCGCCCCTGGCGGAGTTGATATCCCGCAACCTGAAGTCCGCGGGCCTGCGCATGAGTGCTCCCAGGGGCTCCGCCCCGGCCCCCGCTCCTCAATCGCCGGAGGGGCTTGATTGTGCCGACCCACCGCTTTCGAGCGCGCGCGAAGAGGGCACCGGGTGGCACCCCTGGGGCGCACGGAGTGCGCCTTCAGGGGCGCGGGGAACTGCGCGACCAGCCACAACGCACCCGGCACCCGGCGACGGACCGACCACCCCCAACGGCGCTGCCCCTCTCATCGTGACGGCCCCCTTCGGATCGTTCACCCCGAACCAATGGGCGACCCTCACCGATCTCGCCGAAGGCCTCCCGCAGAGGGAACTCCGCATGACCCCCTGGCGCACCGTCGTCGTCCCCGGCGCCGGCCCCGCGGAGCGCCCCACGCTGGCGGCGGCCGGCCTCATCACGGACCCCGAGTCACCCGAGGCGAGGCTCGGCGCCTGCATCGGCACCCCCGGCTGCGCCAAGTCCCGCACCGATGTGCGCCGGGACGCCGAGCCCCGCCACCCCACCCTCCCCACCTACTGGTCCGGCTGCGAGCGCCGCTGCGGTCACCCGGCCGGCCCGTACCTGGACGTAACCGCGCTGCCCGACGGCACGTACCGAACGACCGAGGAAAGAGCCGAACCCCGTGTATGACTACGAGAAGGACGGCGCGGCGATCTACCGCGAGTCCTTTGCCACCATCCGCGCGGAGGCCGCGGCCGGCCTCGCCGCGCTGCCCGCCGACGTCGCGCAGGTCGCGGTCCGCATGATCCACGCCTGCGGCCAGGTGGATCTCGTACAGGACATCGGCCACTCGGCCGGCGTCGTGGCGAAGGCCCGCGCCGCGCTGCGGGCCGGCGCGCCGATCCTCTGCGACGCGCACATGGTCGCGAGCGGTGTCACCCGTAAGCGGCTGCCCGCCGACAACGAGGTGCTGTGCACCCTGCGCGACCCGCGCGTCCCGGCGCTCGCCGCCGACCTGGGCACGACGCGCAGCGCCGCCGCGCTCGAACTGTGGCGGGACCGCCTTGACGGCGCGGTCGTGGCGATCGGCAACGCGCCGACCGCCCTGTTCCACCTCCTGGAGATGCTCGCGAAGGACGACGCCCCGCGCCCGGCGGCCGTGCTCGGCATCCCGGTCGGTTTCGTCGGCGCCGCCGAGTCGAAGGACGCGCTCGCGGTGAACGAGCTGGGCCTGGAGTACCTGATCGTGCGCGGCCGGCGCGGCGGCAGCGCCATGACGGCCGCCGCCCTGAACGCCCTCGCGACGGAGGAGGAGATCCAGGCATGAGCGACATCGACTCCCCTGCGGTCAAGGGCAAGTTGTACGGGGTCGGGCTCGGGCCCGGCGACCCGGAGCTGATGACGGTGGCGGCGGTCCGCGCGATCGCCGGGGCCGACGTCATCGCGTACCACTGCGCCCGGCACGGCCGTTCCATCGCCCGCTCGATCGCCGCGGAGCACCTCCGCGAGGACCAGATCGAGGAGCGGCTGATGTACCCGCTCACGGTCGAGACGACGGACCACCCGGGCGGTTACCGGGGTGCGCTGGACGACTTCTACGAGGAGGCCGCGGCGACGCTCGCCGCGCACCTGGACGCGGGCCGCACGGTCGCGGTCCTCGCCGAGGGCGACCCGTTCTTCTACGGCTCGTACCAGCACATGCACAAGCGGCTCGCGGACCGCTACGACACCACGGTCATTCCCGGTGTGACGTCCATCAGCGCGGCGGCCGCCCGGCTCGGCGAGCCGCTGTGCGAGGACAAGGAGACGCTCACCGTCATCCCGGGCACGCTCCCGGAGGACGAGCTGAACGCCCGTCTCGCGGCGGCCGATTCGGCGGTCGTGATGAAGCTGGGCCGGACCTTCGGCAAGGTGCGGGCGGCGGTGGAGAACGCGGGCCGGCTCGACGACGCGCGGTACGTGGAGCGGGCGTTCATGGCGGGCGAGCGCACGGGCCGCCTCGCGGACATCGACCCGGAGTCGGTGCCGTACTTCTCGGTGGCGGTGCTGCCGTCGCGGATCGAGGCCGAACCGGTCGAGGACCCGGCGCCGGAGCGCGGCGAGGTCGTCGTCGTCGGCACCGGACCGGCGGGCGCGCCGTGGCTGACGCCCGAGTCGCGCGGCGCCCTCGCGAACGCCGACGACCTGGTCGGGTACACGACGTACCTGGCGCGGGTGCCGCACCGGCCGGGGCAGACGCGGCACGGTTCGGACAACAAGGTGGAGTCGGAGCGCGCCGAGTTCGCGCTCGACCTGGCCCGGCGCGGGCGCCGCGTCGCGGTCGTGTCGGGCGGTGACCCGGGGGTCTTCGCCATGGCGACGGCGGTCCTGGAGGTCGCGGCGCAGGACGCGTACACCGACGTACCGGTGCGGGTGCTGCCCGGTGTGACGGCCGCGAACGCCGCCGCCGCGAAGGCGGGCGCCCCGCTCGGCCACGACTACGCGACGATCTCCCTCTCGGACCGGCTCAAGCCGTGGGAGGTCATCGCGGAGCGGCTGCGCACGGCGGCGGCGGCCGATCTGGTCCTGGCGCTGTACAACCCCGGTTCGCGCAGCCGCACCTGGCAGGTCGGCAAGGCCCGCGAGCTGCTGCTCGAACTGCGGCTGCCGGACACCCCGGTGGTCCTCGCCCGCGATGTGGGCGGCCCGGAGGAGTCGGTGCGCGTGGTGCGGCTCGCGGACCTGGACCCGGCCGTGGTCGACATGCGCACGCTGCTCATCGTCGGCTCGTCGCAGACGCAGGCGACGGTGCGCGGGGACGGCCGCACGATCGCGTGGACGCCGCGCCGCTACCCGGAGACGGCGCCTTCGGACCGCGCCTGAAGCCAGTCGGCGGCCTCGGCGACCGAGGCCGCCACCGGCACCCCGGCCGGGGTGGGCGGGCGGCGCACGACGACGACCGGGATGCCCGCCTCGCGGGCGGCGGCCAGTTTGGGGGCGGTGGCGGTGGCGCCGCTGTCCTTGGTGACGAGGACGTCGATGCGGTGCCGGGCCAGCAGGTCCCGCTCGCCTTCGAGGGTGAACGGGCCGCGGTCGAGGAGCACCTCCATGTGCGGCGGGAACGGCGGCTCGGGCGCGTCCACGGACCGTACGAGGAAGTGGGCGTCGTCGACCCCGGCGAACGCGGCGAGGCCCATCCGGCCCGTGGTGAGGAAGACCCGCCCGGCGCCGGTGACCGCCCGCGCCGCCTCCGCCAGGGAGCCGACCTCCCGCCAGTCGTCGCCCGCGCCCGGCACCCAGCCGGGCCGGCGCAGGGCGAGCAGGGGAACATGGGCGGTGGCGGCCGCCTCGGCCGCGTTGAAGCTGATCGTCTCGGCGAAGGGATGGGTGGCGTCGATGACCGCGTCCACGGCGTTGTCGCGGATCCACCGCGCCATGCCCGCCGGGCCGCCGAAGCCGCCGATCCGCACCTCGCCGGCGGGCAGCCGGGGCGCGGCGACCCGGCCCGCCAGCGAACTGGTGACCCGGAGCGCGCCGGTGCCGTGCAGGGCCCCGGCCAGTTCACGGGCCTCCGTCGTCCCACCGAGAACGAGTACGTGCATCGAGGAGCTCCATGTCTGAATCGGCAGGCCCGGGTGAGCCGAAGGGCGGGCGCGGGGCCCAACTCAAGCACACCGGTCTGCGGCCCGGCTGGACGACCGGGGCCTGTGCGACGGCTGCGACGACCGCCGCGTACACGGCGCTGCTGACCGGCGAGTTCCCCGACCCGGTGACGATCACGCTGCCCAAGGGCCAGACCCCGGCGTTCGCGCTCGCGGTCGAGGAGCGGGGCACGGACGGCAGCGCGACGGCGGGGGTCGTGAAGGACGCGGGCGACGACCCGGACGTCACGCACGGGGCGCTGGTGCGGTCGACGGTGCGGCAGCTTCCGGCCGGTTCCGGGGTGGTCTTCCGGGCGGGCCCCGGCGTCGGCACGGTGACCCGCCCCGGGCTGCCCCTCGCGGTCGGCGAACCGGCGATCAACCCGGTCCCGCGCGAGATGATGCGCACGCACGTCGCCGAGGTCGCGGCCCGGCACGGTGGTTCCGGAGACGTCGAGATCACGATCTCCATCGACAACGGCGCGGAGATCGCCCGCTCCACGTGGAACCCGCGCCTGGGCATCCTCGGCGGCCTCTCCGTCCTCGGCACCACCGGCATCGTCGTCCCGTACTCGTGCTCGGCGTGGATCGACTCGATCCGGCGGGGCGTGGACGTGGCCCGCGCGGCGGGCCGCACCCATGTGGCGGGCTGCACGGGCTCCACCTCCGAGAAGACGGTGGTCCGCGAGTACGCCCTCCCCGAGGACGCGCTCCTGGACATGGGTGACTTCGCGGGCGCCGTCCTGAAGTACGTCCGCCGCCACCCCGTGGACCGCCTCACGATCTGCGGCGGCTTCGCCAAGCTCTCCAAACTGGCGGCGGGCCACTTGGACCTCCACTCGGCCCGCTCCCAGGTCGACAAGCCGTTCCTCGCGTCGCTGGCGTCCCGGGGCGGCGCGTCCCCGGAGCTGGCGGCACAGATCGCGGAGGCCAACACGGGCCTCGCGGCACTCCAGTTGTGCGACGCGGCGGGCGTCCCGCTCGGCGACCTCGTCGCGGCGGAGGCCCGCGACCAGGCGCTGTCCGTGCTGCGCGGGGCGCCGGTGACGGTGGACGTGATCTGCATCGACCGGGCGGGGAACGTGGTGGGGCGCAGCGCCTTGCGGGGGCCGGGTCAGTCCTGAGCGTCGGCGTCCTCGATCAGCGCCGCGAGGTCCGCGCCCGCGCGGAGCAGGGCGATCGACCGTACGGCGATGGACTTCAGCCGTTCGGTCAGGGCGCGGCGGGCCTCGGCTCGGCCCTCCACGCCGTCCAGGGCGGCGACGATGTCCCGTACCGCCGGAATGCCGTGCCCGGCGCCACGCAGCGCGACGACGACGCGGGCCGCGCCGATCGCGGCGGGACCGTAGCGCCGGGCCCGCTGTGAGGTGACCCGCTCGGGCGTGACGAGCCCCTGCTCCTCCCAGAACCGCAGGGCGGAGGGCCGCACCCCGAGCGCCTGAGCCAGTTCGGCGATGGTCATGGAATCGACCGCCTCGGCCTCGCCGTCGAAACCGGCTCTGTGGACTTCGGCCTCCACCAGCTCCAGCGCCCGCTCGGCGGCCAGCACCTCGTCCCGCTCCCGCGCGAGCCCCGCGTGCAGCGCGTCGACCGTCGCGGCCGCCTCCTCCAGCGGCGCGGTCCGCAGCCGCGCGAGCAGCCGCCGCGCCTCGACGGGCCCGACGGCCCGGGCCAGGCCCCGGTAGGCACGCAGGGCCCGCACGTGCGTTTCTGTGTAAGCGCGGTAGCCGTTGTCCGCACGGGCCGCGGGCGGAATCACGCCGAGCCGCTCCAGGTCCCGGACCTGCTGCACGGAGTACCCGGTGGCACGGGCGACGTCGACGGTCCGCAGGCGCGCGAACCCCACGTAAACACTTGAAGTGGAAGCTTGAGTCATGACGACCACCAGCATGGACCGGATCATCGCCGAGGTGCGCGCTTTCGACGGCGCGCACGTCCAACTCCCCGCGCCCGGGGACGGCACCCCGGAGCTCGCGTGGGGCGACGCGTTCTTCTTCTACGCCCCGAACGGCCCGCCCCCGGCGCACACCCAGCCGTACGCCACGATCGTCACGAAGAACTACCCGGGCGACACGGCCTCCGCCCTCGACACCCCGGACCGCTGGCGCCTGAACATCCAGGCCGCCCGCACGTCCGCCGTCCCCGACCCGCCGGCCACCGCGGACCCCAGCACCGTCGACGTCGTCCAGCCCCACCCGGTGTACGGCGCCCAGGGCTGGATCTGCGTCGTGAACCCGGCCGAACGCACAACGTCCACGGCCCTCGCCCTGCTCCGGGACGCGCATGAGGCGGCCCGGGGACGGTACGAGCGGCGCCGGACGCCCGACGCCTGACGGTCAGCGCCGCTCCCGCAGCCGCGCCCCGAACTCCCGTACCGCGGCCCGGTCTTGCTGGTCGGGCCGCTGCTTGTTGATGCCGCCGACGAGGCGGAACGGGGCCCAGTTGTCGTACGCCCGGCAGCTGAACGTGCCGGCCGGGGCGAACCCCTTCGCCGCGAGCACCCGGGTCAGCGGGCGGGTGAACGGGGCCCAGGGCGGCTCGGGCAGCCCGCTCGTGGCGAACACGAAGGCGCTGCCGCGCGGGGCGGGGGCGGTGGGCAGCGCGCGGGCGAACCAGGTCAGCCGGGGGTGCATCCGCCCGTGGAACACCCCGGACCCGAACCCCACGAGATCGGCGTCCGCCAGCTCCCCGGGATCGACGTCCTCCGGCGCGACCACCTTCGCGTCCAGCACGCCGCCCAGCGCCTCGGCGCCCCGCAGCGTATTGCCGTGCGACACGGAGACGCACACGATGACGGCCTTCATCCCCAGCTCCCTCCTCCGAACCCGACGCCCGTACGGACGCCCTCCCAGCTGAGAACCGGACAGCGCCGCGGAACGTGACAGCCGAGCCCGAGGAGACCTCTCCAAAGAAACCTCTGCAAAGAAATACATGCAAAGAAATACATGCAAAGAACCTGTTGCAAAGACTCCTTTGCAACTCTACGGTGGAACCATGCCCGAGCAGCCCACCCCTCCCCCGCAGCCCTCGAACCCTTCCGAGCCGGTCCCCGGCCACAAGGTCCGCCTCCTCGACGCCCGTTCCCTGCGCGGCCTGGCCCATCCACTGCGCATGAACCTGCTCCAGTCACTGCGGTCCGACGGGCCGGCCACGGCCTCCCAACTCGCCGAGCGTCTGGGCGAGTCGAGCGGTGCGACCAGCTATCACCTGCGCCAGCTCGCCGCGCACGGCTTCGTCGAGGACGACCCGGAGCGCGGCAAGGGACGCGAGCGCTGGTGGCGGGCCGCGATCCAGGGCATCCGCGTCGACGAGACCCTGATGTCCGATTCGGACCCCTCGGTCCGGGGCGCCGCCGACGTCTACCTGCACACCATTGCCGACCGCCACACCAGCGAGTTGTCGACGTTCATCGCCACCCGGCACTCCCTCCCGGAGGAGTGGATCGCCGCCTCGGACATGAGCGACTACACCCTCCGCCTGACCCCCGACAAGAGCCGCGAGCTCGGCGAGCGACTCAACCAGGTCATCGAGGAGTTCTGGCGAGCGAGCCAGGGCCAAGACGATCCCCGCGCCGAGCAAGTCCGCCTGCACACGCACCTGTTCCCCACCGACACCGCCCCCGAGCCGCCCGGAGAGGACCCCACGCGATGACACCCGAACAGGTCCACCACGCGTACGCCCACGAGACCCGCGCCACCGAACTCCACGCACGCGCAGCCCGCCCCCACACCTCTACGCCCCCCACCCTGCGCACCCGCCTGGGCCTGGCTCTGGTCGCCCTGGGCACCCGCCTGGCCGCCCTGGATCCGGCCCCGGCGCCGACCCGCCGCCACATCACCCCCTGCGCCTGACCCCGCCCCGCCCGAAGGGGCCTCCGCGCGGCCCAAGGAGCGCACGGCCGGGCAAAGGGCTGGCACCGGTCAGACTTCTGAAGTAGTTTTGAAGTCATGACCGCCATGCCCGCCGAAGCGAACCTCTCCGAGCTCCTCCAGAAGCCGAAGGACACGATCGCGCGCATGCAGGGCAGCGCCCACCGAGGTATTCGCCTGCATCGCCGCGACGCGGAAGACCTCTACCTGACCACCGCCGCCCGCGCCGAAGAAGCCGTGCAGGTGCTCGACTCCACCACCCGTCTCTTCGTCGCCATGATGAAGAGCGATCCTCAGGCCGCGAAGATCCTCACGCACGTCTTCCCGGACGCGTTCCCGTGGGTTCGCTATCTGCCGGAAGCAGCCGTCCGCGAGTTCCTCGTCGAGTTCGTGGAAACCGCACGTGCGGCCGTCGATCTGGACCACGTGAACCTGCTCGCCCCCGTCATAGCCGCATGGAAGTCGACGGCTCTGATCCACGCGGATCCCGAGCTGCGCCAGACACTGGCCGAGCCGGCCACCGAGGATCTCGGACCGGTCCCGCCGCCGGAGGTTCCCGCGGAGTGAGCCCGAAAAAGGGGGACCCGGTGGCACCGCCGCCGGGAACAGGGGAGTACGCGGCACCACGCGAGCCGTGGACGGCTGGCGAGAGGTGTGCAACAAGGTCCCTGGCAATGCCGCCCGGGCCTGGCACGTGATGCGCACCGCTCCCTGTCCGGCGGAATCGACGGAGCGCCAGCACCAGTTGAAGTTCGATCTCGCTCACGTCGACTTCAAGGGCAAGCGGCTCCCCCAGTGGCAGATCGAAGTCACCGGGGGCGGCCGGATCTGGTACCTGGTCGACAGGGACGCCCGCAAGGTCTGGCTGGTGCACGCCGGACTCGGTCATCCCAAGGTCACGGAATGAGACGGGAACCGACTCAGGCTCAGCACACGTGCCGGTCGCGCTCCGTCGAGTACAGGTGGCTGTCGCGGAAAGGGGAGGCGGCCAGGGTGCGGCCTACCAGGATGACGGCCGTGCGCAGGACGCCCGCGTTCTTCACCTGGGTCGCGATGTCGCCGAGGGTGCCGCGCAGGACCAGTTCGTCGGGGCGGCTCGCGTAGGCGACGACCGCCGCGGGGCAGTCCGCGCCGTAGTGCGGGAGGAGTTCGTCGACGATGCGGTCGACGTAGCGGGCGCCCAGGTGGAGGACCAGGAGGGCGCCGCTCCTGCCCAAGGTGGCCAGGTCCTCGCCGGGGGGCATGGGGGTGGCCTGTTGGGCGATGCGGGTCAGGATGACGGTCTGGCCGACCGTGGGGACCGTCAGTTCGCGCTTGAGGGCGGCTGCCGCCGCCGCGAAGGCCGGGACGCCGGGGACGATCTCGTACGGGATGCCGTGGGCTTCGAGGCGGCGGATCTGTTCGGCCACCGCGCTGAAGACCGACGGGTCGCCCGAGTGCAGGCGGGCCACGTCCAGGCCCGCCTCGTGCGCCGTCACGAACTCCCGCTCGATCGCGTCGAGGTCCAGCTGCGCCGTGTCGACGAGCCGCGCGTCCGGCGGGCACTCCGCGAGGAGTTCGCGGGGGACGAGCGAGCCCGCGTACAGGCAGACCCCGCAGGCGGCGAGCGTGCGGGCGCCGCGCAGGGTGATCAGGTCGGCGGCGCCGGGGCCCGCCCCGATGAAGTAGACGGTCATCGTTCCTCAACTCGGTTCTCGTTACGGACCACGGACCACTGCGTCACCGGCATCGACTGACGCCACCCCGTGAAGCCGCCGACCGGCACCGCGTGCGCGACCGACAGTTTCGTCAGGTCGCCGCCGTGCCGGCGGTACCAGTGCGTCAGCAGGGCCTCGGATTCCAGGGTGACCGTGTTGGCCACCAGACGGCCGCCGGGGGCCAGCGCGTCCCAGCAGGCGTCCAGGAGACCGGGGACCGTGAGGCCGCCGCCGATGAACACCGCGTCGGGGGACGGGAGTTCGGCCAGGGCGCCGGGCGCCGCGCCGTGGACCACCGTCAGGCCGGGCACACCGAGCCGCGCCGCGTTGCGCTCGATGCGCGCCACCCGCTCCGGGTGCCGTTCCACCGAGTACGCGCGGCACGACGGGTGCGTGCGCAGCCATTCGACGGCGATGGAGCCCGAACCGCCGCCGATGTCCCACAGCGTCTCGCCGGGCGCGGGCGCGAGCGCGGCGAGCGTCGCGGCGCGGACATGACGCTTGGTGAGCTGGCCGTCGTGCTCGTACGCCGCGTCGGGCAGGCCGGGGACGGCGCCGAGGCGGAGGGCGCCGGGGGCGCGGACGCAGGTGATCGCGATGACGTTCAGGGGGTCGCCGGGGGCGCGGTCCCACTCCTGTGCGACGCCTTCGTACGCCGACTCCGCCTCGCCGCCGAGCTGTTCCAGGACCGTCATGCGGCTGGGCCCGAACCCGCGGTCGGTGAGCAGGGCCGCCACCTCGGCGGGGGTGTCGGCCCCTGCCGACAGGACGAGGACGTGGCGGCCGTCGTGCAGCGCCGCGGCGAGCCGGTCCGCGGGACGGCCGACCAGCGTGACGACCTCGGTGTCCTCGACGGGCCGGCCGAGCCGCGCGCACGCGTACGCGACGGACGAGGGGTGCGGCAGGATCCGCAGCGCGGCCGCGCCGACCGTCTCGGTGAGGGTGCGGCCGATGCCGTAGAACATGGGGTCGCCGCTGGCCAGGACGGCGATCCGGCGTCCGGCGCGCTCCGCGAGCAGCCCCGGCACGGCGGGCCGCAGCGGCGTCGGCCACGGGACGCGTTCGGCGGTGCAGGAGTCGGGCAGCAGGGCGAGCTGGCGGGCGCCGCCGAGGACGCTCTCCGCGTCGAGCAGGGCCGCGCGCGAGGTCTCGGACAGTCCGGGCCAGCCGTCGGCCCCGATCCCGACGACCGTCACCGGGGGGTGTATCGGCGCAGTCATTGCCTGGTACCTCGTACGGGGTGCGTCATGCTCGGGAGGGACACGTCACCGGCGCGGGCGTCAAGCGCGACCGCGCCGGGAGCCGCACTCTATCGGGCGACATCGGCCGTCCCGCCGAGCGCCCCTGGGAGCCCCGATGCCCCGTACCCCGCTGACCGGCCGCGTCGCACCGGTCATGCCCGGACGTGACCTGACGGCGACCGCCTCGTTCTACGCCGGCCTCGGGTTCGCCGTCGCCGGGCACTACCCCGACGACGGCTATCTGATCCTCGTACGGGACACCGTCGAACTGCACTTCTTCCACGCCCCGGAGACCGACCCGCTGGCCGGTGCGCACGCCGCGTACCTGCGGCTGGACGGCGGGGCACCGGCGGTGGACGGGCTGTACGAGGAGTGGCGGAAGGCGGGCCCGCCGGCGGACCCGTACGCGACGCCGCGGCTCGTCGAACCGGACGACACGGTGTACGGGATGCGGGAGTTCGCCCTGGTGGACCCGGACGGGAACCTGCTGCGGATCGGCGCGGACCTGGAGCCGCCGGCGCACTGAGCGCGCGCCCGGCGCCGACGCGCCGCTCGCGCGCGGTACCGGCGGCGGTCCGCCGCACGGTGTTGGCTCAAGGCGTCAAGGCGTCAGGCGCAAAGGCGTCAAGGTCTCAAGGCGTCAAGGCGTGAAGGCCTCAAGGCTTCGAGGAACGGCCTCAGGGAAGGCAGGGGACGGGATGGCGGCAGCGGGATACGGGGCGGCGGCACGGGCCTTGATCGTGTCCGCCGTGGTGCTGGGGGCCGCGGCCCTGCCGGGGCCGCAGGCCCGTGCGGCGGACCACTCCGAGGACGATCCGCTGCGGGCGGCCGTCGTGTGGCCGGTGACCGCTCCCCCGCACCTGACGGCGGCCTCCCTCGGCGCGGGCCCCACCGCGCAGGCGGTGTTCGACGACGACGCGCTCGCGGACCTGTTCGCGGAAGGCGGGCGGCTGCGCGAGGTCGTCGACGCGGGCAAGGGCCACGCCGTCAACTGGGTCGTCGACCCGGACCTGGTGATCGCCGCGCAGGAGATGGCCGACGGCTACCGGGTCGCGGGCCCGGACGGCTCCAGCAACCCGCAGGACAGTGTCCGCGGCACCGGACAGGGCGCCGCCCGCGCCTGGCTCGCCGCCCTCAAGAGCGCCGTCGACGGGCACGACGTGTGGCTGCTGCCGTACGCGGACCCCGACCTGGCCTCGCTCGCCCACCACCCCGGGCCCGACCGCGACGACCTCACCGAGGCCGTGACCGGACTGGCCGGCGGCGCCCGCACCGACGTCGACAAGCTGCTCGGCATCAGCACGCGCGCCGGGCTCGGCTGGCCCGCGGACGGCGTGCTCGACCGCCGGATCACCGCACTCGGCACCGATCTCGGCGTGACCCGCATGCTCACCTCCGGGCAGGATCTCGACCCGGACGGGGCCGACCCGGTGACCCTCGGCAAGGGCGACGACGCGCTGACGGCGCTGCCCTACGACGCCGCCGTCACCAAGGCGCTCACCGCGATCAAGGACCCGGAGCGGCCGTCCCCGACCGCCTCCCCGAGCCCGTCGGCGTCCCCCTCCGGGAGCGGGTCGCCGAGCCCGGACGCGTCCGGCGCCTCCCCGAGCCCGTCGAAGAGCGCGTCGTCCAGGAGCGAGGCCCCCAAGCCCGACGAGGGCGCCGTGACCGACCTCGCCGAGCAGGTGCGGACCGGCTCGCACCACGTCGTCGTACCGCCCCGCGAACTGTCCGGGCGCGGGGCGCGGACGCTCGCCGCGGCGCTCGACGCGGGCGGCGAGGACGGCTGGCTGGAACTGGAGACGCTCCGCTCGGCGGGGAACGAGGCGGTGGACGGGACGGCCGGGCCGAGCGCGGAGTATCCGGCCGCGCTGCGGGCGAAGCAGTTGTCGGCGCGGCAGCTCGCCGCGGCGGCGGGCGACCTGGACGGGCTCGCGACCCTCTCCAAGGTGCTCGCCGACCCGCGGGCCACCACGGAGTCCGTGCACGGGGCGATGGCGCGGGCGCTGTCCACGGCCTGGCGGGGCCGGCCGGCCGCGGAGCAGGAGGCGTTCCAGGAGCGGACGACGGACTTCCTGACGGCGTCGGTGGGCTCGCTGCGTCTGGTGCCGAAGACGACGGTCACGGTCACCTCGGGCGACGCGCAGATCCCGGTGTCCGTCGACAACGCCCTCCAGCAGCCGGTCGCCGGGCTCGAACTGCGGGTCACGTCCAGCGACTCGGAGCGGCTGCGGGTCAACGACCCGGCGGTGGCGGTGCAGGCCGCGGGCTCCGCGAACCACACGACGCACATCGGGGTGACGGCCCGCGCCAACGGCAAGGCGGAGCTGACCGCACAGCTCTACACCCGCAGCGACGGCAAGCCGTGGGGCGACCCGATCACGTTCGAGGTGGACGTGACGTCGGTGTCGACCGGCGCGATCGTGGTCGTCGCGGCGGGCGTCGGCCTGATCGTCCTCGCGGCCGGATTCCGGATGTGGCAGGTCCGCAAGCGCCGTGCGGCGCAGAAGCCTCCGCAGGAGGAGACGGCGGGCGAGGAGTAGGGCTCAGGCGGTGGCCGTGGTCGTGGCGGTGGCGGTGGCGGTGCGGCGCAGGGTGCGCAGGATCAGCCACTGATCGCCCCAGGCCATGGCGGTCGCGAGGACGGCCATCAGGACGCCGACCACGACGCCGCCGGTCGCGGTGCCGAGGGAGAAGCCGAGCGCGCCGAGCCCGAGCCTGATCACGAGGCGCAGGGCGAGCAGAGCGAGGGCCAGGAGCCGGGTGCGCTTGTTCTTCCAGAGGGCCTTCATCAGGCGCATCCGGGTGCGCAGGACGGTGAGGGAGAGCGCGAGGTTGAGGACGAGGACGACCGGGATCACCGCGTAGAGCGCGGGGTGGACGCGGGCGATGTCGAAGACCCCGGCCAGACAGCCCATGATCGGGAAGTACCAGGCGGGCAGCCCCTCGAAGTCGCCGTCCACGCCGCCCTTCCGGGTCTCCGTGTGCGTGTGCGTGTGCGTCTGTGTGTCCGTATACGTGTCCGTGGTCATGGCCTGTCCCCCGGTGCCGCTGATGGTGGTGTTCTCCGACACCACCGATCCTGGCCGGGCGGCGGGGGTGTCCGGCAGAGCGAAGCGTCCCCGGCTCACCCGTACAAATGTCACGGCCGGAACGTCACGGCCGGAGCGTCACTGCGGGAACGTCACGCCCAGTCGGGGAGCCAGTGCGCGGCCGGGTCCGGGGGCCGGTAGCCGGCGGTCAGGGCGGTGCGCAGGGCGGCGAGGCCGGGGTGCGGGTTGTCGTCACGCCACATCAGGGCGAGCGGGTAGAGCGGGGTGGGGCGGCGTACGGGGATCGTGCGGAGGTCGAGGCCGGCGGGGCGCACGAGCGGGGTGCGGGTGCCCATGAGCGTGGCGAGGTCGGGCGCGTCGGCGACGGTGCGCAGGAGGTGCCCGCCGCCGAGGTTGGTGCCGCCGGTGTCGATGGTCAGCCCGTACTCGGCCGCCAACTGCGCGTAGTACGCGGCCCATTCGGAGCCCGGGGCGAGGCCGGGCATCCAGAGGCGGTGCCCGGCGAGGTCGCCGGGGGTGACCTCGGCGGCGTCGGCGAGCGGGTGAGCGGGGCCGGTGACGAGGACGACCGGTTCGTCGACGACGCGGGCGGCGGTCATCCCGGGCGGCAGCCGCCGGTCGGGCACCCGGGACACCCAGAACGCGGCGTCGAGCCCGCCGTCGCGCACGCCTTCCAGGGCGGCGCGGCCGTCGCCGAGCGCGACGACGTCGAGGGGGACGCCGGGGTGGTCGCGGTGGAAGTCGTGGAGCAGACCGTTGGTGATGAGGTTGGTGCCGAGGACGTCGACGCGCAGGGGGCGGCTGCCGGGGCGTACGGAGGCGGCGGCGCGGTCGGCGGCCTCGGTGAGGGCGCGGGCGTGCGGCAGGAAGGTCTGCCCGTCCAGGGTGAGCCGGGCGCCGCGCGGGGTGCGGGTGAACAGGCGGACGCCGAGCCGCCGTTCCAGTGCGGCGATGCGCTTGGAGGCGGCCTGCTGGGTGATGCCGAGCTCCTGCGCGGCGATCTGGATCTGCCCCTCGTCGGCGACGGCGACGAAGGTGCGTACGGCTTCGAGGTCCACCCTTTCCATACAACCACGGGTTGTACGGATCGGCCCGGCGGTTGTTTGCCGGGCGGGGCGCGCGGGGCGTTGGATCGCCGGGTGGCGACAGGGACAGAGCGGGCCCGGGCGGGGCTCGGGCGGGATTTCGGGTGGCTGTGGGCCGCGTTCGCGGTGAGCACGGCGGGCAGCTGGCTGGCCCTGGACGCGTTCTCGCTGATCGCGGTGCTGACGCTGCACTCCAGCCCGGCGCAGGTGTCGTTCCTGGCGGCGGCCGGGATCGCGGTCGGGGCGCTGCTCGCGGTGCCGCTGGGCCCGTGGGTGGAGTTCCGCCGCAAGCGCCCCGTGATGATCGCGGCGGACCTGGCGCGCTGCGCTGCGCTGCTGACGCTGCCGCTCGCGTACGTGCTCGGCACGCTGACGTTCGCGCAGCTGGTCCTGGTCTCGGTGGTCGTGGCGACCGCCGACATCGTCTTCCGGGCGGCGAGCGGGGCGCACCTGAAGGCACTCGTCCCGGCGGAGGGACTGCTGCTCGCCAACGCCCGCTTCGAGTCGACGAGCTGGACGGCGACGGCGCTCGGGCCGCCGCTGGGCGGAGCGGCGATCGGCGCGTTCGGGCCGCTGACCGCGATCGTGGGCGACGCGGTCAGCTACGCCCTGTCGGCGCTCGGCGTCCGCGCGATCCGCCACCCGGAGCCGGAGCCGGCGCGGGGCGGGAAGGCGCTGAGCCGGGCGGAGATCGCGGAGGGCTGGACGTATCTGTGGCGGCGGCCCGAGTTGCGGGCCCTGTTCCTGAACACGACCCTGGTGAACGCTCTGATCATGGTCGGCGCCCCGCTGATGGCGGTGCTGATGCTGCGCGAACTCGGCTTCCCCGTGTGGGAGTACAGCCTCGCCTTCTCGGTGCCCTGCCTGGGCGGCCTGCTCGGCTCCCGTCTGACGCCGCGGCTCGTGCGGCGGTACGGGGCCGGTCGGGTGCTCCGGGTCAGCGGCACGGCCCGCGCCTGCTGGCCGCTGGGCCTCGCGTGCGTCGGGACCGGGACCGGCGGTCTGCTCACCGTGATGGTCGTCGAGCTGGGGCTCATCTTCTGTTGCGGCGTCTTCAACCCGGTGCTCGCCGGGGAGCGGCTGCGGCGCACGGAGCCGGACCGGGTGGCCCGGGTGCTGTCCGCCTGGACGGTCACGGGCAAGGCGGTGACGGCGGCGCTGACCCTGGCCTGGGGCGCGCTCGCGGCGCTGACCGGGACGCGGACGGCACTGGCCGCGGCCGGAGCCCTCCTGCTGGCCACGCCCTTCCTGCTCCGCCCCCTCAACTCCCGTACCTCACAAGGGAGTTGATGCCCGGACAGGCTCGGGCTCCGGGTGGGTCGCCACCTGAACGGGTGCGAGCGGATGCCGTGACCTGCGGCGCTGTGCACAGTGGCGGCATGTCCACGTCTCCCGGCTTCGGCACGGTCCCGCTCGTCCCCGGCGCCGAACCGCTCCCCGAGCTCGAGGTGCCGCCGCCCGGCCGGCAGAACCGGCTCACCGTGCTGCTGCGGCTGCTCCTGCTGCTGCCGCACGCGGTGGTGCTCGTCGTGCTGTCGGTCGTCTCCGTGCCCGTCGTGGTGGCCGCCTGGTGCGGGGCGCTGCTCATCGGCCGGGCACCGGACCGCCTGGAGCGGTGGCTCGCGGGCTTCCTCGGCTACGAGACACGGCTGTCGGCCTCCGCGATGCTGCTCACGGACCGGCTGCCGCCGTTCGCCCTGGAGCGGCCCTTCGGCTACCCGGTGCAGGTGCGGCTGCACTCCTCGGCGCTGAACCGGTTCGCCGTGCTGTTCCGGCTGCTGCTCGTGCTGCCCGCGGCGCTCGTGTGCGCGCTGGTGACGGCCGGGTGGTGGGCCGTGTCGTTCGTGACGTGGCTGGTGGTGCTGGCGCTCGGGCGGATGCCGTTGCCGTTGTTCGGGGCGAGTGCGGCGGTGCTGCGCTATCGGATGCGGGTCGCGGCGTACGTGCTGCTGCTGACCTCGGCGTACCCCAAGCGGCTGTTCGGGGACCAGGGGTCGGTGGACTCGGCGATCGGTGTGGTCCGGGGCCCTTCGGGGACTCGGCCGCTCTTCCTGGGCGCCTCGGCGAAGATGCTGCTCGGGGCGTTCCTGGTGCTCGGCGTCCTGGGCTGGGCCGGCGGTTCGGCCCGCCCGATGACACCCCCGTCCCTGGAGGCCTCACCGTAACTCCGCCCCTCTCGTCGCCGGGTGCGCCCCGGCGGGGCTTCTCGCGCAGTTCCCCGCGCCCCTGAAATGCAGACCCTTCGGGTCGCATTTCCCCGACTCAGGTGCGGGGCGCCTGTTGTCGGGGAAGGCGCGGCGAAGCCGCATGCCTTCAGGGGCGCGGGGAACTGCGCGACCAGCCACGACGTACCCGCGGCCGCCAACACACCCGTTCCCGCCCCCACGCACGGCGTGTACCCGCGCCCAAAAGAACCCGCACTGCCAAAGTAACCACGAGCAAAACCCCCCAAACCAGCCCCATACGGGAGTACCTCGTGGCGCACGTACACGTGATCCTCAATCAGAAGGGCGGCGTCGGTAAGTCCACCCTCGCCGTGAACCTCGCCGCCGTCACCGCAGACGTCCTCGGCGCCGGCACCGCCAAGAGCGCCGGAGGCGACGGGCAGCCGCCCGTCGTCGCCGTGTCCATCGACCCGCAGGGCTCCGCCGTGTGGTGGTCCGAGCGCGTCGGCGAGGACCTGCCCTTCGACTTCGTGCAGGCCCACGACGACCTGGCCGGCCTCGCCGCCCTGTCCCGCATCCCCTCCGCCCAGCACGTCTTCGTCGACACCCCGGGCTGGCTGGACCTCGCCGAGGACGACGGCGCCGACCCGCTCGGCAAGGGCGCCGCCGCCGACGCCCTGCGCGCCGTGCTGTCCAACGCCACCGACGTCATCGTGCCGGTCGAGCCGGAGCCGCTGAGCTTCCAGCCGACGCAGCGCACGATCGAGCGGGTCGTGAAGCCGCGCGGGCTGCCGTTCCGCGTGGTCATCAACAACTGGGACCCGCGCGACGGCAAGGCCGACCTGACGCAGACCCGCGCGTTCGTCGAGGCCCAGGGCTGGCCCCTGGCCCGTACCGTCGTGCGCCACTACAAGCTGCACACGCGGGCCAGCGCCGACGGCCTGGTCGTCACCCAGTACGGCGCCAACCGCGTCGCGCTCCAGGCCCGCGAGGACTTCTTCCGGCTCGCCCTGGAGGTGGGGCTCGCCGCGATCCCGAAGCCCGCGCGCAAGCCCCGTACGACGACCAAGGCCCGCACCAAGAAGAAGGTGAACGTCTGATGGGGCGCCGCACGGATCTGTCCTCGCTGCTGGCCACGGGCCCGGACACCGCCGCGACCAGCACCCCGGGCCCGCGCAGAAGGCCTGACACCACCCCGCTCACGGTGCCGGTCAGCGACCTCGCCGAGAACCCCGACAACCCCCGCCACGAGCTGCGCGACCTGGACGGACTCGCCGAGACGGTGCGCGAGCGCGGGGTGCTGCAAGCGCTCGGCGTGGTCCCCGCGGCCGTGTTCCTGGCGGCCCACCCGCACCACAAGGAGGCCGTCGGCCCGGCCCCGTACGTCGTGCTGCACGGGCACCGCAGGCTCGCGGCGGCCCGGATGGCGGGCCTGGACGAGGTGCCGGTGCTGGTCCGGGACGACGCCAGCCGGTCCGACGAGGACGCGCTCATCGAGAACGTGCAGCGCGACGACCTCACGGAACTGGAGCAGGCGCAGGCCATCCAGGGCCTGATCACCGCGTACGGGTACTCGCAGCGCCAGGTCGCGGCCCGGATCGGCAAGACCCAGGGCTTCGTCTCGCAGCGCCTGTCGCTGATGAAGCTGCGCGAGGACCTCCAGGAGGCGCTCGCGGACGGCCGGGTCTCGGTCGAGGACGCCCGGCGGATCGCCCGGCTCCCCCGCGAGGACCAGGCGCTGCCGGGACACCACGGCGCGCTGCCCACCCCGTCGGTGCCGGCCGCCCGGGGCGAGCGGCGCGGCGGCCGTGATTACGGCGTAATCAAGATCGACAGCCGGGGCACCCCCGAGGACGTCGTCGAGGCGCTGCGCCGGCATCTGGCCCCGGCCGCCCTCGACCGCGTCGTGGAGCTCCTCGGCCGCAACTGATCCGGACGGGAGGCCCCGGGTCAGTAGGCGACGGACATCCGGCCCCGGGAGTGCGCGTCGCGTTCGAGTTCGTCGACGAAGGCGATCGCGTAGTCCTCGGCGCTGATCCGGCTGTTGCCGTGCTCGTCGGTCATCAGGCGGTCGCCGCCGATGCGGAACTCGCCGGTGCGCTCACCGGGGCCGATGTCCGCGGCCGGGGACACACAGGTCCAGTCGAGGTCGTCGACGGTGCGCAGATAGGTCAGGAGGTCGCGGTGGGCCAGGGCCTCGCCGCGGTAGTCGTCGGGGAAGCCGGGCTGGTCGAGGAGCATCCGGCCCGGCTCGACGAACAGGTTGCCCGAGCCGCCCACCACGACCAGCCGCGTCACGCCCGACCTGCGCACTCCCGCCACCAGTGACTCGTTCAGGGCGAGGAAGGGCAGCGTCGGGTCGGAGCCGTCGCGGGGTGGCGCGAGGGCGCTGGCGACGGCGTCGTGGCCGTCGGCGAGCTCACCCACCCGGACGGGGTCGGAGCAGTCCGCGGCGGCCGCGGTGACGCCGGGCAGCGGGGAGCCACCGGACCGGCTGACCGCCGTGACCCGGTGGCCGCGGGCGAGGGCCTCGGCGGCGATGCGGCTGCCGACCATGCCGGTGGCGCCGAACAGCACGATGTTCATGGGCCCAGCGAAACACGGCCCCGACGGCCCCGCATGTTGCACTACGCCCCTCGCGAGCGGTCAATGGAATACGGGGAACCCGGGGCCCAAAGGGGTCCCGGGGGACGTGAGAAAGGAGCCCGACATGGCTCAGCACGCGGCACCCGTATCCCGGCGGCGCCCCCGCGGCGCGGCACTCGCCCCGACCGACCCGGCCGTGGTCCTGCCGGTCGTCGCGGGAACCGCCTACGGCTTCTGGGCGGCGAACATCCAGCGCTACGGCGAGGCGGTCACCGGCGGCAACATCGCGCTCGGTTTCGTCACCGGCATCCTCGTGGCGGCGCTCTGCTTCGGCGTCCACCAGTGGTCGGCGGCGCAGGCGGGCCGGCACTTCTTCGCCCGCGCGGGCGCCTGGGGCGTGCTGGCCGGTGTCTCGGTCGGGTTCCTGCACAGCCTGGCCGACGGCGGGATCCTCTGGTCGTGCTTCCTCGGCGGGTTCGTCGCCGCGGGCGTCTTCATCGCGGTCTACTACCGCTACTACTCGGCGAGCGAGTACGTCTGACGGCGCCGGGACGACCGGCAGCACGGGAGGCGCCCCGGAGGCCTTGGACCTCCGGGGCGCCTTCCGCTGTGCGGGGTCGGTCGGCGGCTCAGTACGTGACGCCGAACTCGATGCTGGTCTCCGAGTGGAACCAGAAGGTCGGGCTGTCGCGGTAGTCGGTGCTGTGGCTGTCACGCTGCGGGTGGTCCGGCGGACACGGGGTCTCGCAGCTCGGCACGGCACGGCCGTCGGTGTCGATGTAGGTGGCGCTGACCCAGCCGCGGGCGCCGATCAGCCAGAACCAGGCCGGATCGCCGTGCACCCGAGTGCCGTTGGTCGCGCACTCGACGCGGTCCTGGTCGCCCGGATCGAGACGGGTGACGACCGGGTCCGAAGTGCTCGGTCCCGAGCGGACGTTGAGTTCGCTCTGGGAGACGACGGTCCCCCAGACGACGCCGCTGCCCGCACTGGCCGGGGCCGCCGCCGTCACGGCGAGCACGCCGCCCGCGACGAGCGTGGCCGCGGCGATGGCCGGAGTTGTTCGGCGCATGATCGTCCTCCTAGCTCCCCACACCCAGGAAACACCCGTTCGGCCCAGTGCTCCACCGGAGCCACTTGAACCCCGTACATCACAGGCGTACACACCCACCCCACCCGTCCACCGGAAGTGACCCCGCACTGGTCCGTCTGTACGAGCCCCGGTCGCGCCCCGCGCGGCCGGGGTCTTGCCTGGGGAGGGTGACCCGCCCCGCCCCCTCCGCCCGCGCCGTCCGCCGCGTGCTCGCGCCTGCCCTCCTCGTCCTCGCCTGCCTCCTCGTCCCCCTCGGCACGCTCTCCACCTGGGCGAAGTACGCGATCGGCGACAGCGACCGGTACGTGGAGGCCATGGCGCCGCTCGCCACCGACCCCGACGTGCAGAACGCGGTCGCCGACGCCGTCACCACCGGGATCATGCGCTCCCTCGACGTGGGCCCGCTCGTCGGCGCCGTCGACCAGTACCTGCACGACGCCGTCGTCTCCTTCACCGGCACCGCCACCTTCCAGCGGGCCTGGGACACGGCGAACCGGGCCGCCCACGACGCCGTGCAGGACGCCCTGGACGACGGCAGCACCGGCGCCGTCACCCTCGACCTCGCGCCCGTCACCGCACAGGTCAGACAGCAGCTCATCGACGACGGTGTGCCGTTCGCCGAACAGATCCCGGTGACCCACACCGAGATCACCGTCCTGTCCGCCGGTGAACTCTCCGATCTGCGGGAGGTGTTCCACGTGCTCCAGGTGGCCGGCATCTGGCTGCCAGTGGCGGCCGTCGTGTGCGCCGTCGCGGGCCTGCTGCTCGCGCTGCGCCGCGGCCGGGCGCTCACCGCGACCGGCGTCGGCGTCGCGCTCGGCGCCGCCGCGCTGCTGCTCGCCCTCACCATCGCCCGCTCCCTCACCCTCGACGACCTCGAAACCGACGCCGACAAGGCGGCCGCCGGCGCCGTGTACGACGCCCTGACCTCGTCCATGCGGACCGCGTCCTGGGTCCTGGTCGGCACCGGCCTCGCCGTCGCCCTCGGATCCTGGGCCTTCGGCCGCTACGGGCCGCCCGGGCGGCGCGCGCGGGCCGGCTCCGCAGCGGGCGCGAAGGCGGGCCCGGCGTCACCCGAACAGCCCCGCGCGGAGTGCCGTGAGGTCCGGCCCGGACGAGCATTCCCCTGACGACACGAGGCGGCTCGCCGTGCAGGGCGGACCGCCGTCGCGAGGAGGCCTCGATGAGCCAGAGCACACCGCCCCCCGGCCCCGGATCCGCCCCGGACCCCGACCCGGCCGCCTGGTCCGCCGCGCAGCGCCGCCGCGAACCCGACCCCACGCGCGGCGAGGGGACCGGCAACCCCGACTGGGCGGCCGGCGGCGCCGTCTTCGCCGGTGTCCTGATGATGACCAGCGGCATCCTCGGTGTCCTCAACGGCATCGCGGGCATCGCCCAGGACGACGTGTACGGCCGCGTCGGCGACTACGTCTACGAGTTCAGCCTCACCACCTGGGGCTGGATCCACCTCGTGATCGGCGTCCTCGTGGCCGTCACCGGCTGGGGCGTCCTCAAGGGAGCGGACTGGGCGCGCGGCGTCGGCATCGGCCTCGCCGTGCTCTACGTCATCGAGTACTTCCTGTTCCTGCCCTACGCGCCGGTCTGGTCGGTGATCGCCATCGGCATCGGCGTGTTCGTCATCTGGGCGCTGGCCCAGGAGCCGTCGCGCAACCGTACGGCGCCGTGACGTCGCCCCGATCTCTCGCACCCACCTGGCGGGCGGCCCGGCCCGCCACATAATGGGCGCATGCCGCCCCCAGACTGGCTGGTCAGGACCTTTCAGCCGCAGCGCGCCCCCATCCCCTGGGCCGCCGCGGCCCGTGCCGCGATCGCCCTGGCCGCCCCGCTGGCGGTGGGCCTGGCCACGGACCACTTCACCTACGGCGCGGTCGTCGCCCTCGGCGCCCTCTCCGGCGTCGTCGGCGACACGGCCGACGCGTACCGGATGCGCATCCTGAACATCGCCGTGCCGCAGCTCTTCGGCGCCCTCGGCGTCGTCCTCGGCACCCAGGTGTACGGGCAGGGCTGGCTCGCCGTCGCCGTCGTCACCACCGTCGCCCTGGTCTCCGGGATGATCTCCACGATCGGCGCGGTCGCCTCGGTCTCCGGCCTGCTGCTCCTGCTGAACTGCGTGGTCGGCGCGGGCCTCCCGATGCCCGGCGACTGGTGGCTCGCCCCGCTCCTGATCCTCACCGGCGGCCTCCTCGTCCTGCTGCTCGCCCTGCTGGCCTGGCCGCTGCGCGGCGGCGTGCCCGAACGGGCCGCGGTCGCCGCCACCTACCGGAGCGTCGCGAACCTCCTCGAAGCCGCCGGCACCGACGACCTCAGCTACGCCGAGACCCGCATCGCGGTCACCCAGTCCCTCAACCAGGCCTACGACCTCGTCCTCGCCCGGCGCGCCCTCGCTCACGGCCGCAACCCCGAACAGGTCCGCCTGGTAAGCCAGTTGAACGCCCTGTCCCCGGTCCTGGAGGCGGCCCCCGCCGCCCACCAGTGCGGGGTGCCGCTGTCGCCGCGGATCCCGGCCGCCGTCCGCGAGGTCGCCGAGGCCGTCGCCGCCGGACGGACCGCCGAGAACGCGGCCCGCGACCTGCCCGAACCCGAGGGGCCCGCCGCCCGCGCCGTCGACCAGGCCGTGCGGCACGCCGCCGAGGTCGCCTCCCGGCGCGGCGAGGCCGACTTCACCAACGTCGACGACCGCCTCGGCCGGCCCGCCGCGCTGCGGGTGCGGGCCCGGCGGGCGGTGCGCGGGGTGCTGCTGTCCGGGGCGTCCTGGCGCTACGGGCTGCGCCTCGCGCTCTGCATCGGCATCGCGCAGGCCCTCGTGTCGCTGATCGCGGTGCCGCGCTCGTACTGGGTGGCGCTGACCATCACGTTCGTCCTCAAGCCGGACTTCGGGTCCGTGTTCTCGCGGGCCCTGCTGCGCGCCCTCGGCACGGCCGCCGGGCTCGTCGTCGCGGCGGCCGTGCTCTCCGAGGTGCCGCTGGGCTGGTGGTCCGTGCCGGTGATGATGCTGCTCGCCCCGCTGATCCCGGCGCTCACCCCGCGCGGCTACGGCTACCAGACCGCCGCCATCACCCCGGTGATCCTGCTCCTGTCCGACATCCTCAACCACCAGGGCACGGCCCTCCTGTGGCCCCGGCTCCTGGACAGCCTGATGGGCTGCGCGATCGCGCTGGTCGTCGGGTACCTGCTGTGGCCGGAGAGCTGGCACACCCGGATCGGGGACCGGCTCGCGGACGCGGTGCGGGACACGGCGGCGTACGTGGACAGCGCGTTCGGCGCGCCGGGGGAGCGGGACACGGCGGCGCGGGCGCGGATGCGGAGGCGGTTGTACCGGGATCTTTCGCTGATCCGGGCCGAGTTCCAGCGGGCGCTGACCGAGCCGCCGCCCATGGGGAGGCGGGCGGCGGCGTGGTGGCCGCTCGTCGTCGCGGTCGAGCGGATCGTGGATGCGACGACCGCTGCGCGGGTGCGCGTGGGGCATGGTTCCCCTCCGCCTTCTTCGGCGGAGGTGAGCCGGGTCTCCGCGCAGTTGCGGGAGCTCTCCGAGGGGCTGCGGGAGTCTGTGGTCCTCGAAGAGGTGCGGGCCGACTTCGGTGACCCCGGGTCGCCCGAGGGTGTGCTGGAACCCGTCCGCCAGGAGGTGGCCGCCGCCCGGGCGATCGGCATCTCGACGGGTCCGACCGGTTCGCTGCCGAGTGCCGCGTAGTGGGGCTTCTCGCGCAGTTCCCCGCGCCCCTGATGAGGCTGCGCCTCATCGGGGAAATGCCGCCCGAAGGGCGTGCATTTCAGGGGCGCGGGGAACTGCGCGATCAGCCCCCACCGGCCGGTGGTCGCGTCAGATACCGATGTCGCCCCCATCGGTGCGCCACACCGAGACGACAGAAGGCCGCACGATCCGGCCCGGGCCGTCAGGCCACGCGCTGGCCGGCCGCTCGACGGACGCCCCGTCGATCTCCCCCGGGTGCTGGACGGACACGAGCACCCGGCGATCCTGCACGAGCGGACCGCAGGTCTCCGCCCCGGTCGGCATCGTGAGGAACTGCTTCAGCTCGCCCCGCCGCTCACCGCGCGTCGCGACACCGAACAGCCCGTCGTGCGAGCCCAGCTGGTTGCCGTCCGTGGAGATCCACAGGTTGCCGTGCGGGTCGAACGTGACGTTGTCCGGGCAGGAGATCGGGCTGACCCGCTCCTTGGGGAACCCGGCGAAGTACGTCGCCGGGTCCTCCGGGTCACCGGCGACCAGGAACAGGGACCAGCCGAACGAGGTCGACTCGGCGCGGTTGCGGGCCTCGGTCAGTTCGAGGATCTGGCCGTGCTTGTTGAGGTTGCGCGGGTTGGCCTCGTCCGGGCCCGCCTTGCCGGCCTTGCCGCGGTCGGAGTTGTTCGTGAGGGCGACGTACACCTTGCCGGTGCGCGGGGACGGCTCGATGTCCTCGGGCCGGTCCATCTTCGTGGCGCCGACCTTGTCCCCGGCGAACCGCGTGAAGAGGTAGACCTCCTCGGCGGTCATGCCCTCGACGTGGGAGACCGCGCGACCGCCCGCGTAGGCGGTGGCCAGCGGGATCCACGTACCGGAGCCGTCGAACTCGCCGTCGGAGGGCAGCGCGCCCGTGCCGTCGATCTGGCCCGCCGGGGAGTCGCCGGTGAGCCGGGCGACGTACAGGGTGCCTTCGTCGAGGAGGGTCAGGTTGTGGGCGTGGGCGGCCCGCGAGGTGCCCTTCGCCATGCGCTTGCTGCCGACGAACTTGTAGAAGTAGTCGAACTTCTCGTCGTCGCCCATGTAGACGACGGGGCGGCCGTCGTCGGTCAGGCGCGGCTGCGCGGCCTCGTGCTTGAAGCGGCCGAGCGCGGTGCGCTTGCGCGGGGTCGACTCCGGGTCGTACGGGTCGAGTTCGACGACCCAGCCGAAGCGGTTGGCCTCGTTGGGCTCCTTGGCCAGGTCGAAGCGGTCGTCGAACCGCTCCCACTTGCGCTCGGAGGCCTCGCCGATCACGCCGTACCGCTTGAGGCGGGCGGCCGTCGCCGGGTCGGTGACCTTGGCGGCGTTGGCGAAGTACTGGTTGAAGTTCTCCTCGCCGTGCAGCGTCGTGCCCCACGGGGTCGTGCCGCCCGAGCAGTTGTTGAGCGTGCCGAGGACCGTGGTGCCCTTCGGGTCGGCCTTCGTGCGGACCAGGTCGCTGCCCGCGACGGGGCCGGTGAGGCGGAAGGGGCTGGTGGCGGTCAGGCGCCGGTTGAGGGGGTGGCGGGAGACGGCGTTCAGGCCGCCGTTCTTCCGGTTCTCCTCGACCACGACGACGGACAGGCCGTGCGCGGCCCACGCGATCTCGACCTGCTCACGGGTCGGGTTCGCCGGGTCGTAGCCGCGGAACATCAGGATCTCGTCGGTGTACTCGTGGTTGGCGACGAGGACCTGCCGGCCCTGCTCGCCGCGCAGCGGCAGCAGGCTCAGGAAGTCGTTGTTGTAGCCGAACTGGCCGGCCTGCGCCTTGGCGCTCTGGTGCTCCGGGTCGAAGGCCGGGGCGCCGCGCAGGATCGGTTCGCCCCAGCGGACGACGATGTTCTGCCCGTACCCGCCGGGCACCGTGACGGCGTCGGCGGTGTTCGGCGCGACGGGCGCGAACCGCAGCCCGCGCGCACCCTCCGTGGCTGTCCCGTGCCCGCCGTGTCCGGCGGCGGCCGTGGCGTCCCCGGCGCCCGGACCGGCCAGGACCGTCGTACCGGCGGCGGCCGCGACGGTCACCACGGCGGCGGCGCGCAGCATCGAACGGCGGCTCAGCGCACCGGCGACGACATCGCCGACGTACGCGTTGTCGCTGGTGTTCGGCACCTCGTGGAAACAGGCGTCACCACAGCGGAACCGACAGGTCAGCGCCGAACGGCCCCCCGCGTGACGTCCGTCGACCGAGACCAGCGGCAGCATTTTCCGCACGCTTTCCCTCCCCTTTGCGAAGTCATGTCGGCCGAGACGGTATGGGGGCACGGGTGCCGGACGGGGGACGCGGGATGAACGCGCGGTGAACCTGTCGGCGGCTCCGAAAGGTACGGGCGAGGCCCGCTCCGGAGGCCCGCATAGCGCGCCCCTATACCCGGTATTGGCAGATCACCCGTTGTTCACCCGCTGTTCCCGGGGCGAGGGTGGCGGGGACGATCCCACCGGCTGCGAAGGAGCAGGGAATGGCTGTGGCACCGGGAGACACACGGTTCGAGGTGGCGGGACATCTGACGGAGAACCACATCGGCGGGCGGTGGGTCGCGGCGCAGTCGGGACAGCGCCGCCCCGATGTGAACCCGGCCGATCTCTCCGACGTCCTCGGGGAGTTCGCGGAATCGGGCGGCGCCGACGTCGACCTCGCGGTCGAGGAGGCGCGGCGGGCGCTCGACGGCTGGCGCGGCATCGGACCGATCGAGCGGGCCGCCGTCCTGACGAAGGCGCTGCACCTCCTGGACGAGCGCACCCAGGAATTCGCGTACGCCATCACACGCGAGCAGGGCAAGCTCCTCAAGGAGGCGCTCGGGGAAGTCGAACGAGCCAAGGCGGTCCTGGAGTTCACGACCGGGCAGGCCCGGCGGCTGGGAGGGGTCACCGTTCCGGCCGAGGAGGCCCGTACCTTCGCCTACACCTTCCGCAAGCCCATCGGCGTGATCGGACTGATCTCGCCGTGGAACTTCCCGCTGGCCATCCCGATGTGGAAGGTGGCCCCCGCGCTCCTGTCCGGCTGCACCGCGATCCTGAAGCCGTCCCCGCTGACCCCGCTCACCTCGGCGCTCCTCGTCGACGTCTTCCAGCGGGCGGGCCTGCCGGACGGGGTGCTGAACCTGGTGCAGGGCGACGCGGCGGCCGGCGAGGCGCTCGTCGCCAACCCGGCCGTGGCCGGCATCAGCTTCACCGGCTCGCTGCCGATCGGCACCGCCATCCACACCGGCGGCGCTCACCGGCTGCTGCGCACCCAGCTCGAACTGGGCGGCAAGAACGCGGTGATCGTGTGCGACGACGCCGACCTCGACAAGGCCGTGGACGCGGTCGTGCACGGGGCGTTCGGGCAGGCGGGCCAGCGCTGTTCGGCGACCAGCCGGGCCGTCGTCGACGTCCGGGTGCGCGAGGAGTTCCTGGAGCGGCTCGTCGCCCGCGTCGGCGGCCTGCGGGTCGGACCCGGCTTCGATCCGGCGTCCGAACTGTGCCCGGTCGTGGACACCGCGCGCCGGGACGCGGCCCTCGCCGCGATCGCGGGCGCGCAGCGCGACGGCGGCAAGGTGGTGTGCGGCGGCGGACGCGAGGAGCGCCCCGGCCTGCCGGACGGCTGCTACGTCCGGCCGACCGTGATCCGGGACGTGCCGTGGGACGCGGAACTGGCGCAGGAGGAGGTGTTCGGGCCGGTCCTCGCGGTCGTGGACGCCGAGGACTTCGACGACGCCCTGCGCATCGCGAACTCGGTGAAGTACGGCATGTCCGGGACGATCTTCACCGCCTCGCAGACCCGCGCCTTCGAGGCCCTCGACCGCTTCGAGGCGGGCATGCTGCACGTCAACCGGCCCGGCGTCGGCGCGTACGCGCACCTGCCGCACGTCGGCGACAAGGCCAGCCAGTACGGCCCGCCGGAGTGCTCGCCGGAGGTCTTCGACTTCTACACGGCCTGGCACTCGGCCTGCATCTCGTACTAGCGCGCTATTCGGTGACGAACGCCGAAGGGCCGGTGCCTCCTCGCGGAGGGACCGGCCCTTCGGCCTTCACGGACTTCAGCGCGTGGCCAGGTTCTCCTCGGCGAGGCCGAACGAGAGGGTCATGCCCGCGCCGCCCACCCCGTTGACGACCGTCACCCCGGGCTCCGGGTCGACGACCAGGTCGGTGCGGCCGTCCCGCAGCGACGGGTAGAAGCCGACCCAGCGCTCGGTGACCTCCGCCTCCGGCGGCAGCCCCGCGAAGGTGTCGAGGTACTCCAGGACCGCGTCGTCGACGGCGCCGTCCGCGAACGGGCCGAGCGTGGGCCCGTACGCGTGCGAGTCGCCGAGGGTGAGACGCCCGTCGGCGGTCTGCGAGACGAGGACGTGGATGCCGTGCTCACGGTGGAACGCGCGCTCCGCGCCCATCCGTTCGGCGAGCGCGGCCTGCGACGGGCAGCCGTCGAAGGCCGCGTAGTGCAGCAGGGTGAGGCCGCCGCAGAGCATCGGGCCGAGCGCACGCCCGCCGGCCGGCGGGGCGGTGCGCATCATCTGGAGCTTGCAGCGGGTCAGGCCGCTCTCGGCGAACACCTCCGGGTAGAGCGAGGCGAAGTCGTTGCCGGAACAGACGAAGACCTGCCCGCAGTCCCAGTCGCCCGCCGTCGTGGAGACGGTCGGCGCCGCGATGCCGCGCACATGGGTGCCGAAGCGGAACTCGACGCCGTACTCGGCGGCCAGGTACTCGGCGACGGCCGGGATCGCCCGGCGCGGGTCGACGTTGACCTCCGTCGGGCTCCACATCGCCCCGAGCAGCCCGTCCCGGCGCGCGAAACCGGACCGCTCGACGGCCTCGTCCGCCGTGATCATCCGCGTACCCCGCTCCCGGGCGGCGTCGCTGAGCTGGAGGAACTCCTCCAGGACCGCGACCTCGTCGGCGTGGTGGGCCAGATGCAGGGAGCCGGTCTCGGGCGCCCACAGACCGGTCTTGGCGGCCACCTCCAGCCACACCTCGCGGCTGCGCAGCGCCCGCTCGTAGACCTTGCCGCGCTGCTGGCCGACCGACCAGATCATCCCGAAGTTGCGGATCGAGGCGCCGACCGCGAAGTCGTCCCGCTCGAAGACGACGACCTTGCGGCCGAGCCGGGCGGCGGCGAGCGCGTGCGCGAGCCCGACGATGCCGGCGCCGACGACGGCGGTGTCCGCGTGCTGACGGTTCATGTCTGCCTGCCTTTCAACATGCCGGTGGAAAGGGGGAGTTCACCGGGCCGCCGCGGTGCGCGGGCGGCGGTTCCAGTGCGGGAGCATGACGAGCCCGGCCAGCAGGGCCGCGACCGAGAACAGCAGGAACAGCGAGGAGCCGGACAGGAAGCCCGGCAGCAGGCCGCCGAGGATCGCGCCGATCGAGCCGCAGCCGTTGACCAGTCCGGCGGCGGTGCCCGCGCCGTCCTCGGTGCCGAAGTCGACCGCGGCGACACAGGAGATCATCGAGTCGGCCGCGTACACCGCGAGACCGATCACGGCGAGCACCGCCATCATCACGCCGACGCTGTCCGTCGCGGTGAGCGGCATGAACAGGCCGAGCACGACGGTCAGCAGGGCGAGCGACAGGACGGCGGCGGGCACCCGCCGGGACTGGAAGCCCCGGTCCGACACCCAGCCCACGGCGATCGGCGCGACGACCCCGGCCGCGCCGAACGCCACCGGGATGATCGTGGCGCCCACCTTGTCGACGTGCGGCAGCCGGTCGCTGACCAGCACCGGGCCCCACAGCAGGATCGCGTACCGGGCCGGCTTGAGCAGGAAGTACGCGGCGCCGAGGGTGAGCACCATCGGGTCGCGCAGGGTCGAGCGGTACAGGGCGAGCCCACCGCGCCGGGTCGGCTCGGCGCCGGGCTCCTTCTCCTCCTCCTTGCTCCCCGGTTCGGGCGCGTCGCGCTGGAAGAGGACGAAGAGCACGAGGACGACGGCCAGGGACGCGGCCCCGCAGAAGAACGCGGCCTGCCAGCTGTCGAACACGGAGTAGGCCAGCCAGCCCAGGAACGGCGGCGCGGCGAGACCGCCGAACGCGTAGTTCGTGGACCAGATGCCGAGCACCCGGCCGCGCTCGGCGACGGGGAAGAAGGCGCCCATGTTCTTGCACAGCGGCGCCCAGCCGGCCGACTGGGCGAGGCCCTGGATCACCATGGCGCCGCCGAACACGAGCAGCGCGCTGGAGGCGCCCATCAGGCACGCGGCGCCGATCGCGCCGATCATGCCGGTGATGACGACGCGACGCGGGCCGAACCGGTCGGACCAGGCGCCCCACACGAACTGCCCGACGGCGTAGGCCGCGAGGTAGATCGCGTCGATGACGCCGAGGACGCGTTCGGAGAGGGAGTGGGCGAGCAGCGGGTCGTCCAGGATGCCGAGCTTCGCGACGGAGAAGGCCTGCCGCACGAAGTAGAAGCCCGCGTACGCGATCCAGGTGACGGCGAAGATCTGCCAGCGCAGCCGGGGACTCACCAGGTGGGGGTGGACGGTGCGCTGGGCCTCGCGGGTGGTGACGGGGGTGACGGGGGTGGCGGCCTCGGTGGACGGGTCGGGAACGGATGGCGGGTCGGTGTCGGCCATGGGGAGTCCAATCCTCGACGGAGCGGAAGGGGCTGAACTGATCCGGGTACGGCACGGCCCCGGCGCACACCTCGGCGGCGCCGGGGCCGGTACTGCTGAATGGCCTTGAGCGGTGGGGGGTTGGGGTTCTTCGGGGGTTCTACGGAGGTTCTACGGGGTGGGGTCAGGCGGGGAGCGGCTCCTCGGCCGCCGCGTGGCAGCCGATCCAGTACGCGTCGAAGTTCCGCAGCCGGTGCCCGGCCGGGAGCTCGACGGGCCGGTTGACCAGGACGGGGACGCGCTGTTCGGTGAGGCCGCCGTGGGAGCGCAGCGGCTCCTTGAACCCGGAGATGTCGTGCCGGGCGGCGGTCGTGCCGAGCACCGTGTTGCGCTCGGCGATGACGACGAGGTCCCCGATCCGGTCACCGGGCAGCTCGAACCGCTCGCACGCCTCCTCACGGGTCAGGACGGTGTCGACGCCGCCGACCCCGGCGAGCTTCGCGCGCAGCGTCTCGCGGTCGGCGCCGTCCGGCAGGTGCACGGTCGCGTACGAGCCGAGGGCGCCGTGGTGCACGGTGTACGGGTCGGTGATCGGCAGGACGACGCGGCTGGCGCCCGCCCCGGTCTCGGCGTCGAACCAGTCGGACAGGAACACGACCCGGGCCTCGCCCTCCGCGTCCGACTTCGCGTTCATCCCGTGGTCGGCGGTGACGACGAGGACCGCGCCGAGCGCGTCGATCCGCTCGAAGTAGCGGTCCAGCATCGCGTAGAAGCGGTTGGCGACGGGGGAGCCGGGCGCGTGCTTGTGCTGGATGTAGTCGGTGAGCGACAGGTACATGAGGTCCGGCCGGTCGCGTTCGAGGACGTCGCACCCGGCGGCCATCACCAGTTCGCTCAGCTCCGCGCTGTACACGGAGGGCAGTGCGAAGCCGGTGGACTCCAGGACCTTCTCGATGCCGTTCTCCGCGAGGGTGACCTGGTCGGCCTTCTCGGCGGAGAAGCAGATGCCGCCCTCGGCGAGACCGCTGCCGAGCAGCCGGCGCAGCTTGTCCTTGGCGGTGATGACGGCGACCTTGGCGCCGGTCTGCGAGAAGGCGGCGAAGAGCGTGGGCGCGCGCAGCAGTTCCGGCGCGTTCATCATCACTTCCTCGCCGGCCTCGGCGTCGTAGAAGTAGTTGCCGCAGATGCCGTGCACGGCGGGCGGGACACCGGTCGCGATGGACAGGTTGTTGGGGTTGGTGAAGGACGGCATCGTGCACGCGCCGCGCAGATCGCCGCCGCGCGCCAGCATGCCCTCCGTGAACGGCATCAGGCCGTCCGCGATCGCGCGCTCGTGGTAGGCGTCCTCACTGCCGTCGATGCAGACGACCACGACGGGCCGGCCCGGGCGTGGGTACGCGCGCCCGTTGACGGTGAGCCGCGCGCCGTCGGCGGAGGTCTGCCACGTCGTGCCGGCGACAGGATTCATGTACGTCCACCCCTGTGGGTCGTAGGTGTCGGGCGTCGGTGCGGGAGCCGTGGGGCGCCCTCGATTCCATGGGTACCACCGGCGTTCCGGGGCGCAGAACCACGAAGTTCGCTATGGCGGCCATAGCCCCGCGGTCACAGCACGAGGCCTGCCGGAAGCCTGTCCGACCGGTCAGTAGTGCTCTACGCTCGCGCGACTATGGAGCTCAACCTGCACCGCCTCTGGATCTTCCTCAAAGTGGTCGAGCACCAGGGGTTCTCGGCCGCCGCGCACGAGCTGTACATGAGTCAGCCCTCGGTCTCCAACCAGGTCAGGCGGCTCGAACAGTCGCTCAAGGTGACGCTGGTGGACCGCTCCGGCGCGCGGACTCGGCCGACGGCGGAGGGCGAGGTGCTCGCCGCGTACGCCAAGCGCGTCTTCCTGCTCGCCGACGAGGCGGTGGCGGCGGTGCAGCAGGTGTCGTCCCTGGAACACGGCCGGCTGCTCGTGGGCGGTTCGACGACCGTCGGCACGTATCTGCTGCCCACCCTGCTCGCCCGCTTCCGGGCGCGGTACCCGGGGGTCGAGTGCGATGTCTTCGTGGGCAACAACCGGGCCGTCGCGGAGCGGCTGCTCGCCGGGGACATCGGCATCGCGGTCGTCGCGGGCGGGCCCGGGGAGACGGCCCAGCTACTGGTCGAACCGGTGCTCCAGGAGCGGCTGGTCCTCGTCGCCCGCACCGGCCACCGGCTGGCCGACCGCCCCGGGCCGCTCGATCCGGCGCTGCTCGCGGGCGAGTGCTTCCTCATGCGCGAGCCCGGCTCCCACACCCGTACGGAACAGGAGCGGGTCCTCGACGCGTGGGGCCTGGCGGAGCAGGTGCCGAGGTCGGACGTGTGGGGTCCCGAGGCGGTGAAGCAGTGCGTCGGCGCGGGCCTTGGCGTCGCCCTCATCTCCGAGCACGCGGTGGTCGACGACGTGGAGCGCTCGGGCGCGCTCACGATCCTCCCGGTCGAACCGGAACCGAGCCCGCGGCCCGTCTCCCTGGTCCGCCGGCGCGACCGGCTGCTCTCCCCCGCGGAGCGCGCCTTCGTCCAACTGCTCCGTTCGCCGGACGGCATCTGGCCCCGTGAACTGGGCGACGGCCTGCGGGAATTCCCGGACCACCCGGACGCGGGCGAACGCACTGCGGAGCGGTCGCCGAGCGGCGGCTAACCTTACGTGTCCGCCCTGGCCAGGGGTTCGGGCGTTTGGGGACCAACTCATGCGGAAGGTTGCGCACATGGGCATTCTGGATCGTCTGCGGAACGCGTTCGGACGGAACCGCAAGAAGGACGACCCCGCCACGGAGCCTGCCGCCGAGCCGAAGATCCCCGCCCCGGCGGAACCGGAGGCGTCCTCGGACACCCCGGCCCCGAAGGTCCCGACCCAGCCGAGCCACTACGCCCCGGCGGACCCGGAGCCCGAGCCGGCGCCGGAGCCGCAGCCCGAGTCCGGGACCCCGAAGATCCCCGCCCCGTCGAACTCCGAAGCGGACGCCCTGGTGGCCGCGGCCTTCGACAACGTCACGATCCCCGCGCCCTCCGAAGAGCCCGAGCCGGCGGCGGCCGAAGCGAACGAGCCCCTGGCCGAGGCCCCCGAGCCGGTCGCGGCCCCGGCCGAGGAAGCCGAGCCCGTCACGGACGAGTCGGACCCCGCTCCGGCCGAGGAGGCCGAGCCGGTCGCCGACGAGCCGACCTCCGCTCCCGCCGAGGCAGCCGCGAAGGCCGACCCGGTCGCGGCCGAGGCGGAGGTGGCTCAGGCCGAGGCGGAGGTGGCTCAGGCCGAGGAGGCCGAGCCGACTGCCGCCGAAGCGAGCGAGACCCCGGCCGAGGCCCCCGAGCCGGTCGCCGCCCCCGCCCAGGAAGCCGAACCGGTCGCGGCCGAGCCGTCCGACGCTCCCACCCTCGCCGAGGAGCCCGAGGCGGCTGCCGCCCCGGCCCAGCCGGAGCCCGCCGAGGCCAAGACGCCCGAGCCGGTCGAGGAGGCCGAGCCCGCCGAGAACTCCGAGCCGGTCGCCGCCCAGCCTGTCGAGGAGGCCGCGCCGGTCGCCGCCGAGCCCGAGCCCGCCCCCGCCGAGGAAGCCCAGCCGGTCGCCGCCGAGGCTGCCCCCGCCGAGGCAGAGCCGACCGAGCCGATCGAGCCCACCGGAGAAGCCCCGGCCCCCGCGTCGGAGACCCCGGACGCGAAGCCGGCCAAGCCCGCCCGCACCCCGGCCGAGATCAAGTCCCGCACCCCCGCCCTGGCCCCGGCCTACAAGGCCGCCGGCGCCGAGCTGAAGAAGAACGACCTCACCGGCGTCCGCGCCACGGTCTACCTCGTCCTGGACCGCTCCGGCTCCATGCGCCCGTACTACAAGGACGGCTCCGCGAACGCCCTCGCCGAGCAGACCCTCGCCCTGGCCGCCCACCTGGACCCCCGGGACACCCCCACCGTCCACACCGTCTTCTTCTCGACGGACATCGACGCGACGGGCGACCTGACCCTGGACGCCTCGTACGAGGGCAAGATCGACGCGTGGCACGCGGCGGCGGGCCGCATGGGCCGCACCAGCTACCACCGCGCGATCGAAGAGGTCGTCGCCCACCACGAGAAGTCGGACGATCCGACGCTCCCCGCGCTGGTCGTGTTCCAGACGGACGGCCCCCCGGACGTGCAGCGCCCGGCGAACGAGGCCCTGGCGAAGGCGGCGAGCCACCCGATCCACTTCCAGTTCGTCGCGTTCGGCGACCCGGAGGCCAAGGCCTTCGACTATCTCCGCAAGCTGAAGGCGGACAACGCCGGCCACTTCCTCGCGGGCGCCACCCCCCGCGAGCTGACCGACGCCGAGCTCTACAAGGGCCTCCTGGCGACCTGGCGCCCGTAGCCCCGGAGCCCGCCCACCGCCCCCCGGCCGTCCGCGCTGTAAAACACCGCGCGGGCGGCCGCCCCATGTCGGATACGATTTCTGGATTCAGATCGTCACGACTTGGGAGCAGCCTCCGATGGCTCGACACCTCATCACCAGCGCCCTTCCGTACATCAACGGGATCAAGCACCTGGGCAACATGGTGGGGTCCATGCTCCCGGCCGACGTGTACTCCCGTTACCTGCGCCAGCGCGGCCACGAGGTCCTGTACATCTGCGCGACGGACGAGCACGGCACCCCGGCCGAGCTGGCCGCGAAGGAGCGGGGCATCCCGGTCGCGGAGTTCTGCGCGCAGGCGCACGACGCGCAGAAGGCGGTCTACGACGGGTTCGCGCTCGCCTTCGACCACTTCGGCCGCTCGTCCTCGGCGCAGAACGCGGAGATCACCCAGCACTTCGCCCGCAAGCTGAACGAGAACGGGTTCATCGAGGAGCGCGCGATCCGGCAGGTGTACTCGCCCGCCGACGGCCGCTTCCTCCCGGACCGCTACGTCGAGGGCACCTGCCCCCACTGCGGCTACGACAAGGCCCGCGGCGACCAGTGCGAGAACTGCACGCGCGTCCTGGACCCGACCGACCTGATCAACCCGCGCTCGGCGATCTCCGGCTCCACCGACCTGGAGATCCGCGAGACGAAGCACCTCTTCCTGCTCCAGTCGAAGCTGCAGCACGAGGTCGAGGCGTGGATCGACGAGGTCGCCGGCGAGTGGCCGCACCTGGCGTCCTCCATCGCCCGCAAGTGGCTGACCGAGGGCCTCAACGACCGCGCGATCACCCGTGACCTGGACTGGGGCGTCCCCGTCCCGGCCGACACCTGGCCGGAGCTGGCCGCCGAGGGCAAGGTCTTCTACGTCTGGTTCGACGCCCCGATCGAGTACATCGGCTCGACGAAGGAGTGGGCGGACCAGGACCCGGAGAACCGCGACTGGAAGTCCTGGTGGTACGAGCCGGCGGGCGCCGCCGACGTCCGGTACACGGAGTTCATGGCGAAGGACAACGTGCCCTTCCACAGCGTCATGTTCCCGGCCACCGAGATGGGTGTCCGTGAGCCGTGGAAGAAGGTCGACTACCTGAAGTCCTTCAACTGGCTGACGTACTACGGCGGCAAGTTCTCCACGTCGCAGAAGCGCGGCGTCTTCACCGACCAGGCGCTGGACATCCTCCCGGCCGACTACTGGCGCTACTTCCTGATCGCCAACGCCCCCGAGTCGGACGACTCGTCGTTCACCTGGGAGCACTTCACGGCGACGGTGAACAAGGACCTGGCCGACACCCTCGGCAACTTCGTCAACCGCGTCCTGTCCTTCTCCAAGAAGCGCTTCGGCGAGGAGGTCCCGGCGGGCGGCGAGCCCGGCGAGGCCGAGGCGAACCTGGGCGCGGAGATCTCCCGGCTGCTCGCCGAGTACGAGGAGCAGATGGAGGCCCTCCAGTTCCGCAAGGCCGCGGCGGCGCTGCGTGCCCTGTGGTCGGCGGGCAACTCCTACCTGGAGGAGAAGGCCCCCTGGCTGGAGATCAAGACCGACAAGGACGGCGCGGCCCTCACCCTCCGCACGGCGATGAACCTCATCCACCTCTACTCGGTGGTCTCCGAGCCGTTCATCCCGTCCTCGGCCGCCGCGATGCGCGCCGCGTTCGCCCTCCCCGGCGACGAGGCCCGTACGTGGATCTCCGCCGAGGAGGCGACGGCGCTGACGACGGTCCCGGCCGGCACCCCCTTCACCGTCCCGCCGGTCCTCTTCGCCAAGATCACCGACGAGGACCTGGAGTCCTACAAGGAGCGCTTCGGCGGCGAGCCGGCGGCGTAACTCCCGCTCAAAACGGAAGGGCCCGGAACCACCTGGTTCCGGGCCCTTCCGTCTGCGTTCAGCGCGCCCACTCCTTGAGTGGCTCGGTGTCCACCTCGATCCCGACCGGCGCGGGCAGCGCCACCGTCTTGCCGAAGGGCACGGTCACGACCTGCTCGTACCGCACCCCGTCCGGCTGCGAGTGGACCTTCACCTCACAGGTGTCCCGGTCGATCAGCAGATAGACCGGGATCTCGGACTCGGCGTAGGCGCGGGGCTTGTCCTCACGGTCGCGGCGGTTGGTGTCGCTGTCACGTGAGGTCACCTCGACGACCATGAGCACACCGTCGGTCGCGGCCCATTCGCCTTGACCCGCGAACGTGCCACTGCGCGCGAGCGCGCCGTCCGGCCGGGCGTTCCCCTTGCGGTACGTCTCCACGCGCAGGCCCTGCTCCGGGTAGAGCCACCAGCCGTTGTCCGCCTGAATGCACAGCCTCGCGAGCCACTCCATGATCGTGCCGTGATCGCCGTCCGGCATGCCCTTGACCCCCAGCTTTCCCCCGATGAACTCCAACCGCAGCGCCTCGTTCGTACCTATGGCGTGACGGTGCAGCTCCTCGAAGTCCTCCTGGCTCAGCACCACAGCGGACCGCTCCTCTACGAGACTCATGGCGGGCTCCCCCTTCGTCACCGCGGATCACGTTCTCTCCACCACGGTACGGGCCGCCACCGACGACGGCGCGCCGCTCACGGCCCGTCACCCTTACGGGCCCGCAAACGGCACTGGGCCCGGGGTCATGGTGACCCCGGGCCCAGCCGCACACGTTCCGCGCGGAGCGTTACTTCTTCTCGACCGGCTTGCGGAGCTGGATGTTCAGCTCGCGCAGGCGGGCCTCGTCCAGCTCGGTCGGGGCGCCCATGAGGAGGTCCTGGGCGTTGCCGTTCAGCGGGAAGGCGATCGTCTCGCGGATGTTCGGCTCGTCGGCGAGGAGCATCACGATGCGGTCGACACCCGGGGCGATGCCGCCGTGCGGCGGGGCGCCGTACTCGAACGCGCGGAGCATGCCGGCGAACTCGCTCTGCACGGTCTCCTTGGAGTAACCGGCGATCTCGAACGCCTTGAACATGATCTCGGGCTCGTGGTTCCGGATCGCGCCGGAGGACAGCTCGATGCCGTTGCACACGATGTCGTACTGCCAGCCGAGGACGTCCAGCGGGTCCTGGGTCTCCAGGGCCTCAAGACCGCCCTGCGGCATGGAGAACGGGTTGTGCGAGAAGTCGATCTTGCCGGTCTCCTCGTCCTTCTCGTACATCGGGAAGTCGACGATCCACGCGAAGCGGAAGACGCCCTCCTCGAAGTGGCCGGCGCGCTTGGCGGCCTCGACGCGGACCGCGCCCATGATCTTGGAGACCTCGTCGAACTCGCCCGCGCCGAAGAACACGGCGTGACCGTGGACCAGGCCGAGGCGCTCGGTGAGAACCTTCGCGTTCTCCTCCGTGAGGAACTTCGCGATCGGGCCCTGGAAGGAGCCGTCCTCGCCGACGCGGATCCAGGCGAGACCCTTCGCGCCGTGCTCGACCGCGTAGTCACCCAGGCCGTCGAAGAACTTGCGGGACTGCGAGGCGGTGTCCGGGACGGGCAGCGCACGCACGTGCTTGCCGGCGAACGCCTTGAACTCCGAGCCCTCGAACACGTCGGAGATGTCGACGAGCTCGAGCTTGGCGCGCAGGTCCGGCTTGTCGTTGCCGTACTTCAGCATCGACTCGCGGAACGGGATGCGCGGGAACGGCGAGGTGACCTCACGGCCGCCGCCGAACTCGGTGAACAGCTCCGTCATGAGCTTCTCGATGGGCTGGAAGACGTCTTCCTGCTCCACGAAGCTCATCTCGACGTCGAGCTGGTAGAACTCGCCCGGCGAGCGGTCCGCGCGCGCGTCCTCGTCGCGGAAGCAGGGCGCGATCTGGAAGTAGCGGTCGAAGCCCGAGATCATCAGCAGCTGCTTGAACTGCTGCGGGGCCTGCGGCAGCGCGTAGAACTTGCCCGGGTTCAGACGGGACGGGACGACGAAGTCGCGGGCGCCCTCGGGGGAGGTCGCGGCGAGGATCGGCGTCGCCATCTCGTTGAAGCCGAGGGCGACCATCTTCGAGCGGATCGAGGCGATCACGGCCGAGCGCAGCATGATGTTCTTGTGCATGCGCTCGCGGCGCAGGTCGAGGAAGCGGTACTCCAGGCGCCGCTCCTCGTTCACCCCGTCGTCCGCGTTGATCGTGAACGGGATCTGCTGGGCCGCGCCGAGCACCTCGACCTCGGTGGCCTCGATCTCGATCTCGCCCGTCGACAGCTCCGCGTTGACGTTGTCGGCGCCGCGCGAGACGACCTTGCCGTCGACGCGGACGACCGTCTCCTTGGTCAGCTTGTCGAGGACCTCGGCGGCCTTCGTGCCCGGACGGGCGACGAGCTGCGTGATGCCGTAGTGGTCGCGCAGATCGATGAAGAGGATGCCGCCCAGGTCTCGGCGATTGTGCAGCCAGCCGCTCAGCCGGACGTCGCTGCCGACGTCAGAGGCGCGGAGCTCGCCGCAGGTGTGGGACCTGTACCGATGCATCGTCGTTCATCCAGCCTTTGCGATTCGGGATCTCCCGGGGTCACGACCCGGATCTCCCAAGGGTACCGGCCGCGTCGTGATCGGTTTCCGAATACTCCCGCGGTGCCCGTCGCGCCCGCCTGTGCGGCCACTCTCGGTGGCAGTGTGCGATCTCCTCTTCTTACAGTGGGGCCATGAGCACTGGTGAGCCCCTCCCGCCGGTGGAGGACGTCCTCGCCGCTCTCGCGACCGGCCTGTGGCGGTGGGACAACCGGGCCGGCCTCGTCACGTTCGACGCGGAGGCCGCCCGGCTCATCGGAGTGCCCTCGCCCGACGGCAAGACCGTCACCCTCACGGAGGCCGGTGCGCGCGCCTGTTTCCATCCGGTGGACTGGAACGAGATCGACGGCGTCGTGCGTCTCGCCGTCGCCGAGGGCACACTCGCCGAGGCCCGCCTGCGGATCATGGACGAGCAGGGGCACGTCATCCGTACGGTGCGCAGCCGCTCCCGCCCCGTCGTGCACGGCGACGACCCCGGCTCCTACGAGCTGATCGGCACCCTCCAGGAGGTCTCCGACCAGAGCCCCGGCGCCGCCTCCCGCACCCCCGTCACCGGCGACTGGCGCCGCTCCCGCGAGGCGTTCCTACTCGACGCGGGGCGCGCCCTCGCCGAGGCCGGTTCGACGGCGGAGGTGCTGCGGGTCGCGGCCGGACTGTCGATGCCCGGGTTCTCGCCCAGCGGCCTGGCCGTCTTCGGGGTCGCGGGCGAGCGGCTCACCGTCATCGGCCACCACGGGCAGCAGGCGGGCGACGAGGGCCCCTTCACCGACATGGACCTGGCGACGGACTACCCGGCCGCCGAGGTCGTGCGCTCCGGCCGCGCCGTCTACCTGTCCTCGCCCGAGGAGTACCGCGACCGCTACCCGGCGGCCTGGCCGCTGGCCGCGCCGTTCCAGCGGCAGTCCTGGGCGTTCCTGCCGCTGGTCGTGGCGGGCCGCACGATCGGCGCGTGGATGGCGGGCTTCGCCTACCGGGTGTCGTTCACCCCGGACGAGCGCTCCGTCCTCACCACCGTCGCCCGCATGCTGGCGCAGGCCCTGTCCCGGGCCGGGGTCGCCGAGTCCGAGCGGGAGCTCACCGACGGCCTCCAGAAGTCGATGCTGCCGACGCTCGGTCCCGAGATCCCCGGCATGAGCATCACCGCCCGCTACGTCCCGACCGGCGGCGGCCTCCAGGTCGGCGGCGACTGGTACGACATGATCCCGCTGCCCGGCGACCGCATCGCCCTGGTCATCGGCGACGTGCAGGGCCACGACGTGCGCGCGGCCGGACTGATGGGCCAGCTCCGCGTCGCCCTGCGCGCCTACGCCGCCGAGGGCCACCACGCCGACGCCGTCCTCTCCCGCGCCTCCCGCTTCCTGTCCGGGGTCGGGGACGCGGCCCGCTCGGAGAACGAGGACCCGCGCTTCGCGACCTGCCTCTACATCGAGGCCGACCCGGCGACCGGCGTCCTGGAGATCGCCCGCGCGGGCCATCCCGAACCGGCGGTCCGCACCGCCGACGGCACCGTCCTGATCCGGCCCACCGCCGGCGGCCTGCCCCTGGGCATCGACCCGGACGCCGACTACCCCACCTCCCGGCTCGTCCTGGAACCCGGCGAGACGCTCCTGATCTGCACCGACGGGCTGATAGAGACCGGCGGCCACGACCTGGACACCGGCTGGTCCCGGGTCCGCGAGGCCCTGGAGTCGGGCCCCGCCGAACACCTGGAGGAGCTGGCCGACGCCCTCGTCCAGGCCGTGCTCGGCCCCGCCTCGCACTACACGACGGGCCCCCTCGCCGACCGCCGCGAGGACGACATCGCGCTCCTCCTGCTGCGCCGCACAGCCGCGGTGAGCCTGCCGGTGCCGGTCCGGCGCACCGCGATGACCATCGCCCAGGCCGAGCCCGAGCGGATCTCCGCCGCCCGCCAGCAGCTGCGCGAGCTGCTGCACGACTGGGCCGACGGGGACCAGGTCGACTCGGCGGTCCTGATGGTCTCCGAGATGGTGACGAACGTCCTGGTCCACACCGACGGCGACGCCCTGCTGGTCGCCGCGGTCAGCGGCGCCACGGGCGGCCCGCGCCGCCTGCGCGTCGAGGTCGCCGACAGCTCCGACGACCTCCCCCACAAACGCCGCCCCGGCGAACTGGCCTCGTCCGGCCGCGGCCTCGTCCTGATGGAACTCCTCGCCTCCCGCTGGGGCGTCGACCCGCGCGGCGAGGGCAAGTGCATCTGGTTCGAGCTGTACGAGTCGGATCCGACGAACGTGGCGGCGTGAGGACGCCCCGATCAGCCCCCTGTTTCACGTGAAACGGTCACGCCACCGGACCCGTACCGCCCCCGCAGCTCGCTCAGGATGCCGAACGCCGCCGCCGTGAGGGGCACCGCCAGAAGCATGCCGAGGATCCCGGCGACGGAGGCGCCCGAGGTGATGGCCAGCAGCACGACCGCGGGGTGCATCTGCACGGTCCGCGACTGGATCATCGGCTGGAGGACGTGCCCCTCCAGGACCTGCACGGCGAGGACGACGCCCAGCGCCCAGAGCGCGATGACGAAACCGCGGTCGGCGAGGGCGACGAGGATCGCGACGGCGCCGGAGATGAACGCGCCGAGGTAGGGGATGTAGGCACCGACGAAGACGAGCGCCGCGAGCCCGACCGCGCCGGGCACCTGAAGGATCAGCAGTCCGATGCCGATGCAGAACGCGTCGATGAGGGCGATGACGGTCGTGCCGCGCATGAACCCCGAGATCGCGGCGAAGGCGCGCCGCGCGATGGCCTCCAGGGTCTCGCCGCCGGCGCCGGGCGCGGCCTGGCGCAGGGCGACACGGAAGCGTCCGGCGTCGCGCAGGAAGAAGAAGCAGAGCAGCAGGGCGAGCACGGCCATGGCGGCGATCTCCCCGGCCACGCTGAGCCCGCTGATGACCCCGGACGCGGCGGACCCCCCGTACTTCTTGATGAGGTCCTGCGCGTTGTCGGCCAGGTGGTCGAGGTCGAGCGCACCGGTGCCGAACTTGTCGGAGAGGTCGCGGGCGGCCTGCTTCACGGAGGCGATGATCTGGTCGCCGGTGTCGATGAGCGCGGCGACCACGATGTATCCGGCGCCGCCGACCACGACGAGGATCAGCGCGCAGGTGAGCCCCGCCGCGAGCGACTGCTGCACCTTGGCCTTGCGCAGGGCGAGGTAGACGGGCCGCAGCAGGGCGGTGCCGAGCAGCGCGAGCAGCACCGGCACGACGGCCGTGCGCAGTTCGACGCAGAGCCAGATCCAGACCCAGGCGACCCCGGTGACGAGCAGGGCCACCGCGCACCAGGCGGCGACGCGGCGGGCGGGGCGGGGGAGAAGTTCGGTGTCCGGCTTCACCCGACCAGTTGAACACGGCCGGGCGCCGGGCCACGCGCCGGGCGGGGCCGCGCGAGTGACGATCCGTCACGTCACGCGGCCCCGGGGCCCGGTCAGGTGTGGGGCAGGCGCTCGGCGGTGGGGATGACGCCCAGGCGGCCGGCCTGGAAGTCGTCGAAGGCCTGCTGGAGTTCGGCCTTGGTGTTCATCACGAAGGGGCCGTAGTGGGCCATGGGCTCACGGATCGGCTGCCCGCCGAGGATGACCACCTCGAGGTCCGGGGTGTTCGAGTCCTGGGACTCGTCGGCCCGCACGGTCAGCGAGCCGCCGGCGCCGAAGACGGCGGTCTGGCCCATGTGGACCGGACGCCGGTCGGATCCGACGGTGCCGCGGCCGGCGAGCACGTAGACGAGGCCGTTGTAGTCCTCGCGCCACGGCAGGGTGGCCTCGGCGCCGGGGCGGACGGTGGCGTGCACCATCGTGATCGGCGTGTGCGTGATGCCCGGGCCCTCGTGGCCGTCGAGCTCACCGGCGATGACGCGGAGCAGCGCGCCGCCGTCGGCGGTGGTGAGCAGCTTGACCTGGCCGCCGCGGATGTCCTGGTAGCGCGGGTCCTTCATCTTGTCCTTGGCGGGCAGGTTCACCCACAGCTGGAGGCCGTGGAAGAGGCCGCCGGACATGACGAGGGACTCCGGCGGCGCCTCGATGTGCAGCAGGCCGGAGCCCGCCGTCATCCACTGGGTGTCACCGTCGGTGATGGTGCCGCCGCCGCCGTGCGAGTCCTGGTGGACGAACGTTCCGTCGATCAGGTACGTCACGGTCTCGAAGCCGCGGTGCGGGTGCCACGGGGTGCCCTTCGGCTCTCCGGGTGCGTACTCCACCTCGCCCATCTGGTCCATCATGATGAACGGGTCGAGGTACTTGTAGTTGATTCCGGCGAACGCGCGGCGCACCGGGAATCCCTCCCCCTCGAAGCCGCCCGGTGCGGTCGTCACGGCGAGCACGGGGCGCGCCACGGCTTCCGCCGGAGCTTCCACTCGGGGCAGGGTCAGCGGGTTCTCGACGGTCACAGCGGGCATTTTGGAGACCTCCTGGCTTCCTCGTACCTCGACTTTAGTTGAACGTAGAACTTTCTGCCACCTGGAACACGAAAACGCCCGGAGGAAATTCCTCCGGGCGTCAAAAACGGGACGTAGGGGCTGCTAGCCGTACATACGACGCATCGCGAAGTCGACCATCTGTTCGACCGCCTTCGCGTCGAAGACCATGCGGTGCTCGCCCTCCATGTCGAGGACGAAGCCGTAGCCGGTCGGCAGCAGGTCGATGACCTCGGCGCCCGTGATCACGAAGTACTTGGACTCCTTGCCCGCGTACGTCCGCAGCTCCTTGAGCGAGGTGAACATCGGGATCACGGGCTGCTGGGTGTTGTGCAGCGCGAGGAAGCCGGGGTTGTCGCCGCGCGGGCAGTAGACCTTCGACGAGGCGAAGATCTGCTGGAAGTCCTCCGCGGACATCGAGCCGGTCGTGAACGCCCGGACCGCGTCGGCGAGCGACGGCGGCGACGGCTCCGGGTACAGCGGCGGGGCCTGCTGCCCGTAACCGCCCTGCTGCGGGGGCGCGTACTGCTGCCCGGCGCCCGGGGTCTGGTCATAGCCGTACATGGACGCAAGACTACCGAGCCCCGCAAGCGCGGGGCCGAGTTCGTCACAGTTGGCCCGCTGGGGGTTGATTCTTATTACCGGCGGGTAGCATTGTGGTGGTTACTAGTTGGTACGCGTACGAGGAAGGTCCGCGGGACACCGCCGGACGACCCGCCTCCCAAGCCTTTACGGAGCCGTCGCCATGGGGCACTACAAGTCGAATCTCCGCGACATCGAGTTCAACCTCTTCGAGGTGCTCGGCCGCGACAAGCTGTACGGCACCGGACCGTTCGGTGAGATGGACGTCGACACCGCCAAGAGCATCCTCGACGAGGTGGCCCGCCTCTCCGAGAACGACCTGGCCGAGTCCTTCACCGACGCGGACCGCAACCCTCCGGTCTTCGACCCCGAGACGAACACCGCGCCGATCCCGGCCAGCTTCAAGAAGTCCTACAAGGCCTTCATGGACTCCGAGTACTGGCGCCTGGGCCTGCCCGAGGAGATCGGCGGCACCACCGCGCCGCGCTCCCTCATCTGGGCCCACGCCGAGCTGATCCTGGGCGCCAACCCGGCGATCTGGATGTACTCCTCCGGTCCCGCGTTCGCCGGCATCCTCTTCGAGGAGGGCAACGAGCGGCAGAAGAAGGCCGCCGAGATCGCCGTCGAGAAGCAGTGGGGCTCGACGATGGTCCTGACCGAGCCGGACGCCGGTTCGGACGTGGGCGCCGGCCGCACCAAGGCCGTGCAGCAGGAGGACGGCTCCTGGCACATCGAGGGCGTGAAGCGCTTCATCACGTCCGGTGAGCACGACATGTCGGAGAACATCCTCCACTACGTCCTCGCCCGCCCCGAGGGCCACGGCCCCGGCACCAAGGGCCTGTCGCTCTTCCTCGTCCCCAAGTTCGAGTTCGACTGGGAGACCGGCGAGCTGGGCGAGCGCAACGGCGTGTACGCGACCAACGTCGAGCACAAGATGGGCCTCAAGGCCTCCAACACGTGCGAGATGACCTTCGGCGACCAGCACCCCGCCAAGGGCTGGCTGATCGGCGACAAGCACGAGGGCATCCGCCAGATGTTCCGCATCATCGAGTTCGCTCGCATGATGGTCGGCACGAAGGCGATCTCGACCCTGTCGACCGGCTACCTGAACGCGCTGGAGTACGCCAAGGAGCGCGTCCAGGGCCCCGACCTCGCCCAGTTCATGGACAAGGCCGCGCCCAAGGTCACCATCACGCACCACCCCGACGTGCGCCGCTCGCTGCTCACGCAGAAGGCATACGCCGAGGGCATGCGCTCGCTGGTGCTCTACACGGCCTCCGTGCAGGACGAGATCCAGGTCAAGGAGGCCGCCGGCGAGGACGCCTCCGCCGCGCACGCGCTCAACGACCTGCTCCTGCCGATCGTCAAGGGCTACGGCTCCGAGAAGGGCTACGAGCAGCTCGCCCAGTCGCTCCAGACCTTCGGCGGCTCCGGCTTCCTGCAGGAGTACCCGATCGAGCAGTACATCCGTGACTCGAAGATCGACACCCTGTACGAGGGCACGACCGCGATCCAGGGCCAGGACTTCTTCTTCCGGAAGATCGTCCGCAACCAGGGCGCCGCGCTGAACGGGCTCGCCGAGGAGATCAAGAAGTTCCTCGCGGTCGAGACGGGCGGCGAGGAGCTCGCCGGGGCGCGCGAGTCGCTGGCCAAGGCGGCCGTCGAGCTGGAGGCCATCGTCGGCGTCATGCTGACCGACCTCGCGGCGACCGAGCAGGACCCGAAGAACATCTACAAGGTGGGCCTGAACACGACCCGGCTGCTCATGGCCTCCGGTGACGTGGTCGTCGGCTACCTGCTGCTCAAGGGTGCCGCCGTCGCGGCGGAGGCCCTCGCGGGCGGTGCGTCCGCCAAGGACGTGCCCTTCTACCAGGGCAAGATCGCCGCGGCGAAGTTCTTCGCGGCGAACGTGCTGCCGGGTGTGACCGGTGCCAGGAAGCTGGCGCAGGGCACGAGTGCCTCCGGCCTGGACGTGATGGAGCTGGACGAGGCGGCGTTCTAGGCTCCGCCGAGCTGGATTCATGGCCCGAGGTCCGTCGCCGCTGCTCAGCGGAGGCGGGCCTCGGGTCTTTCGCGTGCGCGTCTGCCTGGGGGCGCTGGTCCGGCGGCTTTCGGCCTGTGGGGCTTCTCGCGCAGTTCCCCGCGCCCCTGAAATGCAGACCCTTCGGGTCGCATTTCCCCGATGCGCAAGCGCCCGATGAGATCGCGCACGAAGTGCGCATCTCAGGGGCGCGGGGAACTGCGCGAGAAGCCCCACCCACCCGCACCCGCAGGACAAGGGCGCCCGGCAGACGAGTGGGCGGCATGGGTGGGCCAGGGCCTACCCTGACGGCATGCGCACACCCTCCGGCCCCTTCGATCGTGGGCACACCGACGACCTGATGACCTACCTCGCCGCGAGCCCCACCCCGTACCACGCGGTGGCGAACGCCGCGGCACGGCTGGAGAAGGCCGGGTTCCAGCAGGTCGCCGAGACCGACGCCTGGGACGGCACGACGGGCGGCCGGTTCGTCGTCCGCGGCGGCGCGATCATCGCCTGGTACGTCCCGGAGGGCGCCGCCCCCCACACCCCGTTCCGGATCGTCGGCGCGCACACCGACTCCCCGAACCTGCGGGTCAAGCCCCAGCCGGACATGGGCAGTCAGGGCTGGCGCCAGGTCGCCGTCGAGATCTACGGCGGCCCGCTGCTCAACTCCTGGCTCGACCGCGACCTGGGCCTGGCCGGCCGGATCACCCTGCGCGACGGCACCGAGCGCCTCGTCAACGTGGACCGCCCCCTGCTGCGCGTCCCGCAGCTCGCCGTCCACCTCGACCGCTCGGTCACCCCCGAGGGCCTCAAGCTCGACAAGCAGCGCCACATGCAGCCCATCTGGGGCCTGGGCGACGACGTCCACGAGGGCGACCTGCTCGCCTTCCTGGAGGAGGAGAACGGGCTGGAGCGCTGCTCCATCACCGGCTGGGACCTCATGACGTACGCCGTCGAGGCCCCCGCCTACCTGGGCCGCGACCGCGAGCTCCTCGCCGGCCCGCGCATGGACAACCTGCTGTCCGTGCACGCCTGCACGGCCGCGCTCACCGAGGTCAGCAAGCAGGGCGACCTGCCCTACATCCCGGTGCTCGCCGCGTTCGACCACGAGGAGAACGGGTCGCAGTCCGACACCGGCGCCGACGGCCCGCTGCTCGGCGGCGTCCTGGAGCGGTCCGTGTTCGCGCGCGGCGGCTCGTACGAGGACAAGGCACGGGCGTTCGCCGGCACGATCTGCCTGTCCTCGGACACGGGGCACGCCGTGCACCCCAACTACGCCGAGCGGCACGACCCGACGCACCACCCCCGCGCCAACGGCGGCCCGATCCTCAAGGTGAACGTCAACAACCGCTACGCCACGGACGGCAGCGGCCGGGCCGTGTTCGCGGCGGCCTGCGAGAAGGCCGGCGTGCCGTTCCAGTCGTTCGTGTCCAACAACGCGATGCCGTGCGGCACCACGATCGGCCCGATCACCGCGGCCCGGCACGGCATCAAGACCGTCGACATCGGCGCGGCGATCCTGTCGATGCACAGCGTGCGCGAACTGTGCGGCGCCGACGACCCGTTCCTCCTCGCGAACGCTCTGGTGGCGTTCCTGGAGGGCTGAGTCCCGCGGGTGTGAGAGCGGAGGGGTCCGGGGTACCCGGACCCCTCACGCATGTCCGCGCACACCTCAGGAAGGCGGTTCCCATGAGCTTGGGCGGCTGCATCATCCTCGTGGCCCTCGGGGCGATCCTCGCGTTCGCGACCGACTGGCACATGAAGGGCGTCGACCTCCACCTGGTCGGCTGGATCCTCATGATCGTCGGGCTGATCGGAGTCTTCGTGTTCCGCAGCATCGGCCGGCGCAGGGGCCTGACCCCCACTCAGACCACCGTCATAGAAGACGACCGCAACCCTCGTCTGTAGGCCGCACGCGCGGCCGGTACCCGGCGCGGCGCTATCGTGGCATGTCAGCGACATCCGCCGCGCCGGGAGTACACGGGAATGAAGTTCCAGCTTCTGGGGCCCGTCGCGGTCCAGGGCGGCGCGGAGCCCGTGCCGCTCGGACCCGCCAAGCGGCGCAGCCTGCTGGCGGTCCTGCTGCTGCGGTCCCCGGCCGCGGTCTCCGTCGACGCGCTCACCGACGCGCTGTGGGAGGACGAGCCGCCGTTGCACGCGCGCACGGTCGTCCAGGGGCACGTGTCCCGGCTGCGCGCCATGATCTCCGGGTCGGGTCTGGACGGGTACGACGTCGAACTCAGCACGCACGCGGGGGCGTACGCGCTGCGGCTGCCCGAAACACTGCTCGACGTCCGGCACTTCGAGGACCTGGTGGCCCTGGCCCGGCGGCAGCGCGACCCGGCGCGGGCGGCGTCGATGCTGCGCGAGGCGCTCGCGCTGTGGCGGGGGGACGCGCTGGGCGGCACCGTCGCCACGGCCCCGCTGCTCGCCGCCGCGGCCGCCCTGGAGGAGAGCCGGCTGGCGACGATCGAGCAACTGGCGGCCACCTACCGGGATCTGGGCACCCCCGAGCGGGCCGTGGCGCTGCTCGGCGCCGAGGCCGCCCGCCACCCGCTGCGCGAACCGCTGATCGCGGCGCTGGTCCGGGCGCAGTACCGGGCGGGCCGTCAGTCGGACGCCCTGGAGCTGTACCACCGCACCCGCAAGGCGCTCGCCGAGGCGCTGGGCGTCGATCCGGGCCCCGTACTGCGGTCCGCGTACGAGGAGGTCCTCGCCCAGACGGTCCCCGTGGCGCCGCTCTCCGCCGCACAGTCCGCCTCCGCGCCACGCGTCCCGGCGGCGGCCCCCACCCCACCGAGCGTCCTCCCGGGGTCCCCCGCGCCACCGGGCGGCGCCGGCCGAAACCCCGGGACCGCCCCCGCCCCACTGCCCGCCACCCCCCACAGCTTCCACGCGCAGGACCCCGAACCCACCCGCACCGCCGGCCCCACCGCGACACCCGACGCCGGCCCCGACCCCAGGCCCGCGCCCGCCCCGCTGCCCGCCACCCCCCGTAGCCTCCACAGGCGGGACCGCGAACCCACCCGGGCCGCGGGCACCACCGCGACACCCGGCGCCGGTCCCGACCCCAGGCCCGCGCCCGACCTGCTGCCGCGCACCCCCCGCGGGTTCCACGGGCGGGATCGGGAACTCGGCGGGCTGACGCGGGCCGCAGAAGCCGGCGCCTCGCCCGTCGTCCTGGTCACCGGGCCCGCCGGGGTCGGGAAGACCTCCCTCGCCGTCCACTGGGCGCACGCGCACGCCGACGCCTACCCCGACGGCCGGCTCTTCGCCGATCTGCGTGGGCACGGCGACGCCGAACCGGCCCGGCCCCTCGACGTCCTGCGGGAGTTCCTGATCGTGCTCGGTGTGCAGGCGGCGGCCGTGCCGGCCGACGTCGAGGCCGCTGCGGCGCTGTTCCGGTCCCTGGTCAGGGAGCGGCGGCTGCTCGTCGTACTCGACAACGCGCGGGACTCCGCGCAGATCCGGCCGCTGCTGCCCGGCGGCGACGCGTGCGCCACCCTCGTCACCAGCCGCGCCCGCCTGGACGCCGTGATGGCCGAGGAGTGCGCGACCCCGCTGCCGGTCACCGTGCTCGACGCGGACGACGCGGCCGGCCTGCTGACCGCCGCCCTCGGCGGCACCCAGGACCCCGACGCCGTACGGGAGATCGCCCGGCTGTGCGACGGGCTGCCGCTCGCCCTGCGGATCGCCGCGGCCCGGCTGCGGGGCCGGCCCCGCTGGTCCGCCGCCGACCTGGCCGCCGAACTCGCCGACGAGCACGGCCGGCTCGCCCTGCTGGCCGCGGAGGACACCGGTGTGGCGACCGCCCTGCGCTCCTCCGTCGCCCGCCTGGACGCCGCCGACGCCGCGCTGCTCGGCGCGCTCGGGCACTCCTTCACCCGGGAGAGCGATGTGTACGCGGCGGCAGCCGCCGCCGGGGCCACGGTCCCCGAGGCCCGCGCCGGCCTCGACCGGCTCGCCGCCGCCCATCTCGTCCAGGAGACGCGCCCCGACCGGTACACGCTGCACGACCTCGTACGGCTCTACGCCCGCGGGCTGCCCCGCGCCGAGGGGGCCGACGCGGTGACCCGGCGCATGGTCGACCACTGGCTGCGGGCCCAGCACGCCGCCGTGGACGTGTTCGACCCCACCGGCACGCGGACCGTCGAGCTGCCCGAAGGCTTCGACACGGGGCTGCCCGTGCCCCGGATCGGAGCGCGCGAGGCCGTGTTCGGCTGGTTCCTGCGGGAGCAGGAATCGCTCATGGCCGCGGTCTTCGCCGCCGCCCGGCTCGGCGACGAGGACCGCACCTGGCGGCTCGCCGCCCACCTGTGGCCGCTCGTCCACTGGCACCCACACCCCGGCTGGCAGCCGCCGCTGCGCACGGCGCTCGCCGCCGCCGAGCGGACCGGCAGCGTCCAGGGCATCGGCTGGCTGCGGGCCGTCATCGGCATGCTGTTCGTGGAGACCGGCCAGTTCGCGCGGGCCGAGACCTTCCTGGCCGGAGCGGTGCCGCCGCTGCGCACCTTCGCCCCCGGCGTCTCCTGCCAGATCCTCGTGCTGCTCGCCATCGCCCGCCACCGGCACGGCGATCCGGCCGGCGTGCTCGACGCGCTGGCGGACGCGGTGCGCGACGCCCGCACGGCCGGCCACCCGATCGCCCCCACGCTGGAGCACTACCACGCCTCCCATGTCGCCCTGGCCCGGCGCGACTTCACGGCGGCGGCCGAGCACACGGCCCGCTGCGTCGCGGCGATCCCCGAGAACGAGATCGCCGGCTGGCGCCCGCTGATCTGGGAGTCGTACGGCATCGCGCTGCACTACGCCGGACGGCACGAGGAAGCACGCGAGGCGCTGCTCACAGCGGTCGCCGCCAACGAGGAGGAGGACCTTCCGGCGCGCACGGTGCGCACGCTGACCCGGCTCGGCGACGTCGCCACCGTGCTCGACGAACCGCTCTCGGGAGCCGCGTACCGGGCCAGGGCCGAACAGCTCCAGAAGTCCCTCACACCGTCATGACAGGCCCTTCACCTGCGGGGCTTCCGCGTTAGCGGGCTGTTAGCGAAACGTCAGCGGCGGGCGGCAGGGTCGTGACTGTAAACAAACCTGACGATCACGGGGGACCTGCCACCATGCGTATCGCCCTGCGCAAGAACACCGCCGTCGCCGCCGTCGCGGCGCTCGCCTTCTCGCTGACCGCCTGCAACGACGGTGACGGCACCCAGGACAGCGGCGCCGCCGCACCGTCGAACAGCGCGAGCGGCAGCGCCGCGGCGCAGAGCCCCGCCGACTCCGCCGACTCCACCGACGGCGTGCCCGCGGGCGACGGCCAGGGCGGCGGCAGCGACAGCGGCGGCGGGAACAGCGGTGGCGGCACGGGGGACAGCGCCGCCACCGGCAACCCCGCCCCGGACACCGGCGCCAAGGGCGAGTGCATCAACACCGGAGGCGCCGACGGCTGCTACACCGGCACCCTCAACTACCTGGCCGACCACAAGATGACCGTCGGCGACCAGGAGTTCCTGGTCGAGAACAGCACCAAGATCCTCGGTGCCGCGGCCATCTGCGGCGGCGCCGACGGCTCCGTCACCGCCGACAACAACGCGGGCACCACCCCGTGCACGTACGACCAGCTGGTGAAGGCGTCGAAGACGAACAGCGTCACGGTCCGCGTCGTCAAGGACGCGGACGGCATCGCCGCGACGGTCACCGAGCTGTACCACCCGTAGCACCCCCGTACCCTGGTCGCATCGGATTTTCGGGGCGTACGAGGGAGCACAAGCGTGGAGTTCCGGCTGCTCGGAACGGTCGGTGTAGCCACCGAGACCGGTGAACTCCCCCTCGGGCCGGCCAAGCGGCGCAGCCTCCTCGCCGCGCTCCTGCTCCGCCCCAACACGGCGGTCCCCCTCGACCAGCTGATCGACACCCTGTGGCCCGAGGGCCCGCCCGCGCGGGCCCGCACGGTCACCCAGGGCCACGTCTCCCGGCTGCGCGCGCTGCTCGCCCAGGGCGGCGCCGACGAGTGGGGCGTGCGGCTCGTCACGCGCGGCGACGCGTACGTCCTGGAGATGCCCGAGTCGCTGCTCGACGCCCACCGCTTCGACGAGCTCGTCCGGCTCGCCCACGAGCAGCGCTCCCCCGACGACGCCGCCGCGCTGCTGCGCGAGGCGCTCGCGCTGTGGCGCGGGCCCGCGCTGGTCGGCGTCGCGACGGGCGGCCCGCTGCGGGTCGCCGCCGACGGCCTCGAACAGGCCCGCATCTCGGCCGTCGAGCATCTGGCCCGCACCTACGGCGAGTTCGGCGACCACGCGCGCGCCGCCGCCCTGCTGCACGCCGAGGCCGTCGCGCACCCCATGCGGGAGTCGCTCGCCGCCGCGCTGATGCGCTCCCTGTACCGGGCGGGCCGCCAGTCCGACGCCATCGACCAGTACCACCGCACCCGCACCCTGCTCGCCGACGAGCTCGGCGTCGACCCGGGCCCCGCGCTGCGCGAGGCCTACGCGGAGATCCTCGCCGGCGACGGCCCCGGCGCCCCGCCCGCCACGCCCCGGCCCGCACCCGAGCCCGCCACCGCCCCGCAGCCGTCCCGCGCCGCCGCGGACGGGCCCGACCTGCTGCCCCGGCCGCCCCGCGGCTTCGTCGGCCGCGACCGCGAACTCGCCGCGCTCGACGCCGCGTCCGGGCCCGAGCACGCCGTCACCGTCCTCACCGGACCGGCCGGCGTCGGCAAGACCGCCGCCGCGCTGCACTGGGCGCACACCGTCCGCGACCGTTACGACGGCGTCCTCTTCGCCGACCTGCGCGGCTTCAGCGACGACGACGGCAGCGGCGACAGCGCCCCCGAGACCGCCGACGTGCTCCGCGAGTTCCTCATCGCCCTCGGCGTGCCCACCCGCGACCTGCCCGAGACCCCGGGCGCGCTCGCCGCCGCGTACCGCACCCGTACCGAAGGCCACCGGCACCTCGTCGTCCTCGACAACGCGCGCACCGCCGCCCAGGTCCGCCCGCTGCTCCCGGCCGGGCCCGGCAGCGCCGCCGTGGTCACCTCGCGGCTGCGCCTGGACGGGCTCGCCGTCAGCGAACTGGCCCGCACCGTCGCCCTCGGCGTCCTCGACCCCGCCGGGTCCGCCGCCCTGCTCGCCGCCGCGACCGGCGCCGCCGACCGGCTCGCCGCCGAACCGGAGGCCGCCGCCCGCCTCACCGAACTCTGCGCCGGCCTGCCGCTCGCCCTGCGCGTCGTCGCCGCCCGCGTCAACGCCCGCCCCGAGTGGCCGCTGGCCGGCCTGGCCGACGAACTCGCCGACGAGCAGCGCCGCCTGGCCCTCCTCGACGTCGACGACACCGGCGTCGCCGCCGCGCTCCGCCTCACCCTGCGCGCCCTGCCCGAGGACGCCCGGCTGCTGTTCCACCGGCTCGGCGTGCTGCCCGGACCCGACCTCGACCGGTACGCGGCCGCCGCCCTCACCGACCGCTCCCCCCAGGAGGCCGCCGCCGCCCTGGACCGCCTCGCCGGCGCCCACCTCCTCACCGAGCCGACGCCCGGCCGCTACCTGATGCACGACCTCGTACGCCTCTACGCGCGCGGCCTGGCCCGCGCCGACGACACCGAGGCCACCGACGAGGCCCTGGTCCGGCTCCTCGACCACTACGTGCGCACCGCGCTCCTCGCCGCGTCCGTCACCGAGCCCGACGACCGGCCCTGCTGCGTCCTGCCCGCCGACATCCGGCCCGACCTCGGCCGGCCCGACCTCACCGACCGGGCCGGCGGCCTGGCCTGGTACTCCGTGGAGCGCGAGAACCTCGTCGCCGCCGCCGTCGCCGCGCACGCCGCGGGCCACGACGACCGCGCCTGGCGACTCGCCGTGCTGCAGTGGCCGTACGTCGTCGGCTACGTCCGCGACGACTGGGTGCCGCTCATGGAGCAGGGCCTCGCCGCCGCGCAGCGGCTCGACGACCCGGACGCCGAGTCCCGGATCCGCGCCCTGTACGGCTGGGTGCTCACCGAGGAAGGGCGGCTCCCGCAGGCGATCGAGCAGCTGGAGCGCGCCCCGGAGCTCGCGGCCCGCGCCGGCGACACGTCCAGCGAGGCCACCGCGCTGGTCAACCTGGCCGTCGCCCTCGACCGGGACGGCGGGCCGAGCGCCGCGTCCCTCGCCCACGTCGTACGCGCCGCCGAACTGGCCCGCGCCACCGACGACATCCTCACCGAGCTGCTCGCCCTGGAGCACCGCGCCCGCCAGCTCCTGGCCACCGCCGACCACGCCGCGGTGCTCGACTGCACCGAGCGCGGCCTGACCCTGCCGGGCGCCTCCGCGGAGGGGCTCGCCCCGCTGCGGCAGATCCTGCTGCGGATCGCGCGCGGCGCCGCACTGCACGCCCTGGGCCGCGAAGCGGAAGCTCTCGACTGCCTCCGTGAAGCCCATGACGAAGCGGTGAAGCGGGGGTTCGAGGACGGCATGCGGAAGGCGACGGCGCAGCTGGAACGGATCGGAAGCGAAACGGCGACGGGGCGATAGCGGAGGAACGACCGGACGGCGACGGCCCCCGGCAGAGTGGTGGTCACAAGGGGCCGACCGGACCAGGCGGCCCCCTCGCACACGGGGGAGTCCCACCATGAACCGCACCATCGCCCGCAACGTCGTCCTCGCCGCCGCGGCCGCCGCCCTGAGCCTCAGCCTCACCGCCTGCAACGGCGACACCGGCACCAAGGACGAGGGCGCCGCGAAGAACACCGCGTCGAGCTCCACGGCCGGCGGCGACACCGCGAAGGACCAGGGCTCCGACACGGGGTCGGGCACCGGTGGCGGCGACTCGGCGCAGGGCTCGGGCGGCGACGCCGCGCAGGCCGGCTCCTCGAAGACCGGCACGAGCACCGGCGGCTCGGGCACGGCCTCGAAGAAGACGCCCGAGTGCAAGGTCGGCTTCCTCACCTACAAGCTGGAGCGCCGCAACCCCGAGCAGCAGGGCGACCACCTGCTGATCACCGCCGAGAGCCGCGCCGCGACGGCCTGCACCGTCAAGGCCTTCCCGGTCATCACCCCGGGCAAGGCCAACGGCGACATCCCGCAGGCCAAGGACGACGAGCAGCCCGCGCAGCCGCTGGTCGTCCAGCCCGGCGGCCGGATCTACTCCGCGATCGCCGTCACCCAGGACGTCAAGGCCGAGGACGACTACTTCACGTCGATCCGCCTGTCCCTGCAGATGAACAACCCCGACGACGCCGAGGTCGAGACGATCCAGACGCCCGGCGAGGTCGAGTACGCGGGCAAGATGGCCGACGGCATCGAGGTCTACTCCTGGAACACGGTCAAGCCGTTCGGCAACTGACCCCGCAGGACCACCGACGCCGCGCGGGGCCGGACCCCCGTCAGCCCCGCGCGGTCTGCTCGTCCAGACCCGCGAGCACCAGCGGCAGCCGGTCCGCCCCGCCCTCGGCCACGCGGACCGGCACACCCCAGTCCTGCTGATGGACGTGGCAGGCCGGGTACTCGTTGGCGGGGTCGTCGTCGCAGGACGCGGCCATCGCCGACACGTGCAGCACGCCCTCCTCGATCTCCGGGTTCAGGACCAGCTCACGGCCCAGCTCGGTGCCCGCGCCGTCGCCCGCGACGAGCAGCTCCGGCGGCGTCGACGAGACGAGCAGCCGGGTCGAGGGCCCGTACCGGAGGTCGAGCTTCTGCCCGGCCGGCGCCTGGAAGATGACGTCGAGGCGCAGCTTGCCGCCCGCGATCTCGGTCGCGGCGCGCTGCGTGTGGTGTGCGACCGCGTCCACCCGTACCGCTTCCTCGGGAAGCCGGAGCCGGGTCAGCCGGTGCCGGGCCGACTCCACGACCACGATGTCGTCGCCGACGAGGACCGCGCCGCTCGGCTCCCGCAGATCCGTCGCCAGCGTGCTGACCTGGCGGGTCGCCGGGTCGTAGCGGCGCAGCGCGTGGTTGTAGGTGTCCGCGACCGCGACCGAGCCGTCGGGCAGCGCGGTGACACCCAGCGGGTGCTGGAACAGCGCCTGCCCCGCGTCCCCGTCCCGGTGCCCGAAGTCGAACAGACCGGTGCCGACGGCCGTGTGCACATGCCCGTCCCGGTCCACGTACCGCAGCGCGCTCGTCTCCGCGTCGGCGACCCACAGCCGGTCCTCGGTCGCGGCGAGCCCGGACGGCTGCGCGAACCACGCCTCGTCGCCGGGACCGTCGACGAGCCCCTCGTTCGTCGTCCCGGCCGCGACCGCGACGACCCCACCGACCGGGTCGTACGTCCACAGCTGGTGCACGCCGGCCATCGCCATCCACACCCGCCCGCCGAACACGGCGACGTCCCACGGCGAGGACAGATCCACCTCCAGCGCGGGCCCGCTGGTCGGCGACCCCTGCCACCACTGCTTCCCGGTGCCCGCGAGGGTCGTGACCGTCCCGCTATCGAGGTCGACGGCGCGCAGCGCGTGGTTCACGGTGTCGGCGACGACCACGGTCCGCTCGTCGAGCAGCGCGAGCCCCTGCGGCTCGTTGAACGACTCGGGCCCGAAGCCGCGCTCCCCGCTGCCGATCCGCCGCACGACGCTCTCGCCGTCCGCGGCCAGCTCGACCAGCTGGTGCCGGGTCGTGTCGGACACCAGGAAGTTCCCCGACGGCAGCACGAGCGCCTTGCCCGGGAAGCGCAGATCACCGGCGACCGGCTCCGGCGGCACGTACGGCCCGTCGCCGCGCCGCAGCGTCCCCTTCGCCTCGTGCTCGGCCTCCAGCTGCTCGACCAGCTTCTCGATCGCGTGCGCGTGCCCCTCACCGGCGTGCTGCGCGACGACGTACCCCTCGGGGTCGATCACCACGAGCGTCGGCCAGGCCCGCACCGCGTACTGCTTCCAGGTCACGAGCTCCGGGTCGTCGAGCACCGGGTGCTCCACCCCGTACCGCTCGACCGCGTCGACGACGGCCGCGTGCTCGGCCTCGTGCACGAACTTCGGCGAGTGCACGCCGACGATCACGAGCGTGTCCCGGTGCTTCTCCTCCAGCTCCCGCAGCTCGTCGAGCACGTGGAGGCAGTTCACGCAGCAGAAGGTCCAAAAATCAACTACAACGCACTTACCTCGCAGATCGGCGAGGGTCAGCTCTTTGCCGCCGGTGTTGAGCCAGCCGCCCGCGCCGACCAGTTCAGGGGCGCGGACTCGGGCACGGCGGGCGGGGACGGGGCTGGGCACCGGGGCGGCATCGTTCATGCTTCAAGCTTGCCACCCGCGGGGAAGCCGGTCACACCTGGACGACGGTCAGGCCTGGACGGGGTGCCCCGTCGTCGAGTCCACGTGGGCCGGTACGGGGTCGTGGGCGTCGCCCGTCGAGGAGGTGCCGGTGGGTTCCAGGACGAGGAGGGCGGTGCCGGGGGCGGCGTGGGGCTTGTGCCAGGTGCCGCGGGGGACGGTGAAGACGGAGCCTCGGGGCAGGACGACGGCGCGTTCGCCGGTGGGCTCGCGCAGGGCGATGGTCAGTTCGCCCTCGACGACGAGGAAGAACTCGTCGGTGTGCTCGTGGACGTGCCACACGTGCTCGCCCTCCGCCTTGGCGAGGCGTACGTCGTAGTCGTTGACCGTGGTGACGATGCGGGGGCTCCACAGGGCGTCGAAGGTGGTGAGGGTCTGCGGGAGCGAGACGGGTTCCGGGAGTGCGGGGTTCGCGGCGGGGTTCATGGTGTCCAGCGTGCGGGCGGCGCGGGGCCCGGTGTGAGTGCTAGAAATCGCGTATGTCGCAAGGATCCTCGCAGGACTCGTCGTCGCACCGTGTGCACCGGGTGGTCGCGCTCGTCGACGAGGGCTCCAACCCCTTCGAGCTGGCGTGCGCGATCGAGGTCTTCGGGCTGCGCCGGCCCGAACTGGGGCGCGCGCTCTACTCGTTCGCGCTGTGCGCGGCGGAGCCGGACACGGTGATGCGGGACGGGTTCTTCACGCTGAGCGGGGTCGCGGACCTGTCGGCGACGGAGAGCGCCGACACGGTGATCGTGCCGAACCGGCCGGACACCGAGGTGCCCCGGCGGGCCGAGGTGCTGGACGCGCTGCGGGCCGCGCACGCGCGCGGGGCCCGGCTCGTCGGGTTCTGCAGCGGGGCGTTCACGCTGGCCGAGGCGGGACTGCTGGAGGGGCGGCGGGCGGCCTGCCACTGGATGTGGGCGGACGCGTTCCGCCGCCGCTTCCCCGGGGTGCGGCTCGAACCCGACGTGCTGTTCGTCGACGACGGGGACATCCTGACCGCGTCCGGCAGCGCCTCCGCGCTCGATCTCGGGCTGCACCTGGTGCGCCGCGACCACGGGGCGGAGATCGCGAACGCGGTGTCGCGGCGGCTGGTGTTCGCCGCGCACCGGGACGGCGGGCAGCGCCAGTTCGTGGAGCGCCCGGTGCCGCAGGTGCCGGACGCCTCGCTCGCGCCGCTGCTGGTCTGGGCGCAGGAGCGGCTCGGCGAGCCGCTGACCGTGGCCGGGCTCGCGGCCCGCGCCGGGGTGAGCCCGGCGACGCTGCACCGCCGCTTCCGGGCCGAGCTGGGGACGACGCCGCTGGCCTGGCTGCTCGGGGAGCGGGTCGCGCTGGCCTGCCGCCTGATCGAGCGGGGCGAGCTCCGGCTCGACGTGGTGGCGCGGGACAGCGGTCTGGGGAGCGCGGCGAACCTGCGGGCGCATCTGAAGCGGGCGACGGGGCTGAGCCCTTCGGCGTACCGCAGACGGTTCGGGGCGGCGCCGCCGGAGGCCTCTTCCGCGATTACGACGTAAAGGTCCCCGGCGTCCCCGCGGGCTACGGCGGCTTCGGCAGCTACGGCGTCTACGGCGCGAGACCCTCGGGCGGGAGGGAGGCCGGTGAGGCCGCGTCCTGGAATTCCGGGACGTCGAGGAACTCGATGATCGCGAGGGCGCACAGGGCGACGAACGCGATCCAGGCGACGACCGCGCCGGTCGGGTAGTTCCAGGCGATGAGGACGGCGGCGGCGAAGGCCGCCACGGTCCAGTTCAGCCAGGTCCGCATGCGGTGCACCCAGGGCCCGACCGGGCCGAAGGTGCCGGCCGTGACGGACCGGCGGACCGAGCCGATGGCGCCGCACCAGGCGTCGCGGGTGGCCCGCGCCCAGCGCCCGGGACCGCTGAGCCAGGCGGCCAGGGCGATGACGATGCCGAGGGCGGCGATCATGCGGACGCCGGAGCGCAGGAAGCGGACGAGGGTGTCGAAGACGGACTCCGCCGCAGGGCGGGAGACGCCGGCGGGCAGGGCGTCGAGGTAGTAGGCGCGGCCGAGCCACAGGGCGAGCCCGAGCACCAGCGCGCCGGCCGCGATGCCGAGGGCGGCGGTGACCAGGGCGCGGCGGCGGCGCCGGGCGAGCAGGACACCGGCTGCGGCGAGGAGGAAGACGATCAGGGGGAGCACCCAGGACAGGAGCTGGAGGAGCCGGAAGCCCTTGCGCGCCTTGGCGAGGCCGCCGGTGGACTCCATGACGGTGATCTCGGTGTGGACCTCGGGGATCTTCGCGGCGACATCGAGGCCGCGGTCGACGAGGGCGTTCTTGACCTGCTCGACGACGGGGGCGAGGTCGAGGGTGACCATGCCGTTGTCGACCTCGACGGCACCGCCGCCGCTGCCGGTGAGCGCCTTGTCGACGGCGGTGTGGGCGGTGCGGTTGAGCTGTTTCCACACGGTGGCGAAGGCGGGGCTGGTGACGAACCGGTCGGCGACCCCGTGCACGAACGAGGTGAGCCCGTCGGTGATCGGCCCGCTCGCGGCGCCGAGCGCCTTCTCCAGCGCGGGCCGGTCGGCGGGGGCGACGTTCTCGAGCAGGTCGGCGATCTCGATGCGGCTCATGACGGCGGTGGTGACCCGGTCCGCGACGGCGTTCTGCACGTCGGGGTCCTTGGCGAGCGGCGCCATCGTGTCGACGTACCGGTCGGTGTCACCGATCAGCGCGTCGGACCAGACGGCGACGGCGCCGAGCGGGGTGAGCAGGGCGGCGAGCACGATCAGGACGACGGCGAAGGTGGATTTCGTGCGGCCCGCCCGCCGCCGTGCGGGGCGCCCGGCCGCCTCCAGCTCGGCGACCCGGGCGCGCAGCGCGGAGAGTTCGTCGTCCCTGGTCATGGGTCAAGGAGACCCGCGGGGGCGGGTGCGGCGCGCGCGGGGCTGGGCCGTTCGGGTCACTCCCGGGGGTCGGGCCGCCCGTGCGCGGGCAGGCTGGGGCGTATGCGCTACGAAGTTCGGGAACGGCTCTTCGCCGTCGGCGAGGACTACTGGATCGAGGACGAGCAGGGCCGCAAGGCGTTCCTCGTCGACGGAAAGGCGATGCGGCTTCGCGACACGTTCGAGCTCAAGGGGCCCGACGGACGCGTCCTGATCGACATCCGCCAGAAGATGCTCGCGCTGCGGGACACGATGGTGATCGAGCGCGGCGGCGAACCGCTCGCGAAGATCCGCCGCAAACGGCTGTCGCTGCTGCGCAACCACTACCGGGTCGAGCTGGTCGACGGCACCGAGCTCGACGTCAGCGGGAAGATCCTGGACCGGGAGTTCGCCGTGGAGTACGACGGCGAACTGCTCGCGGACATCTCGCGGCGCTGGCTGCGCGTGCGGGACACGTACGGGGTGAACGTGGTGCGGGAGGACGCCGATCCGGCGCTGCTCGTCGCGGTCGCCGTGTGCGTGATCCATCTCGCGGAGAAGGAGCGCGGCGACCTCGACTGAGGGTGCTGCCGGAGGTCAGGGGCGGCGCGGGGTGTCGAGGCCGAGGAGGCGGTCCTTGAGGGCCGGGAACTGCTCGCGGGTGGCGCCGACCTTCGCGGGGTCGAGCTCCACGCGCAGCACCTCCTCGCCGGCGCCGGCCTCGGCGAGGATCTCGCCCCAGGGGTCGACGACGATGCTGTGGCCCGCCTGTTCGACGCCCGCGTGGGTGCCGGCGCTGCCGCAGGCCAGGACGTACGCCTGGTTCTCGACGGCGCGGGCCTGCGCGAGGAGGGTCCAGTGGGCGCGGCGCCGCTCGGGCCAGCCGGCGGAGACGACCAGGGTCTCGGCGCCGCGGTCGACGAGGCCGCGGTACAGCTCGGGGAAGCGCAGGTCGTAGCAGGTGGTCACGCCGAGCACGGTCTCCGGGAGCCGTACGGTGACCAGCTCCTCGCCCGGGCTCATGAGCACGGCCTCGCCCTTGTCGAAGCCGAAGCGGTGGATCTTGCGGTAGGCGGCGGCGAGGGTGCCGTCGGGGGCGAAGACCAGCGCGGTGTTGTAGAGCGGGCCGTCCGGGTCGCGCTCGGGGACGGAACCGGCGTGCAGCCAGACGCCCGCGTCCGCCGCGGCCTTCGACATGGCGTCGTAGGTGGGGCCCTCCAGCGGTTCGGCCTCGGCGGCGAACAGCTCGTAGGCGAAGGCTCCGGTCGTCCACAGTTCGGGCAGGACCACGAGATCGGCCGAAGCCGCCTGCTCCCGGACCAGGGAACTCACTCGCTCCCGCCGCGAGTTGACCGATTCGTCCTCGTTTACCGCGATCTGGATGAGGGAGGCGCGCACACTACCACCGTCCTGGCATTCGAGCCGTCAACACCGGCCTACGATCGTCGTACGAAAGCGCTGCCGGGGTGCCTTCGGGCAGCGTACTGTGCCAGTCCGGGGGATTCCCCCGGACCCCCAGAACCCGCACCGACAGCGTCCGCCGCCGCCTAGCCATACGCCCGCGTACCAACCGCTCGAGGGGTCCCCTTCCGTGAGTCTCCACCCCAGCCTTCAGTCCTACGCCGATGCCTGGACCCACTCCGTGGAAGCGATATCCGAGTTGGTCACGCCGCTCGCGGAGGGTGAGTGGAACCGGGCGACGCCCTGCCCCGGCTGGTCGGTACGGGACATCGTGTCGCACGTCATCGGCGTGGACTGCGAGATGCTCGGCGACCCGCGCCCGATCCACACGCTGCCGCGCGATCTCTACCACGTGCAGACGGAGGGCCAGCGGTACCAGGAGATCCAGGTCGACGTCCGCCGGCACCACACGGCGCCGGAGATGGTCTCCGAGCTGGAGTACACGATCATCCGGCGCTCGCGGCACCTGCGCAACGACTCCCGTGAGCCCGGCACGATCGTGCGCGGGCCGCGCGGCGTCGAGGAGACCCTCGAGTACGCGATGCGGCGGCGGGCGTTCGACATCTGGGTCCACGAGCAGGACCTGCGCCAGGCGCTGGGCCGGCCCGGCAACCTCGACTCGCCCGGGGCGTACGTCACCCGGGACATGCTGCTCGCGGTCCTGCCGAAGATCGTCGCCAAGGACGCGGGCGCGCCGGCGAACTCGGCGGTGGTCTTCGACGTGCACGGTCCCGTCGAGTTCCTGCGGACGGTGCGGGTGGACGCGGAGGGCAAGGGCACGATCGACGGCGCCCCCTCGCTCGGTCCCGCCGCGACGATCGCCCTGGACTGGGAGACCTACGTCCGCCTCGCCTGCGGACGCACGACCCCGGAGGCGGCCCGCGACGCCCTCAAGACGGAGGGCGACGCGGCCTTGGTCGAGGCCATCCTGGCGGCGTTCGCGGTCACCCCGTGACGTACGGCTTGTGGGTCACCCAGAGCAGTTCCGCCGGCCAGCGGCGGGCCCAGTCGGGCGGGTCGGTCTCGTTGTAGCCGTTGGGAGTTCCGGGTTCGGGCCGCGGCTCGATGAGGTCGTCGACGACGAGACCCGCGCCGCGCAGGACCCTGACCCAGTCGCCGTACGTGAGCTGGTAGCTGGTCGCGCCGTCGCCTTCGTCGATGCCGTTCAGGCCGAAGTAGTCCTTCTGCAGCGTCGTGGTGACGCGGGCGGCGGCTTCGTCGTAACAGGCCTCGAACCAGGGGCTGGCGACGTTGAACACCAGGCGCCCGCCCGGGCGCAGGACGCGGGCGGCCTGCGGGACGGCCAGGTGCGGGGGCGCCCAGCTGAGCCCGCCGAAGTCGCAGAACACGAGGTCGAAGGTGCCGTCGGCGAAGGGGAGCTGCTCGGCGGCGCCCTGCACCAGGGGATACCGGTCCGCGCCCATCGCCGCGGTGGCCGCGTCGAGTTGGGCCTCGGACAGGTCGATCCCGACCACCTGGGCGCCCTCGGCGGCGAGCACCCTCGACCACTGGCCGGCGCCGCAGCCGAGTTCGAGGACGCGCCGGCCGGTGACGTCGCCCAGGGCGTTCAGACGCGCGTCGGGGACGGAGTACATGCCCCACAGCCGGGGTGCGGCGCCGATCTGCGGGTCGTGCCGGTCCTGATAGTCGCTGCTGATCCGGTTCCAGAGCCGCCGGTTGGCGGGGATGCTGTCCACGCGCAGACTCCAGCACCCATCGTCAGGGACGGTCAACAGAATTGAGGCGGGAGCGGACCCGCCCCGCGCACCCGTTCACGCCGGCACGTGCACCGAGGTCACCCGGGACGCGACGACCCGTTCCCGCTCCGCGCGGGCGGCCCGCTTGCGCAGGCGCAGGATCTGGCCCACGCCGAGCGCCTGGAGCACGAACACCGCCGAGAACGCGATCCGGTAGTCGTCCCCGGTCGCGTCGAGCAGGATCCCGACGGCGAGCAGCGTGGTCATGGAGGCGACGAAGCCGCCCATGTTCACGATCCCGGACGCGGTCCCCTGCCGCTCCGGCGGATTGGCCGGTCGCGCGAAGTCGAACCCGATCATCGACGCGGGCCCGCAGGCCCCGAGCACCACGCACATCACGACGAGCAGCCACATCGGCGCCTGCCCCGGCCACACGATGGGCATGGCCCACAGCAGCGCCGTCGCGCCGACCGTGCCGAGCGCCAGCGGCAGCCGCGCCGTGTGGTGCCGGGCGACGACCTGCCCGTAGACGAGGCCGACGGTCATGTTGGAGAGGACCACGAGGGTCAGCAGCTCCCCCGCCGTGCCGCGCGAGAGCCCCTGCGCCTCGACGAGGAACGGCAGCCCCCACAGCAGCAGGAACACCATCGCCGGGAACTGCGTCGTGAAGTGGACCCAGAGTCCGAGCCGTGTCCCGGGCTCGCGCCAGGCGGCCGAGATCTGCGCCCGCACGTACGCGGCCCCCTTGTGCGAGGCGGGCAGCGGCGGGGTGGCGTACCCCTCGGGGTGGTCCTTGAGGAAGAGCAGCATCAGCACGAGGACGAGGACACCCGCGCCGGCGGACCCGGCGAACGCGGCCTCCCAGCCGATCCCGTGCAGCAGCCGCGCGATGACGAGCGTGGAGACCAGGTTGCCGGCCATGCCGACGAGCCCGGCGAGCTGCGCGACGAGCGGCCCCCGCCGCGCGGGGAACCACCGGGTGCCGAGCCGCAGCACGCTGATGAACGTCATGGCGTCGCCGCACCCGAGGAGCGCCCGCGACACGAGCGCCGTCCCGTACGAGGAGGAGAACGCGAAGCCGAGCTGGCCGAGGGTGAACAGGACGACGCCGATGGTCAGCACCTTCTTGGTGCCGAGCCGGTCGACCATCAGGCCGACGGGTATCTGCATGCCCGCGTACACGAGCAGTTGCAGGATCGAGAACGTGGACAGCGCCGAGGCGTTGATGTCGAAGCGTTCGACGGCGTCGAGTCCGGCGACGCCGAGCGAGGTGCGGAAGATGACGGCGACGAAGTAGACGGAGACGCCGATGCACCACACGGCGACCGCGCGCCGGCCGCCGGGCGGGTCGCCGGGCAGTCGCAGCGCGGAGTCGGAGGCGGAGGACGAGGAAGAGGAGGAGGCGGAGCTCATCGCACGTCACCCCGCGCCAGGTTCTGGAACCAGCCCACGTGCCGGCGGACGACAGCGACGGCCGCCTCCTCGTCCCCGGCGCGCAGCGCGTCGAGGATCTCGCCGTGCTCGGCCAGCGTCTTGGCGATCCGGTCGGGGTGGGAGTGCATGACGGCGACGCCCATCCGCAGTTGCCGGTCGCGGAGCTGGTCGTAGAGGCGGGACAGGATCTCGTTGCCCGCGCTGCGCACGATCTCGGCGTGGAAGCAGCGGTCGGTGGCGGCGGCGTCGGCGAACTGTCCGGCGGCGGCCTGCTCGCGCTGCGTGTCGAGCAGCTCGGCGAGCCGGTCGAGCAGCCGGGGCGGGGCGGGCACGGCCTTGCGGACCGCGTGTTCCTCGACGAGCAGCCGGGTCTCGACGACGTCCGCGATCTCCTGCGCGGACACCGGCAGGACCAGCGCGCCCTTCTTCGGGTACAGCCTGAGCAGCCCCTCGACCTCCAGCTTGAGCAGCGCCTCGCGCACGGGGGTGCGGGAGACCCCGACGGCCTCGGCGAGCTCGCCCTCGGTGAGCAGGGTGCCGCCTTCGTAGCGGCGTTCGAGCACGCCGCGCTTCACGTGGTCGTAGACGCGCTCCGCGGCCGGGGGCCGCTTCTCGGTGACGGTGGGGGTCGGGGCCGGAGCCGGGGCAGGGGTCGAGGTCGCGGGCATGCGCACATCATAGATACAACACGTACGCAACACAGGGGACGTCCACCATGCGGAACGGGGATCACCCGATCTCGTGCACCGACCCGTACAACCCTGGACGCGTCCCAGAAGTCTCTTACGTGCGCGATCCACCCAATGGGCCGCGCTTTAGGGGCATTTGGAGCGTCCATCTTGAAAATTCGCACTTCGGGCATCGCTGTTCTCGTCGCCGGAACCGTGCTCACCAGCGGAGCGCTGACCACCTCCGCACAGGCCGCCACCGCGCCGGTGAAACCGACCATCGCCGCGGCCGGCGGCTATGTGATGAACAACGGGACGGGCGCGAGCCTGTTCACCAAGGCCGCGGACACCCGCCGGTCCACCGGCTCGACCACCAAGATCATGACCGCGAAGGTGGTGCTGTCCCAGCCGAACCTGAACCTGGACGCCAAGGTCACGATCCAGAAGGCCTACAGCGACTACATCGTCAGGAACAACGCCTCGTCCGCCCGCCTGATCGTCGGCGACAAGGTGACCGTCCGCCAGCTCCTGTACGGGCTGATGCTGCCCTCGGGCTGCGACGCCGCCTACGCGCTCGCGGACAAGTTCGGCTCGGGCACCACGCGCGCCGCCCGCGTGAAGTCCTTCATCGGCAAGATGAACAAGACGGCGTCGAGTCTCGGCCTGCGCAACACGCACTTCGACTCGTTCGACGGCATCGGCCAGGGCTCGAACTACTCGACGCCGCGCGACCTCACGAAGATCGCCTCGTCGGCGATGAAGAGCTCCACGTTCCGCACGGTCGTGAAGACGAAGTCGACGAAGCAGAAGGTCACGACGAAGTCCGGCGGCTACCGCTACATGTCGTGGACCAACACGAACAACCTGCTCGGCTCGTACACCGGCACCATCGGCGTCAAGACGGGCTCGGGCCCGGAGGCCGGCTACTGCCTGGTCTTCGCCGCGACCCGCAACGGCAAGACGGTCATCGGCACGGTCCTGAAGTCGACGTCGGTCACGGCCCGCACGTCCGACGCGAAGAAGCTCATGGACTACGGCTTCAAGCGATAGTCCCGCACGGCACGAGGCCCCGCACCCTGTGGTGCGGGGCCTCGCTGCGATCTACGGACTAACCCCAGGTGATCAGGCGCTTCGGCTGCTCCAGAATCGCCGCCACGTCCGCCAGGACCTTGGACCCCAGCTCCCCGTCCACCAGCCGGTGGTCGAAGGAGAGGGCCAGGGTCGTCACCTGACGCGGCTTCACCTTGCCCTTGTGGACCCAGGGCTGGAGCTTGATCGCTCCGACGGCGAGGATCGCCGACTCGCCCGGGTTCAGGATCGGCGTACCGGTGTCGACGCCGAAGACACCCACGTTGGTGATCGTCACCGTGCCGCCCTGCATGGCCGCCGGGGACGTCTTGCCGTCCCGGGCCGTCGCCACCAGCTCCCCGAGGGACGCCGCCAGCTCCGGCAGGGCCATCGCGTGCGCGTCCTTGATGTTCGGCACGATCAGGCCGCGCGGGGTGGCCGCGGCGATGCCCAGGTTCACGTAGTGCTTCTGGACGATCTCCTGGGCGGCCTCGTCCCACGACGCGTTGACCGCGGGGTTCCGCTTGATCGCGACGAGCAGCGCCTTGGCGATGAGCAGCAGCGGGTTGACCCGCAGCCCCTGCATGTCCTTGTCGCCCTTGAGCTCCTCGACGAGCTTCATCGTGCGGGTCACGTCGACCGTCACGAACTCCGTGACGTGCGGCGCGGTGAACGCCGAACCCACCATCGCCGCGGCGGTCGCCTTGCGGACGCCCTTCACGGGGATCCGGGTCTCACGCACCGTGTCGTACGAGACGGGCGCCGCGGGGGCCGGGGCGGCCTGGACCGGCGCGGGCGCCTGGGCCGGCACCTCGGGTGCGGCGACCGGCGCGGTCAGCTCGACCGCGGCGTGCACGTCCTCGCGGGTGATGATCCCGTCGGGGTTCGACGGAATGACCGTGGCGAGGTCCACGCCCAGGTCCTTGGCGAGCTTGCGCACCGGCGGCTTCGCCAGCGGACGCTGCTCGACGACGGCCTGCGCCGCCGTCCCGTTGGCCACCGGGGCGGCCGTGTCGCCCTTGCGGGCGCGGCGCTTGGTGGAGGACTCCGCGACGCCGTAGCCGACGAGCACGGGCTGGCGCCCGGTCGGGGCCTCCTCGGGCTCCTCCGCGGCCACCGGCTCGGCGGCGGCCGGCGCGGGGGCGGCGGGCTCCTCGCCCGCGACGTCCACGGAGATGATCGCCTGGCCGACGTCGACCGTGGCGCCCTCGGCGAAGATCAGCTCGCGCACGACCCCGTCGTAGGGGATCGGCAGCTCGACGGCGGCCTTGGCCGTCTCGACCTCGCACACGACCTGCCCGTCGGTGACCGTGTCACCGGGCTTGACGTACCACTTGAGGATCTCGGCCTCGGTCAGGCCCTCGCCCACGTCGGGCATCTTGAACTCACGTGCCATGTCTTCAGCCCTCCTCAGTACGCAAGCGAGCGGTCGACGGCGTCGAGCACCCGGTCCAGGCCCGGCAGGTACTCCTCCTCCAGGCGCGCCGGCGGATACGGCGCGTGGTACCCGCCGACCCGCAGCACGGGCGCCTCCAGGTGGTAGAAGCAGCGCTCGGTGATCCGGGCGGCGATCTCCGCGCCGGAGCCGAGGAAGACGGGCGCCTCGTGCACGACGACGAGGTGCCGGGTCTTCTCCACGGACTTCTGCACGGCGTCGAAGTCGATGGGCGAGATCGAGCGCAGGTCGAGGACCTCGATCGACTTGCCCTCCTCCTGGGCGGCCGCGGCGGCCTCCAGGCAGACCTTCACCATCGGCCCGTACGCGACCAGCGTCAGGTCCGTGCCCTCGCGCGCGACGACGGCCTTGTGCAGGTCGCCGGGGACGGCCTCGGTGTCGACCTCGCCCTTGTCCCAGTAGCGGCGCTTGGGCTCGAAGAAGATCACCGGGTCGTCGCTCTGGATGGCCTGCTGGAGCATCCAGTACGCGTCCGAGGAGTTCGACGGCGTGACCACCTTCAGGCCGGCCACGTGCGCGAACAGCGCCTCGGGCGACTCGCTGTGGTGCTCGACCGCGCCGATCCCGCCGCCGTACGGGATGCGCACGACGACCGGCACCTTGACCGTGCCGAGCGCACGCGCGTGCATCTTCGCGAGCTGCGTGACGATCTGGTCGTACGCGGGGAAGACGAAGCCGTCGAACTGGATCTCCACCACAGGGCGGTAGCCGCGCAGCGCGAGACCGATCGCGGTGCCGACGATGCCGGACTCCGCGAGCGGGGTGTCGATGACCCGGTCCTCACCGAAGTCCTTCTGGAGCCCGTCGGTGACCCGGAAGACACCGCCGAGCTTGCCGACGTCCTCGCCCATGACGAGGACCTTGGGGTCGCTCTCCAGCGCCTTGCGCAGCGACTCGTTGATCGCCTTGGCGATCGGAAGCTTCTGTACCGCCATGATCAGGCACCCTCTTCCGCGAACGACGCCTGGTAGGCGGCGAACTGCGCGCGCTCCTCGTCGACGAGCGCGTGCCCGTCCGCGTACACGTTCTCGAAGATCGCCATGTGGTCCGGGTCCGGCATGGCCCGCACCGCATCGCGCACTCGCTTGCCCAACGCCTCGGCCTCGGCGTCGAGTTCCGCGAAGAACCCCTCGTCCGTGTCCGTCTGCGCTTCGAGGTAGGTGCGCAGGCGCAGGATCGGGTCCTTCGCCTCCCACGAGGCGCGCTCCTCGTCGGCCCGGTACTTGGTCGGGTCGTCGGAGGTGGTGTGGGCGCCCATGCGGTACGTGAACGCCTCGACGAGGGTCGGGCCCTCGCCGTCGCGCGCCCGCTCCAGGGCCCAGCGGGTCACCGCGAGCACCGCGAGGACGTCGTTGCCGTCGACGCGGACGCCCGGGAAGCCGTAGCCCTGGGCGCGCTGGTAGAGCGGCACACGGGTCTGCTTCTCGGTGGGCTCGGAGATGGCCCACTGGTTGTTCTGGCAGAAGAACACGACCGGCGCGTTGTAGACCGCCGAGAACGTGAAGGCCTCCGCCACGTCACCCTGGCTGGAGGCGCCGTCGCCGAAGTAGGCGACGACCGCCGAGTCGGCGCCGTCCTTGGCCACGCCCATGGCGTAGCCGGTGGCGTGCAGCACCTGGGAGCCGATGACGATCGTGTAGAGCTGGAAGTTGTTGCTGTTCGGGTCCCAGCCGCCGTTGTTCACCCCGCGGAACATGCCGAGCAGCTTGGTCGGGTCGACCCCGCGGCACCAGGCGACGCCGTGCTCGCGGTAGGTCGGGAAGACGTAGTCGTCGTCGCGGGTGGCGCGCCCGGACCCCACCTGGGCGGCCTCCTGGCCGAGCAGCGAGGGCCACAGGCCCAGCTCGCCCTGGCGCTGCAGCGTGACGGCCTCCGCGTCGAAGCGGCGGGCCATGACCATGTCGCGGTACAGGTCGCGCAGGGCGTCGTCGGTGATGTCGGTGACGTACTTGTCGTACGCCGCGTTCTTGACCCGCTTGCCCTCGGGCGTCATGAGCTGGACCAGCTCGGGACGGCCCTTCGCCGCGGTCGTGCCGGTGGACTTCTTCGCGGACTTCTTCGCAGCGGCCCGCTTGCGCGGCGGCTGTGCCTCTTGCGCAGCGGCAGTGCTGTCAGCACTGTCTACGGTCACGTGTGCTCCTCCGTCGGTCCGGCCCCGGGATTGCCGGATGGCCAGTCGGCTCGGCTCGCCTGATCCGTCCACGCACGGGGTGGGTGCGCTGCGCCGGGGTTCAGGCGTGACTAGAAAGAACGAAACAGATCCTGCGTCCCGGCAGACCCTTCACCCAGCACGTTACCCAGTGGGTCGCACATCTGCGAAACCCCATCTGACCTGCGTTTTTGCTTGGATTTCCAAGTAAATTCGATGCTTGGAAATCCTAGTAATCACGCCGGAGACGAAGCGTCGCAGGTCACAGCTGTGCGGCCGGTCACTGGTCACAGCCTGGCAGGGGGCCGGAACACCGGCACGTTATCCCGGTCACCTGGGGCGCGGGAAGGGCTTGCGTGTAAGACTGGCGCCGTGCACGAAGACGGAAAAATTCGCGTATTTCTGCTCGACGACCACGAAGTGGTCCGGCGGGGAGTCCACGAGATGCTGTCCGTGGAGGACGACATCGAGGTCGTCGGAGAGGCCGGCACGGCCGCCGACGCGCTGGTGCGGATCCCGGCCACCCGGCCCGACGTCGCGGTCCTGGACGTGCGCCTGCCGGACGGCAGCGGCGTGGAGGTGTGCCGCGAGCTCCGCTCCCAGGACGACTCGATCAAGTGCCTGATGCTGACCTCGTACGCGGACGACGAGGCCCTCTTCGACGCGATCATGGCGGGCGCCTCCGGCTACGTCCTGAAGGCGATCAGGGGCAACGAGCTGCTGTCGGCCGTACGGGACGTGGCCGCCGGCAAGTCGCTGCTCGACCCCGTGGCCACCGCCCGCGTCCTGGAGCGGCTGCGCGACGGCGGCCGGGCCAAGGCCGACGACCGGCTGGCGGGCCTGACCGACCAGGAGCGCCGGATCCTCGACCTGATCGGCGAGGGCATGACGAACCGGGCGATCGGCGAGCAGCTGCACCTCGCCGAGAAGACGATCAAGAACTATGTGTCGAGCCTGCTGTCGAAGCTGGGGATGGAGCGCCGCTCGCAGGCGGCCGCGTTCGTCGCCCGGATGCAGGCGGAGAAGCACTAGACCCCGCCCTTCCCCCTCCCCATACGGGGAGAAACCGGGACTTTGGTCCCTGGGTCGACGGGGCAACGTCCTCTTCTTCCGTGCCCGGGCGGCGGCGCACAGTAGGGGGTATGCCCTCCGATCCCCAGCCCGAGCACGATCGCGGCTTCGAGCTGCTCGCCCGCGTGGACCACGGCCGTGTGGCCACCAGCATGCGCGCGCTGCCCTTCCTGGCGGCCGCCCGGCACGTCGTGTCCGACGGCCGGCTGCTGCTGCGCATGCACGGCGGCTACGGCTACCACCTGGCCTGTGTCGGCAGCGTCGTCGCCTACGGGGCGGACAACCTGGGCGCCGAGCACCCGGAGGACGAGGGGCAGTGGTCCGTGCAGTGCGTCGGCACCTGCGCGCGGGCCGAACCGACCCCGGCCGAGCTGGACCTCTTCGGCGCCACGCCGCACTCCGCGGACGGGGAGCCCTACGACCCGGTGTATCTGCGCGTCGACCCGCAGTTCGTCACCGTGCACGAACTGCGGGGCGGATCCGCGCGGCGGTCCTGAGCGTCCGGCCCCGGGCCGGACGCCGCTCAGACGTCGCTGTCGACGCCTCCGTCGACGCCACCCGTGTCGGTACCGGCCGTGTCACCCGTCGGATCGGTCGTCGGGTCGGTCGGCCCGTCCGTCGGGTCGCCCGTCGGCTCGCCCGTGGGCTCCGTCGGCTCGTCCGTCGGCGTCGTCGGCTGGTCCGTGGGCTCCGTCGGCTGGTCCGTCGGCGTCGTCGGCTGCTGCGTCGGCTGCTGGGTGGGCGTGTAGTCGGGCTCGCCGCCCGTGTCGCCGCCCGGCTCCTGCGTCTGGCCGCCCGTGTCCGTCTCGTCGGTGGCGTCGTCGGTCGGTTCCTTCGACTCCTTCGTCTGCGAGACGGACGGGGACTGCTTGTCGCCGTCCTTCTTCGCGCCGCCGTTGTCGCTCGCGTTGATCGCGAAGGCGACGCCCACCGCGACGGCGATCACGGCCAGCACGGCGACGATCCACATCTTGCCGCGACCGCCGGAGCCGCCGTTCCCGTGGCCGTCGAAGCCGCCGTCGTCACGGCCCGGCGGACGCAGCATCGGCTGCGCGGCCGTTCCGGCGTCGCCCGGGTGCGGCAGCGCCGTGGTACCGGCCATGCCCATGCCCATGGCCGGGGTGTTGCCGCCCTCGTGCATGTCGACCGGGCCCGTGTTCCAGGTGCCGGTGTGGCCGCCCTGCTCGTACAGCATCTGCAGGCCGTACTGGACGAGCCCGCGCATCTCCTCGGCCGTCTGGAACCGGTCGTCCGGGTCCTTGGCGAGGGAACGCATGACGAGGCCGTCCAGCTCCGGCGGCGTCGCGTCCGAGACCTCGGACGGCGGCACCGGCATGTCCTGGACGTGCTGGTAGACGACGGAGAGCGGCGTCTCACCGGTGAAGGGGGGCCGCAGCGCGAGCAGCTCGTAGAGGAGACAGCCGGTCGCGTACAGGTCGGAGCGGTGGTCGACGGCCTTGCCGAGGGCCTGCTCCGGGGACAGGTACTGGGGGGTGCCCATGACCATGCCGGTCTGCGTCATGGTCGACTGCGCGCCGTGCAGGGCGCGGGCGATGCCGAAGTCCATGACCTTGACCGCGCCGGTGTCCGTGATGATCACGTTGGCGGGCTTGATGTCACGGTGCACGATGCCGTGCTGGTGCGAGTACGCGAGCGCCTCGAGCACCCCGGAGACGATGATGAGGGCCTGCTCGGGGCCCGGCGCTTCCGCGTTGATGAGCAGGTCGCGGATGGTGCGGCCCTCGACGAGCTCCATGACGATGTACGGCACCGCGGTGCCGTTCACGAAGTCCTCGCCGGAGTCGTAGACCGCGACGACCGCGTGGTGGTTCAGGCCGGCGACGGACTGGGCCTCGCGCGTGAAGCGGGCCTTGGAGACCGGGTCCTCGGCGAGGTCGGCCCGCAGCAGCTTGACGGCGACGGTGCGTCCGAGGCGTACGTCCTCGGCCGCGAAGACCTCGGCCATGCCGCCCCGGCCGAGGCGGTGGGTGAGCCGGTACCGGCCGTCTCCGACCAGCCCGCCGTTGCCCCACGCCTCCGGCGCGTCTGACATACCGCCGCCAGTCGCCTCGGGGTCGGACGGGCCCTGAGCGCGCTGCTGCTGTGCCATCAGTCCTCGCCGTCGTTTCTGTCCGTGCTGTTGCCGTGTGTGCTGCCGGATCCGCGCATTCGGAGTACGCGCGGTTGTGAACACGGGCTCCGGCGGGCCACGCTACAGGCTTGGGCGCCGGCCGCGTCCGGAGATGGATCCGGTATCAAACCCGTTGCCGTGTACGTCGTGCAAATCGTGCGCGCAATTTCTGTGCGGGACCCATGGCCTTCGTATGCCTGCTCCGGGCCCCTTTCTCCCGCCGATCGCCTGTAACGCTTCCGCGACGCTTCTTGCCCGTACGGTCACGGAACGGGCATCGAGCTTGACGTGTCGGTGCCCTGGGGCAGACTTGGCCGGGAATAGCTGATTCGATCACCGGGCCGCCGCCGTCAGCGGGGCGCCTATGGGGGACGTGGAGACATGACCGAGGGCAGCGCCGGCGGCGGGCAGAGCGGGCGGTACGCGGGCAGTTCCGTGGCCGGTGGGCGGTATCAGCTGCGCGACCTGCTCGGTGAGGGCGGTATGGCCTCCGTGCATCTCGCGCACGACACGCGGCTCGACCGCGCGGTCGCCATCAAGACTTTGCACACGGAACTCGGCCGCGAGGACGCCTTCCGTCAGCGCTTCCAGCGCGAGGCCCAGTCGGTGGCCAAGCTCACGCACACGAACATCGTCTCGGTCTTCGACTCGGGCGAGGACGAGCTCAACGGCACGATCACTCCGTACATCGTCATGGAGTACGTCGAGGGCCGGCCGCTCGGTTCGGTGCTCGACGAGGACGTCCGCCAGTACGGCGCGATGCCCGCCGACAAGGCGCTGAAGATCACCGCCGACGTGCTCGCCGCGCTCGAGATCAGCCACGAGATGGGCCTGGTCCACCGCGACATCAAGCCGGGCAACGTGATGATGACGAAGCGCAACGTCGTCAAGGTCATGGACTTCGGCATCGCGCGCGCCATGCAGTCGGGCGTCACGTCGATGACGCAGACCGGCATGGTCGTCGGCACGCCCCAGTACCTGTCGCCGGAGCAGGCCCTCGGCCGCGGCGTCGACGCCCGCTCCGACCTGTACTCGGTCGGCATCATGCTCTTCCAGCTGACCACCGGCCGGCTGCCCTTCGAGGCGGACTCGCCGCTGGCCATAGCGTATGCGCACGTCCAGGAGGAGCCGGTGGCTCCGTCCTCGATCAACCGCTCGCTGCCGCCGGCGATCGACGCGCTGGTCGCCCGCGCCCTGAAGAAGAACCCGAACGAGCGCTTCCCGAGCGCCGAGGCGATGCGGGACGAGTGCCTGCGGGTCGCCCAGTCGCTGACGCACGCCGCGCCGAGCATCGTGCCGGGCGCGCAGACGTCGAGCGGTGCGGGGGTCGGCGCGACCGTCTTCCCGCCCGTCGACCAGAACGGGATGCCGACCCCGGGCCCGGTCCAGACGCCGTACCAGCCGCAGACGCAGAACCCTTACGGCGCCCCGACCCCGGCGCCGCAGCCCGCGTACGGGTATCCGCAGCAGGGCGGGTACCAGACGCCGCCCCCGTCGATGTCCTACGCGCCGCAGACCCCGGCCCCGTACTCGGCGCAGCCGGTGACGACGGCGAGCCCGCAGAGCGGCGGCTCCGGCGGTTCCGGCGGCCGGAACAAGAACATGCTGGTGATCATCGCCTCGATCGTCGTCGCGCTGGTCGCCATCGGCGGCCTGATCGCGGTCCTGACGAACCAGGGCGAGGACCCCGACCCGGGCGGCAACGGAAAGCCGAGCGGCGGCACCTCGGAGGTCGCGGGTCACAGGGGACCGGACAAGACGAAGACGATCGAGCCGGACAAGTGCACCGAGCCCGAGACCGGATTCAACGACGAGAACAAGATCAAGGTACCGGACCTCTACCTGAAGAACATCGACTCGGTGAAGGCCTGCTTCCGGGCCGCCGGGTGGGTCGCTCAGATCGTCAAGGTGGACGAGAACACGTACGGCGAGGGCACGGTCATGAGCCAGACCCCGGCCGCCAACACGGAGATCGACCCGACCGGCGTGAAGATCCAGCTCCAGGTCTCGACGGGCAATCCGATCGGCGGCTGATCCTTCGGACGCACAGCAAAGGGCCCGGTCCGCGCGTGGAGCGCGGGCCGGGCCTTTTGCTTTCGGTGTCGGTCGCCTACAGGTACGGTCCGCCCGAGCGGCCGACCGTGCGGGGGTCCTCGTCGCCGTCCTCACCGCCGGCGCCCGGCGGCAGCGCGCGGCGCATCTGCTCCAACTGGGCGCGGGCGGCCATCTGCTGGGCGAAGAGCGTGGTCTGGATCCCGTGGAAGAGGCCCTCCAGCCAGCCGACCAACTGGGCCTGCGCGATGCGCAGTTCCGCGTCGCTCGGGGTGGCCTCGTCGGTGAACGGCAGGGAGAGCCGCTCCAGTTCCTCGACGAGCTCCGGCGCGAGGCCGTCCTCCAGCTCCTTGACCGAGCTGTGGTGGATCTCCTTGAGCCGCTGCCGGCTCGCCTCGTCCAGGGGAGCCGCGCGCACTTCCTCCAGCAGCTGCTTGATCATGCTGCCGATGCGCATCACCTTGGCGGGCTGCTCCACCATCTCCGTCACCGGGACCTCGCGGGCTTCGTCGCCTCCGCCGCCGCCCAGAGCCATTCCGTCCTGGCCCACGACCAGGATCTGCGGGTTCTCGGGCGACCGTTCGTTCCTCGGCATCTCCATGCCGCCATTCTCTCGCACGGTGCTCTCACCCCTCGGTGGTGCCCCCGTCGAACGATGATCCACCGCGTCCGGGCGCCCCGAAATCCGGCGTGCCCGTTTTATTGACCTATGTGAGGCTTATCGCAAGCACGGCAGAAGGGGGCAGCGCATGGTGTGGCTTCGGCGGGTGGCCGGACGGGTGACGGGAGCCCTCGCGGCGACCCTGCTCGCGCTCCTGGCGGCCCTGCCGACCGCGGCGGCCTGTGCCGCCGTCTCCGCCGTCGCGCAGGCGTCCCCGGCGTACGCCGCCGAACCCTCGCCCGGAGCCTCCCTCGCGGGCAGCCAGGCGGGTCAGGGCCGGACCCCGCCGGGGCGGCCCCGGCCGCACCCGACCGGCTCCGCCGCCCTGCGACCGCCCGCGCCGCCCGCCGAGGAGCCCTCCGCGACCCCGACACACCGCCCGCGGCCCCCGGCCGCCGCCCGGCAGCAGACCGTGGTGCCGGGCGGCGACGGGACGAGCCCGCTGATGAACGTGCTGCCGCTGGGTTTCGGCCTGCTCCTCACCGGGCTCGGCCTCGGCTTCCTGGCCCTGCGGCTGCGGCGCTGACCGCCGGGGCCGCGGCTACGGCAGCGTGAGCAGCACCTTGCCGATGTGCCCGGACTCCTCCAGGACCCGGTGGGCCTGCGCCGCGTCGGCCATCGGCAGCGTCCGGTCCACGACCGGCCGCACATGGCCGCCCTCGATCAGCGGCCAGACGTGCTCACGGACCGCCGCCACGATGGCCGCCTTCTCGGCGAGCGGCCGGGCCCGCAGCGTGGTCGCGGTGATCGCGCCGCGCTTGCCGAGCAGCGTGGCGATGTTCAGCTCGCCCTTGACGCCGCCCTGCATGCCGATGATCGCGAGTCGGCCGTTGACGGCGAGGACGTCCACGTTGCGGCCCAGGTACTTGGCGCCCATGTTGTCGAGGACGACGTCGGCGCCGCCGCCCGCGGTGTTCTCGCGGATCTCCTCGACGAAGTCCTGCTCGCGGTAGTTGATCAGGATGTCGGCGCCCAGCTCGGCGCAGAAGTCCAGCTTCTCCTTGGTGCCCGCGGTGACGGCGACCTTGGCGCCGACGGCCTTCGCCAGCTGGATCGCCATCGTGCCGATGCCGCTGGAGCCGCCGTGCACGAGGAAGAGCTCGCCGGGGCGCAGGTTCGCCACCATGAACACGTTGGACCAGACGGTGCAGGTCACCTCGGGCAGCGCCGCCGCCGTCACGAGGTCGACGCCCCGCGGCACGGGCAGCAGCTGACCGGCCGGGACGACGACCTTCTCCGCGTAGCCGCCGCCTACGAGCAGCGCGCACACCTCGTCGCCGACGGACCAGCCGCCCACGCCCGGCCCGAGCGCGGCGATCCGGCCCGCGCACTCCAGACCGGGGTACGGGGAGGAGCCGGCCGGCGGGTTGTAGAAGCCCTGGCGCTGGAGCAGATCGGCGCGGTTGACGGCGCTGGAGACCACCTCGACGAGGACCTCGCCCTCGCCGGGCACGGGGTCGGGGACCTCCGCCCAGACGAGCGCCTCGGGTCCGCCGGGTTCCGGGATCGTGATCGCATACATGGCCGCGAGGCTACTCCCGTGGGCCCGGCGCGGCCCTTCGTCACGCCCGGGTCAGTCCTGGGGCAGCGGCTTGGAGTCCGGCGCCACGTGCGTGGTCGGGGTGGCCCGCACGATGGTGATCAGACGGTCCGTCAACTGCAGGGTGCCGATGGCCTTGTCGTCGTAGCCGAGCAGCCGGTGGCCGCGTACGACGCTGACGACCAGGTCGTCGACCTGCCTCGGCTCCAGGCCCACCTCGGCCTTTATCACCGGGCGTTCGATCAGGTCGAGGCCGCTGCCCTGCTGGATGAGGTCCTCCATGACCATGCCCGCGTTGGGGCTGAGGACCGACAGACCCAGCAGCCGGCCCGCCGCGCTGGCGCTGGTGATGACCGCGTCGGCGCCGGACTGGCGCAGCAGCGGCGCGTTCTCCTCCTCGCGGACCGCGGCGACGATCTTCGCCCCCCGGTTCAGCTGCCGCGCCGTGAGCGTCACCAGGACCGCCGTGTCGTCGCGCTGCGTGGCGATGATGATCTTCCGGGCGCGCTGCACCTCGGCGCGGACCAGGACGTCGCTGCGGGTCGCGTCGCCCATGACCCCGGCGTAGCCGAGCGCGTTGGCCGCGTCGATGACCTTGCTGCTGGGGTCGACCACGACGACCTGTTCGGGCTTGAGTCCGGTCGCGCAGACGGTCTCCACCGCGCTGCGGCCCTTCGTGCCGAAGCCGATGACGACAGTGTGGTCACGCAAGTTGGACCTCCAGCGGTTCAGGCGCCATTCCTCCCGGGTCCGTTCGGTGAGGACCTCCAGCGTGGTGCCGACCAGGATGATCAGGAACAGCACGCGCAGGGGTGTGATGACGAGGATGTTGGTGAGGCGGGCGCTGTCACTGACCGGCGTGATGTCGCCGTATCCCGTCGTGGAGAGCGTGACGGTCGCGTAGTAGAAGGAGTCGAGCATGTCGACCGTGCGGTCGGAACTGTCGTTGTACCCGGCCCGGTCGAACCAGACGAGGAACCCGGTCAGGACGAGCACACCGAGGGCCATCGCCAGCCGGCGTGCCACCTGCTTCAGCGGCGGCACGACGACGCGGCGCGGCAGCTTCACCCGGTAGGTGGCCGTCTTCTCGTCCGCCTGACGCGCGATGGCGTCATGGCCGGCCAGTTTCACGTGAAACACCCTTCGTTTCCCGGGAGGTTGATCCCTGGGTTCCCTGTGCTCCACGACCATGGCAGATCGAGAATCTCGACCTCCTGGGCGCCCTGGGCTCCGCCCGGCGGGATCACGGCGAGGGCGTCGGCGGCGGCGATGCCGCGCAGCATGGCCGGGCCGTTGTAGTGCAGCGGCACCGCCCAGTCGTGGCCGCTGTCGCGGTCCTGGCGCAGCACGACGGGCACGAGCCGGGTGTCGTGCGGGTGCCCCTGGACGGCCGCGTGCAGCGGCGCGGTGTCCGGCTCACCGGCCTCGTCCTCACGCCCGTACGAGGCCTCGGGCGCGGCCCGGCCGGACAGTTCGCGCAGCAGGGGTTCGGCGAGGGTGAGCAGGCCGGACACGGCGGCGAGCGGGTTGCCGGGCAGGCCGACGAGGTGCCGGCCCTCGGCGAGCCGGGCCAGCAGCATCGGGTGGCCGGGGCGGACCTTGACGCCGTCCACGAGCAGTTCGGCGCCGAGGGCGCTGAGCGTGGGGTGGACGTGGTCGACGGGGCCGGACGCAGTGCCTCCGGTGGTCACGACGAGGTCGGCGGTGGAGTCGCGGACGGCCTTGAGGACGGCCTCGGCGTCATCGCCGAGCCGGCGCACGGCGATCACCTCGACGCCGAGCGCGCGCAGCCAGTGCGGCAGCATCGGGCCGAGCGCGTCGCGGATGAGGCCGTCGCGGGGGCGGCCCGCGGTGAGCAACTCGTCGCCCAGGACGAGGACTTCGACCCGGGCCCGGGGCACGACGAGCAGGTCGTCGTAGCCGGCGGCGGCCGCCAGGCCGAGGACCGCGGGCGTGACCACGGAGCCGGACGGCAGGAGCAGTTCGCCGCTGCGGCACTCCTGGGCGCGCGGCCGGATGTCCTGTCCGTGCGCGACCTCGCGCAGCGGGTGCAGTTGCCGCTTGTCGTCGAGGTGACCGTGCTCGCTGCGGATGACGGCCGTCGTCTCGGGCGGGATCCGGGCGCCGGTCGCGATGGCCGCGGCCTCCCCGTCGGACAGCGGCGCGGGCGGCTCGTGCCCGGCGAGGATGCCCTCGTCGCGTACGGCCCACGGGCCGGGGCCCGCCACGACCCAGCCGTCCATCGCGGACGTGTCGAAGGACGGTAGGTCGGTGAGGGCGGTGAGCGGCGCGGCCAGGACGAGGCCGAGGGCCTCGTCCAACGGGACGCGGGCCGCTCCGCGCGGGAAGCGCTCCGCGCGGGGGGCGGTCGAGGCGTCGGCCACGGGGTCGACGGACAGGCCCGTCGCCGGGTCGGTCTGCGCGCCGGTGACCGGGTCGGTGGGCGGCTCGGTCGTCCGGGCCCGGTGCGCGGCGGCCTGCCGGCCCGCCTGGGCGGCGATGCGGCGGGCGGCTGGCCAGGGGGTGGCGCGGTGGCGGTCGCGGGTGGCCTCGCGCGCGTGCTCCTGGCCGGGCCGGGGAGCGCGGAGGGCGTCCCGGCCGGCGTCGGCGGGACCGGGCGTGGCCGCGCGCGGCGCGCCGCCGGTGCCCTGACCACCGGGAGTTCCCTCACCGCGCGGGGCGCTGTGCGCGTTGGCCAGGGCCAGCGCCTCGTCGACGTCGCCGTCGATCGGGTCGGCCTGCGGCGCCGAACGACCGTCCTGCGCGGTCATACCGCGCCCGGTGCCGAGTCGTCCGAGGCCGCGGCGGTCTCGGCCTCCCGCGCCCAGCGTTCGGCGAGCGCGACGGCCTTCGCGGTGGCGGCGGCGACCGCTTCGGGGCCGCCGCCCGCCCGCCCGGCCGCGTATCCGACGAGGAACGTCGTCAGGGGCGCGGCGGGGCGGGCGACCCCGTGCGCGGCGTCGCGGGCGAGGTCGAGCAGTGCGCCGGTGTCGACGTCCAGGTCGATGCCCAGTTCGTCCTTGGCTGCGGAGATCCATTCTTCAAGCACGCGTCCATGCTCCCTGATCCGTGTCCGGGCTTCGGCGATGTCGTCCCAGGTGTCGCAGTCGAACGACGCGACGGGGTCCTCCGGGTCGGCGACCCGGGCGAGGCGCAGCCCGCGCGTGAGGAGACGCAACGGCAGCCCTTCGAGCGCACCGTGCTCGGCGACGAGGGCACGGAGCGCACGGTCGAGCGCGGCGCGGCGATAGACGGCGACGAGGGGCTGGTCGCGGCCGTCGCGGTCGGTGAGGAGAACGGCGTCGGCGGGCTCGGCGGGGCTGGGGGGATCGGCCTGCTCGGCGAGGCCGGCCTGTTCGGCCTGGTCGGTGTGCTCGGCAAGACCGGCATCCGCGGCGAGGTCGGCGTGCAGCGTGTCGAGCAGCAGCCGCACCGTGCGGGGCGTCAGGAACGGCAGGTCGGCGGAGAGCACGACCACGCTCTGCGCCGCTCCGTGTCCCAGCGGCGGCAGGGCGCGGACTCCCGCGTCCAGCGCGGCGAGCGGGCCCCCGCCGGGCGGGTCCTCGCGGGCCCAGGTGACGGGGCGTCCGGTCGCGCGGGGCGCGGCGACGACGACGGTGGCAGAGGCCCCGGCGCAGGCGGTGAGCACCCGGTCGAGCAGGGCGCGGCCACCGACCCGGACCCCGGGCTTGTCGGCCCCGCCGAGCCGTCGCGCGGCGCCCCCGGCGAGGACGACGGCGTCGTACGCGGGTGCGGGGCCACGGGCGGCGTTCTCGTTCATCTGACGTCCTTTCGTGGACTCCCCTGCCTTCAGGCCAGGGAGAAAACGAAACTCCCGCGGAGCAGAGTAGCGGGGTGGAGTTCGCTCCCAGGGCGAAAGGCCACACTCTGACCAGCAGGTTTGTACTTAACCTACAGTGGGCCTAGTTTGTGAGCATGGCTCCGACGTATGTGAAGCGGGCGTTCAAGTACCGCTTCTACCCGACAGATGCGCAGGCAGCCGAGCTGTCGCGCACCTTCGGGTGCGTACGGAAGGTCTACAACCTGGCGCTGGCTGCCCGCACCGAGGCATGGACGCGTCAGGAGCGGGTCAACTACAACCAGACCTCCGCGATGCTGACGGCGTGGAAGAGGACCGAAGAGCTCGCGTTCCTGAACGAGGTGTCCTCAGTCCCGCTCCAGCAAACTCTGCGTCACCTGCAAGGCGCGTTCACCAATTTCTTCGCCAAGCGGGCCAAGTACCCCCGCTTCAAGTCGAAGAAGAAGTCCCGAGCGTCGGCCGAGTACACGACCAGCGGTTTCCGCTTCCGTGACGGCAAGCTGACCCTGGCGAAGATGACCGCCTCTCTGGACATCGTGTGGTCGAGGCCACTGCCCGAGGGGGCGAACCCATCCACGGTGACCGTGTCCCGCGACAGTGCGGGACGCTGGTTCGTCTCTCTGCTCGTCGAAGACCCCAGCGTGAAGCCACTCCCGGCCGCGGACACCGTCGTCGGCATCGACGTCGGCCTGGACCACCTGCTGGCCCTCTCCACCGGAGAGAAGGTGACCAACCCCCGTCACGAGCGCAGGGACAGGGCCCGCCTGGCGAAGGCCCAGCGTGCACTGGCGCGTAAGGCCGAGGGGGACGGCGCCAACCGGGCCAAGGCCCGGCGACGTGTGGCAAAGGTGCACGCCCGGATCGCCGACCGGCGCCGGGACCACCTGCACAAGCTGACCACTCGACTCGTGCGTGAGAACCAAACGCTCGTGATCGAGGACCTGACCGTCCGCAACATGGTCAAGAATCAGACGCTCGCCCGCGCCATCAGTGATGCGAGCTGGGCCGAGTTCCGGTCCATGCTGGAGTACAAGGCAGCCTGGTACGGGCGGGACGTGGTCGTCGTCGACCGGTTCTTCCCCTCTTCCAAACTGTGTTCGGTCTGCGGCACCCTCCAGCGGAAGATGCCGCTACACGTCCGCACCTGGACGTGCGACTGTGGCACGACCCATGACCGGGACGTGAACGCCGCGAAGAATCTGAAGGCCGCCGGACTGGCGGTGTCGGCCTGCGGAGCCGGTGTAAGACCTCAACGGAGCACTCCGGGCGGGCAGTCGGCAGTGAAACAGGAAACTCAGCGGGCGACCGCTGGAATCCCCCGCCACCAGGCGGGGGATCAAGTCAACCCCCGAGTATGAGCGCCACCAGCCAGCCGAAGGATCATTGCCACCCTCGCGTACGGGGTCCCGGGGCGTGCCGCCGCTCACGGCACGCCCGGCCCCCGGGTCACAGGGTGCGCAGCAGCACCGCCGGCTGTTCCACACAGTCCGCGACGTGGCGCAGGAAGCCGCCCGCCGTGCCGCCGTCGCAGACCCGGTGGTCGAAGGTGAGCGACAGTTGGACGACCTGACGGACCGCCAGCTCCCCGTCGTGCACCCACGGCTTCGGCACGATCCGGCCCACGCCGAGCATGGCCGCCTCGGGGTGGTTGATGATCGGCGTCGATCCGTCGACCCCGAACACGCCGTAGTTGTTCAGCGTGAACGTGCCGCCGGTCAGCTCGCCCGGCGTCAGCGATCCGGCCCGGGCCGCGTGGGTGAGCCGCGCGAACTCGGCGCTCAGCGACTCGGCGCCGCGCGCGTGCGCGTCCCGGACGACGGGGACGACGAGCCCGCGTTCGGTCTGCGCGGCGAAGCCGAGGTGCACCTCGTCGAACCGGACGATCTCGCGGCGCTCGGTGTCCACCGTCGCGTTCAGCTCCGGGTAGCGGGCCAGGGCCGCGGTGCAGATGCGGGCGAGCAGTGCCAGGACGGAGATCTTCGGGCCCGCGGAGGGACCGGTCGCCCCGTTCATGGCCGCGCGGGCGCGCATCAGCTCCGTGGCGTCGGCGTCCACCCAGCAGGTCGCGTCGGGGATCTCGCGCCGGCTGCGGGAGAGCTTGTCGGCGACGGCGCCGCGGACCCCGCGCAGGGGAGTGCGGTGGCCCTTGAGCGCCGGGGCCTCGGGGGCCGGGGCCGCCACCGGTGCCGCCGTGGCCTGAGCCGCCACCACCGCGCGCTCCACATCGGCGCGCAGGATCAGCCCCTCGGGCCCGGAACCGGTCAGCTCCCGCAGGTCGAGGCCGTGATCGCGGGCCAGCTTGCGCACGAGCGGCGAGATGACCGGGACGGGCCCGGACGCGTGCACCGGCTTCGCGGGCGCCGGAGCGACCGGAGCCGGGGCCACGGGAACGGGGGCCGCCGGAGCGGCGGGAGCGGGCGGCGCGGCCGGCGCCGACTGTGTGCTCGGCGCGCTCGGCCTCACCCGCCGGCGCCGGGCGGGCGCGGCGGTCGTCCCGTACCCCACCAGCACGTTCCCCGAGCCCTCGGACTCGGCCGGGGCGGCGCTCGGCGCCTCCAGGAGCGTGCTCGCGTCCGCGCCGACGGCGACCGTCAGCAGCGGGGCGCCCACGGGCAGTTCGCTCCCCTCGTCGCCGAAGCGGGCGGTGACCACGCCCCCGTAGGGGCACGGCACGTCGACGAGCGCCTTGGCCGTCTCGACCTCGACGACCGGCTGGTCGACGGCGACGACGTCGCCGACCTGCACCAGCCAGCGCACGATCTCCGCCTCGGTGAGCCCCTCGCCGAGGTCGGGCAGCTTGAACTCCAGCACCTGAGCCATCAGACCGATCCCCTCACTGGCTCTCACTGATCCCACTGGAGACGTGCGACGGCGTCCAGCACCCGGTCCACGCCGGGCAGATGGTGCCGCTCCAGCATCGGCGGCGGGTACGGGATGTCGAGCCCGGCCACCCGGAGCACCGGCGCTTCCAGGTGGTGGAAACAGCGCTCGGTGATCCGCGCGGCGATCTCGCCGCCGGGCCCGCCGAAGCCGTGGGACTCGTGGACGACGACCGCGCGCCCCGTGCGGCGCACGGACGCGGCGACCGTCGCGTCGTCGAACGGCACCAGGGAGCGCAGGTCGACCACTTCGAGGTCCCAGCCCTCGGTGCGGGCCGCCTCGGCCGCCTCCAGGCAGACGGTCAGGGACGGCCCGTACGTGATGAGCGTGGCGCTGGTCCCGGGGCGGCGGACCACGGCCGTGCCGATGGGGTCGACGGTCGACGGGCGCTCCGGGTTCCAGGTGTCCTTGGACCAGTACAGGCGCTTGGGTTCGAGGAAGACGACCGGGTCGTCGGAGGCGATGGACTGCCGCAGCAGCCCGTACGCGTCGGCGACGGTGGCGGGCGTGACGACGGTCAGGCCCGGCGTCGCCATGTAGTACGCCTCGGAGGAGTCGCTGTGGTGCTCGACGCCGCCGATGCCGCCGCCGTAGGGGATGCGGATCGTGATCGGCAGCGGCATCGTCCCGCGCGTGCGGTTGCGCATCTTGGCGACGTGCGAGACGAGCTGCTCGAAGGCCGGGTAGCCGAACGCGTCGAACTGCATCTCGACGACGGGCCGCAGCCCGTACATCGCCATGCCGACGGCCGCGCCGAGGATGCCGGCCTCGGCGAGCGGGGTGTCGGTGCAGCGGTCGTCGCCGAACTCCTTCGCGAGTCCGTCGGTGATGCGGAAGACACCGCCCAGGGTGCCCACGTCCTCACCGAGGACGTGCACGGACGGGTCCTCGGCCATGGCGTCGCGCAGGGCGCGGCCGAGGGCCTGGGCCATGGTGGCCGGCTTGGTGGCGGGCTTCGCGGCCTGCTCGGGGGCGACGGTCGCCATCAGCGGCCTCCCTCGGAAGCCTCGGCCTCGGCGTCGAGCTCGGCGCGCAACTGCTCGGCCTGCTCCCGCAGTTGGGAGGTCTGCTCGGCGTAGACGTGGGTGAAGAGATCCATGGGGTCGAGCACCGGGTCCGCGTTCATGCGCTCGCGCAGCGCGGCGGCCATCCTCTCGGCGTCGTCGCGCACGGCCTGCATCCCGGCCTCGTCGATGAGGCCGCGCTCGGTCAGGGTGCGCTCCAGGAGGAGGACCGGGTCGTGGTCGCGCCATGCCTCGACCTCGGCGTCCGCGCGGTAGCGGGTCGCGTCGTCGGCGTTCGTGTGCGCGTCCATGCGGTAGGTGACGGCCTCGATCAGCGTCGGGCCGCCGCCCTCGCGCGCGTGGGTGACGGCTTCGGTGAGGACCTCGTGCATCGCCACCGCGTCGTTGCCGTCGACCAGCCGGCCCGGCATCCCGTACCCGACGGCCTTGTGGGCCAGGGACGGCGCCGCGGTCTGCTTGGCGAGCGGCACGGAGATCGCGTAGCCGTTGTTCTGCACCAGGAAGACGACGGGGGCCTGCCAGACGGCCGCGAAGTTGAGCGCCTCGTGGAAGTCGCCCTCGCTGGTGCCGCCGTCGCCGACCATGGCGAGCGCCACCACGTCGTCGCCCTTGAGGCGGGCGGCGTGGGCGAGGCCGACGGCGTGCGGCAGCTGGGTGGCGAGCGGCGTCGACAGCGGCGCGACACGGTGCTCGTGCGGGTCGTAGCCGGTGTGCCAGTCGCCGCGCAGCAGGGTGAGGGCCTGGACGGGGTCCAGGCCGCGGGCGACGGCGGCGAGGGTGTCGCGGTAGCTCGGGAAGAGCCAGTCGCGCTCCTCCAGGGCGAGCGCGGCGGCGACCTCGGCGGCCTCCTGGCCGGTGGTCGAGGGGTAGACCGCGAGGCGGCCCTGCTTGGTCAGGGCGGTCGCCTGCGCGTTGTACCGCCGGCCGCGGACCACCTCGGCGTACAGCCTGCGCAGCAGCCCGGGGTCGGTCTGCGCGGCGGCGTCGGTGCCCAGGACGCGGTACGGCTGCGCGTCGGGCAGCAGCGGCGCGGGGTCCGTGCGGGGCTGCCAGGCGGGCGGCGGAGCGGTCCTGCCTGCGCGGCGGGAGCTCCGCTGCTCCATGACCGTCATGACGGCACCTCCTCGTGGGAGCGGCTTCGACGACGCGTCGGGTGTGATGCGCCTCACCTACCGATTGTTCGGTCGTCGGCACATTTTGGCTACAGGCACCTCCAGGCTGTGGACAAACGGTTCTCCACAGCCTGAGATGAATGCAGTACGTCCATGGTAGGGAGGCGCGGGCACATGGCATCTGAACAAATGGCCGACGACTCCGGAGGGCCGCCGCCGGAGTCCGTGGCCCGCCCGCTCGATCCCATCGACCGCGACATCCTCCAGATGCTCCAGAAGGACGGCCGCGCGTCGATACGGTCCGTCGCCGAGCGCGTCCACGTGTCGCGGGCGAACGCCTACGCGCGTATCAACCGGCTCATCGACGACGGCGTGATCCGCGGTTTCGGCGCCCGCGTCAACCACGAGCGGGCCGGGCAGGGCGCCTCCGCGTACATCACCCTGAAGATCGTCCAGAACTCCTGGCGCACGGTGCGCGACCAGCTGCGCCGGATGCCGGAGGCCTCGCACATCGCGCTGGTCAGCGGCGATTTCGACGTGCTGATCCTGGTCCACACGCAGGACAACCGCGCGCTGCGCGAGCTGGTCCTCACCAAGCTCCAGGCCATCCCGGAGGTGCTCAGCAGCCGCACGCTCCTGGTCTTCGAGGAGGAGGACCTGGGGCCGGACGCCTGAGGGCCCCGAAGGGCCCTCAGGGCGCTCAGGCGGGCTTGCGCATGCCCTGGAAGACCAGCTCCACCACCGCGTCGGCGACCTCCTGGGGGCGGAGCTGACCGCCGCCGTCGGGCCGGTACCACTCCACGATGGAGTTGATCATTCCGAAGAGGAGGCGGGTCGCGAGCCGCACCTCTATGTCGTCCCGTACGTCCCCGTCGGCCGCGGCGGCCTTGAGCAGCGCGGCGACCTGGTGGTCGAACTCGCGGCGGCGCGCCATGGCCCACCGCTCCGTGTCGGTGTTCCCGCGCACGCGCAACAGCAGCGTCACGTAGGGAAGTTCGCCGGTCAGGACCTCGACCATGCGGCGCGTGACGTGCTCCAGGCGCTCCACCGCGCGTCCCACGCGCGCGGGTTCCTCGTCGAGGATCCCGAAGAGCCCGTCGAGCGCGCGGCTGACCGCGCGGCGCAGCAACTCCTCCTTGCCCGACACGTGGTGGTAGATCGACGACTTGGAGATGCCCGCGGCCTTGGAGAGGTGCTCCATCGAAGTGCCGTCGTAGCCACGCTCGTTGAAGACCGCCACGGCGACCGTCAGCAGCGTCTCGGGGGTGTACGTGTCGCGGCGCGGGCCCGCGGCACGTCGCGGCGTGGTCATGCGGAGCCCTCCCACTTCTTCGGGTTGTACGAGTGCCGGAACAGCGCGAGGGAGGGGGCGTAGCGGCCCGAGGGGTCCCGCTCGTGCAGCTCCTCCAGCACGCCGCAGGCCCAGCCGCGGCCGAGCCTGCGGCTCCATTCGACGGGCCCCAGCGGGTAGTTGACGCCGAGCCGCATCGCGGTGTCGACGTCCTCCTCGGTGGCCACCCCGCGCGCGACCGCGTCGTGCGCGAGGTCGATGATCCGGGCCACGGTGCGGGCCACGATCATGCCCGGCACGTCGCCGATGACGCTGACCTGCTTGCCGAGCGCCTGGAAGAGGCCGACCGCCTCGTCCAGGGTGCGCGGGTTGCCGTCCTTGCAGGCGGCGAGCGCGATCCGGGTCGCCGAGCGGTAGTCCAGGGCGAGGTCGAAGTAGACGACGTCGCGGAACTCGACGGAGGTCTGGCCGTCCGCCTGCACCAGCTGACCGCCGCTGGGCAGCACGATGCGGGTGCCCTTGTCCTCGTCCTCCTGCACGACCTCGATGCCGGCCTCGCGCATCATCGGGATCAGCTCGGCGGCCGAGTCCAGGTCGCCCTCGACGCTCACGCGCGCGGGGGGCTCCGCGGGCACCGCCGTGTGCGGCTCGGGACGCTCCTCGCCCTCCCCGTACGCGTACCAGCCCTGGCCGGTCTTGCGGCCGAGCCGGCCCGCCTCCACCAGGCGGCGCTGGGACAGGGCGGGGCGGAACTTCACGTCCTGGTAGAAGCCTTCCCACACGGATCGGGTCACGGCCTCGTTGACGTCCTGGCCGATGAGGTCGGTCAGTTCGAAGGCGCCCATCCGGAAGCCGCCGCTCTCACGCAGCACGGCGTCGATGGTGGCGGGGTCGGCGCCCTGTTCCTCGTGCACCGCGAAGGCCTCGGCGTAGAAGGGCCGCGCGATCCGGTTGACCAGGAAGCCCGGGGTGTCCGCGCAGGCCACCGGGGTCTTGCCCCAGGCGCGTGCGGTCTCGTACGCGCGCGTGGCGGCGGTGACGTCGGTGGCGGCGCCGGAGACGACCTCGACGAGCGGCATGAGCGGCGCCGGGTTGAAGAAGTGCAGGCCGACGAAGCGGCCGGGCAGGCGCAGGGCGCCGGCGATCGCGGTGACGGACAGGGACGAGGTGTTCGTGGCGAGCAGACAGTCGTCGTCGACGACGTCCTCGAGCTCGCGGAACAGCCGCTGCTTGACGTCCAGTTCCTCCAGGACGGCCTCGACCACGAGGGTCGTGTCCGCGAACGCGTCGAGCGACTGCGCGGGCGTGAGACGGGCGACGGCGGCGGCGCGCTCCTCGTCGCTCATGCGGCCCTTGTCCACGAGCCGGTCGAGCCGTGCGGCGATCGACTCGGCGGCCGTCCGCGCGCGGCCGGGCGCGGCGTCGTACAGCCGGACGGGGTGCCCGGCGACCAGGGCGACCTGGGCGATGCCCTGGCCCATCGTGCCGGTGCCCACCACGCCGACGGGGCGGTCATGTGCTGTCATGCGCGCGATCCTTCCGCATGCAGCCGAGCGCGTGGGCTCCGGGGGCCGTCAGGCCCGGCCGGCGAAGGGGTGTCGTCCACAGGTTCGCCGCACCCCCTTGTCCCGACCGATCGTTCGGTTACTCTAACTCTGTCTGCCCGTCCCTGCCCAGCTCGCCGGCTCGACGAGGAGCCGCCGCCGAGGAGGAGTTGGTCCCCCATGGCCGCCGAACGCACCGCGCACGACCTGATCGCCGAGCACCGGCCGACGCTCGACCGGACGCTGGAAGCCATCAGCACGCGCGCGTACTGGTCCCCGCACCCGGAGCACCCGAAGGCGTACGGGGAGAACGGGAGCCTGAGCATGGCCGAGGGCAAGGCCGCCTTCGACGCCCTGCTCGGCACCCGCCTCGACCTGGGCCAGCCCGGCACGGACGACTTCGTCGGCGGGGAGGTCTCCCCGTACGGCGTCGAGCTGGGCGTCACGTACCCGCACGCGGACATCGACGTGCTGCTGCCCGCCATGCGCGCGGGCCTGCGCGCGTGGCGCGAGGCGGGCGCGGAGCTGCGCGCCGCGGTCTGTCTGGAGATCCTGGCCCGGATCAGCGCCCGCACCATGGAGTTCGGGCACGCGGTCATGCACACCAGCGGCCAGGCCTTCATGATGGCGTTCCAGGCGGGCGGCCCGCACGCGCAGGACCGCGGCCTGGAGGCGGTGGCCTACGCGTACGCGGAGCAGGTCCGCACGCCGGACGCGGCGGAGTGGTCCAAGCCGCAGGGCAAGCGCGACCCGCTGCTGCTCAGCAAGTCGTTCACCCCGGTCGGCCGCGGCATCGCGCTGATGATCGGGTGCAACACGTTCCCGACGTGGAACGGCTACCCGGGCCTGTTCGCCTCCCTGGCGACGGGGAACGCGGTCCTGGTCAAGCCGCACCCGCGCGCGGTGCTGCCGCTCGCGCTGACCGTCCAGGTCGCGCGGGAGGTCCTGGCCGAGGCCGGCTTCGATCCGAACCTGGTGGCGCTGGCCGCCGAGCGCCCCGGCGAGGGCATCGCCAAGACGCTCGCCGTCCGCCCCGAGATCAAGATCATCGACTACACGGGCTCCACCGAGTTCGGCGACTGGCTGGAGACCCACGCCCGCCAGGCGCAGGTCTACACGGAGAAGGCGGGGGTCAACACGGTCGTCATCGACTCGACCGACTCCTACAAGGGCATGCTGTCGAACCTCGCGTTCTCGCTCTCCCTGTACAGCGGCCAGATGTGCACCACCCCGCAGAACCTGCTGATCCCCCGCGACGGCATCACCACCGACGAGGGCCCCAAGTCGTACGACGAGGTCGTGACCGACCTCGCGCGCGCGGTCGGCGGCCTCCTCGGCGACGACGCGCGGGCGAACGCGCTGCTGGGCGCCCTGGTCAACCCGGACGTGAAGGCCCGCCTGGAGGCGGCCGCCTCGCTCGGCGAGGTGGCGCTGCCCTCCCGCGAGGTCACCCACCCGGACTTCCCGGACGCCGTCGTGCGCACCCCCGCGATGGTGAAGCTCGACGGCGCGCGCAAGTTCTGGGAGAACACCGACACCGAGGCGGCCTACATGGGCGAGTGCTTCGGCCCGGTCTCCTTCGCCGTCGCCGTCGACTCCACGGCCGACGCCCTCGACCTGCTGCGGCGCACGGTCCGCGACAAGGGCGCGATGACCGTCGGCGCGTACACGACCTCCGAGGAGGTGGCCGGCGCCGTCGAGGAGGTCTGCCTGGAGGAGTGCGCCCAGCTCTCGCTCAACCTGACGGGCGGGGTGTACGTGAACCAGACGGCGGCGTTCTCCGACTTCCACGGCTCGGGCGGCAACCCGGCGGCGAACGCGGCCCTGTGCGACGGCGCCTTCGTGTCGAACCGCTTCCGCGTGGTGGAGGTCCGCCGGGAGGCCGCCGCCTCCTGACCCTGCTAGGGCGCGTGCGTGCTGTGCGTGCTCCAGTGGAAGAGGGTCATGCCGACGCTGGTCGCCAGGTTGTAGCTGGAGACCTGGGGCCGCATCGGCAGGGAGACGAGGTGGTCGGCGCGCTCGCGCAGTTCGGGCGTCAGACCGCTGCGCTCCGAGCCGAACGCGAGCAGCGCGTCGTCGGGCAGCTCCAGACCGCGGATGTCGGCTCCCTCGGGGTCGAGCGCGTACAGCGGCCCCGCGGGCAGCTCGCCGACGTCCATGCGCGCCACGGCGGTCGCGAAGTGCAGCCCGGCCCCGCCCCGCACGACCGTGGGGTGCCAGGGGTCGAGGCTGCCCGTCGTGACGACTCCGGCGGTCCCGTAGCCGGCGGCGAGCCGGATGACGGCGCCCGCGTTGCCGAGGTTGCGCGGCTGGTCGAGGACGACGACCGGGGTCGTACGGTCCGTGCGGTGCAGGGCGCCGAGCCGCTCGGCCCGCGCGGGGCGGCCCGCGAGCGCGGCGACCCCGGTGGGGTGCAGCCGCGGCACGAGCGCCCGCAGCACGTCGTCCGGCACCTCGACCAGGCGCGCGGCCAGTTCGGGGGCGACGTCCGGGGCGAGATCGGCGGCCAGGGCGAGCGCGGCGGCCCGGTCGACGGCGAGCGCCACGGGCACGTCCGCACCGAAGCGCAGCGCGTGCTTGAGGGCGTGGAAGCCGTCCAGCAGCACGGCCTCCTGGGCGTGCTGCCGCCAGACCCGGACCGCGTCCGGTTCCTGCCCGCCGTGTGCGCCCCGCGCCGCCTGTGTGCCGTTCGCCCCGCTCATGCCGGGAAGCCTACGTGCGGGTGACCGGCACCTCGGACACGTCCGCGGCCCCCTGCGGCCCGTCCGCGGGACGCGGCCCGGGCACCGCGGGCCCGGCCGTCGCGCGCGTGCCGGGGAACAAGCGCTCACGCGCGCGTGCCACGCGCCCGCCCAGCCACTTCAGGAAGGGCGTCGGCAGGAAGACCGCGTCGGCGGCGATCATCGCGAGCGAGAAGAAGGGCAGTCCGAGCACGACGGCGATCCCCAGGTGCTCGATGATCATGAGCACGAGCAGGACGTTCTTGACCCGCCGGTTGAACACGGTGAACGGGAAGGCGACCTGCACGGCGACCGTCCCGTACGTCACGAGCAGCACCATCGGGCCGTACGAGGTCAGCAGGTCGCCCAGGGCGGGCCAGGGCGAGAAGTAGTCCAGGTGCAGCGGGTAGTAGACGGCGCTGCCGTCCTGCCAGCGGCTGCCCTGGATCTTGTACCAGCCCGCGGTGGCGTAGATCAGGCACGCCTCGATCATGATCACCAGCAGGGCGGCGTTGTGCACCAGGTTCGCGACGACGTCGCACAGCAGGCGCGGGTCGCCGTGCGGGGCGCGCCGGTTCAGGAACCACCACACGCCGTGGACGGCCCAGAGCGTCCAGAAGACGAGCAGCCAGCCGCCGCGGACGTCCCCGGTGAAGGTGATCGCCGCCAGGGCCAGGCCGGCCGCCCACCACAGGACGGGCCCGGCGCGGTCGGGCCGGGGCGCGCCGGTACGCGCGCGTGCCGCCCGCCGCGCGTCGAGCGACCACACCTGGCCGCAGCGCGTGAGGACGAGGTAGATCGACATGAGGTGGATGACGTTGTCCCCGCCGTCACCCACGAAGACGCTGCGGTTCTGCAGCGAGAGCACGCCGATCATGAACAGGACCGACATGGTGCGGGTGCGCCAGCCGAGGACCAGCAGGAACGACGCCAGGACGGCCGCCGCGTAGACGAGCTCGAACCAGGCGCGTCCGTCGGACCACATCAGCGCGCTGAACGCGTGGTTCTGGCTGATGAGCTGCTGCGCCAGGTCCCAGCTCCAGGGCCCGTCGGGGCCGTAGAGCTCCAGCCGGTGCGGGTACTCGCGCAGCAGGAACAGCAGCCAGGTCGAGGCGAACCCGATCCGGATCACGGCACTCTGGTACGGGGCGAGCGGGCTCGCGGTGATCTTCTGGAGGGCGGCGTAGAACTGCGCTCCGGCGCGGGCGAGGCGGTTCATCGGGCCTCACCGGCCGGCCCCTGCACACGCACCCGGGCGCCGGTGTCGAGCGGAGCGTCGTACGCGGTCACCGACCACCAGGGGATCTCTCGGTAGAACGGCTTGCGGTCCACCTTCTCCGTGCTCCACTTCGGTGGCTCGATGGTGACGGACTTCGAGCGCACCTGGACGCGTTCGAGCGTCTCGCCCTTCTCCGTCACGCCGAGCCGGTCCAGGCGCAGCACGAGGATGCGGCGCAGATAACGCTCGGACAGGGTGCCGCGCGGTCCGGTGGGACGGTTCTGCGCGTCGTGCGTCGACCCGTAGATGTCCCAGGCGCGGCGCAGTTCGTTCTGCTGGGTGTGGCTGGGCAGCAGGTTGCCGTCGATGGCGGCGCCGTCCTCGGCGGACAGGTCGTACCAGCGGGTCTGCCGCGTGTCTCCGTCGCGCGTGCGCACTTCGCCTCGGGCCTGCACGGCGATGTTCTGCTGGAGCGGGTTCGGGGCGAACAGCTTCCAGTTCTGCTCGAACTCGGGGTACACCCAGTCGTCGACGCCCTGGCCGTACTGCTTGCTCAGCGTGTTCGACGGCGCGACGTGCAGGAACACCATGAGGACGTGGAGTCCGGTGACGAGCGCGACCGCCGCCAGGGCCAGCGCGGCCGTCAGCTGGTAGCCGGGGGCGAGGCCCGCGATGCCGGCGCGGCCGGGCGGGGCCGACTGCGGATCCGATTCCGGCTGCGGCTGCGACTCCGGCTGCGGATCGGGCCGGACGGCCTCGTCCGCCGCCGCTGCTTCCGTGTCCATCGGTGCTCCCCGATCCCGATTCCCTGTTCCCCTGGCCGTTCCCCCGGCCCGCCGTGTCCCCGCGGCGCATCGGAACCGTACTGGGGAGCGAGCGCCAAACACAGTCGACCGCGGTTTTCCACAGGTGAAGGGACGGTGCAGACCGGACTTGTCCACAGGCGGACTGTTCAGGGTTGACACCCTACGGCGCCGGGTCCCACCATTGAACTCGACGAACCGAACGATCGGTCGGGAGCTGACGGAGCCCCCGGCCCCGTCGGTCACCCAAGGTCGAGGGGATCGGGAATGGCGACAGCAGCCCCGCACCACCAGGCAGCCGGGACGCGGCCGGACCAGGCCGCCGACCTCGGCGAGGCCGGCTTCCAGGCCGTCTTCGACGCGGCGGTGGCTGCGGACGAGCGCATCGAGCCCCGCGACTGGATGCCCGACGCCTACCGCGCGACGCTGGTCCGCCAGATCGCCCAGCACGCGCACTCCGAGATCATCGGCATGCAGCCCGAGGCGAACTGGATCACCCGCGCCCCCTCCCTGCGCCGCAAGGCCATCCTGATGGCCAAGGTCCAGGACGAGGCGGGCCACGGCCTGTACCTCTACAGCGCCGCCGAGACCCTCGGCACCAGCCGCGACGAGCTGCTCGACAAGCTCCACAGCGGCCGCCAGAAGTACTCCTCGATCTTCAACTACCCGACGCTGACCTGGGCGGACGTCGGCGCCATCGGCTGGCTGGTGGACGGCGCCGCGATCACGAACCAGGTGCCGCTGTGCCGCTGCTCCTACGGGCCCTACGCGCGCGCGATGGTCCGCGTCTGCAAGGAGGAGTCCTTCCACCAGCGCCAGGGGTACGAGCTGCTGCTCGCCCTGAGCCGGGGCACCGAGGCCCAGCACGCGATGGCGCAGGACGCGGTGGACCGCTGGTGGTGGCCTTCGCTGATGATGTTCGGCCCGCCGGACGACGAGTCGGCGCACTCCGCGCAGTCCATGGAGTGGAAGATCAAGCGCCACTCGAACGACGAGCTGCGGCAGCGCTTCGTCGACATCTGCGTCCCCCAGGCCGAGTCCCTCGGCCTCACCCTCCCCGACCCCGAGCTGCGGTGGAACGAGGAGCGGGGCCGGCACGACTTCGGTCCGATCGACTGGACGGAGTTCAAGGAGGTCCTGAAGGGCAACGGGCCGTGCAACGAGCAGCGCATCACCCAGCGCCGGCGCGCCCACGACGAGGGCGCCTGGGTGCGCGAGGCCGCCGCGGCCCACGCGGCCAAGCACTCCACCAAGGCCACGACACACGAAGGCAGGGCGGCATGAGCGAGACCCCCACCCCCGCGGCGCAGGGCGGCACGGACTGGCCCCTGTGGGAGGTCTTCGTGCGCTCCCGCCGCGGCCTGTCCCACACCCACGCGGGCAGCCTGCACGCCCCGGACGCCGAGCTGGCGCTGCGCAACGCGCGGGACCTGTACACCCGCCGCGGCGAGGGCGTCTCCCTGTGGGTCGTGCCCTCCGCCGCGATCACCGCCTCCTCGCCGGACGAGAAGGACCCCTTCTTCGAGCCCGCGGCCGACAAGCCCTACCGCCACCCGACGTTCTACGAGATCCCGGAAGGGGTGAAGCACCTGTGACGCAGCCTTCCGAGACCACGCTGCCTTCCGAGACGCAGCCGCTGACCGACACCGCGGCCGCCGCCCTCGCCCTCGGCGACGACGCCCTGGTGCTCTCGCACCGTCTGGGGGAGTGGGCGGGCCACGCCCCGGTCCTGGAGGAGGAGGTCGCCCTCGCGAACATCGCGCTCGACCTGCTCGGCCAGGCCCGCGTCCTGCTGAGCATGGCCGGCGACGAGGACGAGCTGGCCTACCTCCGCGAGGAGCGCGCCTTCCGCAACACCCAGCTGGTCGAGCAGCCCAACGGCGACTTCGCGCACACGATCGTCCGCCAGCTCTTCTTCTCCACCTTCCAGCTGCTGCTCCACACCCGACTGGCCGCGACGGACTCGCCGTTCGCCCCTCTGGCCGCCAAGGCGGTCAAGGAGGTCGCCTACCACCAGGACCACGCGGAGCAGTGGACGCTGCGCCTGGGCGACGGCACCGACGAGAGCCACGCCCGCACGCAGCGCGCGGTCGACGCCCTGTGGCGCTTCACCGGCGAGCTGTTCCAGCCCGTTCCCGGACTGCCGGTCGACTGGCAGGAGATCCAGGAGACGTGGACGGCGCAGGTCACGGACGTCCTCCGCCGCGCCACGCTGGCTGTGCCCGCGGGCCCGCAGACCGGCGCCTGGCGCGCCGGAGCCGGACGCCAGGGCCTGCACACCGAGTCCTTCGGGCGGATGCTCGCCGAGATGCAGCACCTGCACCGCAGTCACCCGGGGGCGTCATGGTGACCCTCGCCCACGAGCAGGAGACCCCGCTGGAGGCGGAGTTGCGCCGGCTCGCGGGCTCCGTGCCCGACCCCGAGCTGCCCGTGCTGACCCTCACGGAGCTCGGCGTGCTGCGCGCCGTGCACAGCCTGGGGCCCGGCCGCGTCGAGGTGGAGCTCAGCCCCACGTACACGGGGTGCCCCGCGATCGAGGCGATGTCCGACGACATCGAGCGCGTGCTGCACGAGCACGGGATCCCCGAGGTGACCGTCCGCCCGGTGCTCAGCCCCGCCTGGTCAACGGACGACATCACGCCCGAAGGGCGCCGCAAGCTCCGGGAGTTCGGCATAGCGCCGCCTCGCACCACCCGCGCCCCCGCCGGACCCGTCGCCCTGACGCTGAGCCCGACCCGCCGCACCGGCGCGGACACACCGGCCGAGGAGCCGCTCGCCTGCCCGCACTGCGGCTCGACCGACACCGAGCTGCTCAGCCGCTTCTCGTCCACCGCCTGCAAGGCCCTGCGCCGCTGCCTGGCCTGCCGCGAACCCTTCGACCACTTCAAGGAGCTGTGATGGCACAAGGAGCGGGAAGGGCCCGCTTCCACCGGCTCCGGGTCGCCGCGGTCGACCGGCTCACCGACGACTCGGTGGCTCTGACCTTCGTGGTGCCGCAGGAGCTGCGCGAGGCGTACCGGTTCACCCCCGGCCAGCACCTCGCCCTGCGCCGCACGGCGGACGGCACGACCGAGGGCGCCGAGATCCGCCGCACGTACTCGATCTGCTCCCCCGCCCCGGCCGGCACGGCGCCGGACACGCTGCGGGTCGGCGTGCGCATGGTCGACGGCGGCGCGTTCTCCACATACGCCCACAAGGAGATCGGCGTGGGCGACGAGGTCGAGGTGATGACGCCGGCCGGGCGCTTCGTCCTCGACCCGGCGCCGGGGCACTACGCGGCGGTGGTCGGCGGCAGCGGGATCACCCCGGTGCTCTCCATCGCGGCGACGCTGCTGGCGCGCGAGCCCGAGGCCCGGTTCTGCCTGATCCGCAGCGACCGCACCACCGCCTCGACGATGTTCCTGGAGGAGGTCGCCGATCTGAAGGACCGGTACCCGGACCGGTTCCAGCTGGTCACCGTACTGTCCCGCGAGGAGCAGCAGGCCGGTCTCTCCTCGGGCCGCCTCGACCAGGAGCGCCTGTCGGCCCTGCTGCCGGCGCTGCTGCCGGTCGAGCGGGTCTCGGGCTGGTTCCTGTGCGGCCCCTACGGGCTCGTGCAGAGCGCCGAGCGGACTCTGCGGGACCTCGGCGTGCGGCGGGACCGCGTGCACGAGGAGATCTTCCATGTGGACGACGCTCCGGCGGCGGCCCGGCCCGGGTCGGTGGCCGGGGCCCCCGCCCACGCCACCGTCACCGCACAGCTCGACGGCCGCGCGGGCAGCTGGCCCGTCCAGGACGGCGAGTCCCTCCTGGACACGGTGCTGCGCAACAGACCGGACGCGCCCTACGCCTGCAAGGGCGGCGTCTGCGGTACCTGCCGCGCGTTCCTCGTCTCGGGGTCCGTCCGGATGGACCGGAACTTCGCGCTGGAGCCCGAGGAGACCGAGGCCGGTTACGTGCTGGCCTGCCAGTCGCACCCGTCCACGGAGAAGGTGGAGCTCGACTTCGACCGCTGACCTCGGACGCCGCCCGGCCCTCCGTCCACCCCGGCGCCCCATCCTGTTCCCTTCTCGTAGAACCTGTTCTATCTTGACGCTCCGTCAGATTCCGCTAAGGCCCGGCGGACCGAGGCAGAGCGGCCGGGGCAGGCACGGGAGGGACAGCCGGTGGACTTCACCTTCTCCGAGGAGCAACAGGCGGCCGTCGAGGCGGCGAAGGCGGTGTTCGCGCCGGTCGCTCCCGACGGGGTGCCCAGCCCCTCGCTCACTCCGGGGGCCGTGGCCGAGGACTTCGACCGCGCCCTGTGGGCCAAGGCCGTGGACGCCGATCTGCTGAGCCTCCTCATCGCGCCCGAGTACGGCGGTGCCGGGCTCGACGCCGTCGCGCTGTGCCTCGTGCTGCGCGAGTCGGCGCAGGTCCTGGCCCGGCTGCCGCTGCTCGAGCACTGCGCGGCCGCCACGGCCGTACAGGCCCACGGCAGCGCGGAGTTGAAGCGGGAGCTGCTGCCCGGCGCGGGCCGCGGAGAGCTCGTGCTGACCGTCGCGTCGGCGGGCCGCACGGGCCACGACCCGGCCGAACTCGCGGTCACCGCGCGGAAGGAGAGTTCCGGGGGCCAGGCCGACGGGCCGGCGGGCTGGATCCTGGACGGGGCGCAGACGGCGGTGCCGTGGGCGTTCAACGCCGACCGGATCCTCCTCCCCGTGCACACCGGCGAGGGCGCACCGATGCTCGCGGTCCTCCCCGGCCCAGGCACGCGGACACCACCGGGCCTCACCTTCGCCGAGCAGATCTCCACCACCGGCGAGCGTCTCGCCGAGCTCCGCCTGGACGGCGTACGCGTCGCGGCCCACGACATGATCGAGGCGCCCGAGGCCTGGCCCCGGCTGCACGATCTCCTGGCCACCGGCACCTGCGCCCTCGCCCTGGGCCTCGGCACCGGCGCGCTCCGGATGACGAGCGACTACGCGGGCAAGCGCGAGCAGTTCGGCCACCCCATCGCCACGTTCCAGGCCGTCGCCGTGCAGGCCGCCGACCGGTACATCGACCTGCGGGCCATGGAGGCGACCTTGTGGCAGGCCGCCTGGCGCATCAGCAGCGGGGCCGGGGGCGCGCTGCCCGTCGCCGGTGACGTCGCGGTCGCCAAGACCTGGGCCTCCGAGGGCGTGCGGCGCATCGTGCAGACCGCCCAGCATCTGCACGGCGGCTTCGGCGCGGACACCGACTACCCGCTGCACCGCTATCACGCCTGGGCCAAGCACCTGGAGCTCTCGCTCGGCCCGGCCGCCGCGCACGAGGAAGCCCTGGGCGACCTGCTGGCCGCCCACCCCCTGGGCTGAGAGCACACCCCGACCACGGCACGAAAAAACGGCACGGAAGAAGGGCACGAAAAAGGGCCCCGGTGAAAACCGGGGCCCTCACTCAGCCGCGGACTGCCGCGAGAGGAAAAGGGTCAGAGCACCGCGCCCGGCTTGCCGTCGCCGTCCACGACGGGCCGCCCCGCCGCGGCCCAGGCCTCCATGCCACCGGCCACGTTCACCGCGTCGATGCCCTGTTGCACCAGGTAGGCGGTCACCTGGGCGGACCGGCCGCCGACCTTGCACACCACGTTGACCCGCCCGTCCTGCGGCGCCGCCTGCGTCAGCTCGCCGAACCGGGCGACGAACTCGCTCATCGGGATGTGCAGCGCCGTCTCGGCGTGCCCCGCCCGCCATTCGTCGTCCTCACGGACATCGAGGAGGAAGTCCTCCTCGGAGAGCTCGTCGACCGCGACCGTGGGCACACCAGAACCGAAAACCATGCGTCCGACGCTACCCGAAGAGGAAACGTGCTCAGGCCGAGGTGAGCCGCCGCAGCTCCGCCTCACGCTCCGCGACCTGCGCGAGCAGCTGCTCGGCGATCTCGTCGAGCAGGGTGTCCGGATCGTCGGGCGCCATCCGCAGCATCGAGCCGATCGCGCTCTCCTCCAGCTCGCGGGCCACGACCGTGAGCAGCTCCTTGCGCTGCGCCAGCCACTCCAGGCGGGCGTAGAGCTCCTCGCTCGGCGACGGCTCCCGCTCCGGCGGCACCGGCCCCGCGGCCCACTCCTCGGCAAGCTCGCGCAGCAGCGCCTCGTCGCCCCGCCCGTACGCCGCGTTGACCCGCGCGATGAACTCGTCGCGCCGGGCCCGCTCCGTCTCCTCCTGGGCCAGGTCCGGATGCGCCTTGCGGGCCAGCTCGCGGTAGAGCTTGCGGGCCTCCTCGCTCGGGCGCACCCGCTGCGGCGGCCGCACCGGCTGATCGGTCAGCATGGCGACGGCCTCGGGGAACAGCCCGTCCCCGTCCATCCAGCCGTGGAACAGCTCCTCGACCCCCGGCATCGGCATGACCCGGGCCCGCGCCTCCTCGGCCTTCGCCCGGTCCTCGGGGTCACCGGTCCGGGCCGCGGTCGCCTCGGCGATCAGCGCCTCCAGCTCGTCGAGCCGCGTGTACATCGGCCCGAGCTTCTGGTGGTGGAGCCGCGAGAAGTTCTCCACCTCGACCCGGAACGTCTCCACCGCGATCTCGAACTCGATCAGCGCCTGCTCGGCGGCCCGCACGGCCCGCTCGAGCCGCTCCTCAGGCCGCTCCGCAGCCTGCTCCTCGGGCCGCTCACCAGAAGCCGCCGCCTCGCTGCGCTCCTGAGCCTGCTCGGCCCGTTCCCGCGCCTGCTCCGCTCGCTCCTGAGCCTGCTCGGCCGAGCCGCCCGCGGGCTGCCCGTCCGTGGGCCGCCCCTCCGCCTGCTGCTCTGCCACGTCGCTCTCCGGGGTCGTCACCCGTCCAGCCTAGGCCCTGTCCTGGCCAGGGGCTCACACCCCGGTCTCGGCCGCCGTCCGCCCCTCGCGCACGGCTCGCACCAGCTCTCCGTGATCGGCCTCGGTCCGGTCCGCGTACGCCACGGCGAAGGCCGCCACGGCCTCGTCCAGCTCCTCGTTCTTGCCGCAGTAGCCGGCGATCAGCCGCGGGTCCGCGCTGTGCGCGTGGGCGCGGGCGAGCAGCGCGCCGGTCATCCGCGCGTAGTCGTCGACCTGGTCGGCGGCGAGTGCGGCCGGATCGACGCTCCCCTTCCGGTTCCTGAACTGCCGTACCTGGAACGGCCGTCCGTCCACCGTCGTCCAGCCGAGCAGCATGTCGCTGACCACCTGCATCCGCTTCTGCCCGAGCACCACCCGCTGCCCCTCGTGCCCGGCCTCCGGCGCCGCGAAGCCGGCGGCCGGCAGATGCGGCAGCAGCACGGACGGCCGCGCCTCCTTCACCTGCAGCACCAGCGGCTCGCCCCGGTGATCGAGCAGCAGCACCACGTACGAGCGCGTGCCGACGCTGCCCGTGCCGACGACACGGAAGGCCACGTCGTGGATCGCGTACCGCCCCAGCAGCGGCAACCGGTCCGCGGACAGGGTCTCCAGATAGGGGCCGAGCGCGGCGGCGACGGCCGCGGCCTCGGCGTCCGGGACCGAGCGCAGCACCGGCGGCGCGTCCACGAACCGCCGCCCGCCGCCCGGCACCGCCACCGTCGACTTCGCGGCGAAGCGACCACTGGTGTTGTTCCGCGCCTTCTCCGAGACGCGCTCCAGGGTGCCGAGCAGGTCGTGGGCGTCGGTGTGGGAGACGAGCTCCTCGTCCGCGATCGCGTTCCACGCGTCCAGCGCCGGCAGCTTCGCCAGCAGGCGCATCGTGCGGCGGTAGGCGCCGACGCTGTCGTGGGCGGCCTTGCGGCAGGTGTCCTCGTCGGCGCCGGCCTCGCGCCCGGCGAGCACCAGGGACGTGGCGAGCCGCTTCACGTCCCACTCCCAGGGGCCGTGCACGGTCTCGTCGAAGTCGTTCAGGTCGATGACCAGCCCGCCGCGCGCGTCCCCGTACAGGCCGAAGTTCGCCGCGTGGGCGTCACCGCAGATCTGCGCGCCGATGCCGGTGACCGGGGTGCGCGCCAGGTCGTACGCCATGAGGCCGGCCGAGCCGCGCAGGAAGGCGAAGGGGGTCGCGACCATCCGCCCGACCCGGAGCGGGGTCAGCTCGGGTATCCGGCCGCGCCCCGACTCCTCGACGGCGGCGACGGCGTCCGGCCGGCCCGCGTCCGGTGCGAAGTCCGCGTGCGAGGACCGCGGCACACCCCGCCGCAGCGCCTTCCCCGCCTCCTTTGGCGCGACGGCTCCCGCCGCCCCGTCCCCGGCGCCGCCGGACCGCGCGAATCCCGGCACCCGGGGCAGCCGCCCGCCCGCACCGAAGTCCTGCCCGTCGCCCTGCCGCGGCACCGCCGCCACCGTGTCCCCGGATCCGCCCACGCCGACCGCCTCCCCCGTACATCGCCTTGACCGGCGCATCGCTTCGCACTCTGACCGGTCACGACCGTACCGCCGCGCGAAATCCCCCGTCAGCGCCTGTGGAAAACCCACGGCCTGTGCACAAGCCCCTCACCCGAAGCCGGGAAACAGGCACCGCACCAGGGAAAGACAGTCACCCGAGCCGGGCGAACAGGCCCGGGACTACTCCGAGCAGGCCTTGCCCTCGGGCACCCCGAGATACCGCTCCGCCCAGTTCCCCAGCTCCCGCAGCGCCGGCTGCAAGGCCTCACCGGCCTCGGTCAGCCGGTAGGCGACCCGCAGCGGCGGCCCCGCGTCGACCTCCCGCAGGACGAGCCCCGCGGCCCCCAGCTCGGTCAGCCGGTCCGAGAGCATCCGCTCGCTGATCCCCGGGATCGCCCGGCGCAGATCCGAGAAGTGCACGGGCCCTTCCATGAGGACGGCCACGACCAGCCCGGTCCAGCGCTTGCCGAGCAGCGCGAAGACCCGCGTCATCCCGATGCCGACCGTCGTACACGACCCGGGCACGGCCGCCCGCGCCTCGACTCCCGCGACTTCCCCGTTACCCGCCATGCCCCCAGCGTACTGCTCTCCCGTACAGGGATGAAAAAAAGTAAGTACCTGTGTTATCAATAGCTGCATACTCATCTGCAGCACGTTTTGCGGCGTGACTGCGACACCCTCACCTCCGGGAGAGACCCCATGGCCACGCTTCTGCACCTCGACTCCGCCCTCCTCGCCGGCCCCGCGTCGTCCTCGCGCACCGTCACGGACGCCTTCCGCAAGGCCTGGCAGGAGCAGCACCCCGAGGGCACGGTCGTCTACCGCGACCTGGACACGAACCCGGTCCCGCACCTGAGCGCCCACGCCCACCTGGCCGGTTTCTCCGATCCGTCCGCGCACACCCCCGAACAGGCGGCGGCCTTCGCCGAGCGCGTGAAGCTCATCGAGGAGCTGGAGCAGGCGGACGCGATCCTGATCGGCGCCCCGATGTACAACTACTCGATCCCGTCGACCCTGAAGGCCTGGCTCGACAACGTGATCCTCTTCGGCCGCACCGCCGGCGTGGAGGCCCCGGCCACCAAGGGCACCCCGGTCACGGTCGTCGCCAGCCGCGGCGGCTCCTACGCGCCGGGCACCCCGCGCGAGGGCATGGAGTACGTGCAGAACTACCTGGAGGCCGTGCTGCGCGACACCCTCGCCCTCGACCTCGACTTCATCGTCCCGGAGCTGACGATGGCCCCGCAGAACCCGGCGATGGCCGAGCTGATCCCGCTCTACGAGGCCTCCCGCGAGAAGGCCCTCCTGGACGCGCAGCGCAAGGGCAAGGAGACGGCGGCCCGGCACGCCGCCTGACCCCCGCCGCCGGCACGACCGACCGGCACGACAGAGCCCCGCGGACCTTCAAGGTCCGCGGGGCTCTCGGCTGTCTCACACCGCACATCGGCCCGACGTGAGACAGGACACATCTACAAGTGCATCTATACGTACATCTACGGAAAAGCGAAACGGGCCCATCGTCTTCACGATGAGCCCGTCTCGGCTGTGTGCGCGAGGGGGGAGTTGAACCCCCACGCCCTTGCGGGCACTGGAACCTGAATCCAGCGCGTCTGCCTATTCCGCCACCCGCGCATTGGGTGTGTCCTCCGGCTCCGCTCCCTTTCGGGCCGCGGCGCCTTCCGACATGCAGAAGATTAGCACGCTGCGGAGGGTGGATTCACATCCGTTTCCCGCGGGCAGCCACGGTCACGGGGTGCGGCGACCGGCGACGGCCCACGAGTCACGTCCGCTCCGACCTGTTCCGCAGCCGCGTACGGGACACTGTCCCGAGACCCCCTCTACGATCCCTGTGGACGGGGGCGTGGCAGGGGCTGTGAGCGTCGACACTCATCGACCGGGCGGACAGGGGGAACCAGCCGATTTCCCGACGCGTGGATACGATCAGTAAGCAGTACCAAGTAGGCAGCACGAGCGAGCAAGGCAACAGCGACAAGCAGGACGGCTACGAAGGAGGAGGTGCCCCATGGGAGTCCTGAAGAAGTTCGAGCAACGTCTCGAGGGGCTGGTCAACGGCACCTTCGCCAAGGTCTTCAAGTCCGAGGTCCAGCCCGTCGAGATCGCCGGCGCCCTCCAGCGCGAGTGCGACAACAACGCGACGATCTGGAACAGGGACCGCACGGTCGTCCCCAACGACTTCATCGTCGAGCTGAGCGCGCCCGACTACGAGCGCCTGGCCCCGTACTCGGGCCAGCTCGGCGACGAGCTGTCCGGCATGGTCCGCGACTACGCGAAGCAGCAGCGCTACACCTTCATGGGCCCCATCAAGGTCCATCTGGAGAAGGCGGACGACCTGGACACGGGTCTGTACCGCGTGCGCAGCCGCACCCTCGCCTCGTCCACCAGCCAGGACCGGCCGGACCAGCCGCACCCCGGTGCCGCACCCCGGCCCCCGCAGGCGCCCGGCGGCTACGGGTACCCGCCCGCCGCCGCCCCGCCGATGCCGTCCGCACCGCCTCCCGGCCGCCCGGCGCACGCCCCCTCGGGGCCCGCCGCAGCGGACCGGCGCCCCGGCGCGGGACCGATGCCGGGCTCTCGTACCCGGCACTGGATCGAGATCAACGGCACACGGCACCAGATCTCCCGCCCCACCCTCGTGCTCGGCCGTTCCACCGAGGCCGACGTGCGGATCGACGACCCCGGCGTATCGCGCCGGCACTGCGAGATCCGGACCGGAACGCCCTCGACGATCCAGGATCTGGGATCCACCAACGGGATCGTGGTGGACGGGCAGCACACCACCCGCGCTACGCTCCGCGACGGCTCGCGGATCGTCGTGGGCTCCACCACCATCGTTTACCGGCAAGCCGAAGGGTGAAGCGGGGGCAATGTCAGAGCTGACCCTGACGGTCATGCGGCTGGGTTTCCTGGCCGTTCTGTGGCTGTTCGTGATCGTGGCCGTCCAGGTCATCCGCAGCGACCTGTTCGGCACGCGTGTCACACAGCGCGGCGCACGTCGTGAGAGCGGGCGTGCCCAGCAGGCCGCCCGCCAGGCCGCGCCCCCGCAGCAGCGCCAGCAGCAGTCGGGCGGCGGCCGCCAGCGCCGCGGCGCCCCGACCAAGCTGGTCGTCTCCGAGGGCACCCTCACGGGCACCACGGTGGCGCTGCAGGGGCAGACCATCACGCTGGGCCGCGCGCACGACAGCACGATCGTGCTGGACGACGACTACGCGTCGAGCCGGCACGCCAGGATCTACCCGGACCGGGACGGCCAGTGGATCGTCGAGGATCTCGGGTCCACCAACGGCACGTATCTCGACCGGACCCGCCTCACGACGCCCCAGCCGATCCCGCTGGGCGCGCCGATCCGCATCGGCAAGACCGTCATCGAGCTGCGGAAGTAGTGCTACGTCATGAATGAGCGCGAGCGGAGCGAGCGAGCCGGCGCGGCAGTCCCCGACGGGGACTTCGGCGCGCTCCCGACCGGAGGGTGGGCACCGTGCGGATGTACCCGGAGCCGACGGGCGAGGTGCGCATGAGTCTGTCACTGCGCTTCGCCGCCGGATCGCACAAAGGAATGATCCGCGAGGGCAACGAGGACTCCGGTTACGCCGGTCCCCGGCTGCTCGCGATCGCCGACGGCATGGGGGGCCAGGCCGCCGGTGAGGTGGCCAGCTCCGAGGTGATCTCCACGATCGTCGCGCTCGACGACGACGTGCCGGGGTCCGACATCCTGACCTCGCTCGGCACCGCCGTGCAGCGGGCCAACGACCAGCTGCGCATGATGGTCGAGGAGGACCCCCAGCTCGAGGGCATGGGCACCACCCTGACCGCCCTGCTGTGGACCGGCCAGCGGCTCGGCCTCGTGCACGTCGGCGACTCGCGCGCCTACCTGCTGCGCGACGGCGTGCTGACCCAGATCACGCAGGACCACACGTGGGTGCAGCGCCTCGTCGACGAGGGCCGCATCACCGAGGAGGAGGCCACCACGCACCCGCAGCGCTCGCTGCTGATGCGTGCGCTGGGCTCCGGCGACCACGTCGAGCCGGATCTGTCGATCCGCGAGGTGCGCGCCGGTGACCGCTACCTGATCTGCTCGGACGGCCTGTCCGGCGTCGTCTCGCACCAGACGATGGAGGAGACGCTCGCCAGCTACCAGGGCCCGCAGGAGACGGTCCAGGACCTGATCCAGCTGGCACTGCGCGGCGGCGGCCCCGACAACATCACGGTGATCGTCGCCGACGTCCTCGACATCGACAGCGGCGACACCCTCGCGGGACAGCTCTCGGACGCCCCGGTCATCGTCGGCGCGGTCGCGGAGAACCAGCACCAGCCGCACGACGGCGGCGCCATGGAGACCCCGGCCGGACGGGCCGCGGGCCTCGGCAGGCCCGCGCCCCGGCAGGGCGGCGGCGAGTTCGGCCCGCCCGGCAGCGGCGACCCCGTCGGCTACGCACCCGAGGGGGGCTTCGGCGCGTACGCGGACGAGGACTTCGTCAAGCCGCGGCGCGGCCGGAAGTGGCTCAAGCGGTCGCTGTACTCGGTCCTGGCGCTCGCGGTCATCGGCGGCGGCCTGTACGGCGGCTACCGCTGGACGCAGACCCAGTACTTCGTCGGCTCGAACGACGAGCACGTGGCGCTCTACCGCGGCATCAACCAGGACCTCGCCTGGGTGAGCCTGTCCGCGGTCGAGAAGGACCATCCGGAGATCGAACTCAAGTACCTGCCGCCCTACCAGCGCAAGCAGGTCGAGTCGACCATCGCCGAAGGCGACCTGGCGGCCGCGCAGGACAAGATCGTCGAGCTGTCGGCGCAGGCCACCGCGTGCAGGAAGCAGGCCCAGCGGCAGCAGGCCGAGAGCGAGAGCAACGCGAAGTCCGGTGAGGGCGAAGCGGGCGGCACGACCTCGGGCGGCACCGCGTCCAAGGCCTCGTTCCGCAAGGTGCCCTCGCCCGGCCCGTCGCAGACGCCGTCCGGCAAGGCCAAGTCATCGCAATCTCCCAAGCCCACCCCTGGCCCCACTCTCTCCGAGGAAGAGCAGCAGCTGGCCAAGGCGTGCGCACAGCAGTAGAGCCGTTGGGGGCCTCAGCACGCCATGAGCAGTAACTCCACGACCCATACGTCGACCATCGGCGCCATCGGGGCGCCGAGCCGGCGCAACACCGAGCTGGCGCTCCTCGTGTTCGCCGTGGTCATCCCCGTCTTCGCGTACGCCAACGTGGGCCTGGCCATCGACGGCGAGCTGCCCGCGGGCCTGCTCGGCTACGGGCTCGGGCTCGGCCTGATGGCCGGCGTCGCGCACCTCGCCGTGCGCAAGTTCGCGGCCTACGCGGACCCGCTCCTCGTGCCGCTGGCCACGCTGCTCAACGGGCTGGGCCTGGTCGCCATCTGGCGGCTCGACCAGTCGAAGCTGCTGCAGTCCATCGATCAGGCGGGCAACGCGGCACCGCGGCAGCTGATGTACTCCGCGATGGGCATCGGCCTGTTCATCGTCGTGCTGATCTTCCTGAAGGACCACCGCGTCCTGCAGCGCTACACCTACATCTCGATGCTGGGCGCGATCGTCCTGCTGCTGCTCCCGCTGGTCCCGGGCCTCGGGCAGAACATCTACGGCGCGAAGATCTGGATCCACGTCGGCGGCTTCTCCATCCAGCCCGGTGAGTTCGCCAAGATCGTCCTCGCGGTCTTCTTCGCCGGCTATCTCATGGTGAAGCGGGACGCGCTGGCGCTGGCCAGCCGCCGCTTCATGGGGATGTACCTGCCGCGCGGCCGTGACCTCGGGCCGATCCTCGTCGTCTGGGGAATCTCGATCCTCATCCTGGTGTTCGAGACCGACCTCGGTACGTCGCTGCTGTTCTTCGGAATGTTCGTCATCATGCTGTACGTCGCCACCGAGCGGACCAGCTGGATCGTCTTCGGTCTGATGATGTCCGCGGTCGGCGCCGTGGGTGTGGCGAGCTTCGAGCCGCACATCCAGCAGCGTGTGGACGCCTGGCTCGACCCGATGAAGGAGTTCATGCTCAGCCGGCAGAACGTGGTCGGCCACTCCGAGCAGGCGATGCAGGCCCTGTGGGCCTTCGGTTCCGGCGGCACCCTCGGCACCGGCTGGGGCCAGGGCCACTCCGAGCTGATCCGCTTCGCCGCGAACTCCGACTTCATCCTCGCCACCTTCGGCGAGGAGCTGGGTCTCGCCGGTCTCATGGCGCTCCTGCTGATCTACGCACTGATCGTCGAGCGCGGCGTACGCACCGCCCTCGCGGCCCGCGACCCCTTCGGCAAGCTGCTGGCCGTCGGCCTGTCCGGCGCCTTCGCACTGCAGGTCTTCGTGGTCGCCGGCGGTGTCATGGGCCTCATCCCGCTGACCGGTATGACGATGCCGTTCCTCGCGTACGGCGGTTCGTCCGTGATCGCCAACTGGGCACTCATCGGCATCCTGATCCGCATCAGCGACACGGCCCGCAGGCCCGCGCCCTCGCCCGCTCCCAGTCCCGACGCCGAGATGACCCAGGTGGTCCGACCGTGAACAAGCCCCTGCGCCGTATCGCGATCTTCTGCGGGCTGCTGATCCTGACCCTGCTCATCCGGGACAACTGGCTGCAGTACGTCAAGGCGGACACCCTCGCCTCGGACAAGGACAACCGCCGCGTCCTCATCGCCCGCTACTCGACGCCGCGCGGCAACATCATCGTCGACGGCAATCCGATCACCGGATCGGTGAAGACCAAGAACACCGACCTGAAGTACAAGCGGACCTGGAAGAACGGGCCCATGTGGTCCCCCGTCACCGGGTACTCCTCGCAGGTCGTGGGCGCCAGCCAGATCGAGAACCTCGAGGACGGCATCCTCTCCGGCAACGACGACCGGCTGTTCTTCCGCCGCACGCTCGACATGATCACGGGCAAGCCGAAGGAGGGCGGCAACGTCGTCACGACCCTCGACGCCGCCGCGCAGAAGGCCGCGTACGACGGCCTGAAGAACCGGGGCAAGGGCGCGGTCGCCGCGATCGAGCCGTCCACCGGCAAGATCCTCGCGCTCGCCTCGACGCCGTCCTACGACCCGTCGTCGTTCGCCGGCAACCTCAACGAGGACGCCAACACCTACTCCAAGCTGGAGAAGGACAAGGACAAGCCGCTCGTGAACCGGGCGCTGCGCGAGACGTATCCGCCCGGCTCCACCTTCAAGCTGGTCACGGCCGCCGCCGCCCTGGAGCACGGCCTGTACTCGGGCGCCGACGAGCGCACGGACTCGCCGCTGCCCTGGACGATGCCGGACACGACGACGGAGCTGAAGAACGAGGGCAACCTGCCCTGCAAGGACGCGACGCTGCGCGAGGCCCTGCGGGTCTCCTGCAACACCGTGTTCGGCAAGGTCGGCTCGGACCTCGGCAAGGACAAGATGCGGGAGACCGCCGAGAAGTTCGGCTTCAACGAGGAGCAGTTCATCCCGGTCCGCGCGAGCGCCTCGAACTTCGACAAGGAGATGAACAGGCCGCAGACCGCGCTGTCCGCCATCGGCCAGTACGACACCGCCGCGACGCCGCTCCAGATGGCGATGGTCGGCGCGGCGATCGCCAACGACGGCGCCCTGATGGAGCCGTACATGGTCGACGAGCTCAAGGCTCCGAACCTCGACACGATCGAGAAGCACGAGCCCAAGGAGATGAGCCGCCCGCTCTCGAAGGAGAACGCGCAGAAGCTCCAGTCGATGATGGAGACGGTCGTCAACAGCGGCACCGGCACCATGGCGAAGATCCCCGGCGTGACGGTCGGCGGAAAGACCGGTACCGCGCAGAACGGTGTGAACAACGAGGGCACCCCGTACGCCTGGTTCGTCTCGTACGCGAAGACGAGCTCGGGAACCCCGGTCGCCGTCGCCGTCGTCGTGGAGGACAGTGACGCCGACCGCGGTGACATCTCCGGTGGTGGTCTCGCCGCCCCGATCGCGAAGAGCGTCATGGAAGCGGTCATCAACGGCAAGAAGTGACGTACGTGACGGAAGTGACGTACACATCGACAGGCACGGCCGGGTTCACCTCTTCATGTGAGCCCGGTCACCTGTTCTTCACGAAGTCGCACGTGGCGATACCGGTCCTGTCACGGCTCCCGACGCTGGCCAGGTCACGTCGGGTGAGACGGGTACGGTATGCCGGACGGCACACCGCCCGACCCCGCACGGGACGGACGGAACCGACGGAGAGGGCTGGTAGGTAACCATGGAAGAGCCGCGTCGCCTCGGCGGCCGGTACGAGCTGGGCCAGGTGCTCGGCCGTGGTGGCATGGCGGAGGTCTACCTCGCGCATGACACCCGGCTCGGCCGCACCGTGGCGGTGAAGACGCTGCGGGCTGACCTCGCGCGCGACCCGTCGTTCCAGGCCCGGTTCCGCCGGGAGGCCCAGTCGGCCGCCTCGCTCAACCATCCCGCGATCGTGGCGGTGTACGACACCGGCGAGGACTACGTCGACAACATCTCCATCCCGTACATCGTGATGGAGTACGTCGACGGTTCCACGCTGCGCGAGCTGCTGCACTCGGGGCGCAAGCTGCTGCCCGAGCGGGCCATGGAGATGACCATCGGCATCCTCCAGGCCCTCGAGTACTCGCACCGGGCGCAGATCGTCCACCGCGACATCAAGCCGGCCAACGTCATGCTGACCCGCACCGGACAGGTGAAGGTCATGGACTTCGGCATCGCCCGCGCCATGGGCGACTCCGGCATGACGATGACGCAGACGGCCGCGGTCATCGGCACCGCCCAGTACCTCTCGCCGGAGCAGGCCAAGGGCGAGCAGGTCGACGCCCGCTCGGACCTGTATTCGACGGGCTGTCTCCTCTACGAGCTGCTGACGGTCCGCCCCCCGTTCGTCGGTGACTCGCCGGTCGCGGTCGCGTACCAGCACGTGCGCGAAGAGCCCCAGGCCCCCTCGGTCTTCGACCCCGAGATCACGCCCGAGATGGACGCGATCGTCCTGAAGGCCCTGACCAAGGACCCGGACTACCGCTACCAGTCGGCCGACGAGATGCGCGCCGACATCGAGGCCTGCCTCGACGGCCAGCCCGTCGCGGCCACCGCGTCCATGGGCGCGGTGGGCTACGGCGGCCACCCGGACGACCAGCAGACGGCCATGCTGCGCCCGCAGAACGGCGGCGCGGCCCCGACCTCGATGCTGCCCCCGGTCAACCCGGACGACGGCGGCTACGGCTACGACGAGCCGCGTGGCGGCCGGCGCAAGCAGGGCAAGAGCCACACGTCGACGATCCTGCTGGTCGCGGCGGGCATCCTCGTGCTTGTCGGCGCCATCCTGATCGGCAAGTGGTTCAGCAGCGGCAGCAGCGGCGACGGCCAGGTCGAGGTACCGAGCCTGGTCGGCGAGAGCTTCCCGGACGCCAAGGAGAAGGCGGACCGCGTCGACCTCAAGGTCGTCAAGGGCGAGCCGATGGCCTGCAAGGACAGCCCGAAGAACACGGTCTGCGAGCAGGACCCGGAGAGCGGCAAGGTCGACAAGGGCGAGACGATCACCCTGCGCATGTCGACGGGCGCGCCGAAGCTGACGATCCCGGACGTCACAGGACTGCCGTACGCCGAGGCCGAGGCCGACCTGAAGAGCAAGGGCTTCACGAACATCTCCCGGAAGACCGAGGAGTCGGACCGCAAGCCCGGCTTGGTGATCAAGCAGGACCCGCAGAGCGGCAAGGTCGAGAAGGGCACCGAGATCACCCTGACCGTCGCCACGGAGAAGCAGACGGTCGTCGTCCCGGACGTGTCCTCCGCGAAGAACCTCACCTGTGAGCAGGCCACGGCCACGCTGAAGTCGAACAAGCTGGCGGCGACCTGCACCGAGGAGGAGGCCGCCGATGTCGAGCCGGGCAAGGTCTTCGCCCAGAGCCTCGCGGCGAACTCCGAGGCGGAGCCGGGCTCCACGGTGACCCTGAAGGTCGCCAAGGCGGCCGAGCAGCTGACCGTCCCCGGCGACCTCGGGGGCAAGAAGCTGAAGGACGCCCGCAAGCAGCTCTCCGACATGGGGCTCAACGTCCAGCTGGCGGCGGGCTCCCCGGGTGACGACAACGCGGTCGTGATGGGCAGCCAGCCCGGCGCGAACAGCCCGATCAACAAGGGCGACACCATCACCCTGGTGACGGCGCCCGGCGGTGGCGGCAACGGCGGCAACAACGGCGGCGGCCTCTTCGGCGGCCTCGGCGACGGCTGACCCGCCCGCGACACACATGAGAGGGCCCCGGTCCCCCTGTGGGGGACCGGGGCCCTCTCATGTGCGCTCCGGCGTCAGCGCAGTTCCTTCGGAGGTGTGCGCTCGCTGTCGACCTTCTCGACGCGCTCCAGCTCGCCCCACACCACGTACCGGTAGCGGGAGGTGTAGACGGGCGTGCAGGTCGTCAGGGTGATGTAGTGCCCGGGCTTCTTCTTGCCGGACTGCTTGGGCACCTGGTCGATGACGTCCACGTCGAACTTCGAGGTCTCGGGAAGAATGTCGAAGACCTTGTAGACGTACCACTTGTCCTTCGACTCGAAGACGACCGGGTCACCCTTCTCGATCTTGTCGATGTTGTGGAACTTGGCTCCGTGGCCGTCGCGGTGCGCGGCGAGCGAGAAGTTGCCCTTCTTGCCGCTCGTGGGCAGGACGGCCTTCACCGGGTCCGTGTAGTAGCCGGCCACGCCGTCGTTGAGGATCTCGCTCGACGTGCCCTTCTCGACGAGGACCTCGCCCTTGCCCATCGCGGGGACATGCAGGAAGCCGATGCCGTCCTTGGTGTCGAGAGCGCCGGGGCCCTTGTCCGCGGCCCAGTGGTCGCGGACCTTGTTGCCCTGCTTGTGGGCCTCCCGGTCGGCCATCACGTTCGTCCACCACAGCGAGTACGCGACGAACAGCCCGAGGATCACGCCCCCGGTGATGAGGAGTTCGCCGAAGACGCTGACGGCCGCCGCGATCCGGCCCCTGCGGGGCGGCGGCGGAGATGCGGGTGAGGCGGGGGCGCCGTCGCGCTCCGCGTCCTGCTCGTGGTCGCTCTCGCGGCCGGTCGTCGCTGCCACTGACTGATCGCCCCGTCCTGTGCCGTGCCCGTGATGCCCGCCGCCGGTGTGCGCCCTAGTCGACGAGGGCGTCCGGCTTGCCCTTGCCGCGCGGCCGCTCCTCGACCATCTTGCCCCAGACGATCATCCGATAGGTGCTCGTGAACTCCGGCGTACAGGTGGTCAGTGTGATGTACCGGCCGGGCTTGGTGAAACCGGACCCGGCGGGGACCGGGTCGATCACCGCGGTGTTCGACGGCGGCGTCTGCGGCAGGATGCTCGCCATCTTGTAGACGAAGTACTTGTCGCGCGTCTCGACGACGATCGGATCGCCGGGCTCGAGGCGGTTGATGTACCGGAACGGCTCGCCGTGCGTGTTGCGGTGCCCCGCGATCGCGAAGTTCCCCCGCTTCGCGTCGGGCATCGCCGTCGGGATGCTGTCCTTGTCGTAGTGGCCGACCATGCCCTGGTCGAGCACCTTGGGCTTGCTGATGCCCTCGGCGATCGGCACGACGACGTCCAGCTTCGGGATGTGCAGGATCGCGAAGCCCTGGCCCGGCTCGAAGGTCCCGGGCTTGCCCTTGCCGTTGGCCCAGTCGTCCTCGAGATGGCTGCGGGCGTCTCCGGCGATGTTGTGGGCCCGCACGTTCGACCACCACAGCTGGTACGTGACGAACAGAAGCATCAGGACGCCGAGGGTGATGAAGACCTCGCCGATGGCGCGGCTGGCCAGCACACCGGCGCTCGGGCGCGCGGCCCGTGCGGCACGGCGGGCCTCGACGCGCGTGAGCGGCCTGTCGGCGGGCGTCTCCGGGTCCGCGGCGGGCACGGTGGCCGCGCCGCCCGCATGGCGCCCTCCGCCCTTCCTGGCCGCCTTCCTGCGCGCGGCACGACCGCCGGTGACGACGGGCTCCGCCGCGCGCCGGGTGTCGGCCGTGCGCAGAGCAACCGTTTCGTCGTCCCGTACGGGCGTCTGCGGGTCCGGCTCGTGGAGCTCCGGCTCCGGGTACCAGTCCTGGGCGTAGCCCTCGGGGTCGTACCACTCGGGCTCCGGCTCGGGGGCCGGCTCCTGGACCGGCTGCTGCTGCTCCGGGGCGCCCAGCGGCCGGAACCACGGTGACGGATGCTGCTGCCCCTGCTGCCCCTGTTGCTGCCCCGGCAAGGGACCACCGAGAGGGTCGTCGGGGCGCAGTTCGGTCACGCCGAGGCCCTGCCCACGACGGGCGCGAGACCCGCCGATCTGGCCGGCGCGCCCGCGTCGCCGCACTCCACCAGCCAGTTGGCCAGCATCAGATGCCCGTGCTCGGTCAGCACGGACTCGGGGTGGAACTGGACGCCCTCCACCGGCAGTTCACGGTGGCGCAGGCCCATGATGATGCCGTCCTCGGTACGGGCCGTGACCTCGAGGACGTCGGGCACGGTGTCCGGCTCGGCGGCCAGCGAGTGGTACCGGGTCGCGGTGAACGGGTCGGGCAGGTCCTTGAAGACGCCCTTGCCCTCGTGCCGCACCAGAGAGGTCTTGCCGTGCAGCAGCTCCGGCGCACGGTCCACGACGCCGCCGTACGCGACCTGCATGGACTGCATCCCGAGGCAGACCCCGAAGACCGGGACGCCCGTGTCCGCGCAGTGCCGCACCATCTCGATACAGACGCCCGCCTGCTCGGGGGCGCCCGGACCAGGGCTCAGGAGCACCCCGTCGAAGCCGTCCTGCGCGTGCGCGGTCGTCACCTCGTCGTTGCGCACCACCTCGCACTCCGCGCCCAGCTGATACAGGTACTGGACGATGTTGAAGACGAAGCTGTCGTAGTTGTCGACGACGAGAATGCGGGGCTTTCGCGTGCTCACTGACCGTTCACCGTCACATCGTTGAAGGGCAGCAGCGGCTCGGCCCAGGGGAAGACGTACTGGAAGAGGACGTAGACGACCGCGAGGACGAGCACGATCGAGATCAGCGCCCTCACCCACGCGTTGCCCGGCAGATTCCGCCAGATCCAGCCGTACATGCCGGTCGCTCCTTCCACGCCGTCTTCGTACGCGCACCAGACTAACGGCGCAACGCCTCCGGTTTCCCGGCCTCCACAGGCTGAGTGGCATCAAGATGCGCCCAGACGATGAGCCGGTGGCTGTGACCCCACTCCGGCTCGCACGTCGTGAGCGTCAGATAGCGCCCCGGTTCCTTGTACCCGGACTTGCGCGGCACGGGGTCGATCACGCCCACGTCGCTGGGCAGCGTCTTGTAGGGCTCGGTGTCGATGACGTACGTGAACCAGGTCGTGCCGTCGGTGAGCACGACCTGGTCACCGGGCCGCAGCCTCGGGAAGTCCTTGAAAGGGTCGCCGTACGTGCGCCGGTGGCCGGCGACCGCGAAGTTGCCCTTCTGCCCGAGCCGAGCGGTGCCCGCGTAGTGGCCGAGTCCCTTCTTGAGGGTGCCGACCTCCGTGTTCTGCAGCACGGGCTTGTTCCACGTGAAACCGAACCGCGGGATGTACATCACGGCGAACGGTTTGCCGTCCCGGTACGCGGCCGGCTCGGGCGGCGACGCGTCGGTACCGGCGTCCTCACCGGGCGCGGGGGAGGCGGTCGCGACGGGTCTGCGCGCCCATGCGTCCTGGAGGCCGTCGATCTGGTGACTCATCGCACTGTCGGCCTTCACACCGGTCCAGAACAGTACGTAGACGACGAACAGCACGATCGCGGCACCGACCGTGATGCACAGCTCGCTGAACGTCCGGACGACGACTCGCACCGACACCCCCCGGTGTCCTGTGGCGGCTACTGGCTGACGGGCTTCGCGTAATGGAGATCCACTGTGCCCGAGTAACCGGGAAGAGTCACCGCCCCGTCGTCCTCGACTTTCCAGCCGAGCCCGTACGCGTTGACGTAGAGCATGTAGTTCTGGATCTCCGGGGAGGCGGCGACGGCCTGCTTGAGCTCGTCCGGGTCGCCGATCGCGGTGATCTTGTAGGGGGGCGAGTAGACGCGGCCCTGGAGGATCAGGGTGTTGCCGACGCAGCGCACGGCGGAGGTGGAGATCAGCCGCTGGTCCATGACCTTGATGCCCTTGGCGCCGCCCTTCCACAGGGCGTTCACCACGGCCTGGAGGTCCTGCTGGTGGATGACCAGGTCGTTGGGCTGCGGCTCGGGGTAGCCGGGGAGCTTGGCGGTCGCGTTGGGCGGGGCGTCGTCGAGGGTGACGGAGACGGCCTGACCCTTCAGCTTCTTCGTGCCGGACGCCTTCTCCAGCGCGTCCAGCTTCTTGTCCTCGGCGGAGGTGGAACCGTCGTCGCGCTCGGCGAGAGCCTCGACATCGTCGCGGACGCCGCTGTTCCCCTCCTCCAGTTCCTTGTTCTTGTGGCTGCGCTCCTGAATGAGATCGGAGAGCTTCAGAAGGGACGCATCCGTACGAATATTGGTGCCCTTGGCCGTATTGAAGCTGGTGAAGAAAATCAGCCCGGCAAGGGCGAAAACGCCCACCGTGAGCAGCCGCACGGGACGGAAACGGCCACGCGCGGAACCGGCGCCGCCACCGTGGTCGTGCTCGGCACCGGGCTCGTTCCGGGAGTCGGCAGAATTGGTCAACGTACCCTTATCTCCTTCGACGCCGCGGAAGCACTACGCTAACGGACGCCCGGGGGAGCACTCAGATTCCGTTGAAGTTCCGCTTGTACGCTGCTCCGGAGCCCGTCCACGTTCCCTGCGCGGCCACGCAGCGCATCGACAGGAGAGACCCTCGTGCCGAAGTCACGTATCCGCAAGAAGGCCGACTACACCCCGCCGCCGGCGTCGAAGCAGGCGACGAACGTCAAGCTGACCAACCGCGGCTGGGTGGCCCCGGTGATGCTCGCGATGTTCCTCATCGGACTCGCCTGGATCGTCGTGTTCTACGTGAGCAACGGGTCGCTGCCCATCGACGCTCTGGGCAACTGGAACATCGTCGTCGGCTTCGGTTTCATCGCCGCCGGATTCGCCGTCTCCACGCAGTGGAAGTAAGCCCGGTCCCGGCTTCGGCCCGAGCTTTCCACTGAGCCTTCCACTGAGTTATCCACAGGTTGTCCACATGGGGAAAAGGTCAGACGATCTGTGGATAACCAGTCCGGGATTGACGCCGGTGTGACCGGCGAGGTTACGGTCGACCATCTGTTCGCCCCTTGCCCTTCCTGGGAAAACCCAGGTCAGCGGCAGGGGGCGCGGTCGTCCTCCACGACATGCACAAGATCCGGCACACGCTGTGGACAACGGCGGTCGACATCGGTGGAGGACCGAGCTCAAGTGAGCTGCCCGGTCCGCACGACGACCGTCCCGACGACGGCCAGCAGCACGAGCGCACAGACCCCGTACTGCACGAGGGCGCGGTGCTCCCGCGGGGCGTGAATCATCCCGTACCCGACGACCAGGCCGCCCACGAGACCGCCGATGTGGGCCTGCCAGGCGATGTTGAACGCCGGGTTGAACGTGAAGATCAGATTGATCACCAGCAGTGCGACGACCGGCCGCAGGTCGTAGTTGAGCTTCCGCATGAGGACGGCCGTCGCGCCGAAGAGGCCGAAGATCGCTCCGGAGGCGCCCAGCGAGGGCTCGTTCTGCGCGGCGAGCAGATAGGTCAGGGCGCTGCCCGCGAGCCCGGAGACGAAGTAGAGCGCGAGATACCGGGCCCGGCCGAGGGCGGCCTCCAGGGGGCCGCCGATCCACCACAGGCCCAGCATGTTGAAGGCGATGTGGACAAAGCCACCGTGCAGGAACATCGCGGTCACCAGCCGGTACCACTGCCCCTCGGCGACGCCCTGGGGGGTGGCGAATCCGGGCACCCAGGCCCGCCCGAGCATCTCGAACCGGTTGGTGAAGTGATCGCCGACGGACAGCTGCACGAGGAAGACCGCCAGGCAGATCCCGATCAGCACCTTGGTGACGAGGCGCGGGTCCGCGGCGACGGCGCCGCCGGCGAGCGTGCGCGGCTGCGTCGCGGTGGGCCGGTGCCCGGTGCCCGAACCGCTCCGCACACACTCGGGGCACTGGAACCCCACGGAGGCGCTGACCATGCACTCCGGGCAGATGGGCCGCTCGCAGCGGGTGCAGCGGACCCCGGTGGGACGGTCCGGATGCCGGTAGCAGCCGGGCAGTCCTTCTCCGTCCTGGTGCGTGTCGGCCATGTCGGTCCGTCCCCTCAGGTGAAGCGGCCCCGCCCATCTTTACGGACGAGCGGGGCGAAAAGGTTCCCTGAGGCCGAAGACACGGCCGGGCCGCGCGTCAGCGGGTCTCGACGACCACGGACTCGATGACCACGTCGCTCAGCGGACGGTCGGTGCGCGGGTTGGTCTGCGCGGTGGCGATGGCGTCCACGACCTTCTTGCTGGCGTCGCCGACGACCTCGCCGAAGATCGTGTGCTTGCGGGTGAGCCAGGCGGTCGGCGAGACGGTGATGAAGAACTGCGAGCCGTTCGTCCCCGGGCCCGCGTTGGCCATCGCCAGCAGGTACGGCTTGTCGAAGGCCAGGTCGGGGTGGAACTCGTCCGCGAACTGGTAGCCCGGTCCGCCCGTCCCGTTCCCCAGCGGGTCGCCGCCCTGGATCATGAAGCCGCTGATCACCCGGTGGAAGACCGTGCCGTCGTAGAGGGGGGCCGTGGACGTCTCGCCCGTCTCGGGGTTGGTCCACTCGCGCTCGCCCTTGGCGAGCTCCACGAAGTTCTTGACCGTCTTCGGTGCGTGGTTCGGCAGCAGCCGGACCTCGATGTCGCCCTGATTGGTCCTGAGGGTGGCATAAAGCTGCTCGGCCACGATCTGCCTTCCGTCGTCTCCTGTGCCGTCCCGATCCTCGCACGGCACGGGCACCCCGGCGCCCGCTCGACTGTCAGGGTTGTGCGGGGGTTTCCGGCGGAAAAACCCCACTGGTCCACTGCCGACCGGGCGCGTCCCGCCGGGATCCGTGGCATTGTCGTCGGCAGGCCCCTTTCCGCGCGTTACCACCGCATTGCCGCCTCTGGCAGGCATGATCCGCAAAAGGGTGGAAAGGTGAAAAACCTGTACGCCACCGAGGAGGAGGATCACGTGACCCGCATCGACAGCGTGCGCGCCGCGACCGGCTCGGCGAAGGACAGCGTGCTGCACGCCGCGGACGTGGTGGCGCCCTACGCCGAGACGGCCAAGGACAAGGCCGCTCAGTACACGCACGACGCCCGTGTCGCGCTCGCCCCGCACCTCTCACAGGCCGCCCGGCAGGCGCGCGTCCAGTACGACGCCCACCTCGCCCCGCGTCTGGAGCAGGCGCGCACGCATGTACCGCCGAAGGTCGACCTGGCCGCCCACGAGGCCGCCGCACGCACGCGCCGCGCCGCCCAGCAGGCCGCCGCGTATTCGAAGCCCCGTATCGAACAGGCCGTGGCCGCCGCCCAGCCGGTCGCCGAGGAGGCCGGTGCCCGCAGCGCCGCCGCCCTCGCCGCCCTGCGCAGTCAGGTCTCGGCGGACGAGATCCGTGCCCTGGCCCGCAAGCACGAGCGCCGTCACCGCGGTCGTCGCGCCCTCAAGGGCATCGCCCTGATCGGCCTCCTGGCCGGCGGAGCGTTCGCCGCGTGGAAGTGGTGGGACAAGCAGGCCAATCCGGACTGGCTGGTCGAGCCCCCGGCCGCCACCGAGGTCGCGGACAGCGCACCGCTCTCCTCGGTCGACGGCAGCGGCCAGTCGCACCTCGACCCCGAGGTGCAGGCCAAGCAGGCGGAAGCCGAGGCGGAGGACGGTCCGGACGAGGGCCGCTGAGGCCACGCCGGCCTCGCCCGGACACGCATTGAGCCCCTCGGGCCCGGTCGCCACGACCGGGCCCGAGGGGCTTTTCGGGTGGGGTGGTGGAACGTCACCCTCGTCTCCGGGTCAGGGCCGCGTTCATCGCGTGCACGACCGGCCGGGCCCGCACACCTCTCGTACGCGCGAGACGCGCCACCCGTCGCCGAGGATTCCGCCGCGGGTGGCGAGGAGGGCGGCTGAGCGGGCGCGGATCGCGGTGGTCAGGGCCGGGCCCGACAAGCCCGTCTCCAGGGCCTGGGCGAGGGCCGTCACCGCGGTCCAGGCGCGGCGCGGCGCACAGGTGTGCGGGTGGACGGCCCATATGTCCTGATCCGCCGCCGCGTCGCGGAGGGCGAGGAAGGAGGCGAGGCCGCACTCGGCGAGGGCGAGCACGGGCCCGGCCGTGGGCGGCCTGAGTGCCGGGAAGCGCTCCTGCGGCGCGAGGACCGCGGGCACGCCGTCCGGCGCCAGGCCCATGGCGGCGGCCTCTGCGGTGACCTGGTCGGCGAGCGCGGCCCAGTAGGGTCCGTCATCGCGGACGACTGTGAGGCCGGTGCCGAGCGTGGCCGCGGCCAGGGCGATCGTGGAGGCGAGGCCCACGTCGTCGGGGGCCCAGCTCAGGGCGGGCGGTCCGGCGTGGACGAAGGGGAACAGGCTCGGCAGCCCTGCCGCCTGGTAGGTCTTGCGGGCGCGCGCGGTGATCGCGGGGTCGCTGTGTCCGAGGACCGCCGTGCAGCCGAGGCCGACGACCGTGGCGGCCACGTCCGGGGTCTCGTCGTGCACCTGCCAGTCGACGGCGCCCGGCTTGGCGGCCCGCGCCCGGGCCAGTTCGCGGAGCAGGACGGCGCCCCAGGCCGCCCGCGGCCCGGTGAGCGGGGCGATGACGGCGACGCGAGGTGCCGGCACGGAGGTCAGCCCCAGATGAGCGAGTCACCGGATGCGGCCGTGACCACCGCACCCCGCTGACCGGCGTCGACGCCGGCCGCCACCGCACCGCCGAGGGCGAGAGCGGCGACCAGTACGGTGAGCAGCCCGCGGAAGGCGTACGGGCGGCGCGTGCGGGCGGCAGTCTGGGCAGCAGGCACAGGAATCCTCCTGGAACGGGGCTCGGTGGGTGTGCGCCCAGCATGTTCCGGTGGGGTGATCCGTGGCTACGCCTGACGGGGTTCCGGGTCCGGCCATGGCCTGGAGCGGACCCACGCCGACGACTCCATGCCTCGACCGGCCCGTGAGGCCCGAGGCCCGACGCCCGACGCCCGACGCCCGACGCCCGCCCGTAGCGTTCAGCCCCCGTCCGCATGGCGAACCATGCCTGGCAGGGGGAGACCCGGCTCTTTAGGATCTTGGCAGGCATTGGGGCCGCGTCACGGAACGGGACCCCTGGGCTCCCGACCGTGCGCGCAAGGGGGGGGTTCAGGTGGAGGACGTCGTACGCGCGCGGGCGCGGGAGATCTATCGGGCGGCGCTGGACGCGGCCGACTGGCATCCCGAGGCGCTCGTCGAGGCCCGGGGCTGGAACGGCACCGAGTTCGCGGAGGCACTCCAGCTGCTCGGCGAACTGGGTCTGTTCACCCCGTCGTCCGACACGAGGAGCGGGTGGACGGCACTCTCGCCCGACACCGCGCTGCGCAACCTCCTGCTCGAGGAGGATCGCAGCACCGGCGCCTACCTCGACGCCATGCGGCAGACCAGGGCGGCCCTCGACCGGCTCGTGGTGGATTTCCACCCGCTGCGCGTCCGTGGCCTGCTCGACGCCCAGCTGGAGGTGGTGACGGGGGCGGCGAACGTGTCGGCCGCGCTGGAGGACGCCTCGCAGCGGGTCGAGGACGAGGTGCTCTCGCTGCACCCCGGCCGCGCGCTGCCGACCGAGATGATCGAGGCGGGCCTGGAGCGCGACCGGCTCGCCCTCGGCCGGGGCGTGCGCATCCGCACGATCCATCTGGGGGCGGTGGCCGCGGTACCGCACATGACCTCGTACCTGCGGCGGCTGAACGCCGAGGGTGCGCAGGTGCGCACCGCGCACACCCTTCCCCTGCGGCTGATCGTGCTGGACCGCTCGTCGGCCATCGTGCCCGCGCCTCGGCCCGCGGACGGGAACGACGAGGAGATCGCGGCCGTCGTCCTGCGCGGCGAGACCCTCGTCGGGGTGTTCCGGGAGATCTTCGAGCACTGCTGGGCGTCGGCGAGTGTGCTCGCCGACGCCCATGACGAGCCGGACCGGCCGGACGACGGGAGCGGCTGGCTGCCGTCGGGCCGCCACCGCGAACTGCTGCGGATGCTGGCGGGCGGCCTCACGGACGAGGCGATGGCCCGCAAGCTGGGCCTGTCCGAACGCACGGTCCGCCGCCTGGTCGCCGAGCTGTCCGAACGGCTAGGCGCGGCGAGCCGGTTCCAGGCCGGGGTGTGTGCCGTCCGTTCCGGCTGGCTCGACGACTGATCCGAGGGCGTCCTCGGGCTGCGGTGCGGGCCCGGCGGTGGTCCGCACCGGGGCCGCCGCGGCAGGCTCTTCGGGCTCCGCCTCGGGTGCGGGCTCGGCCGCGGTGCGGCCCCACGACGTACCGACGAGGACGAGGACGGCGCCCGCGAGTCCGAGCCAGCCCGGCCGGTCGCCGGCGAGCGTGATGCCGACGACCGCGGCCCAGACCGGCTCGGTGCCGAGCAGCAGGCTGACCCGGGACGGGGAGGTGCGCCGCACGGCCCACATCTGCACGAAGAAGGCGAACAGGGTGCAGAAGACGGACAGGTAGAGCAACCCCAGCCAGCCCGTCGCGCTGAGGTCCGCGGCGGCCCTCCAGGGTGCGGTGCCGGTGCCTGGCACCGCGCTGAGCAGCGCGAACACCAGGACCGCGGAGGAGAGTTGGACCGTGGTCATGGACAGGGAGTCGGCGCCCTGCGCGGACTTCATCCGGGACATCGCGAGGACGTGCACGGTCCTGGCGACCGCGGCGCCCAGCATCAGCAGGTCGCCGAGGGACGGCTGGGTGAAGCCGGCGCCCTGGGTGAGGAGCACCACGCCGAGCACCGAGAGCGCCGCCGCCGCGACGAACGATCGGGGCAGCGGGGTCCCCCGCAGCCTGCTCTCCGCGATCGGCGTGAGGATCATGGTGAGGCTGATGATGAGCCCGGCGTTGGTCGCCGAGGTCTGCACGACGCCGTACGTCTCCAGGAGGAAGATCCCGGCGAGGATGAGGCCCAGGGTCCCCGCTCCGCGTATCTGTGTGCGGTCCATGGCGCGCAGCTTGCGCCGGCCGACGGCGATGAGCGCGGGCAGGACGACGGCGAAGCGCAGGACCAGTACGGCGAGCACGGTCTGGGCGGTGGTGACCTCCTTCGCGGCCAGATAGCTGGACCCCCAGACCACCGCGACCAGCAGGACGGGCAGGTCGGTCAGCCAGGCACGGCGGGGCGCGGTGGCGGGCATGGGGCTCCTCGGTGGCTCGGGAAAGCGGGCGTAGGGGGACGGCGTACGCGTCAGCGCGCGGTGTAGGCGATCACCAGGACGTCGCGGTGCGCGGGGAGGCTGGGGTCCTTCGGCTGTACCGGGGTCACCGAGTGCAGCGTGCGGCGGTCGTCGCCGAGCAGGATGTCGCCGGGCCGGGACAGCGTAGTGGTCATGAGGTGCTCGCCCTCGTCGGTGTACACACCGCTCTCGCCTCCGGTCACGTTGGTTCGGCCGATCATCAGCGAGGTGATGAAGGTGACGCCGTCGCGGTGCCGCCCCTCGGGTGCGGGCTGGCCCGTCTGGTCGGCGGACGCGGCGATGCGGTACGGGTGGAGCTTCACGTTCCACGCGGTGGTGCCGTCGGCCGCGCTGAAGATCCGGCCGAGCTCGACCAGGACCGAGCGCAGCAGCGGGTCGGTGGCGAAGGACTCGGTCAGCGGGTCGAAGATGCGCTCGACGCCGCCGTTGAGCGGGTTGACGTCGGTCTCCTGGCGGTACGGCCCGTGCGGCAGGAGCGTGAGTTCCGCGGTGGCCGGGTCGAGGTCGAACTGTCCGTAGCGGCGGTGGCGGTAGGTGCCGCCGTCGGCCATGTGCGTGTCGAGGGTCAGCTCGTCCCAATGTCGGGCGAAACGGTTCCACTCGGCCGGGTCCGCGCCGACGAGCGCGGAGAAGTCGGCGGCGGGGATCAGGTGCCCACCGGGGCCGGTCAGGGCCTCGACGGCCTCGGCGGTGACGGGGTGGGTGGCGACGGGATGGGCGATGGCGGTGGCCATGAGGTGCTCCAGAGGAAGTGCGGGGTGGCGTCGGTCCGGTCTGCCGGGTCAGACGGTGGCGAGCAGCGTCGGCTGCGGGGCGAACGGCGCGGACTCGGCGGCGATCGTGCGCTCCTCCCACAGCTCGCGGTCGCGCAGATAGAGCGGGCTGCGGGCGCTGATGGACCGGGTGTCGGCTCCCCCGGTGCGCAGCTGCCAGGTCACGGACCCTGTGGTGCGGGCGGCGCAGCTGTCGATGAACGCCTGGACGGACAGCCGCAGTTCGCCGAACCAGCGGCCCTCCAGGACCTCCCGGGTCCACACCTGCTCCAAGTGCCGCTTCTCCCGGATGAGTTCGGCATCCAGGCAGGCGCTCTCGATGTGCCGGTAGGTGTTCAGGAGCAGCCAGGCGGCCGGCATCTCCCGGATCTCCAGGACCTTCTCGCCGTGATCGAGGTGCTCAAGGCCCGAGTAGCGGCCGAGGCCGTACGCGCCGACGCGCCGGTTCAGCTGGTCGATCATCTCGGTCAGCCCGAGGGGAACGCCGTCGACGGCGACCGGCAGGCCGTGCTCGAACGCCACGGTCAGGCGCTCCGTCTCACCAGGAGCGGCGGTGGGCCTGCTCCAGGAGTACATCTCCTCCGGCACCTCGTGCAGCTCGGGATCGTCGAGGATGCCCGACTCGAACTCCCGGCACCACAGATTGGAGTCGCCGCTGACGATGCGCCCGGCCAGCAGCCCGACGCCCGCTTCGCCCAGCTCGGCCAGCTTCTGCTCCCGGGTGACCGGGTCCAGGTCGTACGGGCTGCCGAAGGCACCCTCGTAGCCGAGCAACCCCAGCGCCCCGTTGAGTCGGCGCAGCGTGTTCTGCGAGCGGTTGGCGGTGTGCAGTACGGCCTGCGCGCTGATGTCGCGGGCGAGGTCGACCGCGGCCTGGGCGATGAGCGGGCGGCTGAGGCTGGAGCTCACGGGATGGATGCCCAGGTAGACGGCTTGTGCGGCGATGGCGGGTGCCACGTGCCGGGCGGCGAACTCCTCCCGCCGGTCGAGGATGTGGATCCGGGCGCCGAGCGCCTCGGCCACCTGGCGCTTGTAGGTGCCGGACTCGTCCTCGCCGATGTCGATGCTCACCGCGTGGATCTCGCGGACGCCCATCCGCCGCAGCCGCAGCAGTAGGTACGAGCTGTCCAGGCCACCGCTGAACAGGGTGACGACGGGCCGGTCCGGATCCAGCGACGCGAGCTGCGCGAAGGACCGGACGAGCGGGGGACGGAGGTCTTCTCCAACCAGATTGCTGATCACGTGATCGAGCCTCGCGGCTGCGCCGGGTCACGGACAACGGTTTCCGCCGACCGCCACCGGCCATGACCGCACCAGGAACGGGAGGGCCACCCCTCAGCCCGGGTACAGGTACAGGAGGCACCGCGGAATCAGCAGGCGCAGCAAACACCGCCGGCCCCCGAGCCCCCGGGCTCATGAAGCCGCCCGTCCGTACAGCCGCGCCGGCACCGTCGCACGGAAAACCGGGACAAAAAAGACCCCCCTGATCGCGTTTCCGCAGATCAGAGGGGTCTGTGCAAGTGGAGCCTAGGGGAGTCGAACCCCTGACATCTGCCATGCAAAGACAGCGCTCTACCAACTGAGCTAAGGCCCCGAAAACAACGCACCGCACCGGAAGATTCGCGCTCCGGGCGGGCATCGCAGACCAGAGTACCGGGTCACCCCCCGGGTACCGCAAAAGGATTGGGGGTCCCGGCGGGCGACCACTCTCCGTAAGATGCCCCACGTGCTTCGCGGCAGCGAAGCGCCGTACTTGGGGAAGCGATGGGGAGACGCAATGGACGCCGCACAGCAGGAAGCTACCGCGAGAGCACGGGAGCTCCAGCGCAACTGGTACGGGGAGCCGCTGGGGGCGCTCTTCCGTCGGCTGATAGAGGACCTCGGCCTGAACCAGGCCCGTCTCGCGGGCGTGCTCGGACTGTCCGCGCCCATGCTCTCCCAGCTGATGAGCGGCCAGCGCGCCAAGATCGGCAACCCGGCCGTGGTCCAGCGGGTGCAGCTGCTGCAGGACCTGGCGGGGCAGGTCGCGGACGGCAGCGTGAGCGCGGTCGAGGCCACCGAGCGCATGGAAGAGATCAAGAAGTCCCAGGGGGGTTCGGTGCTCAGCAACGCCAGTCAGGCCACGTCCAGTTCGGGTGCGCCGACGGTGAAGCGCGTGGTGCGTGAGATCCAGTCGCTGCTGCGCTCCGTGTCCGCCGCCGGCGACATCATCGAGGCGGCCGACTCCCTCGCCCCCACCCACCCGGAACTGGCAGAGTTCCTCCGGGTGTACGGCGCCGGACGCACCGCCGACGCGGTCGCCCACTACCAGTCGCACCAGAGCTGACCCCGGGCGAGCCCGACGCCGGCCGCCGCCGCGTGACCACCCGCCCCGGCGGCGGTCGCGCGGCGGACCGGAGGACCGTACGTGACGTCCGAAGGGCCCGTGCCCCGCACGGCCCCGGGAGGGGAGCGACGCACGACCATGGGTGAGGTCTTCGCCGGCCGGTACGAACTGGCCGACCCGATCGGCCGTGGGGGAGTGGGCGCGGTCTGGCGCGCCTGGGACCACCGGCGCCGTCGCTACGTCGCGGCCAAGGTCCTTCAGCAGAGCGACGCCCACACGCTGCTCCGCTTCGTGCGCGAGCAGGCCCTGCGCATCGACCATCCGCACGTCCTGGCCCCGGCGAGCTGGGCCGCGGACGACGACAAGGTCCTGTTCACCATGGATCTGGTCGCGGGCGGCTCGCTGGCGCATCTCGTCGCCGACTACGGCCCTCTGCCGGCCGGGTTCGTCTGCCTGCTGCTCGACCAGCTCCTGGCCGGCGTCACCGCCGTGCACGCGGAGGGCGTGGTCCACCGTGACATCAAGCCCGCCAATATCCTGCTCGAGGCGACCGGCACCGGCCTGCCCCATCTGCGCCTGTCGGACTTCGGCATCGCGATGCGCAAGGGCGAGCCGCGGCTGACCGAGGCCGACTACGTGGTCGGGACGCCCGGCTGGTTCGCCCCCGAGCAGGCGCTGGGTGCCGAACCGGACTTCCCCGCGGATCTCTTCGCTGTGGGGCTCGTCGCCCTCTACCTCCTCGAAGGGGCCAAGCCCGACGCCCAGGCCCTGATCGAGCACTTCGCCGAGCGAGGCACGCCCAGCGCTCCGCGCGGAGTACCGGGACCTCTGTGGGGCGTCCTGGCCGGACTGCTCCAGCCCGATCCCGAGGCCCGCTTCCGCACCGCCACCGGGGCGCGCAAGGCGCTGCTCGCAGCCGCCGAGCTGCTGCCCGAGCCCGGCCCCGACGATGAGCTCATCGAGGTCTTCGACCAACTCGGCCCGCTCCCTCCGGGGTTCAGCCCCGACGGGCCGGCCGTGCGCGGGCGCAGGGCCCGCCCCCTGAACGCCACCGGCAGCCCTGTTCGGCCTCAGACGGCCGATGACCTGCGCGAGGCCTCCACCTCCGTATCGACCACGCCGGCCGCCCCCACGGCCCCTGTGATGCCCGCCGCACCCCTCATGCCCCCTGCTCTCGTCGTACCCCCACCCCCAGTTCCGCCACCGCTCCCGGAACAGCCCGCGTCCCTGCGCTCCGTACCGCAACCAGCACCGGATTCGAGGTCCGGGTCCGCTGTCGGCGCTGAGCCCGGCCGGCCTCTGATGTCGGAGACGGGCAGCTTCCATCTCCCGCCCCCGTCGCCCCGCGACGAGCCGCTCCCGCCACCTCCACCACCGGTGCCTCCGATGCCCGTGCTTTCCCCGTCGGTCGGGGCGGCTCTCGGCGCCGCCGAACCCGAACCCGAACCCGAGCCGGAGGCCGACCCCAAGCCCGCGCCCGACAGCACGGGATTCCGTCCGCTCGATCCCACGCCGCCCCCACCGCACCCCGAGACCTTCCACGACCGCTCCCCTCAGCCGGCCCCTGCGGTGACCACCGTGGTCCCGGACGAAGAAGGCCGTCACTCTCTGTACACCGCTCGCGGCCAAGAGGTTCCACAACCAGCGCCCCGACCTCGACCCGAGCCCCGAGACGTCCAGGCAACGGCTCCACGACGCAAACCGGGCCCTCCCCCTGCCGTGGCGATCCCCGTCCTCCTCGTCGCCGCCCTCTGCTTCGCCGTGGGAATCTGGGCCCTGACCCAGGCGTGAGCAGGCGCGGAGGAGTCCCAGAGGAGTCACCGGAAACGGGGAACAGCAGCTCCGACGGGAGCCGGCGGGGACTCAGCCTCGTACGCGCACTCTCCGCACCGCGACCACCCGCCAGATCCCCATCCACAGCACCAGCGCGGTGCCCGTCCCCACCCCCGCGAGCCCCCATACCCGCATCAACGGCCGACCCTCCGCCGAAGCGGCAGACGCTGCGCCCCCGGCGCCTCCGCCGCCTCCGCCGCCGGTCCCGCGCCCCGATCCGGCCGCGGTCGTGGGCCCCGCGGACCCGCCCCCGGACCGCTCCCCTCCGGCACCAGCCCCGCCGCCGCCCACACCGAGGTCCGCCCACTGCGCGCCGCCGTCCCCCCGCTGCGCCGCCGCCCGATCCTGCGCCGTCACCTGGAACTCCCCCGGGTCCCGCACATAGTCCGGAGCCCGACCCGACTCCCCCTCCACCCTCACCTTCAGCGTCACGTCGGACGCCTTGTCCCCGAACTTCCGCGCCATCGCCGGGTTGAGCGTGACTTCGAGGTAGTACCAGCCCGCGAGCCGCATCGCCGCCTGGTCGTCCGGCACGAGCCGCCGGTTCTCGTAGGCGACAGGAGGCAGCGGGTCGAACCCCGCCGAGGTCGGCTCGCCCGCGTACACGGCCTGCTCCGCCCCGACCTGCGCCCGGGCCGGATTGAACAGCTCCACCTCCAGCGCGCCCGGCACGGCTCCCCTGCCCCCCGCGTCCCCCGCCGAACTGCCCAGCTCGGCATCGACGAAGAGCTGCTGCCCCCAGTCCACCGGAACCCGGTAGAAATGGCTCTGCCCCGGCCCGATCCGGTCCGTCCACACGCCGTCGTCCAGCGCCTTCGCATCGTTGAACCCGGTGCCGCCCGCACGCCGCCGGCCGGCCCCCGACGCCGCGCCCGCGGGCGGGGACCCGGACGGCCAGGTCGTCGCACCCGCGCCCGGACCCGGCGTGACCAGGCCCGGCTCGGTGGCGACCCGCAGCTCCAGCCCCCACTTCTCCCGCGTCGACGCCGCCTCGGACGCCCGCTCGACGACGACGTAGTACGTCCCCGCCGACTGGCAGCGCAGCCCACCCGGCCGGACGAGACGCCCGGCGGCCGCGGCGATCGGCCGCGGAGAGGCCCCGGACCGGAAACCGGCCCGCGCCGAGTCGCAGCGATTCCCCTTGGTGTCCTGAAGCGAGACGGTGATCCCGTCGGCGTAGGCCACCTTCACCGACGAGCCGATCGGGGGCACGGCGACGACGGAGGCGTACGCGTCGGCGGCGCCGTCCAGCTCGACGCGGTAATAAGCGATGCCGCTCGCGCCCGTGCCGAGCGTGCTCCGGTAGCTCTCACCAGCCGTGAGTCGCGGTGCGTCAGCGCTGTTCGCAGCCGCGCCGATCTGCCGGGCACCCTGGGCGTAGACGTACGGGGCCTCGGACGCCGGTGCCGCCACCGCGGCGCCGGGCACCACCGGTACCGCGCAGACCCCGAACGCAACGGCCCCGGCGGCCACCGCGACCGCCCGACTCCGCAGCGTCCGGCCACCGCGCTCGTACGGTCGCGATGGCCTCTTCAACCCCGGCCGCTTCATGAGTCCCCTCATGGACGGTCATCCTGCCGTTCCCACCCGCGCACTGTCCGCCCAGCGGAGCAATCCCGCCACAGCCCCACGACTTTGCTCACGCAAGGGGGTGCGTCACGTCCGTGAATACCGCCGCCGCGCGATGCCCGCAACACGGGACGAACCTCCTCCGGGCAACACAAAGCCCCGGCCGCTGCTGCGACCGGGGCCTGCGAAGAGTCTGTTGTCGAAGACTCACGAACCCGTGGGCACGGAGTCAGTCGCCTCCGTCCACAGGTCCTGCTCGGCGCGATCCGCCTGGATCTGGCGGTACACGAGGAGCCCGCCGATGGCGGCCAGTGCGACCAGGAGAAGCTTCTTCACCGCGCGACCTCGTCTTTCCTTGACGTAGGGGACCTCTGGCGCCCGACTATACACACCGACCGATACCGATCGGTGACCTGGATCAGCATCAACTCCCGCCCTGATCACAGCAGTAGATCCGGAGTCCGCAGCTCCGCGAATCGCCCGTCGATCACTCCCAGGACGGGAAATCCTTTTCAAATACGGCCATACCTGGTCACTTGCACCCATCCGAGTGGTGTTCATCTGAAGATCGACGCGCCACGGGCGTCGCTCCCGCACTCCGGACCCCGCGTACACATCATTGGGAAAGTACGCAAATCGCCCAACCTGAAAGTGAGGGGCCATGACCAAGAACAAGGTCATGACGCTGTGGACCATCGTCATCTCTGCCTTCATCGCGCTCTTCTCGGCGCTCGGTCTCGTCTCCCCGGCCGCCGCGGCCACTCCCGTCCAGCAGTCGGAGGAGGTTCAGGCTCCGGCGCCGCAGGCCGACCCCGCTCCCGCGGCCGCAGCGGCTCCCTTCTGGGCCGTCAAGAGGTCACTGCCACCGACGATGAAGCAGCGCATCCGCGCCGAGGCCCACGGTTCCTCCCCCAGCTGCCGCCACCGCCCGCCGGCCGACATCGACCAGCGCGCCGCAGAAGCCGAGCTGGCCACACCGGACCTGCCGCCGGCGCCGTAGCCCAGCAGGCACAGAGAATTCAACAGGACCAGCACGAACAGCAGACCCAGCGCAGAACAGCACGACCCGCAAGACCCGCAGGAACAGCAGGAACAGCAGGAACAGCAGGACCCGAACTAACAGCAGGTCCCGAAGTAACAGCAGGACCCGCAAAACCAGCAAGCGCAGCAAGAACAGCACCACCAGCACGACCTGTACGACGACGTGTACGACCAGCAGTAGCGAAAGAACGACGTAGCGAACTACACGCAGCACTCTCAGCGGTCACAGCACTTGCAGGACCGCAGTAGCGCAGGACCGCAAGCTCAGAAGAAACAGAAGAAGCAGTAGAGAAGGCTCAGAACCAACCCGCCGGCACGTCCAGCGGCGAGGCAGCACGGCCCCGTGCCCACGCTCCACCAGCTCCACCAGGGACGGGCCCGCAAGACCGCGCACAGAGCAGCCCGAGCTGCCAGAGCAGCCAAAGCGCTCGTACACGCGCGCGTGCCCGCCAGACAACCTGCCCCTGTACGGCCGGAAGACAGACGGTGCCGCACTCAGGCCCCCGAGCCGGTCAGCCGGAACAGCCCCGCACAACCGAAAAGCCCCACACACAACCGAAGAGCAGCACCGCACAGACGAGGCCCCAGCCATCACTCCCGGCTGAGAGGGCCCCTTCGGCATGCCCGGACCGTACGGGCCGGCCCGTACCCGAACAGCAAAAGACCCCCAAGCGTTTCCGCTTGAGGGTCCTCGTGCTGTGGGGCTAACAGGATTTGAACCTGTGGCCTCATCCTTATCAGGGATGCGCTCTAACCAACTGAGCTATAGCCCCGCCGCGCTCTGCGGTGTGTGTCCCGCGCGCTGACTCCTGAAGATTAGCGCACAGGGGGGCCAGTCCCAAAATCGATAGTCCCGGCCCGCCCACCAGCGGCTACGCGAACGCGTGAACCGCGCTCACTCGTCCTCGGCGAGCGTGAGCTCGATGCCGCCGACGAAGCCGGCGGAGAGGTTGTAGATGAACGCGCCGAGCGTCGCGAGCGCCGTCGCCAGGACGACGTCGATGACCGCGATGACGGTCGTGAACATCAGCACGCGCGGGAGCGACAGGAACGACTGCAGGTCGAAGCCGTTGGACTCGTTGGAGCCCGTGGCCTCGGAGATCGTGCCGCCGACCGTCGAGAAGACGCCCATGGCGTCCATGACCATCCACAGCACCGCGGCCGCGATGATCGTGCAGATGCCGAGCGCGATGGACAGCAGGAAGCTGACCTTCATCACCGACCACGGGTCGGCCTTGGCGACCCGCAGCCGCGCCTTACGCGTGCGTGGCGTCGTGCGGGCGCCGGTGCGCGGGCGGCGCACGGCCCCCGCAGGCGCGTTCTGATACGCCTGCGGCGGGTGGTACGGCTGGCCGGCCTGCTGGGGCTGCTGACGCTCCCCGGGCAGGGCGCCGCCGCCGTCCGCGTAACTCTGGGTCTGCGGACCTCGGGTGTCCGTCACAGTTCCCCCCTGGGATCCATGAGACTCGGGCGAGTCTTTCGCATCATGAGCGGAGCCACGGCCGCCCTCGGTTTCCGTACCGGTGGATGTCCCGGTAGAGCCCGCGCCCGTGGCTCCGCTCACGATGACTCACTCCTCGCGCTACTCGGCCGAGGGCTGCCCGCCCTCGTCCGCCGTTCCGGAGGCCGTCTCGTCCGGGGTCGATTCGTCGGTCACGACATCGTCCGCGTCCTGCGGGACATCGCCGTCGACTTCCTCGGCCTCGCGACCGGCCTCGGCATTACGAGCGATACCGACGACGGCATCGCGCTTGCCCAGGTTGATCAGCTGGACGCCCATGGTGTCACGGCCCGTCTCCCTGACCTCGTTGACTCGCGTACGAATCACACCGCCGGACAGCGTGATGGCGAGGATCTCGTCGGTCTCCTCGACCACCAGGGCGCCGACGAGGGAGCCGCGGTCCTCCACGATCTTGGCGGCCTTGATTCCGAGGCCACCGCGACCCTGGACGCGGTATTCGTCGACGTTGGTCCGCTTCGCGTACCCACCGTCGGTGGCGGTGAAGACGAACGTACCCGGCCGGACGACATTCATCGAGAGCAGCTCGTCGCCCTCGCGGAAACTCATGCCCTTCACACCCGAGGTCGCACGGCCCATCGGGCGCAGCGCGTCGTCCGTCGCGGTGAACCGGATGGACTGCGCCTTCTTGCTGATGAGCAGCAGGTCGTCCTCGGACGAGACGAGCTCGGCGCCGATCAGCTCGTCGTCCGAACCGTCCGCGGCCTCGCGCAGGTTGATCGCGATGACACCACCGGAACGGGGCGAGTCGTAGTCCTTCAGAGGCGTCTTCTTGACGAGGCCGGCCTTGGTCGCGAGGACCAGGTACGGCGCCGCTTCGTAGTCGCGGATCGCGAGGATCTCGGCGATGGCCTCGTCCGGCTGGAAGGCCAGCAGGTTCGCCACGTGCTGACCGCGTGCGTCACGGCCGGCGTCGGGCAGCTCGTAGGCCTTCGCGCGGTAGACGCGTCCCTTGTTGGTGAAGAAGAGCAGCCAGTGGTGCGTCGTGGACACGAAGAAGTGGTCGACGATGTCGTCTTCCTTGAGCTTCGTGCCGCGCACGCCCTTGCCGCCGCGCTTCTGGGAGCGGTAGTCGTCGGTCTTGGTGCGCTTGACGTAGCCGCCGCGCGAGATGGTGACGACGATGTCTTCCTCGGCGATGAGGTCCTCGATGGACATGTCGCCTTCGAAGGGCACCAGCTTGGTGCGGCGGTCGTCGCCGAACTTGTCGACGATCTGCTGCAGCTCTTCGCTGATGATCTGGCGCTGCCGCTCGGGCGAGGCCAGGATCGCGTTGTACTCGTTGATCTTCGCCTGGAGCTCGTCGTGCTCCTGGACGATCTTCTGGCGCTCCAGGGCGGCCAGTCGGCGCAGCTGCATCTCGAGGATGGCGTTGGCCTGGATCTCGTCGATCTCCAGGAGGTCCATGAGGCCCGTTCGCGCCACGTCCACGGTGTCGCTGCGCCGGATGAGGGCGATGACCTCGTCGATGGCGTCCAGGGCCTTCAGGAGGCCGCGCAGGATGTGTGCGCGCTCCTCGGCCTTGCGCAGGCGGAACTTCGTCCGGCGGACGATGACCTCGACCTGGTGCGTCACCCAGTGGCGGATGAACGCGTCCAGGGAGAGGGTGCGCGGCACGCCGTCGACGAGCGCCAGCATGTTGGCGCCGAAGTTCGTCTGCAGGTCGGTGTGCTTGTACAGGTTGTTCAGCACGACCTTGGCGACCGCGTCCCGCTTGAGGACGATGACCAGGCGCTGGCCCGTACGGGAGCTCGTCTCGTCGCGGACGTCGGCGATGCCGCCGATCTTGCCGTCCTTGACGAGGTCGGCGATCTTCTGGGCGAGGTTGTCCGGGTTGACCTGGTAGGGCAGCTCGGTGACCACCAGGCACTGGCGGTTCTGGATCTCCTCGACGGCGACGACCGCGCGCATCGTGATGGAGCCGCGGCCCGTGCGGTACGCCTCCTCGATGCCCTTGCGGCCCACCACGAGGGCGCCGGTCGGGAAGTCCGGGCCCTTGATGCGCTCGATGAGGGCGTCCAGGAGCTCCTCGTGGGAGGCCTCCGGGTTCTCCAGGTACCACTGGGCGCCGGCGGCGACCTCGCGCAGGTTGTGCGGCGGGATGTTGGTCGCCATGCCGACCGCGATACCGGCGGAGCCGTTGATCAGCAGGTTCGGGAAGCGGGCCGGCAGGACGGTCGGCTCCTGGGAGCGGCCGTCGTAGTTGTCCGTGAAGTCGACGGTCTCCTCGTCGATGTCGCGGACCATCTCCATGGACAGCGGCGCCATCTTGCACTCGGTGTAGCGCATGGCGGCCGCCGGGTCGTTGCCCGGAGAGCCGAAGTTTCCGTTGGAGTCGACCAGCGGCATGCGCATCGACCACGGCTGGGCGAGGCGCACCAGGGCGTCGTAGATCGAGGAGTCGCCGTGGGGGTGGTAGTTGCCCATGACGTCGCCGACGACGCGGGCGCACTTGTAGAAGCCCTTCTCGGGCCGGTAGCCGCCGTCGTACATGGCGTACAGGACGCGGCGGTGGACGGGCTTGAGCCCGTCACGTACGTCGGGCAGCGCGCGGGACACGATGACGGACATCGCGTAGTCGAGGTAGGAGCGCTGCATCTCCGTCTCGAGCCCGACGGGCTCGATGCGCATCGCGACCTCGCCCTGGCCCTCTTCGGGAGTGCTGGGAGTGTTCTCGTCGGCCATTGCTGGTGAAGATCCTTTCTGCGGCGGTCAGCTGAGACCGACTCAGATGTCGAGGAAGCGGACGTCCTTGGCGTTGCGCTGGATGAACGAGCGGCGCGCCTCGACGTCCTCACCCATGAGGACCGAGAACAGATCGTCGGCCTGGGCGGCGTCGTCGAGCGTGACCTGGCCGAGGACGCGGTGCTCCTGGTCCATGGTCGTGATGCGCAGCTCCTCGGCGTTCATCTCGCCGAGACCCTTGAAGCGCTGGACCGAGTCGTCACGGATGCGCTTGCCGGCCTGCTTGCCCAGCTCGATGAGCGCGTCGCGCTCGCGGTCCGAGTACGCGTACTCGAAGTCGTCCCGGCCCCACTTGATCTTGTAGAGCGGCGGGCGCGACAGGAAGACGTGACCGGCCTCGACCAGCGGGCGCATGAAGCGGAACAGGAACGTCAGCAGCAGCGTGTTGATGTGCTGGCCGTCGACGTCGGCGTCCGCCATCAGGATGATCTTGTGATAGCGCAGCTTCTCGATGTCGAAGTCCTCGTGGACTCCGGTGCCGAAGGCCGAGATCAGCGCCTGGATCTCCTGGTTCTGCAGGATCTTGTCGATCCGCGCCTTCTCGACGTTCAGGATCTTGCCGCGGATGGGCAGGATGGCCTGGTACTGCGGGTTGCGGCCGGACTTGGCCGAGCCGCCGGCGGAGTCACCCTCGACGATGAAGATCTCGCACTTGGTGGGGTCGTTCGACTGGCAGTCGGAGAGCTTGCCCGGCAGCGAGGCGGACTCGAGCAGGCCCTTGCGGCGGGTCAGGTCGCGCGCCTTGCGGGCCGCCACGCGCGCGGTGGCCGCCTGGATCGACTTGCGGATGATGTCCGCGGCCTCGTTCGGGTTCCGGTCGAGCCAGTCGTTCAGGTGCTCGTGGACGACCTTCTGGACGAAGGTCTTCGCCTCGGTGTTGCCCAGCTTGGTCTTCGTCTGGCCCTCGAACTGCGGCTCGCCGAGCTTGACCGAGATGATCGCGGTCAGACCCTCGCGGATGTCGTCACCCGTGAGGTTGTCGTCCTTCTCGCGGAGCAGCTTCTTCTCGCGCGCGTACTTGTTGATGAGCGCGGTCAGCGCGGAGCGGAAGCCCTCTTCGTGGGTGCCGCCCTCGTGCGTGTGGATCGTGTTCGCGAAGGAGTAGACGCCCTCGCTGTAGCTGCTGTTCCACTGCATCGCGACCTCGACGGACAGGAGCTTTTCCTTGTCCTCGGCCTCGATGTCGATCACGGAGGGGTGGACCGGCTCGCCCTTGCGCGAGTTGAGGTACTTCACGAAGTCGACGATGCCGCCTTCGTAGTGGTACGTCACCGAGCGCGGCTCGAAGGCGGTGTCGTCCGTCGCCTCCTTGGCGTCCGCGCCGGCCGTGGCCTTGGCGGACTCGCGCTCGTCGGTGAGCTTGATCGTCAGGCCCTTGTTGAGGAAGGCCATCTCCTGGAAGCGCCGCGAGAGCGTCTCGAAGGAGTACTCGGTGGTCTCGAAGATGTCGCCGTCGGCCCAGAACGTGACCGAGGTGCCGGTCTCGTCGGTGGCCTCGTGCTGCGCGAGGGGCGCGGTCGGGACGCCCATCTTGTAGTCCTGCGTCCAGCGGTGGCCGTCGGTCCTGATCTCGACGGACACGCGCGTGGACAGCGCGTTGACGACGGAGACGCCGACGCCGTGCAGACCACCGGAGACGGCGTAGCCGCCGCCGCCGAACTTGCCGCCCGCGTGCAGGACGGTCAGGACGACCTCGACGGCCGGCTTCCCCTCGGAGGGGATGATGCCGACGGGGATGCCGCGGCCGTTGTCGATGACGCGGACGCCGCCGTCGGGAAGGATCGTGACGTCGATCGTGTCCGCGTGACCGGCCAGCGCCTCGTCGACGGAGTTGTCCACGACCTCCTGCACCATGTGGTGCAGACCACGCTCACCGGTCGAGCCGATGTACATGCCAGGTCGCTTGCGGACCGCGTCCAGCCCTTCGAGGACGGTGATCGCGCTCGCGTCGTAGGAGGCGTCTGTCGCTCCTACGTTCGCGCGCGCGTCAGCGTCGGTGGTCGGGATGTTCTCGTTGGGGTTGCCGGAATCGGCCACGAAGCGCCCTTTCTGGCACAGCACAAGCCAAGCTCCCGGTTGGTGGCCGGAGCGGCTGCGGCGTGTTTGTTCGGTAAGCCCTGTCAGCGTTGCTCGGTGCGTCCCACAAGTGGGGCGGGATTGCTCTCCAGTGTACCGGTAGCACTGACAGTGATGGGGGTTTGCCGGTACCTGAGTCCGCATGTGCCGCCCTCAACCGGTCTCGGCCGACTCCCCCTATGCGGAGCGGGGCTCCAAGAGGCTCACAGCGGCACTCAGCGCTTCGGGGTGTCAACCCCCAGCAACCGTGGCCGACCTGTCACCCGTAGGTGTCGTCGTGACCGGTGCTTCCAGGGGCGCGCAGAGGGCCGTAGCGACGAGGTCCGGAGCCCGGGTTCTTGATGTCGATACGGCGCACGGTGCCGTGGCCGAGATCCTCGTTCAGCCTTCTGACCAGCTGCGGAGCCAGCATGCGGACCTGCGTCGCCCAGGCCGTCGAATCGCACTGCACGACCAGGACGCACTCGTCCTCGTCGTACTTCTGCGGCACACAGTGCTTGGCGAGGTCGTCGCCGACGATCTGCGGCCAGCGGCCCATGACACCGCCCACCGCGGCCGGGGTCTCCCAGCCGCGCTCGGTGATCAGCCGGTTGATGGCCGCGCCGAGGCCCATCGGGTCGCGGCCGTCGGCCCGCGCCCCGGAACGCAGGCCGCCGCCGCGGCGGACCTGCTTCTTCTGCTGCGCGGAGGCTCCACGCGCGCGTGCGGCCTCTTTCGCGGCGCGCAGGGCCACGCGCGCGAGGTCGACACCGGACGGCTCCGGCGCCGGCTTCGACTCGGGGCCGGGCTGCTCCGAGCCGGACGTCTGGTCGCTCACAGCCGCTCCACGGTCCCCTCGGACACCGCGTACCGGGTGCCCGTCAGCACGTCCGGCACGTCGTCGTCGACGGCGGCCGTCACGAGGACCTGCTCGCCGGGTGCCACAAGCTCCGCGAGACGCTCCCTGCGGCGCGCGTCGAGCTCCGCGAACACGTCGTCGAGGACGAGCACCGGCTCGTTCCCCTCCGCCCGCAGCAGGTCGTACGAGGCCAGGCGCAGGGCCAGCGCGTACGACCAGGACTCGCCGTGACTCGCGTAGCCCTTCGCCGGCAGCCGGCCGAGCTTGAGGAGCAGCTCGTCGCGGTGCGGGCCCACCAGGGTCACCCCGCGCTCGATCTCCTGCTTGCGGGCGCCTTCCAGGGCGGCGAGCAGCTGCTCGTAGAGCTCCTCGCGCGCGTGGCCGACGAGTTCGGGCGAGGACGGCTTGTACTCCAGGGCGAGCGGGCCGCCGCCGGGCGCCAGCTGCTCGTACGCCTTGTCGGCCAGCGGCTCCAGCGTCGCGATCAGGTCGAGACGCTGGGCGAGCAGCTCCGCGCCGACGCGCGCGAGGTGCTGGTCCCACACGTCGAGCGTGGACAGGTCCATGGTGCGGCCACCGTGCCGGCGGGCGAGGGCGGCGGACTTCAGGAGCGTGTTGCGCTGCTTGAGGACGCGGTCGTAGTCGGAGCGCACGCCTGCCATACGGGGCGAGCGGGCCGTGATCAGCTCGTCCAGGAAGCGGCGCCGCTCACCGGGGTCGCCCTTGACGAGCGCGAGGTCCTCGGGCGCGAACAGGACCGTGCGCACGATGCCGAGCACGTCACGCGGCCTGACCTGCGAGGACCTGTTGATACGGGCGCGGTTGGCCTTGCCCGGGTTCAGCTCCAGCTCTATCAGCTGCTGGCGCTCGCCCTGACGCACCTGCGCCCGGATGACGGCGCGCTCGGCGCCCATGCGGACGAGCGGGGCGTCGGAGGAGACGCGGTGGCTGCCGAGGTTGGCGAGATAGCCGACAGCCTCGACCAGGTTCGTCTTGCCCTGCCCGTTGGGCCCCACGAACGCGGTGACGCCCGGTTCGAGCGCCACCTCGGCCCGGGCGTACGAGCGGAAGTCGGCCAGCGACAGATGCGTGACGTGCATGGTCGTGGGCCGACCTCCCCCAACGTGCTCGGTGATGCGGTTACTGCAGGTGCTTCGGTCGCGGCGTCCACACCTGTGGACGCCGCCGCACCGGTCTACAGCGGTGGACTACGTTCTCGACTGCTTCTGTGGACTACTTCTTCTCGACGGCGTGGCCGCCGAACTGATTGCGCAGCGCCGCGATCATCTTCATCTGCGGCGAGTCCTCCTGGCGCGAGGCGAAGCGTGCGAAGAGGGACGCGGTGATCGCGGGCAGCGGCACCGCGTTGTCGATGGCGGCTTCCACGGTCCAACGGCCCTCGCCGGAGTCCTGAGCGAAACCGCGCAGCTTGTCGAGGTGCTCGTCCTCGTCCAGGGCGTTGACCGCCAGGTCGAGCAGCCAGGAACGGATGACCGTGCCCTCCTGCCAGGAGCGGAAGACCTCGCGCACGTCGGTCACCGAGTCCACGGCCTCCAAGAGCTCCCAGCCCTCGGCGTAGGCCTGCATCATGGCGTACTCGATGCCGTTGTGGACCATCTTGGCGAAGTGGCCGGCGCCGACCTTGCCCGCGTGCACCGAGCCGAACTCGCCCTCCGGCTTCAGGGCGTCGAAGACCGGCTGGACCTTCGCGACGTCCTCGGCGGAGCCGCCGTACATGAGCGCGTAGCCGTTCTCCAGGCCCCAGACGCCGCCGGAGACACCGCAGTCGACGAAGCCGATGCCCTTGGCCGCCAGCTCCTCGGCGTGCTTCTCGTCGTCCGTCCAGCGCGAGTTCCCACCGTCGACGACGACGTCGCCGGGCTGCAGGAGCTCACCGAGCTCGTCGATGGTGGACTGGGTCGCGGCACCGGCCGGGACCATCACCCACACCACGCGGGGCCCCTGGAGACGGCCCACGAGTTCCTCGAGGCTGTGGACGTCCGCGAGGTCGGGGTTGCGGTCGTAGCCGATGACGGTGTGGCCTGCGCGGCGGATGCGCTCGCGCATGTTGCCGCCCATCTTGCCGAGGCCGACGAGACCGAGCTCCATCAGTGGTGATCCTTACGTTGCGACGGGGCGAGAGGTGGTGTGCACCGGTACGAGCACGCACGCGTCGCGCGGGGCTCGTACCGGGTCCGAGCCTAAACCCGGACCCCCGTGCACACCTGTGGACGTAGCCGCGCGGGCGAACCCGGGCGGCCACCTCCGCTCAGCCGTCTCAGCCCGACAGCCGCACCGGCATGATCAGGTACTTGTACGCGTCGTCCGCCTCGGCGTCCACGGCCGGCTTGCCGCTGAGCAGCGCGGGCTTGGTGGACGTCGTGAAGGACAGCTGGGCGACCGGGGAGTTGATCTCCTTCAGGCCGTCCAGCAGGAACTGCGGGTTGAAGGCGATCGAGATGTCGTCGCCCTCCAGCTGTGCGTCGAGACGCTCCACAGCCTGTGCGTCGTCGCTGGAGCCGGCCTCCAGGATGAGCACGCCCTGCTCGAAGCTGAGCCTCACCGGGGTGTTCCGCTCGGCGACGAGGGCCACACGCTTGACGGCCTCCTCGAAGGGGGCGGTCTCGATGACGGCCACGGAGTTGAACTCCGTCGGGAACAGCGTGCGGTACTTCGGCAGGTCGCCTTCGAGCAGCCGGGTCGTCGTGCGACGGCCGGCGCCCTCGAAGCCGATCAGGCCCTCACCGGCGCCGGAGCCCGACAGCGCGAGCGTGACCGTGTCACCGCTGGTCAGCGCCTTGGCGGTGTCCAGGAGCGTCTTGGCGGGCACCAAGGCGACCGCGGACGCCTCCGGGTCCTCCGGCTTCCACAGGAACTCGCGCACCGCGAAGCGGTAGCGGTCGGTGGACGCCAGGGTCACCGTGTCGCCCTCGATCTCGATGCGCACACCGGTGAGGACGGGCAGCGTGTCGTCGCGGCCGGCGGCGATGGCCACCTGCTGGGCGGCGGCGGCGAAGATCTCGCCCGGGACGGTGCCCGTCGCGGTCGGCATCTGCGGCAGCGCCGGGTACTCCTCCACAGGGAGGGTGTGGAGTGTGAATCGCGAGGACCCACAGACCACGGTCGCTCGTACACCGTCTGTGGAGATCTCCACCGGACGGTTGGGGAGGGCGCGGCAGATGTCGGCGAGGAGGCGGCCGGAGACGAGCACCGTGCCTTCCTCATCGACCTCCGCGTCCACCGAGACGCGTGCCGAGACCTCGTAGTCGAAGCTCGACAGGCTGAGTGCGCCCTCCTCGGCCTTCAGCAGAAGGCCCGCGAGGACGGGCGCAGGCGGTCGTGCCGGGAGGCTGCGCGCCGCCCAGGCCACCGCCTCCGCGAGTACGTCGCGTTCCACCCGGATCTTCACCGTAAGCCGCCTCCTGCTATTGCCTGGCTGCTCTCGCCCTGCGTTCGTCATCGGTCTGCGGTCTGCGTCGGCAGACGTGGTGTCGCTCGGCCCACAGCTGGGGAGAACACCGGGGACCAGTCTGACGCACCGCGCTGACAGTCGTTGCCCGCCTCGGTCAAGTCGCGTCGAGGCGCGGTCGGGGTCCCGGCGGCAAGTTGTGCACAGCCCCCACTTCGAAACGAATTCCCAGCTCTCTCTAGTTGGGAGTAGTAGTAGGGGCTGTGGAAACCGTGGATAACTGCCTTTGCGCAGGTCAGGCCCGGTTTTTTGTCCACCGAGCCTGTGGGTCGAGCCGGTGGACAACCCGCCCTCGCTGTGGACGGCGAAAAGTTCTGCACACGTGATGCACAGGCAGGGGCGACTTCTCCCCAGAGTCGTCCCCAGCTTCGGGCGGGTTCCCCACAGGGTGACAAGGGCGATCGGTGTGACGCCTTTCACTCGCCCCGGTGACGAGGCGCGTCGGGTTGCCGAACAGTGGACAGCCGTGTGGAGAAGCTCCTGATCGCTGTGCACAACCGCTGTCATCCTGTGGGTCGGCGGTGGACAACGAAATGCACAGTCTGTGGAGGAAATCTCTGTCCACAGCCTGTGGATATCTTTTGTCCACGAATCCACAGCCACCTGACCTGGACTGATGATCTGTCACCAGGCCTGCCTGTGGATGGGATCTGGACAACTTTGCGGTCCCCAGGGTGTGGATCGCAAAAACCCGGCAGATCTGTGGAGAACTCCCGTAACCAGCCCGGTAATCGAACACCGGCGGGCTGTGGACGGCGGCGCGGCCGGCGCCGACGAGGCGTGCGGACCCCTGCCGACGGCATGAAAGAGGGCCGGAGAAGGCTGCCGGAGGGCGTGTGAGCGCCGCCGGAGGGCGCCGGTGAGCGCTGTCGGAGGGCTGGTGAGCGCCGCCGGATGCCTGGAGGAGGGCATGAAAAGGGCGCCCCGGAGTCGTTCCGGAGCGCCCTGGAGGGTGCTGGAGGCCTGGGAGAGGACCTGGGAGAGGACCTGGGAGAAGGCCGGCGGGCCGTGAGCGGGGAGAGCCGTCAGCCGTTCTTGATGCGGTTCGTGAGCTCGGTGACCTGGTTGTAGATGGAACGCCGCTCGGCCATCAGCGCGCGGATCTTGCGGTCCGCGTGCATCACGGTCGTGTGGTCGCGACCGCCGAACTGCGCGCCGATCTTCGGCAGCGAGAGGTCGGTGAGCTCACGGCACAGGTACATCGCGATCTGCCGGGCCGTCACCAGGACGCGACTGCGAGAGGACCCGCACAGGTCCTCGACGGTGAGGCCGAAGTAGTCCGCCGTCGCCGCCATGATCGCCGAGGCCGTGATCTCCGGGGCCGAGTCCTCGCCGCCGGGGATCAGGTCCTTGAGGACGATCTCGGTCAGCCCGAGATCCACCGGCTGCCGGTTCAGCGAGGCGAACGCCGTGACCCGGATCAACGCCCCTTCCAGCTCACGGATGTTGCGCGAGATCCGGGACGCGATGAACTCCAGCACCTCCGGAGGCGCGTTGAGCTGCTCCTGCACCGCCTTCTTGCGGAGGATCGCGATACGCGTCTCCAGCTCGGGCGGCTGGACGTCCGTGATGAGGCCCCACTCGAACCGGTTGCGCAGCCGGTCCTCCAGGGTCACCAGCTGCTTGGGCGGCCGGTCGCTGGAGAGCACGATCTGCTTGTTCGCGTTGTGGAGCGTGTTGAAGGTGTGGAAGAACTCCTCCTGCGTCGACTCCTTGTCCGCGAGGAACTGGATGTCGTCGACCAGGAGGATGTCCATCTCGCGGTACCGCTTGCGGAAGGAGTCGCCCTTGCCGTCACGGATCGAGTTGATGAACTCGTTGGTGAACTCCTCGGAGCTCACGTACCGCACGCGCGTGCCGGGATAGAGACTACGGGCGTAGTGCCCGATGGCATGCAGAAGGTGGGTCTTGCCGAGGCCGGACTCCCCATAGATGAAGAGGGGGTTGTAGGCCTTGGCCGGCGCCTCGGCCACGGCGACCGCGGCAGCGTGGGCGAAACGGTTCGAGGCGCCGATCACGAACGTGTCGAAGAGGTACTTGGGGTTCAGGCGCGCGGTCGGCTCCCCGGGGCCCGCGGCCGGCGCGGGCTGCGCGGCCAGCGGGCTCGGGGCGCCACTGGGCACACCTCGGCCGCCGCCGGGTCCGCTCGGGCCACCGTCCTGGGCGTGGCGCCCGGTGTCCTGCGCGTGCCGGCCGCCGCCCCTCGACGAGGTCTCGCCCGGCTCCCGCCGCTGCGGCCGCTCGTGCGAGGGCCGGGAGGAGTGCGACCCGTCGTAAGAAGAGCGCTCCTCATAAGAAGCGCGCTCTTCGTAGGGTCCGCGGTCCTCGTAGGAGGGCCGCTCTTCATAGGAGGGGCGTTCCTCGTACGAGGAGGGCTCGGGCTGCTGGCCGTACCGGCCGCCACCGCGCTCCGGCTCGTACCCCTGCTGCTCGTAGGGCGGGCGCTCCTGCTGCCGGTAGTCGTGCTGCGGCTGCTGCGGAGGCGTCGCGTACGGGTCGCGCTCGGGGAAGCCGAGCCGCGGCTGCTGCCAGCTGTACTCGTCCTGCTGGGGGCGCGGCCAGGCGCCCGGCTGGGGGCGCTGGTAGTCGGGGTAGGCGGGACGCGCGGTGGGCAGCGGGTCCTCGCGGGGCGCCTGGGGGGCCGGCTGCTCGCCGCGGCCGCCCTGCCCGTGCTCGTCCATGCCGCGCCGCTCGTACCCGCCCTCGTAGGTCTCACGGCCGTCGCGCTGCTCGTACGGGTCGTGGGCCTGGCCGCCCGGGGAGGGCTGCGGCTCGGTGTCCTCGTAGCGGTGCTGCTGGGGCTGCGGGGCGGCCGGTGCGGGGGCCTCGCCCACGGAGTCGTCGACGGTGATCGCGATCCGGATGGGTCGGCCGCACTCGCGGCTCAGGGTCTCGCTGACGACCGGGGCGAGCCGGCCCTCGAGTACGCCCTTGGCGAATTCATTGGGGACGGCCAGCAGGGCCGTGTCGGCGACGAGTGCCAAGGGCTGGCAGCGCCGGATCCAGTGTTCGTCCTTCGTCTCGACGCCCTGCCCGCGGCCTTCCCCGAGGAGTTGCTCCAGAACTCGTGGCCACACTGCGGCAAGATCGGCAGGTACGTCAGCCACAGGGCACGCTCTCTCGCTGGTCCCACGAACGTGTGGTTCTCGGGACGGATCGGGAAGAAAATCGGGTGGGGTGGGGGGAAGGGAACGAATCGGGGTCCGGCCACGGTAGTCAGCGCGACCGTCGCGGTTCAAGTTGTTGTCCCCAGCCTGTGGACAGTGTCCCTCACGCGCTGTCGGTTTGACCGGATGGCGTAGCCGCGCGTACCGTAACCAGGTCGAGTTGTCGATGGCTGCTGCCGCCTGCCTCCGATGGGCAAGGTCACGAACCGGGCATTGTTGCGGTACGTGTAGCGGTGCACTCGGGCGTATTGCGAGCTTCTCGTGGGCGCACGGTGACAGCCAGGCGATGTCCCGCCACCACCCGATTTCTTCTGGAGCCCCCGAGTGAGCAAGCGCACCTTCCAGCCGAACAACCGTCGTCGCGCCAAGACCCACGGTTTCCGCCTTCGCATGCGGACCCGCGCCGGTCGTGCGATTCTCGCCAACCGTCGTGGCAAGGGTCGCGCCAGCCTGTCCGCCTGATCTCGTAATCAGGTCATGACGTGCTGCCTACCGAGTATCGGCTGAGGCGGCGCGAAGACTTCGCGACCGCGGTACGCCGAGGACGTCGGGCTGGACGCCCGCTTCTCGTCGTCCATCTACGCAGCGGTTCAACGGACCCGCACGCGCCTGGGGAGAGCGTTTCCCCGCCGCGTGCGGGTTTCGTCGTGAGCAAGGCAGTAGGTGGCGCCGTCGTACGGAACGCGGTGAAGCGCAGACTTCGGCACCTCATGCGCGACCGAGTGGCTTCGTTGCCCCCAGGTAGCCTGGTAGTCGTACGCGCGTTGCCCGGTGCGGGCGACGCCACCCACGCACAGCTGGCCCGAGACCTGGACGCCGCACTCCAGCGGCTCCTGGGAGGGGGCGCGCGATGAAGTACCCACTGCTCGCCTTGATCAAGATCTATCAGTGGACGATCAGTCCGCTCCTCGGTCCGGTGTGCAAGTACTACCCGTCGTGTTCCCACTACGGCTTCACGGCCATCGACCGGCACGGTGCGATCAAGGGAACAGCCCTCACCGCCTGGCGCATCCTTCGGTGCAATCCGTGGTCGCCCGGCGGCGTCGACCACGTTCCGCCGCGCAAGCGTCCGCGCTGGCACGAGATGCTCCGCAACGCCTTGCGCGGGGACAAGAAAGCGGCCCCCGTCGTTGACGGCGACAGACAGCCTGCCCAGGACACCCCGTCCACAGCGACCCCGCCCCATGCCCAAGGAGCCTGATCAGGGACATGATTTCCGATATCGTCAACGCGATTTCCGGCGTCTTCGCGTTTCTCACCTACCCGGTGTCCTGGGTCATCGTCCAGTTCCACAAGGTCTTCGGGGCCATCTTCGGGCCTGACTCCGGCTGGGCCTGGGGCCTGTCGATCGTCTTCCTGGTGGTGCTGATCCGCATCTGCCTGATCCCGCTCTTCGTGAAGCAGATCAAGGCCACGCGGAACATGCAGCTGCTCCAGCCGCAGATGAAGGCGATCCAGGAGCGCTACAAGAACGACAAGCAGCGTCAGTCCGAAGAGATGATGAAGCTGTACAAGGAGACGGGTACCAACCCGCTCTCCTCGTGCCTTCCCATCCTCGTGCAGTCGCCGTTCTTCTTCGCGCTGTACCACACGCTCTCGGGCATCGCCGACGGCAAGAAGGTCGGCGTCATCACGCAGTCGCTGCTCGACAGCGCGCAGAAGGCCCACATCTTCGGTGCCCCGCTCGCCGCGAAGTTCACGGACAGCGCCGAGGCCGTCGCCAAGATGGGCGGCTCCTCGCTGACGGACGTGCGGGTCGTCACCGCCGTCATGATCGTTCTGATGTCGGCGTCGCAGTTCTACACGCAGCGCCAGCTGATGACCAAGAACGTCGACCTGACGGTGAAGACGCCGTTCATGCAGCAGCAGAAGATGCTGATGTACGTCTTCCCCCTGATCTTCCTGTTCATGGGCATCAACTTCCCCGTGGGTGTGCTCGTCTACTGGCTGACCACCAACGTCTGGACCATGGGTCAGCAGATGTACGTGATCAACCGGAACCCCACCCCGGGCAGCAAGGCCCAGGCCAAGATGCTCGAGGGCCTGCAGAAGCACGTCATCACGCACAGCGCCACGCGGACCAAGCGCGAGAAGACGATCGTCAAGGCCATCGTCGCCAAGGGCCGCGACCGCAACGAGTACGAGCGCAAGTTCATCAACGGCCTGACCAAGGCCCAGCTGGCCGCCCAGGCGGACGGCACCGTGGTGAAGAGCACGGCCGCGACCGCGGTTCTGGACGAGGACGGCGCCCCCAAGGCCGCCGGCCCGCAGAAGCGGCAGCAGCCCAAGCGTCAGTCGAAGTCGCAGCGCCAGTCCGGCCCCACGCAGGGCGCCGAAGACGCGGCCTCTGCCAAGACGTCGCTGGAGAAGAAGGACACGCCCGAGGACGCCGCTCCGAAGGCCAAGCAGGCCGGTGACGGCAAGCAGGCCGGCGGGACCTCCAACGGCCGCAGCCGCGCCAAGTCCAACCAGCGCAAGGGCCAGCCGCCGCGCTCCAAGTCCTCGTCCAAGAAGTAAGCCTTGACCCAAGAAGGAGCCCCTCCAGTGACGGAAGGCACCACCTCTCCCGAGGGTGGCGACACCCTGACCCGCCTCGAGCAGGAGGGCGAGATCGCCGCGGACTACCTCGAGGGTCTGCTGGACATCGCCGACCTCGACGGCGACATCGACATGGACGTCGAGGCGGACCGTGCCGCGGTCTCCATCGTCAGTGACGGCAGCGGCCGCGACCTGCAGAAGCTGGTCGGCCGCGACGGTGAGGTCCTGGAAGCCCTCCAGGAGCTGACCCGCCTCGCGGTGCACCGGGAGACCGGAGACCGCAGCCGCCTGATGCTGGACATCGGCGGCTACCGCGCCCAGAAGCGCGCCGAGCTCACCGAGCAGGGTGCCAAGGCGGCGGCCGAGGTGAAGAACAGCGGCGAGCCCGTCAAGATGAAGCCGATGACTCCGTTCGAGCGCAAGGTCGTGCACGACGCGGTCAAGGCCGCCGGTCTGCGCAGCGAGTCCGAGGGCGAGGAGCCGCAGCGCTTCGTCGTCGTGCTCCCCGCCTGAGCGGTACGACGCTTCCCGGCCCCGTCTGTTCGCAGGCGGGGCCGATCTTTGTCAGCCTGTTAGTCAGCCACCCATTGCGGTAGTGCGGTACGGAAGGACGGTCCCCGTGACGGAGGCAGCAGAACTCCCCCCGGCCCCGGAGCAGGCCCGGGCGGTATTCGGCGACCGCTACCAGGACGCGGTCCGGTACGCGGAACTCCTCGCCGACGCGGGAGTGCAGCGCGGCCTCATCGGCCCGCGCGAGGTGCCGAGGCTGTGGGAGCGGCACATCCTGAACTGTGCCGTGCTCTCTGAGGTCGTCCCCGAAGGCGTCACGGTGTGCGACGTCGGCTCGGGCGCCGGCCTGCCGGGCATCCCGTTGGCCCTGGTCCGCCCCGACCTCAAGATCACACTGCTGGAGCCGCTACTGCGGCGGACGACCTTCCTCACCGAAGTCGTCGAGCTGCTCGGGCTCGACCACGTCACGGTGGTGCGCGGTCGGGCCGAGGAGGTCCTCGGCAAGCTGACGCCCGTGCACGTCGTCACCGCACGAGCCGTCGCACCGCTGGACCGTCTCGCGGCCTGGGGCGTACCCCTGCTGCGTCCGTACGGAGAAATGCTGGCGCTCAAGGGTGACACCGCCGAGGAGGAGATCAAGAGCGCCGGCGCCGCCCTGAGCAAGCTGGGCGCGGTGGCGACCTCGGTCCTCCAGGTGGGTGAGGGAGTCGTCGACCCGCTGTCCACCGTGGTCCGCGTCGAGGTCGGCGAGAGCCCCGGGGGTGTGCGCTTCGCCGCCAAGCGAGCCAAGGCCGCCCGTACTGGACGTGCCCGTCGTAGGCGTTGAGTTGCCGGCCGCCTGTACCGGTCGGCCCGTGGACGAGTGCCGCTGATCCACTCTGACGAACAGCGGTACTCCACAAAAGCTGTCCCCCGTACGCATTTCGGGGTGTCGCGCCGGGTGGCATCGGCCTGCGGTGCATCGTGTTTCACGTGAAACGTCGCTCACTGCTGCAGGGCATCATCAGTCGCGGTCGCGCTGCGGCCGCCCCCCGCGACCGAAAACCTCTGGGATCCCTCGCCAAGGGCATGGAGTTGTCCACAGAAGGGGTTTCATCCACAGAAGACAGGGCCTCGCTGGTTCTCGACCCCGAAGGCATGGGAGGCTCTGTTCATTGCGAGCCTGAAGTCGAGGAGAGTGAATCCTTGCGGTCCGACGCCAACATCGCGGGACCGATGACCGATCCGGTCCCCGGTCCCCGTACCGAGTCGGCGGGGGAGGATGTTTCACGTGAAACACCGACCCCGATGGACGACACACCCATCGGTCGCGCTGCCCAACTGGCAGTGGAAGCTCTCGGTCGCGCGGGCGAGGGCCTGCCACGTCCTGAGCAGACCCGCGTCATGGTGGTGGCCAATCAGAAGGGCGGCGTCGGCAAGACCACGACGACCGTCAACCTCGCCGCTTCGCTCGCGCTGCACGGCGCCCGCGTCCTGGTGATCGACCTGGACCCTCAGGGCAACGCCTCCACGGCACTCGGCATCGACCATCACGCCGAAGTTCCCTCCATCTACGACGTCCTGGTCGACAGCAGGCCGCTCGCGGAAGTGGTCCAGCCCGTCCCCGACGTCGAGGGTCTCTTCTGTGCCCCGGCGACGATCGACCTCGCCGGTGCCGAGATCGAGCTGGTCTCCTTGGTGGCACGCGAGAGCCGGCTGCAGCGGGCCATCCAGGCGTACGAGCAGCCGCTCGACTACGTCCTGATCGACTGCCCGCCCTCGCTGGGTCTGCTGACGGTCAACGCTCTGGTCGCGGGGGCCGAGGTGCTGATCCCGATCCAGTGTGAGTACTACGCGCTGGAGGGCCTGGGGCAGCTGCTGCGCAATGTGGACCTCGTGCGCGGCCACCTCAACCCGAACCTGCACGTCTCCACGATCCTTCTCACGATGTACGACGGGCGCACCCGGCTGGCCTCTCAGGTCGCCGAAGAGGTCCGCACCCACTTCGGTGAAGAGGTCCTGCGCACGAGCATCCCGCGCTCGGTCCGCATCTCGGAGGCTCCCAGCTACGGGCAGACCGTGCTGACCTACGATCCAGGGTCGAGCGGTGCACTCTCGTACCTCGAAGCGGCGCGAGAGATGGCGCTGCGCGGGGTGGGGATCCACTACGACGCCCAGCAGGCCCACTCGGGCACGCAACTTGACCAGCAGAGCACGCCGGAGGGTATTCAATGAGCGGACAGCGGAGGGGACTGGGCCGAGGCCTCAAAGCCCTGATTCCGGCGGCTCCCACTTCTGAGGACTCGGTGTCCGCAGGCCCGGCGGGCGGCGTCTCGACGTCCCCCAGCACGCTGCCGACGCTGACGTCGGAGCGCGGTGTGGCGGCGGCGAAGCTGGCCTCGCTCCCGCAGGCAGCCGTTTCGCTGGAGCAGACCACTGTTTCACGTGAAACAGAGGAGCCCACCGCGTCGAGCGCTCCGGCCGCCGGCGCCGAGACGTCCGAGGTGGCGTACTTCGCCGAGCTGCCTCTCGACGCGATCACCCCGAACCCGCGGCAGCCGCGCGAGGTGTTCGACGACGAGGCTCTCGCGGAGCTCGTGACGTCCATCAAGGAAGTCGGGCTTCTGCAGCCGGTCGTCGTGCGGCAGGTCGGCCCCGAGCGCTTCGAGCTCATCATGGGTGAGCGGCGCTGGCGGGCCAGCCATGAGGCGGGACTGGAGCGGATTCCGGCGATCGTCCGGGCCACCGACGACGAGAAGCTTCTGCTCGACGCGCTCCTGGAGAACCTCCACCGGGCCCAGCTGAACCCGCTCGAAGAGGCGAAGGCGTACGAGCAGTTGCTCACCGACTTCAACTGCACGCACGACCAGCTGGCCGACCGCATCGGCCGTTCGCGGCCGCAGGTCTCCAACACGCTGCGTCTGCTGAAGCTGTCGCCGGCCGTGCAGAAGCGCGTGGCCGCGGGCGTGCTGTCCGCCGGTCATGCCCGCGCCCTGCTGGCCGTGGAGGACTCCGAGGAGCAGGACCGCCTCGCGCTGCGCATCGTCGCCGAGGGGCTCTCGGTGCGGGCCGTCGAGGAGATCGTGACCCTGATGGGCTCGCACTCCAAGAGCATGACGCGGGCCAAGGGGCCCCGGGCCGGGGCGCGGGTTTCCCCGGCGCTCACCCAGCTGGCGACGCGCCTGTCGGATCGCTTCGAGACGCGCGTGAAGGTCGACCTGGGCCAGAAGAAGGGCAAGATCGTCGTCGAGTTCGCCTCGATGGAGGATCTCGGCCGCATCCTCGGCACGCTGGCTCCGGGCGAGGGCCCGGTGCTGCAGAACGGTCTGCCGGAGACGGCGGAGGCCGACGACGAGGACTGAGTCACCCCTCGCTCGACAGGGCGGGCCGTGTCCGGTGTGTACCGGAACACGGCCCGCTCTTTGCTTTCTTACGGTATCGGTGGAATCTCATCGTGGTTACGATGCGACGGGGGAAGGACGGAGCCATCCGGTAGCACCTCTGAGAGGAAGCAGTGGTCATGCGATCGGTGAGTCGCAGCGGACTGGTGACCGCAGGTCTCGGCCTGGGCGCTGTCGGCGGTTTCGTCGGCGGTCTGCTCAGGGAACGGAGCGCTCTGACCGCCGCCCGGGTCGCGGCGGGAGAGGGAAGCGAGGAACTGTCTTCATGGGGCGTCGCCTCTTACCGCTCACGTTGGACAACCTTCCGGACCTTCCCAAGCGCTGTCGCTCGTGCGTCTTCTGGGAACTGGACCCCGTCAGCGGCGAGGCAGCGGTAAAGGCCGGTACCCCGGGGCTGGAGAAGGAAGCCTGGATCTCCGCGGTCCTCCTCGAGTGGGGCTCCTGTGGCCGCGTGGTCTACGTCGACGACAACCCGGTCGGCTATGTGCTCTACGCCCCGCCCGCCTATGTGCCGCGCTCCACGGCTTTCCCGACGAGCCCCGTGTCGCCGGACGCCGTCCAGTTGATGACCGGCTGGATCGCGCCGAGTCACCAGGGCCAGGGACTGGGGAGGGTCATGGTGCAGACCGTCGCCAAGGATCTGCTGCGCCGCGGCTTCAAGGCCATCGAGGCGTTCGGTGACGCGCGCTGGAAGGAACCGGCCTGTCTCCTCCCCGCGGACCATCTGCTCGCGGTCGGCTTCAAGACGGTGAGGCCCCATCCTTCGTACCCGCGGCTGCGGCTGGAGCTGCGTACGACGCTCTCCTGGAAGGAAGACGTCGAGATGGCACTGGACCGACTGCTCGGGGCAGTGCAGAAGGAGCCGGCGCTGCGCCCCCTGTGAATGCCGAAGGGACCAACCCAGAGGGCTGGTCCCTTCGTGTTTCACGTGAAACATCGGCTGCCGACCGCGGGACGGCGGCGCATCGCCTTAGTCGGCGATGAACTCCTCGAGGTCACGCACGATGGCGGCCTTCGGCTTGGCACCGACGATGGTCTTGGCGACCTCGCCGCCCTGGTAGACGTTCAGGGTCGGGATCGACATGACGCCGTACTTGGCGGCCGTGCCGGGGTTCTCGTCGATGTTGAGCTTGACGATCTCGATCTTGTCGCCGTACTCAGCCGCGATGGCCTCGAGCGACGGCGCGATCTGGCGGCACGGACCGCACCACGCGGCCCAGAAGTCCACCAGGACGGGCTTGCCGCTCTTGAGGACGTCCTCGTCGAAGGAGTCGTCCGTCACGTTCTTCAGGTTGCCGGCCACAGCTGGCTCCTCTTTTTCTCGGGGGGAATGCGGGAGGGGAGTTCTGGGGTCAGACGTTCGCGGTCTGGGTCTGCTCGGGCTCGGCGGCCTCGCCGTCGGCGAGCGCGGCGAGGAAGCGCTCGGCGTCGAGGGCGGCGGAGCAGCCCGTGCCGGCGGCCGTGATCGCCTGGCGGTAGGTGTGGTCCACGACGTCACCGGCGCCGAAGACACCCGTCAGGTTGGTGCGCGTCGAGGGGGCCTCGACCTTCAGGTAGCCCTCGTCGTCGAGCTCGAGCTGGCCCTTGAAGAGCTCGGTGCGCGGGTCGTGGCCGATCGCGATGAACAGGCCGGTGACGGGCAGCTCGGACGTCTCGCCCGTCTTCAGGTTGCGCAGCGTCAGGCCCTCGAGCTTCGGGTCGCCCTTGATCGCGGCGACCTCGCTGTCCCACACGAACTTGATCTTCGGGTCGGCGAAGGCACGCTCCTGCATGGCCTTGGAGGCGCGCAGGGTGTCGCGGCGGTGCACGATCGTCACGGACTTGGCGAAGCGCGAGAGGAAGGTCGCTTCCTCCATCGCGGTGTCGCCACCACCGATCACGGCGATGTCCTGGTCCTTGAAGAAGAAGCCGTCACAGGTCGCGCACCAGGAGACGCCACGCCCGGAGAGGGCGTCCTCGTTGGGCAGACCGAGCTTGCGGTGCTGGGAGCCGGTGGTGACGATGACGGCCTTCGCACGGTGCACGGTGCCCGCGGTGTCCGTCACGGTCTTGATCTCACCGGTGAGGTCGACGGCCACGACGTCGTCCGGGACGAGCTCGGCGCCGAAGCGCTCGGCCTGGCCGCGCATGTTGTCCATGAGCTCGGGGCCCATGATGCCTTCCTGGAAGCCCGGGAAGTTCTCCACCTCGGTCGTGTTCATCAGCGCGCCACCGGCGGTGACGGCGCCTTCGAACACCAGCGGCTTCAGCGACGCGCGCGCGGTGTAGAGCGCCGCCGTGTAGCCGGCGGGCCCGGAGCCGATGATGATCACGTTACGGACGTCGCTCACGGCTGGATTCCTCGTCTCTGCGGGACTGCTGCGTACTGCCGGGGGGAGCCTCTTCGCCGGACTCTCACCCCACCCAACGGATCCTACGGGGCGTGCATTCCCAACGTGTCCGAGCGCACGTCGGGAGTGCGTTCGGACCGGGTCAGCCGCGGTCGTAGGAGTGGGTGTAGAGCAGCTCGCCCGGTGTCGCCGAGGACTTCTGGGCGCAGGAGGCGTCCACCACGAAGGCCGTGACCCGGTGCTCCGGGTCGCTCTTGTGGGGCAGCACGACGAGGTACGCCTTCTTCCCCTGGTACGTGCCCTGCTCGGACGCCAAGGGGGCCTCGGTGCGGTGGGTCCCCCGCTGGACGCAAGGCGGCACGTCGTCCGACGCGAGCTTCGGCACAGGAGAGTCCGACCGCGGGGTCTTGGGCCCGCTGTCCTGGGTGCTCAGAGAGCGGTCCTTGGTCTTGCGGTCGAGGAGCTCGGTGACCTTGTTGCCGAGCGTGCCCGCTGCCAGGGTTCCGGGCTCCGGTGCCTGGGTGGCGGCCGGCGACTTGTGGGCGGTGGGTGTACCGCCTCCACCACCGCTCTGCAGCAGCAGCGTCCCCATACCGATCGCGGCGACCGTGAGCACCGTGCCGATGGCGGCTGTGGTGCGCCGGCGGACGCGGCGGGTCTTGCGGCCCGGGCCGGTGCTGGTGCTGCGGGCATGTCCGGTGGGGCGGTCGGCGGACCGTGCCGTGTCGGGCGTTGTTTCACGTGAAACACCGACGGTTTCACGGACGGGATCTTCGAGCCCGTCGCGCCCCGCGTGCTGCTCGTCGTCGGGTGCGAGCGTGTCGAGGAAGGCCTCTGCCGCGAGCGCCGCGTCGATGCGGCCCGCGATGTCCTCGGGCATCCGGGGCGGGCCGGGCAGGGTCCCGAGCATGCCGCGGATCTCCTGCAGGGACGCGTAGACGTCCGCGCAGAGCGGGCAGCCGTCGAGGTGGCGTCGGATCTCCGTCGTGCGGGACGGCGGCAGCAGGCCCTCGGTGAGATCGGAGATCTCCGTGACCTCAGGGTGCTCCGCCGTGCCGGTCGTGGAAGTCACGCTCGTCCACCTCCGCCCTTCACCGCAGCCGAATCATTGGGTCCTGCCTCGCCCGGCGGCCCCGCTGCAGGTGGGACGGATGTCCCCTGCGTCCGGTTCCGTCCGGCCGACGGGTTCTCTCCGTCGGCCTTCCCGCTCCGCTCGGCGCGGAGGTGAGTGAGCAGGGGCAGCAGTTTGGCGCGGCCACGTGCGCAGCGGCTCTTGACCGTGCCGATGGGGACGTCGAGGACCTGCGCGGCCTCCGCGACCGGGTACCCCTGCATGTCCACGAGGACGAGAGCCGCCCGCTGATCGGCCGGGAGCGAGCGCAGGGCTGCCAGGAGCTCGCGGTGCAGATCAGCACGCTCCGCCGGAGCCTCCGCCGACTCGTGCGGCTCCAGGAGCTGCTCCAGGCGCTCGGTGTCCTCCATGGGGGCCGTCCGGCGGGAGGCCGTCTTACGGGCCCGGTCCAGACAGGCGTTCACGGTGATCCGGTGCAGCCACGTCGTCACCGCCGACTGCCCGCGGAAGGTGTGGGCGGCACGATAGGCGGACACCAGGGCGTCCTGGACCGCGTCCGCCGCCTCTTCCCGGTCGCCCAGGGTGCGCAGCGCGACGGCCCACAGCCGGTCCCGGTGCCGCCGCACGATCTCGCCGAACGCGTCCTTGTCCCCCGCGACATGACGCGCGAGGAGGTCCTGATCGCTCGCTTCGCCGTAGGCGTCGTCCACTGCCGAACCCCCTCCCCCTGGTGTTCTGCTCCGTCAGCCGGTGAACTTCACTTCCGTGATGCCCTGCTTGTACCCGGCGCCGCTGTAGCCGTCCTGGCCGGCGTGCGGCAGCGCGGTCAGCCAGACGAGCACGTAGCGGGTCTTCACCGGCTTGTCGGCCTTGATCTCCGCGGAGTCCTTCGCCGTCTGTGTCCGGGAGCCGATCCGCTTCAGGCCGCTGACCGCTCCCGGGCTGAGGGAATCGGAAGCGTACAGGGACACGGTCGTGTGGTCACCGCTGTAGCGCAGCCCGATCGTCGCCGCCGAGACGTCCTTGGCGGAGCCGAGGTCGTAGACGATGCCGACGCCCGGCTTTATGACCATCGGCGGGCCGTCGAGGAAGGACTTCGTGCGCCAGAACGTCGAGCGGTCCCCGTCGTAGGTCTTGCCGACCTCGCCCGCGGCCTGGGCGCTGCCCTCGGCCACGTACTCCTGGGCACCCGAGATCGCGAGCGGCGCGGCGGGCTTCTTCTCGCCCTTCTCGCCGCCGTCCGTGGTGTGCGTCGTGTCCGTGCCATCGCTCTTGCCGCGATCCATGAGCGCGTCCGCCAACTGCCAGCTGCCCAGGCCCAGGGCGGCGATGAGGAGCGCCGAGACGGCCCACTTGAGGGCCTTGCCGGTGCGGCTCTGCAACGGGGGCGGAGGCGCCGGCACGGGCTGGGTGGCGACACTCGTGCGGCCGTAGTTGCCCTGCTGGTAGGTGGTCCGCTGGTACTCGGGCGGCGCCGTGAACGCGGGCTCCGGCGGGCGGATCTTCGGCATCTCGCCGATCGCCTTCACCAGGTCCTCCGGCGTGGTGCACGGAGGCTCCTGACGGGACGCCGTCGCCCCGTCGTTGGCGAGCGCGCGCATGGCGAGCTCGGCGAGGCCGCGATGGACACCGGCCCGCACCTGGTCGGGCGCGATGAGACCGACGCCCTTGGGCAGCCCCGACAGGCCGTACGCGTCGTTCTCGTAGGGCCAGCGCTGCGTCAGGGAGGCGTACAGGAGCGCGCCGATCGCCTCGGTGTCGGTGCGCTGCGGGGTGTCGGAGGAGATGCCGCGCAGGGCCGCGTTCACAGCGAGGCCGCGGATGCGCCACTGGCCGGTGGAGGTGCGCAGCACGGCGCTCGGCGTCAGGCGCAGATGGGCGAGGCCCTCGCGGTGCGCCGCCGCCATGGCGAACGAGACCTGACTGACCATCTGGTAGGCGTCGTGCGCCTCCAGAGAGCTCGCGGCCAGCAGCGCGGTCAACTCCGTGGCGTCGGGCAGCCACTCGTGGACGACGTAGACGAGCTCGTTCTCCTCGACCGCGTCCAGGACCTGGACGAAGCGAGGGTCACCGAGGAGGGCCGACGAACGAGCCGCCGCGAGCACCGAGCGGGCCCGCGGATGGTCGGCGGGCAGCAGGTGCACGCCGACGGCGCGCCGCAGCTTCTCGTCGACCGCACGCCAACTGCTGAAACCGTCCAGACGGGTGACACATTCTTCGAGCCGGTAGCGCCTGGCGAGCTTGTGGCCGCTGTGCAACTCGGGAGGCGAGGACGTGGCGGGGCTCAGGTGCGTACCCGTCTCCGCGGTGTCCACGACCTCCTCCTGCGCCGGTGCGTCCTGCTCTTCGGTCTTGGCCACCCCGTCGGCCGTCGCCTGTTCCGCCTTGTCCGTCTCGGCGGTCAGCGGCTCGTCGCCGCCGTTGTCGGCCACGTCGACGGCAGCCGTGCTCCGTTCCGCCACCGTCGTTCCTGCCTCCCCATCCGTTGCACTCACTCCGACGCCAAAGCCAATTGTGCCCACAGTCCGACGCTATGCACGACACGCGGTGCTCGTCGAAGGTTGTAGGCGCATCCGGCCGACTAGCGACCGAGGCGACCGCGGACCATCCCGACCATCGAATTCAGCTCCTCGATGCGCATCTTGCGGGCCGCCACGTAGAACACGGCGAGCAGCGCCGCGCCACCGACGACCAACGCCGCGATGGAACCGAACACGCCGTGGCCGAGCACTTCGGTGAGCGCGTACCCGATTCCGCCGCCGATGACCGCAGCGGGCACGGATGCGAGGCAAAGTCGTGCGTAGGTCCGCACGACCTGGCGGCCGTCGAGGTCGCCGCCGAGCCGGTTGCGCAGGCGCCGCCAGGCGATGCCGACGCCGATCGCGTACGCGAGACCGTAGGAGAAGGCCATGCCCACGACGGCCCACTGCGCGGGCAGGATCACGTAACAGATGGCCGAGGCCGCCGCGTTGACCGCCGCCACGATGACCGTGTTGTAGAAGGGCGTCCGGGTGTCCTCGTAGGCGTAGAAGCCGCGGAGCACCACGTACTGCACGGAGTACGGGATGAGGCCCAGGCCGAACGCCATGAGGATGTACCCCATCGACTGGGCGGCCTCGGTGCCGCTGGAGCTGAAGAGCAGGGTGCACATCGGGACGCCGAGCGCCACGAACATGAAGGCCACCGGGACGATCGCCACCGCCGAGGTGCGCAGACCCGAGGAGATGTCGTCGCGGACCGCGCCCGGGTCGCCGTCGTGGGCCGACCGCGAGATGCGCGGCAGCAGAGCGGCCATGACCGAGACGGTGATGATCGCCTGCGGCATGCCCCAGATCAGCTGGGCATTGGAGTAGCCCAGGATGCCGGTGCCCTTGACGTCCGAGGCCTTGCCGGCCGCGGTCGCGAGCTGGGTGACGACCAGGACGCCCGCCTGGTTGGCGAGAACGAACAGGACGGTCCACTTGGCGAGCCGGACGGCCTTGCCGAGACCGTGGCCCTTCCAGTCGAACCGCAGGCGGAAGCGGAAGCCGGTCTCGCGCAGGTACGGGATCATCGCGAGGGCCTGGACGACCAGGCCGAGCAGCGTGCCGACACCGAGGAGGCGGACGCCCTCCGGCGGGATGGTGTGCACCGTCATGTTCGAGTCGGCAGCGGTCCCGTAGACCCACAGGAACAGGCCGAACGTGGTGATCATGACGATGTTGTTGAGGACCGGGGTCCACATCATCGCGCCGAACTTGCCGCGGGCGTTCAGGATCTGACCCATGACCACGTGCACGCCCATGAAGAAGATCGTGGGCAGGCAGTAGCGCGCGAAGGTGACGCCGACGTTGTTGGCCGCCGGATCGTCGGCGACCGAGGTCGACATCAGCTTGATGAGCAGGGGCGCGGCGAAGACGACGATCGCGGTGATCGCGGCCAGCGCGACCATGACCAGCGTCAGCAGGCGGTTGGCGTAGGCCTCGCCGCCGTCCTCGTCCTCCTTCATGGAGCGGACGAGCTGCGGCACGAACACCGAGTTCAGACCGCCGCCGACGGTCAGGATGTAGATCATCGTCGGCAGCGTGTACGCGACGGTCCAGGTGTCACCGAGCAGGCCGGCGCCGAGCGCGGCGGTGATGACCACGGTCCGGACGAATCCGGTGAGCCGGGAGACGAGCGTGCCCGCCGCCATCACCGCGCTCGACTTCATGAGGCTCGCGGCTCGGCCCGCCTTCTTCGGCGCGACGGCCGGTGCGGCCGCCGGCGTGGGGGCGGGCACCGCTGCCTTGCCGAGGTACTGGGTCTGGTCGTCGACCGCAGGCCCGGTGGCGGCGCGCCCGCCGCCGTAGCCCGGCTGCTGGTCCCGGAACAGGTGCGCGAAGGCGTCCGGCTCCTCCTGCTCCTCGCCGGCCAGCGTCACGAGGTCGTCGACGCCCACGAACTGCGTCGTGCGCGCGTCGTCGCCGTACGGGAGGTACTGGGTGGGGCCCTCCGGCTCCGGCGCGGGCGTCTGGGCCCACACCCGGGGGTCGGGCTGGTACTGGTTCGCGGGCGGCGGGTCGTACAGCGGCTGCGACTGGTACGTGCCGGGGGGCGGCGGCGGGTGCGCGGCGCGGTCGTACAGCGCCTCGGTCACCGGGTCCTGGGCCGCGAGGTCGTTCGCGCGGTACGGGTCCTGGTCGTAGGCGTCCTGCAGATAGGCGTCCTGCGGGTACGCGTCGGGAGCGGGCTGGGGCGGCGGCACCTGCCCGCCGGCCCCGTGGGCCCCGGTGCGCGGGTGGCCATCGCCCGAGGCAGAGCCGCCCGAGCCCTGGCCACGGTCACCGTTGTACGGCGCGTTCATGGATACCCCACCTCATCGTCCCCGGCCCACCGGCCACGACATCGCTCAACGGTCCACTCTCTCACCCGGGCCCGACGGGGCCGTGCTTTCCGAAGCGGTGTCAGCGGTCGGGTCACTCGCCTGCTGCGGAACCTGCGCCTGAGGGGTGGCCCCCGGCACCTCCTCGGGCGCGCCGTCGGCATCCTCCTGCGCCTCGCCCTGCGGAGCGTCCTCGCCGTCGCGGTCGGCGGCGGCGCGCTTGCGCTGGATGTACATCCGGAAACCGGCCAGGACCAGCAGCAACACACCGCCGGCGATGACGAGCATCACGGTCGGGGTGATCTCCGTGACGTCGACCTTGAAGTCGAGCTCCTCGCCGTACGGCTGCCCGTCCTCGGTGTAGAGCTGCGCGTGGACGGTGATCGGACCGGTCGCCTTGGCCGTCGTGGTGAACTTCACGGACTGGCTGTGGCCGCTCGCGATCGTCACCACCTTGTCCTCGAAGTCGTGGTCGCCGACCTTCAGGCGGGTGCCGTTGTCGGAACGCAGGCGCAGGACGAGATGGTCGACGTCCTGCCACAGGTTGTTCTGGACCGACACCGGGATGGTCGCGCTGCGGCCGGAGAGCCGGACCGTGGACTTCTCGATCAGTTTGACCTGGCCGGTCAGCCCGGACAGATACGTCGAGACGCCGTCCCGGAAGGACCGGGAGTCCTTGGCACGGCCGCGCCAGGACGTGGACATCTCGCGGTCCATCGCCCGGCCGAACGGCGTCGCGACGCGGGACTCGTCGGTCAGGACGACCTTGAAGTTCTCCAGATCGCGCTGGGTGGCGGCGATCTGCTCGAAGGCCGGCCGGGAGAGCTCCTGGCGGCGCAGCGACGCCGGGTAGGACCGCGTGGAGGGGACACGGGTCGTCGCACCCGGATCGGGCTTGGCCTTGGCCGCCGCGCTCAGGGACTGGGACTGGGACCAGCCGCTGCCCTGCAGGTCCCGTACGGCCCGGGCCATCGCCTGGGCCTGACTGGCCGACGGCATGCGCTGCGGGGCGATCACGACGCTGCGCTGCTTGTCGGTCTGCATGTTGAGCATCAGGCTCTGGGCGAGGAACTCCTGGACCGCCAGCGTCGCGTTCTCCGCGCCCGTCATGTCGCCCCGGAAGGCCGTGGAGAGGCGCGCGTCGCTGACGATCGCCGTGGCGCCGCCTCCGATCGGGCGCGCCGCCGAGGGCGTGTACGGCAGGTTGCCGGCCTCACGGAGAGAGTCGCTGCGCGCGATGATCTTGTCGGCGCCGGCCGATGTGGCGACCTTCACGACGTCCGGGTCGAGGGCGCCCTCGGCGGGCCAGGCGTAGGACGTGTCCGGCCGCACGTGCAGCACCGTGTCCACGGTCGCCACGGCGGCGTCCGTGGCCGCCTTGAGGTGGCCGAGCGAACCGCCGACCTTCGTGCCCGAGTGCGCGAGCGAGGCGAGGTCGGGATCGGCGAAGGGCAGCGTCACGACCTTCTGGTCGCGCACCGCCGTCTCCAGCTGCCCGAGCCACTCCTTGGCGACGGCCTGGTCCTTGCCGGACGTGAGCTTCCCGTCCGCGCCCTTGATCTTGTACGACTCGGTCATCGCGTCGACCGAGGCCAGGAGATCGGGGTCGATCACCCACGTGACGTCGAGCTCGCTGCCCAGTGCCAGCATCTGCTGGAGCCGCCCGCCGGGGCCGATCTCCTTGGCCAGGCTGTCGTCGTCGAAGACCGGCGTCTGCTCCTCGTTCGTGCCCGTCTCGGCCGTGAGGTGCGTGTCGGAGATGAGCGGCCACAGGACCGTCGTCCGGGTCCGGGTGTCCGCGCCGCCGGGCTGCCAGGGCAGGAACGTCCGCTGGATGCCGAGCGTCTGCTGGAACCGCTGCGCGGCCGTCTGCCCCATGAGAGCCACGCTGATCTCGTAGACGCCGTCGGCGCCCAGGTGCAGCTGCTTGACCGGTACCGAGAGGGTGAAGTCCTGCGGGACCCCGGGGTCGAGGCGAGTGAACTTCTGCGCGTACTTGCTCGCGACTTCCGTGCCGTCCGGGACGCCGCCCGTCGATCGCCGTGCGGCGCCGTCGATCGCTGTCCGGCCGCCGTAGGACGTGCCGACCCGCAGCCCCACGTGGGCGTCCGTCACGGCCTGCTTGCCGTGGTTGGTGACCCGGCCCCGGACGGTGACCGTGCCGCTGTCGTCAGGAGCGGTGGGCGAGAGCGAGGTCACGGCGACATCGACGGTGTTCGTCCCCGTGGCGGCCGTCACGGCCGCGGGGGAAGACGCCTGGGCCGCGGTGGCACCGGGCAGCAGAGGCAGCGCCGCGAGCAGCGGCGCGGCGGCCAGTGCCGCTCCGGTGCGCCGCAGCAGTCGGCGGGCAGGAGAGGGATTCATCCCTGGGAAGTCTGCCGCCTCGGCCACGCGCTCGTCCGTCCCTCGTCGTCGTCAGTGGTCGCAGATGTGTCCACGCATGGTAACGAGGCGCGCTGTGGCTCAGTGCCTGGGTCCGCCTCACAAGATCGTGGAGACAGGGTAGGGGCGCGGCGGGCCCGGTCGCGCCACCGCCCCGGCAAACGGTTCGGCCGGGGGTGCCGGGGGCACGTACCCTGTCCTGTTGTGCCGAACGCCAATGAAGACAACGCCAGTGCCCTGAGCGAGGTGCAGCACCGCGCCGTCAGCGAGCTGCTGCGGGTTTCGCCCGTCGCCGACGAGCTCGCCCGCCGATTCCAGGAGGCCGGGTTCTCTCTCGCCCTGGTCGGCGGTTCGGTACGCGACGCGCTGCTCGGCCGGCTCGGCAACGACCTGGACTTCACCACCGACGCTCGCCCCGAGGACGTCCTCAAGATCGTCCGTCCCTGGGCCGACGCGGTGTGGGAGGTCGGGATCGCCTTCGGGACCGTCGGCTGCCAGAAGGATGCGCGGGTCGACGGCGTCGACCAGAGCTTCCAGATCGAGGTCACGACCTACCGCTCCGAGGCCTACGACCGCACCTCGCGCAAGCCCGAGGTGTCCTACGGCGACTCCATCGAGCAGGACCTGGTCCGCCGCGACTTCACCGTGAACGCGATGGCCGTCGCACTGCCGGAGAAGACCTTCGTCGACCCGCACGGAGGTCTCGAGGACCTGGCCGCCCGGGTCCTGCGCACGCCCGGCACGCCCGAGGAGTCCTTCTCCGACGACCCGCTGCGGATGATGCGCGCAGCCCGCTTCGCCGCGCAGCTCGACTTCGAGGTGGCCCCCGACGTCGTCACAGCGATGACGGAGATGGCCGACCGCATCGAGATCGTCTCCGCCGAGCGCGTCCGGGACGAGCTGAACAAGCTCATCCTCTCGGCGCACCCGCGCAAGGGCCTCACCCTGCTCGTCGACACCGGCCTGGCCGACCGAGTTCTCCCCGAGCTGCCGGCCCTGCGCCTGGAGCGTGACGAGCACCACCGGCACAAGGACGTCTACGACCACACGCTGATCGTGCTCGAGCAGGCGATGGCGCTGGAGACGGACGGCCCGGACCTGACGCTGCGCCTCGCGGCCCTGCTGCACGACATCGGCAAGCCGCGCACCCGCCGCTTCGAGAAGGACGGCCGCGTCTCCTTCCACCATCACGAGGTGGTCGGCGCCAAGATGACGAAGAAGCGCATGACCGCGCTCAAGTACTCCAACGAGCTGGTGAAGGACGTCTCGCGCCTAGTCGAGCTGCACCTGCGCTTCCACGGGTACGGCACGGGCGAGTGGACCGACTCGGCCGTGCGCCGTTACGTGCGCGATGCGGGCCCGCTGCTCTCGCGCCTGCACAAGCTCACCCGCTCCGACTGCACGACGCGCAACAAGCGCAAGGCGAACACGCTCTCGCGGGCGTACGACGGGCTCGAGGAGCGCATCTCTCGGCTCCAGGAGCAGGAGGAGCTCGACTCCATCCGCCCGGACCTCGACGGCAACCAGATCATGGAGATCCTGGACGTGCGCCCCGGCCCGGTGATCGGCGAGGCGTACAAGTTCCTGCTGGAGCTGCGTCTGGAGAACGGTCCGATGGAGTACGACGCGGCCGTGGCGGCTCTCAAGGAGTGGTGGGCCGAGCACTCGCAGGGCTGAGTACACACAGGCAGACGGGGCGTTGTTTCACGTGAAACAACGCCCCGCGGCATGTCCGGAGCCGGCCTTTCGGGGGCGTTCCTTTTCAGGAGTCGTGGTCGTGCGGCGATGTTTCACGTGAAACAGCGTCCTCGGGGCGGCGGCCGACGCGGGCCATCACCACGCAGACCGCTCCGTACAGCGCCGCGACGAGAACCACGAGAGGGACGGACCGGCCGTCGGGCGGGAGCATCAGCGCCGCGACTCCGGCGGCTCCGACGAACGAGACGTTGAACAGCACGTCGTAGACGGAGAAGATCCGGCCCCGGAAGCCGTCGTCCACCGAGGACTGGACGAGAGTGTCCGTGGAGATCTTCGCGCCCTGGGTGGTGAGTCCGAGGACGAAGGCGGCCACCAGCATCGGCGGAGGTTCGAAGGCGAGGCCGAGGGCGAGCTCCAGGACAGCGGCGACGCCCGCGCAGATGGTGATCCATCCACTGGGTCCGAAGCGTCCGGCCGCCGCCGGGGTGACGATCGCCGCGACGAAGAAGCCGGCCCCCGACACCCCCACGGCGAGGCCGAGCAGGGCCAGCCCCTGGGACTCGGTGGACGACCAGGCGTACCGGCACAGCATGAGCACCATGACGAGCAGGGCGCCGTAACAGAAGCGCATGACGGTCATGGCGGCCAGAGAGCGCGTGGCGGCGGGTCGGGAAGCAAGGTGCCGCACACCGGAGAGCAGGTCTCGTGCGGTCCCGGCGAGGGCGACCCTCAGCCGGGGCTGCACCAGCTCGGGATCGGGGCCGAGCAGCTCGGCGTCCATGGACAGGGACGCCAGCGCCGCGCAGAGGTAGAGGAAGGCACCGAGCAGGACGACGGCCGCGTCGGAGTCCGAGGCGATCACGCGGACGCCGAAGGTCAGGCCGCCGCCCAGCGTCGCGGCGAGGGTGCCGGCGGTCGGGGAGAGCGAGTTCGCGATGACGAGCCGGTCGTCGTCGACCACGCGCGGCAGCGCGGCCGAGAGTCCGGCGAGCACGAAGCGGTTGACCGCCGTCACGCACAGGGCGGAGGCGTAGAAGAGCCAGTCCGGGGAGTGGAGCAGCATCAGAACGGCTGTCGCGGAGGCGAGCAGCACGCGCAGGAGGTTGCCGTAGAGGAAGACCTGGCGGCGGCGCCAGCGGTCCAGCAGGACACCCGCGAACGGCCCCACGAAGGAGTACGGGAGGAGCAGGACGGCCATCGCCGAGGCGATCGCGGCGGGCGAGGTCTGCTTCTCCGGAGAGAAGACGACGTACGTGGCGAGTGCGACCTGGTACACGCCGTCGGCTCCCTGGGAGAGCAGTCGCAGCGTGAGCAGGCGCCGGAAGTCGCGCAGGCGCAGCAGGAGGCGCAGGTCACGGACGACAGCCATGGGGCACAGCCTCACACACGAGGAAGGCCCCCGGAGGCACGACGTGTGCGATTCCGGGGGCCAGTGCAGCCCTCAGGCCGCGGGTGCTCGGCACGTTTCATGTTTCACGTGAAACACCCGCCTGGAGAAGGTCAGCGCTCGACCTCGCCCTTGATGAACTTCTCGACGTTCTCGTAGGCCTCGTCGTCGAAGTACTGAACCGGCGGGGACTTCATGAAGTACGAGGACGCGGAGAGGATCGGGCCGCCGATGCCGCGGTCCTTGGCGATCTTCGCGGCGCGCAGGGCGTCGATGATGACACCCGCCGAGTTCGGGGAGTCCCAGACCTCGAGCTTGTACTCCAGGTTCAGCGGGACCTCGCCGAAGGCACGGCCCTCGAGGCGGACGTACGCCCACTTGCGGTCGTCGAGCCACGCGACGTAGTCGGACGGGCCGATGTGGACGTTCTTCTCGCCCAGCTCACGGTCGCGGATCTGCGAGGTGACGGCCTGGGTCTTCGAGATCTTCTTCGACTCGAGGCGGTCACGCTCGAGCATGTTCTTGAAGTCCATGTTGCCGCCGACGTTGAGCTGCATGGTGCGCTCGAGACGGACACCGCGGTCCTCGAACAGCTTCGCCATCACGCGGTGCGTGATGGTGGCGCCGACCTGCGACTTGATGTCGTCGCCGACGATCGGGACACCGGCCTCGGTGAACTTGTCCGCCCACTCCTTGGTGCCGGCGATGAAGACCGGGAGGGCGTTGACGAACGCGACCTTGGCGTCGATGGCGCACTGCGCGTAGAACTTCGCGGCGTCCTCGGAACCCACGGGCAGGTAGCAGACGAGAACGTCGACCTGCCGGTCCTTGAGGATCTGGACGACGTCGACCGGGGCCTCGGGGGACTCCTCGATCGTCTCGCGGTAGTACTTGCCGAGGCCGTCGAGCGTGTGACCACGCTGGACCTGGACGCCCGAGTTCGGGACGTCGCAGATCTTGATGGTGTTGTTCTCGGAGGCGCCGATGGCGTCGGCCAGGTCGAGGCCGACCTTCTTCGCGTCGACGTCGAACGCGGCGACGAACTCGACGTCACCGACGTGGTAGTCGCCGAACTGGACGTGCATGAGGCCGGGGACCTTGGTCTCCGGGTCAGCGTCCTTGTAGAACTCGACGCCCTGCACCAGCGAGGCGGCGCAGTTACCTACGCCGACGATGGCTACGCGAACCGAACCCATTCCGGTTGCTCCCTGTGTGTACTGGTGAAGTCCTGATCGGACTTCACATGGCGGTGTCGTCGGACGGATCCGGCCGGGTGCTGTCCCGATGCCGGGGCAGGCCGCCCGTCTCTCCAGATGTGTCCTGCTGAGCTGCGTCCCCCGGACCCGACCGTTGCTGGTCGCGACCCGCGCGCTCGCTCTCGATGAGCTCGTTCAGCCAGCGCACTTCGCGCTCCACGGACTCCATACCGTGGCGCTGCAGCTCGAGCGTGTAGTCGTCCAGGCGCTCCCGGGTGCGGGCGAAGGAGAGGCGCATCTTCTCGAGGCGCTCCTCCAGCCGGCTGCGACGGCCCTCGAGGACGCGCATCCGCACGTCGCGCGACGTCTGCCCGAAGAAGGCGAATCGCGCGGCGAAGTGCTCGTCCTCGTACGCATCGGGGCCGGTCTGCGAGAGCAGTTCCTCGAAGTGCTCCTTACCTTCCGCCGTCAACCGGTAGACGATTTTGGCGCGACGCCCTGCGAGCGGGGCCGCGGGAGCGTCCTGGGGACCGCCACCCGACTCCTCGATCAACCAGCCGTTGGCGACCAGCGTCTTGAGGCAGGGGTAGAGGGTCCCGTAACTGAAGGCTCGGAAGACTCCAAGCGACGTGTTGAGTCGTTTGCGCAGCTCATAGCCGTGCATCGGAGACTCGCGGAGCAGTCCGAGGACGGCGAACTCGAGGATGCCGGAACGCCGGCTCATGTCGCCTCCTCACTGCCGCGGGCCTGTGTATCGACTCTTTATGTCGAGCTGATGTATCGGCTCGATACATCCCGACGATAGAACGAGGTCACGGTTGGGACAAGAGGGATCACGGTGAACGGCGTCACATCACCGATTCGTAGGAAGCAACTTGCCTGATTTGGGGTGAACTTCGCCTCTCGGTGGGTTTTGACGGTGCGTAGTCTGTCCGCCATGCAGACCACCGGGAACCAAGCGATGCCTGAGGGCGTCGTCGTCCCCGGTGGAGTACGGGTGAGTGCCGGAACGGGCTCGTCCGTAGTTCGGGGGGACCGGAAACCAGCCGCCGTCCAGGTGCGACAGCCGCGCCTGCCCTAGGAGTAGTCGTTCGATGAGCGAGCACCGTCGCAAGCCCCCGCAGCCGCAGGGCGGCGGGCGCGCCGCGGCCCGTCGCGGAGCATCCGGAGCATCGTCTGGGCGCCGTGCGGCGCCGCGCGACAACACTGTGTCACCGTCTGATTCCTATGGAGGCGGCGGAGAGGCCTCCTGGGGCGGCCGCGCGGAGGCGCGTCGTGCCGCGCAGCGCGGTGCCGGAGGAAGCCGGCGCAGGGCGCCCGAGGGCGCCGCGGGCCGTGGTGGAGCCGGTGGCGGCGGACGCCGCGGCGGAGGCGGCCCCGGTGGGCCCGGTGGGCCCGGCCCGAACGGGCCCGGACGCGGCAGGGGTCGTGGGCCGGCCCGCCCGGAGAAGAAGAGGTTCATCGACTACCCGCGCGCCTACAAGGACGGCTGGCGCCGCTGGGTGCCCTCCTGGCGCCTGGTGACCGGACTCGGCCTGGGCTTCCTCGGCAGCGTCATGGCCGTCGCGGGCGTCGCGTACGCGCTGGTGGGCGTCCCGAACGTGGCGATCGCGGCCAAGCAGCAGAACAACGTCTACTACTGGTCCAACGGCAAGCCGATGATCGCGACCGGTGGTGTGACCAACCGCCAGATCATCAAGTACGCGGACATCCCGGAGGAGATGCGCTTCGCCGTGATGTCGGCGGAGAACAAGACCTTCGAGACCGACAAGGGCATCGACCCGATGGGTATCGCCCGTGCCGTGGTCAACATGGCCAAGGGCGGCGAGACCCAGGGCGGCTCGACGATCACCCAGCAGTACGTGAAGAACGCGATGCTGGACGACCAGTCGCAGACCGTCTCCCGCAAGTTCAAGGAGCTGCTCGTCTCCATCAAGGTCGGCCGGACGGTCGACAAGGACGACGTGATGGCCGGCTACCTGAACTCGGCGTACTACGGGCGCGGCGCGTACGGCATCCAGGCGGCTGCCCGCACCTACTTCGGTGAGGACGCCTCGGACCTCGACGCGAGCCAGTGCGCGTTCCTCGCGGCCGTGCTCAAGGGTGCGACCTACTACGACCCGGCCGGCTCGCCGGGTATCGACCCGGTCAACGCCACGGCGGACAAGAACCGCGCGCGTGCCACCGCGCGCTGGAAGTGGATTCTCGACGAAGAGGTCAAGGACGGCCGACTCACCCAGGCTCAGCGGGACAAGTTTCACGAGTTCCCCAAGCTGCAGAACCCGCGCTCCAACGCCCAGCTCGGCGGTCAGATCGGCTATCTCGTCGACCTGGCCAAGGCGAGTGTCCTCAGGAAGGGGGACATCACCGAGCAGGCGCTGAGCAAGGGCGGCTACGAGATCCACACGACCTTCAGCCAGAAGAAGGTGAAGCAGCTCGAGAACGCGGTCAAGAAGGTCCGCAAGGAGAACCTCGACCCCAAGCGCACCTTCCAGGGCAAGAAGGTCGACACGCACGTCCAGTTCGGTGGCGCCTCCGTGAACCCCAAGACCGGGGCCATCGAGGCCATCTACGGCGGTGAGGACGCGACCAAGCACTTCACCAACAACGCCGACGTCACCGGTGTCCAGGTCGGTTCGACCTTCAAGCCGTTCGTCCTGGCGGCCGCCTTCGAGTACGGCGTCAAGGACCCGGAAGCCGGCAACGACCAGGACGAGAGCACCCGCACGATCGTCTCGCCGAAGAGTCTGTTCAGCGGCAAGAACGGGCTGAAGATCAAGGACTACGACGGCACCATCTGGCGGAACGAGAAGGGCGAGGAGTGGAACCAGGAGAACGACGGCAAGCAGTCCTACAACCCGCCCAGCTACCAGATCGACCTGCGTGAGGCCATGCGCGAGTCCGTGAACTCGGCCTATGTGCAGCTGGGCATGGACGTCGGCCTCGACAAGGTGAGGGCGACCGCGACGCAGGCCGGCCTCCTGGAGGACAGCTTCGCGGACTCCAACTACCCGTCCTTCTCCCTCGGCACCTCCGACCCCAGCGCGATCCGTATGGCCGGCGCCTACGGGACGTTCGCGAACAGCGGTCAGCAGAACGACCCGTACTCGGTGAAGTCCATCGACCACGAGGGCGAGACGATCTACCGGCACGACGACCCGCCGAAGCGCGCCTTCGACAACAAGGTCGCCGACAACGTCACCGACGTGCTGAAGACCGTGGTCGACAAGGGCACCGGTACCGCGGCGAAGCTGCCGGGCCGTGACGTGGCCGGCAAGACGGGTACGACCGACGGCAACAAGTCGGCCTGGTTCGTCGGCTACACGAAGCAGCTGTCCACCGCGATCACGATGTACCGGATGGACGACAACGAGAAGAACAAGAAGCGCGAGTTCCTCGAGATGTACGGCACCGGCGGTCAGGACAAGATCCACGGTGCGTCGTTCCCGGCGGAGATCTGGCACGACTACATGGCGCAGGCCATGGAGGGCCAGCCCTTCGAGTCGTTCCCGACGCCGGAGCCCATCGGTTCGGTCGTCGGCAAGCCGAGTCCTTCGCCGACCCCGTCGATGACGACGTCGCCGTCCTCGTCCGCTCCGGCGACCCCCTCCCCGAGCCAGTCGACCGAGAGCACGTCTCCTTCGCCTTCGGAGACCTGCAACAAGTGGAAGGACTGGACGTGCACGACTAACGGCGGCACGACCAACGGAGGGACGACCGACGGCGGGACCACGGATGGCGGAGTCACTCCGGATCCGTCAGGCAGCGCCACGGACACCACCGGGAGCACACGGGGCAACGGCAACGGAGGTGGCCTCTTCGGAGGCACAGGCTGAGTGAACACGCTGTGTTTCACGTGAAACACAGCGTGACCGAGGTCGACGAGGGCCGCCACACCATTCCGGTGCGGCGGCCCTCGCCCTGTACTCAGGCTCGTACGGCAGGATGTGCGGCATGCCCAGTGCAGAGACGACGCAGGTGAAGCCGGAGGAGCCGGAGCAGGTGCGGCCGACCAGGGAGGACAAGGTCGCCGCCGCCGGCAGCGAGTTCCTCGGGGGCCCGATCGGATGGCGGGCCCTGACCGGCCGGTCCTGGTGGACCCCCGTACGGGTCATCGCGCTCGTCATGATCGGCATGTTCGCGCTCGGCATGGTGCAGAAGTTCCCCTGCTACGACGGTGCCTGGTTCTACGGCGCCAGCTCGCAGTACACGCACGCCTGCTACTCGGACATCCCGCACCTCTACCAGGGCCGTGGATTCGCCGACGGCCTCATCCCGTACTTCGACCGGCTCCCCGGCGACATGGAGTACCTCGAGTACCCGGTGCTCACCGGTGTGTTCATGGAGGTCGCCGCCTGGCTCACGCCCGGCAGCGGCACCATCCAGCACCAGGAGCAGGTGTACTGGATGGTCAACGCCGGGATGCTGATGATCTGCGCCGCGGTCATCGCCGCGTGCGTGGCCCGGACGCACCGCAGGCGGCCCTGGGACGGCCTCCTGGTCGCTCTCGCGCCCGCGTTCGCGCTGACGGCCACCATCAACTGGGACCTCTTCGCCGTGGCGCTCACGGCCGCGGCCATGCTGATGTGGTCCCGTGGCCGCGCGCTCGCCTTCGGCATCCTCATCGGGCTCGCCACGGCGGCCAAGCTCTACCCCGCCCTGCTGCTCGGGCCGCTGTTCGTCCTGTGCTGGCGGGCCGGGAAGTGGCGGGAGTTCGCGGTGGCCGCGTCCGGCGCGGTCGTGGCCTGGCTGGCCATGAACCTCCCGGTGATGCTCATGGCGCCGGACGGCTGGTCGAAGTTCTACACCTTCAGCCAGGAGCGGGGCGTCGACTTCGGCTCGTTCTGGCTCGTCATCTCCCAGCACATGGACACCCCGCTCGACACGGACGTGGTGAACACCCTGGCCTCGGCGCTCATGGTCCTGGCCTGCCTCGGTGTCGCGGGGCTCGCGCTGACCGCGCCGCGCCGCCCGCGCTTCGCGCAGCTCGCTTTCCTGGTCGTCGCGGCCTTCATCCTCACCAACAAGGTCTACTCGCCGCAGTACGTCCTCTGGCTGATCCCGCTCGCCGCCCTGGCCCGGCCCAAGTGGCGGGACTTCCTCGTCTGGCAGGCCTGCGAGGTCGTCTACTTCCTCGGGATCTGGCTGTACCTCGCGTACACGACCAGCGGCGACAAGCACCAGGGCCTGCCGACCGACGGCTACCAGGCCGCCGTGATCATCCACCTCCTGGGCACGCTCTACCTCTGCGCGATCATCGTGCGCGACATCTGGCTGCCCGAACGCGACGTGGTGCGGCGCTCCGGCGACGACGATCCGTCGGGCGGGGTGCTGGACGGGGCCGAGGACCGGTTCGTCTTCGGGCACGCGGCCTACATGGCGTGGGAGAAGGAGCACGAAGCGGAGCCGCCGCCACCGGTGAACTGGGGCAAGGACCCCGACAGTTCGCCCTGAGCGAACAGCCCTCAGAGCGGACGCTGAGCACGCGGAAGGGGCCGGACACCACATGGTGTCTGGCCCCTTCCGTTTGGCTCCGTGGTGCCCGTCAGCGGTCCACGAGACGGTCGAACTGCGTGGTGGTGTGCCGCAGGTGAGCCACCAGCTCCTCGCCGACCTGCGGCTCGGGAGCGTCCGCGGGCACGAACAGGATCGACACCTGCATGTGCGGGGGCTCGGCGAACCAGCGCTGCTTGCCGCCCCAGACGAACGGCGCGAGGTTCCGGTTCACCGTGGCGAGGCCGGCGCGGGCGACACCCTTGGCGCGCGGCATGACGCCGTGCAGCGCCTTAGGGGCCTCCAGGCCCACCCCGTGCGACGTACCGCCCGCCACGACCACCAGCCAGCCGTCGGAGGCCGCCTTCTGCTGCCGGTAGCCGAACCGGTCGCCCTTGGCGACGCGGGAGACGTCCAGCACGGCGCCGCGGTACTCGGTCGCGTCGTGGTCGCCCAGCCACAGCCGCGTGCCGATGCGCGCGCGGAAGCGGGTCTGCGGGAACTGCTGTTGCAGGCGCGCCAGTTCCTCGGCCTTGAGGTGGCTCACGAACATCGTGTGGAGCGGCAGACGGGCCGCCCGCAGCCGGTCCATCCAGCCGATGACCTCCTCGACGGCGTCCGAGCCGTCGGTGCGGTCCAGCGGCAGGTGGATGGCGAAACCCTCCAGCCGCACGTCCTGGATGGCGTGCGCGAGCTGCGGCAGGTCCTGCTCGCTCACTCCGTGCCGCTTCATCGAGGACATGACCTCGATGACGACACGGGCACCGACCAGGCCATGAACGCCGTCCACGGAGGAGACGGAGCGGATGACGCGGTCGGGCAGCGGCACCGGCTCCTCGCCGCGCCGGAACGGCGTCAGGACCAGCAGGTCACCGCTGAACCAGTCCTTGATCCGGGCGGCTTCGTACGTGGTGCCCACGGCGAGGATGTCCGACCCCATACGGGTCGCCTCCTCCGCGAGGCGTTCGTGGCCGAAGCCGTAGCCGTTGCCCTTGCAGACGGGGACGAGCCCCGGAAACTGCTCGAGCACGTGCTTGTGGTGTGCCCGCCAGCGCGCGGTGTCGACATAGAGCGTGAGCGCCATGGCCGGTCCCGGAACCTTTCTCGTGGCTGCGGTGTATCAGAGGTATGAAGAAACTTTGGAGCTACGTGAATTGTGCCGGGTCCGCCGCGAAAGCGAAGCGGGTGGGGCCGGGGAGGACCTGTGACGGTCCCCCGCACGGCCGCCGGTCAGCGCCGCGACATGTAGATGTCGAGCGCCTTGTGCAGCAGCTTGTTGAGCGGGAAGTCCCACTCGCCGAGGTACTCGGCGGCCTGCCCGCCCGTGCCGACCTTGAACTGGATGAGGCCGAAGAGGTGGTCCGTCTCGTCGAGCGAGTCGGAGATGCCGCGCAGGTCGTAGACGGTGGCACCGAGCGCGTAGGCGTCGCGCAGCATGCGCCACTGCATCGCGTTCGAGGGCCGGACCTCACGGCCGATGTTGTCGGAGGCGCCGTAGGAGTACCAGACGTGCCCGCCGACGACGAGCATCGTCGCGGCCGACAGGTTCACCCCGTTGTGCTGGGCGAAGTACAGCCGCATGCGGTTGGGGTCCTCGGAGTTGAGGGCCGTCCACATCTGCTGGAAGTACGAGAGCGGGCGCGGCCGGAAGTGGTCGCGCGTGGCCGTGATCTCGTACAGGCGCTGCCACTCGGCGAGGTCCTGGTAACCGCCCTGGACGACCTCGACGCCAGCCTTCTCGGCCTTCTTGATGTTGCGCCGCCACAGCTGGTTGAACTGCTTGTGGACCTCTTCCAGGGAGCGGTTCGCGAGCGGCACCTGGTAGACGTAGCGGGGCTGCACGTCGCCGAAGCCGGCGCCGCCGTCCTCGCCCTGCTGCCAGCCCATGCGGCGCAGCTTGTCGGCGACCTCGAAGGCGCGGGGCTCGATGAAGTCCGGCTCGATGTCGCGCAGGCGCTTCACATCCGGGTCCTGGATGCCCTTCTTGATGGAAGGGGCCTCCCAGCGGCGGATGATGACCGGCGGGCCCATCTTCACGGAGAAGGCGCCCTGCTGCTTGAGGTGCGCGAGCATCGGCCGCAGCCACTCTTCGAGGTTCGGCGCGTACCAGTTGATGACCGGGCCCTCGGGCAGATAGGCCAGATAACGCTTGATCTTGGGCAGCTGGCGGTAGAGCACCAGACCCGCGCCGACCATCTCGCCGGTCTTGTCGTCGAACCATCCGAGGCTCTCGGAGCGCCACTCCGACTTCACATCTGCCCATGCGGGGACCTGCATGTGGCTAGCCGACGGCAGGCTCTGGATGTATGCCAGATGCTGCTCGCGGCTGATGGTCCTCAGGGTCAGGCTCATTCGGGGCGCTCCTCGGGCTGGTGTGTCCCCATGGGTACAGGGGCTCCGGCTCTCGCGCCGAAGCCTACTGCGCCCTGCGAGCGCCCCGACTGGCCGTATCGAGGTCAGTCTTCGTCAGACCGTGTCACCTCAGCCGATGACACCGCCGAAGAGACCTCCGTGCGCCATGCCGATGAAGAAGCCGACCGCCGAGGCACCGAGCCCCAGAATCATCCCGAAGCGCTCGCGGGTCGTCTCGGAGATGAACTGTCCGTACGCCCCGGTCAGGATCCCGACCAGCCCCGCCCAGGAGCTGAGCAGGTGCAGCCCGCTCCAGATCGAGGTGATGATCGCGATCGCGCCGAGCACCACCGTCACGCCGAGCAGCGTGTCCTGGAGCGGGTGGGGCTTCCCGTCCGTGGCGAGAAGAGAGCCGGCCGTGGTGCTGTTGGGTCGCATTGCTTGTGCCATGAGGGCACCTCCTGCGGAAGGCGGCGCATCGTAGCGCCATACACACCCGATGTGTACAGAGTGCGGCCGTCCGCTGCCGGATTTCAACCGGAAGCCGAGGTGCGGGTAGTCTGTACCGTCTGCATCGGTGTCTGTCCACATCCCGACCAGGGATGCAGGCCCGCTGATCTGCTCGGCCCTCTTCGACGAGGGCCGATTGTCAGTGGTCCCCGATACCGTTGCTACGCATAACAACCCTCCTGCCACGGAACGACCGTGGCCGCTGAGTCCAAAGGAGGTGGGTTCCACATGCGTCACTACGAGGTGATGGTCATCCTCGACCCCGATCTGGAGGAGCGCGCTGTCGCCCCCCTGATCGAGAACTTCCTCTCCGTCGTCCGTGAGGGCAACGGAAAGGTGGAGAAGGTCGACACCTGGGGCCGTCGTCGTCTCTCGTACGAGATCAAGAAGAAGCCTGAGGGCATCTACTCGGTCATCGACCTGCAGGCCGAGCCTGCGGTCGTCAAGGAGCTCGACCGCCAGATGAACCTGAACGAGTCGGTCCTCCGGACCAAGGTCCTCCGCCCCGAGACCCACTGAACTTCCTAGTTCAGCGGCACTCGGGATTCGAGTAGCAGCAAGCAGTCCGCAGCAAACCCGCCGAGAGGTTTTCCATGGCAGGCGAGACCGTCATCACGGTCGTCGGCAATCTTGTCGACGACCCCGAGCTGCGCTTCACCCCCTCCGGTGCGGCGGTCGCGAAGTTCCGTGTCGCGTCCACTCCCCGCACCTTCGACCGTCAGACGAACGAGTGGAAGGACGGCGAGAGCCTGTTCCTGACCTGCTCGGTCTGGCGTCAGGCGGCGGAGAACGTCGCGGAGTCGCTCCAGCGAGGCATGCGCGTCATCGTGCAGGGCCGGCTGAAGCAGCGGTCCTACGAGGACCGTGAGGGCGTCAAGCGCACGGTCTACGAGCTGGACGTCGAGGAAGTCGGCGCCAGCCTGCGCAGCGCCACGGCCAAGGTCACCAAGACCAGCGGTGGCGGTCGCGGCGGCCAGGGTGGCTACGGCGGTGGCGGCGGCCAGCAGGGCGGCGGCTGGGGCGGTGGCTCCGGCGGCGGTCAGCAGCAGGGTGGCGGCGGTGCTCCCGCCGACGACCCCTGGGCGACCGGTTCGCCGGCCGGCGGCGGCCAGCAGCAGCAGGGCGGCGGCGGTGGCGGCTGGGGCGGAAGCTCCGGCGGCTCCGGCGGCGGCTACTCGGACGAGCCCCCCTTCTAGGGACCAGTGCCCTTCCGGGGCCGGGCTCGTACCCACACTTCTTGATCACACAGGAGAAACACCATGGCGAAGCCGCCTGTGCGCAAGCCGAAGAAGAAGGTCTGCGCATTCTGCAAGGACAAGGTCACGTACGTGGACTACAAGGACACGAACATGCTGCGGAAGTTCATTTCCGACCGCGGCAAGATCCGTGCCCGCCGCGTGACCGGCAACTGCACGCAGCACCAGCGTGACGTCGCCACGGCCGTGAAGAACAGCCGTGAGATGGCGCTGCTGCCCTACACGTCCACCGCGCGATAAGGGAAGGGTGACCGAAAAATGAAGATCATCCTGACCCACGAGGTCTCTGGCCTCGGCACCGCCGGCGACGTCGTCGACGTCAAGGACGGGTACGCCCGCAACTACCTGGTCCCGCGTGGTTTCGCGATCCGCTGGACCAAGGGTGGCGAGCAGGACGTGGCGCAGATCCGCCGCGCCCGCAAGATCCACGAGATCGCGACCATCGAGCAGGCCAACGAGATCAAGGCCCAGCTCGAGGGTGTCAAGGTCACGCTGGCCGTCCGCTCCGGCGACGCCGGTCGTCTCTTCGGTTCCGTCACGCAGGCTGACGTCGCTTCGGCGATCCAGACCGCCGGCGGCCCGAAGGTCGACAAGCGCCGCGTCGAGCTGGGCTCGCCGATCAAGACGCTGGGCGCCCACTCGGCGACCGTGCGTCTGCACCCCGAGGTTGCCGCCAAGGTCAACGTCGAGGTCGTCTCTGCCTGAGCCCTGCTCTGAGCAGCGCTGAAGCGAATGTGGGGCCGCACCCTCCGGGGTGCGGCCCCACATGCTTGCCGGGGTGGGATCAGGGCAATGGCGCACCCGGGGTTTCACGGCCCCGGCGCGGTGTTTCACGTGAAACGGTGCCCCATGGCGCGCTTGCGGCCGTATCGGACGGTCAGCGGGTCGCGCCGGTGATGGCCCAGCGGCCGGAGCGGTAGCGCATCCAGAGGGTTGCCATCCGTACCGCCATCATCAGGGTCATCGCACCCCAGAGGGCGGTGAGGCCGCCACCGAGGACCGGTACCAACAGGGCGACCGGGGTGAAGACGGCCAGGGTGATCAGCATGGCCCAGGCCAGGTAGGGGCCGTCGCCCGCGCCCATGAGGACACCGTCGAGCACGAAGACGATGCCGCAGATCGGCTGGGACAGGGCCACGACGACGAGGGCGGGCAGGGCGGCGTCCTGCACGACCGGGTCACTGGTGAACAGCGGCACGAAGAGCGGGCGCGTGAGGATCACCAGGACACCGAGGACCACGCCGGACGCGATGCCCCACTGGACCATGCGGCGGCACACGTCGCGGGCGCCCTGGGCGTCGTCGGCGCCGAGGTATCGCCCGATGATGGCCTGGCCCGCGATGGCGATGGCGTCGAGGGCGAAGGCCAGCAGGCTCCACAGCGACAGGATGATCTGGTGGGCCGCCACGTCGGCGTCGCCGAGCCGGGCCGCGACCGCGGTGGCGATCATCAGGATCGCGCGCAGCGAGAGCGTGCGGACCAGGAGCGGCGCGCCGGCCTGGGCGCAGGCTCGGATGCCGGCCGCGTCCGGGCGGAGCGAGGCGCCGTGGCGCCGGGCTCCCCGGACGACCACGACGAGGTAGACGACGGCCATGCCGATCTGGGCGATGACGGTGCCCCAGGCGGAGCCGGCGATGCCGAGGTCCGCGCCGTAGACCAGGCCCGCGTTGAGCGCGCCGTTGGCGATGAAGCCGGCGACGGCGACGTAGAGCGGGGTTTTGGTGTTCTGCAGGCCGCGCAGGACGCCGGTGGCGGCGAGGACGATGAGCATCGCGGGGATGCCGAGGGCGGAGATCCGCAGATAGGTGACCGCGTAGGGCGCGGCGGTGTCGGAGGCGCCGAAGAGGTCGATCAGAGCGGGAGCGGTCGGCAGGACGACGGCGATGACCGCGGCCCCGAGGATCAGGGCGAGCCAGATGCCGTCCATGCCCTGCTGGATCGCGGCGCGCAGATCACCGGCGCCGACCCGGCGGGCGACCGCGGCGGTGGTCGCGTAGGCGAGGAAGACGAAGACGCTGACGGCGGTCGTCAGCAGGGCCGAGGCGACGGCGAGGCCGGCGAGCTGGGACGTGCCGAGATGGCCGACGATGGCGCTGTCGGCCATGAGGAAGAGCGGCTCCGCGACGAGTGCGCCGAAGGCCGGGACGGCCAGGGCGACGATCTCGCGGTCGTGCCGGCGCCGGGCGGCCTTGGGTGTCGCGGGAGCCTGTGTCATGGGCACCAATCTAATCTTCCACAGGTAAGAGATGCAATTGCCTTGAGACCCTTACTTGTGGAGGTCTTCCGCGTGTCGCGCGGTGGTATCCACAGAGATCTTGCGCCGACCGGGGAAGTTTTTCTTCTGCACAGCCGGTGGACGGTAAAAGAGCAGGTCAGCGACTGTGTGCAGAAAGGCCTGAGGGCTTGTTCACAGGGCTGTCCACCGTGTCGTGCACAGGTTTTCCCCAGTTGTCCACAGCGAGAGGCCCGTCGTCCACACCGCCTGTGGATAACCAGATTGGCTGACGGTGCCCGCGCGCCTACCGTGGTGCGGCGCCCACCGTGTCCTGACACCGCGGAAACCTCGCGGATCCGACGCGTCAGAAGCGGAATCGGGCCCCTGTTTTGTCAGTGTCGTGCCGTAGGAATGAGAGGCACGGCGAGGTCCGCTCGGCGGACGGGAGGAGGTGGCCCGGTGAGTATCTCCGAGCCATTGGACGACCCCTGGGCCGACAGCGGTCCGAGTGATCGTCTGCCCCCCACCCGCCGTCGGCGGGACGGCGGGCGAGGTCCGGGAGACCAGCACGAGCGAGGCCGGGAAGAGGGTGGCTGGGACGAGGGTCCGGCCACCTTCGAGCGCGTTCCGCCGCAGGACCTGGACGCCGAGCAGTCCGTGCTCGGCGGCATGCTCCTGTCGAAGGACGCGATCGCCGACGTCGTCGAGGTCATCAAGGCGGCGGACTTCTACAAACCCGCCCACGAAACGATCTTTCAGGCGATTCTCGATGTCTACGCCAAGGGCGAGCCGGCCGACCCGATCACCATCGCCGCCGAGCTCACCAAGCGCGGCGAGATCAACAAGGTGGGTGGCGCCTCCTATCTGCACACCCTCGTCCAGACGGTGCCGACGGCGGCGAACGCCGAGTACTACGCGGAGATCGTCCACGAGCGAGCGGTCCTGCGCCGTCTGGTCGAGGCGGGCACGCGCATCACGCAGATGGGATACGCGGCCGACGACGAGGTCGACGAGATCGTCAACAAGGCGCAGGCCGAGATCTACGCGGTCACCGAGCAGCGCACCAGTGAGGACTACCTCCCGCTCGGCGACATCATGGAGGGCGCGCTCGACGAGATCGAGGCGATCGGTTCGCGCAGCGGCGAGATGACCGGTGTGCCGACCGGGTTCACCGACTTCGACTCGCTGACCAACGGCCTGCACCCCGGCCAGATGATCGTCATCGCGGCCCGCCCCGCGATGGGCAAGTCGACGCTCGCCCTGGACTTCGCCCGCGCGGCGTCCATCAAGCACAACCTGCCGAGCGTCATCTTCTCCCTCGAAATGGGGCGCAACGAGATCGCGATGCGTCTGCTGTCGGCTGAGGCGCGGGTGGCCCTGCACCACATGCGCTCCGGCACGATGACGGACGAGGACTGGACGCGCCTCGCGCGCCGGATGCCCGAGGTCTCGGCCGCTCCGCTCTACATCGACGACTCGCCGAACCTGTCGATGATGGAGATCCGCGCCAAGTGCCGCCGCCTCAAGCAGCGCAACGACATCAAGCTCGTGATCATTGACTATCTCCAGCTGATGCAGGCCGGTGGTTCCAAGCGTTCCGAGAGCCGTCAGCAGGAGGTCTCGGACATGTCGCGAAACCTGAAGCTGCTCGCCAAGGAGCTCGAGGTCCCGGTCATCGCGCTCTCGCAGCTGAACCGTGGTCCCGAACAGCGCACGGACAAGAAGCCGATGGTGTCCGACCTGCGTGAGTCCGGCTCCATCGAGCAGGACGCGGACATGGTCATCCTGCTGCACCGTGAGGACGCCTACGAGAAGGAGTCCCCGCGCGCCGGCGAGGCGGACATCATCGTCGGCAAGCACCGTAACGGTCCGACGGCCACGATCACCGTGGCCTTCCAGGGCCACTACTCCCGCTTCGTGGACATGGCGCAGACCTGATCCAGGGCGGCCGCTCAGCCGGGGCCGGATCCAGCCGGGCCGGAGTCAGCCGGGCTGGAAGAACGCGAGCATCTTCTGGGCGGCGTCCGGCGCCATCAGCATGTTCTGGAGGTCCGTGGACATCCGGGCGGCGGCGCCGGTCCGCTCGAACATCTCGCGCTCGTACACGCTGACCGCCGCGGCGAAGTCGCCCGGGTGCGCGGCCAGCGCGAGGCCGAGCCTGGCGCCGTCGAGCAGTGCCATGTTGGCGCCCTCGCCCACCGGCGGCATCAGGTGCGCGGCGTCGCCGACCAGCGTGACGTCGGGCGCCGACGGCCAGGTCAGGCCGACCGGCAGCGTGAAGACCGACCGGGGCACGACCGTGTCGTCGCAGGCCTCGATCAGCGCGGTGAACCGCGCGTCCCAGCCGGGGAGCAGCTCGATCAGCCGCGCCCGGGCCGCCGCCGGGTCGTCGAGCGGTATCCCGCTGGTGGCGAACCAGTCCTCGGGGGTGCCGTAGAAGCTGAGGCCGATGCGCACGCGACCGTCGCCGTTGCGCTGCGCCGCCAGGGACTTTCGGTCGCCGAGCACCCAGTAGGTGCCGCGTCCGACCATCGCCGCGAGCTCGGGGTGCGTGCGGTCGATGTCGGGGATGCCGATCTCCACGACGTTCTGACCGATGTGCGCCGGCCGGGCGGTGGTGAGCAGCGGGCGGACCCGTGAGTGGGCGCCGTCCGCGCCGATCAGCAGGTCGTACGGGGCACTGGAGCCGTCTGCGAAACGCAGCAGGCCGTCGTCGGCGGACGTGAACGCGTGTCCCCAGCGCACCGTGCCCTCGGGCAGGGAGTCCAGCAGCAGATCGCGCAGATCGGCGCGGTCCACCTCGGGCCGGGCGAGCGGGGCGTCGTCGGGGGTGTCCTCCTGGAGGAGCAGGGTGCCGTCCGGTTCGAGCAGGCGCATGTCCTGCCCCTCGGCACGGGCGATCTTGTGGAACCCGTCCATGAGGCCCGCCTCGCGCAGCGCCCGCTGTCCGGAGTGGATGTCGAGCATGCCGCCCTGGCCGCGCGCGTGGCGGGACGTCTCCCGCTCGTAGACGACGGCCTCGATGCCGTTCACCTGGAGGACCCGGGCGAGGGTCAGGCCGCCCAGGCCGGCTCCGACGATCGTGATGGTCATGGTCGTCTCCCCTTCAGTGATACACCGTATCTGCCGATACACTGTATCGCCCCATGCGTTGTATGGTGAGCGGCATGTTGGTGTGGGAGAGGCCGGAGCCGCCGGAACGACCGGTCCCGGCCCCGTTGAGCAGGGAACGGATCGTGCGAGCGGCGATCCGGCTGGCCGACGCGGACGGCCTGGACGCGGTGTCGCTGCGCAAGGTCGCCACCGTGCTCGACGTCCGCCCGATGCGGCTGTACGGCTACATCGACAGCAAGGACGAGCTGCTCGACCTGATGGTCGACGCCGCCCACGCCGAGATCCGGCCGGACGGAGACGGCTGGCGGGAGGTGCTCCGGTCCCTGGCCGAATCCACCCGGCACGCCGTTCACCAGCACGAATGGCTCGCCGATCTCCTGGGCGGCCGGCCCCAGCTCGGGCCGCACGCGCTGGCCACCGGCGAGAGCGTGGTCGCGGCCCTGGGCGAGGTCGACCTGGACGCCGTCATGCCGCTGGTCGCCGCGGTCAACGCGTATGTGATCGGGGCGGTGCGCCGGGAGATCGCCGACCGGCGTGCCGAGCGGTCCACCGGGATGGACGAGAAGAAGTGGCAGGCCTCGCTCGGGCCTTACCTGGAACGGAGCTTCGCCACCGGCCGGTTCCCCGCGCTGGCCACCGTGGTGCACGACGCCGCCCATCTGGACGCCGACGCCACCTTCCGGATCGGCCTCGACTGCCTGCTCGACGGCATCGCCGCCCGGATCGCGCGGATCGCGCGGTGACGCGCGGCCGATCGGCCGCACGGGCCGGGCGGTAATCGGCTCGACGGGCGCGCGTGCGCACGATGAACTGGGGCGATGACGACATCGCCGGTGTCCCCGGTACCCCAGGCAACCCCGGAAGAACTCCTGCCCGCCACGCGGCGCGCGCTCCTGCACCGCATCGCCGTGGCCCAGAGCGAGGGGCGCGCCCCGTCGCTCGTCGCCGCGGTCGCCCGGGACGGCGCCCTGGTGTGGACGGGGTCGCGCACCTCCGTGGACGGCCACGGCCCGGACGAGAACGTGCAGTACAGGATCGGCTCGATCACCAAGACGTTCACCGCCGTGCTCGTGCTGCGGCTGCGTGACGAGGGTCTTCTCGATCTGGGCGACCCGCTGGAGAAGCATCTGCCGGGGACCGGCGCGGGCGAGGTGACCGTCGCCGAACTCCTCGCACACACCGGCGGGTTGGCCGCCGAGACGCCGGGCGAATGGTGGGAGCGGTCGTCGGCCGAGCTCCGGCCGACGCTGGCGGAGGTCCTCGGCGAGCAGCCGTTCCGGCACCCGGCGGGCCGCCGCCACCACTACTCCAACCCCGGTTACACGCTCCTGGGTTCGCTGGTCGAGAAGCTGCGTGGGGCGCCCTGGGCCGAGGTCCTCCGGCGGGAGGTCCTCGAACCGCTCGGTCTGACCCGCACCAGCGCCGATCCGCAGGCCCCGCACGCCGGGGGATGGGCCGTGCACCCGTACGCGGATGTGCTGCTGCCCGAGCCCAGCCAGGATCTGGGCCTGATGGCACCGGCGGGGCAACTGTGGTCGACCACCCGGGACCTGGCGGTCTTCGCCGCGTTCCTCGTGGCCGGGGACGAGCGCGTGCTCGGGGCGGACTCGCTGCGCGAGATGCGGGCGCCGGCCGCCCCCACGCTGCCCGGCGACTGGGGCGCCTCCTACGGCCTCGGTGTGCAGGTGGCGCGCCGCGACGGGCGCACGCTCGTGGGGCACAGCGGGTCACTGCCCGGATTCGTCGCCGGGCTCTGGTTCTGCGAGGAGGAGGGGCTCGCCGCCGTCGCGCTGGCCAACTGCACGTCGGGCGTGCCCGCGGCGTCCGTCGCCGCGGAACTCCTCGCGATCGTGGCCGACGCCGAACCGAGGATCCCCGAGCCCTGGCGGCCCCTCCCCGAAGTGGACTCCTCTGTCCTGGAGTTGGCCGGGCCCTGGTACTGGGGCACCCAGGTGGTGGCGCTCCGCCTCACCGACGGCGACGGAGTCACACTGGGCCCCGTGGCCGGCGGCGGACGCAGCTCCCGCTTCCGCACGAACGGCGACGGCAGCTGGACCGGGCTCGACGGCTACTACGCCGGAGAGGTCCTGCGGGCCGTACGGCGGCCGGACGGCTCGGTGAGCCATCTCGACCTCGGTTCGTTCATGTTCACGCGCGCGCCGTACGACACGGACGCGCCGGTGCCCGGCGGCGTGGACCCGGAGGGCTGGCGCGGTCTTCCGCGGTGAGCTCGATGAGGAGCGGCCGCCTGTTTCACGTGAAACAGGCGGCGCCTCAGAGCTGGAGCTTGAAACCCACGTGCGAGGCCACGAAGCCGAGGCGCTCGTAGAAGCGATGGGCGTCGGCGCGGGTCACGTCGGAGGTCAGCTGGACCAACTGGCAGTCCTGGCGCCGGGATTCCTCGACGGCCCAGGTGATGAGCCGTGTCCCCAGACCGCTGCCGCGCTCGTCGCCGTGCACGCGCACGCCCTCGATGATCGAGCGCGTGGAGCCTTTGCGGGAGAGTCCGGGGATGACGGTGAGCTGCAGGGTGCCGACGACGCGCTCGCCGCGCACGGCGACGACGACGTGCTGGTTCGGGTCGTCGGTGAGGCGGGCGAGCGCGGTGAGGTACGGCGTGAGGTCGTCCGGTGACTCGCGCGTGGCTCCCAGCGGATCGTCCGCCAGCATCGCGACGATCTCTGGGACGTCCTGGGCCACGGCCGGCCTGATCTCAAGATCTTCTTCCATGGGCCGCAGCCTAGGCGGACGGCAGCGGTGCCTCACGCCCTTTTCTACACAGGCGTGCGGAGTCCCTCGACGGCCCGGACGAGCGGAGCGAGCTCGGGGTTCTCGGCCGCGGCGTCGAGGGCTTCGCGCAGGGCGGCCTCGTTGGTGGGGCGGGCTTCGGCGAGGAGCTGGAGTCCCTGGTCGGAGACGTTGGTGTAGATGCCGCGCCGGTCGGTGGGGCACAGGTAGCGCATGAGCAGGCCGCGGTCCTCGAGGCGGGTGACGAGGCGGGTGGTGGCGCTCTGGCTGAGGACGACGGCGTCGGCGACCTGCTTCATCTGGAGGTGGCCGCCCTCTCCGTCGTGCTGGCGGCTGAGGACGTCCAGCAGGGAGTACTCGCGCACGCTCAGGTCGTGGCGGGACTGCAGGGCGCGCTCGATGTGGGCCTCGATCCTCCCGTGGAGCAGGGAGAGGGCGCACCAGCCCTGAGCGAGGGCGGTGAGTGCGGGGTCTGTGGCGGTCATGTCGGGTGGATCCTCCGTTCCGGAGTGGCTGCACACCAGGGTAGTCGATGACGTGAAATTGCCAGCGTCTGCAAGTAATCAGGAGTGGCGTCCACAGTCGGCCCTCGCGCCGCCCCGGCTCACGCGCACGGATCCGCCCCCGAGCAGCCACGGTCACACGGTGCTCGGGGGCGGATCCGGTCCGGCCGCGTTGGTTCAGCCGGCGGCCACCGTCAGCGGGGCGAAGCGGCGGGTCCAGTCACCGGGGAGGTCCGGCGCGGCGAAGTTCATCACCGCGTTCATGGAGACGCCTTCGAGGCCGCGCTCCTTCAGCCAGGCGAGCAGCTCCTCGTGGCGTACGTCGATGTCGGTGCGCAGCGGCCGGTCGGTGCCCTCCGCGAGCGAGGCGACCAGGGCCTTCGCGGTCTCGGTGTCGCGGGCGACCAGCGGGCCGACGACATGGGTGTCCATGTTGGGCCAGGCGGCTGCGTAGCCGGTGATCCCGGTGCCGTCCTCGGCGACGCGCAGCTGGTCCGCGAAGGCCGGGAGGCGGGTGATGACGTGGGTGCGGTCGGAGCCGAAGACCTCGGCGTCCAGCCGCAGGATCGCCGGAAGGTCCTCGGCGGTGGCCGGACGGGTACGGACCGGGGAGTCCGTGCCGTCCGGGGACGGGGTGAACCGCCCGCGCACCATCTCGGCCCGCCCGGTGACCTTGAAGCCCAGCTCCTCGTAGAGCGGCTGTCCGTACGGCGTCGCGTGCAGGGTCAGTGGCGTGGTGCCCGCCGACTCGACGATGTGCCGCATCAGGCGCCGGCCGACCCCCTTGCGGGCGTGGCGCTCCGCGACGAGGACCATGCCGATGGCGCTGAGCTCGGGCCGCTCCCGGGGTCCGTAGTCGGTCACGACGCAGGCGGTGACGAGTCCGCCGGCGGGGTCGTCGATGCCGTAGCCGGTTCCGGCGGCGAGCAGCAGACCCCATTTGTGTTCCTCACGCGGCCAGCCTCGGTCCTCGGAGAGGTCGGCGCAGGCCTGGAGATCACGCGGGGTGAGAGGGCGGATGGGCAGGTCGGAGAGCGAAGGTGTCGACACGCAGGTCAGGCTGTCGGATGCGGCACCCCGCCGTCCACCGTTTTGCGGGCGGCGACCCGGTGCTTTCGGCCACGTCGGGTCAGGCCCCAGGGCTTGAGCACCGAGAGGGCCGTCATGAAGACGTACGAGGTCAGCGAGACGATGGGCCCGGCGAGGAGGTCGCTCGCGCGGGACAGCTGCCCGCCTGTCGCGAGCGTCGTGACGGCGTCGTTCACACCCGGCCGCAGGGCGAAGACCGATGCGGCGGTCGTGGCGAGCGTGAGCCAGAACTTGACGTAGACCCATCGGTGCCGGGCCAGGCCCCACGGCGTGCCGAGCGAGAGCACGAGGCCGCTCAGCAGGGTCAGGAGGGCGAGCGGGATCACTAGCCAGTCCGCGAAGAGCTTCATGGCGCGGGCGGAGGCCTCCACGGACGGGCCGGCCCCGGTGGTCGTCGCGGTGACGGCCAGCGCGAGCAGCCCGAGCGTGACGCCCAGCCAGGAGGCGGAGGCGGCGACGTGGACCACGAGGAGTGCCCGTCGAGGGCGGCGCGGAAGTTTCACGTGAAACACGGTGCCGCGCACCGGCCCCGGGCACGTCTGACAGCGGGAGTATCCCCGTGTACTGGCTCAGGCGTACGGGGCCGTCCCCCCTGGCCCGCCTCGGGCGGATCAGCCCAGATCGGGAGCGTGCATCGCGCGTACGCCCTCGATGTTGCCGTCCAGGTAGTGGCGCAGGGAGAGCGGGACGAGATGGACCGAGGCGATGCCGACGCGGGTGAACGGCACCCGGACGATCTGGTACTCCCCGCACGGCTCGTCGATCTCGGGGCCGTGCCGCTGGGCGAGGTCCATCGACTCCAGCCGGCAGACGAAGAAGTGCTGGACCTTCACGCCGGTGGCGCCGCCGTCGTCACCGATGTGTTCGACGGTGTCGACGAAGCAGGGCACCACGTCGGTGATCTTGGCGCCGAGCTCCTCGTGCACCTCGCGGTGCAGGGCGTCCACGACGGTGGTGTCCTCGGCCTCGACGCCGCCGCCGGGGGTCACCCAGTACGGGTCGATACCGGGCTTGGTCCGCTTGATCAGGATGAGGTGGTCGCCGTCGAGCAGGATGGCGCGTGCGGTGCGCTTGACCACGGGTCGTACGGTCATGGGAGAAATGTGGCCCCGACGGTTCCACGTGAAACATCCCGCACCGTCCTTGTCTCTCCTCGCCCCTCTTCGTCCGTCCTCACGTCCAGTCGACGGCGGCGCGCAGCAGCCATTCGTGCGCCCGCGCGATGTGCGGCAGAGCGAGTGTGCCGGTGCGCACGACGAGGAAGTACGTGCGCAGGGGCGGCACGGGCGGGTCGAGCAGCGCGACGAGCTCCCCGCTCTCCAGGGCGGGTGCGGCCAGATAGCGGGGTACGACCGCGAGGCCGGCGCCCGAGGCGACGCAGGCCAGCACCGCGCGCAGATCGGGGACGACGACCGTCCCGGACACGGCGGGGCGCGCGTCGAAGACCGCGGTCCAGTAGCGGGAGACGAGCGGAAGCGACTCGTGCACCTCGACGACCGGGAACTTCTCCAGGGAGGGCGCGGCGTCCCGGTGCAGCTTGCCCGGGCCGATCCGGGCCGCCCATCGCGGTGCCGCGACCAGGACGTGCTCCTCGTCGCAGAGCGGGGTCGCGGTGAGCAGGGTGCCGCGCGGCCGGGCGGTGGTGATGGCCAGATCGTGATGCCCGGCGCCGAGCCCCTCGAGTGACTCCTCGGCCGTGCCGAAGCTCGCCCGCAGTGCGATGCCGTGGCCGTCGTCGCGGGTCAGTGCGGTCAGGGCGGGCAGGGCGCGCTCGGCGGTGAACTCCGGTGGCCCCGCGAGGTGCAGGGTCCGTACGGAGGACTCCTCGTCGAGTCCCGCCTCGGTGATCTCCACCAGGGCGTCGAGGTGCGGGGCCGCCTTGTGGGCCAGCTCGTCGCCGATGGTCGTGGGCGTCACGCCGCGGGCCTGCCGGAGGAACAGCGGGCGCCCCAACTGGCGCTCCAGGGTGCGGATCTGGGAGGTCACGGCGGGCTGCGAGAGCCCGAGCAGTGCGGCGGCGCGGGTGAAGGACCCGGCTCGATGGACGGTCACGAAGGTGCGCAGCAGGGCGAGATCCATGGGTGACGGCGTCCCTCCCCTCCGGAGTCCCGGTCGCGCCCCACTATAAATATGTCGATAGGTCTCTGTCGCTACCGTGATTGGACACTGACACAGAGTCAACTAGCCTTGTTGATGCGGTTCTTCGCGCGCAGAACCGGGACGGTCCGAGCCACGAGGGGGGAGGCTCGGACCGTCCGTCATGTGTGGCGGGGACCCGGCGCTAGGCGCTGAGCCGGGCGCGTACGGCGTCCAGAAGGCCGTCGCTCGCCGCCTCGACGAGCTTGAGGCAGTGCGCGAAACCGGCCGCGTCGCCGTAGTACGGGTCGGGGACGTCGAGATCGTCCGGGTCGGCGGACGGATCGAAGGAGCGCAGGAGCCGCACCTTCTCCGCGTCCTGCGGTGTCGGGGCCAGCCGGCGCAGCGTGCGCAGGTGCCCCGCGTCGAGGGCGACGACCAGGTCGAGCCGGTCGAACCAGTCGCGCCGGAACTGACGGGCGGTGTGCCCCGAGCCGTGGCCGGCCTCCCGGAGGACGTGGACGGTGCGCGGATCGGCGCCGTCGCCCTCGTGCCAGCCGTCCGTGCCCGCGCTGCCCACCTCGACGAGGTCGGCGAGCCCGGCCTCCCGGACGCGGGAGCGGAACACGTGCTCGGCCATGGGGGACCGGCAGATGTTGCCCGTGCAGACGAAGCAGACGCGGAAGGTCATGGCGGGCGTCAGTCCTTGTCGTCGGGCAGCACGACGTTCAGCGCCCACGAGACGATCGAGATGATCAGGCCGCCGAGGACCGCGGTCCAGAAGCCGTCGACGTGGAAGCTGAGGTCCAGCTTGTCGGCGAGCCAGGAGGTCAGCATCAGCATCAGGGCGTTCACGATCAGCGTGATCAGGCCCAGGGTGAGGATGAAGAGCGGGAAGGTGAGCACCTTCACGACGGGCTTCACGAGGAAGTTGACCAGACCGAAGATCAGGGCCACCAGAAGCAGCGTGCCGACCTTCTTGCCGGTGCTGTCCCCGGTGAGCGTGATCTTGTCGAGCAGCCAGACGGCGACGGCGAGGGCCCCCGCGTTGGCGAGCGTCTTGACTACGAAATTCTTCATGTGTCTGATCGTGGCAGACAAGGGCGTTGACGAGGGTGGACAGGGGTGGACGAGCAGCGATGAAGGCATTCCGGCTGGACGAACTGGAGGCGGAGCGGGCCGCCAACGACGGCGCGTATCTGCAGTTTCTGCGCGAGCGGAACATGTCGGTCGGCCTCTACGCGCTGAACGCGGGGGAGCACGACCCGCAGCAGCCGCACCAGCAGGACGAGGTCTACCTCGTGGTCAGCGGTCGCGCCTCGATCACCGTCGGCATGGAGACCACTCAGGTCGGGCGCGGCAGCGTCGTGTACGTCCCGGCCGGTGTGGCCCACAAGTTCCACCACATCAGCGAGGACCTGCGGGTGATGGTCGTCTTCTCGCCGCCGGAGGGCTGAGCTCCCCGCCGCGCGGCCGATGCCGGACCCCAGGGTTCCCTCAGGGTCGGGTCAGGGGAGGACAAGGGATCCGAGGCCCCCGATCGGCTCTTCGGCATGTCAGCATCGAGTACAGGACGTCGGAGGAGCCCCGTCGGGGGACCGCGAACGAAGGAGCGAGGGCCGTGCGAGAGATATTCGTGAGCATGCCGTGGTGGGTGAAGTGGGTCGCGGTGCCGATCATCGCCCTCCTGGTGTTCGGCGGGCTGATCTTCAGCATCATCAACTTCGTCGTCTGGCTGCTGTTCAAGGTGCTGGTGTTCGCCGCGATCGTCGGTGGACTCGTCTACGTCGTACGGAAGTTCATGGCGGGGTCCTCGTCGCGCAGCGACTGGTGACCCGGGCGCAGGACACACCCGAGGCCCCCGGTCGGCGCGTCGCGCGAAGGTTCGCACGACCGGGGGAAGTTTCTGTTCCGGGCCTACGCCCGGTGCCGGCCACGGTTTAAAGTCCGGATTCCGACGGCTTCACCCCCGTGAGCCCTGGGTATGCGGGGGCCTCACGCATCGGGAGCGAACCTTGGCCACGGCTGCTGACTCCGCACCCCCAGCCCCGCAGACACTCATCGGCTCCGTGCAGCGCGCCATGCGGCTGCTGGAAGCGGTCGCGGCGCACGAGGACGGGGCCCCGGCCAAGCAGCTCGCCCGGGAGGCCGGCGTCGCCCTCCCCACCGCCTACCACCTGCTGCGCACGCTCGCCCACGAGGGATATCTCCGCAAGGAGCAGGGTCTCTTCGTCTTCGGTGAGGCGGCCGAGCGCCTCAGCAGCGCGGCGGCCCAGCAGAATCGTCGCAGCATGATCACCGACGCGCTGCGGCACTGGCGGGACACCATCGGCGTCCCCGTCTACTTCGCGGTCTACCGCGACGGTGAGATCGAGCTCGTCGACGTCGCCGACACTCCGGCCAACCCGGCCGTCGAGGAATGGGCCGACTTCCGCGAGACGGGCCACGCGCACGCGATCGGGCAGTGCCTGCTCTCCCAGCTCGACGACCGCGCGCGCCGGGACCACCTCGACCGTTACCCCGCACGGTCCATCACGCCGTACTCCGTTCGTGACGATCAGTCACTGCTGCGCAAGCTGAACGGGGTCGGACGGATGGAACCGCTCGTCGAAAGACAGGAGTACGCGCTCGGAACGGCCTGTGCCGCGTTTCCCATCACCATCGGCTCGACGGCGGCCACTCTGGCGGTCTCCCTCCCAGCTCATCAGGCCGAGCGGCTCCTGCCGGTGGCACGCCGGCTGCAGCACGAGATCGGGCGACTCGTAGCGACACTCGCCTTCTCTATCAGCATCTGAAAACTCACTCCTTGTGATCCTCTGTGTACGTTGAGCAAGATGCGAACAGTGTCAGGAAGCTCATTCCTGGCCAATCGGCGGCAAGTTGACGGGGTAGGCGATGCGCGAGTCGGTACAAGCAGTTCAGGCAGAGGTCATGATGAGCTTCCTCGTCTCCGAGGAGCTCTCGTTCCGGATCCCGGTGGAGCTCAAGTACGAGCCCACCGATCCGTACGCGGTGCGGCTCACCTTCCACCTTCCCGGAGACGCTCCGGTGACCTGGGCGTTCGGCCGCGAGCTGCTGGTCGACGGGGTCAACGGGGCGACCGGCGACGGCGATGTCCGGGTCTCCCCCGTGGAGCCGGCGGGAGGGCGTGACACCGACGAGCTGCCCGGCGAGGTCCACATCCGGCTGCAGGTCGGCAGCGACCAGGCCCTGTTCCGGGCCGGGGTCGCGCCGATCATCGCGTTCCTGGACCGCACGGACAAGCTGGTCCCGCTCGGCCAGGAGCAGGCGATGGCCGATTTCGAGGCCGATCTCGACCAGGCCCTGGACCGGATCCTGGCCGAAGAGCAGAGCGCGGGCTGACTCTCCGGCAGCCTGCGGGACGGCAGACGTAACGCTTCAGCAGCGCGGTGCGCCCGAGCAGTTCCGCGTGCGGATTCAGTGCTTGCGTCGCCGCCCCCGGCCGGACCGCCCCGGTACGGCCTTCGCGGGCTCGTGGGACCCGGGACGGTCGGCGGACACCACCAGAGCGGCCAGCAGGGTCGTCACCGGCACGGAGGCGACCAGGCCGATCGAGCCGACCAGCGTGCGCACGATCTCCTCGGCGACCAGTTCGCTGTTGGCGAGGTCGGACACGCTGCTCTGTGCGATCGAGAAGAGCAGCAGGAGCGGCAGCGCCGCGCCCGCGTACGCGAGCACCAGCGTGTTCACGACCGACGCGATGTGGTCGCGGCCGATCCGGATGGCCGCCCGGTACAGACCGCGCCGGCCCATCGACGGGTTCGCCTCGTGCAGCTCCCAGACGGCCGAGGTCTGGGTGACCGTCACGTCGTCCAGGACGCCGAGCGAGCCGATGATGACGCCGGCGAGCAGCAGACCGCTCATGTCGATGTCCGGGTACAGGCCGTGGATCAGGCCGGTGCTGTCGTCCGTGTTGCCGGTCAGCGCGGCCCAGCCGATGAACAGCGAGCCGAGCAGGCCGATCAGCAGCAGCGACACGAGGGTGCCGAGCACCGCGACGGAGGTGCGGGCCGACAGGCCGTGACACATGTAGAGCGCGATGAGCATGATCGCGCTGGCCCCGACCACCGCCACCACCAGCGGGTTCGAGCCCTGGAGGATCGCGGGGAGGATGAAGAAGGTCAGCACCATGAAGCTGATCGCGAGCGCGACGAGCGCCATGACCCCGCGCATGCGGCCCACGACGACCACCGCCAGGGCGAAGATCCCGGCCAGCAGCGTCATGGGGATCTTCCGGTTCGCGTCCGTGACCGAGTACTGAAGATTCTTCGGGGCGTCCGGCGCGTAGGCGACGATCACCTGCTGGCCCTCGTTCAGTTGACGGGGCGAGTCGGGCTGTACGACCTCGACGAACGTACGGCCCTTGTCCTTGCCGGTGTCCACGCGCACCGTCGCGTTCTCGCACTCGCCCGCGGCGGCGCCGGGCTTCCCGTTCGCGGGCACGGCGCCCGGGGCGCCGCTCGGCGCCCCGCCCGAGGCGTGCACCGACTTGCAGTCGACCTTCTCGATCCTGGTCACCGTGGCCTGCTGCGTCTGCCGGTCGAAGCCCACACCGGTGCGGTCGTGGGCCGGTGCGCCACCCGGCCACAGCACCGCCAGGCCCACCACGACCGCCACGGAGAACGGGATCAGGATGGCCGCGATGACCTTCCGCAGATGCCGGGACACAGGGGCCGCCGGGCCGTGGCTGTGGGAGTGCCCGTGCGGCGGCGGGGACTGGGGAGGCGCGGGCTCATGCGTCGTGGTCACCGCCCGATCATCGCAAGAACGGGAGGGGCCCTCTGTTCAACGTGTCCGACATGACGCTAGCGTGGGGGCACCTTTGCAAACGCGGGAGCTCGGAGCACCGGGCTGAGAGGGCGCTGACCTTCGTCCCAGCGCGTGTTTCACGTGAAACGTGAAACGCCGTGGACGAGAGCCGCTGCGTCGACCGCCGAACCTGTTACCGGGTAATGCCGGCGTAGGGAGTAGGTCTCATGACCACAACGGACGCACGCACGCCTGCCTCCAACGGCTCTGAGCCGGAGGCCGGGAAGTCCATCGGCTGGCACAAGGGGTACATCGAGGGCTCCCGCCCCGACCTCAAGGTGCCGGTCCGCCAGGTGCACCTCACCAACGGGCAGGACGTCACGCTGTACGACACCTCCGGCCCGTACACCGATCCGACCGTCGACACCGATGTCCGCAGGGGCCTCGCGCCGCTGCGGGAGAACTGGATCATCGGCCGCGGAGACACCGAGGAGTACGCGGGACGCCCCGTCCGCCCCGAGGACGACGGCATCAAGCACACCTCGCCGCGCGGCGGTCTGCGCAACCTCGACGCGGTCTTCCCGGGCCGCCCGCGCCAGCCGCGCCGGGGCCGCGACGGCCAGGCCGTGACCCAGCTCGCGTACGCCCGCCGGGGCGAGATCACCCCGGAGATGGAGTACGTGGCGATCCGGGAGAACGTCGCGCCCGAGGTCGTCCGCGACGAGATCGCGGCCGGCCGGGCGGTCCTGCCGGCGAACGTGAACCACCCGGAGATCGAGCCGATGATCATCGGCAAGCGGTTCCTGGTGAAGGTCAACGCCAACATCGGCAACTCGGCCGTGACCAGCTCCATCGAGGAGGAGGTGGAGAAGATGACCTGGGCGACCAAGTGGGGCGCCGACACGGTCATGGACCTCTCCACCGGCCGCAACATCCACACCACCCGCGAGTGGGTGCTGCGCAACTCCCCCGTGCCGATCGGCACCGTGCCGCTCTACCAGGCCCTCGAGAAGGTCGACGGCCGGGCCGAGGAGCTGACCTGGGAGATCTACAAGGACACGGTCATCGAGCAGGCCGAGCAGGGCGTGGACTACATGACGGTCCACGCCGGCGTCCGCCTCCCGTACGTGCCGCTGACCGCCAACCGCAAGACCGGCATCGTCTCGCGCGGCGGCTCGATCATGGCCGCGTGGTGCCTCGCGCACCACAAGGAGAGCTTCCTCTACGAGAACTTCGAGGAGCTCTGCGAGATCCTCGCGGCGTACGACGTCACGTACTCGCTCGGCGACGGCCTGCGCCCCGGCTCCATCGCGGACGCCAACGACGAGGCGCAGTTCGCGGAGCTGCGCACGCTCGGCGAGCTGAACTCCATCGCCAAGCGGCACAACGTGCAGACCATGATCGAGGGCCCGGGCCATGTCCCGATGCACAAGATCAAGGAGAACATCGACCTCCAGCAGGAGATCTGCGAGGAGGCGCCGTTCTACACGCTCGGCCCGCTGACCACCGACGTCGCCCCGGCGTACGACCACATCACGTCCGGGATCGGCGCCGCGATGATCGCCTGGTGGGGCACCGCGATGCTCTGTTACGTCACGCCCAAGGAGCACCTGGGCCTGCCGAACAAGGACGACGTGAAGACCGGCGTCATCACGTACAAGATCGCGGCGCACGCGGCCGACCTCGCCAAGGGGCACCCCGGCGCGCAGGAATGGGACGACGCGCTGTCGGACGCCCGCTTCGAGTTCCGCTGGGAGGACCAGTTCAACCTGGCCCTCGACCCGGACACGGCACGGGAGTTCCACGACGAGACGCTCCCGGCCGAGCCCGCGAAGACCGCGCACTTCTGCTCGATGTGCGGTCCGAAGTTCTGCTCGATGAAGATCTCGCAGGACATCCGCCGCGAGCACGGCTCGACGAAGTCCGAGGTCGAGGCGGGCATGGAGCAGAAGTCGAAGGAGTTCGCGGCGAGCGGCAACCGCGTGTACCTCCCGCTGGCCGACTGACCCGACCCGGTCACCGACGGAGCGCCCCCGGCCCCGGCCGAGGGCGCTGCGGGAGCACGGCCCCGTGCGCCGCCGGACCTCAGTCCGGGCGGTGCTCGGGGCCGCCGAAGTCCGGGCTCGTGAAGTCCGGGCTGGAGAAGCCGGCGCGCTGGCCCGTGGCCGTGCCGCCGCCGCTCTCCGGGCTCGTGAACCCCGGCCGGTTGTAGCCGAGCTGCGGCATGCGTCCGGCGGGGCCGCCGTGGCCCCCGCCGAGCGGTGTGCCGCCCTCCGGCGGGTCCGTCTGGGCCTCCCGCAGGAACGGCACGATGCCGCGCTCGAGCAGCGCCTCTCCCCAGGCCTCCCTGGCCCGCGCCAGAGCCTCGTCGGCCTCGTCCGGCGTACCGGCCCGCACCGACGTCGAACCGTTGCGCAGCGCCGCGAGGAGCAGGCAGACGGCCGCGACGAGGATGCCCGCCGCGGTGCAGGCCGCGAAGATCCAGCCCGCCATCAGCATCGTGTCGGCGAAGTCCGGTGCCGGGTCGAGCATCTTCAGGATGTAGCCGACCAGCAGGAAGATCGCGGCGGCCGTGCCCGCGAGGACCGGGGCGAGGACGACGGCCACCGCGGCGACGCCGGGTCCCGCCGTCTCCGCGACGAGCCCCATCGGACCGGTGCCCTGCGTCGCGGCGGGGCTGTCTCCCTCCCCTTCGGGACGGACGGGCCGCGGGGCGGTGCGGATGTCCTCGCGGACCTTGAGGAAGTGCTGGTACTCGGTGGCGGCCGCGGTGTTGATGAGTGCGGCGGCGCCCTGCGCCATGGTGCGCAGTTGTTCGGGGTTGAGCCGCCTGCCCACGGCGGCGAGTTCAGGGCGGTCGGTCGCGGTACGCAGCGCCTCATCGAGGATCCGCTCGAACTCGGGGCGGTCCTCGTTCAGCAAATGCGGAGCGCTGTTCATGTGCATCCCCCGATGCTCCGTAGGGCTTGGTGGCCCGCATGGTTACGAGCCGTAGGGCAGAAACGGAGGGGAGCCTGCTACGGATAAGCCGATGGTAGAGCGGTCACGGCACGCGGTGACAGGGGGTTTCCGGAAATTGGCCCGGTGGCCAGCCGGATCCTCCGCTTACGCGCCTGCCCGATCAACCGTCATTCATCCATGGGGAGTTGCTGGACCAGCAGCTTTCCGGCCATGGTCACGCCACCGTCCATGGCGATCGCCAGACCGCCGGCGTACACGTGCGGTCCTTCGACGGCCGGCCTGCTGTCCTCGCCGTCGGCGTCCTCGCCGCCGACCTCGCCCAGGAGGTACGGGATCGGGCTGTGACCGTGGACGACGCGCGAGCCGCCGTACGCGCCGAGCAGCTCGCGGACCGCGCCGGGCCCGGACTCCTCGTCGCGGAACGCGAAGCGCTTGGTGAACTTGCGGAACAGGTCCCAGCACTCGTCCGCGTCGTTGCGCGTGAGGGTCTCGCGGACCGTGTCGTTGACCGCCTCGATCGAGTCGCCGTAGTCGAGGTAGGCGGTGGTGTCGGAGTGCATGAGGAGGTGGTCGTCCTCCAGCTCGATCGCGTCGAGCCGGGACATCCACTGGAGGTGCACGTCCTGGAGGCGGTCCATGTCGGACTTCTGCCCGCCGTTCAGCAACCAGGCCGCCTGGAAGGTGGCGGTGCCCGCGCCGGAGTTGACGGGGGTGTCGCCGAAGCGCTTGGCGCCGAGCAGCAGCAGCTCGTGGTTGCCCATGAGCGCCTTGCAGTAGCCGCCCGCCGCGGCGGCCTCGGCGGAGAGGCGCATGACGAGGTCGATGACGCCGATGCCGTCGGGGCCGCGGTCGGTGAAGTCGCCGAGGAACCACAGGCGCGCGTTGCCCGCGGCCCAGTTGTCGTTCTCGTCGAGCAGGCCCTTGTCCCGCAGCGCCGCGATCAGCTCGTCGAGGTAGCCGTGCACGTCGCCGACGACGTACAGCGGGCCGAGGCCGTCGGCCGCTCGGGCCGCCGGCGCGGGCTGCGGGAGCTCGACCTGGACGGTGTCCCCGCGGTTGATGACCGGGAGGTTCCGCTCGGTCGGGGTGTAGCCGTCCGGGTAGGCCGCGGTGTCCTCGTCGGAAGCCGGGCCCGGTCCGGGAACGGGGTCGGCGGGCACCATGCTCGTCGGTACGTCGTGGACGTACGCGGGAACACGGAAGTCACGCAGCGTCTCCGTGCGCGCTGCGGATCCCTGACCGGCCCCCTGAGTCATCGACCCCTCCACCCTTGCGCCGCCTGTGCACCGGATCGGACTGCCTGGTCGCAGCGGCCCGCGGTGTCGTGCGCCCATCATAGGAACGCCGCTCGGGCTGTGTGATGCACCAGGGGTGGTGAATCCGTGACGGACGGCTGTTCACCGTGCTTTTCTCCCGAATTGGTGTGGACTTTTCCTCTCGGTCAGGGGCGCGCGGAGGCGGCGGGCGGCGGTCAGCCCTTGCCCGGGGAGCGGGGCGGACTGACGGTGGTGCGGTGCGGGCGGCGCTGCGAGGAGGCGCGCACGATCAGTTCGGTCGGTATCACCTGCTCGACCGGCTGGTCGGACTCGACGCCCTCGATGGCGTCGATCAGGAGCTGGACCACGGCCGTGCCGATGCGCCGGGGCTTCAGCGAGAGCGTCGTGATGGGCGGCTCGGTGTTGGCGTACATCGTGGACTCGCTGCAGCAGACGAGCAGCAAGTCGTCCGGGACGCGCAGGCCGTAACGGCGGGCCGCGGCGAGCAGGTCCGTGCCGTTGGGGTCGAAGAGGCCGTAGACGGCGTCCGGGCGGTCGGGCCGGGCGAGCAGCCGGTCGGCGGCGACGGCGCCGGCGCACGGGTCGTGCGCGGGGTAGGACTCGTAGACCGGTTCCTGGCCGATCCGCTCGCACCAGCGCAGGTAGGCGGAGGTGGACAGGTGGGTGTAGGTGTCCGTGGTGGTGCCGGTGAGCAGGCCGATGCGGCGGGCGCCGGCCTCGGCGAGATGGTCGAGGATGCCGAGGACGGCGGCCTCGTGGTCGTTGTCGACCCAGGCGGTCACGGGCAGGGTGCCCGCGGGACGTCCGTCGGAGACGACCGGCAGGCCCTGGCGGACCAGCTCGGTGACGACCGGGTCGTGGTCGGAGGGGTCGATGACGACGGTGCCGTCGAGCGCGACGTTCGACCACACGTCGTGGCGTGAGGTGGCGGGCAGGATGACGAGGGCGTAGCCGCGGGCGAGCGCGGCCGAGGTCGCGGCTCTCGCCATCTCCGCGAAGTACGCGAACTCCGTGAAGGTGAAAGGTTCATCCCCGTACGTCGTCACGGTCAGACCGATGAGGCCCGACTTCCCGGTACGGAGGGTGCGGGCGGCCGCGGAGGGGCGATAGCCCAACCGGTCGGCGACCTCGCGGACATGGCGTCGGGTGGCGTCGGGGAGCCGGCCCTTGCCGTTGAGCGCATCGGAGACAGTCGTGATGGAGACCCCGGCGGCGGCGGCAACGTCTCTGATGCCCGCCCGTCCCTGCCGGGTGCCCCTGCGGGTGGTCTCCGCCCGGCTCACCTGGTGCTTCCCTGCTGCTGTCATGGCGAGCCGATAGTAGGGCTCATGCGGCTGCATGGCGGGGGCGCATATGCCGGGGTTGACAGGCACGTTTCTGCAAGGTGATACATCGTCAATGACCATGGATTGAAAGGCAGTTACTGGCTCTGACTGTAATACCTCACTTGTCGGTACGCGTGGGCCTGCCAAGTCGGCGATGTTGCGAACAGGTCTCAACTCACCTTCACGGGTGATGCGCGCCACGGCGCGAGCCACCGGCGCACGCCAGGGCGCCGAGCGCTCCCCCCTGGGACGTACGCCTCGGGTGTGCCGCCGGTGCGCCCGTCGCACGCCGCCCGGGGGCCCCTCGAGCACCTCCTTGCCCCGCCCCCATTGGGGTGCGCGCCGAATCCTCTTAAGGTGTGCAGTATTGGAACGGTGGCCTTAGGAGGACTGCGGTGAGCGAGACGAACCCCAAGCTGCGTGCCGAGCTGGCGGGTGTCCCCGCCTACAAGCCGGGCAAGCCCGCAGCTGCCGGGGGCCCGGTGGCATACAAGCTCTCCTCCAACGAGAACCCGTATCCGCCGCTCCCCGGCGTCATGGAGCGGGCGATCGCCGCGGCCGGCACCTTCAACCGCTACCCGGACATGGCCTGCACGGGTCTGATGAACGAGCTGGCGGACCGGTTCGGCGTGCCGGTGACGCATCTGGCCACGGGCACCGGCTCGGTCGGCGTCGCCCAGCAGCTGCTGCAGGCGACCAGCGGGCCCGGCGACGAGGTGATCTACGCCTGGCGGTCCTTCGAGGCGTACCCGATCATCACGCAGATCAGCGGCGCGAAGTCCGTCCAGGTGCCGCTCACCGACGGTGAGGTGCACGACCTGGACGCGATGGCCGACGCCATCACGGACCGCACGCGCCTCATCTTCGTCTGCAACCCCAACAACCCCACGGGCACCGTGGTGCGCCGGGCCGAGCTGGAGCGCTTCCTCGACCGGGTGCCCTCCGACGTGCTCGTCGTGCTCGACGAGGCGTACCGCGAGTTCATCCGGGACGCCGAGGTGCCGGACGGTGTGGAGCTCTACCGGGACCGGCCCAACGTGGCGGTGCTGCGCACCTTCTCCAAGGCCTACGGCCTGGCCGGGCTGCGGGTGGGCTTCGCCATCGCCCACGAGCCGGTGGCCGCCGCGCTGCGCAAGACGGCGGTGCCCTTCGGCGTCAGCCAGCTCGCGCAGGACGCGGCCGTGGCCTCGCTGCGCGCGGAGGACGAGCTGCTCGGCCGGGTCGGCACGCTGGTGTCCGAGCGCACCCGCGTCGTGACGTCGCTGCGCGAGCAGGGCTGGACGGTGCCCGAGACGCAGGCGAACTTCGTGTGGCTGCGGCTCGGGGACCGGACGATGGACTTCGCGGCGGCCTGTGAGGCGGCCGGTGTCGTGGTGCGGCCCTTCGCCGGTGAGGGGATGCGGGCCACGATCGGCGAGACCGAGGCCAACGACATCTTCCTGCACGCGGCGCAGCAGTTCCGCAAGGAGCTCTGACCGCCCGGCGGATCAGCGCCGGATCAGGCCAGTTCGACGCGGATCGGGTCGCCGCCGCGCACCGTCGCGAGCACCCGTGGGTCCCCGTCGAGCCGGCCGAGCAGATTGCACGGGCTCGCGAGGCGGCATTCGTCGCCTCGCGAGATCGGCGTGGGGCCGTAGGGGAGGGCGAGGGCGTCGCCGTCCGTCCAGAAGGCGACGGTGCCGGGCTCCACGACCTGCTGGGCGTCGTCCTCGGCCGGGACGCTGACGCCCGTGTCGAAGTAGACCTCCTCGCCCCAGGTGTTCGCCGTCGAGCTCAGCGGCAGTTTCGCGAGCAGGGCCTTGCCGGTCGGGGTGGACTCGACCGTCGCCGTGGTGTGTCCGGCCGGCCAGGAGATGCGAATGCGCGTCATGCCGCGGATTCAACAAGATGTTGAAGTCTCCGGGAAGCCCCTGTCCATCCAGTGAGCCCGACCCGGTGAACTGCCGCGCCCGCCCCCTGTGGTGTTCCTCGCAGTAAGGGGACCCCCGTGCGGATCCCGACAGCCAGTACGACATAATGCTTGTGAATGTGAACGCGTTCACAAGCGTGTCCCGGTTCCTCCTAGGATTTGTGGGATTAAAGGGGCAAACTGTCGCTGTGACCACGGCGAGGTAAGGAGTGACGCAGTGAACCTGGCTCTGGCGCCGGAGACGCTGGCGCGATGGCAGTTCGGCATCACCACCGTCTACCACTTCCTGTTCGTCCCCCTGACGATCTCCCTCGCGGCTCTGGTCGCCGGGCTGCAGACCGCCTGGGTGCGCACGGAGAAGGAGAAGTACCTCAGGGCGACCAAGTTCTGGGGCAAGCTCTTCCTGATCAACATCGCCATGGGTGTGGTCACCGGCATCGTGCAGGAGTTCCAGTTCGGCATGAACTGGTCGGACTACTCCCGCTTCGTCGGTGACATCTTCGGAGCGCCGCTGGCCTTCGAGGCCCTCATCGCCTTCTTCTTCGAGTCCACCTTCATCGGGCTGTGGATCTTCGGGTGGGACAAGCTGCCGAAGCGGATCCATCTGGCCTGCATCTGGATGGTGTCGATCGGCACGGTCCTGTCCGCGTACTTCATCCTCGCGGCCAACTCCTGGATGCAGCACCCGGTCGGCTACCGGATCAACAAGGCGAACGGCCGCGCCGAACTCACCGACTTCTGGCACGTGCTGACGCAGAACACGGCGCTGACCCAGTTCTTCCACACCCTGACCGCCTCGTTCCTCACGGGCGGAGCGTTCATGGTCGGCATCGCCGCCTTCCATCTGGCCCGCAAGAAGCACGTCGGCGTCATGAAGACCTCGCTGCGGCTCGGCCTGGTCACCGTGGTGATCGCCGGCCTGCTCACCGCGGTCAGCGGCGACCTGCTCGGCAAGGTGATGTTCAAGCAGCAGCCGATGAAGATGGCCGCCGCCGAGGCCCTGTGGGAGGGACAGGACTCGGCGCCCTTCTCGGTGTTCGCCGTGGGTGACGTCAGCAAGGGCCACAACACGGTCGAGCTGTCGATCCCCGGGATACTGTCCTTCCTCGCCGACGACGACTTCACCTCGTACGTCCCCGGCATCAACGACACCAACAAGGCCGAGCAGGAGAAGTACGGGCCCGGCGACTACCGCCCGATCATCCCCGTCACCTTCTGGGCCTTCCGCTGGATGATCGGCTTCGGGATGGCGTCCTTCGCGCTCGGCATCCTCGGACTCTGGCTCACCCGCAAGAAGTTCATGCTGCCGCAGCATCTGAGGGTGGGTGAGGACGATGTGCCGAACCTCGTCCTCTTCAAGAACAAGGCGCTGAACCCGAAGTTCACCAAGCTCTACTGGCTCGTCGCGCTGTGGACGCTCGGCTTCCCGCTGATCGCCAACTCCTGGGGCTGGATCTTCACCGAGATGGGCCGCCAGCCGTGGGTCGTCTACGGCGTCCTGCGGACCCGCGACGCGGTCTCCCCCGGTGTCTCGCAGGGCGAGGTCATCACCTCGATGACCGTCTTCACGCTGCTCTACGCGGTGCTCGCCGTGATCGAGGTCAAGCTCCTCCTGAAGTACGTGAAGGCCGGCCCGCCCGAGCTCACGGAGGACGACCTCAACCCGCCCACCAAGATCGGTGGCGACCGGGACGCCGACAAGCCGATGGCCTTCTCCTACTAGGCCCTGGGAGCTGACGAGTCATGGAACTCCACGACGTCTGGTTCGTACTCATCGCCGTCCTGTGGATCGGCTACTTCTTCCTGGAGGGATTCGACTTCGGGGTCGGTGTGCTCACCAAGCTGCTGGCCCGCGACCGCACCGAACGCCGGGTGCTGATCAACACGATCGGCCCGGTCTGGGACGGCAACGAGGTGTGGCTGCTCACCGCGGGCGGCGCGACCTTCGCCGCCTTCCCCGAGTGGTACGCGACGCTGTTCTCCGGCTTCTACCTGCCGCTGCTGATCATCCTGGTGTGCCTGATCATCCGCGGGGTGGCCTTCGAGTACCGGGCGAAGCGGCCCGAGGAGCGCTGGCAGGCCAACTGGGAGCAGGCGATCTTCTGGACCTCGCTGATCCCCGCGTTCCTGTGGGGTGTGGCCTTCGGCAACATCGTGCGCGGCGTGAAGATCGACAAGGACTTCGAGTACGTCGGCAACTTCTGGGACCTGCTCAACCCGTACGCGCTGCTCGGCGGGCTGGTCACGCTCAGCCTGTTCACCTTCCACGGAGCCGTGTTCAGCGCGCTCAAGACCGTCGGTGACATCCGGATGCGGGCGCGGAAGACGGCGCTCGCGGTGGGGCTGGTGGCCGCGGTGGCCGCGCTCGGCTTCCTCGTCTGGACGCAGGCCGACCACGGGGACGGCGGCTCGCTCGCCGCGATGATCGTGGCCGTGGTCGCGCTCGTCGGGGCGCTCGGCGCCATCAAGCTCGGCCGCGAGGGCTGGTCGTTCGCACTGTCGGGGATCACGATCGCGGCGGCGGTCGCGATGCTCTTCCTGACGCTGTTCCCGAACGTCATGCCGTCGTCGCTGAACGCGGACTGGAGCCTGACGGTCAGCAACGCCTCGTCCAGCCCGTACACGCTGAAGATCATGACCTGGTGCGCGGGCATCGCGACCCCGATCGTGCTGCTCTACCAGTCGTGGACCTACTGGGTGTTCCGCAAGCGCATCGGCACGCACCACATCGCCGACGCCGCGCACTGAGTCCCCTGGGGCGACCCACCTGATGTGAGGGTGTGTTTCACGTGAAACCGATCGACCAGCGTCTGCTCCGGTACGCCCGGGCCACCCGCTTCTTCCTGATCGCGGTGGTCGTCCTCGGCGCCGCCGGGGCGGGCCTGGTCATCGCCCAGGCAATGCTGATCGCCGAGGTCGTGGTGGGCGCGTTCCAGCACGGGTTCGACGTGGCTCGGCTGAGCACGCCGCTGCTGCTGATGGTGGCCGTGGCGGCCGGCCGGGGGCTCGTGTCCTGGCTGACCGAGCTGGCGGCGCACCGGGCGAGCGCGGCCGTGAAGTCGGAGCTGCGGGGCCGTCTCCTCGAGCGGGCGGCCGGGCTCGGGCCCGGCTGGCTCACCGGTCAGCGCACCGGTTCCCTCGTGGCGCTCGCGACCCGGGGCGTCGACGCCCTGGACGACTACTTCTCGCGCTATCTGCCGCAGTTGGGGCTCGCGGTGGTGGTCCCGGTGGCGGTGCTCGCCCGCGTCGTCACCGAGGACTGGGTGTCGGCGGCGATCATCGTCGGCACGCTGCCCCTCATCCCCGTCTTCATGATCCTCATCGGCTGGGCCACCCAGTCCCGGATGGACCGTCAGTGGCGGCTGCTGTCCCGGCTGTCGGGCCACTTCCTGGACGTCGTCGCCGGGCTGCCCACCCTGAAGGTGTTCGGCCGCGCGAAGGCGCAGGCCGAGTCCATCCGCACGATCACCGGCGAGTACCGCAGGGCCACGATGCGCACGCTGCGGATCGCCTTCCTGTCCTCGTTCGCCCTCGAACTGCTCGCGACCCTGTCGGTCGCCCTGGTCGCCGTCACCATCGGCATGCGGCTCGTGCACGGTGACATGGACCTCTACGTGGGCATCGTCATCCTCGTCCTGGCGCCCGAGGCGTATCTGCCGCTGCGCCAGGTCGGGGCACAGTTCCACGCGGCGGCCGAGGGGCTCGCCGCCGCCGAGGAGATCTTCGACGTCCTGGAGACGCCGCTGCCCGAGAGCGGCACGAAGGCGCTGCCCGAGGAGGGCGGCATCGCCTTCGACCGCGTCTCGGTCCGCTACGAGGGGCGCGACGCGGACGCCGTCTCGTCGGTCTTCTTCGAGGTGGCCCAGGGCGAGACGGTCGCCCTGGTGGGCCCGAGCGGTGCGGGCAAGTCGACGCTCCTGAGCGCCCTGTTGGGCTTCGTCCGGCCGCGCGACGGGCGCGTCCTGGTGGGCGGCGCTGATCTGTCCGAGGTGGCGCGGGAGGCCTGGCACGCGCGCGTGGCGTGGGTGCCGCAGCGGCCGCAGCTGTACGCGGGCTCCATCGCGGAGAACGTACGGCTCGCCCGGCCCGGCGCGGACGACGCCGCGGTGCGGGCGGCGCTCGGCGAGGCCGGCGCCCTGGACTTCGTCGAGGCGCTCCCCGAGGGCCTCGACTCCCGGCTCGGCGACGACGGGGCCGGGCTCTCGGCGGGACAGCGGCAGCGCCTCGCGCTCGCCCGCGCCTTCCTCGCCGACCGGCCCGTGGTCCTCCTGGACGAGCCGACCGCGGCGCTGGACGGTGACACCGAGGCGGGCATCGTCGAGGCGGTCCGCCGGCTCGCCGTGGGCCGCACCGTGGTCCTGGTCGTCCACCGCCCGGCGCTGCTCGCCGTGGCGGACCGGGTGGTACGGCTCGCACCGCCCGCCGCCACCGACGGCCCGGCGCCGGTGGCCCCGGCGGCCCCCGCGTCCGTCCCGGCGCAGACCCGCCAGGAAGTACCCGTGGCCGCTGCGGAGCACCCCGACAAGCGAGCCGAGGGACGGGGCGTCCTCAGCCGGCTCCGTGCCGCCGCCCGGCCGCGCCGCTCCCGGCTCGCCCTCGCGCTGCTGCTCGGGGCGCTCGCGCTCGGCAGCGCGGTCGGTCTGATGGCGACCAGCGGCTGGCTGATCTCGCGGGCCTCGCAGCAGCCGCCCGTGCTCTACCTGATGGTCGCGGTCACCGCCACGCGCGCGTTCGGCATCGGCCGGGCCTGCTTCCGGTACGCGGAGCGGCTCGTGTCGCACGACGCCGTGCTGCGGATGCTGGCCGACACCCGGGTCGCCGTGTACCGGCGCCTGGAGCGGCTCGCGCCCGCGGGCCTGCGCGCGACCCGGCGCGGCGACCTGCTGTCCCGCCTCGTGAGCGATGTCGACGCGCTGCAGGACTACTGGCTGCGCTGGCTGCTGCCCGCGTCGGCCGCCGCCCTGGTGGGCGTGGGGTCGGTCGCCTTCACCGCGTGGCTGCTCCCCGCGGCGGGCGCCGTTCTCGCGGCCGGACTGCTGCTCGCCGGGGTCGGTGTGCCGCTGCTGGCCGCGGCCGTCGCCCGCCGGGCCGAGCGCCGGCTGGCCCCCGCGCGCGGGTTGCTCGCCACCCGCGCGGCCGAACTGCTCACCGGCACCGCCGAGCTGACCGTCTCCGGCGCGCTGCCGCGTCGCATGACGGAGGCTCGCGAGGCCGACTCCGCCCTGACCCGGATCGCCTCGCGCGCCGCCACCGCGACCGCGCTCGGCGACGGGCTCACCGCCCTGATCACGGGCCTGACCGTGGCCGGGGCCGCGCTCGCCGGCGTCCAGGGCGTACGCGCCGGGCAGCTCGACGGGGTGGTGCTCGCGGTCGTCGTGCTCACCCCGCTCGCCGCCTTCGAGGCGGTGCTCGGGCTGCCGCTCGCGGTGCAGTACCGCCAGCGGGTCCGCAAGAGCGCCGAGCGGGTCCACGAGGTCCTGGACGCGCCCGACCCCGTACGGGAGCCGGAGCGGCCCGTGCCCGCGCCGCAGGACCCGTTCCCGCTCGTCGTGCGGGGGCTCACGGCCCGGTACGAGGGGCAGGCGCGGGACGCGCTCGCCGGGGTGGACCTCACGCTGGCGCGCGGGCGCCGGGTCGCGGTCGTGGGCCCCTCGGGTTCCGGCAAGACCACGCTCGCGCAGGTGCTGCTGCGCTTCCTGGACCCGTGCGCGGGGACGTACACGCTCGGCGGCGTCGACGCCACGCACGTCGACGGGGACGACGTGCGCCGCGCGGTCGGGCTGTGCGCCCAGGACGCGCACCTCTTCGACAGCACCGTCCGCGAGAACCTGCTGCTGGCCAGGAAGGACGCCACGGAGGACGAGCTGCGGGCCGCCCTCGGGCGCGTACGCCTCCTGGACTGGGTGGACGCGCTGCCCGACGGGCTCGACACCCTGGTGGGCGAGCACGCGGCGCGGCTGTCGGGCGGGCAGCGCCAGCGGCTCGCGCTGGCTCGCGCCCTGCTCGCGGACTTCCCGGTTCTCGTCCTCGACGAGCCGGCCGAGCACCTGGACCTGGAGACGGCCGACGCCCTCACCGCGGACCTGCTGGACGCGACCCGGGGCCGTACGACGGTGCTGATCACGCACCGGCTCGCGGGTCTGGAGGCCGTGGACGAGGTGCTGGTGCTGGACGGCGGGGCGGTCGTGCAGCGCGGCCCGTACGCGGAGTTGGCCGCCGTCGAGGGGCCGCTGCGCACCCTGCGGGAGCGGGAGGGCGCGCTTCCGGCCCTGTCCGGCCAGTGAACCCGACTTTCGTCGCCAAATAGGACTAATTACTCTCGGGGGCATGGTTGCACCCACGGACCCCGGCGCCCCCGCCCCCGCCCCCGCCCCCGCCAAGGAGACCACCCGGGCCACGCGCGGCCTCCAGGGGCTCTCGGCCGAGCTGACCTCGCGCGTGCCGCAGCTCCTGGAGGCGATGCGCTCGGTCGGCACCGGACTGGAGCTGCACTCCACCCTCGACCGCATCTGCGAGACCGCGGCCGAGCTCGCGGGCGCCCGCTACGCGGCGATCGGTGTCGTCGCCGAGGACGGCAAGGGTCTGTCGGACTTCGTCTACCACGGCCTGGACGAGGAGACGGCGCGCCGCATCGGCCGGCTGCCCGACGGCCACCGCGGGCTGCTCGGCGCGCTCATCCACGACCCGGTGCCGATGCGGATGGCCGACCTCGCCGACGACCCGCGCTCCTGCGGCTTCCCGCCGCGGCACCCGCCGATGCGCACGTTCCTGGGAGTGCCCATCCGCGTCCAGGGCGAGATCTTCGGCAACCTCTACCTGACGGAGAAGCGCGGCGGCGAGGAGTTCAACGACCACGACCTGAACATGGTCCGGGTGCTCGCCACGGAGGCGGGCATCGCGATCGGCAACGCGCGCCTGTACGAGGCGGCCCGGCAGCGGGAGCGATGGATCGACGGTTCCGTGGCCGTCACCACGGCGCTCCTGTCCGGAGGGGACGCGGAGGACGCCCTTCAGGTGGTCGCCGAGCAGGCCCGGCACCTGTCCGACTCGGCGGCCGGCCTCGTGCTGCTGCCCGACGCCGAGGGTGGCATGGAGGTCGTCGCGGTGGCCGCCGACCACCCCTCCGCGGCGCTCGGCGTCGTGCTCCCACCGGAGAGCGTGATCGTCACCGAACTGCTCTGCGGGGAGCCCGTGTTCATCGAGGACGCGGCCACGGACCCGCGGGTCACGACCGATCTCGCGAGCGCCTACGGCCCCGCGATGCTGCTCCCGCTGCGCAGCGAGGACCGGGTGCTCGGCACGCTGGTGACGCCACGCGCGCGGGGAGCGCGGCCCTTCAGCGAGGCGGAGCGCACGCTCGGCGCCCAGTTCGCCTCGCAGGCGGCGCTGGCCCTGATGATGGCCGAGGCGCAGCGGGACCGGGAGCGGCTGGCCGTCTACGAGGACCGTGACCGCATCGCGCGCGACCTGCACGACCTGGTGATCCAGCGGCTGTTCGCCACCGGGATGATGCTGGAGACGGCCCAGCGCCGCTCGGTGGTGCCCGAGGTGCAGCGGGGGGTCGGCAAGGCGGTCGACGAGCTGGACACCACCATCCAGGAGATCCGCACCGCCATCTTCGCGCTCCAGCAGGGGCCGACGGAGGCGCCCGCGGGGCTGCGCACGCGCGTGCTGCGCGAGATCAACATGGCGGCGGTGCCGCTCGGCTTCAAGCCCGCGCACCACTTCGTGGGCCCGGTCGACACCCTCGTCGGCGAGGTCACCGGCAAGAACCTCATCGCGGCCCTGCGCGAGGCGCTCTCCAACGCGTTCCGGCACGCGCGGGCCTCGTCCATCGAGGTCGTCGTCGACGCCACGGTGGCGCTGCCGGACGGCCGGCCGGGTGTGCGCCTGACCGTCGCGGACGACGGCGTGGGCATCCCCGACGGCGGTCGGCGCAGCGGCCTGAAGAACCTCAAGCGGCGCGCGGAGTCGCTCGGCGGCGACAGCTGGTACGGGCCCGGGACGGGCGAGGACGGGGGCGGCACGACGCTGGTGTGGCAGGCCCCGCACTGATGCCCGGCCGGCCCGTTCCCTGCCCTGCCTGAGGAGTTACGTTCCTGCGCCGTCCGGGGCAGCCGTTCCCCCGGGCGTACGCGCTCCACAGGTGCGCTCGGGCGGGGCGGGTGACGATCCGTTACATGTCCCAACGACCCCGCCGTTCCCGCAGTTCGCTCGTCGTCCCGGCGGCGCTGTGCGCGCTCGTCGCCCTCGGAGGCACCCCCGCGCTGTCCGTGGGGGCCGACGGCCCCGAGGCGAGCGCCGAGGTGGCGCGCCTGTACGAAGAGGCGTCGAAGGCCTCGCAGCACTACGAGGAGGGGCGCAGGGCCGCCGAACTCCAGAAGGCGGAGGCCCAGCGCATAGAGGGGCTGCTCGCCGAGGAACGGCGGGAGAGCGCCGTGCTCCACGACGACCTCGGGCGCATCGCCCGCGCCCAGTACCGCAACGGCGGCGACATCCCGGTCGCCGCCCAGATGCTGCTCTCCGCCGACCCCGAGGAGCTGATGCACGGTCAGCGTGCCGCCTGGCAGGCGGATCTGGCGCTGAACAACGCCGTCGCCAAGAGCCGGCGGGCCGAGAAGAAGCTGGAGGAGGGGCAGCGCAAGGCGACGGCCGCGTGGCTCTCCCTGAAGAAGCGCAACGACGAGCTGGCTGTCCTGAAGAAGAGCATCGCGAGCAGGCTCGAGGCGGCGCAGTGGACCTTGCAGGGCCAGGCCGACAGTTCGGTGGCCGCCGGTCAGTGCCGGGGCGCCGTCCGCCTCGACCAGCCCGCGTTCGCCTCCACGCGCGCGTGGGTGCCGCCGGTGGAGCGGTACGAGCTGTCGGCGGGCTTCGACAGCGCGGGGGCGCGCTGGGCGCACCGGCACACCGGGCAGGACTTCGCGGTCGCCATCGGCACGCCCGTGCGGTCGGTCGGGGACGGGCGCGTGGTGAGCGTGTCCTGCGGCGGCGCCTTCGGCATCCAGATCGTCGTGCGGCACGCGGGCGGCTACTACACGCAGTACGCGCACCTGTCGTCCGTCGCCGTCGACCAGGGCGAGCAGGTGAAGGCCGGACAGTGGATCGGGCAGTCCGGCACGACCGGGAACTCGACGGGGCCGCACCTGCACTTCGAGGTGCGGCTCACGCCGTATCTGGGCTCCGGGGTGGACCCGGTGACCTGGTTCGCGGAGCGGGGCGTGCCCTTGTGACGCCGACGCTGTGACGCGCCCCGCGAGGTCAGCGGCGCGCGAGGATCTCCTCGATGACGCGGGCCACGCCGTCCTCGTTGTTGGTGGCGGTGCGGCCGGTCGCGGCGGTCAGGACGTCCGGGTGCGCGTTGCCCATCGCGTAGGAGCGGCCCGCCCAGGCGAGCATCTCCATGTCGTTGGGCATGTCACCGAAGGCGACGACCTCGGACGGGTCGATGCCGCGCTCGGCGCAGCACAGCGCGAGCGTGCTCGCCTTGGAGACCTCACGCCCGCTGATCTCCAGGAGCGCGCTCGGGCTGGAGCGGGTGATGGCCGCCAGGTCGCCGACGGCCGCGCGGGCCAGCGCCAGGAACGCGTCCGGGTCGAGCTCGGGGTGGTAGGCGAGGAGCTTGAGCACGGGCTGGTCCGCGACGTCCTCGAAGTCGGCGGAGAGCAGCTTCTCCGCCGGGGCGACGGTCTCGCCCGGGTCCAGGTGCAGCGGCGGGTACGCCGGCTCGTGGTGCAGCCCGCCGGTGCGCTCGACGGCGTACGCGGTGCCCGGCGCCGCCTCCCGCAGGATCCGTACGACGTCCAGCGCGTCCGGCACCGCCAGCTCGCGGACCTTGACGAACCGGTGCCGGCCGGGGCCGTCGTGCAGGTCCACCACGGCGGCGCCGTTGCCGCAGATCGCCAGGCCGTGACCGTGGAGGTGGTCGGCGACCACGTCCATCCAGCGGGCCGGGCGGCCGGTCACGAAGAAGACCTCGATGCCGGCCTCCTCGGCGGCGGCGAGCGCGGCGACCGTACGAGGGGAAACGGTTTTGTCGTCGTGCAGCAGGGTGCCGTCGAGGTCCGTGGCGATCAGCCGGGGCGCGGAGAGGGCCGGGGTCCGGGGCCCAGGAGTCGATGAGGTCACCGCCCCATGGTCGCGCAGCTGCGTGCACGGGCGTGCGGCGGGGCGCGCAGATGAGTACGCACCTGGCGCGTCTGCGCACCCGCCCCGGACCGTCGGGAGCCGGATTCAGCCGAGCTGGGCGAGGGCGTCCGTGGCGATGGCCTCGAAGACCTTCTGGTCGGCGGCGAAGGCCGTGTCGGGGATCGGCCAGTGCAGCACGATCTCGGTGAAGCCCAGCTCCCGGTGGGCGCCCGCGAAGTCCACGAAGGCGTCGACGGACTCCAGCGGACGGGCCCGGTCGGGGGTGAAGCCGGAGAGCAGGATCTTGTCCATCCCGGCCACGTCCCGGCCGACGGCGTCGCAGGCCGCGGTCAGCTTCTCGATCTGTCCGCGAATGGCTTGAACCGACTCCTCCGGAGTGCCCGCCTCGAACAGCTTCGGGTCGCCGGTGGTCACCCAGGCCTGCCCGTGGCGGGCGGCGAGCTTCAGCCCGCGCGGTCCGGTCGCGGCCACCGCGAAGGGCAGCCGGGGGCGCTGCACACACCCCGGGATGTTCTGCGCGCCGCCCGCCGAGTAGAACGTGCCGTCGTAGGTCACGGTGTCCTCGGTGAGCAGGCGGTCGAGCAGCGGCACGAACTCGGCGAAGCGGTCGGCCCGTTCGCGCGGGGTCCACGGCTCCTGGTCGCCGCGCGCGAGGGCGGTGGCGTCGAATCCGGTGCCGCCCGCGCCGATGCCGAGCGTGATCCGGCCGCCGGAGATGTCGTCCAGGGAGATCAGTTCCTTGGCGAGGGTGACGGGGTGCCGGAAGTTCGGCGAGGTCACCAGGGTGCCCAGGCGCAGCCGCTCGGTCGCGGTCGCGGCGGCGGTCAGCGTGGGGACGGCGCCGAACCAGGGCCCGTCGCGGAACGGCACGCGCCAGGACAGGTGGTCGTAGGTGTACGCGGTGTGGAAGCCCAGCTCCTCGGCGCGCACCCAGGCCTCGCGGGCGCCTTCGTGCCAGCGGCGGTAGGGCAGGATCACGGTGCTCAGACGGAGCGGGGACTGCGGCGTGCGGGGCGATTCGGTCATGCCTGCGAGCCTAAGCGGCCCGGCTCCTTGGTGCCCTCAGCGGACCTGGCGGCTGAGCCAGGGGGTGAGCAGGGCCATCGGTACGAGCTCCTTGTAGGTGCGGTCGCCGGGCAGCGGGACCAGGAGCCGGTAGCCGGGCGGGAAGAACCGGCCGCGGACCTGGGCGAGACCGCTGAGGCAGGCGCGCAGGAAGGCGGGCACGTCGTCGCGGGGCACGTCGTGGAACTCGACGCCCTCGACGGTGATCCGCGCGTCCCCCTCCGGGAACAGCCGCACGTCGATCCGCGGCGAGCCGCCGAGCTCGACGTACGCCTCGTGCGGCAGCGAGCCGTCGGGATCGGTCGTGGTGCCGACGCCCGCGGCGGTGCGGCGGGAGGTGCGGTCGCTGCCGATGTCGTGCTCGACCACGCACTCCACGGCGAACTCGTCGGCGAGCGCGCGCAGCGCGGTGACGGCCGCCTCGGTGCTGGGCAGACGGGGCTGGGTGCCGGGTTCCTGGTCCATACCGGTCGATGATGCCTGAGCCGGGGCCCGGATCAGCCGGGAAAGCGCAGGTAGCGGGGAGGGACGGCGGCCGTCAGCCAGACTCCGTTCGCGCTCACGCGGAAGACGTGGCCGTCACGGTGCATGGCGCCCGCGTCGACGGACAGCACCACGGGACGGCCGCGCCGGGCGCCGACGCGGGTGGCGGTCTCCCGGTCGGCGGACAGGTGCACGTCGTGCCGGTCCATCGGGCGCAGCCCCTCGGCCCGGATCGCGTCCAGGAAGCGGGGGACGGTGCCGTGGTACAGGTACGCGGGCGGCTCGGCGGGCTCCAGGCCCAGGTCGACGGCGATCGTGTGGCCCTGGTTGGCCCGGATGCGGGTGCCGTCGATCGTGAAGCGCCGCTTGTCGTTCTCGGCGACGACACGGTCCAGCTCGGCGCGGGTGAAGGGGAAGCCGTGGGCGGCTGCCGCGGCGAGCAGCGTCTCGATCTCGACCCAGCCGGCCTCGTCCGGCGTGAGTCCGATGCGGTCCGGCCGGTGACGCAGATGGCGGGACAGGTACTTCGACACCTTCACGGTGCGGGGGTCGTCCATGGCGTCAGGGTGCCTCGGAAGCCCCGGCGAAGTCTTCGGAAATTTTTTGCTCGCATGTTTGATCCACAAGCAAGTCGCGTTATCCACAGGGGAATTGGCGATTCTGTGGACAACTCACAGGGTGATATGCCGGATTTGGCGAACTCAGTTATCTTTGTGGTGATTTGCGGCGAGCGAGTCCAATGTCCTGGCCTGTACCTCGCGTTCGGCCGCCGCCGCGATGAACGCGGAGACGTGCTCGGGCCCAACGAGCGTGCGGACGGCCCGCATCGTGCCGGCGGGCATCGTGATCGTCTGCGGTTCGTCGGGGGGCGTGGTCACCGGGCCCGCGGCCAGGTGCCGGTTGAGGTGCTGGGTCGCGAACAGGCGCATCGCGCGCGCCAGTTCGGCGTCCACCGACTGCTGGGCGAGCGGTCTCAGGCGCCGCACGAGCGAGGCGGCCTCGGCCGCTTCCGCGTCCGTCGGCGGGAGCGGACCGAGATAGCGGGCGAAGACGTGCTCGGTCGTGAACTCCAGGAAACGGGCGGCGATGTGCTCGATCTGCCCCCTCAACTCCCGCAGATGGCCCGAGATCGCGGACAGCGGGACGCCCGCGGCGTACAACTCCACGGCCACGGCCAGCTCTTGGGGACTCGGCACGAGGAACTCGTCGTCCCGGCCCGGAACTCGCTCCAGCACCCCGAGCTCGATCGCGTCCTGCACGGCGGCCTCGTCCGGGTCGCCGCCGAACCGCGCGTCGAGCTCCGCGCGCGTGATCCGCCCCGCCCGCTCGTCGGTCCACGGCTTGTCCACCTCGGCGACCAGACCGAGCACGCCGCCGAGCCCCCGGCCGGCGTCCCAGGCCTCCAGGAGCTCCTTGATCGAGGCCAGCGTGTACCCGCGGTCGAGCAGGTCGGCGATCTGCCGCAGCCGCGACAGATGCGTGTGCGTGTACACGTTGGACCGGCCGCGCCGCTCGGGCCGGGGCAGCAGGCCCCGGTCCTGATAGGCACGGATGGTGCGGACCGTGGCGCCGCTGTGGTGCGCCAGGTCCTCGATCCGGTATTCGGCGACCGACTGCTCCGTCACACCCCACGCCCCTCGGTCGTGCCGGCCCTGCGCGGCGAACCTTCCTGCGAGGGATGGTACGACCGGCACGGCCGGCCCACGACACTCACAACGGCGGCTCCATCCGCGCGAGCGCACGCAGGGCCCGGGGCGTGAAGCGGGACATCAGGTGCGCGCCGCGGGCCTCCGGGGTGACCGGCACGACCGCCTTGTTCTGCACGACGGCGCTCAGGATCGCGTCGGCGACCTTCTCCGGCGGATAGTTCCGCCGGCCGTACAGGCGCGAGGACTTCTCCTGACGGCGCTTCTCCTCCTCGGCGTCCGCGCCGGCGAAACGGGCCGTCGCCGTGATGTTCGTGTTCACCAGGCCCGGGCAGATCGCGGAGACGCCGATGCCCTGGCCGGACAGCTCGGCGCGCAGGCACTCGCTGAGCATGAGGACGGCGGCCTTCGAGGTGCTGTAGGCGGGCAGCGCCTTGGACGGCAGGTACGCGGCGGCCGACGCCGTGTTCACGATGTGGCCGCCCTGGCCGCGGTCGGCCATCTGCTTCCCGAAGAGGCGGCAGCCGTGGATGACCCCCCACAGGTTCACGTCGAGGACCTTCTTCCAGTCCTCGGGGGTCGTGTCGAAGAACGAGCCGGACAGGCCGATGCCCGCGTTGTTCACCAGCACGTCCACCACGCCGTACTCGGCCGCGACCTTCTCGGCGAGCTTCTCCATGGCCTGCTCGTCCGTGACGTCGACGGTCTCCGCCCACGCCTCGGGGGCGCCGATCAGCTGGGCCATCTCGGCGGTCCGCGCCACGCTCTCCGCGTCCCGGTCCACGGCGATCACGCGCGCGCCGGCCTCGGCGAACGCGAACGCGGTGGCCCGGCCGATGCCGCTGCCCGCGCCCGTGACCAGGACGAGCTGTCCGCCGAACCGGTCGGCGTACTTGCCGGACGCGGAGGTGCGCCGCGCGGGCACGCCGCCCTCCTGCTCCTCGTGCGCGGTGACGAACTCGCCGATCCAGGCCGACAGCTGGTCGGGCCGGGTACGCGGCACCCAGTGCTTGGCGGGCAGGCTGCGCCGGGTCAGCTCGGGCGCCCACAGCTCCAGCTGGTCGTAGAGCCGCGGCGACAGGAAGGCGTCCCCGAGCGGCGTGATGAGCTGCACGGGTGCGTGCGCGTACGCGTCCTCGCGGGGGCGGGTCAGCCGCGCCCGCACGTTGTCCCGGTAGAGCCAGGCCCCGTGGGCGGCGTCCGTGGGCAGCGACCCCGTCGGGTAGTCCCCGGCGGGGACACCCTCGACGCGCTCCAGGATCCTCGGCCAGCGCTTGCCGAGCGGGCCGCGCCAGGCCAGCTCCGGAACCACCGGCGTGTGCAGCATGTACACGTACCAGGACTTGGCGCCCTGGCCGAGCAGCTGGCCGACCTTGCGGGGCGTGGGCCGCTTCATGCGCTGCTTGATCCAGTGCCCGAAGTGGTCGAGCGACGGCCCCGACATCGAGGTGAAGGACGCGATGCGGCCCTCGGTGCGCTTGACCGTGACGAACTCCCAGGACTGCACGGAGCCCCAGTCGTGCCCCACCACGTGGACCGGGCGGTCAGGGCTCACGGCGTCGATGACGGCCACGAAGTCGTCGGTCAGCTTCTCCAGGGTGAAGCCGCCGCGCAGCGGGGACGGCGCCGTGGACCGGCCCATGCCGCGCACGTCGTAGAGGACCACGTGGAAGCGGTCCGCGAGGCGCGTGGCGACCTCGGACCACACCTCCTTGGAGTCCGGGTAGCCGTGCACCAGGACGACGGTGGGCCGCGCCGCGTCGCCGAGCTCCACGACGCACAGCTCGATCCCGCCCGTGGCCACCGTGCGCTCGCGCGCGCCGTGGATCTTCGTCAGGTCCGTCATCAGATGCCCTCCGCCCAGCGCCGCACGTGCGGCAGATCGTCGTCCAGCCAGAACGCGCTCTCCTCGGGGTCCTTGGAGTCCGTCACCACGAGGAGCTCCTCGAACTTGGCGCCCGTGCCGCGGAATCCGAGGTGCGGCTCCACCGCCCACAGCCCGGGCTGCGGCGGATGGTCGGAGAACCGGTACGGGGACCACAGCGGCGACCAGCCGTCCCGGTGCCCGTGCAGCGCGTCGCTCGCCAGGCCCTTGAGGGACTGGGCGCCGAAGCCGAACAGCGTCGGGTTCAGCCGGCGCTCCCTGACCCGGTCCACCTTGTGGGCGATGACGCCGAAGGGGTACGCCCGGTGCCGGTTCGCATACCCCTGGCGGACCATGAGCCGGTCCACGTCCTCGTAGATCTCCCGCAGCGTGCGGCGCTCGCGCACCTCGCGCAGGATCAGCTCGCGGTGCGCCTGGAGATCGGCGAGCAGTTTGTCGTGCAGGGGACTGGGGCCGAGACAGCCCGAGTAGCCGATGTCCGCCGTGTAGCCCTTGTGGACCGGGGCCATGTCGAGGATGAACGGCATGCCCGCCTCGAGCCTGCGGTTCGTCGGGAAGAACTGGAGCGGGACGCGGAAGTTCACGAACGCCGTGCGGTCACCGAACCAGGCGAAGGGCAGGTGGAACCAGTCCCGCACCCCGCGCTCACGCAGCCAGTCGCGCTGCATGCGCGCCGCCTCGCGCTCGGTCACCCCCGGCTTGAGCTGCGCCGCGACCGCCTCCGCGCACGCGTACGCGAGGGTCTGCACTTCCCTGAACCCCCGCAGCTCCGCGGAGAGTTCCCGTGCCACTGCTGTGGTCATGCCACCGTCCGTCCCGGTCCCGGCCGCCCGTGACCGGGACGTCGCCGTACGCGCTCGTAACTTGACACTGATGAATGTGACAATGACCGGCGTCGACGTCAAGGGCCCTGCGGCAGACTGTGGAAAACATCCGCGATGTGCACAACCGGGCCACCGCGACGAGTGACGCGCCGGTCCCGGGCCACTACTGGAGGCTGACCCCCTAGGGACCCGTACGCCTCAGGTCTCATACGAGGTCGACCCCACGGTCTGACGTCAGTTGTGGCCTGCGCCACTAGCGTCGAAGCGTGACTGTGATCGCGACCGAAAGCCTGAGCAAGCGGTTCCCCCGGGTGACCGCGCTTGACCGGCTGACCATGGACATCGAGCCCGGGGTGACCGGACTCGTCGGAGCCAATGGAGCCGGCAAGTCCACCATGATCAAGATCCTGCTGGGTCTGTCCCCCGCCTCGGAGGGCCGAGCCGAAGTGCTCGGGCTCGACGTCGCGACCAAGGGCGCCGAGATCCGCGAGCGGGTCGGGTACATGCCCGAGCACGACTGCCTGCCGCCCGACGTCTCGGCCACCGAGTTCGTCGTCCACATGGCGCGCATGTCGGGTCTGCCGCCCACCGCCGCCCGCGAACGCACGGCGGACACGCTGCGCCACGTCGGCCTGTACGAGGAGCGCTACCGGCCCATCGGCGGCTACTCGACCGGCATGAAGCAGCGCGTGAAGCTGGCCCAGGCCCTCGTCCACGACCCGCAGCTGGTCTTCCTGGACGAGCCGACCAACGGCCTCGACCCGGTCGGCCGCGACGACATGCTCGACCTGATCCGCCGCGTCCACTCCGAGTTCGGCATCTCGGTCCTCGTCACCTCGCACCTGCTCGGCGAACTGGAGCGCACCTGCGACCACGTCGTCGTGATCGACGGCGGCAAGCTGCTCCGCTCCAGCTCCACCCAGGACTTCACCCAGAGCACCGCGACGCTCGCCGTCGAGGTCACCGACAGCGACGCACACCCCGACGGCACGCGCGCGTTGCGCGAGGCCCTCGCCGGACGCGGCGTCGAGACCCACACCGGCGGCGAACTGCCCGGCGCCGGGCACATCGTCCTGCTCACCGCCCAGGGCGAGCAGACCTACGACCTCGTGCGCGACGTCGTGGCCGACCTCGGCCTCGGCCTGGTGCGCATGGAGCAGCGCCGGCACCACATCGCGGAGGTCTTCCGCCCGGCCGACGACCAGCAGGAACCCCTCGCCCCCGTGGCGGCACAGCAGACGGGAGGCGGCCACGATGACCACTGAGCCCATGCCCACGGACCGTGCGTCCACCCAGATCCACAACATCGGCTACCGCCACTACGACGGCCCGCGCCTCGGCCGCGCCTACGCCCGTCGCTCGCTCTTCTCGCAGAGCCTGCGCGGCGCGTACGGCCTGGGCCGCTCGGCGAAGTCGAAGGTGCTGCCCATGCTGCTCTTCGTGGTGATGTGCGTGCCCGCGCTGATCATGGTCGCGGTCGCCGTCACCACCAAGGCGAAGGACCTGCCGCTCGACTACACGCGCTACGCGATCGTCCTCCAGGCGGTGATCGCCCTCTACGTGGCCTCACAGGCGCCCCAGGCCGTCTCGCGCGACCTGCGCTTCAAGTCCGTACCGCTCTACTTCTCGCGCCCCATCGAACGCGGCGACTACGTGGCGGCCAAGTTCGCCGCCATGACCTCCGCCCTGTTCATCCTCACCGCCGCGCCGCTCATCGTCCTCTACGTAGGCGCACTGCTCGCCAAGCTCGACTTCGCCGAGCAGACCGAGGGATTCGCCCAGGGACTGGTCTCCGTGGCACTGCTGTCACTGCTCCTCGCCGGCATCGGCCTCGTCGTCTCCGCCGTCACCCCGCGCCGCGGCTTCGGCATCGCCGCCGTGATCGCCGTCCTGACGATCTCCTTCGGCGCCGTCTCCACCGTCCAGGCGATCGCCGACGCGCAGGACAACGGCGGCGCGGTCTCCTGGCTCGGCCTGTTCTCGCCGATCACGCTCATCGACGGCGTGCAGACCGCCTTCCTGGGTGCCACGTCCGCCTTCCCCGGCGCGCACGGCCCCTCGTCCGGCCAGGGCGTGATCTACCTCCTCGTCGTCCTCGGCCTCATCGCCGGCTCCTACGGGCTGCTGATGCGCCGCTACCGGAAGGTCGGGCTGTGACCTCCATCAACATCGACCACGTCTCGCGCTGGTTCGGCAACGTGGTCGCCGTCAACGACATCACCATGACGGTCGGCCCCGGCGTCACGGGCCTGCTCGGCCCCAACGGAGCGGGCAAGTCCACGCTCATCAACATGATGGGCGGCTTCCTCGCCCCCTCCAACGGCTCGGTCACCCTCGACGGGCAGCCGATCTGGCGCAACGAGCAGATCTACCGCCACATCGGGATCGTCCCCGAGCGCGAGGCCATGTACGACTTCCTCACGGGACGCGAATTCGTCGTCGCCAACGCCGAGTTGCACGGCCTCGGCAAGAAGGAGGCGGGGCGGGCCCTCGCCACCGTGGAGATGGAGTACGCGCAGGACCGCAAGATCTCGACGTACTCCAAGGGCATGCGCCAGCGCGTGAAGATGGCCTCCGCGCTCGTCCACGACCCGTCCGTGCTCCTCCTGGACGAGCCGTTCAACGGTATGGACCCGCGTCAGCGCATGCAGCTCATGGACCTGCTGCGGCGCATGGGCGACGAGGGCCGCACGGTGCTCTTCTCCTCGCACATCCTCGAGGAGGTCGAGCAACTCGCCTCCCACATCGAGGTGATCGTCGCCGGACGGCACGCGGCCAGCGGTGACTTCCGCAAGATCCGCCGCCTGATGACCGACCGCCCGCACCGCTATCTGATCCGCTCCAGCGACGACCGCGCCCTGGCCGCCGCACTGATCGCGGACCCGTCCACCGCCGGCATCGAGGTCGACCTCAAGGAAGGCGCGCTGCGCGTCCAGGCCGTCGACTTCGGCCGCTTCACGGTGCTGCTGCCGAAGGTCGCGCAGGCGCACGGCATCCGCCTGCTCAGCGTCTCGCCGTCCGACGAATCCCTCGAGTCCGTCTTCTCGTATCTGGTCGCGGCCTAGTCACGGCGTAGGAGGCCCTGATGTACGACCCCACTGTCGCCCGGCTCACCTACCGGGCCCTGCTCGGCCGCCGCCGGGCCCTCATCCTGTTCGCCCTGCCCGTGCTGCTCATCGGCATCTCGGCGCTGGTCCGCGGCCTCACCGGCGCCGACGACCAGACCGCGTCCGACGTCCTCGGCGGCTTCGCGCTCGCCACGATGGTGCCGCTCATCGGCGTCATCGCCGGCACCGGCGCGATCGGCCCCGAGATCGACGACGGCTCCGTGGTCTATCTCCTGTCGAAGCCCGTGAAGCGGCCCACGATCATCTTCACCAAGCTCATCGTGGCCGTCGCCGTCACCATGGTCTTCTCCGCCGTCCCGACCCTGATCGCGGGCCTGATCCTGAACGGGAACGGGCAGCAGATCGCCGTCGCCTACACGGTCGCGGCCCTCGTCGCCTCCATCGCGTACGCCGCGATCTTCCTGCTGCTCGGCACGGTGACCCGCCACGCGGTCGTCTTCGGCCTCGTCTACGCCCTCGTGTGGGAGGCGCTCTTCGGCTCCCTGGTCGCCGGCGCCCGCACCCTCAGCGTGCAGCAGTGGTCCCTCGCGGTCGCCCACAAGGTGGCCGGGGGCGACCTCGTCACCTCGGACGTCGGCCTCCCCCTCGCGACGGTCCTCCTGGTGGCGGTCACGGTCCTGGCCACCTGGTACGCGGGCCAGAAGCTCCGCGCCCTGACCCTGGCGGGCGAGGAGTAGGCCGCGGGGTGGTTCTTCGGCAAGGCCGGGCGCCGCAGATGGCGGCGCCCCTGACTCCGGGCCCGCAGGCCCCGGGCTTTTAATCGGTGGCGGTGAACGGTCCGGCGCGGCACAGTAGTTGAGTCACCGCGCCGGGGCGTCAGGCTCCGGCGGGCCACCTACCGGGAGAGGAGCGCGACGATGAAGTTCAACAGTCCGTCGAGCTCCCGGCAGGGCAGCCCGAGGCAGGCTCCGGAGTAGTCACTGCACTCCGTCGAGCCCCGCCCCAGGGGTGCTGCCCGGGGCGGCCGCTTCGAGCACGTGCCCTTCGGGGCGCGTGGGCCGCCCACCCGGAGGATTGGCCGAGTGGTAAGGCAGCGGCTTGCTAAGCCGTCGTCGGGGTGGAAGCCCCGCGCGCGTTCGATCCGCGCATCCTCCGCAAGCGCAACCAGTTCAAGAGCCCGGCACTCAGCCGAGCAGACGCTCCAGGACCACCGCGATGCCGTCGTCCGCGTTCGACGTCGTCACCTCGTCGGCCACGGCCTTCAGCTCGTCGTGCGCGTTGGCCATCGCCACACCGTGCGCGGCCCAGCCGAACATCGGGATGTCGTTGGGCATGTCGCCGAACGCGATGGTGGTCGCCGCCTTCGCGCCCAGCCGGCGCGCCGCGAGCGACAGACCTGTGGCCTTCGACAGACCCAGCGGCAGCAGCTCCACGACGCCCGGACCGGCCATCACGATGCCCACGAGATCGCCCGCCACCGCGCGGGCGACCGCGGCCAGCTCGTCGTCCGACAGGGTCGGGTGCTGGACGTAGACCTTGTTGAGCGGCGCCGCCCACAGATCGGAGACGTCCGTGAACGGGATGACCGGGAGCGGCCCCTCCTGCACCTGGTAGCCGGGGCCGACGATCACCTCGCCCTCGATGCCGTCGCGGCTCGCGGCGATCGCCAGCGGGCCGGTCTCGGCCTCGATCTTCGACAGGGCGAGCCCCGCCAGCTGCCGGTCGAGCGTCACGGAGGTCAGGAGGCGGTGCTCCCCCGCGTGGTAGACCTGCGCGCCCTGGCCGCACACCGCGAGTCCCTCGTAACCGAGGTCGTCGAGGATGTGCCGGGTCCAGGGCACGGCCCGGCCGGTGACGACGATGTGCGCCGCGCCCACCGCGGTGGCCGCGGCGAGCGCCTCCCGCGTGCGCTCCGAGACCGTCTCGTCGGGACGCAGCAGCGTCCCGTCGAGGTCGGTCGCGACGAGCCGGTACGGAAAGGCGGCGGGTGCAATCGGAGCGGGCTGGCTCACTTGGTGATCGGCTCCAGACAGTTGTGACGCGGGTTCACGAACGCCCTACTTGGGCTCGAGAACCGTTCGTCCCCCCAGGTACGGGCGCAGGACCTCGGGCACCCGTACGGAGCCGTCGGCCTGCTGGTGATTCTCCAGGATCGCGACGATCGTGCGCGGAACGGCGCACAGCGTGCCGTTCAGCGTGGCGAGCGGCTGGACCTTCTTGCCGTCGCGCATGCGGACCGACAGACGACGGGCCTGGAACCCGTCGCAGTTCGACGCCGAGGTCAGCTCGCGGTACTTGCCCTGGGTCGGGATCCACGCCTCGCAGTCGAACTTGCGCGAGGCCGAGGAGCCGAGGTCACCCGTGGCGACGTCGATCACCTGGAAGGGCAGTTCGAGGCCGGTCAGCCACTGCTTCTCCCACTCCAGGAGCCGCTTGTGCTCGTTCTCCGCGTCGGCCGGGTCGATGTACGAGAACATCTCGACCTTGTCGAACTGGTGCACGCGGAAGATGCCGCGGGTGTCCTTGCCGTACGTGCCGGCCTCGCGGCGGAAGCAGGGGGAGAAGCCCGCGTAGCGCAGCGGCAGCTGGCTCGCGTCGAGGATCTCGTCCATGTGGTACGCGGCGAGCGGGACCTCGGAGGTGCCGACCAGGTAGTAGTCGTCCTTCTCCAGGTGGTACACGTTCTCCGCGGCCTGGCCGAGGAAGCCCGTGCCCTCCATGGCGCGCGGGCGCACCAGTGCGGGGGTCAGCATCGGGATGAAGCCGGCCTCGGTGGCCTGGGCGATCGCCGCGTTGACGAGCGCGAGCTCCAGGAGGGCGCCGACGCCCGTCAGGTAGTAGAAGCGCGAGCCGGAGACCTTCGCGCCCCGCTCGACGTCGATGGCACCGAGCGCCTCGCCGAGCTCCAGGTGGTCCTTGGGCTCGAAGCCCTCGGCGCCGAAGTCACGGATCGTGCCGTGCGTCTCCAGGACGACGAAGTCCTCCTCGCCGCCGCGCGGGACGTCGGGGTGCACGATGTTGCCCAGCTGGAGGGCGAGGGTCTTGGTCTCCTCCTCGGCCTCGCGCTGCTCGGCCTCGGCCGCCTTCACCTCGGCCTTGAGGGCCTCGCCCTTCTTGAGCAGCTCCGCGCGCTCCTCGGGCGTGGCCTTGCCCATGAGCTTGCCGAGCGCCTTCTGCTCGGAGCGGAGTTCGTCGAAGCGGAGCCCGGACGACCTGCGCCGCTCGTCGGCGGACAGGACGGAGTCGACGAGGGCGACGTCCTCTCCACGGGCGCGCTGGGAGGCGCGAACACGGTCGGGGTCCTCACGGAGCAGGCGAAGGTCAATCACCCCTCAAGGCTACCGTCGTGCGCTCGCGGCTCATGCCCCGATATCCGGGGCCCGGCGAAACGGCGGTTTATGTCCCATTTGCCGGAATGTGCATTTAGCCTGGAATGCAAGATCGGGAACCCCGTCAAGGAAAAGCGGGCCGGTCCCTGAATAGGGGCAGCGGGCGGGCGGGGCCTTGACCTGACTCCCTTGCGGCGTACGGAATTTGGCGCTCGCCATCCACAGGAATTCACCGTTCCGAAAAGTTATCCACAGGCTGTGCGGGAGATCTGTGGACTGCGGAAGAGATCGTTCCGAAAGCCGCATGTGGAGCGAAGCATTCTCGATCCAAACCCGCTTCGGACTCACTTTCGGGTGGAAATGCTTCACTCTGAAGAGTTGATCGACGGAAATGGGTGGACGAGGGGTGACGTGCGGGCCTGTGGAGGGAGTTGGGGTCGGTAGGGCGATTTGTCGACGGAATCGCCCCTTCCTGTCGACTTGTCCCCAGGTCGAGAAGGGCACCTGTGGATAACTTCTGTGGATGAAGAAAATCCGCTGGTAGGACCGGTGGTCCAGACCGCGAAGAGCCGGGCCCGACGGTGGAAAACCGGGCCCGGCTGTGGGAAACGGAGCTAGAAGCGGCCGTCCTGGCAGCGGGCCAGCCAGTCCGACGCGGCCATGAACTCACCATCCGAGGTCCCGGCCCGCGGCGTCCGCACGTCCGCGACGGAGACGCCCGCCCGCGGATACGAGCCGAGGTACCGCACCTGCGGGCACCTCCGCTTCAGCCCCATCAGCGCCTCCGCCACCCGGCGGTCCGAGATGTGCCCCTCGGCGTCGATCGCGAAGCAGTAGTCACCGATCCCCGTGCCGGTCGGCCGGGACTGCAGCAGCACCAGGTTGACCCCGCGGATCGCGAACTCCTGCAGCAGCTCCATCAGCCCGCCGGGGTGGTCGTCGCTCTGCCAGATGACCACGGACGTCTTGTCGGCCCCGGTCGGCGCCGCGGGCCGGGCCGGCCTGCCCACCAGGACGAACCGGGTCTGCGCGTTCTCCGCGTCGTGGATGTCGGTGACCAGGGGGGTCAGCCCGTAGCGCTCGGCCGCGAAGACACCGGCGAACGCGGCGTCGAAGCGGCCCTCCTGCACGAGCCGGGCACCGTCCGCGTTCGACGCCGCGGACTCCCAGGTCACGTCGCCCGCCAGATGGGTCTTCATCCAGTTCCGCACCTGGGGCTGGGCCGCCGGGTGCGCCGTCACCGTCTTGATGTCCGACAGCTGCGTACCGGGCCGCACGAGCAGCGCGAAGGTGATGTCGAGCAGCACCTCGCGGTAGATCATCAGCGGCTCGCCCGCGACGAGCTCGTCGAGCGTCGTCGTGATGCCGCCCTCGACCGAGTTCTCGATCGGCACGAACGCGGCCTCGGCCTCGCCGGCCCGGACGGCGTCGAGCGCCGCCGGCACCGACACCATGGGGACCAGCTCCCGGGTGGCCGTCTCCGGGAGCGTGCGCAGGGCGACTTCGGTGAAGGTGCCCTCGGGGCCGAGATACGCGTAGCTGGCTGGCATGCAGTCACCCTAATGCGGCCAGGGCCCGGTCCGCCCCGGGTCCTGGCCGGGCTCAGCCCTCCAGCAGGGACTGCCCCACGTATCCGCCCTTCGTGGCGCCGCCCGGCACGGCGAACAGGCCGCTCGACTCGTGCCGGATGAACTCCGACAGGGCGTCGCCCCGGTCGAGTTTGCGCTGCACCGGCACGAAACCGCGCAGCGGATCCGCCTGCCAGCAGATGAACAGCAGGCCCGCGTCCGGCGAGCCGTCCGCCGCGATGCCGTCGTGGAAGGAGAACGGGCGGCGCAGCATCGCGGCCCCGCCGTTCTGGTCCGGCCGGCTGATGCGGGCGTGCGCGTTGATCGGCACCACGAGATCACCGTCCGGGCCCGTCTTCTCCAGGTCCGGCTCGGTCGTCTCGGAGCCGCCGCTGAGCGGGGCGCCCGTCGACTTCCGGCGCCCGATGACCGCCTCCTGGGCCGACGCGCCGAGCTTCTCCCAGTCGTCGAGCAGCATCCGGATGCGGCGCACGACGGCGTACGAACCGTTCGCCATCCAGTCGGGGGAGCCCGAGCCGGGCACGAAGATCCGCCGGTCGAAGTCGGTGTCGGTCGGCTTCGGGTTGTTGGTGCCGTCGACCTGGCCCATGAGGTTGCGGGCGGTCATCGGGTGAGCGGTGGCGCCGGGCGAACGGTTGAAGCCGTTCATCTGCCAGCGCACCTTCGCCGCCCCGCCCGCGTCCTTCTGGATCGCGCGCAGGGCGTGGAAGGCGACCAGCGAGTCGTTCGCGCCGATCTGCACCCACAGGTCGCCGTTGCTGCGCGCCTTGTCGAGGTGGTCGGAGAAGAAGTCCGGCAGCGGGTCGAGCGCGCCCGGCCGCTGCTTCTCCAGGCCGGTACGGGCGAAGAAGCTGTGCCCGAAACCGAAGGTGATCGTCAGCGAGGAGGGGCCCGCGTCCCGCGCGACGTCCGTGTCGTCCGCGCCGGCGGGCTCCCCTGCCATCAGCCGCTCGGCCGTCGCCGACCAGCGGCGCAGCAGCGCGGCCGCCTCCTTGCGCCCTGCTCCGGCCGCGAGGTCGAACGCCACGACATGGCCGCGGGCCTGCATCGGCGTGGTGATCCCCGGCTGATGTTTCCCGTGAAACATCACCCGGTCCGCGCCGAGCGAGGTCAGCGCGGCCTGCTGTTCCGGCGCGTTCGCCGAGGCCACGGCGTATCCGGCGCCCGCTCCGACGGCGCCGAGGGCGACGCCGGTCGCCCCGGCCGTGCCGATCAGGCGGCGGCGGGAGATGCCGGTGGTGCCGGGCCCGGAGGTGTCCGTGGCCGTACGGCTCTGGGTGTCAGCCATGGTGGTTCAGCCGATCTTCGCGTTCTTGGTGACGGTCGCCTGGTCGATGTCGGAGGTGCGCACGGTCACCGCGATCTTCCACTCGCCCGCCACGGGTATCTGTACGCCGCTCGCGGTCCAGTGTCCCGTGGCGATGCGGTCGGGCACGACGGACAGCGGGCCGATCTTCTTCGCCTCCTGGGTGAAGGCGACCTTCACCTCGGGGACGTCGAAGGCCTTGCCGTTGGGGCGCAGCACATAGACGTGCATGTCGTTGTCGCCGGTGCGGCCCGGGTCCACGTCGAGCAGGACCGAGCCCTTGCCGTCGGCGGAGCCCGTGTCGAACGGCATCTTCAGGGAGACCGGCCCCGCCTGCGTCTGCGCGGCGGCGCCCGCGGCCTTGGCCTCCTCCTCCGTACGGCCCGGCTCGGTGCTGGTCAGGATCGTGGTGACGACGAGCAGGACCACGGCGACGCCGGCCTCGGCGAGCACCGAGCGGCGCAGTCCGAAGCGCTGCGGGTCGGCGTCGCGCACCCGCTTCTCGCGGGCGCTGGCCATCGCGGCGCGCTGCCGGGCGAGCTGCGCGGCCCGTTCGGGGCTCTCGCCGTCCTTGCCGCCGCTCTTGCCGGACCCGGAGGACCCGGAGGACCCGGAGGACCCGGAGGACCCGGAGGACCCGGAGGACCCGGAGGACCCCGCGTCCGCCTTGCTCTGGGCACCGCCCCCGACCTCGACCGGCTCCTTCGTCCCGGCCGTCCGCTGCTCGACCACGGTCGCGGTGAGCGCCTGCTCGGCGATCCGGCCGGTCCAGCGGCGGGAGATCCAGGCGATGCCGACGAGTAGCGCCACGAGCCCGATCTTGATCAGGAGCAGCTGTCCGTAGCGGGTGCCGGTCAGCGCCGACCAGGAGCCGACCTGCCGCCACGACTGGTAGAGCCCGGTCGCCGCGAGCACGACGACGCTGCCGAACGCGACCCGGGAGAAGCGGCGCACCGCCGAGGCCTCGATCGAGGGCGCCCGGTACAGCGCGACGAGCAGCGCGCTCAGCCCGCCGAACCAGGTGGCGACGGCCAGCAGGTGCAGTACGTCGACGGGCATCGCGACGCCGGTCTGGATGCCGGTGGAGGCGTGCTCGGCCATGGCCCAGGTGGCCCCGAGCCCGGCGGCGACGACCGCGCCACCGACGGCCAGCCCGAAGGTGAGGTCCTTGAGCTCCTTCTTGTCGCCGTCCTCGGCGCGCTTCACATAGGCGCCGAACAGGACGGCGATGAAGAGCGCGGCGGCGGCGAGCAGCAGCAGCCGGGAGGTGAGCGCCGCGCCGGACTTCGTCTGGAGGACCTGGCCGAGCAGCGTCATGTCGAAGACGTCGCCGAGCTTCCCGGAGCCGGTGTAGGCGCCGCGCATCAGCAGCATGGCGATGGTGGAGGCGGTCAGCGCGGTCCAGCCCGCCACGACGACACGCTGCACCGGCTTGATCCCGGCGCCGCGCGGCCAGCAGGCGAGCACGAACACGGCGCCGCCCACGAGGAGCACGTAGCCCGCGTAGGCGAGGTAGCGCGTGACGCCGTAGAGGGCGCCGACGACGCCTCCGCCCGCGTTCTGGTCGGTCAGCACCGCGGAGGTCTTGGAGGGGGCGCCGATCGAGAAGGTGAAGGCGCCCGAGACGGGGTGGCTGTCGGCCGACACGACCTGGTAGGCGACGGTGAACGTGCCGTCCGGCAGGCCGGAGTGCAGGCCGACGGTGTACTTCGTGCCACCGGCGCCGCGCGCCTTGCCGTCGTCGACCCGCTTGCCCGCGGGGTCGAGCACGCGCAGCGAGTCGTCCGACAGGGCGACGGTCTCGGAGAAGGTGAGCGTCACCCGCTTGGGCGCCGTCTCGACCACCGCTCCCTGCTGGGGATCGCTGCCGGTCAGCGCGGCGTGCGCGGACACGGGAGCGGCACCGGCCAGGAGCGCGCCGGTGACGGCGAGGAACAGCAGCACCAGGTGCCGGAAACGGGGAGCGATGGTCTTCACGTGCGGTCAGCCCCTCAATGAGACGCGTGCGACGTCGGGTTGTAGGTGGCGGCCTTCACCGGGAAGTCGGCCTTCACGGTGCCGGACTCGGCGAAGTGCAGCTCCACGGACACCTTGTCGCCCTCCTTCGGCTTCCGCTTCAGGTTCTCGAACATGAGGTGGTTGGCGCCGCGCTCGAAGTCCAGCTCGCCGTTCGCGGGCACCGCGAACGACTCCTGCTCCTTCATCACGCCGTCCTTGGTCGTGTGCAGGGTGACCTGGCCGGCGATCTCGCTGCTGACGGACTTCAGGGTGTCGGCCGCGCCGCCGTTGTGGACGACGAAGAAGCCGGCCGCCATGTCGCCGGAGGCGGGTTCGGGGATGAACGCGCCCTCGACCTTCAGGTCCGGCGCGTCCGCGTCCCCGTCGGCGGAGCCGGAGCCGCACGCGGTGAGGGCGAGGCCCGCCGCCAGCGTCAGGGCGCCGAGTGCGAGCGGGGTCCGTACGCGGCTCACGGCCGGGCCCCCTTGACGATCTTCGGCAGGTCCTTGGTGTAGTCGTCCACCGTGGCGTCCTCGCCGTACAGGACGTAACCGGCGTCGGTCTTCGGCGAGAACGCGATGACCTGGGTGCCGTGCATCGACACGAGCTTGCCGTTCTTGTCCTTCTGGGTCGGCTCGATGGAGATGCCGATGGTGCGGGCGCCGCCCTGGATGGTGGCGAAGTCACCGGTCAGGCCGATGAAGTCGGCGTCCTGCGCCTTGAGCCACTTGCCGAGCACGGCCGGGGTGTCACGGTCCGGGTCGGTCGTGACGAAGACGACCTGGAGCTTGTCCTGCTCGGACCGGGGCAGGGCCTTCTTGGCGACGGCGATGTTGCTCATCGTCAGCGGGCAGACGTCCGGGCAGTGGGTGTAGCCGAAGTAGATCAGTGTCGGCCTGCCCTTGGTCCGCTCGCGCAGGTCGAACTTCTTGCCGTGCGTGTCCGTGAGGACCAGGTCCGGCTTCTCGAACGGCTTGTCGAGCACGGTCGCGGCCTTCTGCGAACCGGCCTCGGTCGACACCTCGGTGACCGGCTCGGCGCTGTCGTCGCTGCCGGTGCCGCACGCGGAGAGCGCGAAGGCGGCCGCCGTGACCAGTCCGGCGGCGGCGAACAGCGTCTTCCTGCCCGCCTTCTTGTCGCGCGACTGCTTGCTCGTCTTCTTCATGGTGTTGCGCATAGAAAAACGTCCCATAGGTGAGGGTCCGGCCCGCGCCGGGGTCGCCCACCGCGACCCCGGCGCGGAACCGAGGGTGGCTCAGTTGTTGGTACGCCGACGGCCCGCCAGGACGCCGAACGCCACACCGGCGGCGCCGACGAGGATGCCGACGATGCCGAGCGTGCGGGCGGTGGTGTCGCTGGTGGAGCTGTCGGAAGCGGCCTCGGTGGAGGCCGAGGCCTGCTTCTTGTCGTCCTTGGCGGCGGCGCCCGCCGCCCCGTGACCGTCCTCCTCGGCGGCCGTCAGAGCGAGGACCGGCGCAGGGCTCTCCGGCTCCTCCTGGCCCTCCTGCGGGGCCTCGATCCAGCGCACGACCTCCTTGTCGTCGTACGTCTGGAGGGCCTTGAAGACGAGCTGGTCGGTGTCGGTCGGCAGCTGGCCGATGGAGAGCGGGAACTTCTGGAAGTAGCCCGGCCGGACGCCCTTGTCGTCACCCGAACCGGTCGCGGTCCAGGTCACCTTGGAGACGACCTCGCTGATCTTCTGGCCGTGCATCTCCAGCGGCTTGTCCAGCTTCGACTTCGTCACCTTCGCCTCCCAGCCCGGCACCGGCTCGGGCATCACCGAGGCGAGCGGGTGGTCGGTCGGGAAGGAGACCTCGAGCTTGACCGTCGAGGCGTCGTCGCGCTCGTTCGGCACCTTGAAGTCGACCACGGCGTACCCGCCCTTGGCGGCCGGACCCTCGGGCTGCACGGACACGTGCGCGAAGGCCGGGACGGACAGCAGGGCGACGGAGGAGACGGCGGCGGCACCGACGAGAGCGGCGCGGGACATCTTCTTCATGAGAGGAGAACTCCACAGTGAGCGGGACCCCTGAGGGGTCCGTCGGAGGATGAGGAGCGCGCCCGGAGACGGGCACGCGCGCGTGCCGCACGGCAGCACGCCTCGCCTCCCGCGTCACGCGGTGGAGGTGGAGTACGGGTGCCGTGTCAGGCAGCGAGAAGGAACGCGTCCTCGGCGGGTGGCCCGCGCCGGCTCACCGAGTGCTGGAGCACGGCGGCCCGCAGCCGCGGCGGCGCCGGGAACCCGGCACGCGGCGCGCACCCGAGCCCCGAGGGAACCTCCGTGAGGCCCGCGCGCAGGACGCGGACGAGGGCGAGCGCCGCCCGCAGGGACCGTACGAACGCCCCCTCGGCGACCATCTGCGCCGAGGCCCGCGAGAGCCGCAGGGCGCCGCTCAGGGCGAGGTCGCCGCAGCGCAGCAGCCAGCCGGCGCCGGCGGCGGCGAGCAGGTGCCCGAGCAGCATGGGCAGCGACGGCATCAGCGCCATCGCGCCGGCCGCGCCGGTCATGTGGTGCTGCGCCTCGCCGCTCGGCAGCCCGGCGTCGTCGAGGATCCGCTGCGCCTGGACCGGGCTGAGCGCCGAGGCACCCGCCCCGCACATCAGCCGCGCGGCGCGCTCGACCACGGACGGTTCGGCGGTCCCCATCGCCATGGTGCTGTGCTGCTGGCCGACCCCGAAGAGCGTGTGGAGGCCGATCTGGCCGACGCCCTGGAGGGCGGCGATGCCCGGCAGCGCGCGCTCGCGGCCCGCGAGGGGCACGGCGGCGCAGAAGACGGTCAGGAAGCCCAGCGAGAGCGTCCACAGGGGGACGGTGGCCGTGGACCCGAGGACGTGCCCCGCCGCGGACAGCACGACGCAGACCGCGGCGAACACCGCGGCCCTCAGCAGCCGGAGATCGGCCGCGCTGCGCGCCTGGCGCGGGTGGGGGGCAGACATGGCGGCCTCATCATCGCACTGGGCCCCTCGGCGCGGTGCGGCAGGTCCGCAAGGTCCGGAAATCTCCCCGTCGAGCTCCCTGGAGATCTCCTTTACAACGGGGACAGTACGGATCGCATCCGCCATATGGGCGGTATCACGTCAACCGCGCGATTGCGCGCGGGCGGTGACGGCAATACGTATCGGTATGTCGAGCCGCGGCCGGGAGGCGGGAGCATGAGCATCTGGTGGTCCCTCCGTCTGCGCCGCGAAGCGGCGAGCGTCCCGCTCGCCCGACGCCTCCTCCTGGGCGCCATGGAGACGGCCGGTGTCGACCCCGACATCTCCTTCGACCTGTCCGTCGCCCTCAGCGAGGCGTGTGCGAACGCGGTGGAGCACGGCGGCGCGTCCGAGACGGGCGGCACCTCGGGGGCGTACGAGGTGACGGCCTACCTGGAGGGCGAGCGCTGTCGCATCGAGGTGGCCGACTCCGGTCCGGGTTTCCCCGCCGTGCGGGGCCGCGCGCCGAGCTCGCACGCGGAGAACGGCCGGGGACTGTGCCTCATCGAGGAACTCTCCGACCACGTCGACTTCGAGAACCGGCCGGGCCACGGCGGTGCCGTCGTCAGCTTCGACAAGATCCTCAAGTGGAAGAAGGACGCGCCCCTTGTAGCGGTGTGACCACTACAAGGGGCGCGTTTTTCTGTGCTCTGTGGCGACGGTCAGCCCTTGAGGCGGGCCATCCACGCCTCGACCTCGTCGGCCCGCCGCGGCAGACCGGACGACAGGTTCTCGTTGCCGCCCTCGGTGACGAGGATGTCGTCCTCGATCCGGACGCCGATGCCGCGGTACTCCTGCGGCACCGTCAGGTCGTCGGCCTGGAAGTACAGACCGGGCTCGACGGTGAGCACCATGCCGGGCTCCAGCGTGCCGTCCACGTACGTCTCGGTCCGCGCGACGGCGCAGTCGTGGACGTCCATGCCGAGCATGTGACCGGTGCCGTGCAGCGTCCAGCGGCGCTGCAGCCCGAGCTCCAGGACCCGCTCGACCGGGCCCTCGACCAGGCCCCACTCGACGAGCTTCTCGGCGAGCACGCGCTGCGCGGCGTCGTGGAAGTCGCGGTACTTGGCGCCGGGCTTCACGGCCGCGATACCGGCCTCCTGGGCCTCGTACACGGCGTCGTAGATCTTCCGCTGGATCGCGCTGTACGTGCCGTTGATCGGCAGCGTGCGGGTGACGTCGGCGGTGTAGTACGTGTGCGTCTCGACGCCCGCGTCCAGGAGGAGCAGGTCGCCGGAGCGGACCGCGCCGTCGTTGCGGACCCAGTGCAGGGTGCAGGCGTGCGGGCCGGCGGCGCAGATGGAGCCGTAGCCGATGTCGTTGCCCTCCACGCGCGCGCGGAGGAAGAACGTGCCCTCGATGTAGCGCTCGGAGGTCGCCTCGGCCTTGTCGAGGACCTTCACGACGTCCTCGAAGCCGCGCACGGTGGAGTCGACGGCCTTCTGCAGCTCGCCGACCTCGAACGCGTCCTTCACGAGGCGGGCCTCGGACAGGAAGACGCGCAGCTCCTCGTCGCGCTCGGCGGTGACCTTGTCGGCCAGGGCCGCCTCGATGCCGGCGTCGAAGCCGCGCACCACGCGGACGGGGCCGGTGGCCTCGCGCAGCGCGTCGGCGAGCTCGCGCACGTCCGAGGCGGGGATGCCGTAGAGCGTGGCGGCCTCGGTGAGGGAGTGGCGGCGGCCGACCCACAGTTCGCCCTGGCCGTCGAGCCAGAACTCGCCGTTCTCGCGGTCCGAGCGCGGCAGGAGGTAGATCGTCTCCTTGTGGCCGTCCGCGGTGGGCTCCAGGACGAGGACGCCGTCCTCCGTCTGGTTGCCGGTCAGGTACGCGTACTCGACGGAGGCGCGGAAGGCGTACTCCGTGTCGTTCGAGCGGGTCTTGAGGTTGCCCGCGGGGACCACGATGCGCTCGCCGGGGAAGCGGGCGGAGAGGGCCTTGCGGCGGGCGGCGGTCTCGGCGGCCTGGGCGATGGGCCGCAGATCGTGCAGCTCCGTGTCGGCCCAGCCGGACTTCATGTTCTCGGCGAGCTCGTCGGACACGCCCGGGTAGAGGCCGTTCTTGCGCTGCTTGATGGGCTCTTCGTCCGGGGTCTCCGGGGTGAGCTCCTGCGACACGGTTCCTCCTGTTTGCAGCCTGTATAGGGCGATGGACCCCCTCCATCGTACGAGCGTACGGAAGGGCGACCAGGGCCGGAGGACCCTTACCGGCTGTGCGCGGACGCCTACTCGAAGCGGGCGGCCAGGAGGACGACGTCCTCGTCGCTGTCGGCGGTGTCGAGGCCGTCGGGGAGCACGGCGTGCAGCACGTGGTCGGCGATCGCGCCGGGGTCGTCGCGGATGGTGCGCGGGACGCCGGCGGCCGCCGCGTGCAGCCGGGCGAAGGCGCGGTCCATGGGGTCGCCGGTGCGGTGCAGCAGCCCGTCGGTGTAGAGCAGCACCGTTTCGCCCGGTTCGGGCTCGACCTCCGTGCTCGGCGCCTCCCAGCAGGCGAGCATGCCGAGTGGCGCGGACAGCGTCGTCTCGACGAACTCGGTGCGGCGGGCGCCGATCAGGAGCGGCGGGCTGTGTCCCGCACCCGCGAGAACGATCTTGCGCTGGGCGGGCTCGCAGTAGGCGAACAGGGCGGTGGCGCTGCGCGCGGGCTCGGTGAGCCGCAGCAGCAGTTCGAGATCCGACAGGACCGCGACCGGGTCCTCGCCCTCCATGACGGCGTACGCCCGCAGGGAGGCGCGCAGCCGGCCCATCGCGGCGACCGCGCTCGCGCCGCAGCCGGTGACGGAGCCGACGGCGAGGCCGAGCGCGCCCTCGGGCAGCGGCAGGGCGTCGTACCAGTCGCCGCCGCCGCGCGGTCCGGTGCGGTGGCGCGCGGCGAGCTGGACGCCGGCCACGCGGGGGAGCCGGGGCGGCAGCAGTTCGTCGGAGACCGTGCGCGCCCACGCGCGCGTGCGCTCCAGTTCGAGGAGGCGGTCCAGGTGCTCGGTGGCGTAGCGCGCGTACAGGCCCACGAGGTGGCGTTGGCGCTCGACGGGCTCGGCGGGCTCGTCGTAGAGCCAGACGGCGGCGCCGATCCGGCCCGCGGCGTCGGTGGCGAGCGGCAGCGCGTAGCTGGCCGCGTAGCCGAGGCGGGCGGCGACCTCGCGGTGGCGCGGGTCGAGCCCGTCCTCGGAGAGCAGGTCGGTGTGGACCTCGGGGTCGGTGGTGAGCCCGTCGAGGATCCGCCCGTACGAGGTGGCGCCGCGCGGCACGGTCTCGATGTGACCGAGGTCGGGGCGGGACAGGCCGAGGCCGACGGTGGTGTCAGGGCCGCGGCCGTCGCCGGGTTCGAGCACGACGAGACCGCGCCGGGCGCCCACCAGGGCGGCTCCGGCGCGCAGCAGTTCGTGCAGGGCGTCCTCGAGCACGGCGGTGCGGGCGAGCCGCTCCGTGAGTTCGTGCAGGGTCGTGAGGTCCGAGACCCAGCCGGCGAGGCGGTCCTGGATCAGGGCGGAGGGGGCGGGCGTCGGCGGCGACGCGGCCGGTGTCCGTGACGGTGCGGGGGCCGGGGCGGACGAGACCGTGTGGGCAGGAGGGGGAACCTGTCCAGAAGGGGCATCGATTCCGGCCACTTTCGGCAGGCGCGGGGTTGTCATGGCTTCCGGCTTTCTGACCGGTGCATTTCGCTCCATTGCATGGCAAACCCCCATGTCAGCCTTATCAGCTCTGCGCCGCCAGCAGTGGTTCCACATCTACACGCACTGGAGAGGGGATGTCCAGCATTGTCCTGCTGGGATTCCTGGTGTCCGTGGTGGTCACGTGACTGCTGTTTCGACATGATCTCTGACCCTTCTCGGATCGACCGTGCGAAACCCTGCCGATTCGTCCCATTCCAGTTTGGCCAAAAACTGACCGGGGGATGGGTGTATTGCGGTCGACTGGCCTGGTTCGACGGAGCGTCACTACGGTCACGATGGGTACGTACTCGGTGAAGACCAGGGCCAGTTGGGATCGAGACCCCGGAACCTGGTGACGGACCCGGGCGTCATAACCATCGACGACCGTGCCCCATCCTCCCGCGAGGGAGGCGGCGAGAAATACGCGGGACGGCAAACGCCAGGCGTCGCCACCCCACGCCAGGCTTTTGAAGGACACAGCAGGCGCTCGGACCATAGGGGTCACCCCTGCCCGAGGCCGGCGGTCCCGGCCGGTACCAGGCGCTCCACCATGTACGCGCAGTGACTGTTCGACACATAGTGTGATGTGGCCCACAGCGTTCTCTTCGGTCAACGGAAAGGAACGAGCGCTCATGCGCGAGATCCCCGGAAGGCGACGCAGGCTCCTGTCCAGGCGTGACCACGGGAAGTCTGACCTGCTCAGCGCGGCCCTCACGTTCGCGACAGCGTGGCGGTGGCCGGTTCTGCCCGGCATAGGGCTCGAGACGGCGGGGCGCCGGGACGGCGTCCGCTGCGCGTGCCCCGACCCGGAGTGCACGGTGCCCGGCGCACACCCGTTCGACCCCGGACTGCTCGCGGCGACGACCGACGCGCGCATGGTCCGCTGGTGGTGGACGAAGCGCCCCGACGCGCCGATCGTGCTCGCCACCGGCGCCTCCTCCGGACCGGCCGGCGGGCGCGCGCCCTGCGCCGTGAGCCTGCCCGCCGCCGCGGGCGCCCGCGCGCTCGCGGTCCTCGACCGGGCGGGCATCCGGCTCGGCCCGGTGCTCGCGACCTCCGAGCGCCTCATGATCCTCGTGGCGCCCTACACGATGGAGCAGCTCGGCGAGCTCCTGTACGCCAAGGACTTCGTCCCCGGCTCCCTGCGCTTCCACGGCGAGGGCGGGTACATCACCCTGCCGCCGTCCACGACGGGCGCGGGCCCGGTCCGCTGGGAGCGCGCGCCGCTGCCCGGTTCGGCCGAGCCCTGGGTGCCGGACGTGGAGGCCGTGGTGGACGCGGTGGTGGACGCCCTCACTCGTACGGGTGTGAGCGCCCCCGAGTTGTGAGCCGTCGGGGCGCGCGGCGCGCCGGCGGGGTCGGGCGGCCCCGCTATGTTCGGCGCATGCCTCCCGCGCCCCCTCCCGCCCCGGACCAGGTCACGCCCCCGCCCGGGCACCGGAGGCCGCACACCCGCCTCCGCCTGTCCGGGCTCGCCTGCGCCGTGGTCCTCGCCGCGGCGCTCCCCCTGGCCGGGGCCTTCGCCGGACCGGTGGACGAGGGGTCGCACGGCGACGCGGCTCCCGGCGACACGGTTCCCGAGGGCCGGGGCCCCGAGCACTCGGCTCCCGCGGCCCGGTCGCTCGTCGGCGCCCTGGGCCGCTCCACGGTCTCCCGGTGCGGCCCCCAACTGGTCTCCCCCGAGGGTGTGGAGGCGCAGACCTGCGTGCTCACCCAGGGTGACGAGACGTGGGCGCGCACGTACTACCGGAACGCGACCGGCGCCGCGTTGTCCGCGGTGCTGACCCTCATGGCGCCGGACGGGCGCACGGTGCAGATCACGTGCGCGGTGGGCGGCGGTGACGAGCCGGGACTGTGCGAGACGCCGCGGGGCCGCACGCACGGCGCGGCCTCGGAACACCAGGCGGTGGCGGAGTACGCGAGCGATGCGGAGAGCCCGCTGCTGCTGCGCTCGGGGAGCAACTCGGCGCCGTAGTACCGGAGTTGATCGGTGTCCACGGGGGTGCGGCCCGGCCGCGGGCATGAAAACGCCCGGTTGCTGGCGACGGGGGATGCACCAGCAACCGGGCTATCTGAACGGTAACAAGAGATCGGCAGTTCGCAAATTCGATCTCTTCTATTCGGACATGGATTTACCTGCGACTACCGGGAGTTGTGACCGGAGTCACCTCTTCCGGAGGGGTTTTCCGGTGCCCGAGGGGCTGACCGGTCGGTCAGTGCGGGTCGGGCCCCGGTGGTCGCCGCGGGTCAGCTGAGCGTGACCTGTCGGTTGGTGAGGCCGCCCCGTGCGCGCCGCTCGTCGGCGGTCAGCGGAGCGTCCGAGGCCAGCGCCTCGGCGAGCCGCTCGGCGAACTCGGCGGCCGGCTTCTCGACGTCCTCGGCCTTCGTCGCGCTCGGCAGGTCCCAGACCGGGACGGTCAGCCCGTGCGCCCGGAACGAGCCCACCAGGCGCGTGCCCTCGCCCAGCGAGGACCGGCCGGCCGCGTGCAGCCGCGCCAGCGCGTCGAGGAGCTTCTCCTCCGGGTGCGGCATGACCCACCGCAGGTGGTTCTTCTCCGGCGTCTCGCACCAGTAGGCGCTGTCCACCCCGGTCAGCTTGACCGTCGGGATCGCCGCGGCGTTGGCCCGCTCCAGGGAGGCGGTCACGTCCGCCGACGCGTTCTCCGAGTCCGGGACCCAGAACTCGAAGCCCGTGTGGACGACCGGCTCGAAGGCGGCCTTCGGGTCGAGCACGTCCTGCAGGCGCGGGCCGTCGGAGGGCACGCGGCGCGCCGGCACCGGGTTGCCCGGCTCCGTCTCCAGGGCGCGCTGCAGGGTGTCGGCCAGGTCGCGGCTCAGGTCGCCCGACGGCGTGTCGTTCTGCAGGCCGATCAGCACCGAGCCGTCCTCGCGGCGCAGCCCGGGCCACGCCATGGGCAGCACGGTCGCGAGGGTGACCGACGGGACGCCCTCGGGCAGCCCGTCCTTCAGCGTCAGCTCGACCGTCGCCGCCGGGACCAGCTCGCGCAGCGCGATCCAGTCGCCCTCGCCGACGAGGCCCTCGAAGGGGCGCTGCACCAGCTCGGTCACGGCGTGCGCGGCGGCCCGGCCGTGACAGGCCTTGTAGCGGCGACCGCTGCCGCACGGGCAGGGTTCACGCGCCCCGACGACCGGGAAGTCCCCCTCGGCTCCACTGGTGATGTGCGGCTTGCCCTTTGTCTGGGGGCGCTTCTTGGCCATCTTGGGTGTCTCCCGGATACGGCTCTCGTACGTACTCGCGCGAGCCTAGCCGCTCGTACCGGCCGGCGGCCGACCTGAGACCGACAAGAGGGCGGCGGCGCCCAACTGACCACCGGGGAGCGGTGGTCAGCCCAGATCGTCGAACGCGTCCGCGAAATCCAGGCCCGCCAGATCGGCCACGGCCGGAGCTCCTACGCGCGTCGCGAAGTCCTCGCGACGGTGCATGGCCGCTTCGGCGTGCACGTCCTTGTGCACGACCACCCAGACCGTCACCTCGCCCCGGGCGTCGTCGCGGACGCCCCAGTCGTCGGACAGGGCCGTGATGATGTTGAGCCCGCGGCCGCCGTGTGCGGTGACCGAGGGAGTGGCCGGAACCGGGCGGGTCGGGCCGCCGCCGTCCGTCACCTCGACCGTGAGACATCCCCGGTCGTCGACCCGCCACGCGGCTCTCACGTCCCCGTCGCCGGCCAGATCGTCGCCCAGCGGCCTGCCGTGCCGGCACGCATTGCTGAGCAGCTCGGAAAGAATCAGAACGGCATCGTCGATCACTGATTCGGACACGCCGCCGGACCGCAGCTGGTCACGCATCCGATGTCTTGCCGCACCCACGCCCGCAGGGCCATGGGGTACGGCCATGCTCGACGACGCGGGCACCTCCTGTGCCACCACCAACGCCACCCCCGAGACCTCCTTTGCCCCACGCCACGGTGTGAATGCCCCAATGGACTGGACCGGAAACCGGCCAATCCGGGTCCCGTGACGCACTCATGACGATCGACTACGCACCGAACGCGCCGGAGCACTCCCCGTGACAGAGGGGTGTGAAAGTGGCCGGAATCAGCCCCTGTCGAGCCGGCGCAGCACCGCCGCGGGCCGGTTGGTGATGATCGCGTCGACGCCGAGCCGCACACAGAGGTCGACGTCCTCCGGCTCGTTCACCGTCCATACGTGGACGTGGTGCCCCGCACGCATGAGCTTCTCCACATAGGCGGGGTGGTTGCGCACGATCCGCATGCTGGGGCCCGCGATGCCCACGCCCTTGGGCAGCCGCCCCTCCCTGTGGCGCGGCGACACGAACTGCATCAGGTAAACGGTCGGCAGCGTCGGCGACGCCTCCCGCACGCGCGCGAGGGAGCGCGCGGAGAAGCTCATCACCCGTACGGGAGAGGGCTCGTCCGGCGTCGGTGCGTCCAGGCCGAAGCGCTTGAGGAGGTGCAGCAGCCGCTCCTCCACCTGGCCGGCCCAGCGCGTGGGGTGCTTCGTCTCGATCGCCAGCTCCACCGGCCGTCCGGCGTCGGCGACGAGCTCCAGCAACCGCTCCAGGGTGAGCACCGAGGTGTCCGCGGACGGCGCCGACGAGCTGCTCGCCCAATCGGGCCCCTCCTCGGGGTCCTTCCAGGAGCCGAAGTCGAGCGCGGCGAGATCCGCGAGCTCCAGGGCCGAGACCGCCCCGCGGCCGTTCGACGTACGGTTGACGCGGCGGTCGTGCACGCAGACGAGGTGGCCGTCCGCCGTGAGCCGCACATCGCATTCGAGGGCGTCGGCGCCGTCCTCGATCGCCTTCTTGTAGGCGGCCAGCGTGTGCTCGGGGGCGTCCTCCGAGGCACCGCGATGGGCGACGACCTGGATGCGTTGCTGTGGTGCGTGGGTCACCGCGTCATGGTGCCACCGTGCGACGCGCGACCGGGAAGAACCGGCCCAGCGGATGCGTCCGTTTCGCCGCACATAAAGGATGGCTACAGACGCACAGGCTCGGCTTATGGTGCCCTGACGTCTCGTGGGAAAAGCTGACCGCGTACAACAGCACGACCGGGTCGTGACAGGACCATGCCGGACCGGCGTCACCTGTGACGGTCCCGGACCGTCACAGGCCATGCCCATGGACCGAACAGCCGTGGATCGAGGAGAGAAGCTGTGAGCACCGAGAACGAGGGCACCGAGCACCCCCCGGCCCCGTCCGCACCCCCCGTGCCGGTGGACACTCCCGCTGCTCCCGCGCCGGCGGCGCAGCACGACCCCGCCGCCGACCCCGGAGCGCAGCCGCCCCACCCGGCGGGACCCGCCCCCGCGGGCGACTGGCCGCCCCCGCCGCCGGCCGTCCCCGCGTACGCCTCGGGCGGCGCGGGCGGCGCGGGCCACACCCCCGGTGACGGCGGCGGCTCCTGGGGCTCGGGCGGCGGCCAGAACCACTGGGGCGCCGGGTACCAGCCGCCGCAGCCCAAGCAGGGCGGCCGGCGCGGGCTGCTCGCCGGGGTCGTCGCCGCGGCGCTGATCGCGGGCGCGGTCGGCGGCGGCATCGGCTACTGGGCCGCGGAGCGGGGCGACGACGGGGGCACCGGCTCCACCACCGTCTCCGCGTCCAACCCGGCCGACCTCAAGCGCGACCCGGGCACGGTCGCGTCCATCGCCGCCAGGGCGCTGCCCAGCACGGTCACCATCGAGGCCGAGGGCAACAGCGGCGAGGGCGGCACCGGCACCGGCTTCGTGTACGACAAGGAAGGCCACATCCTCACCAACAACCACGTGGTGGCGGAGGCGGTCGACGGCGGCAAGCTCTCGGCGACGTTCTCGAACGGCAAGAAGTACGACGCCGAGGTCATCGGCCACGCGCAGGGCTACGACGTCGCGGTCATCAAGCTCAAGAACGCGCCGAACGACCTGCGGCCGCTCACGCTCGGCAACTCGGACAAGGTCGCGGTCGGCGACTCCACCATCGCGATCGGCGCGCCCTTCGGTCTGTCGAACACGGTGACCACGGGCATCGTCTCCGCGAAGGACCGCCCGGTCGCCTCCAGCGACGGCTCGGGCAACAGCAAGGCGTCGTACATGAGCGCCCTGCAGACCGACGCCTCGATCAACCCCGGCAACTCCGGCGGCCCGCTGCTCGACGGCAACGGGAACGTGATCGGCATCAACTCGGCCATCCAGTCCGCCTCCAGCGGCGGTCTCGGCGGCTCGGGCCAGTCCGGCTCGATCGGCCTCGGCTTCGCCATTCCGATCAACCAGGCCAGGATGGTCGCCGAGCAGCTCATCAAGACCGGTGAGCCGCTCTACCCGGTGATCGGCGCGTCCGTCTCCCTGGAGGAGGGCACGGGCGGCGCGAAGATCACCGAGCAGGGCGCGAGCGGCGCCGCGGCCGTCACGCCGAACGGCCCGGCGGCCAAGGCGGGCCTCAAGCCCGGCGACGTGATCACCAAGCTCGACGACACCGTGATCGACTCCGGCCCGACCCTGATCGGCCAGATCTGGACCCACAAGCCCGGCGACACGGTGAAGCTCACGTACACGCGCGACGGCAAGGACCACACCGTCGACGTGACCCTGGGCGAGCGCAAGGGCGACAGCTGACGGACCGACCACCGGACCTGACGCCGGAGGGGCTGCCGGATCGACCGGCAGCCCCTCCGGCGTTTTCCCGGTCCGTTTTCCCGGTCCGTTTTCCCGGTCCGTTTTCCCGGTCCGTTTTCCCGGTCCGTTCCGGTCCGTTCTCCGTCCGAGGGAACTCGTCACGGCCGAGCGGCGAAGGAGAGGTGAAAGCCCAAGCCTTCGACGCACGTTCCCTGGACGAGAGGAGCCCCGATGACCGGCGAGCCAGGCGTTCGCACGGGGGTGGAGAGCGATGCCTCGGTGATCGCGCGGTCGCGGGACGAACCCGAGGCGTTCGCCGTGCTCTTCGACCGGTACGCGGACGCGGTCCATTGCTATCTGTCCCGCAGGCTCGGCGGCGAGCCGGCCGACGACCTCATGGCGGAGACCTTCACGACCGCGTTCCAGCAGCGGCACCGGTACGACCCGGCGCGGGCCGCGGGCGAGGGCGCCCGGCCCTGGCTGTTCGGCATCGCGACCAACCTGGTCGGCCGGCACCGGCGGGCCGAGGCCCGGCGCTTCAGGGCGCTGGCGCGCGTCCCGGCCCCCGCCGACCACGAGGAACCGCTGGCCGAGCGGGCCGCGGCCCGGGTGGGTGCGCAGGCCGTACGCCGCGAACTGGCGGCGGCCCTGGCCGCACTGCCCGCACGGCACCGGGACGTGGTGCTCCTGGTCGCGTGGGGCGGTCTCGGCTACGAGGAGGTGGCCCAGGCCCTCGACGTCCCCGTCGGCACGGTCAGATCACGGCTGCACCGGGCCCGCGGCAAGCTGCGCGAAGCATTGGGCGGATCCGACCCGACGACCCTGCGAGAGGTGTCCGGCCATGAGTGACGAACTCGAACTCCTGCGGGACTGGGACGCGGACGCGGCCCCGCTCAGCGAGGCGGCCCGAGCGCGGGCCCGCCACCGCCTGCTCCACACGATGACGCGCACCGAGCGGCACCCCGAGGCCGCCTTCGGCCGCCGTCACGCCCTCCGCCTCGCGACCACCGCCGTGGCCGCCGCGGCGGTGACGGGAACGGCCGTACTGATCGCGCGGGACGGCGACGGCGAGGCCGACCGTGCCGGCCCCACACCCTCGGCCACGCAGACCCCGCGGATGGCCGAGGCCGGCGCCGTGACCGTGCTGCACGGGGCGGCGGCCCGACTGGGCAGGGCCGAGACACCCGTGGCACCGCGCGACGACCAGTACATCTACTCGAAGCGGATCATCCGGGAGACGGAGCGGGGCACCGGCAAGGTCAGGACGTACGTGGACACGAACTGGGACTCGGTGGACGGCTCCAGGCGCTCCCTGACCATGGAACTCGGCCATGTGATCTGGGAAGAGCCCATGAAGAAGGGCGAGAGTGTGTGGCCGCCCAGGCAGTGGAGCAAGCTGAAGCAGCTCCCCACCGACCCCGGGAAGCTCGCCTCGGCCGTCATCGGCATCGGCAGGCCAGGCAAGCCGACGAGCGAGTTCACCAAGGACGACTGGTACATGGCCTACTTCCTGCTCGGCGAGCTCCTGAAATGGCCGCTGTTGCCCGAGGGCCTGCGCCCGGCCGCCTACAAGGCGCTGGCCCTCGTGCCCGGGGTCAGAGCGGTCGACGGGGTGACCGACTCCGCTGGGCGCACCGGCGTGGGGATCGCCTCCAGCGACCCGCACGCGAAGGGCCGCTACCTCATCTTCGACCCGAAGACCTACGCCTTCCTGGGCTTCCGTGACGAGCGGATCTCGGCGTCCGGCGACAAGAAGTACGTCCAGGTGTCGCATGTGGTGGACTGGGCGATCGTGGACCGGTTGAGGCAGCGCCCCTAGCCGGTAGGCTGTAGCCGCTCCGCCGCAGGCGGGACACGGGTGGGTTGCCCGAGCGGCCTAAGGGAACGGTCTTGAAAACCGTCGTGGCGCGAGTCACCGTGGGTTCAAATCCCACACCCACCGCATGCAGGTCAGCTTAGGTGCTGGTCAGAAGGGGTGCCCCGTCCTGGGAGCACCCCTTTCGCGTTGGCTCTTGTCTCACCCTTTCTCGCCGGTATCCCAGCGTTGACCAGTACGTATGGGCCATCTGTGGGCCAGGATCAGGCTTCGGGGCTGTCGTCGAGCGCGCGAGAGATCAGGTCGTTGGAGTGCTGCTGACCGCCCTTCAGGATCTTGGCGTAGAAGCGGTAGAGCACAGCGATGCTGTGTCCGGCGCGGGCGGCAACCTCCGCGGGGTCCACCCCCGACTTGATCCAGAGCGAGACACCGGCATGGCGGAGCGAGTACGGCACGGCGGCGAGGTCCGATTTCACCTCACGCGGCGACAGCACCGCCTTTCGCGCGCTCTCCCAGATGTTGCAGTACTCGGTCGAGGGAACGCGCCCACCTCGAGCAGCCCGGAACAGACGGCCATCGTCGGCCGTGCCGTATCGGGCGATGTGCTCACGCAGCAGATGCACGAGAACAGGCGGGATAGGCACTGAGCGAGTTGCACCGAGCTTCCGGCGCTTCAGGCCGCGTTTGTCGTACGACGTGCCGTCGTCCGTCCATCCGCCCCCCACTTCTGGGCGACTCTCCCCCAGCAGGAGTTCACCCCACTCCGTCACGGTCTCCGGCGAGTTCGGCGGCAGAGTGCAGTCCGATTCCGTGAGCGCGACAATCTCTCCCGGCCGCATCGAGGCGTAGTAGAGGCATCCGAAGAAGGCGTGCAGGTGCTCGCCACGCGGTCCGGAGTCCCGGACAGCCCCGAGCAGGGATCTCGCCAGGCGCGGGTCGGGCACGTAGCGGAAGTCGATTTCGTCGTCGCTCTCGGGAGGAGTCCAGTCCACACGGGGCAGCGGATTGGAGGCGAGAAGCCCCTTCTCCTCCACCGTGTAGCGCAAGACGTTGCTCAGGACCATGCGCTTGCGCCTGGCGGTGTTCTCGGCGGCCTTTCCACCATCCAGACGCAGAGAGAGGGCTTCGAGGGCGGGACGAAGTAGGGCCGGGTCCTCCAGGTCTTTGACCTTGATCGAGTGAGCAGCGACCCACTCCAGTGCGGCTCGAATATCCGAGGGGGGTTCCTCGGCGGTGTGCCGGGGGACCCACTTCTCTTCCGGCCCCCGAACGGCCCGGAACGCCCACTGGTAGAGGGCGGCACGAAGCACGGCAGGGCGGGGCGCTCCCCGTTTGCTGGTGACGAGTACGGGCGTCACGACGGCCAGCGATTCGGCGATGCTCGCCCGATGCTTTGCGGCGGCGCGCGGCCACTTCATCAGCACGTACTCCGTCACGTGGTCGTACCAGGACGGCGAGGTGAGGGCCATCAACTCACTGGCCGGTAGCCCCGTCTCCTCGTCGAACTGCTGCTGGTCCCGGAGCGCGGCCATCAACTCGGAACGCCGGCCGTCGGCTTGGGGCTTGAGCTTGAAGCTCCGCGAGTGCGGGCGTTCGCCAACCCGCCACCGCAGTTCCCACGGTTTGGGTCGTCCTGCGCGCTTGCGGATGGACCAGATATCGACGTCGTACGTGAGCATGTCTCTCCAGACAGAACGAGGGGCCCGCCCTCGGAGCGGGCCCCGGTGAAGCAGGTGGGTCAGGCGGCGTTCTGCTCGCAGCGCTCCCACCATGAGTCGAGGTCGGCGCGGCTGACGCGGACCTGGCCGTTGGGGAGCTTGCGGAGGCGGGGGGCTTGGCCGCGGGCGCGCATGCGGTAGAAGGCGGCGCGGCTCATGCCGATTTCGTCGAGGACTTCGGGGAGCTTGAGCATCTGCGGGCGGGCCACGGTCTGGCTCCTTCGGGGCGCGAGTTTCCTAAGCGGGGATTTCTGCGTCATCACGTCATCTGCGTTCTCGACCACCTGTGACCTGCGGCTTTGAGTGACGGCAGGTTGCGGGGAACGTCACCGGGTGTGTCACCCAGGGGTGACGCTGGTGACGCGTGGTGACCGAGGATTCCGGCGTTGCGTCACCCCTGTTCTGGCAGGTGGCGGCGGGTTTCCGGCCTCTGGTGTCGCTGGTGACGCAGCTTCTTCCTACTTAGGACAAGAGAGGGGGAAGTGATCTTTTGTCTGTCGGTCAGAGAGTGAAGAAGGGGCCGCTTCGCGGCGCGACTTGTGCAGGGCGGCGATGCCGCCGAACAGCAAGAAGAGCACCCGTCGGCGGTCTGCCTGGCGTCCCTGAGCGTCCGTTCCGCGAGCGGCACGGGGTGCTCTTCTTGCTTGTGCCGGCCGCTGGATGGCCCCGGGTCAGAAGAGCGGGGTGCGCGGGGCTTCCTCGGCCGGTTTGGCGCGGGTGAGCTCGATGTAGCGGGCGGTCTTGGTGCGGCCCCAGTCGATGAGGACGCCGCGTGCGGCGAGGGTGGGCTGGAGGCGCTTGAGGCGGTCGGAGAGGACCTTGCCGGTGGTGGGCCAGCCCTTGGGCAGGGGACGGCAGTCCTCGCCGCTGTAGAGGAGGGTGAGGCAGTCCCGCCACTCCGTCGACGTCATCCGCTGCTCGGTCCCCGGCTCCATGCCGGTGGCGTGCTGCAGGACGGTCTGGGCGAGGAGGTCGCCCTCGATGACGTCGTCGTTGAGTTCGTCCAGGCTCGCCCGGTACGCGGCCAGGGACCCGAGACCGGTCGCGGCGTCGAGCTGCGCGCACAGGTGCGCGAAGTCCGCCATGCGCAGGTCGGTGGGGATCTCGGCCTGAGCGGCGCGCACCTTGACGGTGAGGTCGAGCAGGGAGCCGAGCACGACGGGAAGGGCTTCGGCGTACTCCGTCCACAGCTCCGTCTCGGTCCGCCGCATCCTGGGCCGCTCCAGACGCAGCGGGAGGAGGCGTTCGGCGAGGTCGGGGCGGATCACGCCGACGTCGATGCCGGTCATCAGGAGCGGGCGGCGGTAGCGGGCGATGGAGACGTCGCCGTCGGTGTAGAGGGCGCGCTTGACGGTCTCTGCCCCGGTGACGATGCAGCACATGGCGTCCGACATGTCCGGGGTCAGGTAGGAGAGGTTGTCGAGCGCGGTGACCCATCCTGCGGCGACGGCCGCGATCAGGTTCTCCTCGTCCTTCGGCGCGCGGCGCAGGTCGCCGGCCATGCCCTCGATGATGCGGGTGAGCATGCGGCCGGCCGTCGACTTGCCCGCGCCCTGCGGGCCGGTGAGGAACGGCGCGGGGACGGGAGCCCAGGGGCTGAGGCAGCCGATCAGCCACGCGACGACGAGGGACTCGGTCGCGGCGTCGGCGAAGTTGCACAGGCTCAGCAGCTTGTCGATGCCCTTGCCCTGGGTGTCCTTGACCGGGAGCGGCAGTTCCCCGGTGAGCTGCGTGCGGCGCCAGCGCACCTCGTGCGGGTCGGGGACGGTGACGTCCCAGCCGCCCGGGTGAATGCGGACGGACTGGCCGTCGTTGCGGCCCAGGTCCAGCCAGGTGGCGCCGTCGAATCCGGGGGCGACGCGGATGTGTACGCGCTCGACCGGCTCGCGCATGGCCAGTGCTTCGATCATGTCGAGCGCCTCCTTGAGGGCGGTGCCGCTGAACGCGCCGTGGCCGGCGTCGAACAGGCCGACCATGAGTTCTTGGCGGTGGCTTCCCGTCGTGCCCTGAGAGCGGATCGGACGCGCGATCGGGGCGCCGTTCTCCTGGGCGTAGACGGTGCCGTCGGCGGTGCGGAAGTAGCGGAAGTGGGCTTGCGCGTACTCGGTGATGACCTGCCGCGCGGGTGTCTTGTCGTCCTCGGACATCCTCAGATCCCCAACCGGTTGCGGGCGTTGGTCCACGCGTCCATGCAGTGCCGCAGGCCCTCGCCCTTGGCCTGCGCGGCGGCGAACAGCCGCGCCGTGTGCTCCTCGGTCAGGCAGCCACACCGGCCGTGCGCGGACAGCACGGCCAAGAACGTGCCGTAGACCGTGTTGTGCACGGCACTGGACGCCGCGCTGATGCGCGCCTCCGCCATGACGATGCCGCGCTCCAGGTAGCGGGGCGTGCGGTGCGGGCACGGACCCCCAGCGGCCCCCACGGGCGAGCTGGCGGGCACTGGGGCCGGGCGGGGCGCCGGGGGCTTCCTGATGCCGAGCGCGCGCACCGCATCGGGAAGCGGGACCATGCGGCCGGCGCCGGGCCCCAGCCAGCGGGCGTAGGACATACGCGACTTGATGTCCACACCGGGCCGCACACCGTTCACGGACGGCATGGTGCCCGCGTAGATCCAGTGCTGCCCGCGAGTGGTGGGCACGGTCCGCGTCGCCGGAAGGTTCCGGGTCGCCCAGGCGATGGCGTCGGCGTTGTCGAGGTCGACGACGGTCAGGCGCATGCCGCCGGGGTGGTAGGCGATGGCCGTCGCCTCACGCCACGCGCCCGCCCAGGCCGAGGAGGCGATGACGGTGGGGTCGGTGGTGGCGGCGGCCCAGGCGTGGCAGGGGCGGGGGCAGGTGCAGGGCCCGGCCTGCTTCATGTTCGGCCGGCCGCCGCACACGTTCTTGGCGCAGTCCGGGCAGTTCCCGAACGGGGCCTTGTGGATGCGCAGCGGCAGGACGGGCACACCGTCGGCCGCGAGGCGTAGCGCGGTGGCGAGGTGGTCTCGCCGGATCGGGTCGGGATGGGTCATGCTGGAGGTCTCCTGCTCTCTGAGTGGGATGGGAACCCGGGGCGGGCGCGGTCTTGTGGTGAGAGGCGCCCGCCTCGGGCATGTCTGGACATGGGCAGGGTGAGGCACGGCCGTTCGGTGGCCGGCCGTCGCTTGCTGGTTCCAGGGTCTGGAGAATCCCCGGTTTCGGTAACCGGGACTTCGCCCCTACAATCCGCCCGCCCTGCGGCGTCAACTGGGCGGCGGCGAGCCGCTGATATGCGGCTTCGAGCGGAAGCAAGATGGAGGCTCGGAGTGTCCGAGCAAGTTGTATGCACGGAGTGTCCGAGCAAGTTGGTGCGAGAGTCGTACTCCCGTCGGGAGTACGACTCTCGCGTCCTTCGCCCCGGGGGTGGCGAAGGGGGAAAACGAGTCGCGGGTCAGGCTGCGCGTTCGAGGTCCTCGCCGGTGATGGCTTCGGTGACCATGGCGACCAGGTCGCGGGCGGCGGGCGGGGTGACCGCGTTGCCGAGCATGAGGACCTTGGTGCGCTTGTCGTTGGCGAGCAGCCGGTAGGTGTCGGGGAACGCCATCGCGGCGGCGTACTCGTGGGGTTCGAGCATCCGGAAGCGGCACTCGTCGACCGAGGCGACCTGACCGCCGTACAGGGTGCCGTGCCGGTCGATGGTGGTCACGGTTGGCAGCGGCCGACCGGCCGGGCGGGCCTGGCCGTTGCCGTAGTACGGGACGACCAGGTCGGGCGCGGTGACCAGGCCGTGGTGGTTGCCGCCTGCGGTCACCGTGGCGAGCGGGGAGCTGATGGCCCGGTGCGAGGACGACCCGCCGCGCAGTTCGACCATGTACGGGGGCAGCGCGAGCCCGGTCTCGTTGCGGGTGGTCACCGTGCGCAGAGGCGCCGTCGCGGGCGCCGCCTTCTTCCCCTCGCGTCCTTCGACCGGAACGGCGAGCGGGGCGGAGAACGCCTCGAATCCGGCGAGGATGCGGCGCATGGTGTCCTTGGCGAGGGGCCGTTTGCGCTCCCCGATCTGCGCGGCCGGGAGGGTCCAGTCGATGGCGTCGGAGGCCGGGCGGACGGACGGTTCCACGATGCTGTTGCGGCACTCCACACGCGGGCAGCGCCACACGTACTGGGCGCGCCGGCCGTAGCGTCCCCACCGTCGGTCGGGCCGCTTGAACCCCTGGATCGCACGGACGGGGCCGTGCTCGTCGCAGGTCGCGTACGGGCGGGTCCACTTGTCGAAGTCCGGCATGCGCTCGCCCTTGCGCCACAGCACCACATACATGCGGTCGCGGGACTGCGGGGCGGGCGGGCCGTAGGCGGCGGCGTGCATGGAGTTCATCCACACGATGCGGTGCTCATATCCCCACGCGTGCAGGGTGGACAGCCAGGCGGAGAAGGCGGCGCCGGGGGCCTGCTCGGGGCCCCACCAGTAGGCGTCGACGACGTTCTCGACGATGATCGCGCGGTAGTTGTGGGCCTCGGCGAAGCGCGGGACGTCGTGCATGGTGGCGCGCGAGCGGATCGCGGTCTCGTCTGCACCGGAGGCGGCGAACAGGCCGTCGGAGAACTCGCCGTGGCCGCGTCGGCGGCCCTTGGCGATGGAGTGGTTGGTGCACTCCGGGGAGGCCCACAGGATGTCGGTGGCGGGGTAGCGGCGGGGGTCGACCTGGGAGATGTCGGCGCAGTCGTGGTCGGCGTCGGGGTGGTTGGCCTGGTGGGTGTCGACGGCGTGCCGGGCGTGGTTGGCGGCCATCCGCACACTCACGCCGGGCACGGAGATCGCGCCGGTCGAGGAACCCCCGGCGCCGCAGAACAGATCGGTCAAGGTCAGCACGTACTTGCTCCTGCTCTCTGGGCGGGATGGGAGAGGCCGGGCGGGCGCGGTCTTGTGGTGGTGGGAGGCGCCCGCCCGGTCACATCTACTGGTCGTCGTCGGTGAGTTCGCAGCCGAGCGGGGCGAGGGCCGCGTGTACCTGGTCGAGTGCGATGGCCAGGTGCTGGGCGCGGCGGATGGCGTTGCGGGTGTGCTGGACGGCGGCTGCGGCGGCCTGGTCGGCGTCGGCCTCGCCGTCAGCGGTGAGGCGGCCGGCGTGCTGGGCGGTGTAGACCGGGGTGAGCGCCTGGGTGATGGCCTGGGGCAGCATGCGGGCCATCCGGGCGAGTGAGGCGATGACGGTGTAGGCGTCGCCGGGGTACTGCCAGTCCTGCCCGGGGGCGAGGGTGGCGTGGTTGAGGCTGCGGACGGCTTCTGCGGCGGTGGCGGCCCAGGACGCGGGGCTCACGTGGGTGCTCATTTTCGGGCTCTCCATCGGTCGGGTCAGAGGTCGGTGAGGGCGGCGGTGGGGATCTCCACGACGTCAATGACGTCGGTGACGTTGGACCAGCGCCCCGGGGTGAAGCGGACGTAGGCGACGTGGAGCGGGGTGCCCGTGCGGTCCGTGGTCTCGTAGACGTGCACGGCGTCGACGCCGGTACGGCTGTTGCGGGCCCGGCGGATGAGCTGGAGTGCGGTGCCGGTGCTGATCGGTTCGGGACGGCAGGTGCGGTTGTCGACGTGGGTGTGCAGCGTCGCGACGGTGCGGCGGGCGTTCATGCGGCCTCCTCGGCGGCAGGGGCGAGGTGAGGTGTCGTGCGGCGGCGATCGGCGAGGACGGTGACCGTGGCGAGCGGCTCCGGCGCCCCGGCGGACTCGGGGACGGGGAGCGGCTCGCCGGGGCCGGGCCCGCCGCCCTGGGGGTGGGCGGCGAGCGCGGTGGCGAGGGTGGCCTCGTGGCGGCGGGCGAGCGCGTGTCCGGCGAGTGTGATCGTGCCGAACACGGCGGCGGGCGCGGTGAGGACGGCGGCGGCGATGAGTCCGGCGTTCACGGCCGCTCACCGGCGGCCTGGTCGAGGAGCTGGGGGAGGTTGCCGCCCAGGATGGCGAGGCGGCGCTCGATGGCCTGCCAGGAGTCGGTGTCGATGGCCATGAGCGCGCCCAGGGTGGCGGGGATGTCGCCGCGCTGGTGGGCGGCGAGGGCGTCGCGGAGTTCGCCTGCGGCCATCAGGGTGGGGTGCTGGGGCATGGCGGTCTCCTCACATGGCCTGGATGGCGTCGATGACGGCGGAGGTGAGCTGGGTGATGGGGCCGGCGGCGCCGGAGTCGGCGAGGTAGAAGCCGAACAGGGCGGCCACGGCGGCGGTGCCGTAGCCCTTGTTGGCGCGCAGGAGCAGGGCGAGGATCAGCCCGAAGAGCAGGACGAGCGAGATGCTCACGGCCATGTCGGGGCTCCCTTCGAGGGGTTGGGCGCGGACGCCGGCTCGGGGGCGGCGTCGGCGCGGGGGCAGGAAGTCAGCAGCAGGGCGAGCGCGATCCCGGCGAGGGCAGCGCGGATGAGGGTGCGCATCAGCGGCTCTTGGCGAAGGGGCGGCCGGCGGCCGGGGCGGTGTCGGTCTGGCCCTCGCGGTAGATGCGCTGCCAGTGGTTGAACAGGCGGCGGCCGACGCGGACGCGCTTGCCGTAGCCGTGGCAGCGGCGGCAGTCCTTGCCGCGCTTGGGGCGGCCCTTGCGGTCGGTCTTGATGGCGTGGCCCATGCCGTGGCACTTACGGCAGTCGCCGTACGGGCTGCCCGCACACAGGCCGATGTAACCGAGCGTGACTATGAGCAGGCAGGCGCTAGCAAGGAGCAGGGGGGTCATGAGGTGCCCTCCAGGGCGGTTTTCGGGGATTCCCGCAGGTGAGGTGCTAGATACGAGTTCCCTGATCAGATCGGGAATAGGGTGCTAGCGGAGCTGCTAGGTCTAGCAGCGCTGCGGTGCTAGACCTAGCAGCGTTCCGCGTCATCCCCGGCCGGGCTTTCCGTCACGCTCGGTGATGGCAGCGGTGATGTCGGCGCGGGCGATGCCGCGCCGGGTGGTGCCCTTGCCCTTGTCGCTGGTGGCCCAGACGTCCTGCACGGTGACGCCGTGCGGGCGCAGGTTCTTGGCGACCGTTTCGGCCTTCCACCCGGTGTAGACCTCGGGGCGCAGGGCGGCGAGGCGGGTGGCGACCTTCTCGTTCCACACCTTCTCCTCGTCGACGGCGATGACGCTGAGGACGTCGGCGAGCAGGTCGAACGAGGCTTCCTCGGTCTCGGGCTGCTGACCTGCGGCGTGGCCGGTGATGTTGCCGTACTCCTCGCGCATGGCGCGGGCGCGGGCCACGACCTGCTCGGCGCCGACCGCGTCGACGAACGCGGAGGCGACGATGCGCGGGTCGTCGCCCTCACCGGCCATCCAGCAGATGCCACGGTCGGTGCGGGAGAACATCGTGGCCCGGTATCCGGCCTTGTACATCGAGGTGCCCAGCACCATGTCGTTGGCGGGCTGGGCCATGACCTTGAGGCAGAACCGCAGCACGGCGTTGGCGCTGATGCCGGTCGGCAGCGACTTCGCGTCGGGCCGCTGGGTGCCGAACAGCATCGTCATGCCGAGCGCCGGACCGCGTTTGCCCAGGTCAGTGCAGATTTCCTCGATCTCGGCACCGTACTTCTCGTGCTCGAAGGGGACCTGGCACTCATCGAACCCGGCCACGATCGGGTGCAGACCGAGGCTCTTGTCGTTGGCCAGTTCCGGGGTCACCTTCGACTCCGGGCACCGTGAGCGCGGCAGGCCCTTGATGACCTTCGCCCGCCGGCGCAGCTCCTTGCGCAGCTCGCGCAGGGAGTTGAGGACGTACTCGATGTCCTCGTCCTCGTCGCCCGCCCGGTAGCGGTGGCAGACCGGCTCCAGGGCGCCGAAGTCGCCGGTGCCCTTGAAGTCGAACGCGTGGACCTCCGCGCGCGGGTCGAGGGCGGCGATGAGCAGGAACAGCCGCATCAGGAACGTCTTGCCCATGCGCGGGATCGACCCGACGATGACGGACGCGAACATGAGGGTGACGGTCACGTCCCCCATGCGCTGGTCGTTGCCGAACACGACCGGCTTGAACAGGTCGACCGTGCCCGACTTCAGCAGCGGCCAGGCGGGCTTGGTGGTCTCGTTCATCGGCTTGTCCCCGACCCACAGCACGAGTCGGCCCTCGTGCTCGGTCGGGTCGGCCGACGGCCACACACAGCCGACCTTGCGCCGCAGCCCGGAGGCGAGCGCCTTGCGGGCCTCCATGATGTCCTCCGGGGTGACACCCCACGGAAGGTCGAGGTCGGCCCGGTAGCCGGGCCCGTCGCGGGTGATGTCGGACGTGAACCGCATGCCGTTCATGTCGCCGCCCTTCTTGATGGCGGCCGACAGCTTGGGGTTGCCGATGTTGTCCAGCGCCCGCAGGACGATCGGCGTGGTCAGCTTCTCCAGCTCGGTCTTGAGGACCGCGCGGCTGATGACGGGCTGGTCGGCCTGCCCGCCCTTGAAGCCGGCCGCCAGCACCGCGACGGAGGCGAACAGTGCCAGCCAGCCCGGAGCCAGCACGAACATGGCCAGCGCCAAAGGCACCCCGACCAGCGTCGACACGCCCAGGACCAGCATCCGAAGCCGCACCCGCCTATCCCGCTGACGCGACAGCTTCAGGTACTCGCCGGTGTTCTCGTGCGCGACCTCGTAGGCCCGCAGCGGCGCACCCTCGGTGTCCCACACCCAGCGGTTGGTCTGCGAGACCAGGCGGGCAGCGCCGCGCGGGGCGTCCACGGCCAGCCGCATCGCGTACCAGGGGGTGCGGATCCCGTGATAGGCCGTCGCGTACAGGGCGTTGCCGGTGGCGCGCTGCATCGTGGACACGAACCCGGGCTTGGACTTGAGCCAGGACGGCAGGATCGGCTTGCGCTTGAACGTCGTGATACCGGGCTTCGGGAGCGACGGAGAGTCGGCCATACGCGGCGGCGCCGACTCGCCCGACTCGTCGTCGTCCGGGTCGGCCGACTCAACGGCCGTGCCGTCGGCCGACTCACCGGCCACCGAGTCGGGCGACCCGTCGCCCGACTCGACACGGCTGCGGTCGGCCGACCCGGCACGGGCACTGCGCGCCTTGTCGAGGTCGACCACCTCACCGCCGAAGTCGGCGGCCATGTCGGCTTCGAGATGCTCGAAGAACTCACGGTTGTCGTCGGGGTGATTCACTGAACTGTCCTCCTCGGAGGCTGTAGAAGGGGCCCGGCCGCTGGCTGTAGGAGGTTGAGCGGCCGGACCCCGAGCGGGGTGAGTGCGGTTCACAGCTCGAACAGGCCCGGCGCCTCATCGCCGGCCCCGGAGACAGCACGGCGCGCGGCGCGGGCGGCGGCGGTGTGGCAGTCCGGGCACCACGCCAGCAACTCGCCGGCGGAGAGCGCGGCGGCGGCCACGGCCGTGGCGAGCGGGTCGGCCGGCGCGGCGATGAGCCGCACCAGGTGGCCGTGCTTGCTGGTGTAGGCGTCGTGCTCGTGCGGGCAGCGGCCCTCACCCTTGGTGTGCGGGTTGCCGCATTGCCCGGTGCACTGGCAGCGGAAGCCCGCCGCCCGCATCACCGGGCGCCACGTCGCGATGCCGGTCAGCGGCTCGCTCATGCCGCCACCCCCATCGCGGGAGGGGCGCTGCGGGCGCCGTGGCGGCCCGAGCGTCGCCCGGCGACCGTGGCGAACAGCCGCCCGAGTCCGGCCCGCTTGAGCCCGGCACGGGCCTGCTTGGCCGCGTACATGGACTCATCCGCCCGCCGCAGGAGCCCGGACAGGTCGTCGGCGGGGAAGTCGGCGGCGCGGACCCAGCCGAGCGAGACCGTGGTGGAGACGTTCGGGTCCATCCCGTCGACCGGGCGGGCGAGGATGCCGTGGAGGAGGGCGAGCAGGTCGCCGGCGGCGCCGTGCTCGTCGACCAGGACGGCGGCGAACTCGTCACCCCCGAGCCGACCGGCGACCCCGGAGCGGCCGACGTGGTGCGCCAGCCGCTCGGCGGTCGCCTTGAGGAGCGCGTCTCCGGCGGCGTGCCCGTAGGTGTCGTTGATGTGCTTGAACCGGTCCACGTCGGCGAGCACCACCACCGCGCGCGGATCCTTCAGCAGGACCGTGGCGCGGCGGGTGAACGCGTCGCGGGTACGCAGCCCGGTGAGAGGGTCACGCCGCGCCACGTGCAGGCGACGGCGCAACCGGCTGACGTGAAGCCACCATCCGGCCACGAGCGGCACGGCCGTGGCCAGCGCAGTTAAGAGCGCGCTCATGCCGCTTCCTCCTGCTCAGAATCGGCGGAGTGTTCCTCCTGCTCGGAGCCGACGGAGTGCAGGGGCGCCTTGGCGCGCTCGCCCAGGAGGGTGTCCCGGATCTCCCGGGCGGGCTTGGCGCCGCAGTTCAGCGCCTTGCGGAGGGCCTCAGCGTTGATGTCGGCGTCCGCCCAGCCCTCGGTGACCTTCCGGGCCTCGGTGAGCGACTCGTCGAACGAGCGCCGCGCAGGCGCCTTGGCCTTCCCGGCGCGGCGGCGCGGTGCGGCCGGCGGCTTGCTCGGAGGCTTCGGCGTCTCGTCCTTCGGCTCCTCGACAGGCTCAGGCTCCTCGATCCCCTCGGGGGCGAGGTCTCCGAGCTTGAGCAGGACACGGGCGCGGCGTGGCGTCTTCCAACGCCACATCCGGCCGTGTTCCTCGCGCAGGTCCGCGCGGGCCAACTGCCGCTCCCGCTCGCGGGCGAGGGCGTCGGCGTAGGAGGTGATCTCCCACAGTGTCATGCGCCGCCACAGCGCGAACGTGGTGACGGGGGCGAGGAGCCAGCGGGTGAACCGGATCTTGTCCATCCGGCGGCCGGTCGCGGCCCCGATCCGTACGGCGTAGATGTGCGCGCCGATCTCGGAGAAGACCACCCACAGCAGCGGCATCGTGCCGTGCGCAAGCTTGGCCCACACACCCTCGCCGGCGGCGACGTTCAACCCGCAGGTGACCAAGGTGAGGATCCAGGGCACAAAGCGGACCCAGGCCAGCGCCATGTCCATCCGGATCAGCAGCAGGTTGGCGACGCTGAACACGGGCACGGCCACGTCGATCCCGACGGGCAGCATCCACGGCTCGGCGAACCCCCAGCTCTGCGCGGCGGAGGAGACCGCGTCGAACGAGGCGATGAAGCCGAGCGAGCCGACTCCGGCCGCCGCAGCGGCACCGAGCCCGGCCAGCCCCAGTTCCGGACGCGTCAGCGGCGGCACCGCCGGACGCTCGGGCGTCACGATGTCAGTCATGCCGCCACCGCCTCTTCGAAGACGGGGTTGGTCATGCCGGTCAGGGCTGCGATGTCGTCGCCGGTCAGCTTCGTGTTCTCGTCCATCGCGTGGGCCACCGTGCGGATCTCCCGCCACAGGTGGGCGATCTTCCGTCGGGCCATGCCCTGCACCATCGGCCAGGACTTCCCGCCAGCCGGGACGTGGTCCGACGCGATCGGGAAACCGTGCTCGGTGAGCATCGCGATGGCCTGCTCGCGGTCGTGGGCAGCGGCGCAGGCAGCGGCCCGCTCCGGCGTCCACAGGCCGTAGGCCATCAGGTAGTTGACCTCACTGATGGTTCCGGCGGCGGCCATCGCGGCGAACCGCCACGCGTGCAAGCCCCGGGCACTCCAGGCGGTGTTCCCGGTCAGGCGCCAGCCACCCTCTTCGGGCTCCCAGGCGATGACCTCGCTGGTCAGCACCCCCATGCCGTAGGCCATGGCGAGCACGGCGTGACCGGCCTCGTGGAAGGCCATGCCGAGACGGGCCTGCTCGTAGGTGAGCGGCATGTTGAGCACCGGCTTGGGCTTGCCGAAGTAGTCGTTGAGCAGCTCGGGCGCGGGAGCGGTCGCCATCATGCCGCCACCGCCTTCCGGACCCGGCGGGTCCGGGCGGGACGCGGGGCGAGCGGGACGACGTTGAACAGGTCGGCCGCGTGCTGCTCGATCGCCGTGGCGGCGACGCGGATCGCGTCGTCCGGCATGCCGGGGTTGTCGGCGATGATGTCGCGGGCCGCGTCCAGACGGGCCGCGCGCTCCATCTCGCTCTCACCCTCGGCCCCGAGCCACAACTCAACCGGGGTGCCGAGGGCCAGTTCGATGAAGTCGGTGCTGGTCACGGCCTGGTGGCCGCTGATGTACGAGCGCATGACGAAACTCCTGATCACGGTGGGATGGGAGAGGACGGGGCGGGCGCGGTCTTGTGGTGAGAGGCGCCCGCCCCGATCGGAGGGGCAGTCAGAGAGCGGCGATGGTCACCGCCGGTCGGTGCCCGGGCAGCCGTTGACCATGTGGTCCACGCACTGCGGGCAGTCCTCCCGAGGGCCGAGGCCCCGGTGAACGGCGCGGCTGTTGTGGGCGTGCTCCCAGCACTGCGGGCACTCACCCTTGGGCGTGGACTTGCGAGCAGACGATCCGAACAGGCCCATCACAGGCCCCCTTTCGGTGTCGTGGGTCAGGACAGGCCGGTGATGGCCAGGGCAGCGACCGCGAGGGCGGTCAGATGGGCGGTCTGGTCGACGTGGGCGGCGCCGCCGTGCTGGGCGAACCCGGCCTGCCGGGCGAACGCCATCCAGCGGGCCACCGGCCAGCGCCGGTCGATGACCGAGTGCGTGACCCCGATCCAGGCGACGCCGGCCGCCACCGCGATGCCGTTCAGGTGCAGTCCCAGCACCGCCTCACCGATGGCGAGCGCGAGCAGAGTCACGGCGACGTGGGTGAGGGCGTGGGCGATGTTCGCCCGCCACCCGCAGGACCCCGCGCCGGCCTTGTGCGCGGCCTGGTGGTCCGTCTGGAGCGGGTAGTCCGACAGCAGGTGAGCGACGTAGAGCAGGACGAACAGCGAAGCGAACACGGGCTTTCTCCCTGGTCAGTGGCGGAGGGGCGGGAGGGGCGCGGCGGTCAGACCTTGACGCGGCGGGGGCGGTTGAAGATGCCGACCAGTCCGCCCGCGACGGTGGTGACCGAGGTGAAGACGACGAAGAGCGTCATCGTCCAGTTGGCGCCCAGGCCGCGGACGTAGTCGCCGTTGGCGATGCCGGCGGCCATGGCGACCACGAAGAACAGCAGGGTGGCGATGGCGCGGGCGGAGGTCATGGGCTTGAAGCCGCGGGCGACGACCTCGATGTCCGCCGGGCGGACGGGACGCAGGACGCCCCCGTTCACCTGGACGTCGACCACGTTCCCGGCCCGGTGGTTGGCCAGGCCGGCCACCGTGCCCAGGGCCTTGTCACTGCGGACGCGGACGACGTCACCGATGGCGAGCAGCATGGAAGTTCCCCCTCGAACGTTGTGGTGGACACCGGGACTCCGGCTCCCCTCAGCGCCGCTCGTACGAGACGAGCGGCGGAGGCAACCGGCCGCCGCAACAAACGCGGCGGAAGGGTGGAGGTTCAAAAGCGGCCGAAGCCGCCAAAGTTCTGCGGATGCCAGATCAAGCAATGCCGTCACCGCCCCGAAGAGCGGATCAGGGCAGGTCACCCGGCCCGACATGGGCGGTCGGGATGGTGACCCGCACCCATCGACCGCACGTGTTCATGCGGCTGGGTCGGCACTCTGTTGAGTTGTTGCAGCGCGTGCTCCGGGCCGTGCATCCGGGCGCTGTGCATGCAGGTCAAACACCCCTGCTCGGCAGCGACCTAGGTCGCTTGCCGTTGATGAGAAAGCTACCTAGGTCGCTTTGGGTCGTCAAGTGGTCTGGCGAACGGATCGCAAACGACCTAGGTCAAGTACGCTTTCCTGGTGGACTCACAGACGAAGAGGAAGCTCAACGCCCGCGAGATCGCGGCCAGGGTCAGAGACGAGATCGCCGCAGGGACGTTCGGCCCTGGAGATCGCCTCCCTGGCGCCCGGGCCTATGCCAAGAAGCTCGGCGTAGCCCTGATGACGGTGCAGAACGCCTACGCCCAGCTCCAAGACGATGGGCTGGTCGAAGGCCGGACGGGGAGTGGAACGTATGTCCGCGACCCCGCTCCCGGCGAGCAGGAGCCCCGTGAAGCCGCGCAGCGACTGACCGATCTGCAAGCCGAGGTCGCGCGCGTCTCCACCGAACTGGCCGGCCTTGTCGAGCGCGTCAAACAGCTTGAGGCGGTCGTCGCCCCCGCCGAGCAGAAGCCCGGCGCCTAGCGGCTCTCGCGGTGCGTTCGTCGTCATGCGTAAAGCGTGTCCTGGCGAGCGCGCCGTGAGTACGTACTCCTGCCGCCCCTGCACCGAACTAATCCGAACTTTGGCTTCTTCCTAAGGGCTGTCCCGTAAATGATCTTCAGGAAGCGGGGTCTGGTTCAGGCTCGTCGGGCGCTCTGCCTGTCAGTTGCGCTGCCTCACGCCCGTGCAGG